>OY729432.1:2242500-3949999 GCA_963422385.1 Binatia bacterium | reverse complement strand
AGCGACCCCTGCGCCTGCGTAGACGCTTCACCAGCAGACCCTCGGTTGTCCGTAGGGCGTAAACCCGACCGCTCTGCGGCGAGCGGCGGGATTCGTCGATCAGCACCGCGTCGCCCTCCCGGATCGTCGGAAACATGCTATCCCCCACCACGTCCAGCAGCATCAGGTTCGTGGCCTTGAGGCCGTGAGATCGGAGCCAATTCCGCCGAAACTTGACCTCGCCGGGCTCCGGCTCGGTGTCCACAATCTCGCCATGCCCCGCCGCCATCCGTACCTCCCTGCCGTCGTAGCGCCGGACCAACTCGAACTCCTCATCATCCGTGCTCTCGGTAGCTGGAATCCCGCGCACGTCCACCGGCCGCGCGCCCGGCGGTATCTCCTCGGCATCCAACGCCGCCACTGCCCCGATCTGCCGGATGCCGGGGTCGTACTCAACCCTCGGCTCCGCCAGCGCCGTGGGGTCGTCCAGACCTTCGCCCGCGCCCTCCGCCAGCAACACCCACCGCGACGGCTCCAGGCTGTAGTGGCTATGCAACTCCCCAGCCGGTATCCGCACGGACTCCCCAGGCCCCAACTCCCGCAGCTTCCCTCCCACCTCCACCGCTACCCGCCCCGTCTCCACCCGCACTTCCTCCTCCCACGCATGTCGCTCCACCCACGATGGGTCCCCGCCCGCCTCCACCACCACCCGCACCAGCCCCCGGGCGCTCGATTCCAGATCGCGCAGGTGCGCCGGCGATAGCCCCGCTTCTGTATCTCGGCCCTCGACATACAGATCCGAGGCGGAACGGGACGGACCTATGTAGAACTCCAGATCCAGCACATCACACAACGCCCGCAAGTTTTCAACAGAGGGCATTCCGCCGGTCCGGCGACGCATGTTCCTGATTAAATAGTGATTTCCCACCGCTCGCGTAGACGCATCCGCTGCAGAGACACCCATCTCGGCCAATCTCTTGTCTACCAGTCGTAGCAGTTCTTCGTGCCGCATCTTGGCAAAAATGCCAGAAAGCGGCTGACAACACAACTTTTTGAGGGATTGATAGTTGCATTATGGCAAACATGCCAGTAATATGCTGGCATGTTTGCCAATGATTACGTGCTGCGACTCGCCGAACGGTACGCGACGGCGAGGGGATTGAGACTGAGCACCGTGTCCCTCTACGCCACAGGGCAAGGCATGTTGCTGCACCGCCTCCGCAACGGCCACGACATCACCACGCGCCGCGCGGCCCGCGTGCTCCAGTGGTTTTCGGACCACTGGCCTAGCGATCTCCCATGGCCGTCAGAGATTCCGCGGCCTGAGCCTTCTTCGGGTTCTTCGGGTTCCCTGAAATCTGTAACTCAAGCGCCGAAAGACAGAGATTCTGCCCCCGCAGAATCTGTAACTCAGGCACCGAGATACAGAAGCGCGGGGGAAGCGTTGGCGATGGTGGAGGGGGCGTTGGAGCGCAAGGCGGCAGCGCGGGCGGACTGGGACGACATCGACTGGGACGCGGCGTGGGCGGCGGAGGGTGAGGCATTGGCGGCGGGGATGGCGTTGGGGCGGGACGGGCGGATAGCGTCGCCGCGGGCGTTGTGCCGGGCGCTGGGGGTGGAGCGGCACGTGTACGACGGGGTGATTCGGATGTACGCGGACGGGCGTCCTGGGGCGGGCCGGCAGCCGCGGGCCCTGCGCGGGGGTCTGTCCAGTGCGGGGCGGGTATTCGAGGTTCTGGTGGCGTCGGGGGACCGGCGGTTTGAGAGCCGGCGTTTGGGGGCGGAGTTGATGAGTGCGGCCATGGGAGGGGAGCGATGAATTCGGCGCGGCTTGAGCATTCGGGTCGGCTCCGGCGGGGGTTCCCAACGGGGCCAAGGCAGTGCTGCGGGAGGTCCTGCGGCGGCTGGAGGATGAGAGATGAGCGAGACGTATTGGAGCAGGGGACAGCAGACGGTGCTGCGGGTGGTGGGGATATTGGGGGAGCGGCCTTTGGAAGGGGTATTGCTGGCGGATGTGGCGGAGCGAGCGGGGGCGACGCGGGACCAGGTATTTCGGGCGCTGAAGAACCTGGAGTTGGCGGGATGGGCGGAGCGGGGTGCTGGGGGCGGGTGGCGGCTGAGGCCTGAGGTAACGCGGCTGAGCGAGCGGGTTCGGGTGGCGATAGCGGACCTGCACCGGAGCTATCTGGAGGGATGGAAGGATGAGCGTGACGACTGACTTGAGCGGGATCTCCGACGAGCTGCGGGTGGGCGCCGCGGTGTTGGAGGAGTTGCGGCGCATCCGTGCGGTCTGCGGCTTGGCGCGTGCAGTGTCGCAGATGCTGGAGGCGCAGTTGATGGAGTCGCTGTGGAAGGTGCGGCGGGAGGTGTCGGAGCGGGGGGCGTTCGAGGGGTTGATCCGGTCGCACACGGAGCTGGAGCCTGGGCGGGCGTGGCTGATGGCGGAGACGTGGGAGGTGGCGAGGCGGAATCGGGAGTTGCGGGAGTTGGCGGCGGACCGACCGCGGGAGGCCATGGCTTTGGTGAGCCAGTTCGTGGAGGCGGGGGTGGAGGAGCGATTGGAGGACCTGGGCAAGGAGGACCGGGAGGTGGCGGAGGTTATGGCGAAGCCGCCGCGGCAGCGGAACGCGGCGATTCGGGAGTTGATCGCGGCGGGCAGGGCGGTGTCGGAGGGGCGGCATCCCGGGGACCGGGAGCGGATAGCGGCGTTGGAGGCGGAGCGGGACGAGGCGGTGGCGGAATTGGGGGCGGCGCGGAAGGTGGCGGATATGGGGAGCCATCCGCGGGCGCAGTTGCGGGAGTCGGTGGCGGAGTTGCGGGGGCTGGAATCGAGTCTGGCGGAGCTGGCGGAGCGGTTGGAGGGGCTGCTGCCTGGGGCCGGGGAGAGTGCAAGGCGGCAGGTGCTGGCGGCGGCGGACATGGCGGTGGGGTCTTTGGAGCGGATATCGGGCGCGGCCACGGACGGAGATGAGGACTGAGCTTTCGGCGGCGGTGCGGGCGGCCATGGTCGAGGCCCTGGCTTCGGCCGGGCATGGGGAGCGCACGGCTACGGCGCGGCGTCTGGCGGAGGTCTACGGGGTGAGCGTGGCGACGGTGTACCGAGTGGCGGGGCGGGGCGGAACGGCGCGGCGCCGGACGCCGAAGAACCCGGAATACCGGGAGTGGACGCGGCTGGCGGTGGCGCTGGCGCATCGGGCGCCGGAGGCGACGGCGCTGGACCTGGCGATTCGGGCGGGGGTGGAGAGCGGGCTGTTGCCGCCGGAGGCTGCGGCCATGCCGACGGCCACGGCGCACCGCCTGGCGCGGGAGATGGGGCTGGTGGTGCGGAAGAAGCGCACCCACCGGCTGCACGCCGACTATCCGATGCAGGCGGTGCAGATGGACGGTTCCACGAGCCAGTACCTGGTGGTGGACCGGGAGTTGGAGGATGGCGACTGGCTTTTGCGGCTGCACCGCCGGCCGGCGCCGCAGCGTCCGGGCGGATACAAGAACAAGCCTTTGGGGCGGGAGCGGCTGCGGGTGCTGGTGTACGGGCTGTGGGACATGTGCACGGGGTACACGCGGGCGGTCTATGTGGTGGGCAAGGGCGAATCCGCCCTCGACGCCATGACGGCGCTGTGCGCGATGCTGGCGGAGACGGGCGAGGGGCGGCGGCCGCTGCACGGGGTGCCGGAGGATCTGTGGTCGGACCAGGGGCCGTTGTTCAAGTCGGGGGCGGCCCGGGACCTGCTGGAGCGGCTGGACGTCAACCTGGTGACGGGGGAGGCCTACGCGAAGGAGCGGATGGGGGGAGTGGAGCGTTCGCACCGGACGCGGTGGGCGCGGTTTGAGCGGGCGCTGTTCCTGCGGGGGAGGGAGACCATCCTGCTGTCGGAGCTCAACGAGCGGCTCTGTGAGTACGAAGCCGAGGAGAACGGCCGGCGGTCGTCGCGGACGCCGGTGGGGGGCCGGGCGGCGAGCCGGACGGAGGCGTGGGTGGCGTTGACCAACGGGCGGCCTGCGGACAACCCGTTGCGCAAGCTGCCGGACAACCCGGTGGAGACGCTGGCGCGGGAGGCGCGGCGGAAGGTGGACGTGAACGGCGTGGTGCGCTGGGGCGGGGCGGAGTACGAGGCCGAGCGTTGGCACGACCGGTGGGTGATCGCGCGGCGGGGCATGGACGGGAGCGGCAGCCTGGTGCTGGAGGACGAGCGCACGGGGGAGCGGTGTGTGGCGGCGCCCTGCCGGCCGCGGCCCTACGGGGAGGTGCGCGCGGTTGAGAAGACGGCGCTGGAACGGCTGCGGGAGGAAGGGGCCGCGGACCGCGCCGCTGCGGACCTGTACGCGCCGGGCGGGGATGCCGGCGGCGCAAGGGTGACGCCCATGCGGGCGCGGACGGCGCCTGCGGCGGCGTTGGAGAACCCGCTGGACGGGGAGCGCTACCGCAGCCTGGCGGAGGCCATGCGGGCGTTCACGGGCATCTACCCGCACAGGCTGTCGGACAGTCACCGGGCGCTGGTACGGGCGCAGATCGAGGACGCCGGACTCGGGAAGGCGGCGGTGGCGGAGTTGGCGCTGGAGATGACCGGGCTGGCGCAGGGATGATGGCATCAACAACGGGAGGGTCGGGATGAAGATTATCACACGCGAGCAGTTCGGTCTTTCGGCGGACCCGTGGGCCGGGCTGGAGATGGCGACGGCGGACGGGGCGCGGGCGGGCAGGATGGTGCGGGCGGCGGTGGAGGCGCGGGCGTTCGTGTCGATCCTGGGGGCGCGCGGCAGCGGCAAGACGCACGCGGTGCGGGCGGCGCTGCGGGGGCTGGACGTCCGGGTGGTGGAGCCGCTGCGGTTGGACCGGGAGCGGCTGCACCTGGGGGACATCCAGTCGGCCCTGGTGCGGGACCTGTCCGGCGAGCGGCCGCGGCATTCGGGGGAGGCGCGGAGCCACCAGGTGCGGCGGGTTTTGGGGGCGGCGAGCCGGGAGGGTGCGGTGGTGCTGGCGATCGACGACGCCCACCTGCTGCACTCACAGACGGTGCGGGGTCTCAAGCGGCTGCGGGAGTTGTCCTGGATGGGGGTCTCGCCGCTGTTGGGCGTGGTGCTGGCGGGGCAGCGGGACGGCGTCGAAGCCATTCCGGAGGTGGGGCTTCGTTCGGACGGCCTGTGGCTTGGGGGGCTGACTCGGGCCGAGGCGGCGCGGGCGCTGGACGGGGCGCTGAACGGAGGGCGCACGGTGATGGAGCCGGAGGCGGTTGAGGCGCTGGCCGGTTCGGGGCGCGCGCGCAACTGGCTGGACCTCCAGGCGCTGGCGGACGAGTGCCTGGCGGAGGCGGCGGCGAGCGGCGAGCGGACGGTCTCGGCAGGGGCCGCCGCGGCGGTCCTCGGGCACGGGCCGTCAGCGGGTTCCGAGGGGGTGCAGGCGCCGGACGAGGCCGCGGTGGATGCGTTCCTGGCGCGCAAGGCCGCGGGGCGGAGGAGGATGACGGCATGAAGAAGCGGGCGGGCAGGCGGCGTGCGGGGAAGCAGGATGTCCGGGAACGGACCGCCAGCGGCCTCCGGCGTCTGGAGCAGGGAGTCGAGAAGCTGCCGCCGGCGGCGGAGCCTGCGCGGGAGTTGTTCGAGCCCACGGTGTGGCCGCGGAGAGGCAGGAACGGCTGGGTCGGGTCAAGGGGGGCGCTGTGACCGGAGATCCGCGGTCTGGCGGCAGGATCGAGGTGCGCGCGTGCACGCCGGTCGGCAGGGCGGCGGCGGAGCGGGGGGCCGAGGTCTGCGTGGACTGCGGCCTGTCCTACGGCGTGATCGACTTCCCGTGCGCGTGCGGGTACGGCGGTGCCTGCCTGCACGCCGGCTGTTGTCACTGTGCATGTCTGCGGCGGTTCTGCCTGAACTGCGGTGCGGCTTCGCGGCCGGAAGACCGCGGCGGGGCGGGAGGATACTGGTGCCAACGCTGTTGGCCGCGGGAAGGGAGGGGGCTGTGACCTTGAGGGAGATCCATGATTTGGCGGTCCGGTATGCTGCGGCGCGGCGGGAGTTGTCGGAGGTGGTGGAGGACATCCGGGAGTTGCAGCGCAAGGCGGTCCGCTCTCGGCTGCGCGGTTTGCGCGCCCGGGCCGCGGACGCGGCCAGCGCCCGGGAAGCGTTGGTGCTGGCCGTCGAGGGGGCCCCGGGACTGTTCGTGTCGCCGCGGACCATCAGCGTGGACGGGGTGCAGTGCGGGCTGCGCAAGAAGGCCGGGTCTTTGGTGTGCGACTCGCCGGAGCGGGCGATTGCGCGCATCCGCAAGATGCTGCCGGATCGGGCCGACACCCTGATCCGCGTTCAGGAGAGTCTGGTGCTGCCGGCGCTGCGGGCGCTGGACGTGAAGACACTGGCGTCTTTGGGGGTGCGGCTGGAGGACGATGAGGACGTGGTGGTGTGCCGCACGGCCAAGGACGACGTGGACAAGCTGGTGCAGGCGCTGCTGGCGGACGAGAAGGCGGGGCAGGAGGAGTGATGGGCGGGGCAGGCATGAGCGGGCAGTCAGCGCCGGAGCGGATCGCCGCGGCGGTGGAGCGGCTGTACCGGCGGGACCCGCGGCGGTTCGGGAAGCTGGTGGTGTGGGTGCGGACGGCCGCGAAGCGGACCTACCATCCGCAGGACATCGCTGCGGCACTGGAGCGGCTGGAGGAAATGGAGGGGCGGGGGATAGGGCCGGAGCCGTGGTGGCCGTACATGGTGCGCATGCTCCAGGGCATCTGGCGCCGGCGGGCGCTGGCCGAGCACGAAACCTACAAGCGGGACGCGCCCAACGCCATGAAAGCGGTGCTCCGGGAGGTGCTGCACCGGCTGGAGAATCGGTAGGCGTCGGATGGAGCGGGCGCCGATGCAGTGGCGGGAGGGCGTATGAGAGCAGCGGCCCACAGGTGTCAGTGGCCCGGGTGCGGGAAAGAGGTTCCGGCGAGTCTGTGGGGATGCGCGGTGCACTGGCGCCGGCTGCCGGGCGGGCTGAAGCGGCGGCTCAGGCAGGCATACACGCCGGGCCAGGAGGCGGACAGGCGCCGGATGACCCGGGAGTACGACCGGGTCTACAGGGAGATTCTGGAATGGATCGGAGGCCGGGAGGCATGAACGGTCGGGTCTACGTGCACCCCACGGCGTTGAGCCCCTACTGGCTGGCGGTTCTGGAGGCGCTCACGCGGCGTCGGGCGGTGGTGTCGGCGTCGGGGCGGGCGGTGCGCCTGGTGGCGGAGTCCGGGCCGGCGCGGCCAAGCCGTGTTCGGGACGCAGCGGACCCGGCGCCTGGAAAGGAGGGCGAGGCATGACCCGAATCGAGTGGACCGACTGCGTGTGGAACCCGGTGACGGGCTGCAGCAAGGTAAGCAGCGGGTGCAGCCGCTGCTATGCAGAACGCATCTTCCCGCTGCCGTATCCCGGCCGCAACTTTACGGACGTCCGCTGCCATCCGGAGCGGCTGAGGGAACCGCTGCGCTGGCGCAGGCCGCGTCGGGTGTTCGTCAACTCCATGAGCGACCTGTTCCATCCCTCTGTGCCGGACGGGTTCCTGGACCAGGTCTTTGCCGTGATGGCTCGATGCCCGCGCCACACCTTCCAGGTGCTGACCAAACGTGCAGATCGGATGCGGGCCTACCTGAGCCCGCAGACGGACGAGCGAATCAGTCGCGGCGGCCCTGTGCGAAGGGATGACCATCTGTCGCTGCCCAACGTCTGGCTGGGCGTGAGCGTGGAGAACCAGGACTGTGCCGACGAGCGCATTCCGGTGCTGCTCGCAACACCGGCAGCAGTGCGTTTCGTGAGCGTGGAGCCGCTGCTCGGGCCGGTCGATCTGACCGGCGTCGTCAAGCTGGGCATGGAACGCGGCTGGGGCAATGCGACGACGTTCAACGCGCTGCGTACTCTGAGGCAGTACGGCAGTCCGGGTCATCCCGGCGGGGTGCTGCGGGACGGCCTCGACTGGGTGATTGTGGGCGGCGAGTCCGGCCCGAAAGCGAGGCGTTGCGAGGCCGCCTGGATTCGCTCGGTGGTGAACGGGTGCCGGGAGAGGGGGGTTCCGGTGTTCGTCAAACAACTCGGGGGGCTGCCGGTCGAGGACGGGCAGCGGATCCTGTTGCAGGACCCCAAGGTCGGCGACCCTTCCGAGTGGCCCGGGGGTCTTGGGATACGGGAATATCCGGAGCCGGATCATGGCTGAGGCCGACGGCAAGCCCATCACCGGGGCGCAGATCAAATCCATCCACGCGGCGCTGGCGCGGCTGGGGATCGAGGACGGGACCTATCGGGAGTTGCTGCGGACGGAGTTCGGGGTCGGGAGTTGCAAGGACCTGAGCCGGCGTCAGGCGAGCGCGCTGTTGGCGCGGCTGGGGCGGCCGCTCGGGCAGGCGCCCGGGGGCCGGCCGAAGCGTCTCAGGTCCGTGAGGGAGGGTCGGTGCGCGGTGGTGCGGGTGGTGCGGGTGGTGCTTCCGCCCGGAGTGAAGCGTCTGGCGTCGCCGGCGCAGCGGCGCTTCATCGCGGAGCTTGCGGGCGAGATCGCGTGGCGGGAGCCGGAGGGGTTTTCGCGCTGGCTGCGGCGCAACCAGGGAATCAGGCGGGTGGCGACGGCTGAGCAGGCAAGCCGGGTGATCGAGGGCCTCAAAGCGCTCAAGCGCAGAGGAGCGGACGGGGATGGCGCATGACGCCGGTGCGGCTGCGGTCATGGCGGAGACGGCGTGGCGGGTGATGCGCTCGCCGCAATGGCTCGCCGCCCTGGGCGACGATGAAGAGCGGGTGGCGCTGCTGATAGTGGCGTTGTGCGACGCCCTGGGCGGGCCCGGGGCGGTGTACGTGCCGGACGGCGCTGCGGTGCGCGCGGCCCTGGAGCGGCGCGGGCGCAACGCCCGGATACGGGGGGCCTTCGACGGGACGAACTATGCCACGCTGGCGCGCCGGTACGGTCTGAGCGCACGCCAGGTCCGGCGCATCGTGGACCGCCCCAGGCGGCGAAAGTGACGCGGCCCGCGCAGAGCGCGTCACGGTGTGGGGTTAGAATGACCGTCAAGGAACGGAGGGAATCATGATTCGACCTGTCGTCCGTTGCGCGCTGCCCGCCGCCCTGCTGGCTGCCTGCGCCTCGACCCCGGTCTGGGCCCTGGAGGGGTCTAGGTTTCTGTCCGGGGAGGGGGCCTGGGGGCCAGTGCTCGACTCGGTCATCTTTGCGCTCATCGCCTTTGGAGTGGCCGTGCTGGTGCTCTGGGCGCTGTGCAAGACCCGGCTGCAGGAGGTCGTCGTCCCACAGTTCGACGAGCTCGAGGCCGTCGCGCTCAAGCACAGGGCCGGCAAGCCCATCGAGCAAGCCGAGGCGATCTTCGCCCTCGCCTGCGCGGTCAATGGCGGACTCCGCATCTGTGGGGTCCTGTTCCTGGTGGCCCTGCTGGCCGCGTTCCTGTGATGCGGCCGCTTGCCCCGACTCTCGCCCTGGCGGCTTTGTTGGCTGCCTATACGGCCGATGCCGGTATGAGAGGCCGATGCCGGGCCCCCGGCGTCGGCAACGCTTATGACCTGGAGATCCGGGCTGCGGCCAGACGCTACCTGCCTCGGCCCTACAAGCGTCACTTCTGCCTCTTGAAGTCCCAGTACTACGTGGAGTCGAGGCTCGACCCTGGTGCGGTGTCGCCCGCGGGAGCGCAGGGCATCGCCCAAATCATGCCCGGGACCCTGCGCGAGATCGAGCGCCGCGACCGGATCAAGGGAAGCGCTTTTCATGCCCGCACCTCGATCCGCGCGGGGGCGGCGTACCTGGCCCGGCAGATCGCGGTCTGGTCAGCGCCCCGGTCCGCAGAGTGCCGCATCGAGCTGGCCTGGGCCAGCTACAACGCCGGTGCCGGGAACATCATCGCGGCACAGCGCCAGAGCGGCGGCAAGCGCTGCTGGGACGGCATCGGCCCGGCCCTGCACAAGGTCACCGGCCGCCATTCCGCGGAGACCCTGGGTTACGTCTCCCGTATCTGGGCGGCGTGGCGAAGACTCAGAGGGCTGACGGTCGAGTAAGGTAGATGTTAGCCGCGATGCTCCTGAAGTTGGCTCTCGGCGGCGGTGCCCGTGTCGCTCGCGGCGCGGGCCTGGGACTGCCTCTGTTGGGCGCTGGATTGATTGCCCTGTCGGCATTCCTCGCCCACGCCCACCACTCGATCCGGGCCGCTGGCGCCGCCCGGGTGGAACTCCGCCGCATGGCCGAGATCGCCGCCGGGAACCACGCGGCCATGCGGCGGTACAAGGCCGGGATGGAGGCGACCCGCATGGCCTCGCAAGAGGCGGAAAGGCGGGCGCAGACGGCCAGGGAGAAAGCGCGGCAGGCTCGGGAGGGGATTCTGGCCTTGCCCGGGAACGGGTCCGACGCTGTATGCCCCATCGACTGCAAGCTGCCGTGAGAAAGCCCTGGAACAGATCAGGCCGCATGTTTGACGCACCGGCGAGGATGATCCTTGCGGGGTGGCTGTTCGCGAGCCTGGCAGGATGCGCGGGCCGGGAACCGGCGGTTGCGCGGACGGTCGTGGAGCCGTGCCCGCCGCACCCCCCGGCAGTTGCCTGCCCGGACTTCCCGCCGCGCGCTCGGACGCTCAGGGGCCTGCTGCTGGCATGGGAAACCGCCAAGGCCGCCCATGCCGCCTGCACCGCATCCCTCGAGGCCTGGGCGCAGTCTCGGGAAGCCTGCGAACATGCGCCGGAGGACGCCCCGCGCGAGGGCCGGCGATGACGGGGAGCGTGTTGCTGGACTGGGCGGCGCACGGGGTGGCGGGGGCGGTGGCGGCCGGCGGGGCGCTGCTGTTCCGGCGCGTGCGCGAGGGCGAGCGCAAGCAGGCCCGCATCGAGGCCCGCCTCGATGCGGTGGAGAAGCGCGACCCTTCGACCACCTTCGCCGCACTGCGCACGCGGATTGAAGACCTGGACAGACGGGTCAGCTCGACCCAGGCGGACGTGGCCGGCATCAGGGCCACGGTGGGAGCCATGGAGCGCACCCTGCATCTGATTCACGAACACCTCATGGAGAACCGAAAGTGAACGAGGGCTATGCCAAACTGGTGGCCGAGGACCTGCGCCTGGCCGTGCTGCAACTCCTGCTGCGCGCCGACGGCTACGACCTCAACGACCGCATCCTTTCCTCCGCCCTGGCGGAGTTCGGCCACCGCCCGAGCCTGGACCGGCTGCGCTCCGAACTTGCTTGGCTGAAGGAGCAGGGGCTGATCGAGACCCGCACCGTGGGCGGGTTCACGGTGGCCCAACTCACGCCCCGGGGCAAGGACGCGGCCTGCGGCCGCGCCCAGGTCCCCGGCGTCCGCCGCCCGGAGCCGGATGGTGGATAGCAATCCGGCTCCGGACGATCATCCCAAGGGAGGTCCGCGCCTCACGCGCGGGCGCATGGGCCGCATCCGTCAACTGCCCAAGGACCTGCGCGAGGTGATCGACCGGCTCCTCCGCGACGGCGTGGCGCAAAGCGACATTCGCGCCCGGCTGGAGCCGCTGCTGTCCGAGCGCGGCGAGCGGCCGCTGTCCGCCGCCGGCCTCAACCGCTACGCGGCCCGCATGGAGGGCATCGGGCGGCGCATGCGCGAGGCCCGGGAAGTGGCGGCCGCATGGGCCGCAACCCACGGAGACCGGCCGGAAACCGAGCTGGGACAGACCATCGTGCAGATCGTGCAGACCCTGGCCTTCGAGGTCTCTCAGAAGATCGCGGCCGAGGATATGGAGACCGAGGAGTTGCTGACCTCCCTCAAAGACCTCGGCCTCCTGGCCCAGCGCCTGGAACGGGCCGCGGAACTCGGCCACCGGCGCGAGCAGGAACTTCGCAAGACCTGCGCCGCCGAGGCCGAACAGGCCGCGAAGGAGCAGGGGTTGAGCGCCCCCACCGCCGCCGCCATCCGCGAGGCCATCGAGGGGGTAGGGGCTTGAGCGCGCCGCGCCAAGAATCGTCCGGGGCGGTCCCCCGGACCCTCCTCCCCTATCAACGCCGCTGGGTCCAGGACCTGTCCGGCCTCAAGGTCATCGAGAAGTCCCGGCGCATCGGCATCTCCTGGGCCGAAGCCTACGATTCGGTCATGCGGGCGGCAGAGGGGGCCGGCAGCATCTACTATCAATCCTACTCGCAGGAGATGACCCGCACGTTCATCTCCGACTGCGCCGAGTGGGCCGGGCGGCTCCAGGTCGCGGCCAGCGCCGTAGGCGAGGAGTTGCTGGCGGACGGAGACCGCTCGATTCAGGCCTTCCGCATCTCCATGGCCTCGGGCCGGCAGATCTACGCCATGCCCGCCTCTCCCCGGATATTCCGCTCCAAGGGCAAGCCCGGCGACGTGGCGGTCATCGACGAGGCCGCCTTTCTCGACGATCTCGACGAGACCCTCAAGGCCGCGCTGGCCTTCGCCACCTGGGGCGGATACGCGCGGGTCATCAGCACCCACAACGGCGAAGGATCGCCCTTCGCCGCCCTGGTCCGCGACGTGCGCGAGGGTGCGCGAGAGGGCAGCGTCCACAAGGTCGCCTTCCGCGACGCCATCGATCAGGGCCTGTACCGCCGCATCTGCGCGGTCGCCGGCCGGGAATGGTCGGCCGAGGCCGAAACCCGCTGGGAGACCGACATCCGGCGGACCTATCAGCGCCACGCCGCCGAGGAACTCGACTGCATCCCCTCGGCTGGATCAGGCGCCTGGCTGGCTTGGGACTTGATCCGGGCAGCAGAGCATGCGGACTCCGGAGACCCGGAGCGGTACGCGGGCGGCTGCGTCTGCATCGGCGTGGATGTGGCCCGCAGGCGCGATCTCTGGGTGGCCGCCGTCCTGGAGCAGGCGGGCGATGTGCTCTGGGTGCGGGAGCTTCGCGCCGCGCGCAACATACCCTTCAGCGAGCAGCGCCAGATCGTCTCGGAGCTTGCCGAACGCTACCGGCCGCTGCGCATCTGCGTGGATCAGACCGGCATGGGCGAAGCCGTGGTCGAGCAGCTGCAGGACGACTACGGAAGCCGGGTGGAGGGGGTGCTCATGACCGGCCCACGCCGTCTGGACGTGGCCACCGCCCTGCGCGAGGCCCTTGAAGACCGCAGGCTCCGCATCCCCGCAAATGACGACCTCCGCTCCGACCTCCACAGCATCCGCGCCGAGGCCGGCCCCACCGGCGCCGCAAGACTCATGGCGGAACGCTCAGGCACCGACGGCCACGCCGACCGCTTCTGGGCTCTGGCCCTGGCCGTGGCTGCATCCGTGTCCACCGCCGGCCCCTTCGAGGGCTACAGTGCCGGACGCAGCCGCTCGGCCGACGCCTTCGCCGCCCCGGGCGCCGACCCCTCCTACGCCATCGACTACGATCTCGGCATGGTGCGCAGCGTTTCGGCCGGGTTCCGCGGAGGGCTTCACTGATGGCCGGGCGTAAGCGGGTCCACCGCAACAGTACCCCCGAGCGCCTGCCCTCGGTCGCGCCCGCCGGCGAGATCGCCGGCTCCAACATCGGCGCCCGCATGGCCCCCTTCGTTGGCGAGATCTTCCCCGACCCCCGCATGGCCTCCGGCTATGCCTACGCCCACCGCGACGAACTCGCACCCCTGCGCCTCTACCGCGACGTGCTCCAGGACGAGCGCTGCGCCAGCGCCCTCGATCAGCGCCTCGACGCCGCCGTTGCCAAACCCTGGGAGGTCCAGCCAGGCGGCCCCTTGCGCCGCGACCGCATGGCTGCCGAAAGCCTTGCCGCCCAACTCAAGCTCATCGGCTTCGACCGCGTCTGCCGCCAGATGCTCTACGCCGTCTGGTACGGCTATTCGGTCGCCGAAGTCATCTGGCAGCCCGACGCCGCCGGCGTCCACATCGCCGCCCTCAAGGTCCGCTCCCCGGACCGCTTCTGCTGGTCCCCCCAGGGACAACTCCTGATGCGCTCCGAGTCCTCCCCCCAGGGAGAGACCCTGCCCGAAGCCAAGTTCATCGTCCTTGCCCGCCCCGGCGAGCACTCCGACCTGCCCCACGGCCCAGGACTCGCAAGGTGGTGCTTCTGGCCCGTCTGGCTCAAGCGCAACGGCCTCAAGTTCTGGTCCGTGGCCCTGGAGAAGTTCGGCGCCCCCACCCCCGTGGCCAAGTACCGCAAGAACGCCGACCCCGCAGAAATCCGCAAGCTCCTGGAACTCCTGCGCGACCTCGCCGCCGGCGCCGGCGTCGCCATGCCCGAAGACCAGGACATCGAACTCCTGGACTCCGCACGCCGCTCAGGCGGCGACTACGACACCTTCATCCACTACCTCGACCAAACCCTCACCACCCGCATCCTCGGCCAGTCCTCCACCACCGACCAGGGACCCTGGAAAGGCACCGCCGAGGTCCAGAAGGACGTGCGCGACGAGACCGTCGCCGCAGACTGCCGCCTCCTCGACGAAGCCCTCAATTCCACCCTGGTCCGCTGGTGGACCCGCTGGAGCTTCCCCGCCGCCGCCCCAAGCATCCACCGCGACGCCTCGCCCCCGGAGGACCTCGACGCCCGCGCTCAGCGCGAAGAAATCATTGCCCGCACCTCGGGCGGAAGATTCCTCCCCACCCTCGAACACGTCCGGTCCGTCTACGGCGGCGACTGGGAAAACGCCCCCGCAACGACAGCGCACCCCGACAGCCAAAACCCCACCGCGATACGTCTCGCCAGCGCGGACCGCAGCGAGCCCGACACCGTCGCCGTCGCAGCCGACGCCGTCGAGGCCGACTGGCAGCCCCTCATGACCCCCGTCGTCCAACCCATCTTCGATGCCGTCAGCACAGCCATCGCCGAGGGCCACACCCTCCAGCAATTCCGCAGCCGCCTCGCCCAGGCCGCCGACCGCATGGACACCGACCCCGTAGCCCAACGCCTCTACCGCAATACCTTCTCGGCCGCCCTCTCCGGACAAGCCGGGCTGAAAGACGACGAATGAAGCCCGCCGCCGATCCAGCCCGCGATATCCTCATCGCCAGCGCCCTCGGTCCGGGTTGATCCATGCCCAAGCCTGAAGTCCTCGACGTCCCTCCCGAGGAGGCCGTCCGTCACTTCCGCTCCAAGGGCCATCACTTCGGCTTCGACTGGCGCGACACCGACGCCGCCCTCCACGTCCGCTCCTTCACCGTCGCCAAGGCCATGCGCCTCGATATCCTCACCGACATCCGCACCGCCGTGGACGCCGCCATTGCCGACGGCAACACCCTCCAGCAGTTCCGCGACCGACTCGAACCCCTCCTTCGCAAGAAAGGCTGGTGGGGCCAGCAACTCATGACCGATCCCAAAACCGGCGAGCAGCGCTTGGTCCAACTCGGCTCCGCACGCCGCCTGCGCACCATCTTCGACACCAACCTCCGCATGTCCTACGCCCGCGGGCGCTGGGAACGCATCGAACGCCTCAAGGACCGTATGCCCTACCTCCGCTATGTCGCCGTCGAAGACTCCCGCACCCGCCCCGATCACATCCGCTGGCACGGCGCCGTCCTTCCCGTAGACCACCCCTTCTGGAAAACCCACTACCCCCCAAACGGCTGGGGCTGCCGATGCATCGTCCAGCAGCTATCCCAAGACGACCTCAAACGCTACGGCTACGGACTCTCCAAGGCCCCTCCCACGGGCTGGAACCAGACCCGCCCCTGGCTCAACAAGCGCACCGGTCAGACCGTCCAGGTCCCCGTCGGCATCGACCCGGGCTTCGGTCACAACGTCGGAACCGTCGACTTGGTGCAGCAGGCAACCGACCACCTCAAGGAAAAGATCGGCGCCGCGCCCAAGCCGCTCGCCCAAGCCTTCAGCGCACCCGACCTGGATACGTACATTACGGAGGGACGGCGACGCCGCCAGGAACTGGTGCGCCAAGCAACCGGCAACACCAGGTTCAGCCCCGAACGATTCCGGCTCGAACTCGTCAAACGCTTGGCCCAGGAACGCGGCGCCGGCGCGGTGACTGCCGACATCAAGGGCGCCAAGGTCGCCGCAGCAGTGCGGAACGACATCGCCGGTCTGTTCCCCCGCTCCTGGATCGAGAAGGCCAATCAGACCCCGCTAAGGGCTGTGGCCGCCAAGATCGATCGAGGCGGATACCGTCCCCAATGGCAGGATCAGCCGGCGCAAATCCAGGCCCGCACCACCAACAGCGGATGGCTGGCCGCGCACTGGCAGGGCACGCGGGTCCACGAGTACGTCCACCACCTTCAGACGGTCATGCCGGACCTGAACAAGCCCTTCGTCGACCTCCACCGGCGCCGCACCAAGGACGAACCGCTGGTGCCCGTGACAACGGGAAGCAATAAAGAGACTGGGCGGATAGACCGGTATCACCGGCCGTATCAGGGCAGGGAGTACAAAGGCGACCCGCGAGAGGTGATCACCATGGCCTTCCAGGACCTCTGGGAAAAAAGAAGCGCCCTCAGCAAAAAAAGCCACCTGGGGAATGTGGTCAAGGACGACCCGGAGATGCTCGACCTGGTGCTCGGCGCCCTGTTCAAGTACGATCCTTGACGCCCTCGCCGCCCCGGACTAAGGTTCTCCTCATGAAACACACCATCCTGAACCCGGACATCGAGTACGGAGACGAGCTCCGGACCATCGTCTGGGACGACGAAGCCGGAACCGTCGAAGGGGATCACTCCGAAGTACCGGTCTTCCGGGGGTACTTCGAGGTGGCCGCCAAATACGGCCGGTGCGCCCTCAGCGGCGGCCCCGCGTACCTTTACCTGCTCAAAGACCCCGCCCACGACAAACGAGACTTCCTCGCCATGCTCGCCGAGATTACCACCCGGGGATGGGAAGTCGACCCCGGGGCGGTCCTGCCCGAATCCCTCCAGGGCGTCGAGCCCACGCAGGACGAATACTCGAAGCGCGAGTGGCCCCTGCCCCCGGGCGCTTCCTATTAATCCCAGCCGCCCGCCGCCCTTGCCGCCAGTTCACCGCCCAAGAGGCGCTGGCGTCTGCTACTCCCGCAGCAGTCCTTCAACACAACGCTGTTCCATTTGATTCCGCTCCCCTTCCACTTGATTCCACCTCCCTTCCGCATGATTCCGTGTCCTTCCATTTGATTCCGCTCCCATGTTGATTATTTCAACACCGTGTTGACTCAGCTCTCACGGACCCCAACCTGCACAACGTCTTTCGCAATAATAGCCACCCCATCTTTCGCATTCCTCTAGTATCCGGGCGAAATCGACGGTGAGCGTAGCATTTCCCTGAATGAAGTTGCCGGCTGCATCGGTCTGGCTCACGTCGGCGGCCACCATAACGCCAATCCAGGATACGCTCCCGGAAACGGGATTCGTGGCCTCGGGAACGCCGACCGAATAGCTGCGAATGATTCTTTCGACTGCATACCCGTGGGTTTCTGGTTCCCCGTCTGTCAGGGTTCCCGAATGGACGGCGAAGACACTATGGTCAAGCCAGCCTCCATACCGAAGTATTTCCCCTTCAAAGTGCTGAAGACTCTCTCGCCCGAGGTCTACTCCCCGGCGCGTCTCGGTGTGCTTGAAGCCTTTGGCAAAGAGAAGTTCAGCAAGGCTGGTCTCCTGGTCGTCGATTTCACATCCGTCCACATTGCAGGTTGTCTTACCCAACGAAAAAGCCGTCCCACCGTGAGGAAGAATGAGCACGTTACTTTCAAAGAAGGTAGGATTGGCTTGGATGAGAGCGTCCGCCCTGGATGGAACTTCCTGGAGCGTTTCGGACGGGACGCCACCACCGCCGCATGCGGCCATAAACAGAAGCACACAGATCACGGAAACGAGACGGAACATGGACACCTCCTATGTGTGAATCATGGCCAGGAGGGATTGCCGGGCCATTGAACCCGTCATGGCATGGGCAGTGAAAGTTCCGCGTGTTCACCCGGGCGCCGGGAGCGTCCCCGTCTTGAAATGGGGAGGGATCCAGTTGCTTGCTTTTGTGGTAAGTTCCTTGCCGGGTCGGACAAGCGCCCAGGGCTCGGTTGACATCGCTGCTGATGAAGATGCGGGCGCTACTGAAATGGAGGTGCCCTCGAATGCGTATCGCGGCAGTGGATCTTGTGAGCAACACCTGTTTCCCGGCTCTGGCGGCGCAGGAGTTGGGTTTCTTCCGGGAGGAGGGCGTCGACGTGGAGATCGAGCTGGTGTCGCAGATCGGCGCCACTCGGGCGCTCCGGGACGGCAGTGCGGACGCCATGATCGCGGGGTCGGTGCACGATCTGCTGCGGGAGTTTCCCGGCTGGAGCGGGGCCAAGCTGGTGTTGGCATTGTCCCAGGGGACGCCGTGGCTTCTGACGGTGCGGGCCGACCTCCCGGCGGAGAGGGGGGATTTCAGCGCGCTGAAGGGCTTGCGCCTGACCGCGGCCGAGGGACCCGACCTGGTGTTCAAGACGTTGCTGGCCGCCGGGGGGCTGGATCCCGAGCGTGACGTGACCATGGTGCGCCTGCCGGGCTCCGAGGCGCGGGATGTCTCCTTCGGCGTGTACGCGGCCCGGGGTCTTGCGGCCGGGCGGATCGACGGCTTCTGGTCCAACGCCATGGGCAGCGCGACCGCGGTTTCGCTGGGAGTGGGCAAGCTCCACGTGGACGTGCGGCGCGGCGACGACCCTGGGGAAGTCCGGTACTGCACCTTTGCGGGTCTGGGGACCACGGACGCCTTCATCGAGAGCGAGTCGGAGCAGGTCGCCGCGGCCGTGCGCGCCATCGTGAAGGCGCAGAAGGCGTTACGCGCCGATCCCGCCAAGGCGGCGCAGGTGGGGGAGGGGCTTTTTCCGCGGGACGCCGCCGAGCTGATCATGGCCATCGTCGAGCGGGATGCGCCGTTCTACGAGCCGGTCATTTCCGAAGCTGCCGTGCTCAAGCTGAACCGGTTCGCGCAATCCGTGGGCCATCTGCCCGGTCCGGTGCCCTACGAGCGTGTGGCGGCCGTGCAGTTTCGTGGGCTTTGGGAGGGTTGAGGAGCGAGGCGCAGGCGACGATGCTGCGGGCTGACTCCTCTCCGTAACGCGCAGAGTCCCCCTCCCTGTCATCCGACTTCGCTACGCTTGCGAACGGAGTCTGACCAGAGGCGACGGCTCAGAAGCCTCCGGGCTCCAGCGCCCCTTCCGGCGGCGTCCGGGTCTCATAGGCCCATTGCGGCATGCGGCTTTGCATGCCGTTGGTCGCCAACTCGGCCTCGTAGGTCTCGCGGACCTGCGGGTCCTCGTCCATGTAGGAGATGGCGTTGCCGCCGTCGCGGGTGTCCACCGCGCCCACGTCCCTGGCTTGGGCGCCGGGGGCGCCGCCGCGCCGGAAGCCCGGTCCGTAGGGGCCGTCGAAAATCAGCAGCCTGAGCCCCTCCGGATCGGTGCCGAAGTGCTGGTGAAACCAGTTGCCGGTCATGGGCGCGGCGCTGATCATCCCCACCGGCTCGTAGGTCTGCTGCCTGACTTCGCCGCCGCGTCCTTCCTGCCACGGCTTCATGCCCAAGGAGTCCGGCCAGGTGTAGCTGAACCCCTTGCCCTTGATGCAGACGAGGATGGCGCCGGAGGTATGCTTGTGGGCCTTCGAGTACTGTCCGGTCTCGTACTGGGCGATCTTCATGTAGAAGTTGGCCCCGGCCATGTGCGGCTCCACCCGGCGGTAGCTGAAAGAGCGCCGGTTGTCCCGCGGCAGCTCGCAGGTGACAATGTCCGGGATGACGTTGGTGAGGCGCATGGCCAGACCGCGTACCGGGTCGGCATGGATGTCTTCCACCGGCTTGAAGTAGTCGTCCTCGCCGGAGAACCGCCGGGTGAACTCGTAGGGACAGTTCATCACGAACTCGGCGTCGCGGACGAGGTTGAGGATGTTGGGGGCGGTGGTGGCGGCCAGCAGTATGGCCGGCGACGAGGTGGCGTTGACCACCCGGTGCCAGGCGTTCAGCGGGATGCCGAAGAGCGACCCCGGACCCCACTCGAAGGTCTGCTTCCTGCTCTCGCTCTCGTGCCACACCTCGGTGGTGCCGCGTCCCTCGACCACGTAGTAGGTCTCTTCGTACAGATGGCGTTCGGCGTTGAGCGCGCCCGCGCCGGGGACCTCCACCACGTACATGCCCCAGAGGTGCTCGGTGCCCAGAAGCTGAATGGCGGTGCCGCGCCCGCCCAGCCGTTTCCAGGGCGCCATGGGCAGGTCCTGGACCTTGTGCACCCCGATGTCCCGATGGATGGGGATTCCCTGATCCTCCATGAAACGGTCGTAGGGTGACTTGGGGTTGTGCCACTTGCCGAAGCCGGCTTTGCCGGTGGGTGAAGGCTCGTTGAAATCGAACAGTTCCGCGCCGGGTTCCACTCCCATGATATCCTCCTTGGTCGGTGTCGTCGGGATGTTAGCTTCGCCCTCCGGGTCGGTCAAGCAGGTGCCGCCGGATCGGGCTCCGGTGAGCCTTGCGACGCGTGGATTCGAGAGGTTTCGGCATTTGATAGGGCACGGGCTTTGATCTATAGTGGCATTGCTTTGGCGGCCCGTCGCCGAAGCACATTCCTGAGTCAGGATAGGTACCGAGGCGGCCCGCCGCCTGCCCGAGGAAGGAGTTGAGCCATGAAGGACGGTTTTCGCGTCATCGATTCGGACCGACATATTATGGAGCCTTCGGATGTCTACGACCGGTACATGCCGGAGAAGTTCCGCGGTCGGGTAAAGATCACCGGGCCGAACCAGTCCGGTCGCTTCGTCGACGGCAAGCCGGTCTCGGACTCCAACAGGCGGCCCGACCGCGAGGTGACCGACTACGGGTACATCTTCGCCAGCAACAAGGCGTGGCGCGATACGTTCGCCGAAGCCATCTCCACGGGTTTCGATCCCGCGTCCAACCTTCGCGACATGGACCGGGAGGGCATTGATCTCAGCGTCCTGTTCCCGACCATGGGCCTCTACGTCATGTGGCGATCGGACATCGACCCCGAGCTGAGCGCGGTCATCTGCCGCGCCTACAACACCTGGCTCTCGGAGTACTGTGCCTGCGACAACGCGCGGCTGCGCGGCGTCATGCTGTTGCCCTTGCAGGATCCCGCCCGGGCCGTCGAGGAACTGCGCTACGCTCGTGAGAAGCTCGGCCTGGTGGGGATTTTCTGGCGGCCCAACAAGCTCTGCGGCAGAACGTTGGCCAGCCCCGATTACTTTCCGATCTACGAAGCGGCCCAGGATCTGGGCGTGACGGTCTGCGTGCACGAGGGCGCCCGCACGGTGCTGGAGCAGGCGGGCGGTGACCGCTACAGCGAGTTCGGCCGCCACGTGGCCTGCCATCCGATGGAGCAGATGCTCGCGTGCCTGAGCTTCTGCGCCGACGGCGTGCTGGAACGGTTCCCCTCGCTCAAGGTGGCCTACCTGGAGTCCGGCTGCGGCTGGGTGCCGTACTGGTTGGAGCGCATGGACGAGCACTGGGAGCACGAGTCCCACGGCTCGGCCAAGACCACGCCGGAAAAGCCCAGCTTCTACTTCCACCGACAGTGCTGGGTAAGCTGCGAGGCCGGGGAGGAGCTGGTGCCGAGCTTCGTCGAGCATTTGGGCAACGATCGCCTGACCATGGCCACGGACTATCCCCACAGCGACTGCATCGACAAGTGGCCGGATCAGACCGTGGGCGCCCTGAGCGCCAACGACAGGCTCTCGGAGGAGACCCGCCGCAAGATCCTCTGGGACAACCCGGCGCAGATGTTCGGGCTGGGAGCATAGGCGGGACACGGACGATGGCGAAATTCCGGGTCGTCTACTGTGGCAGCAACGATGTTCCCGTCGACCTCATCGAGCCCATCCTGCGCGACGCGGACGCGGATCTGGTGCTCGCCAGGCCGACCAACGATGAGGAGCTGGCGGAGGCGGGGCGCGGCGCCGACGGCATGATCTTTCACGGCGCTCTTCCGCTCACCCGCGGGATCATCTCGAAGCTCGACCGCTGCAAGGTGGTGTGCCGCACCGGCGTGGGCGTGGACCGGCTCGATCTGGCCGCGGCCAAGGAGCGTGGTATCGCCGTGTGCAACGCCGCCGGCTGCAACTCCATCGAAGTGTCGGAGCAGATGATCGGCCTCATGATTGCGATATCTCGCAAGCTCGTGCGCATGAACCAGTACGTGCGCGAGGGCCGCTGGCGCCGCCACACGGCCGAGTTGCATACCTACCGCGGCCCGGTGGCCCGCATTGCCGGACAGACCTTGGGCATCGTGGGCCTGGGGCACGTGGGGCGTCAGGTGGCGCCCCGCGCTCAGGGCATGAAGATGAACGTCCAGGCCGTGGACCCGTACGTGGCTCCGGTCATCGCCGAGGCCATGGGCGTCAAGCTGGTTTCCCTGGACGAGTTGGTGGGCACCTCTGACGTCATCAGCCTGCATGCGCCGCTGGTGCCGGCCACCCGCCAGATGTTCGGCAAGGATCAGTTCGCGGCCATGAAGAACACGGCCTATCTCATCAACTGCGCCCGGGGCGGACTGGTGGACACCGACGCCCTCTACGAGGCGCTGACCTCCAACCAGATCGCCGGCGCCGCGCTGGACGTCACCGACCCCGAGCCCATGCCCGCCGACCATCCGATTCTGACGTTGCCCAACGTCATTGTGACCTGCCACACCGCAGCCAATTCCAACGAATCCTACGTGGATTGCCAGACCCACGCCGCCAGGGAGGTGGTTCGGGTGCTCCAGGGAGAACCCCCCACCACGGAGATCAAGGACCCCTGGCTGGTGGGGACGGACGCCCAGGACCAGGGTTTCGGCGGCGTCTGACCAGCGGCGCCGAAAGGCGTGTTCGATCGTGATCCTTTTCCGGAACCGACCCATCCACATGAGCAGCTCCAGGAAGACCTGAAGCTGCTCATCGGAAGACAGCGCTCCGACGATGGAAACGGTTCTGCGGAAGGCCGGCGCATCCGCCAGCATCGCTGTCGAAGAGATCAACAACTACTTCCTCGAGAACATCAAGGATGGACGGAAGTACGAAAACCCGTCCGACCGCGTCGAGGTCCACGAGGGAGACGAATTCGTCGCCATCCATGCCGGCAAGACACCGGTAGCATGACGGATATCGAAACGGTCTGCGAAGAACTCCGTGCGCTCGGGTATGCGCCGGAGCCGATGCAACTGAACGGGGCCGATGCGGTCATCGTGGACTATCGGGTTGAGGCCGGTCGCTACCAGGGGGGAGAGTTTCGGATTGCAGTCAGCTTTCAGGAAGGCGGCTACCTGGAATACCCACCGCACTTCCTGCACGTTCGTTCATTGCCAGACGCCAGGTTGCCCGTCCATTCGTCGCACGAGTACGAGGGCGCGACTTGGTCGTTGTCCAGCGTTCCGCCCAGTGACTTTTGGGACGGTCTCCTGCCGTTGGAAAAGACGATGAAGACCTTTTTTCAGCGCCACCTGACGCGAATCTGGAATCAGATGTGAGATACGATGCGGTGCTATCCGAGCGGGTGCACGAGCAGGCATGCCAATTTCTGCTGCGCCACCTGCGCAACGGCCGGCGCCAAGAGGAACTTTGTTTCGCTCTGTGGCGTCCGAGTACCGGCGCGGAGCGAACGTCGGCGCTGGTCTTCGAGTTGATCCTGCCGACGGACGGCGAGCGCGACCTGCACGGAAACGCCAGCTTCGATGCCTCATACTTGTCGAGGACAGTGAAGCTGGTCAGGGAGGCACGGGCCGGCGTGGGGTTCATGCATAGCCACTTCACCCCAGGCTGGCAGGACATGAGCCGTGAGGACGTGGCGGCGGAGCGGGAGCGCATCGCGCCACCGGCGCGGGCCTTGGGCTTGCCTGCTGTTGGCCTTACGCTCGGGACGGATGGTCGCTGGAGCGTCCGTTTCTGGGTCCGGGACGGCGGCGTGTTTCACCGCCGATGGTGCGATCGTGTGCGGGTCGTGGGCGATGGCCTGTACACGACCCGCCATCCACGCCTCGCACAGCAAGTACCTTCGCGAAGGGAGAACTTGCGGCGAACCATTGCCACTTGGGGCGATGCAGTCCAAGCCGAGTTGGCGAGCCTCCGGATGGGCATTGTCGGCCTCGGCAGCGTAGGCGCCATGGTGGCCGAAGCGCTCGCCCGGATGGGTGTCGAGCGCCTTGTTCTGATCGACCCCGACCGTGTGGAGCTGCATAACCTCGACCGGCTGCTGCATGCTGGGCGGCGCGACGTTGGACGGTTCAAAGTGCGTCTGGCGGCGAAGCAGTTGAAGCGGAGCGCCACCGCCGTCGATTTCCAGGTGAATATACACCCCAGGCGGATTCAGGATCCGAAGTGCTATGCGGCGACGCTGGATTGTGACCTGCTCTTCGCTGCGGTGGACCGTCCGTTGCCGAAGGACCTCCTGAACCACATTGCCCATGCCCACTGCATCCCGGTGATCTTTGGCGGTGTGTATGCCGCCAACAAGGCGAACGGTACGCTTGGACAGGCGGCATGGAGCGTTCTGACCGTGGCTCCCGAACGGCGCTGCCTCCGGTGCGACGGCCAGTACACGACCTCAGACGTCACAATGGAAAGAGACGGGTCCCTGGACCGGCCCGATTACATCCGCGACCTGCGGAACGGCTCTCCCGTGGCGGACGGCCAGAACGTGTTCCCGTTCAGTGCGAATCTCGCCAGTTTCATGGTGCTTGAGATGATCCGCATGGTGGTGGCGGAAGACTGGTGGCCGCATGTCGGCGGCAAGATGCACTTCAGTCTGGTGCCCCGCCGGCTGGCCTCTTCCGGGGGCGCGTGCAAGCAGCATTGCTCCATGCATGCCAAGCTGATGCTCGGAGATCAGGCATCGTATCCGTTCCTTGAGGATGCGGACGACAGGACTGGTGGATGGACGCGCATGATCCCTGTTCTCAAGCGCCCCGGCGCTTGGAACTGGAAAGGATGATGGCGATGAACAGGATCACGAGCCTCACCCTCAAGGACGTCCGATGCTTTGAAGGAGAGCACACCGGGAAGACTCCCCGGGTGACACTGCTCGTGGGCGAAAACAGCACCGGGAAATCCTCGTTCCTTGGCTGTTATCAGGCATTCGCCCGGGTCGCCAACTTTGTTGATGACGGCCGGCACGGGCGGAATCGTTTCGATGAAGCGCCCTTCCACATGGGTTCGTTCGAGAGCATCGCACGGTTCAGCGCGAACGAGTTCGTTATCGAGGGAGAGCTCGGCTGCCACTGCTAGAAAAGCATCCGGTTGGCTTACCGTAGGGGAGGAGATGGAGGTCCGACCGGGATCGGAAATCCGGTCCAAAGTGTTCTGGACATCCGGATCGCAGGCAGATCAGAACCGGCGGTTGGTTTTCAGATTGAGGACATCGATCCCCGATTCTGGCGGCTGACGGGGCCGAGCTTCTCGTTTGAGTTGAAGCGAGAAGAGTTATCCGGTCTTCAAATTTCGGATTGGTTGTCCAGGTACGTAAGATACGGTCACCTTCCGTTTCTGGGAGAAACCGCGAATCTGAGAAAACGTCGTCATGACGTGTCCGCCGAACAGCAGAGAGAATTCGCTTTGCTGATCAATTTTCCAAGGGACGTTCTGCCGTTCCCGGAACAGCGCATTGAGGTCGTTTCTCTTGCAGCAACCGGAGGTACATCTGCATCCGGTGGCACAGGCGAGTCTGGCCAAGTCCATGGCGGAAAGTCGCTATCGCTTCCTTATCGAAATCCATAGTGACCACATGGTGGATCGTCTTCGAATCTGCGTGATGCGAGGACATATGAATCCCGAAGACCTCGGGATCATCTACTTCGAGCCGAACGAAGATCGAACGAGGTCGAGCATGTACAACATCGTTGTCGATGACGCTGGAAATCTCGATGGCGAACCGGACGGTTACCGTCAGTTCTTCCTTGAGGAAATGAAAGATCTACCAGGATTTTCCACTTGAGGTTTGGTCCATGTGCATAAGAACCATCGTCGATGCCAGTGTGTTTTCACGATTCCCAGGAGCCCGTCCGAGTAAAGCGAGAATATAGCGAGAGGCAGGGAAATGGACCCATTTCCCTGCCTCTCGCTACGATTCGCTTACTCGGACAGACTCCGGGGAGAGCTTCTCTCCCCCTTCTTGAACTACCACCTCAGCGTATCATCCTGCCCCAAATTCAGCTCTCCGATTCAGACCGAGCCCTATCATCTTCTCCTCCCCCTTCAGGCTCACGTTCGTATTGGAAAACACTCAGGGTCCCGTCGCAGTCACCCGCGGTCCTCCCAGTAGCCGTGAAAGCTGATGGGCGCGTGGTGGCGCAGATGCACCTTGGCCACCGGCCCGGCGGCGAGGTGCGCCGCCTCGAACACGGCGAGGAAGCTGTGGTCCGTCTTGCCGCTCTGCACCTCGGTGAGGATCCAGCCGTCACCTTCGCCGACCCGGCGCGGCGCGAAGATGGGCTCACCCACAAAGTGCCGGGGGCCGAAGCGGAACTCCTCACGCGCGCCGCTTTCCAGGTCGAGCCGCGCCACGCCGTCGAGCATCCAGTCGCCGGTATCGCCGCAGGCGATGTAGCCGAAGCGATGTGTGCGCAGGGCGACGCGCGGGTCGATCATGGGGAACTCGTTGTGGCCGGTGTCGACGGTCTCCTCGCGCAGCTTCCCGGCCTTCAGGTCCATGACATAGCGCCGCACCGTGCCCGGATGTTTTGCCTCGCCCTCCTCGCCGCGCATCACCGCGGTGAAGGCCGGGTTTGCGCCGATGAAGTGGTCCGGCGCGTCGTAGCCGACGAAATCGGCGACGATGGCGCTGCCCTGCTCGTAGGCGTTCAGGCCGTGCCACATCCAGGCGGCGGGGGCCTCGAACCGCAGGGGCTCGCCGCCCGCCTTGTCCTGTACAAGGACGAGATTGTCGAGCCGAGGCTTCCAGGTCAGGCTGTCGGTAAAGCTGCGCATCCCGGCGAGCATGGCGAAGGGTGAGAACTCCACCGCATGCAGCACGAAGACGAAGTATCGCTCGGTGGCCAGGAAGTCGTGCAGATAGGTCATGCGCGGCGACGTCATCGCGCCGCGCGCCTTGACTGCACCGCTCTTATCGAGGATGAGCCAGCGCAGCGTCATGGTACGACCGTATTCCGTCGCCGCCAGATGCCAGTCGCCGGTATGCAGGTCGATCTTGGTGTGGGCCTTGCACCCCGGCATCTCGACGCCGTCCGGGAAGGCGAACGGGCCGAAGGTATCGAGGGTGGTGGGGTCGAGGGCGTAGAGCGGGTCGATCTCGTCCATGGCCATCAAGCGGCCGTTCCTGACCAGCGTCGTCACTCCGGCTTGGGACGGGATGCGGGCGCCGAGGTTGGCCAGCATGCCGCCGGGGGCCCGTGTCGACCAGGTGGGATGGAGGTACGCTCCGGCTGCCTCCTCGGCGACGAATTTTTCCGTGCGCACGAAACGGTTGCGGTAGCGAGCGCGACCATCGACGAAATCGAAGCACTGGATCATGCCGTCGCCGTCGAGCAGGTTGCGCTTGCGGTAGCCGTCTCGCTCGAACCGACCCGGCCCGTTGCGGTAGAGCCGGCCTTCGAGTCCGGCGGGCAGCGTCCCTTCGATGCGCGGCCGGTAGTCGTGCTCGACGGTCAGCGAGCGGGCGAGTGCGGTGCGCCATTGCTGGTCGGCGGCGAGCGGGGTCCCGGTCCTGGCGCGGTGCGGCGCGGTGCCGCAGGCCGTTGCCGCCACGCTGGCCGCGGCGATGGTGAGAAAGTTCCTGCGTGAGAGTGTCATCGTCGTTCTCCTTTCCTCGACGGTTCGGGGATTGCCGGAACCGCCGTCATCGGGTATGTTGCCGTTGTCAACATTGGGAATGTAGGACACTTTGTTAACAATGTCAACATCGAATGCGAAAACATCCGTTCGCAGTTATCATCACGGCGACCTGCGCGCTGAGTTGATCCGCTCGGCGCAAGTTCTCCTGGAGCGCGAGGGGGTGACAAAGCTCAGTCTGCGCGCCGCAGCGCGGCTTGCCGGCGTCTCGCAGACGGCGCCCTACCGGCATTTCACGGACAAGGCGGCGCTGCTCGCGGCCGTCGCCGCCGTCGGCTTTCGCGGTCTCGCCGCGGCCATGCGCCGCGGCGCGGCGCGGGCCGGCAGCGCCGAGAAGCGAATGCTGGAGATAGGTAGCGCCTACTTGGCGTTCGCGGTGGAGAACAGCGCCGTCTTCCGTCTCATGTTCGGCTCCGAGATCCCGGACAAGGCGGCGCATCCCGAGCTGCGCTGGGCGGCAGAGGATGCCTTTGCCGTGCTGGCTGGCGAAATGCCTGCCGGACCTGACGGGTCGGACGCGGCCATCGCCGCCTGGAGCTTTGTCCACGGGCTCGCGACCCTGCTGATCGACGGCCAGATCCGCTCCGAGATGTCCGCAGGCGCACCCTTCGATCCGGTGGCGCTGACCCGGCGCTTCGGCCGCTTCCTGGACTTCTCGAAGGCCCGTGTGGGGAGACAAACATGATTGAGGATACGGAAGAACCCGTGAGATGCCGGAAGAAGGCGGACAGGGTACTTGATTCCGAGGGGTCGGATGGGTTCAGGCAGGCTCTGGAGCGGCCGCGGTGCGCGGAATGCGCTAGCCGTCAGCTCTTTTGGCTTCCTGGATGGCCCGCCAGAGCTTGGGCGCGGTGTAGGGCATGTCGACGTGGTCGATGCCCAAGGGAGACAGCGCGTCCATCACGGCGTTGGCCACGGCCGGCGGCGCGCCGTTGGTCCCTGCCTCGCCCACGCCCTTGACGCCGAGCGGATTGAAGGGATTCGGCGTGACCGTCTCGCCAATGACCAGAGGCGGCATGTCGCTGGCGCGCGGCACCGCGTAGTCCATGAGGGTGCCGGTCCGGGGCTGCCCGTTCTCGTCGAAGACCATGTGCTCGCACAATACCTCGCCGAGGCCTTGGGCCAAGCCGCCGTGGACCTGGGCCTCGACGATCATCGGGTTCAGCACGACGCCGATGTCGTCCACCAGCACCAGCTTCTCAAGCGTCAGCTTGCCCGTCTCGGGATCGATGCGCACCAGCGCCACGTGGGCGCCGAAGCCCCAGGCTTCGCGGTTGGGATCGAAGAAAGCGGTTTCCTGGAGACCGGGATCCACGCCTGCGGGGGTTCCTTTGCCGTAGGCCGCGCCCGCCAGACGCCGCCAGTCCACGCTCCGTTCCGGCACCCCGGCCACGGCGAAGCCGCCGTCGATCCGGATGACGTCGTCCGGCGACGCTTCGAGAAGGTTGGCGGCAATGGCCTTTGCCTTGTTGACGAGGCGTTCGGTCGCCACGCCCAGGGCGCCGCCGCCCATGACGGCGCTACGGCTTCCGAAGGTGCCGGTGCCCTGCTGGATGGCGGTGGTGTCGCCGTGTCGCACCACCACGTGGTCCATGGACACCCCGAGCTTCTCGGCCGCCACTTGGGCGAACACGGTCTCGTGCCCCTGCCCGTGGGAGCTGGAACCCGTCAGCACCGTGATCTCGCCGGTCCGTTCCACGCGTACGGTGCCGCTCTCGAAGCCGGCGCCGCCGCTGGGCTCGGTGAAGGTGGAGACGCCCACGCCCACCAGCTCGCCCCGGCCACGGCCCTCGTCGCGGGCCCGGATGAGTTGGTCGTAGTCCGACAACCGCAGGGCTTCGGAAAGGGACTTCTCGTAGTCCCCCGAGTCATATTCCACGCCTACGCCGGTGCGGTAGGGGAACTGGTCGGGCTGGATGAAGTTCTTGCGGCGAAGCTCCAGGGGGTCCATGCCCAGGTCTCGGGCGGCCGTGTCCGCCAGCCGCTCGATGTTGAGCACCGATTCCGGCCGGCCGGCGCCGCGGTACGGTCCGGTAGGCACCGTGTTGGTAAAGGCCCCGACGATCTCCACCCGCACGTCCTGGATCTGGTAGCAACCGGGGGCCATGACCAGCATGCGCTGGGGCGGCCCGGCCGTGGCCGAGTGCAGGTAGGCGCCGAGGTTCGCCACCACCCGCACCTTCAGCCCGAGCATCTTGCCGTCCTTGCTCAGGGCCAGCTCCGAGGTCATGGCCTGGTCGCGTCCCTGACAGGTAGTGAGAAAGTCCTCGCTGCGGGTGGCCATCCACTTGACCGGCCTCCCCAGCTTCTGCGCCAAGTGGCAGACCAGGACGTCCTCGCGGTAGACGCAGCCCTTGCTGCCGAAGCCTCCGCCCACGTCCGGCGCGATGACCCGGATGCGGTTCTCCGGGAACCCCAGCGAGTTGGCCAAGTCGGCTCGGGCCCGGTGCGGCCCCTGGGTCGAGAGCCATACCGTAAGCTCGTTCCGAACCGGATCGGGTTGCGCCAGCACCCCCCGCGCCTCCATCGACATGGCTACCAGCCGCGGGCTCTTCATGTGCAGGCGGCAGATATGGTCTGCCTCGGCGAAGGCCTTGTCGACGTCGCCTCCCTCCCGTTTCATGGTGTAGCAGTGGTTGGTGCCCAGTTCCGGGTGCGCCAGCGGCGCGCCGTACTCCAGGGCGGCTTCACCGTCGGTGACCACAGGCAGGGGGTCATAGCTCACTTGAATGGAAGCGGCGGCGTCCTGGGCCACGGCGGCGCTCCCGGCCACCACCGCCGCTATCGGCGCCCCCACCGCGTGGACGGCGCCGCGAGCCAACACCGGATGATCCGGCATGTTCATGCCCGGCGCCACCATGGGCGCGCGGAGGGCCAGATCGCCGATGCCGTCGCCGGTGAGCACGCATTCCACGCCGGGCATGGCCGTGGCTTTGCCGGCATCAATGGACAGGATCCGGGCGTGCGGGTGCGTGCTCCGGTGAATCGCCACGTGCAGCATGTCCGGCAGCTTCACGTCGTCCACGTAGCATCCCTTGCCGGTGAGCAGGGGCGGATCTTCCACCCGGCGGACGGAAGCGCCGATAAGGCTGTCGGGACTGCTTTGCTCTGTGCTCATGGATGGTCCTCGAAGGTTTGGACGCGCGGCGCGTCGCCCCTGAAGCCGGATGCAGGAGGTCTACTCCCGTGCTGCTGCGGCTTCGATGGCGCGCCGCGCGTAGACCACGGCCATGTGGCGCTTGTATTCCTCGTCGGCGTAGGAATCGGCGTGCGGGTCAATTCCGTCCGCGGCCCGTGCAGCGGCCGCCGCCATCACGTCCGGAGTCAGTTCCCGTCCCGCGAGAGAGGCTTCCGCGGCCGTGGCCCGGTGGGGCGCGCCGGCCACGCCGCCCAGGACCAGCCGTGCCCCGGTGCAGGAGCCGGCTTCATTGACCGACAGCGCCGCCGCGGCGCTCACCACCACATAGCCGGATGCCGGGTGCGGCAGCTTGGCGTAGCTCGTCCTGGTGGGGGAGGGCGGCAACGGGATCCGTATAGCGGTGAGGATCTCGTGCGGCTCCAGGGCGGTAGTGAAGAAGTCCACGAAGAAGTCGTCCGCCGGGACGGCGCGTTGGCCTCCGGATGAGGCCAGGACAAAGGACGCGTTCAGGGCCGTCAGGGTCACCGGCAGATCCGCGGCCGGATCGGCATGGGCGACGCTTCCGCCCATGGTGCCCCGGTTCCGCACCTGCAAGTCGCCGATGACCGAGGCCGTGTCGGCCAGCCCGGGCAGCAACCGTCGCACGGTTTCCGACGTGCCTGCCTCGGTGTGGGTCGTGAGTGCGCCGATGAACAGGTTCTCGCCGTCCACCCGTATCCCGCTCAGGCCGGGGATGCGGCGCAGGTCGATCAGAACGTCGGGTTGGGTCAGCCGCAGCTTCATGGCCGGGATGAGGCTGTGGCCTCCGGCCAGGAGCTTGCCGTCCTCGCCGTGGTCCTGCAGTAGCCCGAACGCTTCCTCGAGGGAGCCCGGCGCCCGGTATCCAAATCTAGCTGGATGCATGCTGTTCCCTCATTTGCTGAGCCGCCCGGCGGATGGCCTTCACGATGTTCACGTAGCCGGTGCAGCGGCACAGGTTGCCTTCCAGGGCGTGCTTGATGGCGTCGTCGTCGGGGTCCGGATTGGTTTCCAGGAGGTGAGCCGCGGTCATCACCATGCCGGGCGTGCAGTACCCGCACTGGAGCCCGTGCTGTTCCTGAAACGCGGCCTGCACGGGATGCAGGGTCCGACCGTCGGCCATTCCCTCGATGGTGGTGACGTCCGCGCCGTCGGCCTGCACCGCCAACACCGTGCAGGACTTCACCGCCACGCCGTTCAGTTGCACCGTGCAGGCGCCGCACTGGCTGGTGTCGCAGCCGACGTGGGTGCCGGTCAGTCGCAGATTCTCCCGCAGGAAGTGGACCAGCAGCAGCCGCGGCTCGACCTGGGCGTGGTGAGCCTTTCCGTTCACGTTGACGTTGATGGGCAATGCGGAGTGTTCCATGGGTATCCCCGTCAGGGTCCCGTCCCACTGCGCCGTGTCTCCAGGACACGGCGTCAGGGCTGATCGGTGACCGGCGCGGCCTGCCTCGTCGCGGCGTCCGCATGATGCTCGGCGCGCGCGCCTGTCCTGAGCCCGGTCGAAGGACCCGGCTGACCGGGGCGTTTCCGGACGCGCCGGCGTTTGCCGACCGGAAGTCCGCGCTTGGCTTCGGCGGCTTGCGGGCTCCCGTTGTGGGCGCGCCGCTTCTTGTCGGGCCGGGCGCCCGACGGTCGCGGGATCGACTGCCCCAGGATCGCTTCGATGGCCCGCACGGACTGGGTGTCCGCCGCGGTGGCGAAGCTCGTCGCCCGGCCCACCGCCGCCATCCTGGCCGTGCGGCCGATGCGGTGGACGTAGTCTTCCGGCGTGTAGGGGAGGTCGTAGTTGATCACGTGGCCGATGTTGTCGATGTCCAGGCCCCGGGCGGCGATATCCGTGGCTACCAGGATACGGTAGCGGCCCCGCCGGAACCCTTCCAGGGCGGCGCGGCGCCGCTCCAGCGACAGGTTGCCGTGGATCGCCGCGGCTCGATGGCCGCTGCGGCGCAGGGTCTCGCCGATGAGGTCGGCGCGGTTCTTGGTGCGGGTGAAGACCAGTACCGATTCATCGGCGTCCTTGAGCAAAGAAAGCAAGAGCGACGTCTTGGCCCCCGGCGTGGTGTTGTGGAGCATGTGGGTGACGCCGTCGGCGGGTGTGGCGGGCTTGGCCACGACCGCGTGAAACGGATCCTGCAAGGACATGCGGGCCAGTTCCTCCAGGTTCGTGGGCAGGGTCGCCGAGTAGAGGAAACTCTGGCGTCCCGGCGGGAGGGCGTCGATGATCTGGTTCAGTTGATCCGCGAACCCCATGTCGAGCATGCGGTCGGCCTCGTCCAGCACCACCACCTCCACCTCTCTCAGATCGATGTGGCCGTCCCACATGAGGTCCAGCAGCCGGCCGGGCGTGGCCACGATGATCTCCGGGTGCTGCTTGAGGCCGCGTAGCTGTGCCTGCACGTCGGCGCCACCGACCACCGTGGTGGCGTAAACCCGCAACGAGTGCCCGAGCTGGTCGATGGTCTCCTGAATCTGGAATGCCAGCTCCCGCGTCGGGACGAGAATCAGTCCCCGTGGCGGCCCTTCGGGCGAGCCGGCGAGCCGCTCCACCATGGGGATGACGAAGGCAGCGGTCTTGCCGGTGCCGGTCTGCGCGCAGCCGAGAATGTCGCGGCCGTCGAGGGCTGGGGGCAGGGCTTTTTCCTGTATGGGTGTGGGAGTGGCGAAACCGACCCTGGACAAGTCCTTGAGCATTGGATCGGACAAACCGAATGTTTCGAACGAGGTGGAGTCTGATGTTGACATAAAGGATTTCTTCTTGTGTGGAAAGCTGGTCCCGGCGGAGGAACCGTTCACGGGTGACGATGCGCGGCCTCGGTCTGGATGGGTCCCTTGTTGAAACTTGGCGGTCGCCGTCCCGTCACGGGACCGCCAAGTTGGATACTGATACCTGGTGCGTGAATGGATTCCGTTACCAGCGGCTCGGTCTGCCTCCGCCCGACCGTCTGTTGTTGCCGCCGCCGGACCTGTTCTCTTGCGGGCGAGCCTCGTTAACGGTCAACGTACGGCCCTGAAGGTCCTTTCCATTGAGTGCGTCGATGGCTTTTTGGCCATCTTCGTTCGAATTCATTTCCACGAAACCGAAGCCCCGGGACTGAGCGGTAAATTTGTCCGAGATGACCCTTGCGGACTCTACCGTGCCGTGCTCGGCGAATATCTCCTCGAGTTGTGCGTCGGTCACCGAATATGGCAATCCGCCCACATACAATTTCTGACTCATGTTCTTCCTCCTATGGGATGAGACAAAAGAAACCAGTCTGTTCGACCCTGGGAACCGGATCCTCACATCGGGCAAGAACATGCGCGTCTTTCACAGCACGTGCTGGATTTTTGCTTGAGACGAGTGCTTCGCGGGGAAGATTAGGCTGGAACACAGTTTGACCAAAGGACACTTTAGCGGCATACCGCGTCCGTGTCAACGGACGCCGTATCAGGTCGCAACGACTCGTCACACCGCTACCGGCGATGACGCGATGGCGGACCGGAGACGAGATGGGCCAAAGGTCACATGGCTGGCGCAGGGCTTACAGGTCTTCGATAGGGGGTTGCGGGCCAGGGACGATGTCGGCAATGTCGGGATCGACATCGCCGCGGTCCTCCCGGTCTTGTCGGGCTTCCCGGCGTTCGGCGCGCCGTTTGGCCTTCTCCTCCTTCTTTTCCTGTTTCGCGCGTTCCCGCTGCCGTTTGGCAAACGTGGTTCTTGGTTGAGCCATTTCGGCAGTTTACCGTTTCTTGATGCGAACGCCAAACGGTAGCGGCTCCACCGCCTCGCATGAACCTGTTGCGACACACCCATCAACTGCGGGTCTCCATCAGCCGGTAGACCCGCTCGGGGCTCATGGGGAGGTCGTGCGCCACCACGCCCACGGCTTGACGCAATGCCGCGGCGATGGCCGGTGCCACCGGGGCCAGGCCGCCCTCGGCCATGCCCTTGCTGCCGAAGGGGCCCGGGCCGTCGCCGTTCTCGATCAGGATGGAATCGAACACCGGCGGCAGGTTCTCGAACCGGGGCAGCGCGTAGTCGATGGCGCTGGGGTTCAGCAGCAGGGCGCCGTCGAACACCTGTTCCTCGGTGAGCGTGTTGCCCATGCCGAACATCACCGAGCCCTGCTCCTGTCCTTCGCACCGGAGCGGATGCATGGCCTGCCCGACGTCGGCCGCGGAGACGTAGCCGAGGCAGCGCACCTTGCCGGATTCGGGATCCACCGCCACCACGGCGATGCCGGCGTTGATCTCCCAGGTGCGGATGTCGATGCGATCCCTTGTGAGCGCCTTGTCCATGCCACGGCCCACCAGCGTGCCGGTGGTGCCCTCGGCCAGCTCTTCCAGGCTCAATACCGGCTCCCCGTCGCTCGCGAACGTCCCGTCCTCCATGGAGAGGCTCTGGCGGTCCCGGTCCGACAGGATCGCGGCCTTTTCCAGCAGGAGCTCCCGCAGCTCCTCCGATGCCCGCTTCACCGCGTTGCCCATGAGCACGGTGATGCGGCTGCCATAGACTCCGGAGGCTCCGGGCGTGTTGCTGGTGTCGTAGGGCGCGATGGTGACGCGGTCCATGGGCACGGTCAGCACCTCCGCGGCGGTCTGGGCCAGCACTGTCTTGGCCCCGCCGCCGATCTCCGGGGCGTTGGCGTGCACGGTGAAGGTGGCGTCGTGGTTGAAGACCACCCTGGCATTGTACCGGGTGGTAGACAGGTCCTTGATGGCGCAAGCGATGCCGGTGCCGATCTTCTCGCCGTCCCGCGCCAGGGATTCGGGAAGCCGTCTGCGCCGGGCCTCCTCGAACCGGCGGAGGCAGGCTTGCAGAGTCCCGTGCGGATCGCCATCCAGCGGCGGCCCGCCGAGAACATACTTTTCGCCGGACCGCAGCAGGTTCTTCAGGCGGAACTCGATGGGGTCGTAGCCCAACTCGGTGCAGATATGGTCCGTATGGGCTTCGCAGGCCCAGCCGAGCTGTACGCTGCCGATGCCGCGGAAGGCGCCGGCGGGCACCTTGTTGGTGTACACCGAGTAGCAGTCGGCCCGGGCGTGAGCCACCCGGTAGGGCCCCACGGAGCGGAACGCCGCCTTGCGGGTTACCTGGATGCCGAAGTCGGCATAGGCGCCGGTGTCGAGGTAGATCTTCGTTTCGCGGCAGAGCAGCGTGCCGTCCTCGCGGAGCCCGGTTCGCATCTCGATCTCCGCCGGGTGGCGCCGGGCGGTGAAGGCCGTCTCTTCCATGGACAGGCGAAGCTGCACCGGCGCCCCGGAAGCCGCCGCCGCCAGCACCGCCAGATGCTCCACGCTGATATGGCCCTTGGAGCCGAACCCTCCGCCGACGTAAGGAACCTTCACGGCAACCTGCTCCTTGTCGAGCCCGAACATGCGGGCCAGCTCGTCCCGTACCGGAAAGGGAGCCTGCGAGGAGGTATGCACGGTGACGGACTTGTCGTCGACCATGGCGATGGCGCAGTGGGGCTCCATGGGATAGTGGAACAGCGACGGGAAGGAGAAGCGGTCCTCGATGATGCGGGCGCTTTCCGGGAAGGCCCGTTCGGGGTCTCCCTGAATGAAGTGGGTGCCGCCACAGCTATTGCGTCCGTAATCGTAGTCGAAGTCGTCGGCGCCTTCCCGGTCGTAGGCGGCATCCTTGTCGTGGACCAGAGTGCCTCCCTCCAGGGCCGATTTCATCTCCGCCACCTGTGGGAGCGGTGTATATCGGACCTGTATCCGGGCCACGGCCTCGGTGGCCGCGGTCTCGCTGTCGGCAACCACGATGACCACCGGCTCGCCCTGGAAACGCACCTTTTCGTGCGCCAGCACCGGGCGGTCCTTCACCGCCTGACCGTACGGCTTGATGGCGCGAATGCACCCGAGGCGGCCGAGGTCCAGGTTGTCATGGGTCACGATGGTGTGCACGCCCTCGACCTTGCGGGCGGCGTCGAGGTCGAACCCGTCGATGCGCGCGTGCGCGTAGGGGCTGCAGATCACCTTGGCGAATTTCATGCCTGGGACCGTGATGTCCGCGGTGTAGACGGCGCTTCCGGTGACTTTCTCATCCGCATCGAGGCTGCGTACCGATCGGCCTACGTATTTCATCAATAAAGCTCCAGGATTCGGTTGTCATGTTTCCATAACGAATCCGCCGTCATTTCGGAACCGGGCACGCCGTTTGCCAGTCATGAGGCCGGGGGTTCCGGAGATCGAACGATCCTGTAACGGGACCGCGGGCATGGCGAAAATGTCCATACGTTGATAGATTTGAAGAGTACAGGCTGCTTCCGACCGCGTATCGTTCCTTAACAAACTCGTGGTAGCTACTGAAACTCGGGCCGTTTTGTGGTATGGCGGCTAGTTCCCGATGTCGGGAAGACTGACACGAGCCGTTTTGCAGAGGGCCGTTCGACATGAAGAAATATCAAGGACTTTACGACCCGGCGTATGACCATGACGCATGCGGCGTGGGCGTCGTCGCCAATCTCGATGGCCGGAAGTCCCACGACATAATCCGCAACGCCGTCAACGTCCTGATCAACCTCGAGCATCGCGGAGCCTGCGGGTGCGACCCGCACACGGGTGACGGCGCCGGCATCCTGTTCCAGATCCCCCATGCCTTCTTCCACAGGCACTGCAAGATGATGGGTATCTCCCTTCCGGATCCGGGCAAGTACGGCGTCGGCATGGTCTTCCTGCCACGGGAGGTGGAACACCATCGGTGGTGTGAACAGGTGATCGAGAAAACCGTCCGGGACGAGGGCCAGGAATTCCTGGGGTGGCGCGACGTGCCGGTGGACTTCACCCAGGCCGGAGAAGTGGCCAGCCAGGTGGCGCCGTTGATCCGGCAGTTCTTCATTGGCGGCGGCCAGGCGACGGCCACCCAGGACCGGCTCGAGCGGAAGCTGTACATCATTCGCAAGGTCATCGAGAATGCGGTGGATGCCGGACTCGCCCCCGAGGTTCGGGACGATTTCTACATCTCCAGCCTGTCCGGCAAGACCATCGTCTACAAGGGCCTGCTGCGGGCCGATCAACTGGATTCGTTCTACCGGGACCTCTCCGACGATTCGATCATCTCGGCCCTGGCCCTGGTTCATTCCCGGTACAGCACCAACACCCTCGGCTCGTGGCGGCTGGCGCATCCCTACCGCATGCTGTGCCACAACGGCGAGATCAACACGATCCGGGGCAACCAGAACTGGATGCGGGCCCGCGAGGCGTTGTTCTCATCGCCCCTGTTCGGCGCCGACATGACCAAGCTGAGACCGATCATCCGCGAGGGGGCCAGCGACACCGCGGGATTCGACAACGCGTTGGAGCTGTTGGTGGCCACCGGTCGTTCGTTGCCCCACGCCTTGATGATGATGATTCCCGAGGCGTGGGAGAACCACGAGACCATGTCGGATGAGAAGAAGGCGTTCTATGCCTATCACGCCTGCCTCATGGAGCCGTGGGACGGTCCCGCCCTCATTGCCGCCTGTGACGGCGACCGCGTGTGCACCACGCTGGACCGCAACGGGCTCCGGCCCTTCCGCTACGTGGTCACGAAGGACCAGTTCATCGTCGGCGCCTCGGAGGCGGGGGTGCTCGACGTCCCGGCCGAACGCATTCTGACCCGGGGCCGGCTGCAGCCGGGACGCCTGTTCCTGATCGATACGCTGGAAGGCCGCATCGTCGCCGACGATGAGATCAAGCACGAGATCAGCACGCGCCGGCCCTATCGCCAGTGGCTGTCGGAAGAAATGGTGACGCTGGAAGACCTGCCCGAGCCGGAGGACGCCCCGCGGCTCGATCTGGAAACGCTTGCGGAGCGCCAGCGGGCCTTCGGATACACCAGCGAAGAGCTGAAGATCCTCGTTGGACCGATGGCGGTCCGGGGCGAAGAACCCATCGGCTCCATGGGCAACGACGCCCCGCTCGCGGTTCTGTCGGACAGGCCCCAGTTGCTCTTCCATTACTTCAAGCAACTGTTCGCGCAGGTGACCAATCCTCCCCTGGACGCCCTCCGCGAGGAACTGGTGACCGCCTTGCAGACGTCCATCGGCTCGGAGCAGGACCTCTTTGCCGAGACGCCGGAACATTGCCGGCAGCTCCGGCTGATGCGCCCGATGATTTCCAACCAGGATCTGGCGCGCATCAAGGCCCTGGACCGGCCGGGACTGAAGGCGGAGACGCTTCCCGCGGTGTTCCCGCGGAACGCTTCCGTGGGCGCCCTGGCGGAGGCCGTGGACGCGCTGTGTGCGGAGGCCGGCCGGGCCATCGGCGACCGGGGCGCCACGGTGCTTGTTCTGTCCGACCGGGGCGTCGGTCCGGACTGGATTCAGATTCCCAGCCTGATGGCCACCGCGGCGGTCCATCACTACCTCATCCGGGAGGGGCTCCGGACCAGTGCCGCCATCGTGGTGGAATCGGGCGAGCCCAGGGAGGTCATGCACTGCTGCCTGCTCATCGGCTACGGGGCCAACGCGGTGAACCCCTACCTGACCCTCGAGACGGTCGAGTGGATGTGTCGCGACGGCCTGATCGGGCCGGACCTTGCCGGAGGAAAGGCTCGGAACAACCTGATCAAGGCCCTGTGCAAGGGCGTGTTGAAGACCATGTCCAAGATGGGCATCTCCACCATCAAGTCCTATCACGGAGCGCAGATCTTCGAGGCCATCGGCCTGAAGCAGTCGGTCATCGGCAAGTATTTCACCTGGACCGCTTCGCGCATCGAAGGGATCGGCCTCGACGAGATCGAACGGGAGTACCGCCAGCACCACCATCACGGCTATCCGGAGCGGGCGTTGGCCGGCAACGGCACCCTGGACGTGGGCGGTTACTATCAGTGGCGCAAGGACGGGGAGCACCACCTCTTCAACCCCCACACCATCGCGCTGCTCCAGACCTCCACGCGCACCGGCGACTACGATCTCTTCAGGGATTATACGAAGCAGATCGACGACCAGACCCGGCTCCTCGGGACGCTTCGGGGGCTCTTCGACTTCAGGCCGATGCAGTCGTCGATCCCCATCGACGAGGTGGAACCGGCGTCGGAGATCGTCAAGCGGTTCTCCACCGGGGCCATGTCCTACGGCTCCATCAGCAAGGAGGCCCACGAAAACCTCGCCATCGCCATGAACCGCATCGGCGGCAGGAGCAACTCGGGCGAAGGCGGCGAGGACCCGGACCGCTACCATCCCGATGCCAACGGCGACTGGCGCAACAGCGCCATCAAGCAGGTGGCTTCCGGGCGGTTCGGGGTCACCAGCAACTACCTGGTGAACGCCACCGACCTGCAGATCAAGATGGCCCAGGGGGCCAAGCCCGGCGAGGGCGGACAGTTGCCCGGCCACAAGGTGTTCGAGGCCATCGCCCGGGTGCGGAAATCCACCCCGGGCGTGGGACTCATCTCGCCGCCGCCTCATCACGACATCTACTCCATCGAGGATCTGGCCCAGCTCATCCACGATTTGAAATGCGCCAACGACCGGGCTCGTGTCCACGTCAAGCTGGTGGCCGAGGTCGGGGTGGGCACCGTCGCGGCGGGCGTATCCAAGGGCAAGGCGGACGTGGTGCTCATCAGCGGCTACGACGGCGGCACCGGCGCCTCGCCCGAGTCCTCCATGAAGCACGCCGGCATCCCCTGGGAGCTGGGCGTTGCCGAGACCCAGCAGGTGTTGGTGCAGAACGACCTGCGGGGCCGTATCGTCGTGCAGGCGGACGGGCAGCTCAAGACCGGCAGGGACGTGGCCATCGCCTGTATGCTGGGCGCCGAGGAGTTCGGGTTCGCCACCACCGCCCTGGTGGTCAGCGGTTGCATCATGCTCCGCAAATGCCACCTCAATACCTGCTCCGTGGGCGTGGCCACGCAGGACGCGGAGCTCCGGAAAAAATTCACCGGCAGGCCGGAGCACGTCATCAATTTCATGATGTTCATCGCCGAGCAGATGCGGGAGATCATGGCCGATCTGGGATTCCGCACCGTCAACGAGATGGTCGGGCGCACGGACTGCCTCGATACCCGCAAGGCCATCGATCACTGGAAGGCCCGGGGACTGGATTTCTCCCGGATGCTCACGCTGGTCGAAGCGCCGTCCTCGGTCGCCCGATACTGTTGTCAGCCACAGGACCACGGGTTGGACAAGAAGCTCGACCAGCGTCTCGTCGAATCGGCGAAGGAAGCCCTCGAGAAGCGGCAACCCGTGGTGGTCCGCCATGAGATCAACAATATCGACCGCACCGCCGGGGCCATGCTCAGCGCCGAGGTGTCACGCCGTTACGGCGAGGAAGGATTGCCGCAAGACACCATTCGGGTCGACCTTTTCGGTTCGGCGGGTCAGAGCTTCGGGGCCTTCCTGGCTCCAGGCGTGTCGTTCTACCTGGAAGGGGAGTCGAACGACTATACCGGCAAGGGGCTGTCCGGCGGACTCATGGCGGTGTACCCGCCGGAGAACGCCTCGTTCAATCCCACGGAGAACGTCATCATCGGCAACGTCGCGCTCTACGGCGCCACCGGCGGCCAAGCCTTCTTCCAGGGTCGGGCCGGCGAACGCTTCGCCGTGCGCAACAGCGGCGCCGAGACCGTCATCGAGGGCGTCGGCGACCACGGGTGCGAGTACATGACCGGCGGGCGCGTGGTGGTGATCGGGCCGGTCGGCCGCAACTTCGCCGCGGGCATGAGCGGCGGGGTCGCCTACGTGCTCGACGAGAGCGGCGTCTTTCCCGGACTGTGCAACCAGGAGATGGTGGACCTGGAACCCTTGGAGAGTGGAGAGGACACGGGCCACGTCCGCCGCCTGATCGAAGCCCACGTCCGACACACCGGTAGCGACCGCGGTGAGTACGTGCTGGACCACTGGTCGGATCTGCAAGGAGCGTTCGTGAAGGTCATGCCGGTGGACTACCGCCGGGCCTTGCAGGTGATGGCCGCCCGTCAGGCACAGTCGGCGGATGCCGCGGGGACCGCGGCATCCGCACCGGCGTGAGCGGACGGAGCGCATCAAGAATTGCATACAGTTGAGGACTGAAGGGCAGGGGACGTCCACCAGCGACGTCTCCGGACTACTATGGGAAAAATCACGGGATTCATGGAATACGAGCGGGGAAAGGCTGCCTACCGCGACCCGCTCGAACGTTTGAAGGACTGGAACGAATTCGTCCTGCCCATGTCGGCGGAATCGCTGCGGGAGCAGGGCGCGCGCTGCATGGATTGCGGCATCCCGTTCTGCCATACGGGTGTGCCCATGGGGAGGGGCCCGGGCGCCTCGGGCTGTCCGCTGAACAATCTCATACCGGACTGGAATGATCTGGTTTACCGGGACCACTGGAAAGAAGCCCTGGCGCAGTTGCACAAGACCAACAACTTCCCCGAGTTCACCGGCCGCGTGTGCCCGGCTCCTTGCGAGGGATCCTGTGTCCTGGGCATCAACGGCAATCCGGTGACCATCAAGACCATCGAATGCACCATCGTCGACCGGGGCTTCGAGGAGGGCTGGATCAGGCCCGAACCGCCCGCGGTGCGAACCGGAAAGCGGGTGGCGGTCATCGGTTCCGGACCCTCCGGTCTGGCCTGCGCGGCGCAGCTCAACCGCGCCGGCCACCAGGTTTCGGTATACGAACGGGCGGACCGCGCCGGCGGACTACTCATGTACGGCATTCCCAACATGAAGCTCGACAAGGAGAGGGTGGTCAGGAGGCGTCTGGAGCAGATGGAGACGGAGGGGGTGGAGTTCATGACCAGCGTGGAAGTCGGCAAGGACATCCTCGCCGACGACCTTCAGCAAGAGTTCGACGCGGTGGTGATCTGCACCGGCGCCACCAGGCCCAACGACTTCGTGCGCAACGCTCCGGGCCGCGACCTGGAGGGCATCCATTTCGCCATGGACTTCCTCCTGGCCAATACCAGGAGCCTGCTGGACTCGGCCCATGCGGACGGCAACTACATTTCGGCCAGGGACAAGCACACCATCGTCCTGGGCGGCGGCGACACCGGGACCGACTGCGTGGGAACGGCTCTGCGCCATGGATGCGCGAGTCTCCAGCAGTTCGACGTGATACCGAAACCGCCGCCGGAACGGGCGCCCGACAATCCGTGGCCTCAATGGCCGGTGATCTACAAGCTGGACTACGGCCAGGAAGAGGGCAAGGCGCGCTTCGGCGACGACCCCAGGCGCTACGACACCAACACGGTGAAGTTCATCGACGACGGACACGGGCGCGTCAAGGGCCTGCGGACCATCGATCTCGATTGGGCAAAACCCGCCAACGGCGCGCCCTTCAGCCCGGTGGAAGGGACGGAGAAGGATTGGCCCGCCGACCTGGTGCTACTGGCCATGGGGTTCTCCGGACCGGAGGACGAGGTGCTCACCCAACTCGGCGTCGAGCGTGACCGCCGTTCCAACGCGCAGGCCGAATACGGCAAATACGTCACCAACGTGGCGAACGTATTCGCCGCCGGTGACGCCCGCCGCGGTCAGAGCTTGGTGGTCTGGGCGATCCACGAAGGGCGCGGCGCCGCCCGGGAAGTGGACCGCTACCTCATGGGCAGTACCGACCTGCCCTGAGCCTCGCGCCGGAGTCTTCCCGGAGCCGGTGTCCTGTCGAAAGCTCAGGTCAACCCCGGAGGATGGTGGAATATCGTGGCCGATCGTTCCCGAGAGTTGATAGCCCTGAAGAACGAGCTTAGCGACAAGGAGTTCCGTATCCTGGACAGTGAGCTTGAGCGCCGGAAGAAATCCGTAGCTCTCACTTACGCACTGTGGTTCTTGCTCAGTGTCCTTGGAGTCCACAAATTCTATCTCGGCCAAATCGGGGCGGGGCTGCTCTATATCATCGCGCCGTTTCTCGGGGTTCTAGCGCTCTTCATCGGTTTTGTTGCCTCGATCGAAGAATCACCGAATGGAGGGTCGGTGATGGTGGTGTCGGGTTTTCTGGGGCCCGTTGTTTATGTGGCTTGGTGGCTGATCGACTTGCTCACTATTCCGAATCAGGTGAACAAGTGCAATGAAAACATCGAGATCGAGACCATCGCCTCTTTCAAAAGAATAGAGTGAACCCGTGTCCTTTGCCGTTGATTCGCATGACAAGTTGCGGTTTTTTTCCGTCCGCTGCTCCTCCGCGCGTGGCTCCCGTCCCTACTCGTCGCCACGCCTCGCTACGATTCGCATACTCGGACAGGCTCCCGGTCTTCAGACCCACGCCAGCACGAATACCCCGACGACGATCAGAGCGGCGCCCACGCCGTCCTGAAAGCGCACGATCTCGATTCCCTTCAGGGTAAAGTGCGCCAGTGCGAAGGTGACCAGGGGCTGGATGTTCCAGATGGGTCCCACGATCACCGCCGGGGCGTAGACCACGGCCATGAACGTCAGTATGGTGCCGATGGCGTGGACGACGCCGGAAGCGGCAAAGCATACGCTGCTGTTCAGCGGCACGCCGCGACAGACGATGCGGATGCGCAGCACCCTGCCCAGCAGGCCGATGAAGATCAATCCGGTGATCTGCGTAATCAGTGCGCCGGCGATGGGGTCGCCGCCCTGCAGCACGCCGAGCCGCTTCAGGATCGGCCCCAGGCTGTAGAAGAGCAGTGACAGAAAGGCGTTGCCGAAACCCGTCAGTGGCGCGGAGGGCTCCGTCGCTGATCCCTTGACACGGGTAATCAGCAGGATGCCGGCAACGATCAGGGTCACCCCGCCGAATGTTCCCGGCGTGGCGCTTTCCCCGAGAAGGGTGACGCCGATGACGGCGGTGAGCAGCGGCGAGGCGTTCTTGACCGATTGTGCCCGGGAAGCGCCGATCTGATCGATGGCCCTGAGCAGGAAGACGCGGCCGAAGAACGCGCCCACGGCTCCCAGGAGCACGAACGTCACCACTGCGCGAAGGGGGACCGGTAGCCCGCCGGCGCTGTAGCCGACGATCCAGAACAGGACCAGGAACGCCACCATGGCAAGCTGCTGGATGATCACCGCGGCGTCCACATCCGAGTGGACCAGCCCTCGCTTCACCAGAGGCGGCACCAACCCCCATACGATGCCCCCCGCCAGGGCGTAGAGAATCCCGAGTCCCACAACGGGCAGTGTTGTCCGGCGGCCGCCTCGTGGTCAAACGGGCCCCGCGGCCGTCCGGGCCGGCGCCGGGGGGAACCGCGACGTCACTTGCCCGGCAACACCTTGATGCGGATGGTATGCGAGAGCTTCTTGCCGTGGGAGGCATGGAGGCCGTTGGTGAACTGCATGGTCGGCTAGTAGTCCCCGGGAGCGAGTTTGGGAGTGGCTTCCGTCTGCCCTTGCCGTAGTGCAGGTGGGTGTCTTCTGTCGGAATCACCTTTCTCCCGCGCATGGGACACAAGGAGCCTGTCCGAGTAAAGCAGGAATCTACTGCGAGGCATGGAAATGGGTCCATTTGAGGTTGGATTTTCGTCAAATATTCCCGATATTCTCCTCGAATCCGCCCTCAAATGGCCTCCGTTTCCATGCCTCTCGCTACGATTCGCTTACTCGGACAGGCTCCTTGTTGATGAGGATGTGATGGTGTCCGGTTGAAGAGCCTGTGAATCATCCGTCGAGAGCAATGCCCACAGCCGGTTCGATCAGGCCGGCAACCGCGCCGGCCAGACTCGCTGAAGTGACGCAGACCCTATCAACGTGGGTACGCTTCGCAAGCCGAGGAGAGGCGGCTGGGTTTCACGTTGACAAGCCGCTGCCCATGGCCTAGTAGGTTCCACCTACGCACCAAAGAAAGAAAGGTTCCACATGTCGGACATCAGGAAATCAGGCCAGCGCTGGCAGTCGGACGTCATCGTCGATCTCATGAAGCTCTACGATATCCCCTATGTCGCCCTGAACCCGGGGGCCAGCTACCGGGGTCTCCACGACTCGATGGTCAACTACGGCGAGAACGATCCCGAGATGCTGTTGTGCAACCACGAGAAGATCGCCGTGCAGATCGCCCATGGCTACGCCAAGGCTTCGGGCAAGCCCATGATCGCTATCGTGCACGACGTGGTGGGGCTGCTGCACGCGCCCATGGGCATCTACTACGCCTACATCGACCGCTGCCCGGTCTTCGTCATCGGCGCCACCGGCCCCATGGACGAGAAGTACCGGCGCCCGTTCATCGACTGGATCCACACCGCTTTCGCCCAGGGCGACGCGGTGCGCAACTTCACCAAGTGGGACTATCAGCCCGGCAGCATCCACGGCGTGCCGGACTCCTTCGCCCGGGCCTACTCCATCATGATGAGCGAGCCCCAGGGCCCCATCTACATGTGCTACGACTCGGCGCTGCAGGAAAGCCCGCTCACCGACGAGGTGCCGGTCCCGTCCGCGTCCGCGGTCAAGGTGCCGTCGCGCATCGCGCCGGAGCGGACGGTGGTGACCCAGGCCGCCGAGATGCTGGTGAAGGCGGACAACCCGTTGCTTCTCACCGAGTACGCCGCGCGCATGCCGGAGGGTTTCGAGCCTACGGTGGAGCTGGCGGAGACCGTGGGGGCTTCGGTATTCGACGTGTGCAAGCGGCTGGGCTTCCCCAACCGCCACCCCCTCAGCATGAGCTTCAACCCGGACGCGTTCGCGGGTGTGGACCTGGTGATGGCGCTGGACGTGGTCGACTGGACCCGCGGCTCTCACAAACTCAACACCCGGACCCGCGAGATCACCGTGGTGACGACGCCGGACTGCAAGTGGGTCGACGCGGGCTTCGCCGACATCGAGATCAGCAAGTGGGCCACCGACTACAACAAGCACAACAACTGGGATTTGCGGGTCATGGGGGACACCTCCATCACCATCCCCGAGCTCACCCGCGCGTGCGGTACCCTCATCAATGCCGACCCCGCGCTGCGGGAGCGCGTCGAGGGGCGCAAGAGGGCGCTGGCGGAAAAGCACGATGGCCAGTGGCGGAAGTGGCAGCAGCAGGTCGAGGAGGAAATGGACCAGAGGCCCATGTCCGAGTCCCGGCTGGCCTACGAAGTGTGGCAGGCGATCAAGGACGAGGATTGGGTGCTGACGGCCGGGACCCTGAAGGACTGGGTCCAGAAGATCTGGGACTTCGACCAACCGTACCGGCACCCGGGCCGGGAGCTGGGTACCGGCACCCAGATCGGCATGTCCATCGGCGTGGCGCTGGCCCACAAGGGGCAGGGGAGGCTGGTGGTGGACCTCCAGCCCGACGGCGACCTGATGTTCGACCTGGGGGCGCTGTGGATGCCCATCAAGTACGACATCCCCATGCTCGTCATCATGTACAACAACCGAGCCTACTACAACGACTGGGCGCATCAGATCCACATGGCCCACCAGCGCGGCACCGATCCCGACCGGGCCTACATCGGCATGGACCTGGAGGCGCCGCCGCCGGATTTCGCCCACATCGCCCGAGGCATGGGCTGGTACGCCGAAGGCCCCATCGAGGATCCCGCCGAGGTGGTGCCGGCGGTGCGCCGGGCCATCGAGCAGGTCAAGGCCGGCAAGCCCGCGCTGGTGGACCCCATCGTCTGGCGCAGAGACATCAACGCCTGAGGGGCCCCTTGGCCGCGGTCGCTCTTTTGTGGAGACGCCCATCCGTTCGGAAAGAGGAAACAGACATGAGCAAAGCGGAAAAGATCGAAGCGCCCGCCGTCAAGAAGTCGGACCGCAAGTGGCAGTCGGACGTCATCGTCGACATGGTCAAGCGTTACGGGTTCGAATACATCGCGCTGAATCCCGGGGCCAGCTACCGGGGTCTTCACGACTCGCTGGTGAACTACGGCGAGAACGACCCGCCGATGATGCTGTGCAACCATGAGAAGATCGCGGTGCAGATCGCCCACGGCTACGCCCGCGCCAGCGGCAAGCCGATGATTGCCATCGTCCACAACCTGGTGGGGCTGCTGCACGCTCCCATGGGAATCTACTACGCTTATCTCGACCGGGCGCCGATCTTCATCATGGGCGCCACCGGCCCCATGGAAGAGCCCAAGAGGCGGCCGTTCATCGACTGGATCCATTCGGCCAGCGTCCAGGGCGAGGCCATCCGGCACTACGTCAAGTGGGACTCCCAGCCCACCACCATCGACGCCGTTCCGGGCGCTTTCGCACGGGCCTATTCGGTGATGATGAGCGGCAAGCAGGGCCCCATCTACATGTGCTACGACGCCGGCCTGCAGGAGGCGGCCCTGGACCACGACGTGGCCATGCCGCCGGCGGACAACGTGCACGTGCCGGCGCCGGTCATGGCGGACCCGGCGGCGCTGGAGAAGGCGGCGGACACTCTGGCTGCGGCCAGGCGGCCGGTCATCGTGGCGGACTTCGCGGCCCGGCCGCCCCACGGCTGGGACCACGTGGTGGAGCTGGCGGAGACCTTGGGCGCGGCGGTGTGGGACTGCGACTCGCGCCTCAACTTTCCGAGCGAGCATCCGTTGAACCTGAGCATGGACAGCGAAGGCTGCTACAAGGACGCGGACGTGGTGCTGACGCTGGACATCGCGGATTTCGAGAAGCCCACCCACGTGCGCGACATCGCCACCCGCACGGTGGTCAGCATGGTGCCGAAAGACGCCACCTGGATCGACATCGGCTACACCGACGTGGAGATCAGCAAGTGGGCCATGACCTACGCCCGTCCGTTCTACGCGCACCAGCGCATGACCGCGGACCCGGTGACCACGGCGCCGGCGCTGACGAGGCTTCTGAAGGAGCGCATCGACCGGATGCCGGGTCTGGCCGAGAAGGTTTCCGAGCGGACCGACGCGGCGGGCCGGCGCCACGCCGAGATCCGGGCCCAGTGGCGCAAGCAGGCGGAGGAGGACCGCTGGGACGCGGTACCCATGACCGTGCCGCGGCTTGCTCTGGAGGTATGGGACGCCATCAAGGACGAGGACTGGGTGCTGACATCCGGGACGCTGCACGACTGGGCGCGCCGGTTGTGGAACTTCGACCGGCCCTACCGCCACGGCGGCCGCGAGCTGGGCACCGGCACGCAGATCGGCCTGTCCCTGGGCGTGGCCCTGGCCCACAGGGGGAAGGGGCGGCTGGTGGTAGACCTCCAGCCCGACGGCGACCTGATGTTCGATGCCGGTTCCCTGTGGGTCGCGGCGAAGTACCAGATCCCCATGCTCATCGTGATGTACAACAACCGCGCCTACTACAACGACTGGAACCATCAGATCGTCATGGCGCGGAACCGTGGCACAGATCCCTCCCGGGCGCACATCGGCATGGACCTGTGCGGACCGGATCCCGACTTCGCGACCTTGGCCCGTTCCATGGGCTGGTACGGCGAGGGTCCCATCGAGAACGCCGACGATCTCAGGCCCGCCCTCGACCGCGCCATCGAGCAGGTCAAGCAGGGGAAGCCGGCGCTGGTGGACACGATCACCCAGCGGCGCTGAACGGTTCGGCGCGCGTTCCGTTCCTCGGACTCCAGGAATCGAGTCCCGACGTTCGCCTGGAATGCGGTACGAATACTACGACATAAGGGGCTACGAGCGGCTCATCGTTCGCATCACCCTGGGTCTCGACGCCGAAACCGCCAGGGACGTCGAGAGCTACGGCGCCGCGTCCGTCTTGTGGAGCCTTTACAACCGCCTTCGGGAAGACCAGCGCGAGGTGTTCATGGTCGCCTTGGGAAACGCCCTGGAGAAGAACGCCAGCCGCAAGGCGTTGTCCCGGATGGTGCTGTTCGCGTCCAACCCGGTGCTGGACGTGGACCACAGCATCGACATCCTGGGGGACTGGTTCGTCAAGAACAGGAAGGCCGACCCGGGCCTTTACGAAGCGCTCGACGCCTACTGGCGGCGCCGTTTCAACCGCGGATTCGATGACGAGATGTGACCCTGCGGCCCCGTCGATTTGCCGCGGGCCGTACCCTCATGCCGATGTGCGGGCGGGTTTCGAACCGCCCGCCCGCACCGATCTGTCCGCTATTCGTTGAAGAAAGCGAGCGTCCGGATCTCGATGCTCTCCCGGGGCGGTGCGTCCGCCGGCGTGTCCGGGTGGTCGAAGGCCGAGTGGGCGGAAAAGCGCGCCCGGCCGTCCTGCTTCGAGTCGTAGCACTTGAAAACAATGGCCTCGTCCGGCTGCATGTCCGGGTAGTAGTAGAAGCGGTGGCCGGGATTGTAGGTCAAGTGGTAGGTTTCGCCGAGCCGGTCGGGATGCGGCCGCACGGTCGGGATGAGATCCTCCGTCGCAATGCTCCGGGCGTCGCACATGGCCAGCGGAGACCGGACCACCGGGTTGAGCATGCCGCGCCACACTTGCACCACGGCGAAGCGGCGCTTGAGCAACTCCTCCGACTCGTCCGGCAGCAGGTCCCGCACCCGCTCCGGGCCGGACCATTCGGTGTAGTCGTTGTGCACGTTCCGGACCGGTCCCTTGACGCCTTTCCCCTCATAGCCGGAGCGCAGGGTGTGGTCGAAGATCAGCACCCGGTACGCGCCGGTGTTTTCCTTGATCAGCGCCTCCATCTCGGGATAGTAGACCGCACGTATCTCGTCCTCGTCGAAGAAGTCGGTCATCTTCGTGGGCTGGGGCCGGAGGGCGAAGCCGTTGCGCTCCATGGAGAGCTCGGGGCAGTGGCGCCCGTTCCGCACCAGGGCTTGGTGCGTCTCGTACTTCCGGTCGCCGTGGGGGTACCCGAGGCTGGGTTTGTCGAAAGTGGTGACGGGCCTGGGGCCGGTGTGGACCATGTAATTGAAGCTCGTTTCGACGGTGTCATCGAGAGTTTCCGCTACGGCTGTGGCCATGGTGAACTCCTTTGGGACCGCGGTCCCGCTTTGCGGTTCTTGTCGTGCGACTCATGCGCGGGCGGGTTTGCAGCTCGCCCCTGCACCTGACGGGCTGTGCCGTCAGCCGGCCAGCGCTCCCTGTTCCGCCCACGTGCGCTGAACCTCGCGGCTCGAGCTGATGAGAGCGAAGTGGATGGCCATGTTCTTGAGCGAATAGCGATGCAGATCGGCGTCGTAGGCTGCGACGCAGTCTTCCAGCACCACGTTGTAGTAGCCTCGGGCGAACGCGTCCCGGACCGTAGCCTCGACGCAGCCGTTGGTGGCGGCGCCGGTGAACAGCAGCGTCTTGATGCCCAGGCGTCCCAGGGTGGCGTCCATCTCGGGATTGGTGAAGCCGCTGTGGTGCCACTTCTTGACCCTGACGTCGCCGGGAGCGGGCGCCACGAAATCGCAGACGTCCCATCCCGGGGTGCCCGGGACTGTGTACTTGGCGTTGGCGAGCCCCACCCGCGCGCGTCGCGCCAGGATCGGGCCGTTGTCGTGCCCGGTATCGTTCGAGGTCTGGGTGTAGATCACCGGCACACCCGCGGCCCGGGCCGCTTCCACCATGAGGCGCAACGGCTCGCGCATGGCTTCGACGAAGCTCGGATCCCCCTTCATCCGCGCGCCGCCGGGCGCGCAGAAGTCGTTCTGCACGTCGATGACCACCAGGGCCGTGTGCCCCGTCCGCACCGTGTCCCCCAACTCCGTCCACACCTCCTGCACCTGGGGCTCCCACATCTCCTCTTCCGGGTCGAACTCGTAGTCGGCGATCTCCCGTTTCTCGAAGATGGGCCGTCCCAGCTCCCGGGCCACCTGCCGGTGTACCGGGTGATCTATGTAGCGCTGAAGGCTCTCCGCGTCCTCCAGGATGGCCACCATGGCGTAGTCGTACTCGCCGCCGAGCCGCAGGTTCGGTCCCATGGACCAGCCCAACAAGTCCGGTATGGCATCCGTCATGGAGTTGTAACCGGCCAGCATCCGGTCGATCTGCTCCGGGGATGCGTCAGGCTTGAGCTTGACGAGAACGACGTGCTTGATCACCGCAAACCTCCGAAAGGCAACGTCAAGAATCACGATACGGTCGGAACTGAGGATATCCGTTTAGGGCGACGCAAGTCAATTCTCCGGAGGTTACGGGGTGATGTACAAGGGTTTGTGCCAGCTCGGGAGCGGAAGTACTCGGGTCAGACAAGCAAGAACCACCAAGGAAGGAGCACCCCCGATGCCACAAAGGGCAACGATCGCGACGGCCTGCCCGCCTGCTTCCGCTACACTTCTCGCGAACAATGAAAGGCCCCTGAGCACCACCCATGCCATATAACGGGACATCGTGCGATTCTGTTTACAGCGACTGGACACGGCCGGAACACTAATGGGCTGCCAATCGATCATTTCTGGACCACCATATCTGGAACGGACATCAGTTCGTCTTTTCAGACCATCCGCTACGTGCGCGACCCGGCAGCTGGTTTCTGCGGGAGGTCCAGTATCTGTTACGACAAGGCCACAGCATATTGCCAACCCTTGGTGCCTATCTACCGTAACGAATGTGCTGTTATGCAGGGGGATTTTGTCGAAAGCATTAGGGAAGGTCTGAACAGACCCGATATTGACGGGTACAGAGTTCATCGCGTGCGTTGGTGAAAGCGGGAAGCTATCCGAGAGCGGCCTGTGGTCGGTTGACACGCAAGCAAGGGCGAATCAAGGTGCTGTCTGCGACCGATCGGCCCGCTTGCCGCCGCCTTGCGGCAGCTCCGGACGGATCGGCTCCGGGTGAGGCGGTGTCGTAGCGCCGGGCGATGAGCAGATTGGTGAACCCGAGCAGCACGGCGATACGCTGGGTGTTCTTCGCCAGCCCCCGGCAGCGCACCTTGGCGTAGCCGAAGTGGCGCTTCACGTACAGGAACGGATGCTCCACCTTGGCCCGCACCAAGTCCTTGCGCTTCTCCGCCGCTTCCTCCGGTCCCGCCTTGTCCAACAGCTTGCGCTTGCCGGGCTTCATCGCCACCTGCCAGTCCACGTCCGTGTCCCGGTTCTCCTCGCGCTTGCCCACCCCCTGGTAGCCGGCGTCGCCCCACACCCGCTCCTCGCCCCCGTGCAGCAGCGCGTGCGCCGTCGCCACGTCCGATGCGTTGGCTGGTGTCGTCTCCAGACTGTGCGTCAAGCCCGACTGCGCATCCACGCCGATGTGCGCCTTCATCCCGAAGTACCACTGCTTCCCCTTCTTCGTCTGGTGCATCTCAGGGTCCCTCTCCCCCTTGCGGTTCTTCGTCGACGACGGCGCGGCGAGGACGCCCGCGTCCACGATCGTCCCCGTCTTCAACCGGTGCCCGAGCGAGGCCGGATGCGCGTTGATCTCCTCGAACAGCGTCTCCCCCAGACCGTGCCTGTCCAGCAGGCGGCGGAAGTGCAGGACCGTCGTCTCGTCGGGCAGCGCACCCGACAGGCGCAGCCCCACAAACCGCCGCACCGACTCCACCTCGTAGAGCAGGCCCTCCATCCCGGGGTCGCTCAGGTTGTAGAACAACTGCACGCAGTGCACCCGCACCATCACCCCCAGCGGATAGGGACGCGGACCGCGCCCGGCCTTCGGATAGAACGGCTCGCCCCGCTTCTCCAGCCGCTCTCAAGGGATCAGCGCCTCCATCTTCTCGAGAAACGCCTCGCGCCGCGTGTGACGCTTCTTCAGATCGTGCTCCAACTCCGCAAACGTCGCTTGCTCCATGGCCCGCTCTCCACTCCGTCATCAATAAACCCATTCTGCCAAAACCGACTTGTTCAGACTTTCCCTAGGAAGAAGCTTGAGTCATACGACTTGGGCCAAGCGGAGATTGTTCAAGACGAGAGTTCATCGGGGGACGACTCTGAGGCTGCCTTTGGCCACGCTGTTGCAACCTTTACAGTGGAAACTCTGAAGTTGCGGTTTTTCAGGGATCGTGGGCCAGCGAAAGACGACGGCATGACGTTTCTCGAGACGGTGGATGTCGGGCTTGTCAACAGACCGGACACCCTTGTCCCCCTCGAGCACCTCGCTGTGGCGAAGGGTTGGATGGACGAAAAGACCCGGGACGATTTCTTGCGTTGCTACGAAGCTGTTCCGGAGGAGGGCCCGACCGGCGAACCGTTCATCAGGTTGGATCAGGCATTGGAGTGTCTTAAAGAGAAGTGGCAGGATCTGCCCAGAATTCTTGATGCGGGTGATACTTGGGAGAAGGTCCGAGAACTGGAAGGAGACATCAAGAAAAAACTGGAAAGCCTGATGCCCTCAAAAGGCTAGTGCAGGACAGCGTCGACAACGATGCCAAACGATGATTGCCTTGTTCGGTCGGATTTGGATAGAGGTAGCTCAGGGGGGATTCAACGCGAGAGCGGCAGATCGAGGCTCTTGGTCCAGCACTTTTCCAAGCACTGCGTCGGTCACCCGACGGATCAGGCCCGTCGGTACCTCGACGCCGTAGCTCTCCTGCAGATGGCCGCGGAGCTCGCACACTGTCATGCCGCGCGCATACAGCGCGGGAGGTGGTCTTCGAAACCGTCGAGGCGACGCTCGTCCTTGGGAATGCTCACCGGCTCGACGGTACCATTGCGGTCGCGCGGCACCGCCAAGTCAACCTCGCCGTCCTCGGTCAGAACCGTTTTGTCCGAACGGCCGTTGCCCATGCTACGCTCGGCCGGGTCCCCTTCTGGTAGACCAAGTACGCGTGCCGAGCGCGCGTTCCATCAGCGCCTTCTTCAATTGCCGGAACGACCCCTCTTCACCCAAACTTCTTCCGGTGCTTGGTAATCGTCCAGAGCTTGTCCAGGAGTTCGGGTCAGAGTGTCCTCACTGCAGGTCCTCCCAGTCATTGTCAAGGTATTGGAACCACAACACTCTCTTACACAAGATATCGGACAGCCTCCCCAGCCGCGACCGCGGCCGCTACACTGCTCAGCTTCCGCCGAAGCCTACGGTGACCCGGCCGTCCTCCACGATCACCGGGATCTCGCGGCTGCCGCCGTTCAGTTCCATCATGCATCCAAGGCCTTCCTCGTCCTCCAGCACGTTGACGTAGTCGAAAGGTATGTTTCGGTCCGAGTAGTCCCGACGGGCACTCGAGGTGTAGTCTCAATAGTCGTGTCCGAAGATCGTTGCCTTGTTCGGCATGGCTGGTCCTTTCCGAATTTGTTCCGCTGCCTGTCCAAACCTGTACCGTCAAACGAGGCTCGGGGCAATCGCCGAATCATGGAGGCCGGCCGTGCGGAGGCGTCTGTTGCAGGGGCGGGCCTCAAACCCGTCCGTGCACCGTTGTTGCGCGGATCACCCACAGCAAGAGCCGACGAACTCCGGGAGGCCGCCGGTCCCGCGAAAATGCCGCCGCGGGGGTTTCTTGTGCGGGAACTTGTGGTATGAAGCGTGCTGAACGATTGTCCCGCGCCATCGGCCATGCGAGGGGAACCCATGCTTGAACGTGTCAAGGAGTTCGGCACCATCACCTTCAGTCTCGCGCTGTTCACGGTGCTGTGGGAGCTGTCGGTATGGCTGTTCTCCATATCCGAGTTCCTGCTGCCCGCGCCGTCGCAGGTGATCGCCACCCTCTTTCTCAAAATCGGCCCCCTCATGGAGCATTGCTTCGTCACTTTCCGGGAAACCATCTACGGCTTTCTGATGGGGCTCGTGCTGGGGGTGATCTCCGCCATCATGATCGTCTACTCCCGGGTGCTCCAGAATCTGCTCTATCCGCTGATCCTCGTCGCCCAGATCGTCCCCAAGGTGGCCATCGCACCGCTTCTGCTGGTGTGGGTGGGGTATGGCGAGAGCTCCAAGGTGCTCATCGCGTTTCTGGTTTCGTGGTTCCCCATCATCGTCACCACGGTCCAGGGCATGCGCATGGTGCAGCCCGAGATGCTGGATCTGGTCAGGTCGCTGCAAGCCTCGGATTGGCAGATCTTCACCAAGGTCCGCCTGCCCAACGCGCTGCCGCACTTCTTCGGCGGCCTCAAGATCGCCATCACGCTTGCGGTGATCGGCGCCATCATCGGCGAGTTCGTCGGCGGCAACACCGGTCTCGGCTACCTGGTCATGGTTGCCAATTACGAAATCAATACGCCGCTCATGTTCGCGGCCCTCGTCGTGCTGTCGGCCCTGGGGCTGGTCCTGTACGGCGTCCTCGTGCTGCTGGAGCTCTGGTTGATCCCATGGAGCATCGGCGAGGAAGATCAGCCGTCGAGCTTCGGCATGTAACGGGCCGTCAGGCGGACGGATTATCGGATGACGGAAGCCGTAAAAGCCATCGAGGTCAAGCAGCTCACCAAGGTGTATCCTTCCAGGGATGTGCCGGTCGTCGCGCTGGAGGACGCTACCTTTGACGTCTACGATCAGGAGTTCGTCTCCCTGGTGGGTCACAGCGGCTGCGGCAAGACCACCATCATGAAGATCATCGCCGGCTTGCTCGACAAGACCCGTGGCGAGGTGCTGGTGAACGGCGTTCCGGTGACGGGCCCCAAGTCCAGCACCGGCATCGTGTTCCAGACGCCGGTGCTGTTCCAGTGGCGCACGGTCATCGACAACGTCCTGTTGCCGGTGGAGATCCTCGGCCTCTCCAAGGACGAATACTATCCCAAGGCGCTGGAGATGCTGGAGTTGACGGGACTCACGGAGTTCAAGGAAAAGTACCCGCGGGAGCTGTCCGGCGGCATGCAGCAGCGCGTCGCCATTAGCCGGGCGCTGGTGCACGAGCCTTCGCTGCTGTTGCTGGACGAGCCCTTCGGCGCCCTGGACGCCATGACCCGGGGCGAGATGAACATGGAGCTTCAGCGCATCTGGAGCGAGATGAAGAAGACCAGCCTGCTGATCACCCACAGCATACCGGAAGCGGTTTTCCTGGCGGATCGGGTCATGGTGATGACGCCCCGGCCGGGCCATATCACCGACATCATTGACGTCGGGCTGCCGCGGCCCCGGACCCCGGAGATGCGGTTGTCGGCGGAATTCACCGAATGCGTAAGGCAGGTGGGAAAGACCATTGGTCTACAGTATCTGTGACGGAGTCGTAAACCAACAACCAACCTGGGAGGTTTGATATGAAACGTATGTATATCGCGCTTGCGATCTTCCTGCTGTACGTGATGGGCATCGGCAGCGCATCGGCTGCGGACAAGGTCAAGTTCGCGCTGGACTGGATCCCTTACGGGAAGCACGCCATGTTCTATGCGAGCATTGACAAGGGGTTCTGGAAGGAAGCGGGTCTCGACGTGGCCATGACCCGCGGCTTCGGGTCCGGCGACACCGTGAAGCGGGTGGCCTCCGGCACCGAGGACTTCGGCTTCGCGTCCGTGGGCAACATGATCGCGGCCAAGTCCCGGGGGGCCGATCTCAAGATGGTCGGCATGATCCACGACAAGACATTGGAAACCGTGGCCACGCTGGTGGCGAACAAGATTACCAAGCCGTCGGACCTGGAAGGCAAGAGGATCGGCTCGCCGGAGGCCAACGCTTCGCGGGTCATCTTTCCGGCCTTCGCCAACATCAACAAGTTCGATCACAAGAAGGTCACGTGGGTCAACATGACGGTGCCCGCCACCACACCGAGTCTCATGGCCGGCCGGGTGGACGCGATCCTGATCTTCTACACCGAGAAGCCGACGGTGGACAAGGCTTCCGGAAAGGTGGGTAAAAAGCCGTACTACATGCTGTACGCCGACTATGGCATGGCCACCTACGGCAACGGCCTCCTGGTATCCGAGAAGGCCCTCAAGAACAAGCCGGATCTGGTCAAACGGTTCCTGGCGGCGACCTACAAGGGCATCGCGTGGTCGGTGGAGAACCCGCAGAAGGCCGTGGATATCTTCCTCAAGCACAATCCCGCCATCAGCCCGGATCTGGCGCGGGCGCATTTCGACATCGCCGTGGACTCTCTGCTGTCCGCCAACGCCATGAAGGAAGGTATCGGCCACATGACGAACGACCGCATGGTGTTCACCAACAATCTCATCACCACGCACATGAAGCTTCCGAAGAAGACGGCGGTGGAGAACGTCTACACCAATGCGTTTCTGCCGAAGCTCTTCCCGAAGCGCGCCAAGTAGTTCCCACGCAGGCCCCACAGGGCCCGCCGGTCACTGATGGAAGAGGCGGGTGGGAGTCCGCCGCGGATGCGGACTCCCACCGTTGCGCCTTTACGCCGCCGATCCGTGAGGCCAGGCACCGTTCGTTGGAAGGAAACGAGAATGAGTGAGGAATTCGTCAGCAATCAGGAGCTTATCGTACAGGCGCGGCGCAACCTGCCCCAGCCCGTGTGGGATTACCTGAGCGGCGGCAGTGAATCGGAGACCACCATGCGTCGCAACCGGCTGGCCCTGGACTCGCTGGCCTTTCGTCCGCGGGTGCTGGTGGACGTCTCCGAGGTGGACACATCCACCACCGTGCTGGGCCACAAGCTGCGCATTCCCGTCATGCTGGCCCCCATCGGATCGCTTCAGCAGATCACCCCTGAGGGCGCCGTGGCCGCCGCCAGGGCCGCTGACGAGTTCGGCACCGTCAACTTCGTCAGCTCCGTCACCCAGCCCGCCCTCGAGGAGACGGCGGCCGCCACCCCGTCGGACAAGATATTCCAGCTCTACATCCGCGGAGGCCTGGACTGGATCGGGGAGATCCTGGGACGGGTCAGGCAGTCCGGGTACAAGGCCCTGTGCCTGACCGTGGATTCCGCCCATTACAGCAACCGGGAGCGGCAGTTGATGAACCGTTGGCTGCCGCCCAGCAAGCGGAGGGAGGCCGCCAACCAGGACAGGCTCTGGCAGGCCAGGCTCACCTGGGAGACCATGGACGCCATCAAGGAGATCGGCGGAATGCCGTTCCTCCTCAAGGGCGTGGCCACCGCGGAGGACGCCGCCATCGCCGTGGAGCACGGCGTGGACGTCATCTACATCTCCAACCACGGCGGCCGCCAGCTCGACCACGGGCAGGGGACCATGGACATGCTGCCGGAGATCGTCCGGGCCGTGGACGGCAAGGCCGAGATCGTCATCGACGGCGGCTTCCTGAGAGGCACGGACGTACTCAAGGCGGTGGCACTGGGCGCCAAGGCCGTGACCATCGGCAAGCTCCAGGGCTGGGCCCTGGGAGCGGGCGGTCATGAAGGTCTGGTGCGCGCCCTGCAGCTTTTGGAGAACGAGATCATCATCGCCATGGGGCTCATAGGAGTGACCCGGATAGACCAGCTCACTCCGGCCCACGTGTGCAAAGCCCCCGCCGCGGTGCTGCCGACCGAGATGAGCACCTTCATCAATCTTCCCGAGCGGCTGCTGTAGAGGGTCGTGTGCCAATTGTCGGGATCCCGTTATAGACAGTTGTAGACAGTTTCATGATATCCTGTCGCTGAGCCGCCATACGGACAGCCATGCGTTTCTTCAACACCACGGGGCCCGTCGTTCCGGCGGACCACTATTGCATCTCGCCGCTGGAGCGGTTGAATCTCGGTGAGATCCGAGCCCTCGTCAGGGACAAGCGATACTTCGTGCTCCACGCTCCGCGGCAGACGGGCAAGACATCGATCCTCCTCGCCTTGCGGAACCTGCTGAACAGCGGCGTCGAGGGAGGATACCGCTGTTTGTACATGAACGTGGAGGTCGGCCAGGCGGCGCGCGAAGACGTGGCCCGGGCCATGCGCGCCATTCTTTCCGAGATGGCAATCCGCGCGCGCACGACTTTCCGCGACGAGTCGCTGGCGGGCCTCTGGCCCGGCATCCTGGAGACAGCCGGCCCGGACGGCGCGCTCCGGGAAGTGCTGGCCCGCTGGTGCGAGGCCGACCCGGAACCTCTGGTGCTTCTCATGGACGAGATCGACTCGCTGTTGGGCGACACGCTGCTGTCCGTGCTCCGGCAGTTGCGAGCGGGATACGACGCCCGCCCAGGGAGTTTTCCGCACAGCGTCGTCTTGTGCGGCGTGCGCGACGTGCGTGACTACCGCATCCACTCGAGCGCGGAGAACGCGGTGATCGCGGGCGGCAGCGCGTTCAACATCAAGGCCGAGTCGCTGCGTCTTGGAGACTTTACGGAGGCCGAGTCGGAAGCGCTGCTCCGGCAACACACCGAGGAGAGCGGTCAGGCATTCAGCCCGGCCGCGTTGGAGACGGTCTGGGCGCAAACCCGCGGCCAACCCTGGCTCGTGAACGCGCTCGGATACGACGCCTGCTTCCGAAACGAGGCGGGCCGCGACCGCGGTCGGGCCATCACGGAGGACGATGTTCGCGAGGCCCAGGAGCGGCTCATCCTGCGCCGGGAGACCCACATGGACCAGCTTGCCGACAAGCTGCAAGAGGATCACGTGCGGCGCGTCATCGGGCCGCTGCTGAGCGGCGGCGACGAGCGCGGGTTCTCGGCCCGGGACATCGAGTACGTGCGCGACCTCGGCCTGATCGCGGGCGATGACCCGCTTCGCATCGCCAACCCCATCTACGCGGAGGTGGTGCCGCGGGAGCTTACCTACGCCGCCGAGGCGGGGCTGGTGCAGGACACGGCTTGGTATGTGCATCCCGACGGCGGGCTCCACCTCGACAAGCTGCTGGCCGCTTTCCAGGAGTTCTTTCGGGAGCACTCGGAACACTGGATGGCGCGATTCGACTACCAGGAAGCCGGTCCGCAGCTCCTGCTCCAGGCGTTCCTGCAGCGGGTGGTGAACGGAGGAGGCCGCATCGAACGGGAGTATGGCCTGGGCCGAGGGCGCACCGACCTGCTCATCGTCTGGCCGCACGGGAAGCGGATAAGCCGGTTCGTGGTCGAGTGCAAAGTGCTGCACAAGGGGCTGGATCGAACCGTCGCCGACGGTCTCTGGCAGACCCTTGGCTACATGGACCGCTGCGGCGCCGAGTCCGGTCATCTCGTCATCTTCGACCGGACCGAAGGCCGATGGTGGAAGGACAAGCTATTCCGCCGGGACGAGTCCGTGGACGGGAGGCCGGTCACCGTGTGGGGAATGTGACGCGGACCTGCGGACACGCGGCAGGATGAACGAGTGGCAGGCGTCGGGATATGCGGTCCCGCGGTGGACTTGGCCGCCTTTCTGAGGTCTCCCTGGTGTTGAAGCGGGTCATGGCGCCGCCGCCAGAAAGGCTTTGGCAACCAAGCCTGCGACGCCAGCCAATACAAATCCCGTCATCCATTTCAAGAGTCTCATGTCGGATTTCAGTTCCGCAATATCGCGCTGATAGTAGCCGATCGAGGTCGCAGCCGCGCGAGCCTTCTCATCGTCGGCGCCAGCCGATTTCAGTGCATCGTACACTTCGACGATCACCGTCGTCATGCTTGGAATTGTGTGCCGGTCTTCCGTTCATGTCAAGGTTATGGAACCCCTCCTATCCCTTGCTGCCCCGCAGCACCGAGCAGACCGCCGCCACCAGCGCGATGTCCGTGGTGACGAGAAAGGTGTCCTGGAGCGCCAGCACGAAGGGTGCCTGGTTGGTGGCCGCGGGCAGCGCATCGGCGATGCCGGAGTGCATCCGGAAAGCTGCGGTCATGAGGAGGTTCCCCACCGTGATGCCGAAGACGTTCCCGAGGCCGAACATGGTGTACAGGGTGCCGGTGGCGACGCCCCGGTGCGGCGCGGGCACCGAGGCGATGAGCGCGGTGTGGTTGGCGGGAAAGAAGAGCGCCGTGCCTAGGCCGCCTAGGGCAAGGACCAGCGTCGGCAGCAGCCAGTGCGAAGCCGGCTCGAAGAACACCCCCAGGAAGGAGGCAACCGCGAACAGCAGCGCGCCTGTGGTGGCGGGTATCCTGGGACCTATCTTGTCCGAAAGGTAGCCGCCTGCGGGCGACAGCGTGACGGCGAAGATCGGCGCGCTGATGAACAGGACGCCCATGAACGACGGGCTCAGACGCAGCACGTCCTGCAGGTAGAATGGCAGCAGGTATACGGTGAGCGCCATGACGGTAGAGACCAGCAGCAGCGTTACCGTGCTGAAGGCGAACATCCGGATCCTGAACAGGGCCAGGCTCAGGATGGGGCTCGGGGCGCGGCCTTCCCGGACCAGGAACCCGACGGTGAGTGCGGCGAAGGAGGCGGCCACGGCGAAGCGCCACCCCACCGTCATGGACTCCATGACCCGGCGGTCGAGGACCGCCATCAGCGCCAGGGTGGCGGCAATCAGAAGCGCGGCGCCGAGGTAGTCGATGGCCGGGCGTCCCGGGCCGGCGGCGGCAGGGGTATCCTGGCGCCGCCTGTAGCTGAGGCTCAGGGCCGTTCCGATGAGCCCCAACGGCACGAGGAAGTAGAAGATGCCGCGCCAGTGAATGTACTGGATGATGAACCCGCCCAGGCCCGGCCCGAGAAGAAAGCCGCTGTGATGGGCCGTGGTCATGAGCCCCTGGGCCCGCCCCATGGATGCTTCCGTCGATGCATCCATGGCCAGGGCGCGTCCCTGGGCCTGGAGCATGGCCGCGGCAACGCCCTGGAGCACTCGATAGAAGATGAGTTGCGCGATGCTGCCGGCAAGCCCGCACAGGAGCGAGCTTGCGGTGAAGAGCACGATGCCCCAGATGTAGACGGTCTGTCGGCCGTATACGTCGCCCACGCGCCCGAAGATCAGCGACAGGGCGGCGGTGGCAAGCTGGAAGGAGATGAGCGCCCACGAGATCCCCACCATGTCGGTATGAAGGCCTGCGGCAATGGAAGGCAGCGAGATGGCGAAGATGCGGCTGGCCGTGCCCGTGGTGAAGGAAACGAGCATGGTGGTGGCCAGGAGCAGGGTGTTGGCGCGCGCTGTCATCTTGAATCGTGGACGAGCGGGAAGTAAGAAACAACACAGTAGCCGACAGACCGGGGGATTAACAGACGGAGGGATGCGGCGCTCGCACCTGGACGGGCTTCTGGTCGTCGGACGCTGTGAGAATGCTGGAATGAACATGAGATTGCTGCCCGCGGTCCTGGCCATCTCCACGGCTGTGGCCGCATGGGCTCTGGCCCCGTTGCCGGGCTTCGGCCAGACGCCTCCCGAAACCATAGACGTGGCGGAACCTCCGCCGGTGACGGCGCCGGCAGATGAGTCCCGGCCCGCGCCGGAGCCTGACCCGTCCAGGGAGACCCGACCGCGCCCGGTTCCGGACACGGCGGCAAGCATCGATCTCGAGGAGGCGGTGCTCGATGACCGTATCGCGTTCATCGAGAAGCGTCTGATCGAGACCCAGTCGCGGCTCGACACGCTGCTCATGACCCTGGAGCTGGAGGTGTTGAAGCTGCAGCAGGAGACACTCTCGCGCGGCAGAGAGTTGGAGCGGGTACGGACCGAGCTTTCGGAACAGGAGCGGCTCACGGCTCAGGATAGGCGCAACAAGGAGCGGCTCGTCGCACTGGTCGAACGTTACGGCGCCGGCGACTGGGTGGCCCGCCACATCAAGGTGGAGCTCGAGAAGTTCCGTCAGCGGGGCCAGCGGAGTCTGGCCCGGTCCACGGATGAAGAGTCGCTGCGCCAGTCACTCCGAGAGTACCGGCAAGCGCTGTTCGAGCTGGGCACGCTGCTGTTCCGGGCGGATGCCGATGCCAGTGGCCACGCGCGGGCGCTTGCGGCGGAGGGGAAGCCGTCGTCGGACATGAGCGCCCGGCTCGGCGGCCTCGTCAGGGACCGCAAGGGGGCGTTGCAGGCCCAGGAGCGCGTCCTCACCGGGTTGGCGGAGCGGGCAACGCGGCTGGCGGACCTGAAGCGCCAGCGGGAAGACCAGCTCGAGAGCCTCTACACTCTTGTCCTGGGCAGGATGTTATGGCTGCGGAACCGGGAACCTCTGGGGCTGTTCCCGCCCAACGGGGCGCTCTTCGGGCAGGCCACTGCCGGCGCGGTGGCGCTGTCCGGGCGCGTCTACCGTCTGCTTCATCTGGAGTGGCGGATGGCTCGGAGCCGTTTCGATGCGTCACCGTGGCCATGGGTGGCGGCCGCGCTGGTTTTCGGCGTGACCCCGCGGCTCGCGGTGAGGGCCGGCGGCTTCCTTCGGGCACGGTTGGCCGATCACATGGTCCGCCACCGCGATGTGCCGGCGTATCGCGTGGCGGTGCTGCTGGCGCTCCAAGCCGCGGTCTGGCCGGCATACATCATCGTCTTCACGTTGGCGCTGCCGCAGTTCGGCCTGTCCCGGAACGACTCTCTCGGCCCGGTCCTGGCAGGGGCTTTGCAACTGGCTGCACTGGTGCTCTGGATCGGCCTGTTCGCTGGTGCGGTCTTCCGCCCGGACAGTCACGGGGAGCGCCGCTGGGGAGTGACTACGGATGCTGGCCGGCCGCTTCGGACGGCGGTCCTGGTGGGATGTGCGGCTGCGTTCGCGTTCCTGGTCCCGCGTTACGTTCTGTTGCACGCTCCCGGAGAAGACGTGGCCGCGAGCCTGGCGCTGGCGCGCCTTCTGATGATCGCCTTCGCGCTGGTGGTGCTGGTGCTCGTGGCGGTGGGATGCCGCCGGCGAAGCGCCCTCATGCAGGTGGCCCTCCAGCGCAGCCGTTCGCAGGAAGGGCTCCTGTGGTCGGTCTGGCCCCTGGTTCATGCGCTGGCGGTGGCGGTGCTGGCCGGCGTCATCACCCTGAACCTGGCGGGCTATCAGTACGCGTCGCAGTTCATCTGGCAGAGGATCATGGGCTCCGGGCTCCTGGTCCTGGCCGTGGCACTCATTTCCTTCTACCTCAAGAGCGCGGTCCGTGCGGTGTGGAAGCGGGTCCTGACCGGGCGTGGTGGCCCGGAAGCGGAAGTCGATCCAACCGGCAACGAGCACGCCGGCCTGTTGCGCACGCTCGTGGACCTGCCGCTGGGGCTTGCGGGTGCGGCGATTCTGCTGGAGATATGGGGGGCCTCGGTGGTGGGGTTTCTGGGCACCCCGGCGGGTGAGACGGTGCTCGTGAGAGCGGCATTGATCGCGTTGGTGATCGTCGCCGGGCTCGGCCTCATCCGGCTGAGCAACGCCACGGTGCTTTCTCTGCTGCGCCCCAGGGTCCTGGACCAGATGCGCAGCCGGGAGACCGGAAGGAAGCTTCAGACCCTCGCGCCGCTGGCGCAGACCTCGGTGAAGCTGCTGGTGGTGCTGGTGGGGTTTCTGCTGATCCTGCAACTGGTGGGAGTGGAGACCGGACCACTGCTGGCGGGCGTCGGAATCTTCGGTCTGGCCGTGGGCTTCGCCGCCCAGTCGCTCATCAAGGACATCATCAACGGCCTCTTCATCCTGACGGAAGGCAGCGTGGGGGCCGGCGACGTGGTGGAGGTGGGCGGGGTCGCCGGCGTGGTCGAGAAGGTCACCCTGCGCTCCGTGCGCATCCGCGACCTGAGCGGCAACGTGCACTTCGTGCCCAACAGCACCATCGACCACGTGCAGAACATGACCAAGGACTATTCCCGCTACCTGCTGGACGTGGGCATCGGGTATAGCGAGGACACGGACGAAGTGGTGGCGCTGATGAGGGAGGTGGACGAGGCGATGCGTGAGGACCCGCAGTTCCGTTACGACATGCTGGAGCCCATCGAGATCATGGGCGTGGACCGCTTCGAGGATTCCGCGGTCATCGTGCGCGGCCGGCTCAAGACCCGGCCAGTCCAGCAGTGGCGCATCGGCCGCGAGTACAACCGCCGCCTTAAGAAGGCCTTCGACGAACGCGGCATCGAGATACCGTTCCCGCACCGCACCGTGTACTGGGGCGAGGCCAGGAAAGGCCAGCAGCCGTTGCAGGTGGAGACCCGGCGCAACGAGGGTGTAGCGGAGCCCGCCGCGCCGGGGGCGGAGAAGAAGTAGATTTCTGGCACGGGACGGTTCGCTTACTCGGTAGACTCCTAAGGGCTCCTTCGATCCTTGTCGGCCAATTCGAGTGCCACGCGCTTTGACTCGGCGAGTTGTTCGGGGGTGATGCATTGCTCGACCTCGCCGCGCGCCTTGCGTGCCAGTTCTATGCCGCCGGCAGCAGCGAGGTCAAACCATATGTAGGCACGCACAGGGTCTCTGCCTACCCCACGGCCGGTGAAGTACAGGACGCCGAGGTTGTGCTGTGCACGGGGGTATCCTTGTTGGGCTGCCATGCGGTACCAGCGCATGGCCTCGGCATAGTTGACAGGCACCCCATGGCCCGCGTGGTACATCACTCCGAGTTGAGTTCGCGCCAATGGAAACCCGCGATCTGCCGCCATGCGGTACCAGCGCATGGCTTCCTCATAGTCTTGAGCGACTCCTTGCGCGTTGGCATACATGGTGCCGAGATTGTATTGTGCGCGGGCGCTTCCCTGCTGCCCTGCCAAACGGTACCAATGGATCGCTTTGGCGAAGTCCCGACGTCCACCGTAGCCACGGGCGTAGCCGAGAGCCAAGTAGAACTGTGCCACTGGGTGTCCCTGTTGGGTGCCATGCGATACCAGTGCATGGCAGCCTCGTCATTCCGGGGCGTCCCCAGGCCCTTGGCATAGAAGGTGCCAAGACGGTACTGGGCGTCCGCGTTTCCATGTTGAGCATCGGTCTGACACGCATCAAAAATGGCTGTGGCTGCTCGCGTCGTGTTCTTTGCGAGGCAAATTGCCAGCGATGCCGGTTCTTTTGGCGCTTGAGCCTGAGCTTGTGCAATACCGACGGTCAGCGCCATCCAGATCAAACTCAAAGCCACATATGTCAAAACTCGCGTGACGAAGTGTTTATCCATAGCCGCGCCACCCTTCTACGGTTTATGTCATCCTGTCCGGCGGGTATCAGCCAATCCCGACGGCAACCTCGGGCCACGGAAACGGCAGGGAGTTGGGAAGGTTCGGCATCACCATCGACGTTGTTCCCGTTTTACCGGCCGCCGGATATTGCTTATGGCGTTGATATGCCCGTTATGTCCTCACCGGCCCGGCCATATTGTCTCCCAGAGAGCTTCCCTGCAGTCTGCATCCCCAAGAACTGAACTCACTATGTTGATGAGCCCGACGACACTGCCACTTTCTGGTGTCCCGCTCCCACGCGTCCCGGTAACGAAGAAATTCTCGTCCCCGTTCGGGTCATACAGGTCTCCTGTTGTCTGGTAGACAGGATCCAATCCAAGGGATGCCGCTGCGACGGCGAAGCCACAGTCTGCCAAGCTGGTGTCGTCGTCAAGTGGACCAAACACCCACGGCGTCGCTATGGGCTCGTTTGGACTCAGGTTATTGTGAAACAGCATGGCTGACCCCTTTTTCTGCAGCTTGTTGACTATGCCGACCTTACTTGTAGCAGCCGTCGCGCCTCCGGGAGTGCGTTGACTGCCTGCATCTTTAATGAATCGGCCACCCGGTCGGGAATTTTAGTTAGGATGTGGGAGGCTCGACAGGTGAGGTGGTTCGAGTGCATCCCAGACCCTGGACGCTCGGAAGTCTATTGTCTATATTGAGCGGCTCATCCACAAACGTCAGGGAGGCACTTTTTATGGCTGGCAACGGACAATCGAAATGGCAGGAGCCCACGGGCGAGATGCAGAAGGCGGGTTACGGGAAGTTCCTTCGCCCCAACACCGCTTATGACAGCTTCATGGAAGAGCAGGAGATCCCCGTCTATCGGGACATCGGCGTGGAGAAGGTCCAGAACCTGCCCATGAAGCCGTGGAAGCGTCTGGGCGGAAACGCCAGCTTCATCCAGCTCCTGGGGACGGAGGGGCTTTGGGGCTCCTACGTGGTGGAGGTTCCCGGCGCCGGGGCCCTCAACGCCGAGAAGCACCTGTACGAGGAGCAGTATTTCGTGGTCGAGGGTCGCGGCACCACCGAGGTCTGGGCGGAAGGGAGTGGCAAAAAGCACACCTTCGAGTGGCAGCAGGGTTCGCTGTTCGCCATTCCGATGAACGCCACGCACCGGATCGTCAACGCCACCTCCAGCCCGGCGTTGCTGCTGGCCGGCACCACGGCGCCCAACATCATGAACCTGTTCAACAACACGGACTTCATCTTCAACTGTCCGTACACGTTCACCGACCGCTACAAGGAGACCGAGGACTACTACAAGCCCAACGAAGAGATCGAGCCGGATCCGGTGCGCGGGTTGGCCATGCGTCAGACCAACATCATCCCGGACATCGTCACCTGCGAGCTGCCGCTGGACAACCGCCGCTCGCCGGGCTACCGCCGCATCGAGCCGCACATGGTGGGCAACAGCTTCTACCTGTGGATCGGCCAGCACGAGACCGGCCGGTACTCCAAGGCCCACGCCCACGGCTCCGCCGCGGTGCTCATCTGCGTCAAGGGCAAGGGCTACACCTATACCTGGCCCTCCACCCTGGGTCCCACGCCGTGGAGGGACGGCAAGGCGGAAGGGGTGAGGCGGCAGGACTACGAGCCCGTCGGCATGGTGAGCGCGGCCCCCATGGGCGGCAACTGGTTCCATGCCCACTTCGGCGTGAGCGCGGAGCCGTTGCGTCTGTCGGCCTGGTTCGGCCCCAACGCGCCCGGACGCGAGCGCGGCCGGCCCGGCGAGAAGGCCATCGACTACGGCGCCATCGAGATCAAGGACGGCGGCACCGCCATCGCCTATCGGGACGAGGACCCGTTCCTGCGCAAGGAGTTCGAGGAGACTCTGGGCAAGGGGGGGATGAAGTCCAAGATGCCTGCCGAGATCTACAAGCCGGAAGCCTAGGGATTTCTCGTGGCCGACACAGGATCTCTCGGTTTCACCGGTTCCGGCAGGCACATCGTTGAAGAAGACGAGATCAAGCTCACCAGCGTGGGCGTGGACATCGGCTCGTCCACGTCCCACTTGGTGTTCTCGCTTCTTGAGCTAAGCCAGGAAGGCACCCGTTACATCGTCAAGAAGCGGACGGTGTTGAGCGAATCGGAAATTCTGCTCACGCCCTACACCGACGACCTGACCATCGACGTGGATCGCCTGGGCCGCTTCATAAACCGACAGTACGAGCACGCGAAGCTCAAGCGGGAGGACATCGACACCGGGGCGTTGATCCTGACCGGCGTGGCCGTGCGGCGGCGCAACTCCCGGGCCATCGCCGAGTTGTTCGCCGAGGAGGCGGGCCGGTTCGTCTCGGTCACCGCCGGCGACGGGCTCGAAACCACCATGGCGGCCCACGGCTCGGGGGCAGTGGCCCGTTCCGGCCGGGAAGACGCGGTGGTGCTGAACATCGACGTGGGCGGCGGCACCAGCAAGATCGCCGTGTGCGCGGGAGGCAGGGTGCGCGAGGTCACCGCCATCGACGTGGGCGCACGGCTCCTGGCCATGGACGGGGCCAATGCGGTGGTCCGGGTGGAAGAGGCCGGGCGGCGCCACGGCGGCGCGGTAGGCGTCGAGCTGGAATTGGGCCAACTCATCAACGAAGACACACTCCAGGCCATCGCTTCCGAGATGGCGGACCGCCTGTTCGAGGTGGTCAACCAGCAGGAGCTCACCGAGGAAACCCGCGGGCTGCTCCGGCTGCCGCCGCTTGCGTACCGGGGCAAGGTCGACGCGGTTACCTTCTCGGGAGGGGTCTCCGAGTTCATCTACGGCCACGCCGACGACAACGGCTTCGGCGACATGGGCGCGGTGCTGGGCCGGGAGATCCGTCGCCGCGTGGAAGGGCTGGGAATACCGATTTTGGAGCCGTCGGCGCGCATCCGCGCCACCGTCATCGGCGCCTCCCAGTACACCATCCAGGTCAGCGGCAGCACCATCTTCATCTCGCCGCCCGACGCGGTGCCGGTGAGGAACGTTCCGGTGGTGAGGGCCGACTTCCAGTGGGACGACGACATCGATCCCGCCAAGGTCATCGCCGCCATCGACGACGCGCTGCGGCGGCTCGATCTGCAGGCGGGCCGCCAGCCGGTGGCGCTGGCGTTCCACTGGGAGGGGTCGGCCACCTTCAACCGCCTGCAGGCCTTCTGCGGCGCGGTGGCGGAGGGCCTCAAGCCGATTCTGGACAAGGGGCACCCGCTGATCCTGGTGAACGACGGCGACATCGGCGGCATCCTGGGCCTTCACTTCAAGGAGGAGATGGAGCTCGACAAGCCCATCATCTCCGTAGACGGCATCGCGTTGCAGGAGTTCGATTACATCGACGTCGGCGCGTTGATTCCCTCCTCCGGGGCGGTGCCCGTCGTCATCAAGTCGCTCGTGTTTCCCAGCGCGGAGCAGAACGCGGCCATCCGGCAATAGGCCCCTGCGCCTCGGTAGGACGAAGGCGCAGGGGGCGGTTTTCAAACGCGCCCGTGTCCGCCCCGCGCCGTCGGTCAAGGAAGGTTCCCGACGCTTGCGGCAACGCTCCGTTGGGCGTAGAGGACGAGTCATGCAGGCGCAAGAAATCCACGCGGTTCCACCGGACCCCTACCGGGCGTGGTTCCAGTGCATTGCCGGCTGCCCGGGGCGCTACAGCCTCAGGGAGATCATCTACGAGTGCCCGCGCTGCGGCAATCTCCTGGAGGTGCGCCACGATCTGGACCTCCTGCGCAAGCAGACGCCCGAATACTGGAAGGACCTTTTCGACCAGCGGTTGATGCGGACTCGGTGGCCCTACGGCAGCTCGGTCTGGGGCAAGCGGGAGGTGGTCTGTCCCGAGGTGCAAGACGCCAACGTGGTCTCGACCCTCGAAGGCGGCAGCAATCTTTTCTGGGCGGAGCGTCTGGGCAAGGAGATCGGCGTACGCGACCTCTGGGTCAAGCTGTGCGGCAACAGCCACACGGGTTCCTTCAAGGACCTGGGCATGACCGTGCTGGTGTCCATGGTGCGCCAGATGATCTCGGGAGGGGTGGAGATCCCCGCGGTGGCCTGTGCCTCCACCGGCGACACCTCCGCGGCTCTGGCGGCGTACTGTGCGGTGGCCGACATCCGCGCCGTCGTGTTCCTGCCTCGGAACAAGGTCTCGACGGCCCAACTGATTCAGCCCATCGCCCACGGCGCCGTGACCCTGGCCATAGACAGTGACTTCGACGGCTGCATGGCACTGGTGCGCGAGCTGTGCACCCGCCACAACATCTATCTGGCCAACTCCATGAACTCGCTCCGGGTGGAGGGCCAGAAGACGGTCAGCATCGAGATGGTGCAGCAGTTCGACTGGCAGGTGCCGGACTGGGTGGTGATTCCTGGAGGAAATCTGGGCAACGTCAGCGCCTTGGGCAAGGGGTTCCAGCTCATGCGCGACCTCGGCATGATCTCGAAGCTGCCGCGCGTCGCCTGCGCCCAGGCCCAGCGGGCCAATCCGCTTTATCTCAGCTATCTCAGGGGCTTCGACGATTTCGAGCCGGTGCAGGCCCGGCCGACCCTGGCCAGCGCGATCCAGATCGGCAATCCCGTCAGCATCGAGAAGGCCATCCGCACCCTCAAGGACTTCGACGGCGTGGTGGAGCAGGCCACCGAGGCCGAGTTGGCCGACGCCGCCGCCCGCGCCGACCGCACCGGCCTGTTCAATTGCCCCCACACCGGCGTTGCGCTGGCGGCCCTGTTCAAGCTGGTGGACCGGGGGGTCATCCGCAAACAGGACCGCGTCGTGATCATCTCCACGGCCAACGGCCTCAAGTTCCCGGAGTTCAAGATCCAGTATCACGAGGAACGGCTTCCGGAAGTCGCCTCCCGCTACCGCAACACCCCCATCGACGTGCCCGCCGACTACGACAAGGTCCGTGACGCGGTGCTCCGCGCCATCGAGGACCGTAGCCAGGGTTGCGTTTCACAAATACGTGTATAGGAAGATAAGGCCTGTTTAGAACGGAGGGGTCAATGACTACGCCTCCGGCGCGAACTGCAGCGAGGCCAGCCGGGCGTAGAGACCGCCGTCGCTCATGAGTTCTTCATGGGTGCCGGCGGCGACGATGCGGCCTTGGTCGATGACGACGATGCGGTCGGCTTTGAGCACCGTGGCGAGACGGTGGGCGATGATGAGGGTGGTGCGGTTGGCCATGAGGCGCTCCAGGGCCTCGTGGACGAGGTGCTCGCTTTCCGCGTCCAGGGAACTCGTGGCTTCGTCAAGCAGCATGACGGCCGGATCCCTGAGGATGGCCCGGGCGATGGCAATGCGTTGCCGTTGGCCGATGGAAAGCCGCAGGCCTTTCTCGCCGAGGAAGGTGTCGTAGCGCTCCGGCAGCCCCTGGATGAAGTCGTCGGCGAAGGCGGCGCGCGCGGCCGCGGTTACCTCGGCGTCCAGGGCCTCGGGGCGGCCGTAGCGGATGTTCTCCCTGGCGTTGGCGGCGAATATCACGGTTTCCTGGGGCACCAGCCCGATGCGGCTCCGCGCGGCCTGGGGGTCGGCTTCCCGAAGGTCCACGCCGTCCAGCCGAATGCACCCGCTGCCCGGGTCGTAGAATCTCAGCAGCAGCTTGAACACGGTGCTCTTGCCGGCGCCCGAGGGACCCACCAAGGCTACGGTCTCCCCCGGCTCGATGGCGAGCGAAAAGCCGCGCAGCGCGTGCTCATCGGGTCGGGATGGGTATCGGAACTCCACCGCGTCGAGAACGACGCTGCCTCGCGGCGGTTCGGGCAGGGATCGGGTCGCTGCCGGGGCGTTGATGGCCGGCCGTGCGTCCAGGATCTCCATCAATCGTTCCGTGGCCCCGGCGGCCCGCTGCACCTCGCCCCAGACCTGGCTCAGGGTGGCGGCCGAGCCCGCCACGAAAATCGCGTAGAACACGAACTGGATCAGGACGCCGGCGGACATCCGGCTGCTCAGCACCGCTTCCGCTCCCAGCCAGAGTACTCCTACGACGCCGCCGAACATGAGCGTGATGACGAGGAAGATGAGCAGCGCCCGGTTGCGGATTCTCAGCAGTGCGGTGTGGTAGGCCGCCTCGGTGGCGGCACTGAAGCGTTCCCGCTCGTTGCGTTCCTGGGTGAATGCCTGCACCGTCTCGACCGCGTCGAGGTTCTCGCCGGCGAGGGCGCTGGTGTCCGCCACTCGATCCTGGCTCAGCCGGGACAGGCGCCTTACCCTTCGGCCCAGTATCAGGATCGGCAGCAGCACGAGTGGGATGAGCACCACGACGGCGCCCATGAGTTGCGGGCTGGTCACGATCAACATCACGAAACCGCCGGCGAAAATCAGCAGGTTCCGCAAGGCCATGGAGGCGCCGGAGCCGATCACCGTCTGGATCAACGTCGTATCGGTGGTCAAACGCGAGAGGATCTCGCCGGTGCGGGTGACCTCGAAGAACGTGGGGTTCATGCGCAACACGTGACCGTGGATCTGCTTGCGGATGTCGGCCACCACCCGTTCGCCGATCCTGGCGACGAAATAGAAGCGGCTGGCGGATGCCGCGGCCAGCACGGCGATGACCCCCAGCAGAAGTTGGAAACGCTGGCTGATCAGCGTGCGGTTGGCTTCGGCGAAGCCGGTCTCCAGTATCTGCCGGGCGGCGATGGGGAGGATGAGCGTGGCCCCGGCGGCCGCCAGAAGGGACACGGCGGCCAGGGTCAGCAGGACCGGATAGGGTTTCAGATAGGCGGCGAGCCGCCGCAGGGGACGCACGTTGCGGCCGGCGGGTCGGGAATCGGAAAGATTGGCTGACGCTTGCATCAAACTGCGCGACCAGGCAGCCACGCTCCCGAACCGTCTTCGCGCGCAACAAGCTGTGTCAAAACGCCTTCTCTACGAGGGAGCTTGTCGGGATAGCGGCGTATGTAGCGAAGTATGAAACGGCACCGCACTCGGAGTCCGTCGTTCCCGCGGAAGCGGGATCCGGGGGCGGGGCCGGGAAGCACTGTCGTATCCCTCCGCCGCCCAGGAGTCCCAAAAAAAACCGCCTACACGTTGACGACCACCACGCCCTTGGGCTCGAGGTAGTAGTCCAGTGCCTCGGGTCCGTGCTCGCGCCCCACGCCGCTGGACTTGACGCCGCCGAAGGGCAGCTCGTCGTAGCCGTAGTGAAGCGAGTTCACCCACACGTTACCCGCCTCGAGCCTGTCGATGGCCTTGTTGGCGTAGACCATGTTGTTTGTCCAGATGGACGAGCCGAGGCCGAACTCGGAGGCGTTGGACCGCTCGATGGCTTCGTCGATGTCCTTGAAGGTGAACACCGGCAGGGCCGGCCCGAAGCATTCCTCCCGGGCGATGCGGGCATCGTCCGGCACGTCCGTGAGCAGCGTCGGCAGGTAGAAGAAGCCGTTCTTGAACTCGTCGCCTTCCGGCCGGGCCCCGCCCGCCACCGCTTTGGCTCCCCGGGCCTTGGCGTCCTCCACCTGCTCCTCCACCTCCGTGCGCTGGTAATCGACGTGGAGCGGCCCCATGCGGCTTTCCTTTTTCATTCCGTCTCCCACCGCCTTCTTCAGGAGGCCCGTCGCGAGCTTGCCGACGAAGTCTTCGGCGATGGATTCGTGCACGAAGAGCCGCTTCACCCCGAGGCACATCTGCCCGCAGTTGAAGTACCGCCCGATGTCCGCCATCTTCACCGCCATGTCGACGTTGGCGTCCTCCATGACGATCATGGGGTCGCTGCCGCCGAGCTCCAGGGTGACACGCTTGATCTCTCTTCCCGCTACCTCCATGACGTGACGCCCGATGGGGGTCGATCCGGTGAAGGCGATACGGCGGATGCGGGGGTTGCTCAACAGCTCCTCGCCCACCGAGCCGCCGGGTCCGCTTACGAAGTTCACCGCGCCCTTGGGCAGGCTCTTCTTGCCGTCCGCGTAGGTGGCCTGCTGGATCAGCTCCATGCACAGCGCCGTGGCCAGCGGGGTGGTGGAGGCGGGCTTGACGATGATGGTGTTGCCGGCCGCCAGCGCCGGACCTACCTTGGTCCCCATGAGCGTCAGCGGAAAGTTCCACGGCACGATGGCGCCGCAAACGCCGATGGGCTGCCGCACCACCATGCCGTAGGCGTTCTTTTGCGGTAGCGGCACGTGGGAGCCGCGTACCTTGGAGGCCAGCCCCGCGTAGAACTCCAGGCCGTGGATCAGGTGATGGATCTCGAGCCCGGCCTCGAACAGGGTCTTTCCCTGCTCCTGGGTCAGGAGTTGCGCGATGTCCTTGCGGCGCTCCTTGATGAGGTCACAGGCGCTCTCCAGCGCCTTGCCGCGGTCTTCCGGGGTGGTGTCGGACCATTCCCTGAAGGCCGCTTCCGCGGCTTCCGCGGCTTGCCGGACGTCCTCTTCGGAGCCCTTGGCGGCGTGGTCCACCACCTCTCCGGTGGCCGGATTCCGCACTTCGTAGGTTTCCTTCTTCACGGCGTCCACGAGTTCGCCGCCGATCAACAGCTTGGACATTCGATACCTCCGGATTCTTACATTGATGGGATGTTTCGCATGAATCCCCGGCTACGCCGCATCGCGCGGGCCGCCGAGGCCTTGAACCGTCTCTTTCGCCTACTGGCCCTTGAACCTGGCCGTTCGCTTCTCCAGGTAGGCCGTCACGCCCTCGTTGCCGTCATCGCTGGCAAAGGTCTGGGTGAGCACCTCCCGCTCGAACGCCAGACCCTCCGGCAGCGAGGTCTCGATCCCCGCGTGGACGGCGCGCTTGATCTTGCCCACGGCCAGGCTCGCCTTGTTGGGCGGGACGAACTGCCTGGCGTAGTCCATGACGTCCTGCATGAAAGTGTCGCGTTCATGAATGTAGTGAAGGAGCCCCATGTCCATGGCCTCCTCGAAGGCCACCTGCCTGCCCGTGGCGCAGAGCTCCAGGGCCTTGGCCCGGCCCACCAGACGCGGAAGGCGCTGGGTGCCGCCCATGCCCGGCATGACCCCGAGGTTCACCTCCGCCAGGCCCATCCGGCCGCCGTCCTTCTTGCCGATGCGGATGTCTGCCGCCATGGAGATCTCCAGGCCGCCGCCGACGGCGTGGCCGTTGACCGCGGCGATCACCAGCTTGGGGGTGTTCTCCATGCGCATGAGCACCTCGTGTCCGTGGAGCGCGAAGTTGGCCTTGTAGGAAAGGGTCCGGCTCCCGAGCATGTTGATGTCGGCGCCGGCCGAGAAGAACTTCTCCCCCTTGCCGGTAATCACGATTACATGGGTGTCGTCGTCGAAGCGCGCCTTCAGCAGCGCGTCATCGAGTTCCCGCAGCATCTCGTGCGTGTAGGAGTTGACCGGCGGGTGATTCAGCTCGATCAGGGAGATTCCGTCTTCTGTTCTTTGGTCAATGGTGCCGTCTGCCATGTTTTGCCTCCTGAAATAACGTTTCCTGAGATAACGCCGACCGAATCGCCGGGCGCCGGCGGTTCGCCGCACAGCCGAGCCACTTTCGCATCCCGGGATGCCGGATTCGAGCGGGAAGAAGGGCACTGTAACGGGGGCAGCTTTCGTGTTCGCCGATCCATCTGAATTAGCGGGCAGAGCCGGACAAGTCAATACTTGACGGCCTGTGGCCCACGGATGGAACCCGGTCCACGGATGCCGGGAGAACGGGCGGGTGCGAAGTCCGCCCCCGGGCGTGTTCCGTTGGAAAATGCGCCCCTGTATGGCAAGAGTAACACGATGGCCAGGCAGAACGCGCGACAGAAGACCATTCGAAGCGGCCTGGAAGCGCTCCGGGGCGAGGGTTTGGAGACGGAATCGCCGGATGCAACCATGGTGGAGCCGCTGCTCCAAAGGTTCGGAACGGACCCGGCTGCGTCGCTGGCGGTGGTCTACGTTCTGGGCCGCATCCGCGCCGTCGCCGCGGTGGAGGCGCTCAAGTCTCTCGAAGGCCGGCCCGGGAGCAAGGAGATCCGGCGGGAGATCCGCAGGTCCCTGTTCAAGCTGGCCCAGGGAGGTCTGGTGTCGGCCGGGCCCGAAGCGCCCGAGGCGGGGGAAGCCCGCGCGAACTTCAGCCTCGCGCCCGAGATCGACGGGTACCTCTCATCGGTGACCGGCGCCGGCTCACGAATGGTTATCCTGACGCGGCCGCAACCCGGCGGCGGGCTGATGGTCATGCAGGCGGCCGTCAATGACCGCCGCGGACTTGAAAGGCTCGGGGGCAACGTCATCCGCCGCAAGGAGCTCCGCCGGATGATGGATGACATGAAGGCCCAACTCGACGTCTCCATGACGCCGGTGCCTTGGGAGTACGCCGACTGGTTGCTGCATGAAGCCTACCGGAAAGTGACGGATTCGCCGGCCGAGGGAGTGGCCGATTATCCCCGTCTGCGGACTCACCTGGCCGCTGCCAAGCCCGCGCAACGCTCCCATCCGATCTTCGATCTCGTCGACGCCGACAGCATTGATTTCACGGCGTTGTCCGAAACCTCGGAGAAGCTTCTGGAGGAACAGGAGTTCCGTACGTGGTTCGTGGAAGAAGACCTGCTGGAGCCCTATCTGAAACGCCTCGATGATACCGAGCAGAGCCGCATCGTGCTCAACCCGATGCAAAAGAAGGAACGGTTCCAGAGCATCGTCCGGGAAGCCGTCCAGGGAATCTTCCTCGGCTCGGAGGCGGGTCCGGTCTTTGAGCGGCGTTTCGAGGACGCAACGCTCCACCTCCACGTCTCCGGCCAGGAAGAGAAGGCCAAGGCCATCCTCGGCGTCGCTCTGGCCATTCGCCGCGGCGACCTGGGGAGCCTCGGGATTCCGCTGCTGGAAGCCCTGGTGATACGCAGTCTGACCCTGCCCAGGGCTCAGGAGCGGGAAGAAGCGGCGGAAGGGCCGTCGCTGATCGTCAAGCCGTAGCGAATGCGCCGCCATGGCATGGCGCAAGGTTGCTTGAAATCAACGTCCGGCGAAGAGTTCGAGTCCTTCGAGGCACGACCACCTTGCAATGGCATAACCGTCATTCCGGCGAAATACAATTTTCAGTTTTTACTGCTGGCCCTTGATCACCCTTTCGATAACGGCTTCTCGCACAAAGTTGCCTACTAACACGTCGATTTCGTCGCTCTCTTCGGCACCGAGCAGAGCTTGGCCGAGAGGTCTATCGGTGTGCACAATGCCGTGGTCTGGCACATTGATTTCGTCGCTAAGGGTAATCTCCAGGGTTGGCTCTGTTCCTGATAGATAGCGGACGCGCACTGTGTCGCCGACTGCGATGTAGCGTGGATCAGTGCCCTCTGTGTGCGTTTCTGATTTCAGGGAACCTGCTGCCGGCGTTGAAGTTACGGGTTCCACTGCCAGGGATGAATCTGTTGCATCCGGCAGAAGATTCTCCGAAGAAAGCGAGCGGGGCTCATCTTGGACGGGGGCTGCGAATAGGGCGGCATTGTTCTTGAGCCAGTCAAGGCGGGCGTTGATGGCCCGTCGTAATTCTTTTGCCTCCTTCTGTGCATTGTTGAACCAGTCGATTGACCAAATCCTGTGAAGATGCCAGCCGAGGCCCTCCAGAACTTCTTGGCGAAGTCGGTCTCTATCACGAGCCGATTTCGACGAATGATACGATTCGCCATCGCACTCCACTCCCATGATGAAGCCATGCGGCCAATCTGCGTGCCTGACGCCTATATCGATAAAATGGCCAGCAACGCCGACTTGCGGTACAGGCTCAAATCCCATCGATCGAATTTGATCGACAACAAAGATTTCAAAATCGGAATCAGGCTCCCTGTAGGTCTGTTTGCCCGCAGGGAGTAGTCCGGTGGCGGAGTATTCAAGCCACCGTTTCAGCATGTAGGCGCCGGGGTTACCTTTCTCCTCTGCTCGGATATCCGATGTCACCATTGAAGAAAATGTGACAATTTGCTGCTTGGCGCGTGAAAACAGTACGTTAAGACGCCGCTTGCCCGCTAGGCCATTGATAGGACCAAAGCGTTGCATTACGGGGCCGTCTGGCTCTTCGGGTCCATATACCGTACCGATGAAAATAACGTCTCGCTCGTCCCCCTGGACATTCTCCAGGTTCTTTATGAAGAACGGCTCCAGACCGTCGTTTTTCTCGGCCCATTGGTCAACGTATCTGGATACGATTTTGTCTTGATTCAATGCATATTCCATTTCTTCAAGGAGCAAATCGCGTTGTTTCTGGTTCAGCGTTACGATCCCCAAGGAACGATCGGGACTGATTCTCATGAATCGCAGTGTGGCGTCGATCATTGCTCGCGCCTCGTCGCCATTGGTGCTTGAGCGATATCTGCCCCGCACAGGAACCAGAGAGACCCCCATGTCCACCCTTGCCTCCATGGCTGAGGGGAAGACAACAAGATCGTCGTGATAGACCATATGGTTGGAAAACTTGATCAACGCGGAATGACGGGAACGATAATGCCAGCGGAGGCGCCGCAGTGGTCGAAAAGCGGCGTTGGCCATCTCAAGTATCGATTCATCGAGAACCGTTTCGTCGTCGTCAGCGTCCTCATCCTCGATCATCTTTCGGAAGAAACTCGTCGGCGGTAGCTGATTGGTATCGCCGACCACTACTGCTTGGCGGCTCCGAGCCAATGCACCGAGCGAATCCTCTGGGGGCATTTGCGATGCTTCGTCGATAATGCATAAATCGAATCTCTGCTCGCCATGGGGCAGATATTGGGCGACAGCCAGCGGCGACATCATCCAGCACGGTTTCAGTTCGAGCAACGCTCCTCTAGCGCGCGTAGTCAGATCACGGACCGGAATAAAGCGTTGCTTCTTGCTGATCTCATTTTGGATGAGAGCCATCTCAGTCCAGTTGGATTTCCGGCCAACACCGTTACCATGGATATGTCTGGCCGAATCGCGCGTCTTTGTCCTGAGATAGTTACGCGACATCTTGATGATTTCGCGGTCGAGGGCAGCGAATCGCGTACGTAACTCATCCAGTTGCTTTCCCCGGAAGCATCCAAGGCGGCGACCATGAACCTTGAAAACCTGTATGGCGAGTGCACGTATCACGACCGCTTCGGGGATGGCTCCTAAATCATGCAAGGGCAACCCCGCTTCGGAGAGTGCTGCGACCACCCAGTCAAAACCTGCTTCTTCAAGATCGCGTCTTGCCACAGCATACTCTGAGTGAAGGTAGAGCCCATCCTTGTCCTCTGAAGCGGCTTTCAGGTACTCGGCGATTTCCGCAGGCGTCCGATCGCCAGAGAACTGGGTAACATTTATTCCTGTATGTCGAGAAAGATTGGTGAGAGCAGCTTCGGCATCAGCGTCCTTTTGGATGATCAACCTGAAGGCCGTGAGCGCCTCTTGCGCCCTCCCTTTTTCCAGAATGTCGAGCGCACAGCCAGAGTTGTTCTGGATCGACACAATAGTCCGGGCAGCGGTGGTGTCGGTCTCGAATTTCTCCCAATCGGTTGCTGCTCCGTGAAAACGAGTGCCGAGGAGAGTCTTCATCTCTTGGTTGTGATCGAGGCAAGCTTTCAATTGGGATTGGGCGTCTACTTGTTGGGCGAGGCCACTCAGCTCGCTAACACGTACTCTAGTGAGGTCCTTGAAGCCGATGATGAGCGATTCCAACTCCTCCAGTGCTTGCCTGAAGTTGGACAAGATTGACGTTCTGGGTTCGATTTCCTTTCCTAGCTGGCCAAAAGTGTTTGGCCCTATCTCTCCGTCAATATCCGGGATTGACATCAAGAGGTCGAGTGCAGCGGTTTTGAGAAATCTTCCGATTTTTTGGTTCTCCGCTCCAGAAAAATTTCGCTCGACATCTTCATAGAAGGCGAGAAGTCGGTCAAATAAATCAAAATCAGTGCTCACACCCTGGAAATGGGATCCGAATAATGTCGCAACCTGCGGGTCCTTCCTGAAGTTTTGTTCGTCTTTCTGCCATTCGACTAGCGCTCGAATATCCTTAGCCGCGAGCTTCTTGTTAAATGACTCTCGGCGCGATATCGACAAGTAAGCTCGCTTCGCTGACTGATACTTGGAGGAGAAAAAACGCAAAGCGCCTGCACCCAGTATCGTCACAGCGTACTCGGACAGATCAGCGGTTGAAATATTCGTCGTCGTGGAGATGATATTACGGAGTTCGTCTCTTCTTTCAAGTAGGTTTCTTCCTTGTTGGCCTGCCCGTTTCATGACGACGGCGGCCGCTGGATCGGCTGTTATCTCATTTCGGAGCGCTAGGACCTCCCTAGGCGTTTCAGAAACCAGTTTCCGTCCTCTTGCAAGTTCTGGAATGCCGAAGGTTGCGCTTTCCGGTAGAATTCCAGCGAATTCGTCCAGCTTCTCATATGCTTTTTTCCATCGTGAAAGGGTGGCTGTCTCTTCGCGTAACTTGGATTGAAGTTTCTTGATATCAAAGGTATCAAAACCATTGTTTTCGCAAAGCTCGTCGATCCTTCGAAGCCGGTTTGGCCAATCCTCATCTGCTGCATCTAGGAATATCTGCGATAGTTCTTGCCGTGTTGTTTGAAAACTTTTGCATCTATCAAGATAACGGGTGAAGGCTTCAATTGCTTGTTGCCGATAAAGCCTGCCGATAAGACCAACATCTAATGATGTGAGGCGCGCGAGAGCGTCCAATCCTGCCTTTAGCCACTTCAGGTCAGGCGGCGTCATTTCCGGATCAACGGCGAAAGCGGCAAGTGCTTGGCGTGTTTGTGCCGCTGTCAGGTAAGCGCTTGCCGCAGCTTTGGCGAGATCGCATGTTTGTTCAACCGAAAACTTGTCAATGTGGAGTAGCCTGTGTCCCCGCCAATGCGGCTTTGCCGCAATTGCGGCGTGCCACGATTTTTCCACAGCCGTCCCCAGACGTCGCAACGAATCGATGCGCGACTGGTCATAGGCTGTGATGTTGTGAATTTCCCGGTTTGTTAGTGTCGGAGGCTTTCCGAGGAGCACGCCGTTTGTAGAGATGCTCTTTCCGAGGATGTGGTAGACGGTAAGCCTGGTATTTCCGAGACGAGCAGAGATGACGTCTTTGTAGGCAGACAGCTTGGCCCTGGTTTGTTTGAACTCTTCAATTTTGCGGTCGTAAATCTTTTGCAGACTCCGAGACCGTCATCTCTACGCGTCTACGCAACGACGCAACGACGCAACGACTTTTTCTCGCGCGGACCGTTCAGCTTGAAGTGGTAAAATGAACTCCCCAAGACCAACCGCTTCGAGTCGGGATCCAACGACGTCGAGAGCCGCCGTCTTCTCTGCGACGAACAGCACCTTCTTGCCATTTGCGATTGCCGTCCCGATGATATTGACGATCGTCTGGGATTTTCCCGTTCCAGGCGGACCCTCGATAGCAAGGTCTTTCCCGTCCACAACATCGATCATTGCACTGAACTGGGAGGAATCGGCGTTCAGGACAAGATGGGGAATTTTCGCCTCCGAATCCGGTCGATCGATTTCATACTCATCCCCGTAGAGGTTTGGTCCATGTACAGAGGAGCCGCCCAACAGCTTACTAATGGCGCGGTTTTGATCGAAGCGATTCCGGCTGGTATCAAGATCGTAGTACATCGCCATGCGCGCGGATGGAAAGACTCCGAAAGCAACCTGGCGCCGCATTTTCCATTTCAGGGATTTTGGCGAAGCTTTGGCAATCTTTTCGAGATACTGCTCGATAGAGCCGCCTTCGTATTTTGGCAGATCAATCCCGAAATCGAGACGTAGCTTCTCGGAAAGGACCATGTTGGTCTCGGCTTTGTCACCAGTACGGTGAACCCGGAACACAGGTTCCTCGTGGGTCCTTTCCCTATCAATTTCGACCTTGGCCAAAACAAGTGGAGCGAACGAATTGTTCTTGCCATTTGACTCGGTCCATTCGAGGAAGCCGAACGCGGCATGTAAGACATTGATGCCGGTTTCCTGAATCCACGTTCGGCACTTCGAATTGAGACCATTGAGCTTACGCTCCATGTCATCCGGCAGAAGCAAGGTCTGGATACAATTGTCGGTATGGCGGCCATCCCCATCCTGGTCGTTCGGCTCTGGAAGTTCGTAGGAAGGGAAAATTCCATTGTTTCTTGCGTGTTGTGACAGGGAGATAGAGGTCTTCGTTTGCCTTGCAGGCATGTTGAGCAGAGCCCGAATGCGGTCTTTCAGTTCGCGTTCCAACTGTTGGTTCTGCTCAAAGGCTGTCTCGCTGTCTGGATCGATCTGATCCACTGCGGCCAAGTAGGCTGGGTCAGTCAACCGGGCATTCGCGATCGCGTCCTGGAAGTCGGTTGTCTGTTCGTCTCGCGGATCCTCTTCTAACCGAGGTAGCGACCTGAACCGCATCCCCTTGTCATTTTCCAAACGGAACCAGAGTACATCCGGTAATTCGTCAACAACACGGATGTAGGAATTCGAGCGGGGGGAAAACCTGGTTGAAATCAGAGGATTGCGACGACTGAGGTCGAGCAGCTTAGGCCTAAGGTTTTCAATCCGAGCCCGGACCAATTCCTGAACTTCCTTGTTACTGGCCTTGTTTGCTTGTGCGCTTGATCCGAACGCATCGCCCTCGTTGTCCATATCGTTGCCCTCGCGATGCTTTGACGACATAAATCTATAAAGAAATAAAGTACGCCGCAGGCTTTTCTCCCGCCGGCCTGTCAGTCTTGCAGCACGGCGATGGCCTCGATCTCCACCAGATAGTCCGGGTTGGCCAGGCCGCTGACCACCACCAGGGTGCTGGAGGGCGGGTCGGCGCTCAGGTACTTGAGCCGCGCGGGGCTCAATGCGTCCCGGTACCGCGGGTCGGTGATGTAGGTGGTGATCTTGGCGATGTCGGCGAAGCTGGCTCCGGCCTCGTCGAGAACCGACTTCATGTTCTTGAGCACCTGCTCGGCCTGGGCCGCGGCGTCGCCCTTGCCGACGACGTTCCCGTCAGCGTCCACCGCGGTCTGGCCGGCGATGAAAAGCAGGCGTTTCCCTTCGGCAAGAATGCCTTGCGAGTAGCGCGGACGCGGATCCGGGATGCTGGCGGGCTGAAGCGTGGTTTTCATGATCTCCTCCTGGGACCGGTATCTTGTTCGGGTTGAGCCGATGCTCTTGGCAGGGCCGGGGAAGCACCGCCGTCAGCCTCGCCACTACCCATGGATTCCCGCTTTCGCGGGAATGGTGTCTCGGGACGTTGCTGCCTGTTTCGTATACATGGGTTATGCTCGGGGTCTCCACGGGAATTGTCCGGCACCCGACCGGGGTTGGCCCCCCGCCCGGGTTACCGGTAGAGGCGCGCGTCGTCCACGGACGTCTTCGGCCTGCGGATCTGGGGCGTGAGGGACGGCAGGCCCGGACGCGCGCGGAGCATGAAATCCACCGGGATGAAGTCCTTGAGCAACGGTATCGGCAGCCGCACGCCGGCATAGGGGCTGACGGAGTCGTTGCCGACCATCAGCTCGTCGGCCAGGAATGATTTTGGCGCGTCCGCGCGCATGCTGACCCCTGAAGCGGTGACGCTGCCCCGGACCGTGGGCAGGCCAAGGGCTCGCTGGGGATCGGTTTCCTTCTCACTCAGTAGTTGGTGGTCGAGTATGGGCGAGCGCGGGTCGGCGGCACGGCCGGTGCGGCGGACGAACTGCAGGTCCGCGTCGTCGGGTCGGCGGTCCGCCGCCCCGAGCTGCATCAGTCGTGCCGGGAAGTCCCTGAGTCCACCGGCGCTGTTGCCGTCCCTTTCATCGACATCCTCCAACGCAAGCTCGTAGTGCTTCTTGCGCAGCAGGCTCTCCAGGCCCTCGATCCGCCGCTCCGACACCGGATAGGTACGGGTCCGAACGCCCCAAGGGGTGTCGTAGTGCAGCATGATCGTGTTGCGGCCGAGGACGTTGATGCCGTTCTCGGCCAGCTCCATGTTGTTGACTCGGCCGTCGAGCAGGGCGGTCTTGAGGCCGAGCCCGTGAGGTCCGTATATCTGCGGGTTCTCGGTGAGGAACTGCTTGCTGAGCCTCAGGCCCCGGCTCTTCACGGAGACCAGCCGCGCCAGCAGGCCCTTGGCTTTCTCTCCGGCCGGTGTGTCCGGGTAATGCTGGAGAATCGCCGCATACAGGGTCCGTTGCCGCGCTTCGGATGCACTCTCTTCGGCCGCCTTCAGCAGCGTGCGTCCGGCGTTCTCCTCCAGTTCCCGGATTTGTTCCGCCGACAGCTTTCCGGACAGCCTGTGGTAGTACAGCGCCTTGTGGAGGTGCCCCTTGCTTTCGTAGGCTTTTCCCATCACCTCGTAGACGTCGCCGGATTCTTCCGAGTCCGTACGGAAACGGACATATCGCGCGGCGGCGTCCATCACTGCCTGATCCGACACCGGATTGCCGCTGAGCATCTCCAGGAGGTTGCTGCTGACGATCAGGACATTGGCGGTTCCCAGAGTGGCGGCCCCGGCCACGCCGTGGGTGATCACCGGCGCCGCTCCGATCAGAACGTTCTTCTCGAGGAAGTTCCGGCCGAGCATCACGAAACGCACCTGCTCCAGACGGTGCCGCGTGCGGGCGCGGTCGAGGACTCCCAGAAGGTTGTACTCCGGACTGTCCAGCAGGATCCGGGCACGCTCTTTCTGGCGACCGGAGGATGATCTGCGGACGATCTCGTCGAGGGTCCGCTTGGCCTCTTCGTGCTGGCCGCTCAACTCCTGAGCCACCGCCCGGGCGTCCTTGGCCAATGCCGCCAAGGGCTCGCCGGCGTATCGCCGCTCCATGCCGCGCGCGTGTTCCATGGCCGCGGCGGCGTCCCCTTTGACCAAGGCGTGGAGCAGCGACCGGACATCCTTCGATTGTGCGGGACTGGCGTCGGAAAGGGTGTCGGTTTCGGCGACGGAGAGCTGCCGGCGCCGGCTCTCCTCTCGCGTCGCCCTGGCTTCGTCGATCTCCCGGAATCGCTCCTCGACGTCCTCCGCCTCGGGGTCGACCACGGCCGCCAGGTGGGCGTGAAACTCCGCGTCCTCGATCCTGCCCTCATCCAGGGCCTCGCGGGCGCTGGTCAGGTGCTTGTGGATCCAGATGCCTTTTCGGTCGGCTTCAAGGGCCGTGACCTTCTCCGCCACCTCGGTGCTTCCGGGATCATCCGGAAAACGGTCGAGGAAGCGTTTGTAGAAGGCCAGGGCCTTGCGCTCGGCCTCCGGCATGCGCGGCGCCCGCGTGCGCTGCATCTCGACAAACGCGGTCTCCACCGCGGCGGTGACATACGACCCCGACGCCAGCGTTATCAGATCCACGGAGGCAAGCAGCCGGTTCAAGAGCGCGTTCCAGCGCCCGATACGGTGCTCGGCGACCAGCGCCTCGGCCTGTTCCAGCTCGTCCCGGCCCAGCCGGGCTTGAATCAACCGTTGCGGCGCGCCGGGCGGCGCCACCGCCAGGGCCTCCTGTTGCGCGTCGCGATACGTTTCACGGTCGGAGAGGTTGCCGTGGTGGAGCTCCCGCACGTGGTGGGTCAGTCCGCTCACGTTGCCGCCGCCGGCGAGCCGTTCCCTGTCGTTCCCTTCGAAGTAGCGGACGTGTCCGCGGAGTCTCTCCGTCCTGTGGGTCAGGGCGTCCACGATGGCCACACGCGTGCGTTGCTCCAGCTCGTCGGGAAAGTATCGCTCGGGGGTCACCGGCGCCCTGAAGGGATCGAAGTCACGCAAGGGATCCAGTGTCCGTTGGGACGCAACGCCAGCCGACTGCGCCACGGCGGACACCGGCAACACCAGCAACAGGCAGAACAGCAACGCGCCGGTCTTCATCGGTTCGATCTCCTCGTTTGCTCCATGAGACCCTTCAATGCTTCGAGCTTGCCGTTGGCCTCGATCTTCTCGATCACGCCGTCCTGTTGGGCCACTTCCGCATAGAGCTTCATGGCGGACCGGGCGAATCCTTCGAAGGTCTCGACCTCGAAGTCGAGGCCTTCGGGATCGTTCCGAATGGCATACTCCCTGGCCAGCCTTACGTAGTAGTCGCCGAAGTCCAGCAGGTGGCGGTGGTAGTTCTTGCTCCGCACGTGTCGGGAGAGGAGCTGGCTGTAGCCCAGGACGACCAGCTCGTTTCCCTGATTCAGCCGATGGCGGTTGATCTCCACGAATGCCACCTTGGCCCTGTCGATGCGTTCCGCCTCGACCCGAGCCAGATACTCCAACGGAGTACCCTCGTGTTCCCGGATCAATGCGTTCCAGGCCAGGACCACATCGTCCAGGCTCTGGATGTACTCGAACGGATCTTTTTTGGGAAGCGCCGTGCGGGCGATCCGTTGAAACGTTTCCAGGGCGTCGAGTTGTTGCGTGGCCGGTTCCGCCAGCTCGCCGCCTCCCCGGACCACGGTCCGGTAGTGGCGGATGGCGCGCGGGTAGTCCCGGAGACGCTCGTAGGCGGTGGCCCGGGTGAACTCCACGACGTCGCTGTACCCGTTCCCGTGCTTGCGCTGGTAATCGTCCAGGCGCAGCAGGGTCGCCTTCAGGATATTGGTTCCGGTCACGTCCTTGGGGATGGCGAACCGGTAGACGTCCTCCCGCGAAAGACGCTGGAACTCGTTGACGATCTCCAGCAGATTCGCCGGCTGCACATACCGTGGATCCGGGGCTTCGGTGCGCGTGCACCCGGCCGCGCCGAGCAGCACCAGGGCCCACAGCGACGCCGCGGCTACCGTTGGGTGGTGATGAGCGAATAGCACAGGATCAACTCGTCCCCTTCGGCCGCGAAGTCGTGGGGCACACCCTTGGGAACGTGGCAGAGCATGCCGGGCCGGAGCCGGGTGACTTCCCCGGACGCGCGCAGCCGGCCACGGCCCCGGAGCACGTGGCACACCACGTCCTTGTGGTCATGGACGATCTGTCCGGGATCCGTTGTGGCGGTGGGGCTGAAGGAAACCAGGCCGACGTTGAAGCCGTCGCCCTCGATGCAGCTCTTGTGGCGGATTTCCGAGTTGATCTCGGCAAGCTCGGCGAGGGCCTCGTCGACGTTGACCATCTTCGGCCTGTCGGGTGCAGCGTTGGACACGGAAACCTCTGCCTACCCCGCCGGCTCCGAAATGTGGCACAGGATCTCTTCGACGGCCCGTCCCGCCTCGTCATCCGGTACCCTGCACGATCCCACCACCCGGTGGCCGCCGCCGCCGTAGTGGCTGAGCAACTCGCCGACGTTCACGGTAGAGGTGGTGTTGAAGATGTTGTAACCCACCGATATGGCGGTGGTATGAGCCCGTTGCGGATCCCGGGAGATCTTCATGGAGATGTTGCCTTCGGGGAACAGCGTATAGAGCAGAAAACGGTTGGCGTCGGTCAGGTCCTCGGTGTCCCGCAGATCGAGAACGATGGCGTTTCCCCGAAGCTCGGCACGCTCCAGCAGTTGTTGTCGCAGTCTTTCCTGCAAGCCAAGGATACGCTCGCAGCGTACCCGGACTTCCGGGTCGTCCAGGATTTCCTTCAGGGGGCGCTCTCGAAGCAGGTCGATCAGGTGGAGCCAGTAGGGCTCTTCCGCGCTCTCCTTGCCGTAGATGCTCATGGAGACCAGCACGTGGCCCGCTGGATGGAGCACGTCGTCACGGGTGAGGGTGCCGCCGTCGATCTTGTCCGTATCCTTCAGCAGCACGGTCACGCGCTCGGTGTCCATCATGGGCAGCCCGGAACGATAACGCTCCGGCGAAGCGCTGGGCACCTGCGAATAGTACTCGTACACCACCCGGGCCGCGCTCGGCGCCATGCGGAAGGCGCCGCGCCCGGCGACGACGGGTTGGTCAAAGCCCGCCGCGCCGTTGGTGAAGTGGTGGTCGAACCAGAGGCTGCATGCGGAATGGTAGGGGAGGTTGGCGATGATGTCCCCGGCGCGTATGTCGACGGCGCCGTCCTGCATGAACTTGGGCTCCACGAACAGGCAGGAATCGATGTCCTCGAGGGCGGTGATGAGGGCGCCGCACACGATGCCGTCGAAGTCGGGTCGGGTCACCAGTCTCATGCGTAAAGCACCTCGTCCACCGAAGCCAGGGGCATCTTCAGGGCGCTGGCGACGCCGGCATGAGTCACCTTGCTGGCGTGCACGTTGAGGCCCCGGGCCAACGGCCGGTTCTCCTGCATCGCCCGTCGAAGCCCCTTGTCGGCCATGGTCAGGCCGTAGGACAGCGTGGCATTGGTCAGGGCGTAGGTGGAGGTATGCGGTACCAGCGCCGGCATGTTGGTGACGCAATAGTGCACCACCCGCTCCTCGACGTAGACGGGGTCGCGGTGCGTGGTGGGCCGGGACGTCTCGGCGAAACCCCCCTGATCGATGGACACGTCGACGATGGCAGCGCCCCGCTTCATCTGCCTGATCCGGTCCTTCGGGAGAAGCATCGGAGTCCTGTCTCCGGTAATGAGCACCGATCCGATCAGCAGGTCGGCGTCGACGATCTCTTCTTCCAGATTGGCCCGATTGGACATGAGGGTGGTGAGCCGGCCGCCGAGAATATCGTGGATGTAGCGCAGCCGGGCAGAGTTGACGTCCAGCACGCTGACGTAGGCGCCCATGCCGGCCGCCACCTGGCAAGCGGAAACGCCCACCGTGCCGGCTCCGAGCACCACCACCTTGCCCGGACGAACCCCGGAGGCGCCCCCCAGAAGCACGCCCCTGCCGCCGTTCTCCGCCTGCAGGCACCATGCGCCCACCTGCAGCGACAGCCGGCCGGCGATCTCGCTCATGGGGGTCAGCAGGGGCAGGGAGCCGTCGTCCATCTCGATGGTCTCGTAGCCGATGGCGGTCACGCCCCGCTCGCACAGGGTCCTGGCCAGTTCGGGCTGCGCGGCCAGATGGAGATAGGTGAAGACCGTCAGGTCGGGCCTCAGGTGGGCGAACTCTTCGGCCATCGGTTCCTTGACCTTCATGACGAGATCGGCCCGGTCCCATACGTCCCGCGCCCGGTCCGGTATGGTTGCGCCGGTGGCGGTGTAGGCACGGTTGGCGATGTGGCTGCCCCTGCCGGCGTTACGTTCCACCAGCACCTGGTGGCCGTGGGCGATGAAGGCCGCCGCTCCCGCGGGCGTCAGCGCGACCCGGTTTTCCTCGGTTTTCAACTCTTTCGGCACGCCTACGACCATTGACCCATTGGTACGTGAGCACCCAAGGGGTGTCAAGACGGCGCTCCCGGCCGTGGGTTGCCGTTGTTCATTGACCTCCTTCTCCGAGCGTGTTAACCGGAATCTCGACCTCTGCATGAAGTCATTGATACGAGAAGGACGATGATTATCGACGGCAATGCCTTGGCCAAACAGGTGCGGGACGAAGTGCGTATGGAGACCGGGCGCCTCCGTAACGACCACGGTGTGGTTCCCGGGCTCGGAGTAGCGCTCGTGGGGGATGACCCGGCGTCCCGCATTTACGTCCGGAACAAGGAGAAGGCGTGCGCGGAAGTGGGTATCCGGTCCGTGGAGCACCTTCTTCCTGCGTCGATGACCGAGCATGAGCTCATGGGAGTCATCGGCGGTCTCAACGAGGACCCGTCCATTCACGGTATTCTCGTGCAACTGCCGTTGCCCGCTCATATCCGTTCGGAACGGATCCTCGAAACCGTGTCTCCGGAGAAGGACGTGGACGGCTTTCATCCGGTGAACCAGGGGCTGCTTCTCTCCGGCGGGACGGGCTTCCAGCCCTGTACGCCTCTGGGGATCATGAGGATGCTGGATTCCGTAGGCTGCGATCTCAAGGGGAAGAACGCCGTGGTGGTGGGTCGCAGCAACATCGTCGGCAAGCCGGTGGCGCTCATGTTGCTGGCACGGCACGCTACCGTGACCCTGTGTCACTCGCGGACCGCGGACCTCGGCCGGGAGGTGGCGCGGGCGGATGTGGTGGTGGCGGCGGTTGGCAAGGCCGGCGCCGTTCGCGGGGAATGGATCAAGCCCGGCGCGGTGGTCATCGACGTCGGCATCAACCGTCTGCCCACGGGAAAGCTCGCGGGGGACGTGGAGTTCGACGCGGCCCGGGAGCGTGCGTCGTGGATTTCGCCGGTGCCGGGGGGGGTCGGACCGATGACGATCTGCATGCTGCTGTCCAATACGCTGTTGTCGGCGCAACGGTCCCTGGCGTAGGGGCGGGTTTCAAACCCGCCCGTGCCGGCAGCCGGCCCGGGAGTCGGTAACCATGACCGGAGGAGCGCAAGGTCGAGAACTCGGGAAGAGTCCCCTTCATGCCCGGCACAAGGCATTGGGGGCTCGCATGGTGGAGTTCGCGGGTTGGGAGATGCCGGTTCAGTACCGGGGCATCCGGGCCGAGCACTCGGCAGTGCGGTCGAGAGCGGGCCTTTTCGACGTGAGCCACATGGGGGAGATCGACGTGCGGGGCCCCGGAGCCGAGGGCTTCTGTCAACGGGTTACCACCAACGACGTCGAGCGGCTGAACCCGTCGCAGGCGCAGTACACGCTGTTGTTGAACGATCGGGGCGGGGTCATCGACGACCTGGTGATTTTTCGGCTGGAGGCCGACCGGTATCTGCTCTGTGTCAACGCTGCCAGGCGCGCCGTTGACCTCGCGTGGCTGGCAGGCCACGCGGGCGATGCCGTCACCGTGCGGGACGTGAGCGACACTTACGCGCTGCTGGCGCTTCAGGGGCCCGCGGCGGAGGCGATCCTGCAACCGTTGACGGCGCTGGAGTTGCCCGCCCTCAAGGCGTTCCACTTCCTTGTCGGCGAGGTCAGCGGAGTCCGCTGCATCGTTTCACGCACGGGATATACCGGCGAGGACGGCTTCGAGCTCTATTACCCGGCGGACGACGGCGTCCGGCTGTGGGATGCCCTGATGGGTACCGGCGAGGTGGAGCCTGCCGGACTGGGAGCCAGGGACACGCTCCGTCTCGAGAAGGGGTTTGCCCTCTACGGACACGAGCTCGACGAGACCACCACACCGATGGAAGCGCGGCTCGGCTGGGTCACCAGGCTCGACAAGGGTCCTTTCATCGGGTCCGAGGCGCTGTCGCGGAAAGAGCCGCCGCGACGGCGCCTGGTAGGCATGGAGATGGAGGAGGCGGGTATCGCCCGTGAGGGCTATCCGATATTTCACGACGACCGCGAGGTCGGACGAGTCACCAGCGGCACGCGGTCTCCGACCCTGGGCAAGGCCATCGCCCTGGGTTATGTGTCGGCTGATGCGGCGGCTCGGGGCACGGAGGTGCGGGTGGAGATCCGCCGCCGCCGGGTCCGAGGCCGCATCGTCCGTGTCCCATTCGTCTAGGATCCTGTCCGGGTTGGGGGAGTCGCGGTGGATTCCTGCTTGCCAGGACGGTTACTGGTAGCGGAGCACGAGCCGGAACGGCGGCAGAGCGGTCAAGGAGGAACCGATGGAGTACCCGAAGGGTCTGCGGTATTCGAGGGAGCACGAGTGGGTGTTGGTGGAGAACGACGACCACGCCGTCATCGGCATATCGGATTTCGCCCAGAACGAGCTGGGGGACGTGGTGTACGTGGAGGCGCCGAGGCTGGGGGAGAAGATCAGCAAGGACGATCCCTTTGGCGCGGTGGAATCGGTGAAGGCGGTTTCGGATCTCTATGCACCGGTGAGCGGTACCGTGACCGAGGTCAACGACGCTCTGCCGGAGACGCCGGAGCTTGTCAACGAAGACCCCTACGGAGAAGGCTGGATCATCAAGGTCAGCATGTCGGATGTCGACGAGTTGGATGATCTCATGACGCCGGAGGAATACGAAGAGTACTGTGAAGGCCAGCCGGATGACGACGACGGTGCTTGACTCCGCTTGAGGACATGGACCAGGCAGATCACAGGCATTCGTTTCGGGAGCTGTTTTCGTCGCGGCACATCGGGCCCGGTGCGGCGGAGGTCCGGGAGATGCTCGGGGTTCTGGGCCTGGACTCCGTCGAAGCGTTGATGGAGCTGGCGGTGCCGGAAAGCATTCGCATGTCCGGCCGCCTGGACCTGCCCGAGCCTCTGACCGAAGAGCAGCTTCTGCGCGAAGCCCGGGACATCGCCGATGCCAACCGACCGTCCCGGTCCTACATCGGCATGGGCTACTACGACTGCTACACGCCCACCGTCATCCTCAGGAACATCCTCGAGAATCCGGGCTGGTACACTGCCTACACGCCCTATCAACCGGAGATCTCCCAGGGCCGTCTGGAGGCCCTGTTGAATTTCCAGACCATGGTCACGGACCTCACGGCCATGGACGTCGCCAACGCCTCCCTGCTGGACGAGGGGACCGCAGCCGCGGAAGCCGTGTTCCTGGCCTTCAACGTGGAGAAGCAGGGACACGCGCAGAGCCTCGGTCCGCGCTGCAAGCTGTTCGTTTCCGAGGACTCCTTCCCGCAGACCCTGGAGGTGGTGGGCACGCGAGCCGCACCCATCGGAGTGGAACGGGTCACGGATGCCCCGGGCGGAGAGCCTCCGGCCGACGCGTTCGCCGGGTTCATCCAGTATCCGGCCGCCAGCGGAGCGATCCCGGACCTGAAAGCGTTCGTCCGCCAATGCCGGGAGCGCGGCATGGTGAGCATCGTGGCTACCGATCTGCTCAGCCTGTGTCTGCTGACGCCCCCCGGAGAACTGGGCGCGGATATCGTCGTCGGCAGCGCCCAGCGCTTCGGAGTGCCCATGGGCTTCGGCGGCCCCCACGCGGGCTTTCTCGCCACCCGGGAGAAGTACAAACGAATGATTCCCGGGCGTCTGGTTGGGGTTTCCCGGGACGCTCACGGGCAGCCGGCGCTACGGCTGGCCTTGCAGACCCGCGAGCAGCATATCCGTCGGGAGAAGGCCACCAGCAACATCTGTACGGCGCAGGTGCTGCTGGCGGTGATGGCTTCCATGTATGCGGTGTACCACGGTCCGTCCGGCCTCCGGAACATCGCATCGCGGGTTCACGGCTACGCCTCCTTTCTGGCGGAACGCCTCACGGACGCCGGCTTCACGCTGGCCGCGGACGGCTTCTTCGACACCCTCCGTGTCGACGCCGACAGGGCCGAGGGCATCCAGCGGTCGGCGGCGGAACGCGGCATCAATCTCGGACGGCCGTCCGGCGATCGGTTGCACATCTCCCTGGACGAGACCACCGGCGGCGACGATGTACGGGAACTATTGCAGGTTTTCGGCGTCCCGTTGGGGGAGGATGATCCGGTCACCGCCATGGCGCGGGAGGCGCGTCCGCACCTGCCGGAGGGTTACGTCCGCCAAAGCGGATTCCTGGAAGCGGAGGTGTTCAACCAGCACCATTCCGAGACCCAGATGCTGCGCTACATGGCCCGGCTTCAGGCCAAGGACCTGAGCCTGGTGCAGTCCATGATACCGCTGGGTTCCTGCACCATGAAGCTCAACGCCACCGCCGAGATGATTCCCGTGACTTGGCCGGAGTTCGCCCGGATGCATCCCTTCGCGCCCGCGGACCAGACCCGTGGGTATCGCCGGCTGATTGCCCGGCTCGAGGAGTGGCTGGCCGCCATTACCGGGTTTGCCGCGGTGTCGGTTCAGCCCAATGCCGGCTCCCAGGGGGAGTACTCGGGGCTGCTGGTGATCCGGAAGTATCACACTGCCAACGGCCAGCAGCAGCGCGACGTCTGCCTCATTCCCGGCTCCGCCCACGGCACCAATCCCGCCAGCGCGGTGCTGGCGGGATTGAGCGTGGTGGTGGTGGATTGCGATGATGACGGCAACATCGACCTGGACGACTTGCGCGCCAAGGTCGACCGGTTCAGCGACCGTCTGGCTGCGCTGATGGTCACCTATCCCTCCACCCACGGAGTGTTCGAGGAAGCCATCATCGACATCTGCCGTCTGGTCCACGAGGGGGGTGGCCAAGTCTATCTGGACGGCGCCAACCTCAATGCGCTGGTGGGGCTGTGCCAGCCGGGACGCATCGGGCCGGACGTGTGCCACTTGAACCTTCACAAGACGTTCTGCATACCGCACGGTGGGGGCGGACCGGGTGTCGGGCCCCTGGCGGTGGGAGAGCACCTAAGGACATTTCTTCCTTCGCACGGAGTGGTGCCCGAATGCGGTCCGCCCGAGGGCATCACCGCGGTGTCTTCCGCGCCCTGGGGCAGCGCGGGTATCCTGCCGATATCCTGGGCCTATATCGCCATGATGGGCGCCGCGGGGCTGACCCGGGCCACTCAGGTAGCCGTGCTGAACGCCAACTACATTGCGCACCGGCTTTCGTCGGACTACCGGATTCTATACCGCGGCAAGCGCGTCATGGTGGCTCACGAATGCATCGTCGACGTGCGTCCGTTCAAGGCGTCGGCCAATGTTACGGTGGACGACGTGGCCAAGAGGCTCATGGATTACGGTTTTCATGCGCCGACCATGTCATGGCCGGTGGCGGGCACGCTGATGATCGAACCGACGGAGAGCGAGTCCCTGGCGGAGCTGGAGCGTTTCTGTGACGCCATGATCGCCATCCGCGAGGAGATCCGGGAGATCGAGACGGGTGCCGCGGACCCTCGGGACAACGTGCTGAAGAACGCCCCCCACAGCGTTTTTCACCTGTTGTCGGAAGATTGGCAACACCCGTATTCCCGCGACAAGGCAGCGTTTCCGCGGGAGTGGGTGCGACAGCGCAAGTTCTGGGTGCCGGTGGGCCGGGTTGACAATGCCTACGGCGACCGGAACCTGGTTTGCACTTGCGCTCCGGTGTCGGCCTACGCCTAGGAGTCTGTCCGGCGCCGCGCGCTACTGCGGCGCCTTGAAGGAGTACGCAGTCCGGAACGCTTGGGTCGCCTGCAATCGCGCCCACCATGCGCCCACCGCGGGCCGCGTGTTCCAGTCCACCAGCCGCTCCAGCCCGTTGGCTTCGAATCGTTCGATAAACGGTGCGATGGAGCAATCCGCTAGCGACATCCTGTCACCGTTGAGCCACGGCCGATCCGCCAAGGCATCTTCCACGTCATCCAGTATCTCGGCCAGTCGGGCTTCCGCACAGGCCATTTGCTCCTCCGAGATGCCGTTCCTCAGCCGGTCCGACAGCAACGCCCGCTTCTCTTCCGTCGGTTGCATTCGGATGGCGGCTTCGCGTTCTTCTTCGGAAAGGTGCTCGTAGCGTTTGTACCGGCCCTGTCTGATGAAGGAAATGACGTTCACGTTGCGATGGAGGACATGCTCGAACCTGTCCATCCAGATCCGCATGCGCGCCCGCTCGTAAGGGTCTTCGGGTCTCAACGGCGCCTCCGGCCACACGTCGTCGAGGTACTCCAGGATGAAATTGGACTCGACGATGATCCGGTCGTCATGCACGAGGGTGGGCACGACACCCTTGGGATTCAGCGCGACGTACCAAGGCTCGAGGTTCTCGAATTTCGGGAGATTGACGTAGGTGCTCTCCCACGAGAGTTGTTTCGCGGCCAAGGCGATGCGTACGCGACGCGAACAGGTGGAACTCCACCAATGATAGAGCTTGAGCATTGAAACCACCTCCGGCAGCCCGTGGGATTCGGCAAGAGCCCGCCAGTCCTCTTTATCATCACCTTGTTTTGATTGCACTGGAAGGGCCGAAGGGTATGGGTTCTTGCTCCACGGCTGTCAATGTCGCGTCTTTTGGGATAGAATGGCGTCATGTTTGGCCTTGGTATCTGGGAACTGCTGATCATCATGGTGATCGTCCTCGTGCTCTTCAGCCGGAGGCTTCCGGAGATCGGTCAGGGGCTCGGCAAGGGGATCAAGAGCTTTCGCAAGTCGCTCCACGAGCCGGACGAGATCGACGTGACCGCCACCGACAAGGGCGAAGGCAAGGACTCCACCAAGAATTGACCACGCCCCCCGAACACCCTCGGATTATCCAACTTATCCAACCGCGTGGGTGGTCCTCCATCATCGGTCGCGCCGCTTCACAACAGGGCGGCCGTGGTCCCTCCCTCTCGCTACGATTCGCTTACCCGGACAGGCTCCTAGGCTTGGGTCTCGGCTGAAAGAACCCGGCAGGTGAAGGATTCCACCGCCGCCCTCGGCTTGGGAAAGACGATGGTGAAGCTCGCCGATCCATTGGCGGGTATTCGATAGGCGCTCTGGGGCTTGAGGCTCTGTAGCAACGAAATCTCGCGAAACGTCATATCCTGTATGATCTTGGCCGAAATCGCGTTTCCCACGAATGTGACCTGCCGGCCGACCTGTTTACCTTCCGCATCGAAGAGTTGAGCCTCTATCCGGACTTTGTGGATGCTCCGGTCGTTACGGTTGACCAGCTTGCCGGAGACGATGAAGACCTCCGTTTGATTCAGCACCGGCCGCACTCCCGATGCCAGCGATTCAAACACCAGGGTTCTCTTGAAGTGCCGGTCCTCGAACACGGTACTGCCGTACCATGGTATTCGTCGTAGCACCGAGTCCAGCGGCTGCGGGTTGACCTGATAGATCACCGTCACCAGAACGAAGGCAAACAGCGCCAGAGCGACGAGGCTCACCAACGGTACGATGGAACCCTGGGTGTTGGCGTGTGGCGGCCGGCGCGGCGCGGCCTCCCGCCTGGGCGGGATCAGGAAATCATCGTCGATCTCGAAGTCCGGCTTCCGCGCAGTTGGGACAGGGACGTCGTCGTACTCAGCGGCGGCAGCCTGCTCCAACGATTCCGGCTGCTGCACATCAGGCCGGTCCGCCTCCACCAACGGGCCGAAGCCCGGGTACTCGAACCGGGTCCCGCCGGAATCGTCACCGGCCGCTTGAGCCTCATCGGTATCCCGGTTTGCCGGCTCGACGTCGGCCTGCGTGCGCGGCAACTCCGGAGCGCCCTGCGCCGTTTCGGTGTGGGATTGAGTGGAAGCGACCCGGGAAGCCTCGCCGTCGTGGGTGTCCGCAAGGCCTTGGGCGTAGGGCTCCCCGCCGGTATCGGGTCCGCTGGCGGGAACGGGCCCGTAGCCGGCCGCGCCCGCCGCCGGCATCGGGTCCGTCGCCGGGTCGGCCACCGGCGATTCCTCGTCGTGCAACTGCAGGCGGATCTGAAAGGTGAAGATGTGCCTGCAGCGAGAGCAACGGAAGGTAGGCTTGGGCGCGTCGAAGACGCTGCCGTTTACCTTGTACGTCGTGGAACAGCTTGGACAGCGGATAATCATGGCCGTTTCATATCGCACGACGCGGGTTGGGCCCCGCGTTCCCGTTGCGTTTCAGCTCATTCGGGATGACGGCGTCTTCAAATGTTGAAATCCAGGTTGCCGACATCCAGGTTTTCCTTCCAGGTCGTCCATGGATTGGTCGTCATGTAACGGCTCCCGAAGTCGGGAAACACCGTGACCACCGTGCCGTGGGTCAACTGCCGGGCGATCCGCAATGCCGCATCCATGGCGGCGCCGGAGGACTGACCCACCAGCAGCCCTTCTTCCTGACTCAGGCGGTAGACCATGTCGTACGCATCCTCGGTCGATACGGGGACTTTCAGGTCGAGTTCTTCTTCATGGTAGATACCGGGGACAATGGAGCTGGCCATGTGTTTCAGCCCTTCGAGTCCGTGCAACGCCGCGTCCGGCTCCACCGCGATGACCCGAATCCGGGGGTTCCGCTCCTTCAGGAAACGCCCGGCTCCCATGACGGTGCCGCCGGTACCGACGCCGGCGACGAAGTGGGTGACGCCCCCGGCGGTTTGACGGTGGATTTCCGGGCCCGTCGTTTCATAGTGCGCGCGGCTGTTCATGGGGTTGAAGTATTGATCGGGCTTGAAATACGCTTCCGGATTCTCGCCGACGATTTTGCGGCAGAGCCTGATGGCGCCATCGGACCCTTCCATCGGATCACTGAATACGACTTCCGCGCCGAAAGACCGGATGATGCCTTTGCGTTCCTGGCTGACATTGGACGGCAGCACCAGACGCACCGGGTAGCCCAACACCGCGCCGATCATGGCAACGGCTATTCCGGTGTTTCCCGAGGTCGAATCGATGATGGTCCGGCCCGGTTCGAGCTGCCCTGTACGGATCGCTTCCCGGATCATCCCGAGCGCGGGCCGGTCCTTCACCGAACCGCCCGGATTGAATCCTTCGAGCTTGGCGAGAACCCTCACCCCCTCAGGCAGGCCGCGGGTGACGCTCCTGATTTCCACCAGGGGCGTGTTGCCGACGAGCTCGCTAACGGCCTCGACTTTCGCGAGATCCCGGGTCGGCGGGGGCGCGGGTTTCGTTATTGCGGCGAGCATGAACGGGGTTACATGCCTCCCGCGATGGCAGGCACGATCGAGATGTTGTCACCGTCCTTCAACACGGTGTCTACGTTCTTGAGAAAGCGAATATCATCCCCGTTGACATAGACGTTCACGAACCGGCGAACCTTGCCGGTGTCGTCCATGATGCGCTCTTTGATGCCAGGGTGGTTTTGCTCCAGATCCTCAAGCATGGCCGAAACCGTCTCGCCGTTGGCATTCACTTCATCCGATCCCTCGGTGAATTTTCTCAGCGGTGTGGGAACGCGTACACGAACACTCATGGAAAGACCTCCCTTTGCACTGGTGTGGCGTCCCGTATGAACCGTGGACAAGATCCGCCGGTCCTTTTGCCGTCGGCTGCGTTGCTTCGCCTCGCGTGGTATGGACCACTGCTCGTTGTCGCGCCCTGCCGACGACAAAAAGTCCTGCGCATCTTGTCCACGGTTCATACGGGACGCCACACCAGGATAATCCCTGTATGCAGCCATTTCAATACGGAGGACGCCGCGCGACCGGCCAATGCTCCTCGACTCCGGGGCGCTTGCGTCAAACCGCCTTCGCCTTGCCCCGTGATTCCTGTGACAGCTCGCCGTACAACCTGTCGAAGGTGCCGAGGGTAGCCTCGATGCTGTAAGGCCGGTCGATGATGTGGGCCACCGTCTCCACCGTCTTGTAGCCGTTGCCGGTGATGGCGATGACGATGGACTCGTCCCGGGGAATCCGGCCCTGCTCGATGAGCTTCTTCGTAACCGCGACCTCGGTGCCGCCGGCCGGTTCGGTGAAGATGCCCTCGGTGGCCGCCAGGAGCTTGATGCCGTCGAGAATCTCTTCGTCCGTGGCGTTTTCTCCCCAACCGCCGGACTCCTTGACGGTCTGAATCACGTAGTAGCCGTCGGCCGGGTTGCCGATGGCGATGGAGGTGGCAATGGTGTCGGGCTTCACCGGATCGACGATATCCGTACCCTTCTTCAGGGCGTCGATGATGGGAGAACAGCCGGCCGCCTGGGCCGAGTAGATACTGCACGGCTCGTCCGGATCCACCAGTCCCACGGACCGGAGCTCCTTGAACGCCTTGCCCAGCTTGGGAAGAATGGTTCCACCCGCCGAGCCGACGACGATGTGGCGCGGCAGCTTCCATCCCAGTTGCTCGGCGACTTCGAAGGCGTGGGTCTTGGCACCTTCGGAATAGTAGGGCCTGAGGTTCACGTTGACGAACGCCCACGGGTACTTGTCGCCGATCTCGCTGCAAAGGCGGTTGACGTCGTCATACGTCCCCTTGATGGCGATGGTACGCGGACCGTAGATCGCCGAGCCGACGATCTTCCCTTCCTCCAGCCCTTCGGGAATGAAGACGTAGCAGTTGAGCCCCGCACTGGCGGCGTGGGCCGATACCGAGTTCGCGAGGTTCCCGGTGGAGGCGCACGAGACGGTGTCGTAGCCGAACTCGATGGCTTTGGAGATAGCCACGGATACGACCCGGTCCTTGTAGGAGAAGGTCGGGTGGTTGACCGAGTCGTCCTTGATGTAGAGCTCGTCGACGCCCAGGACCTCGCCGAGGCGGCGGGCCCGTATCAGCGGCGTGAAGCCTGAGTAGAGGCCGACCCTGGGCTCTCCGTCGATGGGCAGGATCTCGTGGTAACGCCACAGGTTGCGCGGACGGGAGGCGATCTTCTCCCGGCTTACGCTGTTCCGGATACCGTCGTAGTCGTACATCACCTCGAGGGGACCGAAGCAGTTCTCGCATACGTGAAGAGGCGCCGTTGGGTACTCTTGTTGGCACTCGCGGCATTGCAGTCCTTGGACAAAGCTCATGCGTGACTCCTTTGGGAAGCCGGCGAGCCGACGGATGGTCTGCAAGCCTTGCAGCGGGGGTTCGGCGGCACCGGCACTTTGCGTATTTCCATGGTCTTGGCGTCGTAGGTGAGCAGGCGGTTCACCAGCAGGTCCTCTTCGAGGCCGACGATGTACTTGATGGCCTCGGTGGCCTGGATGGAGCCGATGGTTCCCGCCACCGCACCCAGGATGCCTGCCTGCTGGCACCCCGGCACTTCGCCCGGTGCCGGCGCCTCCTCGAAGAGGCAGCGGTAGCAGGCGCTGTCCGGAGGCACCACCGTCATGGTCTGGCCCTGAAGCCGGACGGTCCCCGCGTGCGAGAACGGTTTGCCCAGGGAGACGGCCACGTCGTTGATCAGGAATTTGGTGTCGAAGTTGTCGCTTCCGTCGATGACGAAATCATAGGGCGCCATGATCTCGGCGGCATTCGCCTCGGTCATGCGCACGTCGTGGACCGCCACCGCCACCTCCGCGTTGAGATCGAGCAGCCGGGATCTGGCCGACTCCACTTTGCGGTGGCCCTGGTCCGCGGTGGTGTGAAGGATTTGCCGCTGCAGGTTGGAAAGGTCCACCGTGTCGCTGTCCACGATCCCGAGCCGTCCCACGCCGGCGGCGGCGAGATAGAACGCCGCCGGACTGCCCAGGCCGCCGGCTCCCACCACCAGCACGCTCGCCTGGCGCAGCCGGATCTGCCCGCCGCCTCCGACGTCGGGGATCATGATCTGGCGGCTGTATCGCTCGACTTGCTCAGGGCTCAGACGCATGCTCCAAACGAAACTCTCATCGCACTTCAAACGAAAAAAAACCTCTTCCAAAGATGAGAAGAGGTTTTCTCCTCACCTTATCTGTCCCTTGCGGGCCGGAATTAGCACCTGCATTCCCTTCGGGAACACGGTTGCTGTGGCTTCAACGGGCCTGCCCCTCCACCACTCTTGATAAGGCGTCAATTCAGTAAGAAAAATTCTACACGGTTTTCCGCAATTCCGCAATTTCCATGATACGCTTCCGTCAGCGGGGCCGTGTACGAACGCGCCCTCGGCCCCGGGATCCCCACGGAGTTGTTCCTGGAGGACATACGGGCCTGACGGCCTTCGCCTGCCCGCGGCTCTCTACGAAGGCTTCAACAAGGCGCCTTCGAGCTCCAGGAACTCGTCCATTCGCACCAAGTTGTGATACTCGGCCAAGGAGGCCATGCGATGGCGGCAACTCCGGGTCGTGCCTTCCTGGCCCAACACGGCGAGGGTTTCCTTGACCGCCTTCACCAGGGTGTAACGGACGGAACCGGGGAAGAGCGCCAGCTTGTAACCCTCGTTCGCCGCCTTGCTCACGTCCAGAGCGGAAGCCGGGATGGCCTCGTCCATGTTGACCACCAGCGGGCCCGGGATGGATCCACGGATCTCACGGAGTTCCTCCAGAGTGCCCGGAGACTGAACGAAGATGGCGTCGGCGCCGGCGTCGCGGTAGGCATGGCCGCGTCGAATAGCCTCCCGGAGGCCGCCGGACGAGTAGGCGAGGGTGCGCGCGACGATGACGGTGTCCGGGTCCTCCCTGGCGGCGGCCGCTGCCTGCAACTTCTCCACCATTTCCGTTGCGGAGATCAGCGGATGTCCTCCCCGGAGGAGTCCACATTTCTTGGTCGGCGCCTGATCCTCGATCTGGACACCCGCCGCGCCGGCCCGCTCCAGCGCGGCCACGGTCCGGCGCACCTGTAGCGGCCCGCCGAAGCCGGTGTCGGCGTCCACCAGCAGGGGGATGCGCAGCACGTGACAGATGTTTCGTACGTGTGCGATGAGCGCATCGGCGGACAGGAAGCCCAGGTCCGGAAGCCCCAGCAGGCTGGCGGTGGCGGCGTTGCCTCCGAGTAGGGCCACCCCGAACCCGGCCTGCTCCGCGAGCAGTGCGGTCAAACCGTCGTGGACGCCGGGAACCGTCAGGCAGCCGTCCTCGGCCATTGCGCCCCGCAATCTTGAGGCTGTAGTCATGTCATGTGCCCTCCCTGACCGTTCGCCGAACCGGGTGGTTGTGGGTATCATTCAGTAGCTTGCGCTCGCCTGCAAGGCAAAGCGCGGTCGCGATGGAACAGCCGTTGGACCTGGAAAAGGGGCGGGTGCCGGTCCCTTGCGGGCCAGGACCCGGCGCGGATCTCGCGGAATCGGATCTGGCGTGCCGGGCCCGTGCTCACGACCAACGTTTCGGTACCCGAAGGAGGCAAATCATGAATCAAACCGTAGGCGCGAAATTTCCGGATCTGGCGCTCAAGGACCAGACGGGCCGAGAGGCGAAGCTGTCGGATGTCACCGAGGGCAAGTTTCCCCTGATCGTGGTGTTCTATCGCGGCTACTGGTGAGGGAAGTGCGTGGTGCAGTTGCGCCACCTGGTTAACCTGCAGGAAGAGCTTCCGGTCGCCTATTGCCGGGTCGCCGTCGTCAGCGTCGACCCGCCGCAGGTGAACGGGGCGCTCCGGGCCGGTCTCGGGGCGACCTTCCCGTTCCTCAGCGATCAGGATCTCAAGGCCATCGAGGCCCTGGACATCGTCGACACCTCGGACAAGAGGCATGGAACCCTGGCGATTCCGTACGCCTTCTCGCTCCTGCCGGACCTTGCCGTCCATCGCATCTACAATGGCTGGTATTACGTGGGCCGCCCCACCAACGAGGAGCTGCGGGCCGACATGCGCGCCATGATGGAGCAGTGTCGGGGCGACTACGATACGCAGGAGTGAGCAGGCGGAAGACCGGGCCGGGGGGCGTCGGCATGGTGTCGCCGTCCCCCGGTTCAGTGGTCGAAACCCCCGTTTTGTGTTATTCCCAAGCGTATGATTCAGCCACAAGAGATAGAGGATACGCTGGGGCGGGTGTTCCCGGGTTGTCTGGTGCCGATGATCAAGGACTTGACTGGCGGGGGAGACCACTACCAGGTCGTCATCGTGCACGATTCCTTCGCCGGCAAGGGTCTCATCGACCAGCACAAGATGGTCTACGACGCGCTCAAGGACGAGCTCGGGGACGAACGGATCCATGCGCTTTCGTTGAAGACCTTCTCGCCCGAGCAATGGGAGAAATACGGCGCGTAGGCTTCCTGCCGCCCCGTAGCCCTTCAAGTTTCGCCGGGAGATGAAGGCTCGCGACAACTCCCTGGACGACGTTCCCGGCCGCCTCGACGACCTGGACCTGATGGGCGCGGAATTTTTGGGCAGTTGCTGTCATGTTCCTTGAGCCGTAAGGCCCTTGACATGCTCAGAACGAAATGACCTCCTGATTCCATATGACTGGTCATACAGGCTAGTCATATGGAAGCCATGAATGCATCCGATTCCAAGACCCGCTGTCTTGCGATCCTCGACCGAGTGCAGGCCACGGGTGAGACTGTGCTCATTTTGAAGCATGGTCGTCCCGTGGCCGAGCTCGTGCCGGCGAGCCACGCCAAAACCGCGTATCCGCAATCAGAATTGGCTGGCACCGTCACATTTGTTGGTGACGTCATTGCACCAGTGCTGCCGGAGGAAGACTGGGAGAGCCTCCGGCGATGAGGGCGTTGCTCGATACCCACGTGTTGCCGTGGTGGCTCGACGACCCGGGTCGACTCTCCGCCGATCAGCGGGAGGTGGTCGCGTCGGCAGATACGGAGTCGCCCTTGTTGGTGTCCGATATCTCGCTTTGGGAGGTGGCCACGTTACATTCCCTCGGCCGCATCCGTCTGGCAATTCCCTTGCGGGAGTGGTTGGACAAGGCCGTGACGCCTCCGCTGGTGCAACGTCAGGGGATCTCCCCGGCGGTGGCGGCGTTGCCCGATTCGTTTCACGGGGATCCCGCAGACAGGATTCTGGTGGCAACCGCGCGGATTCTTGGTGCCACTCTCCTCACACGGGACCGCAGGATCGTCGATGCGGACTTGGCCGACACGCTGACCTGAGTTGTGAAGCCGCATACACCGTTTCAACGTGATGTTGGTTGAAGTGGTGGCTCGGAAGCATGGCCACAACCGGGAGCCGCTACAGGGTAGTCTCGGAGGCTTCCACCAATCAACCATCCATGTATGAACCATGTATGCGACCCAGGAGCCTCTGTCCGGGTAGCTCTCTCATCGGCGAGGAGCCGGTCGATGGCCGTACTCAGCGTCACGGGGCCGTCGCAACCGCCCGAAACACCCTCATGAAGTTCCCGCCTGGAATCCCCGCGGCCTCGTTCCCGGAGAATACCGCCGCCAGCAAAGCGACCGCGAGATCCGGCAGTTCGCCGCAGTCGTCGAAAACCGTGTTGCGCAGGCCGTCCATGTCGGTGCCCCACGGCGGAACGGCGCGTTGACCCTGCGGTCAGGCGGCCAGGCTGCCCATGAGCCTGCCGTAGCCGTTCACTTTCTCCCTGATGCGGATCAGGTGCAGCGCATACCAGATGTAGGCCTGGCAACTGGTCACCACGGGCTTGCCGATTTCGTGCTCCAGAAGCTCCACGTCCTCGATGGTGGGCCAACGGGGGCAGGGGATGAAGATGCCGTCCGCCTCGGGCGCCTTTTCGTAGATGCGCTTGGCGATCTTGTAGGAGGCGTGCACCGGCAGATCCGAGATGGCGGAGTTCTTGCGCACCCCATATCCCTCGATCTGCAGCACCTCGAACCCGGAAGCCTCGAGAAACGCCCTCATGCGGGCGTTCAGCTCGTCCTCGTGGGGGGTGGCCACCACCAGGCTGTGAAGGCCCATGGCTTTGAGGGCTTCTACCTCGCCGGTAATGCCGGCGGTGATGGGGACTCCCGTCTTCTCGGTGAGCCGCCGTCCCATCTCGATGTCGCTGCCGTGGCCCAGCCTGGTGAAGAGCGGGGAGCCCCCGAGGATGATCACGTCGCAACCGTTGTCCGCAAGGTCCAACGCGGCCTCCTCGATGCGCCCGAGCTGTCGCTCGAAGTCGTTGTCCACCAGTTGCCGGATGGTGCCGGTGCTGTTGAGCAACTGGAACCCTTCGGGCAGCATGCGATAGAATTCGTAAACGAGGGTGTCTCCGCGGGACGGAGCCACATGGCCTACACGTGCTCGCCAACCGTACATGGCGATCCTCCGTTAACTGATGGCCGCCGGTGGCAGGCAGCTCTCGAACTGGGTGAACACATCGTTGAAATGCGTGATACGCGTTACGCCAGGGTGCGAGAACGACCGGTTGTAGGGGTGGTGCGGCATCAGCACCCGGGCACCGGTCTTCTCGGCAACATCCCGGCAGTTCTCGTAGTTGTCATCGACGAAAAGCACCACTCCGAGCCGCTCCACCACCGCGGATTTCTCCTTCTCGACGAGGTGCACGTCGGGACTCGTGATGCCGTGCCGCCGAAACCACTCGGTGGTAACCGCGTGAATGTCCCAGCTTTCATGGCCCGTCCGGTGCGTGATGAACGAAAGCTGCCCGCGCCGGCTCAAATGCTCCAGGCGCCGCCACTGTTCCGGGCTCAACAGCGACTCGAGTCCGTTCCAGAACGCGGGGTCCCGCCGCACGGCCTCGGCGCATTCTTCCACCGCTTCCCCGGTCAGCGCGGGATGCGCCGAAAAGTCGACGCTCCAGAGGGAATTTGCCGGGATCGGCCCCTTGCCGATGCGCGTTTCCAGACGAAAGAGGAAGGGAGAGAGGAAGTCGGCCACCACGCCGTCGATGTCCAGCCCCACCATCATGACACAAAGCTTACGCAATCGAGGGGTGCGCCGCAATGGCCGCCGGGGCCGGGCGAATCCTTGACGAACCGCAACCGGTCGGATACAAAATCCTTTTCTTCAGGCACACCGCAACACCCGTCCGCTTTCCTCTGAATCAACCGGAGCATGAAGCGCAGGACCATCGGGTCGTCGGTGGCGGCGTATCGCCTTTGCCGCTAACGGGCGCGCTCACCGGGGGCATGAATGATGGTGAGAGGTTGCCGTTAACCAGTCAGGAGATGTCATGGCCAGAGTCGGTTTCGCACTTGGGTACGGGAAATTCACCAACGTCCGGGAAATCGCTGATCTCATGCGGCGCGCGGAGGAAAAGGGTTTCGAGATGGGCTTCTTCTCGGAGACCATCGAGCTCATGCGCGACTCGGTTTCCGCCATGTCGGCCATGGGCCTGGCCACGTCCAGGGTGACGCTGGGGGCCACCCAGATCGTCCGCTTGCGTACACCCATCTGCATGGCCCAATCGTTGATGACGCTGGACGAGCTTACCGGCGGCCGCATCACGCTGGCGCCGGGCTCCTGCACCCGCAGCCACGCCCGGGTCCACTCGCTGGAGCACCAGGATCCGGTGCAGGTGCTCAAGGAATACATCGAGTCCATGCGGTTGCTCTTTACCGGCGAGAAGGTGAGCTACCAGGGACAGTTCGTCAAGTTCGACAATGTTGGCATCGGCTGGAAGCCACTGCGCACCAACATCCCGCTTTACATCCCGGCCACCGCGAGGCCCGGCCTGAAGCTCGCCGGCCAGATCGGCGACGGCGTGGTGCTCAACGCGGTCTGCTCGCCCGAGTACACCGCCAACGCCATCAAGATCATCAAGCAGGGGGCCGAGGAAGCGGGACGGGACTTCTCGAAGTTCGAGGTCGCCCAGTTGATCAACTGCTCCATCGCCGACGACCACAAAACGGCTCTGGACGCCATCCGCTGGGAGGTGGCCACCAAGCTCGATCCCATCCAACTCCCGTTCATCGCCCGTCCCAAGATGCGCGTGGGCGAGCCCTACATCCATGAGGAAGACATCCCCAGGTTCGAGGAGGCCCATGCCCGGGGCGGCATGGAGGAGTTGATCAAGGCCATCCCCGACTCCTACGTGGAAGGCATGACGGCCAGCGGCACTCCCGACGAGGTCAAGGCGCGGGTGCAGCAATACCGCGACGCGGGTGTCAAGATCCCGCTGTTGCGGCCCGCCGCGGCGGACCAGACCGATGCCCTGATGAACCTGTTCGCCCAATAACTTCGGTTTGTCCGGCCTCCATGTATCGTGTCGGCGTTGACATCGGCGGAACCTTCACGGACCTGCTCCTCGTGGCGGATGACGGCACGTCCTTCATCGGCAAGACCCTGACCACCCACGGAGACCCGAGCGTGGCGGTGGAAACGGCCATGCGGGAGGGTCTGGACGCGGGTATCGTGGACCGCGCCCGGCAGGGCACGGTGGTGCACGGCACCACGCTGGTCACCAACGCCCTGATCGAGCGCAAGGGCGCGGTCACCGCGCTGCTCACCACCGAAGGGTTCCGGGACGCCCTGGAGATCGGCCGCGAGCACCGCTACGAGCTCTACGATCTCGATCTCGAATTCCCCAGGCCGCTGGTGCCTCGCTACCTCCGGTTCGACGTGCCGGAGCGCGTGGCCGCGGATGGGACCGTCATCAAGCCCTTGGACGAGGACTTCCTGCGGAGCCTGGCGGCGGAGCTGCGGGACAAGGGCGTCCGAGCGGTGGCGGTGTGCTACCTCAACAGTTTCCGCAACGCCGCCCACGAGCACCGGACGCGGGCTCTCATCGCGGAGGTGGCCCCCGGGATCCGCGTGTCGGTGAGCGCCGAGGTGGTGCCCGAGATCCGCGAGTTCCAGCGCACCAGCACCACCGTCGCCAACGTCTACGTGCAGGATCGCGTGGCCGCCTATCTCCAGGAGCTGCAGCAGCGCCTGGATGGCCTTCGATTCACCGGCAGTTTCTTCGTGATGCTTTCCAGCGGTGGTATCGGTACGCCGGAGACGGCCGCCCGGTTCCCGGTGCGGATGCTCGAGTCGGGGCCGGCGGCGGGGGCGCTGGCGGCGGCCGCGCTGGGACAGCGGGCGGGCTATCCCGATCTCCTCTCTTTCGACATGGGCGGCACCACCGCCAAGCTGTGCGCCGTGGAGAACGGCTATCCGCTCAAGGCGCGGGAGTTCGAGGTGGACCGGATCTACCGCTTCCGCAAGGGCAGCGGCCTCCCCATCAAGATTCCGGTCATCGACATGATCGAGATCGGCGCCGGCGGCGGCAGCATCGCCCGGGTGGACGCACTGGGCCTGCTCAAGGTCGGACCCGAGAGCGCCGGGGCCGAGCCTGGGCCGGCCTGCTACGGCCGTGGCGGCACCCGTCCCACGGTGACGGACGCGAACCTGGTGCTCGGCTACTTCGATCCCGACTACTTTCTCGGCGGCGAGATGAAACTCGACGTGGAAGCGGCTCGGGCTGCCCTCGGCAGCGCCGCCACGCAGCTCGACATGCGCGTGGAGGAGGTGGCCTGGGGCATCCACCAGATCGTTAACGAGAACATGGCCAACGCCGCCCGCGCCCATCTGGGGGAACGCGGCAAGGATCCGCGGGAGCTGCCCATGTACGCCTTCGGCGGTGCGGGTCCGGTGCACGGCTGCCACGTGGCGGAGTTGTTGCACCTGCCCACGATGATCTCTCCCATGGGGGCGGGCGTGGGCTCGACCTTCGGCCTTCTGGCGGCGCCCCTGGCTTTCGATTTCGTGCGTAGCGCCTACAGCCGCCTCGACGAGCTGGACTGGTCCTTCGTCAACCGCCTGTTCGATGACATGTGCGCCGAGGGACGCGCTATCCTCGAGCAGTCGGGACTGGCCCCGGACGACATCATCTACGAACGCACCGCGGACATGCGCTATACCGGCCAGGGCCACGAGGTGTCGGTGCCCATCCCCGAGGAGGCGCTGTGGGCCAGTCATCTCGGCGCCATCACCGGAGCCTTCGAGCGCACCTACGAGCACATGTACGGCCGGACGGTACCGGACGTAGTGGTGGAGGTCATCAACTGGCGCGTGGTGGCGCGGGGGCCGGAGCAGCCGCTGAACTTCTCGACCCGTGGCCGGCAGGCGGTGCGGGCCAGGGCGGAGAAGGGCACCCGCCCGGTGTTCTCGCCGGTCCGGGGCGATTTCGTCGAGACCACGGTCTACGATCGCTACGCCTTGACGCCAGGCATGACCTTCTCGGGGCCGGCGATAGTGGAAGAGCGGGAATCCACGTTGGTGGTGAGCACCCGCGGGTGCGCCCGTGTTGACGACCATCTCAACGTGATCGTGGAGTTCGATCATGAATGATGCCGCCATCGATCCCGTCACCCTCGAGGTCATCTGGAACCGGCTTCTGTCGGTGGCCAACGAGCAGCAGGACGCGCTGATGCGGACCGCCTTCAGCACCATCGTGCGGGAGAGCCAGGATCTGGCCTGCGGTCTCTTCGATACCCGGGGCCGAATGGTGGCCCAGTCGGTCAGCGGCACGCCGGGCCACATCAATGCCATGGCCACGTCCATGGGGCATTTCCTGCGGGAGTTCCCCGCGGATACGCTCGAGTCCGGGGACGTGCTCATCACCAACGACCCGTGGCAGACCGCGGGACACGTCAACGACATCACCATCACCACGCCGGTCTTCAGACGCGGCCGGCTCACGGCGTTCTTCGCCAATACCTGCCACGCCGCGGACATCGGCGGCCGCATCCTTTCCGCCGAGGCTCGGGAGGTGTACGAGGAGGGGCTTCGGATCCCCATCATGAAGCTGTTTCACGCGGGTGAGCCCGACCCCATCCTGCTCAAGATGATCCGCGCCAACGTCCGGTTGCCCCACGAGGTGGTCAGCGACTTCTACGCCCAGTCCGCTTGCAACGACGCCGGCGGCCGGGCGCTCATCGAGACCATGGACGAGTTCGAGCTGGACAGCTTCGATCCCGTGGCCGAGGAGATCATCAGCCGGTCGGAGAAGGCCGTGCGCGCGGCCATTGCCGAGCTCGAGGACGGCGAGTGGGAAGGGGAGACCTGGAGCGACGGTTTCGAGGAGCCGATCCTCATCAAGACCAGGCTGGAGGTACGGGGGGACGAGATCTTCATCGACTTCACCGGCTCCTCGCCCCAGAGCCACCGGGGCATCAACGTGGTGATGAACTACACCCACGCCTATGCCAGCTTCGCCGCCAAGGCGGCCATCTACCCCGACGTGCCTCACAACGAGGGGAGCTTCCGGCCGGTGCACGTGAGCGCCCCTGCGGGCAGCATCCTGAACGCCAACGATCCGGCGCCGGTGGCGGCACGGCAGACCGTGGGCCACTTCGTGCCCACCGCGGTCTTCACGGCGCTGGCCAAGGCGTTGCCGGGCAAGCTTATGGCGCCCAGCGCCGACCCCATCTGGCTCAGTGTATGGCGCGGCCGGAACCCCGCGTTCAATCTCACCGTGTTCCAGGTAGGCGGCACCGGCGCCCGGCCCACCAAGGATGGTCTCAGCGCCGTGGGTTTTCCCAGCGGCGTGGCCGGCGTGCCGGCGGAGGTCATCGAGAGTCTGTCGCCGCTGGTCATGCGCCGGCGCGAGCTCCGGGTGGACTCCGGCGGCGCTGGCACCTGGCGCGGCGGCCTCGGCCAGTTCACCGAATTCGCCAACCGCGCCCAGGGCCAGTGGAGCGTCAACGGCATCCTCGACCGCACCCGATACGCGGCACCGGGCATCATGGGCGGCGGTGCGGGCCTCCCCGGCGAGTTCATCCTGGACGGCGGCGAGCGCCCCAATCCCAAGGCGCAGACCCATCTCGAAGGAGACCGCAGCGTCCAATTGAACCATCCCGGCGGAGGTGGCTACGGCGAGCCCTTCCAGCGGGACCCGGAGCGCGTCCGCGCCGACGTCGTCTACGGCTACATCACCCCCGAGGCCGCCGCCAGCGACTACGGCGTGGTGGTGCGCTTCACCGGCGGTGAACACGAAAAAGTGCGGCTGCCCGAGCAGTGGGTGATCGACGAAGCCGCCACCCGACAGCTAAGGGAAGGTTCGTGATCCTTTCCGATCGCATCGCCCTGGTGACCGGTGCGGCCACGGGTATCGGCCGTGCCACCGTCGTCGAGCTTGCCCGGGCCGGTGTGGCCGGGGTGGCCATCAACTACCGGTCGGCCCGCGAACAGGCGGAGAGTCTGGCGGTGGAGGTACGGGAGCTCGGCGTGGAGGCCCTCTGCGTGCATGGGGACGTAAGGGACGACGGTCACGTGCGCGACATGGTTCATCAGACGGTTGAGCGGTTCGGGCGCCTGGATATACTGGTGAACAACGCGGGGGTCACCCGCTGGGTTCCGATCACGGACATGGAGGCGTTGACGGACGAGATATGGGATGTGACCCTGGACGTCAACGTGAAGGGTGCGTACCGTTGTGCCCGGGCGGCGGCGCCGCACCTGGCGGCCACCGGAGGCATGATCGTCAACGTGTCGTCCATTTCCGGCGTCATCGCGCCCTCCACCATGTCGTCCCTCGCCTACGGTACCGCCAAGGCCGGGCTCATCTATCTGACCCGCGGCCTTGCCGTCGCACTGGGCCCCGAGATTCGGGTCAATGCCGTGGCGCCGGCGTTTACCGACACCCAGTGGATGCGCGATCACTACGGCGCGGACTACGATGAGATCATCGGCCGCGCCTCCGCCAACTATCCGCTGAAACGCGTCGCGAAGCCCGAAGAGGTTGCGGGCGCCGTAATGGGCCTGATCACCGGCGGCGATTTCGTCACCGGTCAGACCCTGCTGGTGGACGGCGGCCTGAGCCTGAGCTGACCGAGGAACCCTCCATGACCAAGACGGAATTGATGACCACCATGCAGGCACGCCGGCTGGTGGCGGTGATTCGTTCCAGGACTGCGGAAGAGGCGCTGGCCACCGCCAGGGCCGTCGGCGAGGCCGGCGTCCGGTTCGTGGAGGTGACCTTCACCGTCCCCGGGGCCGCCGAGGTCATCCGCACGCTGGCAAGGGAAGGGACGGTGCACGTGGGCGCCGGCACGGTGCTGTCGGAGGAGCAAGCGCGCACGGGGATCGAGGCCGGCGCACGGTTCATCGTGTCGCCGAGCCTGGAGCTCGATCTGGTGCCGCTTTGCCGCGAAGCCGGAGTCGCCTCGATACCGGCCGGGGCCACGCCGACGGAAATCGTCCGGGCGCTGCGCAGCGGTGCCGACCTGGTCAAGATCTTTCCGGCGGACTGCGTGGGCGGGCCGCATTTCATCCGTCAGATGCTGGGTCCTTTCCCCGAAGCGCGGTTCATGATCTCGGGAGGGGTCAACAAGGAGAACGTGTCGGAGTACGCGACCCTAGGGATCACGGGCATCGTTCTGGGCAGCTCCTTTCTGGCGGACGTGCTCGCCCGGGAAGGGCATGACGGCCTCGTGACCCAGGCCAGCGAATTCGTCGGGCTGGTGGAGCAGGCGCTGGCCGCTGTCCCGGCCGCTTCCTGAGGGCTTGCCGACGGGGTGCAACGACGCGGGACGCTGAATGATGACGTGGGAAGCACAGCGGATGAAGGGCGTGCCGTTCTCGGGCATCCGGAAGATGATGGGCCGCGCCTGGGAGCTCGAGGGGGAAGGCAAGCCGGTCATTCACCTGGAGATCGGCCGGCCCGACTTCGACACGCCGGACCATATCAAGGCCGCGGCCCAGAGGGCGCTGGACGAAGGCAAGGTCCACTACACCTCTAACTACGGCATCCCGGAGATCCGCCGCGCCATCGCCGCGAAGCTGCGTTCGGACAACGGACTCGATTTCGACGAGAACGGGGAGATCGCCGTCACCATCGGCGCCAATGAAGCGGTGTTCATGGCTGTCATGGCGTTTATCAACGAGGGCGACGAGGTGCTGGTGCCGGATCCATCGTGGCTCAACTACTTCCATTGCATCACCCTGGGCGGGGGCGTGCCGGTGAGCGTGCCGCTCCGGGCGGAAAAGGATTTCCGCATGGATGCGGACGACGTGGCCCGGCTACTCACGCCGCGCACCCGCATGATGGTGGTCATGAGTCCCCACAACCCCACGGGCGCCGTGCTCGACCGGGAACATCTGGAAGATCTGGCGGCGCTGGCCAGGGAGCGCGACCTGCTGGTGCTGTCCGACGAGATCTACGAGAAGCTGGTCTACGACGGCGCCGTCCACCGCAGCATCGGAAGCCTGCCGGGCATGCGTGAGCGCACGTTGCTGGTGAACGGCTTTTCCAAGAGCTACTCCATGACCGGGTGGCGCCTCGGATACATCGCCGCGCCCCGGACGCTCATGGACGTCCTCATCCGCGTGCATCAGTATACGGTTCTGTGCGCCACTTCCTTCGGCCAGTACGGCGCCGTGGCCGCCTACGAGGGGCCACAGGACTGCGTGGGCGAGATGCGGCAGGAGTTCGCCCGGCGTCGGGATCTCATCCTGAGACGCCTCCGGGGCATGAAGGGCATCGAGTGCGCGGTACCGGAGGGCGCCTTTTATGCCTTTCCTGACGTCGGCGCCCTGAGCCATTCATCCGAGGACGTCGCCATGCACCTGCTGGAGGACGCCTACGTGGCCACCGTGCCCGGCAGCGCCTTCGGCCGGTACGGTGAAGGCTACATCAGGCTGGCGTACTCGAACTCCTACGAGAACATCGAGGACGCCATGGATCGCATGGAGGCCAGCCTTCAAAAACTGTAGAAGCCCGATTACTCCGACACCAGGGCAGGGGGATATGGCAAACATCGAACTGACGCTGGCATGTGAAGACTACGACCGCACCCGGGCCCTCAAGGACGGTCTGGTGAAGCCCGAGGGCATCGATCTCAACTACGTGGCTCTGCCGGTGGAGGAGATCTTCTGGCGCATGCTCCATTTCCAGGAGTTTGATGCCGCCGAGATGTCCATGGGGGCGTACCACGTGGACGCGTCCCGCGGCCATCGGCCGTTCATCGCGATTCCGGTGTTTCCCTCCCGCATGTTCCGGCACCGGTGCATCTTCGTCAACACCGCTTCCGGGATCAGGAAGCCCGAGGATCTCAAGGGACGGCGCGTGGGCGTGCCGGAGTACACCATGACGGCGTCCGTTTGGGTGCGCGGCATGTTGCAGCACGACTTCGGGGTGGAGGCCAAGGATGTTCACTGGGTCCAGGGCGGCGTGGAGCAGCCGGGGCGCAAGGACCGCGTGCCGTTCGACGCCCCGGCCGGGGTGGAGATCGAGACCGAGGAGGACCGGACCCTCAACGACATGCTGGAGGCGGGGGACATCGACGCGCTGGTCTCGGCGCGCATGCCCGCCTGCTTTGTGCGGCGCGTACCCGGGATCACCCGTCTGTTCGAGGACTGCCGCGCCGCGGAGGTGGATTACTTTCGCCGCACCGGGCTGTTCCCCATCATGCACTGCGTGGTGGTGCGCCGGGAGATCCACGAAGCCCACCCGTGGGTGACCCAGAACCTCTACAAGGCGTTCTGCCGGGCCAAGGATCTCTGCGTCGGGCGGATCTACGACACCAACGTGCTGCGCACCAGCCAGCTCTGGCAGTTGTTCGAGTACGAGGAGACGGTGGATCTCATGGGCGAGGACTTCTGGCCCTACGGCTTCGAGGGCAACCGCAAGACCCTGGAGACCTTCCACTCCTATCTGCTGGAGCAGGGCGTGATCAAGAACCCCGTGGACGTGGCCGGCCTGTACGCCGCCAATACCCGCGAGGCCTTCAAGATCTGAGGGCGTCCCGGCGGATCATTGAAACGGGACGCCGTAGGACGGGCGAACGCGGAAGTAGTCGCTGACGTGCTCGTTGGCGGGGTGGCGCATCAGGCTCTCGGCCGTGCCTACCTGCTCCAGGCGCCCTTCGTGCATCAGGGCGATACGGTCGGCCAGCTCCAGAGCATCCTCCAGGTTGTGGGTCACGAGAAGGGTGGTGAGACGCTGATCCTTGTGGAACGAGCGGATCTCGGCCCGGACCCTGCGGCGGTTGGGCGGATCCAGGTTGCTGAGGGGCTCGTCCATGAGCATGATCTGCGGGAAGGTGGTCATGGCCCGGGCCAGGGCTACCCGCTGCTGCTGGCCCGCGGACAGCTCCCGGGGCTTGCGGGCGAACAGCCGTTCCTCGATGTTGAGGGCCGTGGCCAAGGGCCGGATGAGCTCGCGGATGGCGCCCACGGACCACTTCCGGATGCGCAGCGGCAGCGTCAGGTTGGCGTACTTTCGGTCTTCGAAGACGCGCATGTGCGGCCACAGCGCGTAGCTCTGGAAGATGAGCTGGACGTCTCTTCGCCCGGGCGGCACGTCATTCACGGGAACGCCGCCGATCAGGACCTCGCCCGTGTCCGGGGTCTCCAGCCCGGCAATGATGCGCAGCAGCGTAGTCTTGCCGCAGCCGCTCTCCCCGATGATGACCAGGAACTCTCCCTGGTCCACGGCGAGGTCGAAGCCGTCCACGGCCGTCACCGACCCGAAACGCTTGCCGATGTCGCGCAGCACCAGATTCTTCACGGCGCCATGGTACGGCAACGGCCGGGCCAATTCAATCCGGTCGGCGGTTGCGGAATGAAGGCGAACCCATGGGAAAGAACCCCGACACGATCCGGCGCCTGATACGCGCCAGCCTGGGCGAGGACAAGGCCGACCTGGTGGTTACGGGCGGGCGCCTGATCAACGTCTATACCGGTGAGTTGCTGGACGGCATGGAGATGGCCGTGCGCCAGGAGCGGATCTGTTACGTAGGCCCCAGCGCCGACCACACCCGCGGCGAGGCGACCCGGGTCATTGACGCCCGGGGCCGGTGGATCGCCCCCGGTTTCATCGACGCCCACACCCATATCGGCCACTTCTGCCGCCCCTTCGAGCTGCTGCAGGCCTACGTGTCCCGCGGCACCACCGCGCTCATGGCCTCCTGCGACGAGCACACCGTCGCCTTCGGCCTCACCGGCATGCAACTCTTCCTGGACGAGGTGGCGTCCCATCCGCTCCGGGTCCATACCCTGATCTCCATGGCGGCGCCCCAGGATCCGTTGTTGTGCCGCACCGAATCCCTGTCGGACCAGGAGGTCTCCGACGCCCTTCGCGACCCCCGGGTTCTGGGGCTCGGCGAGGTGGTTTCATGGCTGCGGCTGCTGCAGGGGGACCCGGACCTGTTGGCGCGCATCGACATGGCCCTGGGCCAGGGCAAGATCGTTCACGGACACACGGCCGGCGCCCGGGACCGCCGTCTCAACGCCATCGCCGCGGCGTCCGTGTCGTCGTGCCACGAGCCCATCAGCGGCGAGGATGCCCTGGCGCGCCTGCGGCTCGGCTACTGGACCATGCTGCGGGAGGGCTCCTTCCGGCGGGACCTCGAAGCCACCCTGAAGCCGCTTCTGGCCGCCGGCGTCGACACCGGCCGGTTGATCCTGGTCACCGACGGCATGGCCCCCGACGACGTGGCCGAGCACGGCCACATGGACCACGCGATCCGCCGCGCCGTGGAGTGCGGCCTGAGCCCCGTGCGCGCCATCCGGGCGGCGACGCTGCACCCGGCCATGTACTCCGGCCTCGAACAGGACATCGGCGGCCTCGCGCCCGGGCGGTTCGCCGACTTCGCCCTGCTGGACGACCTGGACACCGTACGGGTCGGCGCCACCTTCATCGCCGGGGAGCGGGTGGCCGAGGACGGCGAGTCGAGGGTGGACGCGGCTCCACCGTCCTTCCCCGACGACATGGGCCTCAAGATCGCCTTCCGCCAGCCGGTGTCGGCCGACGACATGAGAATACGGTGTGACAACCCTCGCGCCCGCGTCCGGGTGATGGAACTCATCAACCAGACCATCACCCGGGAGCGCATCGTCGAGGTGGCCTGCGCCGGCGGGGTCATCCCGGCGGATGTCGAGGCCGATCTTCTCAAGGTCGCGGTGTTCGACCGCTTGGAGGGTTTCAGCCCCGTCTTCGGCTTCGTCCGTGGCCTCAAAGCCGACATCGGCGCGGTGGGCACCACGGTCAACCTCGACGAGTACACGCTCCTTGTGGCAGGCTCCAGCGACTACGACATGGCCCGTTGCGCCAATCTGCTGCTTGAATCCGGCGGCGGCGTGGCGGTTGTGGACAAGGGCCGGGTCCTCGAAGAGCTTCCGTTTCCCATCGGCGGCCTGTTCTCGCTGGCGCCCTGGCGCGAGGTCGGCGAAAAGCTCGCCGCAGTCCAGCAAACGCTGAAGCAGCGCGGCGCCTCGTTTCCCAAGCCGCTCTACGCCCTCTGCTTCCTGACTTTCGTCACCCTCCCGGATCTTCGTATCACCGGCCGTGGCCTCGTCCGCGCCAAGGAACGGCGGATCGTGCCGCTCCTGGTGGAGTGATCGTCGCCCTGTCCACTCCAGGGAGGCGAGCCCACCGGTCGTCACTTTCCCGCATCGGGCAAGTCGAACCGGAACCTGAGCCCGGCCATCACCGTGGTGCCTGGGGCGGGGGCCAGGAATGCAGCGGGCTTTCCGGAATCGTTGGCCAGGATACCGTACGTGTCGTATTCCGCACCGGTCATGTTCTCGATGGTCAGGAAGGCCGTCCACCGGCGCCACGTGTAGGCGATACGGCCGTTGAGGACAAAGTAATCGTCGAGCCTGGAGAATTCATTGGCTTCGTCGTTCAGCAGAAACCGGCTGCCCACGTAGGTTCCGGCCAGACCGAGGGTCAGGCTTTGCGCCGGGCGGAAGTTGAGTCCGACGCCCAGGCGATGGCGCGGCACCAGCGGAAACTCGTCGCCTTTGCGGACTTGCTGAAGGCCTCCTGTCCCGAAACGGACCAGATCGGTCTCGAAGGTGGCCTTGGTGACGGTATGGTTGATGAACCCGTCGAGCCGTTCTCCGTACCGGCCTCTCAGCGTGATCTCCACGCCTCGCCTGAGGGTATCGGGAACGTTGACGTTCCGCCCGGTAAACGTGGCCTCATCGGCCACGACGTAGAGAATCTCGTCCCGCACCGGAATGTAGAAGAGCGATACGGTCGCTTCGAGCCAGGGAGGAAGCTTCCATCTCGCGCCGAGCTCGAAGTTCCGCGAGCGTGCCGCGTCCAGTTCGGTGACAAAGGTCCTGTAATCGGGCGGCGGACCGAAACCACGGAACTCGTCCGAAGTAGGCGGGCGGAACCCCTGGGAGAAGTTGAAATAGAGCCCCAGAGTATCCGAGGGGTTGTATACGATTCCCGCCTTGGGGGAGACCTCATTGAAGGTCTTCCTGAAGCTGTGGGTCGGTACGGTCCCGTCGGTGAAATCGGTCCGGTCCCGGTCGTAACGCAGCCCTGCGGCAATGGACAACTGCGGCAGGATGTCGAGGGTGTCCAGGAAGAAGATACCGAGTGCATTCTCCCTCGTCCGACTATCCGCGGTATAGCTCCCGGATGTGGTGCTGCCAAACCGGTTGTGGCGGTAATCCACGCCGGCATTGAGCCGGGCGCCACGCCCGAGGAACGTTCCCGCGTGGGTAAGCTGGAACGTTCCGCCTCCCTGGTTGTACGATTTGTCGCTCAGGGCTTTCGGGTTCCGTCCTGCAGGCGAGAAAGGACGGCTGACGGTAAGGATCCTGTTTCCCCGCCGACGGTAGAATGCATTGAAGGCGCCCGACAATCCGGGGGCAAGCGTCCTCCTGAGGTTGAGCGCCAGCAGATCCGAGTCGTTGGCGGTAAAGTCACCGGGCGTTGCGTCATGCCGGCGGCCGTGCTCGTCCATCTCCGACCGTGTCAACGTCCCGGCCTGGTGGAGCTTGTTGACCACGTGTGTGTAGGAAAGACCGAGATCCGTGCCGTCCTCGTCAGCGTAGCCCAGTCGTGAGTGGATGCGCGTGCTTCGTTTCGGGGCGTTCCGGCGCCAACCGTCGGACAGTTCCCGAGTCACGCCGAAATTGAAGTTCAGGTCCGTGTCCGGAATGCCGCCGTCCGCGGTGAAACGGTACCGCTGGCGCGAGTCGCTTCCGCCTGCCGTCTCACCCCCGATCCGGACGGCGTCCCCGGTGCCTTTTCGGGTCGTGATGTTGATGACGCCTGCCAGGGCGTTGCTGCCGAAGACAGTCCCGGGGCCGTGGATGATCTCGATCTTCTCGATGTCTTCGACGGGAATCAGATCGAAGCTGATGTAGTTGAAGTCGGGCTCGTTGACGCGAACACCGTCGTGGAACACCGTGACCCCCGGGGTCGGCTGGCCGTTGAAGCCACGCAGGTCCACGGTCTGCTCGAACTCGTTGCCGATGGAGTCATACATCACGATGCCCGATTGGTACTGGAGCACCTCCTGGACCGTCCTGGCCCCCAACCTCTCGATTTCCTCGGCTGTGATGACCACGATCTTGACCGGGACCTTCGTCGGATCCTCCCGGACATCGGTGAGCCGGGCGGCCGTAACCTCGATGGGAGCGAGGGTGGTCTCCGGTGCCGGCTGCGGGTTGCTCTCCGGCGGGGAGTCCGCGGCACCGGGTTGAAAGGTCAGTAGGACAAGGAGGGCGATGAAGCCCGGAGTCGAACACTTCATGGCAATCTTCCTTTCCCGCGAAGGCGGATTGTTGATGGAAGACGGATAGGTCTCCTGGCTCCGGCTTTGGCCTAATCACCGCGCCTTCCCACCCGGCGGACGGGCAGTGGCTCGTGGTTGCAGCTTTCGTGGCCGTTACAGTTGCGGGGCAGCAGGGGCTTTTCACCCCTTTCCCTGGAATCCGTCCTCAGACCGTTCACGCTGTGGATTCAAGAAAATGCCGCTACGTTTTCATCGTTGGTCCTCCTCTTTCAGCTTGAATACCACGGGGATCTTCACCCATCCCGATACGGTCCTGTCGCCGTTGTGCGCCGGATGGAATATCCAGCGCCTGACGGCTGCCACCGCCGCGGCGTCGAGAAGGTCGAAGCCCGAGGTCCGTTCCACCATGACCCGGTCGGACCTTCCTCGGTGATCCACATGCACCTTCAGTGTGGTGGTTCCTTCCCATCCCGCCCGACGCGCCTTCCTGGGATACTCCGGCTTGAACACCCTCGCGTACCGGACGCCGACAAGGGTGACGGCGGTTTTTAGCCCCGGACTCGCCGGTGTCATCCGTTCATCGCTTCGAGCAGCTTCGACGCCCGCGGCGGTCCCTCGGTCATGGCCGGATTCTTCTTGCGCCTTGCGTGCAGGCAAGGGCGACGGCGGTGTGACCGTTCGACTCGCTGACCGGGCGGGCTCCGGCACCCGGCGCATTATCCGACCCGGCCGGGTCGGAACGTTCTTCCGCCCGGTACGCGCCGTCCTTCCGACCGCATGGGGTTCTCGTAGCGTTGCCTGCGCAATGGAAGATCGAGACGCAGGCTTTGCCCGGGTCCGGGATAGCGCTCGCGGCCGCTCCGGAGCGTTCCGCCGCTTCGGGTTCCTGGCGGACCGTGCGTTCACGGCTCTCCGGAAGGGTCGCTTCGGCTTGTTGGCTTCAGTCCCTGGGGCGTCCAGCAGGCGAACCTGCAGGGGTTGGAGGCCGGTCTCCCTCCCGCCGCCGGCGCTCATGGAGAACGGCAGACACAGGAACGCGCCATGGAGCAACGCCGAGCCCAGCAGGCAGTACAGAAGGCGGCGCATCGTGTGTCCCGCGTCACGAACAGAGCGGTGAACCTGTCGGCTCGGTTTTCCGCCGGCTGGGATGCACCGACCGAAGGGATGCGGGAACGAATGCGTCTACAAGAAAGTACGAGATGGCGAGACCTCCTCTCTCCTCGGAGAGCCTGGTTGCTTTCCGTCCCCAGGTAGGTCTCCTGGCTCATGGGTCGGCCGCTTCGACCGCCTTGCCGCCTTCCCATCCCCGGTTGGAGAACAGTGGCATGAGGGCAAGGGCTCCCATTCACAGTGGCGGGACCGCACCGGATTTTCACCGGTTTCCCTGTTATCCCGTTAGGGACCTGAGGACAGGGCGGCCAGAAAGGCCGCCCTGTCCTCAGGTTGTATCCGGACCCGTAGGCTCTGTCAAGAAGGCAAGGCCGACTTCATGTCCTCGATGTAGTCCTTGAACCCGGCCTCGACGCTGTACTCAGGTTCCCAGCCGAGCATTTCCCTGGCGCGGGTGACGACCATGGGCTGCTTCGAGGAGCGCGGCGGCTTCCCGGGAAGGATCTCTACATCGAGCTTCGGCAGAAGCCCCTGGACCATGGCGACCAGATCATCGAAGGTCAGCAGCACGCCGGTCCCGATGTTGAAGGTGGTCTCCGCCGGCGCCGGAATGGTCGCCGCCAGCTCGATGGCGCAGCCTACGTCCTTGAAGTAGACGTACTCGAAATCCCGCGCGGATTCCTGCGGGATGTTGGCCACGCCGCCCTTGATGCCGGTCTCCACCAGGCTCTGGAGCATCTCGCCGCCGCCGGAGCCCCCGGCGAAGTGCCCGAAGCCGAACACGTTGGCCAGCCGCAGCACGATGAGCTCGAAACCGTAGAGCCGCTGGTATGCCTCCACCATGAGCTCCTTGGCCACCTTGGAGTTGCCGTAGGCGTTGCCGTCGCCGCGGTAGAACCCTTCGTCGATGGGGTCGTCGCCTTCCATGCGGCGGTTGTACACGCCCATGGTGCTGATCTGGATCAGCCGCTTGACGCCGGTGAGACGTACGGCCTCGGCCACGTTGACGGTGCCCATGACGTTGATCTGAAGGCCGCTGTACACCGGGTTGGCCACGGCGCCGCCGATGAGGCCGGCGGTGTGCAGCACGGTATCCACCTTGTGGGTCTGCATGGCGTCGATCAGTGCCGGCAGATCCCGGATGTCCCGCTTGAGGACGCTGACGTCGGCTTTCCCCAGCTTCCGTTCCAGGAAGTCCATCCTGGGCGCCATGTCGAAAAACACGATCTTCTCGCCACGCTGGAGGGCACGTTGCGCGAAGGCGGTGCCCACCAGGCCGACGCCGGTAATCAAAGTGCTCATCAATGCTCCCTTCCGGTTCGGTTTTCCAAGTACGTGCACGAACCCCGGCGACGTGTCAAGATGCCTCACTGCCTCACTCCGCGCCTTTCAGCGTGCCGGCCCTCACACCGACCCGGCAACGGCCACGACCCAATCTTCCTCGATGCGCCGCACTGTAGCCCGCACGCCATAGACCTCAGCCATACGCTCCCGCGTCAGGGTTGTCTCGGCGGGGCCGTCCGCGACGATGCGTCCCTCCCGGATCCACGCGAGCCGGTCGGCGAAGCGCGCGGCCAGGGCGGCCTCGTGCAGCACCACCAGTGCGCCGTTGCCGGCGTCCACGTAGCCCCGGATCAGTTTCATGACCTGGTATTGGTGCAGCGGGTCGAGGGCCGCAGTAGGCTCGTCGGCGAGCAGGACCGGCGCCTCCGCGGCCATGGCCCGGGCGACGTGGGTGCGCGACAGCTCCCCGCCCGAGAGGGTGTCGCAGGGGCGGTCGGCGAGAGTGTGGAGATCACAGGCGGACAGCGCGTGCTCCACCGAGGCAGCATCCTCGCCGCGGAGTCGTCCGGGCGAGGCGCCGTGGGCGAACCGCCCGAGGGCCACCACGTCACGCACCCGCACCGGCCACGCCACCGGCCGCGACTGCGGCAGGTAGGCGATGCGCCGCGCCCGCTCGGCCGCGGTGAGCCGGGCCGGGTCTTCGCCGCCCGCGTGGACCGTGCCGCGGCTGCGCTTCACAAGACCCAGTACCGCCCGAAGCAGCATGGTCTTGCCGGCGCCGTTGGGGCCGAGCAGGGCGACCATCTCCCCCGGCGCCACCCGCAGGGACACGCCGCGCACGACCTCGTGCCGCCCCAGAGTCACATCGACGTCGCGCAGCACCAACTCAGTCACCGGGCGCCCGCCTCCTCGCCGCAATCCATACGAACACCGGCGCCCCCATCAGCGCCGCCACGACCCCGAGCCTGAGCTCGGTATCCGTCGGCGCCACCCGTACCCCGAGGTCGGCCACGACGAGCATGAATCCCGCGAGCAACGCCGACGGCGCCAGCGCCCGGGCGGGATCGTGGTTGACCCAGGGGCGCACGAGGTGCGGCGCGACGATGCCGACGAAGCCGATGGCGCCGGCGATGGACACTGCGGCGCCGGTGGCCAAACCCGCGCCCACCACCATCAGCCGCCGGGTCCGGGGCAGATCGACGCCCACGCCCGCGGCCGTCTCCTCGCCGAGGGTCAAGGCGGAAAGGCTGCGCCGTCCGGCGAAGAGGATCGCCAGACCGGTGACGAGGAAGGGCGCCGCGGTCACCAGGTCGTCGAAGCTTCGGTTGGCGACGGTGCCGAGCATCCAGTTCAGCATGTCGGACAGGGAAAACGGATGCGGCGCCAGGTTCATCAGCAACGTCATCATGGCGCCGGCGAAGCTCGACAGCCCGACCCCCACCAGGATGAGCGTCACCACCGAGCCCACCCGCGTGGCCGCCACCGTCAGCAGAGCGGTGGCCGTCATGGCGCCGGCGATGGCGGCCACGGGCAACGCGACGGCGCCGGCGTTCGCGAGTCCGTAGTAGATGACGAAGGTGGCGCCGAGGGCGGCCGTGGCGGATACGCCGAGGACCCCGGGCTCGGCCAGCGGATTGCGCAGCAACCCCTGCAACGCCGCGCCTGAAGCCCCCAGCGCGGCGCCTGCCACCAGCGCCGCCACTGCCCGGGGCAGCCGGATCTCCCACACGACCACGCGGTCCCCTGCGGATGCCCCGCCCAGCAGGGCCGCCAGCACGCGGCTGACACCGAGGGGGGTGGAGCCCACCAGGCACGCCGCGGCCAGGGCGACGGCGATGGCGGCCGCCAGCACGACGACGACGCTGCGGTCGTTCATGGCTCCGCCCGTGTCGAAGGCCCGCGGTGAAGGGCCGCCAGCGCGGCCACCGCGTCGGCCAGGAACCAGCCGCCGCATGACGTGGTGGCGCCGTCGAGAACTACCGCCGGGACCGATCGCATGGCGCGCCGGGCCACCGGATGCCGGAACGGAGTCCAGGCGTCGTCGTGATCGGCGCCGGTGCCGAATGTGGCCTTGGCGATCACGTCCGGCGTCTCGTAGGCCAGACGTTCCAGAGGGATCGGCCGCCAGCCGGGCCGGGATTGGAAGTTGTCGAGCCCCGCGGCAGTGATCAGGCCGTGCACGAGGGTGCCGGGCCCGGCCGTGAAACCGGCCGGCGTCACATACAGCGCGTGGGTGCCGGGCGCGTGGACCCGGGCCGCTCGGAGCCGGGCGTCCATCTCGGCGATCAGCGATTCGCCCCGTTCCGGTACGCCGAGACCTCGGGCGGCGTGCTTGATCACGTCCCGGGCGCCGTCGATGTCGTCGGCGCGCCCGATCTGCAGCACCGGCACGCCGGCTCGCTGCAAGAACGCCCGGGCGTTGGGACCGCCGCCGTAGGAGCGGACCACCAGGTCCGGCTCCAGGGCCAGCACGTCCTCCGCCCGGGGACGGACCGTGGACAATCCTGCGGCGGCTGTACGCATGTAGGAGAAGGCCGCGCCGGCGTCCGGGGATACGGCCAGGATGTCGCGGCGGTCCGCGAGACCGAGCACGAACTGGTCGGCGCAGTAGTCCAGGCTCACGATGCGGCGTGCTGTCGTGTCCACGGACGGCGGCTCACTGCGGGTGAGGACGAGCCACACGGCCAGCGCGCCGAACCAGACGGTCATCCATAGCCGTCGCTTGAGTCTCCGGTACAAGGTTGCTTCTGCCCTATGATTCGATGCCGGGGAGTTTTACGAGCCTTTCTTCTTCGAGTAGAAAAAGGAGGGATTCAGGGATGGCGACGTTTCCGTTTCCGAACAGTCGGACCTTGGAACCGAGTTCGTTCCACAACACTGAATGGTTGAACAATACGACTCCGCTTATGCAGCGTAGTGACCGGCGAAATTCGCCAGGCTGCCCTTCGTCGCCGGGGTCGGCAAACAGGGCTCTCCTGATATCCATTGTATCGTTTTCACCCCGGACCTTGAAACAGCACGGGGTCCTTCTTTCGACGGGTATTCGAAGGGTGCTTCCATATAGCGAGATTGTTCAAGTCTGCCCACATGCATCCTTCGAGGCCCGTGGTGGCCGCACGGGCCTTTCGGACAACCGGCTCGCTCACCTGCCGGCCAGGCACTTGGCCTTTCGGGGTCACGCCAAACGGCACCGCGGTTTGGGAACCGACGTCAACGCGAAGTTGTCCAATCGTTCTCTGCCAGCCTTTGTCCATGGCTCAATTCCGTTGGCGTCACATGCCGTAAAGGTCAACCGAATGCAGTGGGGGAACCCGCTGCGGGCAACCCGCGCCGTCAAGGTGCCGGGGCAGAGGACGGTCAAGCGGTGTGGGGAGTCGAAGGTGTCAAGGTCGGTGTTTGTCCTGCCTCGACACAAGGGCTAGACTCACCTCATCCTGTCACCCGGAGAGGAAGAAGGGAAATGATCATTCCAACGGAACCCATCGGCAGCATTCCCCGCCCCGGTTATCTCATCGACGGCATGGGGGCGCATGGCGCCGGCCGGCTTGACGACGCGGGTCTGGCCCGCGCCATGGACCGGGCCGTGGCGGAGACCGTGGCGGCCATGGAGGCCACGGGGTCACCGGTCATCACCGACGGCGAGCAGTCGAAGCCGAGCTTCGCTACCTACCCGCTGGCGGGTCTCGACACCCTCGCCCCGGACGGTGTCGTGATCCCGTTCGAGGATGGCCACACGCGACAACTGCCGCGCCTGACAGCCGGTCCGTTCCACTACACCACGTATTCCGGAGCCTACGTGACCGCGGCGAAACGCCATGCAAGGCGCCCGGTCAAGCAGGCGGTCATCGCCCCTTCGGCCATCAGCCTGATCTACCCGCAAGACGGCATCGACGGCTATCCGCGAGACGCCTTTATCGCCGACTTGGTGAACGAATGCGAGAAGGACATCCGCTCGGCCTTCGAGGCAGGGGCCGACAGCGTGCAGATCGACTTCACCGAGGGGCGGCTGTGCTGCAAGCTGGATCCCTCCCGCGGGCTGCTGAAGGACTTCGTAGCGCTCAACAACACGGTGCTGGCGCGCTTCTCCGAGGCGGAGCGGAGCCGCATCGGCGTTCACACCTGTCCCGGCGGCGACCAGGACTCCACCCATTCCGCGGACGTCGATTACGCCGAGCTGCTGCCCGATCTGTTCGCCATCGATGCCGGTCGGTTCTTTGTCCAGATGGCCAACGAAGCGGACCGTCCGCGCGCGCTCGACATCATCGCCCGTGAGCGGCGTCCCGGGCAGGCGGTGTTCATCGGCGTCACCGATCCCATAGACCCACGCGTCGAGAGTGCCCGGGATGTTTGCGCCCGGATCCTGGAAGCGGCGGCTCATCTGGGCGCGGACGGGCTCGGATGCACCGACGACTGCGGCTTCTCCCCGTTCGGCGACGATGTCTCGACCGCGCGCGACACCGCCTTCGCCAAAATCCGGGCGCGGGTCGAGGGCGCGAAGCTTGCCGGGGACCAGCTCGGCTGATCTCGCGCGGCAAAGGTGATCGCTGGAAACCACGGAGGACGCCATGCAACGAATCCACGATATGGGCGGGGACCCGGAGGCGGGCGCCATCGACCGTTCGGAGCACCAGATGGACGACTGGGAAATTCTCGCCGACGCCCTGAATCAGGTGCTGGGAGTGAAGGGCATCAAGCGCACCGACGAGACCCGGCGGGCGCGCGAGGATATGGATCCGGAAGAATACCTCTCGTTGCGCTACTACGAGCGCTGGACCGCAAGCCTGGAAACGATTCTGGTGGAGAAGGGCTTCACGACCCGTGAGGAGATCGACAGGAAGGTGGCGGAGCTCGAAGAGCAGTGGGGTGAGCCGTGAGCCGGGACACGGATTTCAACGACGGCCAGGCGGTCCGGGTGAAGTCCCACTTCAAGCCGGGCCACGTGCGTACACCGTTCTACATCAAGGGAAAGACGGGATGGGTGGAGCGGTGCCACGGGGAGTTCCGCAACCCGGAATCCCTGGGGCACGGAGGCGACGGCCTGCCGCGGGTCCGGCTCTACCTGGTGGGCTTCCACCAGAGGGACGTGTGGGACGGTTATGACGCCGTCAGCCCGGACAAGGTTTTCGTCGATATTTTCGAGCATTGGCTGGAGCCTGCCCCGGAGGCTGGAGCCTGAGCCCGTCAGGAGGAACAATGGCACACGAGCACGGTCCGGAAGAACAACATGAAGCGGGCCCCAGGCACGAGCTGAGCCACTGGGCCAAACGGGTGTACGCCATGCGCGACATCCTCATCGAGAAGGGTGTCGTGACCGAGGAAGACATCCGGCAGCAGGCGGACCTTACCGAATCCAGGACCCCGGCCAACGGCGCCAGGCTGGTGGCCCGGGCCTGGACGGACTCCGATTTCAAGGCCCGCCTCATGGCCGATCCCAAGAAGGGATGCGCCGAAATGGGCATCGACGCCACCACATTGAACGAGTTCGTGATCCTGGAGAACACGGACCGGGTCCGCCATATGGTGGTGTGTACCTTGTGCTCCTGTTATCCGCGTCCCATACTTGGGCGGCCACCGGACTGGTACAAGAGCTTCAACTATCGCAAGCGGGCGGTGAACGATCCGAGAGGGGTGATGCGGGAGTTCGGTCTGGAGGCGCCCGACGACGTGGAGATCCGGGTGCACGACAGCACCGCGGACATGCGTTATCTGGTGATCCCGGCGCGCCCGGCCGGCACCGGGAATCTCACCGTCGAGGAGCTTGAGAAGCTGGTGACCCGCGACAGCATGATCGGGGTGATGGACGCCTTGCCCTCCGTTCCGTGATGACGACCCTGACAAGGAGCCGCCATGTTTCATGTTGACTTGTCGCCGTTCGGTGTGGACGTCGAGCGGCTCAGGACCGATCGTCTGAGCCGGCTGCAGGGCATCATGCGCGCCCGCGACCTGAGCGCGCTGCTGCTGACGGACCCGTTGAACATCCGCTACGCCACCAATACGGTGTTGTGGCTCAATCTACGCGCCACGGGGGTGCAGCGCTTCGTGCTCGTGCCGGCCGACGGCGAGCCGGTGGTGTATGAGCGGCTGTTCGGCAGCGAGCGCGCCGCCGGGCTCAAGAAGGCGGTTCCGGTTCGGGGCTTCGGGTCCTACATGTTCGGTATGCGGCCGCCGGTGGCCACCGACCACTTCGTCGACCTCGTGGCGGACGGGCTGGCACAGATGGGCCTGGCGGGGGAGCGGGTAGGGGTCGACGCGCTATGTCTTACCGCTGTGGATCTCCTCCGAAACAAGGGCTTCGCGGTGTTGGACGCGCTCCCGGCGCTGGGTGAAGCGCGCCAGGTGAAGACGCCGGACGAGGTGCAGCTCATCCGCTGGACCAGCCGCGCCAAGGAGGGCGGCTATGATCTGGTGCGGGAGGCCATCCGCAAGCCGCCGGTGCTGGAGGAACGGCTGAGCCGCATGATGCTCGAATACCTGCTGGAGCAGGGTTTCGAGGCCGGCAGCGAGTTCATCTCGATCTTCGATTCGTCACGGATGGCGATACGGCCGCATCGCGAGCCCATGGGCATGGACCTGGTGATGACCGAGGGCGATCTGGTCATCTGCGACGCCACCGTGTCCGGCCCCGGCGGCTACTACAGCGACTTCGCCCGGACGTTCTGCCACGGCACCCCCTCCAAGGCGGACAGGGACCGTTACGCCGAGGCATACTCCACGCTGCAGGAGGCCATCGGTCATATCCGTCCCGGTCCGTGCACCGCCCTGTTCGAGCGCTTCGGCCGGACCTCGACGTCTCGCCTCCCGGGCCTCGACGGCTTTCACGGCGTGGGCATGTGCATCTACGAGGCGCCCTGGCTCCGGGGCTTCGACCCGCCGGAGTACCGGCTCTCGCTGGAAGAAAACATGATCGTCGCCCTGGAGATCAACCATCACCCGGTGAAGCTCGAGCACCTGCTCCGGGTCACCGGCGACGGCGCCGAGATCCTCTCCACCTACCCCATGGAGCCGGAACTGGTTCCGGCCTAGGAGCCTGTCCGAGTAAGCGAATGGTAGCGAGAGGGAGGGAAATGGAGGCCATTTGAGGGCGGATTCGAGGAGAATATCGGGAATATTCGACGAAAATCCAACCGCAAATGGCCTCCATTTCCCTCCCTCGCAGTAGATTCCTGCTTTACTCGGTCAGGCTCCTAGCCCGCGAGCATCTTTTCCACGAAGAATTCCGCCGCCTTGTACGAGCTCCGCACCATGGGACCGGCGGCGACGTATCGGAAGCCGAGCTGCAGGCCTTGTTCTTCGTAGTCGCGAAAACGGTTCGGGTGCAGGAACTCGGCCACGGGAACGTGCTTCTTTGTAGGCTGGAGGTACTGGCCCAGGGTGAGGATGTCCACGTCCCGATCACGCAGGTCCCGCATGGTGGCCAGGACCTCGTCGGCTGTTTCGCCAAGACCCAATAGAAGGGCGCTCTTGGTGTAGATGCGGGGGGACAGGCCCTTGACGTTGGCGAGGACCTCCAGCGTCTGCTCGTAACCGCAGCGCCGGTCACGGGCGTAGCGGGTGAGGCGTTGGACGGTCTCGATGTTCTGGCCGATGACCTGCGGTGCGGCCTCCACGACCTTCGCGAGTGCGCGGACGTCGCCGCGGAAGTCCGGGATCAGCGTCTCCATGATCAGGTCTGGGCAGCGGCGCCGGGTCTCACGGATGGTATCTGCAAAGATCCCGGCGCCCCCGTCTTCCAGGTCGTCGCGGTCGACGGAGGTGATGACGACGTAGCGGAGATCCATTCGAGCCAGGGCTTCCGCCACGCGTCCGGGCTCGTCCAGGTCCACGGGAGTGCCGGCCTTGGCGGTCTTGACGGCACAGAAACGGCACCCGCGGGTGCAGACGTCCCCGAGGATCATGATGGTGGCGGTGCCGGATTGCCAGCACTCGGCCAGATTGGGGCAGCGCGCCTCCTCGCACACCGAGTGCAGCTTCAACCCGCGGAAGTTGTCCTTGAGGCGGTTGTAGCCGGCCCCGGAAGGTAGTCGGACCTTCAGCCAAGGCGGCTTGTGTCCCGCCTGCGGGCGTGCGTCGAACATCAACTTCCAGACTAGCCCGCGTGCCGGGAAAAGGCCACCGGGCGTTGGTTCAGGGCGTGAAGTAACCTCCGACGATGGCGTCGTGCCAGAGCCGGCATACCGGGGGTACGATGCCGCGCGGGAGTTCCTCATCGGTGAGGCCCCACGTGTGGACCCCGGCGCCCAGGGAGACGCAGGCGACCTTGGGCGCCGGGTCCATGGCTGCGTACAAGGACAGGGAGCTCCGGCACCGTTCCAGTGTGACGGTGTCGTCGTCCAGTCCATGAAGCGAGAGCACGCCCGGAACCGGCTTGGCATCGGGGCCGGAGAGCTCTCGCAGGTAGCCAAGATAGCGGCCGACCAGCCGCTCCTCGTCCGCGGGTCCCATCCCGAGGCGCCGGGCGGTGACGCGGGCGGCCTGTTCCAGCGCGGCGGCACCGTTTTTGTGCACGAAGTCCTCGGCCTTGAAATTGGCTCGTTTCCTGCCCACCTCCCATTTCTCCATCGTGAGCTCCATCAGCATGGGCAGCCCGTAGCCCTTGTCCTTCAGCCCTTCGTAGAGGTAACGGGCGGTATCGCGCCAAGTCCGGAGACGCAGATGGTTGAAGGGAAACTCCCACCGGTCGCCGGTGACCGCGGTGTAGATGTACGCGAACGTCGATGAGCCGTATCCCAGCACGCCGGCGACGTTGGCCACCCGTTGCGCGGTGATCATGGCGAAGGGTCCTCCGGTGGAGTGGCCGTGGACGTACAGCGCGTATTCGGATTCGGGGAACTCACGCCGGCACGTCTCCCGCAGCGCTTCCTCGAAGGCCACGGGCCAGGCGGCCATGCGGTAATGGAACTCGGTTCCCTCACGGGCCGCCAGTGAGATGACGGTGCCGTAGCTGGCGCGGCGGGCCTCATCCCGGGCCACCTCGTACTGGTCGGGGGTGATGCGAGTCTCCCGGGTCCATAGCGGCGTTCGGCCGGTGCCGTCGGGCTCGAGGGTGTCGCCGGGCCAGTCCCGGGAGGGGTCCAGCAGGTACAGGCGCCCGGGAAAGGTCATTAGCGTGACTTTGAAGCCGAACCTGGCGGCCAGCATCCGGGCCACCGGCTCCAATGATTTGTAGTCCGACGTGCCGCCGTGCAGCAGGAAGATGCCGGCCTGCCTTCCGTCCGGGGCCTTCGGAACCCGGGCGGGATCCTCGGGCTCGTAGGTCATGGTCCCGATATCCCAGTCCATGTCCAGGGCCTGAATCCGAAAGATGTCTTCGCGGTTCCCGACCGGAAGATCGGGCAGGGCGAGGGTCTCCTGGGACAACCTGACGACCTCGGGACGGGGAATGGTTTTGGGCGGCGACCAAGCGCCGGTTGGTTCCGTCATTCAAGGGCCCTCCGTTTGATAACGGTCCATACCACGAGTTGCCGGTAGAGGCGACCATCCCGGACGCGCCGAGTGTCCTGTACCGGGATCTCCGGCCCCCGCTTGCCGGGAGACGTTGGCGCCCGCGATTTTCTTGACAATGCCCACGGAGCAAGTTAATACCCGGAACGGGCGATGCCGACGCTAGGGCAATGATTCGTATCGAGACGGCGCCGGCTCCCTCTACAATCCGGGCCAACCAGGAGGTTACCCATGGCAAGCAAGTACCAGATCATTGACGGTGACGGCCACGTCGTGGAGGACATGGAGGCCATCACGGGCCGGTTTCCGAAGGCGGTGCAACAGCAGATGCGCTGGTCCAACCCGTTTCCGCCGCTGGACCACCTGCATTCCGCCAACGCCCATCAGCTCCCGGAGGGCTCGTTCCAGCAGGTGGGCTTCGACGGCTGGGTGGAGTTCCTGGAGGACGTGGGCATCGACCGGACGGTTCTCTACCCCACGGTGGGCCTGTCCTACGGCAAGGTGGTGAGCCAGGACTGGGCCATCGACCTGGCGCGGTCCTACAATGACTGGATCGCCGAGAACTACATCCACAAGAGTCCGAGATTCCAGGCCGTGGCGCTGATCCCGCTGCAGGAGCCGGAGGAGGCGGTGAAGGAACTGCGCCGGGCGGTGGAGGACCTGGGAATGTGCGGTGCCATGCTGCCGTCCACGGGAATCCAGTTGCACCTGGGCCACAAATACTATTGGCCCATCTACGAGGAAGCCAACCGGCTGGGCTGCTGCCTGGGCATCCATGGCGGGGCCCACGAGAACCTGGGTATGGATGACCTCCATCCGTATGCCCCGGTCCACGCGCTGGGCCATCCCTTCGGGCAGATGATCTCCTTCGGCGGCATCGTTTTCAACGGTATCTTCGACAAGTACCCCAACCTGCGCATCGGTTTTCTGGAAGGGGGCGTGGCCTGGCTGTTGATGTGCCTGGAGCGCTTCGATCGTTCCTACGAGACCCACATCCAGCACGACCCGCGCGGCGAGTTCCTGCAGCTCGAGAAAGGCGAGAGTGTCAGCCAATATGTGAAGCGGCACATCGAGGACGGCCGGATCTTCGTGGGCTGCGAGGGGCACGAGCCTGACCTGGCCCACGCCATCAAGATGGTGGGGAACAAGCCGTGGGTCTACTCCTCGGACTTTCCCCACGAGGTGAACAACGAGTTCTGCAAGGAAGAGCTGGGCGAGGTGATCGAGAGCGAGGAGCTCACCGAGGAAGACAAGACCGCGGTGCTGTCCCGCAACGCCGAGCGCTTCTACAACCTGCCCACCGGGATGTAAGCCCGCCGGAACAGGGGGCGGAGGAGATTCCCGGGTTCATCGACTCTCGAGAATCTTCTCCAGTTCCTTTCGTTCTTTCTCCGTTACCCGTCCGTCGCGCGCGGGACTCTTCCCGAGCGGCCGGGTGAAGTCGATTCCCTTGAAGCGGAAGCTTGCGAAATCCATGATCTCGTTCCGGTAAAGCCATCCCATCATCGCTGCCAGAATGATGACGGGGATCAGGAGCCAGGCGCGGCGGCCCTTCCGCCTCCTCTTGCGCGGTCGTCGCTTGGTAGCCATCAGCCGGGCGTTTCCTTTCGTTTGACGGCTCTTGAGGAACCGTTTGCCGGACTTGGCAGGAATTTACTACGAAACGCGCGATGGCCCAACGGCCGTCAGCTCCAACTCGACAAAAGAAGGGGTTCCGGCCACAGGACGTGCAACAGCTCGTCGAAGACCAGTAACAGGTAGCCTTCCGTCAATGCGGCCAACAGAATGGCCACGCGCCAGCGGGCGCCGTAGGTGAGGGCATAGCCGGCGGTGAACAACGGCAGGGTCACGTGGAAACCGATGAGAATAATGCTGCCCACGAGGGCCGCAACCCAGAGAAGGGTTTCCGCCGTGCGGCGGACCTTGTCGAGTACGATGGCCGGGGCAGTGCCGGCGCTCCGCCACTTTCGAATCCGGAGAACGTCCAGAACGATCTGCAACAGCGCCAAGGGGATGCCCACCCCCGCCAGGGAATAGACGATGAGCGCGCTCCGCAGCGGCCAGTCCAGCGACAGGCTCACGGCCCATGCCAGGAGCGCTACGAAGCAGAGCGTGAACAGGCTGTTGCCGGCGCATAGCCGGGGATCTTCCACCGGCGCGGCCGGGGTATTTTCCTGCTTCCTCTCGCGCCGTTTTCGGATGGCCGGCAGCAGCAGGGTGAACACCACCAGCGCCAGCAACAGCAGCACCGAGGGTCGCAGCAGCCAGACGAAGTCGTATCTTGCAATGGACAGCCAGAGGTAGGTCTCCATTTGAAACCCGAGAACGACGGCGACGAGCACGGGCGGCCGGGGCCAGTCGAACAGCTTCATCAGGTAGCCGACCGCGGAGAAGATCAGGAAAGCATAAAGGTCCTCGTGGGCGTAGCTGGCCGCGAACGACGCCGAGGCGCAGAGCGCCAGGGTTACCGGGACGATGACGTAGAAGGGCTGCAGCGAAAGCCGGGCGAAGGTGCCGGCAAAGCCCATGGCCAGGGACGTGGCCATGAGATTGGACAGCACCAGCACCCACACCATGGCCAGCGTCAGGTGCAGTTGGTCGGTCAGCATGCGGCTGCCGGGGTGGATGCCCACGGAGACGAAAGCCGCGAGCATGATGGCCAGGGACGTGCTGCCCGGGATGCCGAAGGCGATGGTGGGAATCAGCGCGCCGCCTTCCTTGGCGTTGTTGGAGCTTTCCGGCGCGATCACTCCGCGCACGTCGCCGGTGCCGAAGCGTTCGCTGTGCTTCTCGGTCTGGACCGCGTGGGCATAGGCGAACCAGTCGGCAACGCTGCTGCCCAGGCCCGGAAGCACGCCCACCCACACGCCGATGGTGCTGCAGCGAACCACCAGCCACCAGTGGCGGAACACGTCCTTGACGCCCTCCATGAGACCGGTGCCCAGCTCCTCGGTCTCGGATATGCTCGTTCGCCGAACCGCCAGGTCGATGAGCTCGGGAACGGCGAAGAGGCCGAGGCCGATGAGGATGACGTTGACCCCGTCCCACAGGTACGCGGTGTCCAGAGAGAACCGTTCGATGGCGGTCTTCTCGTCCACCCCCACGGTAGCGATGAGGAGGCCGAAGATGGCCGCCAGAAGCCCCTTCACCGGCGTCTTGCCGCTGAGGACGCCGATGGCGCTCAGGCCCCACAACACCAGGACGAAGAACTCCGGGGAGCCGAAGCTCAGCACCAGCGGGCGCAGGATCGGAAAGGACGCCAGCAGAACGATGGCCCCCAGCACGCCTCCCGTCGCCGAGGCCATGAACGCCGCGCCGAAGGCCCGTTTCGCCTCTCCCTTGCGGGCCATGGGATAGCCGTCCAGGATGGTGGCCTGGGAACCGGCGCTGCCGGGCACGGCGATGAGAACCGAGGGGAAGGTGTTGGCAGTGTTGGAGACCGCGCCGATACCCAGCAGGAAGGCGATGGCGTGGTAGGGGCTCATGGTCAGGCTGAAGGGCAGGACGACGGTGAGGATGAGCAGCACGCCGACCCCGGGAAGTGCGGCGAACACGCTGCTCAGCAGGACGCCCCCGACCATCAGCAGCATGGCCTGGGGCTCGAGGATTCCCAAAAGACCCTGATAGGCGGCCTCGATCATCACGGTATCCGGCGCCGGCAGGCTTGCTGCCGGCCGGCGCTCGGTGGCACGGGCGCCGGCCGACTGTCCGATCCCGAGAGCCCGTCGGGCTCGTCAGGAACAGAGCAGTGATCAGCGTTCGGGAACGTCGTACTTCTTGCGCAGCTTCGACGCGTAGTCGAGGGCTTCCCTGGGCGCGTCCACGATCCGGGCGATGCGTTTCTTCAGAGACTCGCCGGTCATGGAGGTCAGGTCGATGCTGAACTGCTTGCGCGCGATCCTCAGGAACTCAGGGTCGTTCACGGCCTTCTGAAAGGCTTGGCGGTAGACCCTGACGTACTCCGCGGGCGTCTTCGGGGGCAGCGCCTGCCACTTGTCCACGGTCGACGGACCCATCCACGACTCGTAGCCGGCCATGGCCAGATCGCTGACGTTCTTTTCCGCCAGAAGCTGCGGGAAGATGGCAACCCCCTTGAAGGAGGAGCGAGGCGAGTAGCCGTCGGCGTCCCGGGTGCCTTCCTGGGCGATGAGATCGATCACGCCCTCTTCCTTGAGCTCGTTGATGATGTAGGCGTTCTGGGTGCCCAGGATGTCCACCTCTCCCTGGCGGATGGCCTTGACCAAGGCGCCGGTCCCGGGGTAGCCCACGATCCACTTGAGGTTCCACCCCAGGAACTCCGCGCCCCACACGTTCATGGCCTGCCATGCCCGCGCTCCGCTGGTGCCGCCGACGTTGACCTTGGCGGCGCCCCTGTCCGTCAGCCGCTTGTGGGCGTCCTTGCGCACGAACAGCACGCTGCCGCCCCGGTGGACCCCGCCGATGGGGATGAACTTTCGCGGATCGTACTTGATCACTTTTCTCCGGAGCACGTGGGGTTGTATCGGGCTCGAGTCGGTCTGCATGAAGGTCAGGCCGTCCGGCTCGATGCGGTTCGCCAGGTAGTTCGCCGCCTTGATCTTGCCGCCGCCGGCGCCCATGTACTGGTAGACGAAACGCGGGTTTCCCGGCAAGTGTTTCTTCATGAAACGGTTGATGAGCCGCCCGGAAAGGTCGGTGCCGCCACCGGCGTTGGAGGCAACGATCACCTTGACGGTCTTGCCCTTGAAGGATACCTCGGCCAAGGCCGGCGCCGTCACCAGAGCCCACAGACCGCATGCCAGGACCGCGCCCGAGAAAATGCGTGCCATGTCACCCTCCTTCAGTTTTCGCTGATATCGATCATCACCCCGTCCGGATCCGCAAGTTGATATTCACCGAACTTGCACCTGGCGAACAGGTCCAGGCGCGCCTCCGCCTCCGGACCCGCGCCCACCGGACCGGGACGCAGGTAGGGGTTACGCCTGGACAGCTCATCGAGCCTGTCCTTGACCGCCTGCACGCTCTCCACCTTGAAGCCGATGTGGTCCAGCGCCGGACGTTCGATGCCGGTGCCCGCGTAGTCGGAGATCTTCCAGGGTGCGATGACCAGGGTCACCCGGCCGTCGGTCAGGTAGGCGTTGGGATCGTCGGCGGGTTTCTCCGTCTCCAGCAGGTCGAAGACGTCCCGATAGAACCCGGCGACCCGCTCCGGCTCCACGGCGCGCAGCACGAAGTGCTTGACGTGCCGCTCGGCTTGCCGGTCGCCGTCCACGTACACGTCCGTACGGTTCTCCATCCCTTCCTGGGAAAGGTCGAAGACGTTTCCCGCGGGATCATGGGTGCTCAGGCCAGCGAAAGGACGGTTGCTCGGCCGTTTCAGGATATGCACCTCCGGGTACTTCTCGTGCATGCGGGCGGCCACGCCCTCGACGTCGTCCACCTCGAAGCCGAAATGGTCGAACCCCCCCTGGCGCCCGGGTCTGCGCGGATTGATGTTGATGCCCACGTAGCCGTCGCTCACCACCGATGCGCTCTCGATCCGAGCCCGGCCGGCGGTCTTCATGCCGAAGACGGCCTGGTAGAACTTCTCCTCGATGGCGTAGTTCTCGCTGACGATTGCCAAGTGCTTGATCTTCGTCGTCATGGCTGTTCCCTCCCTTTCATGCGGTTGGTGTTTGGCAAGCGCAAGGATTGCAGGGGCGGGTTTCGGACGTTTCAAACCCGCCCGTGTACGGAACCAGGTCAACCCGCCCGCAGGACGAGTTTGCCTCTTGTATGACCTGTCCTGCTGGTCTCGTGCGCCTGTCGCACGTCGTCCAGTGGAAACGTTCCGTGGACGTGGACCCGGAGCCGTCCCTCGTCCGCCAGGTCCGCGATGGCGTGGAGCTGTGCCGGGTCGGCGTGGACGGAGACATGCCGCGCCCGAACGCCTCGGGAGGCGGCCTGTTCCTCGCTGGGTCTCCCGCGGATGGAAGCCAGCACGCCGCCGTGCTTGAGGACGGCCCAGGAGCGTTCCTGGATCTCGCCACCGACGCCGTCCAGCACCACGTCCACGTCTGCGGCGGCGTCCTCGAAGCGGCTCCCGTTGTAGTCGATGATGCGGTCGACGCCCAGTTCGCCCAGGAACGCGCCGTTGCGAGCGGATGCGGTGCCGATGACCTGGGCGCCTTTCCACTTGGCGAGCTGGACCGCGAGGTGACCCACGCCGCCGGCCGCCGCGTGAATCAGCACCGTCTGGCCGGCCCGGAGGTCCGCGGTGTCGAACAGGGCCTGCCACGCGGTCAGGGCCGCCAGCGGCATCCCGGCAGCCTGCTCGTGGCTCATGGCGGCGGGCCTGGCTGCGAGATCGACGGCCGGTGCGGCGACGTATTCGGCATAACCGCCGCCTCCCCAGGGCCAGCGCACCATGCCGCAGACCGCGTCGCCGACCTCGCAGCCGGAGACGTTGGCGCCCAGCGCTTCGACCATCCCCGATACGTCCCAGCCGGGGATGAAAGGGAACGGATCCTCCAACCGCGACGCGACTCCCTCGCCCGCGCAGGTCTTCCAGTCCACGGGGTTGATGCCCGCGGCATGGATCCGCACCAGCACCTCTCCTTCCCGGGGCTCGGGCGTCGGCGCCTCCTCGACCTTCAGGCTGTCGAGACCGCCAAACTCGTGTATCCGTACGGCTCTCATGGGGATTGATTAGCCCATGAAGATTGTCATTGGCAACAGGAATCCCGGCGCCGAGCCTATGGCTCCCTCCGTTCCGCGTCCCAATCGAACATGCGCCGGCGGCGCCGGGCGTTGAAGTTCATGACCTCCAGCAGCAGGCCGTCGGGATCGGAGAAGAAAGTCGCGTAGTAATCGGCGGAGTACTGGGTGTAAGCCCGCGGCCCGGTTGCCTCGATACCGGCTGCACGAAGCTCCTTGCAGGCTCGGTCCACGGCCTGTTCGTCCACCACGCGAAAGCACAGATGGGACGGGGACCCCGGGCCGGAGCCCGTCTCTGCCGGCGTGCCCGGGTCGTCCCGGAGCAGGACCCAGTAGCTCAGGTGACGGTTGTCGTAACGCGCTCGCGGCGACACCTTGTCCGACACGGCGCCCTTCCGGAAACCCAGGACAGGCATGACCTTGTCGTAGAAGGCTTCGGCTTCGACGAGGTCCCGGACGGGAATGAACACGTGATCGATACAGATGACTTCAACGGGCATGGCGCTTCCTTCTCCGGCTCGGTCCAGGATCCTGTATCGGCCGGTCGCGCGACGCGGGCGCGGACGGGCTTGAAACCCGACCCTGCATCGGGCGTCTGATTTCTACGGCGCAGGCTCCCGGGCCGCGGGCGTGAATCGGACCGGACACGAACAGGCGCTGCACTCAGTGCGCCCGGCAGGTCCAGTCCCGGCCGCCCCACAGATCGGTGCCGCCGATGACGGCGTCGGCGGCGTCCAGGGTCATGGCGTCGAAGGCCGAAACCACGGGGGCTCCGGGATAGTTGAGGACCTGGAGCCGTTCATGGGCGCCCACCACCCGGTCCGCGGCGGGCAGCTCCAGGGCGCGGTCCCGGCTGCCGGTGCTCACCACCGCGTCTGCGGTGGCGTCGTAGAACAGGAGCGGCGAGTCCGTGCCGTCCTGGCCGCCGTACTCGTAGGTCACCAGCACGGTCTTGACCCCCTTCTCCTCGCAGGCGCGCACGGTCAGCATCACCTCCAGGAAGGCGTTGCCTGAGCCGAGCCAGGTGATGACCGCGGCCTCGGCTCCCAAAGACTGGGCCACCTGTGCCGCGTTGTGCGCCGCCACCTCCTTTTCCCGGAAGCTCTCGAAGCGGATACGCTGCAGGATGACGCCGGCGAAATCGAGCCGGTGGCCGTGCTCCCGGGACAGGCGCAGGACCAGCGGGTGGTTCTGCCAGTCCCAGGTTGTGGGGTAGTAGGCGATGGTCTTCAGGGTGTTGCCGGTGACCGCGCCGTCCAGCAACTCGTTGGGGTGAACCACCGTGGCCAGGGACTCGCGTACCGGCAGTCCATAGTATCCCAAACCGGACGGCAGATGCTCCGACTCGGTGATGCAGCCCACGATCACCACCGCCTTGGGCAGGTGCGAATTCCCGTGCGCCGCACCGTGAGTCTCGACGGCGGCGGCTTCGGCAGTGACGGTGGCCTCGGCGAGTCTTTGGGCCACCCGGTACTCGGCGGCCTGTATCGCCTGGTGCGCCTCGGCCTCGATCAGGTCCGGGGGCAGCCCCAAGGTCAGGACGAGGCCTGGAAGCCGGCTGAAGCCCGTGAGCTCGGCCCCCGGCCCCCACATGTCAAGGATGGCGCTTCGCTGGGCGGTTGTGCCGGTGCGGATGGTGCCCTCGTAATCGGCCGTGGTGATGAGCGTCATGCCCGACAGCCGGTGGGTGCGGCCGGCGCCCACGGGAATCACCGGGTTCGTGATTCCGGGGAACACCTGACCGTCGCCGGCCACCTTGACCCTGGGCTCCACCACGTCGCGGATGCCGGTGACCCGCGCCCGTTCGCCGGGACGCACCATGTCGAGCCCGACGGAGAGAATCCGGGGATCTCGTGAAGCGATCTCCACCAACGCCGCTTCATCCACTTCCAGCGACCGGCCGTCGTATCGAAGCGCACCGCCGAACCGAAGATCGTCCACCGGAAAGTCCGCCAGCTCCAGCGGCGTGGCGTGCCGGCCGCGACTCATGACGCCGCGTCCGGGGTGAACACGGTGCTCTCCCGGACCTCTTCTCCGAGGGCCTTGAGAGCGGTCTCGACGATGGACTTGCGCAGCTTCTCGTCGACTTCCGGCGGCAGGCTCGGATCGCCGCAGGGATGAGGAATCTTGACCCCCTTGACGATGCGGCTGGCGCCGACCTGCTCCGCCAAGGGGAACATGGCGCTGATCATCGACACGGGGACGCCGGCACGGTCCAGTTCTTTACTGATCACAGCTCCGCTGCGACTGCAGGTGCCTCACGTGCTCACCAGCAGCGCGGCGTCCACGCTGTTGGCCTTGAGTTCCGCGGCGATTTCCCGTCCCACGCGCTGCATGGCCGCGGGCGAGCCCTGGTTGCCGGGAATGACGTAGTAGGCGGGGTAGAGATCCTCGTACTTTCTCTCCTGCTGGAGCTCCCGCAGGGCGTCGAGGGGAACGCCGTACAGCGGATTCGCGTTCATGTTGGCCACGTTGTATCCGCCGTGCACGGCTTCCCACATCCCCGGTTCCATGGTCTTCAACTCGGCCACCGGATACTTGCGCCAGAACGTATTGCGAAAGGTCTTGAATCCGTCGGGGTTCCCCCACGGCACCACGCCGCTGGTGGTGACCAACGCAATCCTGGCCTTGCCCACCTGCGCGACTGCGGCCGCGGGCGCCACCCGGTCCCAGGTCTGCATGGGGACCTCGGTGGCGAAGGGCCTGCCCTCGAGCTTGTCGAACAGCATGTCGAGGGCACGGTCGGCTCCGGTCCGGCCGCTTCTTTCCTGGATGCGGATGCCGCGCGGCAGATAGCCTTCGTCCTCCGCGGCTCCCACCGTCTCGTCTCGCAGCCGCCTGAGTATGAACGGAGCGAGATCGTCGAGGGCCTTGCTCATGCCCGCAGCGGTTTCCGTGGTGGGAAAGAGGAACAGCCGTGGGTCGTGGTATTCCCGGTACGTGTCTACCGCCGGGTTGTCCGGGTGCATGGCCGTAACGCAAACGCGGTCGAACTCGGTCGCGGCCACGTGGCCGAGCTCGACGCAGGCCAGACCGTAGCGGCCGGCATTGAACGCCGGCCCGAGCACGATGATCTCCGGTTCGGCGGCCGCGATCTCCCGCAACAGGGCCGCTCGGGCCTCCTCGGGCCGTTCGTGGAAGTGGTTGTCGCCGAAATAGATGGTGGGCGCCAGCTCCGCTTCGCCCTGCAGCAGCCGTTGCAAGCCGCGTGATGGGCCCGCGAGGGCGTCGAGCGTTCCGGCTGCGACATCCGCCTTTTCCTCGCCGCCGATTCCGGCGAAGAACTGGTTCACGACGTGCGCCACGCGTTTCATGGTTTTGCCTCCATTTCGTATGTCTGGCTCAGCTACCGCTCAAGAACACGTCATCGCAGGATCCCGATAAAGGAGGGCACTCCTTTCAACCAGTGGTCCTCCATCATGGATTTCCAAGTTGTTTGGGACATCCTTGGGTCATGGGATTGAAGGTTGGGAGGATGATCATGCCGGGGCAGGAGTACCGAGTCAAGTTGAGTCCACAGGAGCGAGCGGAGCTCAAGGGGCTGGTGTCGCGAGGACGCAGCGCGGCCTAGAAGCAGACCCATGCCCGGATCGTGCTGATGAGCGATGAGGGACAAGACGACCGGCCGATGAAGGACGAGGAGATCGCCCAAGCTCTGAAGTTGGGGCGCGCGACGGTGGAACGGGTGCGGCGGCGCTGCGTGGAGGGATACGTGGAGAGAGCATTGAATCGCAAGAGGCAGCTTCGGCGGCGGCCGAAGAAGCTCGATGGCGAAGGGCAGGCGCATTTGATTGCCATGGCGTATGGCGAGCCGCGGCAAGGGCGGACGAGTTGGACGCTGAATCTGTTGGCGGACCGATTGATGGAGCGGGAGATTGTCGACTCGATCAGCACTGAGACCGTGCGCAAGGCGTTGGAAAGCTCAAGCCGTGGGTGAAGGAATGTTGGTGCATTCCCCCGGAGGGCAATGCCCATTTTGCGTGCGCCATGGAGGATGTGCTGGAAGTCTACCAGCGCTCGTATGGGGAGAACGAAATGTTGGTCTGCATGGATGAGACCAGCAAGCAGCCGGTGAAGGAGACGCGCGTGCCGAGCGCCTGGAGAGCCCCTACACCCCCAGGCATGGGAGTTGGCTGAACATGGCTGAAATCGAAATCGGCCTGATGGCGCGCCGGTGTCTGGACCGTCGCCTTCCCGACCAGGGCGCCCTGCGTAGCGAGGTCCAGGCATGGCGGAACCAGCGCAATCAGGAGACGGTTCGGGTGGACTGGCGCTTCCCCACCCAGGATGCCCGCATCAAACTCGAATCCTTATACCCTTCAATACAAAATTGCTGAACTGCTAGTGTCGAACACCGGTGCCGTACGCAAGGGACCCACTTGGGACTGAGATGGACCCGGTTTCTTGGGCAGGGGTCGGGTTCGTGGGGTGGAAGATTCTGCGGAATGGATGATGTTGCCGGCCCGCAGGGTCTCGTGGCCGGGAGAGAGGGCAAAAGTCAGCCCAGCTTGACGACGGCGACAGTCAAGGCTCCCAGGGCGACCATCGCGGTAATCATCCATCTCAGCATGTTGTTCTGAGACGCCAACACGTCGGCTCTGGACTCTTCGATTTTGGCTTCGAGATCGGCCTTGGTCACTTCGATTTTGGCTTCGAGACCAGCCTTGAGCGCTTCGATATCGGCTTTGAGCGTTTCGATATCGGTCTTTGTGGCGAGATTGCTGTTGAGCAGATGAACCTGTTCGTTGGCAAGGGCCTCGGCCTGTTTTTCGGTAAAGCCGCTCTCCGTCAGATTCTTCACGAACCTGTGAGTGTCGAATGCAATGACGTCACTCATGATGCCATTCTAGTCCCCGGAATTGCCGGACACAACACCCGGCCTTGTCCGGCGAGACATGAGCATACCCGTAGAATACCGACGGTGCCGTGGGCTCGGTCGGGAGGAAAGGAAGAGTGGCGCCGCGACAACCCGCGCCAATTCACGGTTGACGAAGGGATGGCCGGGAGTTAAGGAAATGGGTTGCGCCGGGATGGTGGAATAGGTAGACACACGGGACTTAAAATCCCGCGGGCCTTGGCCTGTGCCGGTTCAAGTCCGGCTCCCGGCAACGGACTCCCCGAATCAATCCCCACACTACTCCCGTTCGTAAAGGATCTCGCCTGTGGCGCCGGTGTCGTAGCCGCCCAGGGATTGCATCGCCAGCTTGAACTCCTCGGAGCGGACCACCGCCAGCAGCGTGGCGCCGGCCGGTGATTCGTAGAACGACCGCAGCAAGAGCAGGTCGTACTGCTCGTCGCCCACCGGGACGAAGTCCAGCCCCAGGGCGCCGGCCGCGGAGAGAATCCCCAGGCCGGTGTCCGCCAGACCGCTGGCAACCGCCACGGCGACCGCCATGTGGGTGAACTCCTCGTGCTCGTAACCGCGGATCGCCTCCGGTTCGATGCCGAGTTGCGCGAGCTTGAAATCCAGCAGCACACGGGTGCCGGAACCGGGCTGGCGATTGACGAACCGGAGGTCCCGGTTGCCCAAATCGGCAATGCCGGACAATCCCAGGGGATTGCCCGCGGGCACGAGCAGGCCCTGCCGGCGCTTGACGCAGTGCACGAGCACCACGGGCAGGTCCGGGATGACCCGCTCGATGTCCGGGACATTGTAAGCGCCGGTGGCGGGATCCAGCAGGTGGGTGCCGGCCATGTGGGTCTCGCCGCGCCGGATGGAATGCAGTCCGCCGAGACTGCCGACGTTGGCCGTGGCGATCTTGAGCCGCGGGTCCCGCCGCTTGAGCTGGTCTTCCAGCACGCTGACGGAAAGGTCGTGGCTTCCGGTGCACAGCACGGTGTGCTCGATTTCCTCGGGTGATCGCAGGATCTCGACGTCGACCTCCTCGCCGGCGTTGATCCCCTCCAGCATCCCCGGAATGCGCAGGAATCCGTCCGCGCGAACCATGGTGCTGATGACGCCGGCGCCGCGCGCCAGCGGGACGGCCACGAGCCGCTCCTCGACCCTGCCGAGGGTGACCCGGACGAACTCCTCCAGGCCCAGCCGGGAGGGAATCTTTCGAGGCGCAACGGCCCGGACCTTGGGAGGGGCGGCGGAGCCCGTGCCGAGCATGCCTTGCAACGCCGGCTGAAGGATCTCTCGCGCGATGACGATGGCGGACACGGGGTAGCCGGGAATGCCGAGGACGGGTTTGCCGCCTGCAACTCCGAGGACGGCGGGTTTCCCCGGCATCACCTCGATACCGTGCACCAGCAGCTCGCCCTCGCCGGCGATCACCTCCGCGGTGAAGTCGTGCTCGCCCGCGGACGATCCGGCAATGAGGGCGACCAGGTGGTGGTCTTTCACGGCCTCGCGGAGGGCTTGCTTCAGGAGTGCCGGATCGTCGGCGACGGCGGGAAATATTACCGGCGTGCCGCCGCACTCGGTCACCATGGCTCCCAGCACGGTGGAGTTGAAGTCGATGATCTGCCCCGGCCGGGCCGTCCGTCCCGGGGCGGTGATCTCGTCGCCGGTGGGGATGAGGGCCACCCTGGGCCTCGCCTTGACGCGAACCGTGGTATGGCCCGCCGCCAGTATCGCCCCCAGGTCGTAGGGCCGCAGACGATGGTTGCGCGGCAACAGCAGTTCGGTGGCCACCACGTCCTCGCCAACCAGACGTACGTTCTGCCAGGGAGCCGCGGCCCCGTCGATGGACACGGCAGCCCCGCCGATCTCGTGCGCCTTCTCGATCATGATGACCGCGTTGGCCCAGGACGGCAGCGGCTGGCCGGTATCCAGGTAGGCGAAGCACCCGTCGGGCCGGGTCGCGTCGGTCAACAGCCGGAGTTGGCGAGGCGCGAACTCCGTGGCCCCGAAAGTATCCTCCGCCCGCACGCAGATCCCGTCCATGGCGGACCCGTGGTAATGGGGCGAGGAGACCCTGGCGAAAACCGGCTCGGAAGTGATCCGGTGAAGGGCTTGGCCGACGTCCACGGTCTCGTCCTCCAGGCGTGTCCCGTCGACGCGGTTCAGGAAGAGTTCGCGGGCCTCCTCCAGTGGAGTTTTCCTGAGGTATCTTTTCCGCGTCATGTCAGAAAAGCAGCACATCCACCTCTTCACCCCGCTCCAGCCCCTCGCGGTTGAGGTCGATGCGGACCATTCCGTCGGCCTTGACCAAGGTGAAGATGGCGCCGGACTTGCTCGGCAATGGGGAGGCGTGAAGCATCCGGCCGTCGCTTTCGAGAGTGACCCGTACGTAGTCCTCCCGGCCGGTCCGTGAGGAGACATTGGTGTCGAGCACGGCCCGGACGGTCCTTCGCGGGAGGGATGTGGCGGGCTGGCACTCGCCTCCCAGGGCCCGGATCAGCGGGTTCGCGAACAGATCGAATATCACCAGCGCGGATACGGGATAGCCGGGAAGCCCGAGCACCGGTTTCCCGGAAGCCTCGGCATAGATGGTGGGCTTGCCCGGGCTGATGGAGATCCCGTGAAAGAAAATCCTGGCATCGGGCAGTGACCGGATGACCTCCACCGCCATGTCGCGGGTTCCCATGGAACTGCCCCCGGACAGAAGTACGAGATCGCCCCAGGCCAGGCCGCGCCCCAACCCGCCGCGCAAGGCATCACGGTCGTCGGCCACGACGCCGAGGTCGTTCAATTCGGCGCCGCTCTCGGCGATGAGCCCCGCCAGCGAGTGCTGGTTGATGTTTCGCACCTGTCCGGGACGGGGCTCCCGTTCCACCGGGACGATCTCGTCGCCGGTGGAAATGAGGGTCACTCGGGGCTTCCGGTAGACCGGCACCGACGCGACGCCGATGCCGGTCAGCGCACCGAGGTCGTGAGCCCGCAGGCGCCGGCCCCGGGGGAAGACCGGATCCCCCGTGCGGATATCATCGCCGACCCGTATCACGTTGAGCCAGGGTGAGGCGCTCCGCTGGATCTCCACCATGCCGTCGCCGGTCTCGTCGGTGTACTCCACCATGACCACGGCGTCGCTGCCGGGCGGGAGCATGCCGCCGGTGGAGATGCGCACGGCCTCCCGGGACCCGATCCGGCGGGTGGCCTCCCGGCCCATCTCCACCGTACCCGCGAGGTTCAGATAGGCGGGCAACCCAGGGCTGGCTCCGAAGGTGTCCCGGGCGATGACGGCGTAGCCGTCCATGGCGGCCCGGTTGAAGTGGGGCAGGTCGACACGGGAGCGGAGGTCCTCGGCCAGCACGCGGCCTCGGGCTTCGACCGTGTCGACGACCTCGGAGTCCACGGCGGCCACCCGGCAAAGAAGCTCCAGGGCTTCCGCCGGAGTCACCACCTTGAAAAAGGACTTGGGCGTATCCGCGGACACCGCCGACACCTTACCGTCAGCGCTGCGCCAACGGCACGTTTCCGAACTTCTCGCGGATCTCTTCGGCGATGTGCTCAAGGGCCTGCTCCCGCTGATCGTAGAGACGTTTCAACTTTCGCGGCGCGTGCTTGCCGATGGCGTAGGCCGTCATCAGCGGCACGGCGATGGTGCTGTCTGCGTAACAGACCACCGAGTCGGGCAGTTGATCGGGATCCACCTTGCCCCAACTCACGGCTTCCGCGGGTGTGGCTCCGGAAAGACCGCCCGTGTCCACCCGTGCATCGGTGATCTGGATGAAGTAGTCGAACCCCTTTTCCTCGAGTCCCAGCACCTCCTGGATGTGGGGTTCCGTCTGGAGCAGGAAATTTTTCGGCGACCCGCCGCCGAGGATCACGGCTGCGCTTCGGCCGCCGGTGCGTTTGGCCGCGAGCACCAGGGCCGCGGACTCGTTGACGTCGCGCGAGACGTCGAAGCGCAGCCCGTTCCCTTTCAACGCCAGGGCCGCCACGTTCATGCCGATGGAGCTGTCTCCGGGCGAGGACGTGTACACCGGCACGGCGCTGCGGTAGGCGGCTGCAAGCAGCGAGCGCCTTTCGAGCCCGAGGATCTTCTCTCTCTCGTCGAGATAGCGGCCCACGCGGTAGTGCATCTCCGCCGTGCCCATCTCCTTCTGGAACTCGGGGGCCTTCAGGATCTCGCGAAAGAAGTCGTCGGTGGAGATGAGCACGTCGTAATCGAAGAAAATGTCATAGATGCGTACGACGCCCTGTTCCCGCAGGTCGACGTCGTCGGCGTCGAATGTGCCCCGGTGCATGGACAGACCGATGGCGAAATGGGTGTCGTGATAGAGATTCGCGCCGGTGCTGACGATCCAGTCCACGAAACCGTTCTCGATGAGCGGAACGAACGCGGTCATACCGAGCCCGGCCGGAGTGAGGGCGCCCGTGATGCTCAGTCCCACGGTGACGTCATTGGCGAGGATCTTCCCGGTGAAGAGCTGACACGCTTCCCGGAGGCGGCCGCTGTTGTAGGAGACGAAGTTGTCGTCGATGAGATCCACGACCGTGGTCTTGTCATCGATGGGCTTCGGGTCGATCTTCCTGCCGGAAAGGAGTGAAGGCTTGGTCATGATCGCGTCGATGGGGGGCATCCGCCACCGCGAGACGCCCCGGGAAACTGCAATCTACAATCCCGCGGCCACGGCCGCCTTGAACTGCTGCTGCCGGATTTGCAGATAGGCGTTCCGCGCCGCCCCATAGGGGTCGATGCTCAGTTCCAACTGCTCGTAGGTTCTCATGTTCAGGGCGCGGCTGTTGACCGTGCCGGCGACCCTGACGGCCACGGGGACATAGTAGGGCGTAAAATACCCCAAGGGATTCATCAAGAAGTCGGCCACCTTTCCCAAGCCGTCCCTTACGGTGGTTGGCGGCAGCAGCGGCAGCACCAGGTAGGCGCCGTGGCTGAAGCCGTAGAGACCCAGCGTGATCCCCATGTCCTGATTGCCGGGCTCCAGCCCGAGCTTGTGGGCCATGTCAAAAATTCCCGCGATGCCGACGGTGCTGTTGAGCAGGAAACGGACCAGTTCGCGGCTGGCGGTCACGGGTTTCCCCTGAAGAACGTTGTTGACCACCTTCCGGACGACGTCGAGGTTGCCGACGGCATTGCGTATCCCCGTTTGGACCGACGTGGGGACGACCGTTGCATAGGTCTGGGCCACGGGTTTCAGCACCATCCTGTCGAAACCGAGGTTGAACTCGAAGATGTCGTCGTTGAAACGCTCCAACGGGTCGTAGTGCCGATCCCGGGTGGACAACTCATCGAAGCGGGACGAGCCGTCAACCGTTCCTCCGGCAACGGTCGGTCCTCCGGGGGCGCTCCCGTCCGGATCCACCTGCGAATGAACCGGTTGGAGCAAGCTCAGATGGAGCAGCAGGAACAGGAGCGGGAGCCGTAAGGTGATTCGCATGGGCGTCGAAGCGGTGAAAGTTCCGCCGAGATACCACTACGGTCCTTTGAAATCAAGGGTTTGAAAACCTTCCATGGGTGGGATATCTTGGCTTGGCGTTCTGTCCGCAAATCCAAGGAGAGCGGGTCCGTGGAAAATCCCAACGTGGTCCTGGGCGTGACCGGAGGAATTGCCTGCTACAAGGCGTTGGAGCTGGTGAGGCTTCTGGTGCAGGACTCTTGCGCCGTACGGGTGGTGATGACCCGGGAAGCCACCGAGTTCGTCAGGCCGCTGAGCTTTCAAACCCTCTCGGGTGCGCCCGTCGGCACCGATCTGTTCAGCCTGACCCAAGAGTCCGAGATCGGCCACGTCAACCTCGCGGACAGCGCCGACCTGCTGGTGATCGCACCGGCCACGGCCAACGTCGTTGCCAAGCTGGCCGCGGGAATTGCCGACGACCTTCTCACCACCGTGGCGCTGGCGACGCAAGCGCCGTTGCTGGTGGTCCCGTCCATGAACGTGCACATGCTGGCTCACCCCATGGTACAGGCGAACCTGGCGAAGTTGAGGAGCGCGGGCTACCACGTCATGGAGGCGGCCGCCGGCTATCTGGCCTGTGGCTACGAGGGCAAGGGCCGTCTGCCGGAACCACCGGCCATCGTCGAGGAAATCCGCCGGCTGCTCAGGCCCGGGGATCTCGCGGGCGAGAACATCGTCGTCACCGCCGGGCCGAGCCGCGAACCGCTGGACCCGGTGCGTTTCATCTCCAACCGTTCCTCGGGGAAGATGGGTTACGCTCTGGCCAGGGCGGCCGCCCGGCGTGGCGCCCGGGTGACGCTGGTGAGCGGTCCGACGGCATTGGCCGCGCCCGAAGGCGTGAAGACGGTGCCCGTGGTCACGGCCGAGGAGATGCGCGGGGCGGTGCTGGCGGAATTCGACGCGGCCACGGCGGTCTTCATGGCGGCGGCGGTGGCGGACTACCGGCCCCGTTCCGCGTCCGGCAACAAGATGAAGCGGAGCGAGGACAGCCTCCGGCTCGAGTTTGTCCCCAACCCCGACATCGTGGCGGAACTGGGGGCCCGGAAACAGCACCGGATCGTGGTGGGGTTTGCCGCGGAAACCGAATCGTTGCTGGAGAACGCGCGGAAAAAGCTGCACCGGAAGAACCTCGATTTGCTGGTGGCCAACGACGTCACGCAGGAGGGCAGTGGTTTCGACGTGGATACCAATGCCGTCACGCTGCTGGACCGGGACGGCACGGTCACGCCACTGCCGACGATGAGCAAAGATAGCGTGGCCAACCGCATCTACGACTGGTTTCTCCAGTACAGGAAACACCCCCACCGCCGCGGCGCCTGACCCCGAACCGGCTCTGGATGGATGATTGCCATGCCACCGGTATTGTCGTAAACAGAATCAGAACCGGCTTTTGCGTCACCCACATGAACAAGCTCGATCCACGGCAGCGTTTGGCGGTAGCGGCCGCGTCCCTCAGGAGTTGCCTGGAGCAGCATCGGGCCGCCGGGATTCAGGTGCTGCCCGCCCGCGCCGCGGCCGCTGATGCCCCGGATGCGACGAGGGCTGCCGGCAACGATGGGACCGGGGTGGCCGTGAACATCGGACAGCTTCGAGAGGTTCTGGGCGAATGCCGCCGCTGCCGGCTTTGGCAGGGGCGCACGAATATCGTCTACGGGGTGGGCAATCCCGACGCCGACGTTCTGTTCGTCGGAGAGGGGCCGGGAAGGGATGAAGACCTTCGGGGAGAGCCTTTCGTGGGACGCGCCGGACAGTTGCTCACCGACATCATCACCAAGGGAATGAAGCTGCGGCGCGACGACGTCTACATCGCCAACGTGGTGAAATGCCGTCCCCCGCAGAACCGCGACCCGGAGCCGGACGAAGTCGCGTCGTGCGAGCCGTTTCTCGTCCGGCAGATCGAGCTGGTGAAGCCCAGGGTGATTGTCGCGTTGGGGAAGTTCGCGGCGCAGACGCTGGTGCGTTCCGCGGCGCCGATTTCCCGCCTGCGCGGGCAATGGCACGACTACCACGGCATTCGGCTGATGCCGACTTTTCATCCGGCCTATCTGCTGCGGAATCCGGGAGACAAAAGGCTCGTCTGGGAAGACATCAAGAGCGTCCTGCGGGAGCTCGGAACGGTGGTTGGATGACGCGTAGTCCGCTGGGACCAGGCGCCTGGCCGTGTTGGGTGCTGTTGCTCTTCTGTATCGTGTGGGGGGCCTTCAGCGCCGGCGGATCGGTCCAACCGTCCGCCGCCGGCTCCCACGTCAACCTCATCGTCATCGACGGCGGCATCAACCCGGCCGTCAACGACTATATCCGTGAAAGCATTCAGCGGGCCCGCGCAGGTAACGCCCGCGCCCTGATCATCCAGCTCGACACGCCGGGAGGGCTCTTGTCCTCGACCCGCTCCATCGTCAAGGAGATGCTGAGCGCGCCGTTGCCGATCATCGTCTACGTGGCGCCCAGCGGGGCGGGAGCGGGCTCGGCCGGGGTCTTCATCACCATGGCGGCCAACGTCGCCGCGATGGCGCCGGGAACCAACATCGGGGCGGCCCATCCGGTGGCGGGCGGAGGTCAGGAAGTCAAGGGCGTCATGGGCGAGAAGCTCGAGAACTTCACGGCCTCGTTCAGCGAGACCATCGCACAGCGGCGCGGCCGCAACACGGAATTCGCCATCCAGGCGGTGCGCCGGAGCATCTCCATCACCGACCAGCAGGCCCTGGAGAAGCGTGTCATCGACCTCGTCGCGGTGGACGTGAGCGATCTCCTCAAGCAGGCCAACGGGCGCGAGGTGGACGTGGGCGGGGTCAAGAGCACGCTCGACTTCAACGGTGTGTCCATCCTGCGCATCGAGATGGGGCTGAAGCAGAAGTTCATCAATATTCTGGCCCATCCCAACATCGCCTACTTGCTGATGATGGCCGGCATCCTGGGCCTGTACATGGAGTTTTCCAATCCCGGGGCGCTTTTCCCGGGCATCGCCGGCGGCATCGCGCTGTTGCTGGCGCTGGCGTCCTTCCAGGTGCTGCCGGTCAACTACGCCGGGCTTTTGCTGATTGTGCTCGGGATGTGTCTTCTGGTGGCCGAGGCGTTCCTGCCGAGTTTCGGGCTTCTCGGTATCAGCGGAGTCGTGTCTCTCGGCATCGGCTCGCTGCTGCTGTTCGACGTGGAGGGTTCGGACCTGTCGGTGGACGGGTCCATCGTCGTGGCGGCGGTGGGCACCCTGAGCGCCTTCGTGTTGGTCGTGACCTTTCTCGTGGTCAAGTCGCAACGACGGAAAGCGACCCTGGGGTACGAGGGTCTCATCGGCGAGGTCGGCGAGGTGCGGGAGCGTCTGGACCCGATGGGCAAGATCTTCGTCCACGGCGAGGTGTGGAATGCGGTGGGAGCGGAGCGGCTGGAAGCGGGCGACCGGATCGAGGTCGTCGGACACGACGGGATGATACTCAAGGTCAGACGCGCTGCGGAGATTTGACCGTTCACTGGTTCGACAGGTCAGCCTCGGCCGCACAGGAGAAACACATGCTCGAAATCGGACCCCTTGCCATCGTGCTGATCATTGTCCTCGGGTTGGCCGTCAGCGGCATCAAGATCCTCAAGGAATACGAACGCGGCGTGATCTTCCGCCTGGGCCGCATGGTGAACTCCCGCGGCCCGGGAATCATCTACGTGATACCCTTCATCGAAAAGATCGAGCGGGTGGAGCTCCGGACCGTTACCATGGACGTTCCCTCACAGGACGTCATCACTCGGGACAACGTGTCGGTGAAGGTCAATGCCGTGCTCTATTTCCGGGTCCTCGATCCCAACCGGGCCATCCGGGAGGTGGCCGATTACCTGTTCGCCACCTCGCAACTGGCCCAGGTGACGTTGAGGAGCATTTGCGGACAGGCGGAGCTCGACCAGCTCCTGTCGGAGCGGGAGCGCATCAATACCGACATCCAGAAGATTCTCGACGTGCAGACCGACCCCTGGGGTATCAAGGTGGTGCTGACCGAGCTCAAGCACATCGATCTGCCGGAGGAGATGCAGCGCGCCATGGCCCGGCAAGCCGAGGCGGAGCGCGAGCGGCGCGCGAAGATCATCCTCGCCGACGGCGAGTTTCAGGCTTCCCAGAAGCTGCAGGAAGCCGCCACGGTCATCGCCAAGGAGCCCATGGCCATGCAGCTCCGCTTCCTGCAGAGTCTCCAGGAAGTGGCCGGCGACAAGAACTCCACGATGATCTTTCCCATTCCGGTGGACCTGCTGACTCCCTTCTTGAAGAAGGCGGAGGGGAACGACGCCTGACCCGCACCCATTGACCGGCGACGGCCGGGGTGATGCCGTGCCGATGCCGGTCATCCGTCATGCTGCTGGAAGAACTGGCCTACGACCTTCCTGACTCGCTGATCTCCGCATACCCGGCGGAAGACCGCGTGTCGGCTCGTCTCATGGTGGTGGAACGCCGGTCGGGGACCATCACCCATTCTCGCTTTGCCTCCCTGGGGGAGTTCCTTTCGCAGGGAGACCTGTTGGTGCTCAACAACTCCAGGGTGATCCCGGCGCGTCTCGAAGGGCGCAAGGAAAGCGGCGGCAGGGCGACGGTGTTGCTGGTGGAGCCCTTCGACGTGCAGCAGGGACTGTGGCTCACGCTGGTGGACGCCTCCAAGAAGCCGCGGCCGGGCGGACGCATCGTGTTTTCGATGGGGGTGAAGGCGACGGTGCTGGGGGATCTCGGTTCGGGCCGCTACGGCCTTCGGTTCGAGCCTCCGGACCGTTTCCGTGAAGTGCTGGACACGCTCGGGGCGCCGCCGTTGCCCCACTATATCCAACGGGTGCGGCAGGTGGAGGAAAGCGACCGCGACGGCTACCAGACGGTCTACGCCTCGATGCCGGGTTCGGTGGCCGCTCCCACCGCGGGCCTCCATTTCACCCGGCCGTTGCTGGACGAGCTGGCCGCGCGCGGTGTGGACGGCGTGTACGTGACCTTGCACGTCGGCCTGGGGACCTTCCGGCCGGTGCGGGAACGGTTGGTGGAGAATCACCGCATGGACGGCGAATGGTACACGTTGACCGAGGCGGCGGCCCGGCGAATCCGCCGGGCCAGGGCGGAAGGCGGACGAGTGGTGGCGGTGGGGTCCACCAGCACGCGTACGCTGGAGAGCATCGTCCGGCGCAAGGGCAAGGTGGCGGCCGATTCCGGTATCACGCGCCTGTTCATCACCAAGGGCTACCGGTTTGGCGGCATCGATGCTCTCGTCACCAACTTTCATCTGCCGCGCTCGACGCCCCTGGCCATGGTGGCGGCGCTGGCAGGCATGGATCTGGTGCGCCGTGCCTATGCCGAGGCCATCGAGGAAGGCTACCGATTCTACAGCTATGGCGACGCCATGCTGATCCTGTAGGGACGGATCGTTCTTCAAGCACCCGCCCAAGCGCCGGGCAAAGGACCTCGTCACCATGAAATTCACGGTTACCGACAACGACCCGCGGAGCCGGGCGAGAACCGGCCGGCTGGAGACGGCTCACGGCGTCGTGGAGACGCCCGCGTTCATGCCGGTGGGAACCCGGGGCGCGGTGAAGGCGCTCTCGCCCCGGGATCTCCATGATGTCTCGGTCCGGATCGTTCTCTGCAACACCTACCATCTGTACCTGCGCCCCGGAGAAGATGTCATTCGCGACCTCGGCGGCTTGCACGTCTTCATGGGATGGGAGCGGCCGATTCTCACCGACAGCGGCGGCTACCAGGTGCTGAGCCTCGCTGCCATGCGCAAGATTACCGAGGATGGGGTTTCCTTCCGTTCCCATCTGGACGGCTCATCCCATTTCCTGAGCCCCGAGAAAGTGGTGGGCATCCAGCAGGCGCTGGGCGTGGACGTGGCCATGGTGCTGGACGAGTGCATTCCGTATCCGTCGAGCCGTGACTACGTCAAGGCATCCACGGACCGTACCGTCCGCTGGGCGCGCCGTTCCCTGGAGGCGCCCCGGAACCGCGACTGCGCGCTGTTCGGGATCGTACAAGGGGGTGTGTTCAAGGATCTGCGCGAGGCGTGCGCGGCCACGTTGGCGGATCTTCCCTTCGACGGCTTCGCCGCCGGCGGCCTGGGGGTCGGTGAGGGGCCGGCGTTGCTGGCGGAGATGGGCGCCTTCACCGCCGGGTTGATGCCCGAAGATCGTCCGCGTTACCTCATGGGTCTGGGAAAGCCCGAAGACTTGATTCATGGGGTCCGGTCCGGCTATGATCTGTTCGATTGCGTTCTGCCGACCAGGAATGCCAGGAACGGTACGTTATACACTGCCACCGGGAAGCTCAGCATCAAGAACGCAGCCTTTGCCCGGGATCCTCGCCCGGTGGACGGAGGCTGCCCATGCTACGGTTGCCGGCATTTTTCGCGCGCCTATCTTCGCCACCTCTACATGGCCGGCGAAATCCTGGCGGCCTATCTGAACACGCTGCACAACGTCTGCTATTATCAGCGGTTGATGACGGAACTGCGCGAGGCCATTCGGGACCGGTTGAGTTTGGAGAGCGTCGCCGGCGGGATCCGGGAGCTCCGCGAGGCGGCCGGTTGAGACTACGCGGCATACGACCCGCGGCAGGTGCGGGAAGTCAATGACACTGACATTGGAGTATCGGAGGGAAACATGTGGGACGTAGCCTATGCGCAGGCCGGAGGCGGCCCCAGTACCTTCATCAGCATGCTGCCGCTGGTGCTGATTTTCGCGGTCTTCTACTTTCTCTTGATTCGACCGCAGCAGCGCAAGGCCAGGGAGCACCGGAGCATGTTGGCGCAACTCAAGCGCAATGACGATGTCATGACCACGGGCGGCGTGTTCGGCAAGGTGCAGGCGCTCACGGAGACCGAGGTGACCCTGGAAGTGGCGTCCAACGTGAGAATCAGAGTGAGCCGGAGCCATATTGCCCAGCTCTTCAGAGGGGAAAAGACAACCGGGGCCAGGGAAGTCAAGGGCAAGTAGAGTCGTCGGGGCACTTTCGGCGGCTTCCACGCGCTCCGGTTCGGGAAACGAGCATGCGTCAAAGCCTAGTCATTCGCCTGGTCCTGCTGTTGGTTTGCCTGGCGGCCGCGGTGATCTACCTCGCGCCCGGCTTCGTCCCCGGCTTGTGGTTCCTGCCCGAGAACGGCATCCGTCTCGGCCTGGATCTTCAAGGCGGGTCGCACCTGGTGCTGGAGGTGGAGGTGGAGAAAGCGGTGGAGAACCGCATGCGCAGGGTACGCAGCGTCCTCCGAGACGAGCTGCGCGAGCGCGACATCGCCTTCAATGGGCTCGATATCAGCGGTACGGGGGATCTCGTCATCGCGGCTTCCACGGATAATATGGAGCGCATTCGGGATCTCCTGTCCACAGAATTCCCGCAACTGGAGGCGTCCGCCTCCGGCGCCGGAGGCGCCGAGTTGCGGGCGGCCTTCGCCCCCCGGGAGCTCGACAATATCCGCAACTTCGCGGTGGACCAGACGCTGGAGACCATCCGCAATCGTATCGATCAGTTCGGCGTCACGGAACCCACCATCCAGCGCCAGGGACAGCAGGACATACTCGTCCAACTGCCCGGAATCCAGGATCCGGAGCGGGCCAAGGCGCTCATCGGCAAGACCGCGCTGCTGGAGTTCAAGCTGGTGGACGAGCGTGGAGACGTGGAGCAGGCGGTGCGTGCCGGTCCGCCGCCGGGCCGCGAAGTCCTGTACGGTTACGAGGGCACGGCTTCGGGCCGGGTGCGCGGCGAGAAGATCCCCTATCTGCTGGAAGCGCGGACGTTGATGACCGGCGACGCCATCGCCGACGCCAACGTCCGCCGGGGCGACCAACTGGAGGGGCTTTACGTCGAGCTGGCGCTGAACTCCGTGGGCAGCACCGCCTTCGACCGCCTCACCGCGGAGAACGTCGGGCGACTTCTGGCCATCGTCCTGGACGGCCGGGTCTATTCCGCGCCGCAGATCCGCGAGCGAATCTCGGGAGGCGTGGCCTCCATTACCGGCAACTTCGACTTTCAGGAGGCCCGGGACCTGGCCATCGTGCTCCGGGCCGGTGCGTTGCCCGCGCCGGTAACGATTCTCGAGGAGCGCACCGTCGGGCCGTCCCTGGGACGCGACTCGGTCGAGAAGGGAATCTTTTCCTTCATCTTCGGAAGCATTCTCGTGCTCGTCTTCATGGTGGCGTACTACCGCGGCGCGGGCCTGTTGGCCGACGTCGCTCTGGTTCTGAACATCTTCTTCATGATGGCGATCCTCGCGGGCTTCGAGGCCGTGCTCACCCTGCCCGGTATCGCCGGGATCATTCTGACCATGGGCATGGCCGTGGATGCCAACGTGCTGATCAACGAACGGATCCGCGAGGAGGTGCGGAACGGGAAATCGCCGCGTTCGGCCGTCGACACGGGCTACGAGCGCGCCATTCCGGCCATCCTCGACTCGAACCTGACCACTTTTCTGGCGGGTGTCATCCTGTTTCAGTTCGGTACCGGCCCGGTGCGCGGCTTCGCCGTGACCCTGTGCGTCGGTATCCTGACGACGGTGATTTCCGCGGTGTACGGGACACGCATCTACTATGACTATCGCTTGGTCAGGCGGAACCTGGCCCGGCTCTCCGTCTAAACTACGAAGACTATGGAAATCATCAAGCCGGGAACCCGGATACCTTTCTTGAGCTATCGTCGATGGGGCTTTGTGCTGTCGTCGGTGCTCATCGTCGGCGTGCTGCTGCTGCTGTTCACCAAGGGCCCGAACCTTGGCGTCGATTTCGAAGGCGGCACCATGGTGCACGTGAAGTTCGCGGACACGGTGACCATCGGGCAACTGCGCGGCGCCCTGGCGCAGTCACCGCTGGGCGGTGTGGTTCAGGACTTCGGCGGCGGCGATGCGGGTGAGTATCTGATCCGCATGGAGAAGTCCGCCACCCGGATCGGCACCGTCGGCAAGGACATCCGGAACGTTCTCGACCAGGCGTTCGGCCAAGGCTCCTACGAAGTGCTGCGGGTGGAATCGGTGGGCCCCAAGGTAGGCGACGACCTCCGTCGCAGGGGTATCCTGTCGGTCATCTTCGCCACCATCATGATGGGTGCGTACATCTGGCTCCGGTTCGAGTTGCGCTTCGGACTGGGCGCCATTGTCGCGCTCGTCCACGACGTGCTGATAACGGTGGGGGCGCTGGTGGTGGCCAACTACGAACTCGATCTTCCCATCGTGGCCGCGATCCTGACCATCGCCGGGTACTCGGTCAACGATACCGTGGTGATCTGCGACCGTATCCGCGAAAACATGCGCAAGCACCGCCGCGATTCCATGGAAAAGATCATCAATACCAGTATCAACGAAACCCTGGGCCGGACGATCCTGACCACGGTGACGACGCTGCTGGTGTTGACGGCGCTGCTGGTCCTGGGTGGCGGCGTGATCCGGCCCTTTGCCTTCACGCTCTTCGTCGGCTTCCTCTCCGGGCTCTACTCCACCATCTTCGTGGCCACCCCGACGATCCTCCTGTTCGAAAGAGGCCGGACACGACACTAGGCAACGGTCAAGTTGAAAGACGCTCCCAAGCGCTGGCTCCTCAAGGAGGCCGACGACGCCACGGCGGCCCGCCTGTCCCGGGATCTCAAGCTTCCGCCCCTGCTCGCCCGGATTCTGGTGCAACGTGGTTTTGCGGACGCGGATTCGGCCCGCTGCTTTCTTTCCTCCAGCCTGAGGACGGACCTGCCGCCGCCCCACCTGCTGGCGGGGATGGACGACGCCGTGCGGCGCATCTGCCGCGCGTTGCGCGACGGCGAGGGGGTCTGCGTCTGGGGCGACTACGACGTGGACGGCACCACCGGCGCCGCCGTCCTGGTGTCGTTCCTGCGCGAGATCGGCCGTGAGCCGATGTTCTACATTCCGCACCGGATCGACGAGGGCTACGGCATGAGCCGGCAGGGGATCGAGCATCTCCACTCCCGTGACGTGACCCTCGTCATCACCGTGGACTGCGGCATCTCCAATGCCGACGAGGTGGCGTTCGCCCGCACGCTGGGCATGGACGTGGTCATCGTCGACCATCACCAGTTGCCGGAGCGGCTGCCCGACGAGGCGTCGGCCGTCATCAATCCCCAGAGACCCGACTGCGCCTTTCCGGACAAGGGCCTCTGCGCCGCCGGATTGGCCTTCTATCTCGTCATCGGGCTGCGGGCCAATCTGCGGGAGTCCGGGTGGTTCGAGTCCGGCGGCGTGCCCGACATCCGGCGCCACCTGGACATCGTGACCTTGGGCACCATCGCCGACATGGTGCCGCTCCGAGGGACCAACCGTGTGTTGACGCGCCGCGGCCTGGTGGAGCTGGGGAGTTCCACGCGTCCGGGCATCGTGGCCCTGCGGGAGGTCGTGGGGGTGCCCGCAGGCGCGGTGGACGCCGGCACGGTGGCCTTTCAACTCGGACCCCGGATCAATGCCGCTGGCCGCATGGATGCCGCGGTCAAGGTGGTGGAGATGCTGACCACGGAGTCTCGGGAGACCGCGGACGAGATCGCCCGGGCGCTGGACACGCACAACCGGGAGCGAAGGGAGACCGAGGCCCGGGTGCTGGAAGATGCGCTTTCGCAGATCGGGCAAGGGCGGCTCCACGAGCGCCGGTCCATCGTGGTGGGCCGCCAGGGTTGGCATCCCGGAGTGCTCGGCATCGTGGCCTCCCGTATCGTGGAACGTTTTCACCGCCCCACCGTCGTCATCGGGCTCGACGGTGGCGAAGGCAAAGGCTCCGGGCGAAGCATCCGCGGTTTTCACATGGTGCAGGGCATGAGGCGGTGCGCGGATCTGCTGGAGCGCTTCGGCGGCCACGAGTACGCCGGAGGGCTGAGCATTCGGGAGGAAAACTTCGAGTCCTTTGCCGACCGTTTCGACGAGGTGGCCAGGGAGTCGCTCAGCGAGGAAGACCTCCTGCCCTACCTCGACGTCGACGCCGAGGTGGACTTCCGGCAGTTGAGCCTCGATCTGGTGCGGCAGATGCGGCTTCTGTGTCCCTTCGGGGTCGGCAATCCCGAACCGGTGTTCCAGACCCGTGGCGTGGAGGTGTGTGAGCGCCGGGACTTCAACAGGGTCTCACGTTTCCGGCTGAGGCACAACGACCACACCGTGACGGCGGTGGCCTTCGGCCCCCCCGAGAAGCTCCCCGTCCGGGTGGAGGACAACGTGGACATCGTATACCGACTCCGGGAGAACGAATGGCAGGGCACCTGTTCGATGGAATTGCGTTTGCTGGACGTAAGGGCGTGAGGGGCATGGGCGGGTTTCAGCCCCGCCCGTGTACGGTTTCGGGCCGGACCTCTGCGTGAGCGTTTGACAATGGCGGCCTTCTCCATTACAAAGTCATGCAACCATGGGACGTTATGCAGTTGTGAAGACGGGCGGAAAGCAGTATCGGGTGACCGAGGGAGAGTTGGTGGACGTGGAGCGCCTGGGCGGAGAAGTCGGCGCCACGGTGACCCTTGACGAGGTGCTGCTGGTCAGCGGCGGCGGAGAAGAGCAGGCCCGGGTCGGCACCCCCATGGTGGAGCAGGCCCAAGTCACCGCGGAGATCGTGGAACAGGGGCGCGACAAGAAGATCATCGTCTTCAAGAAGAAGCGGCGGAAGGGCTACAAGCGGAAACAGGGCCACCGCCAGATGCAGACGACCCTGAGAATCGTCGAAATCCTGGTGTAGCGTCCCATGAGTTCCCCACGGTTGACATGGGAAACTACACTAACGTGAGGCGGAAGAACCGATGGCGCACAAGAAATCAGGTGGAAGCTCGCGCAACGGTCGCGACAGTCAGGGACAGAGGCGCGGCGTCAAGCGCTACGGCGGACAGCACGTCAAGGCGGGCAACATCCTTGTCCGCCAGTTGGGCACCAGGATACACCCGGGCAAGAACGTCGGCATGGGGCGGGATTTCACGCTGTTCGCCCTGGTCGAGGGCACGGTGGAGTATCAACGCTGGGGCCGGTCGCGAAAACGGGTTGCCATCGTCCCCGCCTGAGAGGCACTCTCGTGTGGTACGCCCGTCCGGGCGGCTCGAACCTCGCGGCCTCGCCGCATTCCCATCCCTTCCTCGTATTCCTTGCTCTCGTTGTCGTGACCGCATCGCCGTGGAGTGACCGCGGCTGCGTAAAGAGGGCAGGAGCCCACGCACCATGAAGTTCGTCGACGAGGTTGAGGTCACGGTCAAGGCTGGCGACGGTGGCCGCGGTTGCATGAGTTTTCGTCGCGAGAAGTTCATCCCGAAGGGAGGTCCTGACGGTGGCGACGGCGGTGACGGCGGCCACGTCCGGGTGGTGGCGGACCCGCACCTGTCGACCTTGCTGGACCTGCGCTATCAGCGGCTCTACCGCGGCAACCGCGGTCAGCACGGACGCGGCAAGGACCAGCACGGCAGGAACGGGGAGGATCGGTTGATCCGGGTGCCGGTGGGGACCCTGATTCGGGACGTGGACACCGGAGAGCTCATCGCCGATATCGAGGCGCTTTCGGGTGACGTGATCGTGGCCTGGGGCGGAAAGGGCGGAAAGGGCAACAGCCGCTTCGCCACCTCCAGGCGCCAGACGCCGCGGTTCGCCCAGCCAGGTCTTCCCGGGCAGGAGCGGGAGCTTCGCCTGGAGTTGCGGCTGCTGGCCGACGTCGGCCTCATCGGGCTGCCCAACGCCGGCAAGTCCACTTTGATATCGGCTGTCTCCGCGGCGCGGCCCAAGATCGCGGACTATCCCTTCACCACGCTGGCGCCGAACCTGGGCGTGGTTCGCCAGGGCGACGGCAGCTTCGTGGTGGCGGATATTCCGGGGCTCATCGAAGGTGCCCATCGCGGCGAGGGACTGGGGCATCGATTCCTCAAGCACGTGACCCGTACGGGGTTGCTGGTCCATGTCCTGGACGTCTTCCAGCCCGGAGAGCAGGACCCGAGGACGGATTTCGAGACCGTGAACCGCGAGCTGGCGCTCTTCGACGAGGAGTTGTCGCGCAAGCCCCAGATCGTGACGGCCAGCAAGGTAGACCTGTTGCCGGACCGAGCCGCGGTGCGGACGTTGGAGACTTTTTTCCGGTCGCGTGGCTATCGCTTCTGTGCCGTCTCCGCAGTCACCGGGGAAGGGCTCGACCGCCTCAAGGTCATGATCGCCGAGGGGTTGGCGGACAGGAACGCGCTCGGCGCCGCGGGGGAAGTCATAGGGGACATGGAGTCTCATGGCTGATCTGCGACACAAGTACGTTCGCCAGGCGAAACGGGTCGTGGTGAAGATCGGGAGCCGTATCCTGTCCTCCGAGCGCAGCGTGCACGCGCGACGCATCGGACGCCTGGTGCGCGAGATGGCGGCGCTGCACGACCAGGGAAAGAAGCTCGTCATCGTCAGCTCCGGCGCCATCGCCTCGGGCATCAGCCGGTTGGGGCTGAACAGACGCCCCAAGGACCTGCCCCAGGAGCAGGCGCTGGCGGCCGTCGGCCAGATCCGGCTCATGGCGATCTACGAGAACGCCTTCGCCGGCTACGAGAAGCATGTGGCGCAGGTGCTGTTGACCCACGATGACCTGGCCAATCGCACGCGCTACCGCAACGCCAGGAACACCCTCGAGACGCTGCTGGACTGGAACATCATTCCCATCGTCAACGAGAACGATACGGTGGCGGTGGAAGAGATAAAGTTCGGCGATAACGACCAGCTTTCCGCGTTGGTGGCCGCCCTCATGGAGATGGATCTGCTGGTGATCCTGAGCGACGTGGACGGGGTGTTCGACCGCGACCCGAAGGCCAGCAAGGACGCTCGGCTGATACCCGTGCTCGACGACCTCGCCGCCGCCAGGAAGGCGACCCGGGACATGCAGCCGTCGGAGCTGAGCCGGGGCGGCATGTTCTCGAAGCTCGGCGCCGCGGAGCAGACGAGCCGCGCCGGCATCCCCACCATCATCGCCAACGGACGGGAGCGGGAAGTCTTGAGCGGGCTGTTCGACGGCACCCGCGAGTCGGGGACGTTGGTGCTGCCCGAGGAGAACCGGCTGACCAGCCACAAGCACTGGATCCTCTACAACCTCAATCCCTCAGGAGAGGTTATGGTGGACAACGGGGCTTGCGCGGCGGTGACGGTCAAGGGCAAGAGCCTGCTGCCCTCGGGGGTGATGGACATCCGCGGCTCTTTCGGCGCGGGCGAGTGCGTGCGCTGCGTGGACGATACCGGCCGCGAGTTCGCCCGCGGGCTGGTGAACTACAACGCCCGGGATCTCAGGAAGATCAAGGGATCGCATTCAGGCAGGATCGAGGCCATCCTGGGGTACAAGACCCATGACGAGATCATCCACCGGGACGATCTCGTGCTGCTGTAGTTCAAGGCCTGGTGTCCAAGAGAACATCTGCCAGTCGACGGCACAAGACCTGCGAATGGGTCAGCTCTGGTTGTGCTCTCAAGGGGACAATATGAGGAACCAGATGCGGGAGCGCGCTTCAGGAAACCGAACGCTGTCATGCACGGACGAGGAAGTGAGGACGTTGTCACGTGACATTATGCACGTGAAATCGGCAGTTGTGCTGCCGGACATCGAGGGGCAGCTCTTGGCGGGAGATATCTTTGAAGTGGCGAGGCATCTTCCCTCCGCATTTGTCGATCTCCTCATTCTGGATCCACCGTACAACCTTTCCAGGAACTACGATGGCAACCTGTTCAAACGGAAGGAACAGGACGAATATCGGTCATGGTTTGAGGGCGTCGTCGTTTTGCTGGAGCCGATGCTGAGGTCCGATGCGACGATTTACGTGTGTGCCGATTGGAAGACGTCCACACTCGTCTTGCCGGTCCTGGAATCCAGATTCCACGTCCGTAACAGGATTACCTGGGAAAGGGAGAAGGGGCGTGGCGCGAAAATGAATTGGAAGAACAACACGGAGGATATCTGGTTCTGCACAAAGTCTGACCGGTATTATTTTGACGTTGACGCGGTAAAGCTGAAACGTCGGGTCCTGGCGCCGTACAGGGTCGAGGGACAGCCAAAAGATTGGACCCAAGAAGGAGATGGCAACTACCGTCTCACCTATCCCTCCAATATCTGGACCGATGTCACGGTTCCGTTCTGGTCCATGCCGGAAAACACCGACCACCCTACCCAGAAACCGGAGAAGTTGATTGCGAAGCTGATTCTTGCCAGTTCGAAAGAGAGAGGCTTCGTGTTTGACCCCTTCCTCGGTAGTGGCACGAGCGTGGTGGTAGCGGAAAAGCTGCAAAGACGTTGGTGTGGGGTCGAAATCAACACCCGGTACCTGTGTTGGGCGCACAAGCGCGTCGCCGCCGCCAAAGAGGACTCGACTATTCAGGGCCATGAAAAGGGCGTCTTCCGGGAAAGAAACTCGGCGGCTGGTCAGCGTACCGAGAACAAGTTGAACAAACGCCAGGAAACGCTGTTCTCATGAAGTCCGGCTTTTACTACGAGGGGCACCATCAGGTGGTGGCATTGGCGGTCAGAGATTACGTCAACTCATCCCGGGACTTCCTTTCGCCGCACACGGCCGGGAGCCCGAGAGCGGTGGGCGACGCGCTCGAAGCATTTGTCGCTGAGAAGTTTGGCGGTTTTCTGGGCGATTGGTGCACCCAGTACTCGAGTGAGTTCCTGGATTGGTCGTGTCTAACCGTCGGCGCGCTTGGCTGGGGTCAGATCCAGATCGCGAACTCCAACAACATTCGCGTGATCGAGCAATATTCGAGGAAACAATGGATGTTGCAGTTGTGTGACGCAATGCTGGAGTTCTACCCAAAGGAAATAGGCAAGATAGAAGACAGGATTGAGCGTTTTAATGGTGTCCGAAAGTACTGGGAAGCGAAGGAAGACTTATGGCACTGACGACGTCAGGATGGGAGTCGTCATGGCAGTAACCGAAGAAGCCATCGCCATCGGTCGGCGGGCCAGGGAAGCGGCCGGGGCCCTGGCCAATCTTTCAACCGACTTGAAGAACCAGGCCCTTCTGGCCATGGCCGACAGCATCGTGGCCCGGCAGGAGTTCCTGCTGGCAGAAAATGCCAGGGACATCGGCTCCGCGGGGGACAAGGGGTTATCCAAGGCGGTGATCGACCGCCTTGCGCTGAATCCCCAACGGGTCGCGGCCATGGCCGCGGGCATACGGGACATCGTTGCCCTGCCCGATCCGGTGCGCCAGGTCACCCGGAAGTGGCAGCGCCCCAACGGCCTCGAGGTGGGGAAGATGCGTATTCCGCTGGGGGTCATTACCATCATCTACGAGGCCCGGCCCAACGTCGCCGCGGATGCCGCGTCGCTGTGCATGAAGTCCGGCAACGCAGTCATCCTCAGGGGCGGCAGCGAGGCGAAGTTCTCCAATCGGGCCATCGGCGACGTGCTGCGGGAAGCCTGCGTCCAGGCGGGGGCGCCCGAGGATGCGGTGCAGGTGGTGGGGTCCACCGATCGGGCGATGATCCACGAGCTGCTCAAGCTCGAGGAGTACGTGGACCTGATCATACCCCGGGGCGGCGAGGATCTGATCCGGTTCGTTGCGGCGAATTCGCTGGTGCCCGTGGTCAAACACTACAAGGGCGTGTGCCACGTCTACGTGGACAGCGACGCGGACCTGGAAATGGCGGAGTGCATCTCTCTCAATGCCAAGGTCCAGCGTCCGTCGGTCTGCAACGCCATGGAGACCCTGCTGGTGCACGAGGCGGTGGCGCCGCGCTTTCTGCCCGGGGTCATCGACAGGCTGAGGGAGAGCGGAGTGGAGGTGCGCGGCTGCGAGAAGACCCGGACGCTGGTCAGCGGGGTATCGCCGGCGAGCGAGGCGGACTGGCACGAGGAATACCTGGACCTGGTGCTGGCGGTGCGGGTGGTCGCGGACATGGACGAGGCCATCGAGCACATCCGCAAGTACGGCTCGGACCATACCGAGACCATCGTGACCGCGGACCGCGGCAAGGCCGAGGACTTCGTTGCGCGGGTGAATTCGTCCGCGGTCCTGGTCAACGCGTCCACGCGTTTCAACGACGGCGGCGAGCTCGGCCTGGGGGCGGAGATCGGCATCAGCACCAGCAAGATCCACGCCTTCGGCCCCATGGGACTGGAAGAGCTCACCAGCACCAAATTCTTCGTGTTCGGTGACGGGCAGGTCCGCAATTGATACCATGAGACTCGGCCTGTTCGGCGGGACGTTCGACCCGGTTCACTGCGGCCACCTGAGGAGCGCCGAGGAGGTGCGCGAGGCGTTTGCGCTGGACCAGGTCCGCTTCGTGCCGTGCGGCGTTCCGCCGCACCGGAGCAATCGGCCCGGGGCCGCGGCCCATCACCGTCTGGAGATGGTGCGGCTGGCGGTGGCGGAAAAACCGGGCCTCGGCGTCTCCGACGTGGAGGTCACCCGCACGGGAGTGTCCTATTCCATCGACACCGTGCGCCATTTCGCCGCCGGACTGGACGCGAAGGACGGCTTGTACTGGATCCTCGGGCTCGATGCCTTCCTGCTCCTCGGCTCGTGGAAGGACTGGCGCGAGCTGCTGGCCCTTACCCACGTCATCGTGACCTCTCGCCCGGGTTTCGGCGACGAGTTGCCGTACGAGAAGATCCCCGTTGTCGTGCGGGAGGCGTTTTGCTATGATCCGCTTCACTTCGACGGCACGGTCCGATTTGGGTTCCGAAACGAGTTCGGCAAGGAAATCCTGTTCAAGCGTTTGACGGATTTGCCGGTGTCCGCCTCGGCCATACGGGAGTTGCTTGGAAAGGGGAAATCGATTCGCGACCTGGTCCCTGCGGAAGTGCAGCGCTACGTGAAAGAACAACACCTCTACAACGAGCCGCCGGAGTGCTAGTGCCTGAGGCTCTCGAAGCCAGGGACAAGGCGCTGCTGCTCTGCGGCTTCGCGCTCGAGAAGAAGGCTCAGGACCTCGCCCTGCTGGAGGTCGGCGAGCTCACCACCATTTCCGACTACTTCATCATCTGCTCGGGTCGGTCGGACCGTCACGTGCAGAGCATCGCGGAAGGGATCAAGGAGGACGGCCGCTCCCGCGGCGTGCGCCCGCTTTCCAGCGAGGGGATCGCCCGGGGCCAGTGGGTGCTCATGGACTTCTCCGACGTCCTCGTGCACGTCTTCTACGAGCCCGTGCGACGGTTCTACGACCTTGACGGGCTCTGGGCCGGCGCCGTGGCGGTGGACCTGCCCGAACCCTACGCGACCCTTGCCGCGCAGTTCACCGGCGAAGGCATCGAACAGGAAGCCTGGCCCGCCGCGGAGCGGGATGCCGGTTCAAGCTACCTCGGAAAGCGTCTGCGCTGAGACCGATACGGTCGGGCGCGCCGTGCGGAGGGGATGTTGGGGATTGATCCCAACGGGACTCGAACCCGTGTTTCTGGCGTGAGAGGCCAGCGTCCTAACCGCTAGACGATGGGACCATGGCTGAGGAGGTAGGACTCGAACCTACAATCGCCTGATCCAGAGTCAGGTGGCTTACCAATTAGCCGACTCCTCAGTGATTTCCAAGGATAAATAAATACGCCTCAGGCGTCAAGGTGGTGGGAATCGGGGCCATGGACCATCGCATGCTCGGGGTCGCCTGCGTCGTCGGCGCGGTGAGCATCTTCATCCTCCAGGATGCCACCATCAAGTGGCTTAGCGGGGACTATCCGCTGCATGAGATCGTCCTGGTGCGCACGACCAGCGCGGTGGCGGTCACGTTGGTCGCCATGCGTCTCGAAGGCGGTTTTCGGCTGTGGCGCACCCGCCGCATCGGCCTGCATCTGGCCCGTTCCACCTTGCTGATCATCGCCAACAGCACCTTCTTCCTCGCCTTGGCCGCCATGAGCATCGCCGAGGCCACGTCGATCTTCTTCATCGCGCCGGTGCTGATCACCGCGCTGTCGACGCTCGTGCTGCGCGAGGCAGTGGGCCTCCGCCGCTGGGCCGCGGTGTGTGTCGGCCTCTCGGGCGTCATCCTGATGCTTCGTCCCGGTGAAGGCACCCTGCGGCTGGTGGCGCTGTTCCCCTTGGCCGCGGCCTGCTGCTATGCGGTCATGCAGATCATGACCCGCCGCCTGGGGACCACCGAGCGCGCCTCCACCATCTCCTTATACGCCCAGGCGGGCTTCATCGCCGCGAGCGCCACCATGGGGCTCGTGGCAGGAGACGGGCGGTTCTCCCCCGACGACAGCGCCAGCCTTGCGTTTTTGCTGCGGGCCTGGACGGTCCCGTCAACCGCGGACGGCGCGCTGTTCATCGGCATCGGCGCCCTCAACGGAGTCGCCAGCTACCTCATGTCCCAAGCATACCGCATCTCGGTGCCCGCGGCGCTGGCGCCGTTCGAGTACGTGGCGCTGCCCATGTCGGTGTTCTGGGGGGTGCTGTTCTTCGGCCACTGGCCGGACGCGGTGACATACGCCGGGATGGCGCTGGTCTGCGGCAGCGGCCTCTACGTGCTGAACCACGAGAGGGTCCGCGGGCGACGTCGCTGAGGGTTCCTTGCAACATCGAAGCGATGATGTCCGGCGGTTCGAGGTCAAGACGGGGTCATTGCATGTGGCGGCGCGGGGGCACCGCCGTGTCAGCCAATTGGCGAGCAGGGTGATCCATGGCTTGACCTACCGGACACCGCCGGAGATCCTCTCGAATGTCAAGGAGGAGCCCGGAGAAGAACATGGACAAAACGGAGAAGCAGCCGAAGAAGCGGAAGGACAGGGCGGGCAAGGAGACGGCGCACCGGCACAGGAAGATCGACAACAAGCGCTACGAGAAGGAGGTGCTCCGGCTCCGGGTCGAGCTCGTGACCATGCTCGAGTGGATCAAGGACAAGGGGCTCAAGGTGGTGGTGCTTTTCGAGGGCCGCGACGCCGCTGGATCGATTACTCCAGGGCCAAGGACGAGATGTTCGCCTACCATTCGTCCCGGAGGTGTATCCGGGAACCGGAGAGAAGTAGCGTCAGGATGCGGCAGGGTGTCGGGTCGCTCAGCTTGGGGTTGGCAGGTGGGCGTCGATGTAGCGAACGCCCGCCGCAAGCCGTTCCAGGGTCAAGTCCCGTCCGAGCACGTCGATGACCTCGTAGATGCCGGGGCTCACGGTCGAGCCGGTGAGAGCCACGCGCACCGGCTGGGCCACTTTGCCCAGCTTGATGCCCCTTTCCGCGACGATGTCGCCGAACACCTGCTCGATGCCGGCTCCGTTGAAGTCGGCCAGGTTCCCCAGCCTGACCGACAACTCCTGAAGCAGGTTCTTGGCCTCGGGAACCAAGTGCTTCCGTCCCGCCTTCTCGTCGACTTCGACGGTTTCCGCAAGGAAGTAGTGCGCCATCTCCACCAACTCCACCAGGGACTTGGCCCGTTCCCTCAAAGTCTCGACCATCTTCTCCAGCCACGGATGGTCGTCGGAGGTCGGGTAACCCTTCGCTGCGAGATAGGGGAGCACGTCCTCCGCCAGCCGGGACAACGGCCGGTCCTTGAGGTAGTGGGCGTTGAGCCACAGCAGCTTTTCGGGGTTGAAGACCGCCGAGGACTTGCCCACGGCGTCGATGTCGAACTTCTCCACCAACTCCCGGCTGTCGAATATCTCCTGGTCGCCGTGTGACCACCCCAGCCGCACCAGGTAGTTGTTCAGCGCCTCGGGATAGTAGCCCATGTCCCGGTAAGCCATGACCGACGTCGCGCCGTGGCGCTTGCTGAGCCGCTTCTTGTCCGTTCCCAGGATCAGCGGCACGTGGGCGAACACCGGCGGCTCCGAGCCCAGGGTCTGGTAGAGTTGCATCTGCCGCGGGGTGTTGGACAAGTGGTCGTCGCCTCGGATGATGTAGGTGATGCCCATGTCGATGTCGTCGCAGACGACGCAGAAGTTGTAGGTCGGACTGCCGTTCGACCGGGCGAGGATCAGGTCGTCCAGCTCGGTGTTGTCGAACTCGACGCGTCCCTTGACCTTGTCGTCCACCACCGTAGAGCCGCTCTCCGTCGAGCGGAACCGGACGGTGAACGGGACACCTTCCGGCAAAGGCACCGTTGCTCGTTCCACCGGCCGGCAGGTCCCGTCATACATCGGCTTGCGCTTTGCCTCCAGCGCCGCCTTCCGCTTGGCGTCCAGAGTTTCAGACGTGCATACGCATGGATAGGCGTCCCCCGCGCTCAGGAGCGCGCGGAGCTGCTCCTTGTAGACCTCCATTCGTTCGGTCTGGTAGAACGGCCCCTCGTCCCACTCCAGTTGCAGCCATTCCATGCTCCGGAGGATCGCGTCGATGGCCTCCGGCGTCGACCGCTTGCGGTCCGTGTCCTCGATGCGCAGGACGAACTTCCCGCCGCAGTGCCGCGCGTACAGGTAGTTGAACAGCGCCGTGCGCGCGCCGCCGATGTGCAGGTAGCCGGTAGGGCTGGGAGCGAAACGTGTTCGGATTTCGGGCATGGTGGGTCTGGTTTCAAGAGCCGGTCGCTGGGTGTCATGCAGCGAGCGGTCCCATTAAGGGAGCTCCGGCTCGCGGCCCGTAAACTCATTTGTTACTGGCTCGGTCCCGGACTGTCAAATCCCGGCGTTGTCCAACGCGAAGTGGAATGAAAGGAACTGAAGAGCAAACCGGGGAGGACAGGTTGCCGGGATACCTGTTCCGGTACCACAAGTTTGACCGTGCCAGCCGTGTATGTCATACACACGGTCGCGTCGCATGTCATCGGAGAGATGGCCGAGCGGTCGAAGGCGCACGCCTGCTAAGCGTGTGTACCTCAAAAGGGTACCGAGGGTTCGAATCCCTCTCTCTCCGCCACCTTCTTCCACCACCCAGCCATATCGCAAGCCCAGGCTTGCGATGCCGGCGCCCATCGGGTGGCAGGACGGCTTGCACCGCACGACCCGAAGGTAACGACTGATGGATGGCAAGGTTTTCGTCTACGTGGACCTGCCGGATGTAGCTTGGGCGGCGGGCGGGTCCCGCTACGTCCGGAGTCCGGATTTCTGCTTCGGAGGTCGGCTGTACGCCGTTGAGGAATTGCGGTTTCTCCCCCGGTATGGTTAATTGCTTCCGATTCTCGCCATGTTTTGCGCCCGTAGCTCAACTGGATAGAGCGCCAGACTACGGATCTGGAGGTTAGGGGTTCGACTCCCTTCGGGCGCGCACCGCCTCAGATGGTTCGGCGGCTACAACGCCGGATCTCGACATAGATGGATAATGATCATGAAGACGGCACGTGCCTGCTACGCAACCATGATCGTGTGTGCCGGCGCTCTGACCATTTTGCTCACCGCTTGCGGCGTAGGCAGTGGCGGCGGGAGTTCGACCCCAATCCCCGATTCCGTCAGGGCAAGAGAACTTGCAGGGGGAACGGCACCCATCGAAACGGCCGCCCAAGCCTCGGTGCGAGGCGGCGCAATTGCGAGCCGCACCGACAGCATCCTGGTTACCGACCTGCTCGTGCATAATTCGGACCCTCGAATCGGAACGCGTACCCTGGATGCAAGCTGCCAGGGTACAAGTTGCTCGTTCCGGGAACCCCGCACAGGGTCCAGCTCCACCGTCCGCCTGCGAGACCTTGGTTCCGAAAGCGGTCTTCGCGTTCGTCCTGTCATGACCCGCAACGGCATCACGACGTTACTCGTTTCCGGTACCACCGCGGTGGAATCTGCCGGTACCGTCCACGTGGAAACTTATGGTGCATGGATGGAACATGCGACATTCAGCATCCAAACCTCGTCCAGGCGAATCGAGGGTGTCAGCGTTTCTCTCCATGGCGGGGTCGTGGGAGGCGACATGACCCGCTCAAGACCTGCGGCCATCAACGCCACCTGGAACGGCTTGATGGTGGGAACGCCCCGGAGCGCCGGAAGGGGTAACGTTCTGCAGGGTGACGCACGGCTTACCTTCACAGCCGATGGTCCAGGGAATGCCCGACTGGATGCAGCGTTCACGGATATCGTGGACCTCACCCGGGGGGCTCGGCATACGGTGAGCGCCATTCGGTTCGACGACATACCGGTCACCCCAGATGGTACCTACCGGCAGGGCGCCGGTAGGAGCTCCATCCAGGCCGGATTCTATGGGCGCGGGCACGCTGAGACCGCCGGCGTGTTTGAGCAGCGAGGCGTGATCGGAGCGTTCGGCGCCACCAGGCGGAAGTAAGCATCATTGATGGTCAGCCTCTCCCTGACGGCAAAGGCCGTTGTCGCCTGCTCGATGCAGGAGCCGGAATCGGCTCGCTTTCCGCGGCGTTCCTGGAGGCCGCTCGCTGGCATGAAGAAGCCCAATGCCATCCTGCGCAACGGCGCCCACGGAAAAATGGCCGTATCCGAGCGGCTTGCGTGGTGCGGCACTCCTCGGCCAAGGAGGAAAGGCGCCGCATCGTGGCGAAAGTGGTGTATCCCGGCGTCTTCGGCAATATCGTTTGCGGTGGCGATCGTGCGTCGACCGCCGAAGAAGCCTTCCCAGCCCTCGGAAAGGACAACCGGTACCCGTGAGAAAGTTGACAATTGCAATGGGGGCGTTTCTGCTTATGACCGCAACGCTCGGCATAGCCCGGGAGCGGACCGACGTAAGCTTCAAGGAGATATCGAAGCTACGAGGCAAACGGATTTCGGCCATCCCGGCGGCGGACGTCCGTGTGGTCAAGGGTAACCTTCGGGTTTCGATCCAATCAGTCGGACTTTGATGGTACGGCGGTGATTGTCGCGGGACAATCCGGAGGTGGCTTTGCGGCAAGCGCACTAGCCATGGACCCGCCAACCAATCTCGTTGGAATCGTCAACTTCTCCGGGCGGTCGTGGTGGGTCGGGGAAGGAGGGCAACTGCAGCGAGACGGGTTTCGTCGAGGCCTTCGGCAACTTCGGCGACGGCGCCACAGTGCCCGCGCTGTGGCTGTACTCGACCACAGACCGTCTGTTCAAGCCCGATCTGGTCAACCGGGCACTGGCCGCATATGCGCGCAACGGAGCCCCCGTGCGCCTCGAACAGGTCGGAAAACTCTGGTACACCCGCAACGGACATTCTCTCTTCAGCTTCGGCGGCCGCGGATCGACGCATTCCTACGCCATCGGCGCCCCGAACTGGAAACAGGCTCCGGATGATGCCGCAGTGCCCAAACCGCCCGCCCCTCCGGGCCTCGACAGCCGTGGTCGGCGGTCATGGCGTTCCTACCCTGGAAAGGCCGGCCACAAGGCCTTTGCCCAGGGCGAAAACGCATCGATACGGATGGGTGGGGGAACGAGACACTGTGGATGAAGCACGTGACAAGGCAATACATCGCTGCGAAAAACACGCTGACTCATGCCGGATTATCTCTATCGGAAATACAATGGAGGAGCGTTGAATGAAGGGTGTCAGCAACCGGACCACTTCTCTCATTCCTGATCCGCCCCGGTCCCGGCTGGATCGACACCTGCGTCAAACTGAGACACTACCGACGAACGGTCGGCGGTTGAAAGTCATTTTCAACTGAAGCCGGGCGATAGCGCGCGTCTCCACCGTGAGAAGAGTATGGAGGCGTGGGTCGAACGGATCATTCAAGACCGATTTGATCTCGAAGAGGCGGTGTTTGCCAACCTGAAACGAGAATTGGCCACCCGTCAACCCTGGTTGACCGGTTGCCTTTCCGATCTTCGAACTGGAGGGTGACATGAGATTTGAAAAGCATCTTTTCCGGGCATGTTTCGTGGTTTTGGCGTGTCATGTCGTGGCGAGCGCGGTCCATGCGCAAGCCGTGAAGATCGCTACCGAGCACGTGGCCTACGACAAGGGTAATGAGAAAGTCAAAGGTTACCTGGCCCGTCCCGCGGACAGGAAGGCGCGGGCCGCCCTGATCCTGATCCACGAGTGGTGGGGCCTGAACGACAACATCAGGGAGAACGCGCGGCAGTTCGCCGAGTTGGGCTACGTGGCCTTGGCGGTGGATCTCTACAACGGCGAGTTCGCGACGGACAGAGACGGGGCCCGCAAGCTGGCCGGAGGCGTGCGCAAGGATCCCGAGGCGGCCTTCGCCAACCTGAAGCAGGCGGTGGCCTACCTGACCTCGCTCAAGGGGGAGGTGGATCCGGCCCGCATCGCGTCCGTGGGCTGGTGCTTCGGCGGCGGCTGGTCGTACCAGATGGCCAAGAACGATATAGGGGTCAAGGCGTCGGTCATCTACTATGGCCGCTTTAACCCCAAGGATGATCTCAGCCGGATGCGCGCGACCATTCTGGGACACTTCGGCGAGAAGGACCGGGGCATCAAGGTGGACAACGTCCGGGAATTCCAGGCGAAGCTCAAGACCCTGAAGGGTGACCACATGGTCTTCATCTATCCCAACGCCGGGCACGGCTTCGCCAATGCCGACAACCGCAACTACGACAAGGCGGCGGCCGAGACCGCCTGGAAGAGGACCGTGGACTTCTTCGGGAAGTATCTGTAGCGGGTTCCGCCCGTGGGCGCGGGCCCCTTTCTCTCGCGGCGTCAAGGAGGAGATCGACATGGCTCGCATCCGTCACATTGCCATCCTCACGGACCACAAGGAGAAGCTGGTGGAGTATTACACCCGTGTCTTCGGGCTCAAGGTCGTCAAGGGCATCGGCACCGCCACCTACCTTTCGGACGGGCACGTCAACCTGGCCATCATCCCCAAGGGTCCGGAAGAGGAGGTGGAGGGTCATCCGCTCGACAGCGGCCTCGACCACATCGGCTTCGAAGTGGACGACGTTCAGGCCGTGAAGCCGGTATCGGACCGGATGGGCGCGGCCGGCGACGTCCGGAAGCGGCCGCCGAACCGCGAATCGGAGTATCGTGTGCAGGATCCGGACGGCAACCTGATCGACCTGTCGCAGCACGGCTGGCCGGTCTGAGAATCGTCATCCGTCAATGGAATTGTCCGGACTGTCATGGAGACCAGGTATGGCCGAACAGGAACGGGTGCTGTTGCCCGCGGACGTATGTCCGAAACGTTATGACATAACCCTCAAGCCGGACCTCGAGCATTTTACCTTCAGCGGCAGTGAATCGGTGGATGTCGAGGTGAAGTCGGCCACCCGCCGGGTGGTGCTGCACGCGGCGGAGCTGGATCTCCACTCGGTGATGCTGGAGCGGGACGGGGTGTCTCGTGAGCCCGAGCGCATCGAGTCGAACGAGGAGGAAGAGACCGTCGCGTTCATTTTCAGCGAAACGCTGGAGCCGGGAGCGGCGCGGCTGGCCGTCGAGTTCACCGGGCAACTGAACGACAGGATGCATGGGTTCTACCGGAGCGTCTACCGTGTGGACGGCGAGGAGCGGATCATGGCCGTGACCCAGTTCGAGGCCACGGACGCCCGGCGCGCGTTCCCTTGCTGGGACGAACCGGCGCGGAAAGCCGTGTTCGAGGTGACGCTGGTGGTGCCGGAGGACCGGGTGGCGGTCTCGAACATGCCGCCCCGTGAGACCGAGACGGGAGACGACGGTCTCAAGACCGTACGGTTCGCCGAGACCCCGGTGATGTCCACGTATCTGCTGGCGTTCATCGTCGGCGAGTTCGACTACGTCGAGACGCAAACCGGGGAAGGCGTGACGGTGCGGGTGTACACGCCGGTGGGCAGGCGGGAGCAGGGCCGGTTCGCCCTGGACGTGGCCGCCCGGACGCTGTCGTTCTTCCATGAATACTTCGCCATCGCCTATCCGCTGCCCAAGATGGACCTGCTGGCCATCCCGGACTTCGCCGCCGGGGCGATGGAGAACTGGGGCGCGGTGACCTACCGCGAGACCGCCATTCTCGTGGACCCGGAGGAGTCTTCGGCGGGTACGCGCCAGCGGGTGGCCATCATCGTCGCCCACGAGCTGGCGCACCAGTGGTTCGGCAACCTCGTCACCATGGAGTGGTGGACCCATCTGTGGCTCAACGAAGGGTTCGCGTCATGGATCGAATTTCTGGCGGTGGACCACCTGTTCCCGGAGTGGGACATGTGGACGCAGTTCGTCTTCACGGACTTCGGCCGGGCCCTGTCGCTGGACGGGCTCAAGAGCTCGCACCCCATCGAGGTGGAGGTGCGGGACCCCAGGCAGATCAGCGAGATCTTCGACGGCATCAGCTACAGCAAGGGCGCCTCGGTCATCCGGATGCTGGCTGCCTATCTCGGCGCGGAGCCGTTCCGCCGCGGTCTGCAGCGTTACCTTGGGCGCCATCAGTATGCCAACGCCACCACCGAGGACCTTTGGCAGGCCCTGTCGGAAGAGTCCGGACAGCCGGTGAAGCAGATCATGGATACGTGGACCAAGCAAACGGGCTACCCGCTGTTGTCCGTGGACATGAAGCAGGGGGAGGTGGAGCTGCGCCAGACGCGGTTCTTCCTGAGCGGCGTTCCGGAACGGGACGACACGAGCCGGTGGTCGGTTCCCCTGGGTATACGAATGGGAGGGGTGGAGGACACGTTCCGTGTAGTCGAAGAGGAAAGGGCCAGGATCGGCGTTGGTGGAAGCCGAGGCGGATGGTTGAAGGTCAACCCCGACCAGACCGGTTTTTATCGAAGCAACTACAGTGCCGAGTTGTGGGGCCGGCTGGCCGCCGCGGTAGAAGCGGGAGAGCTTTCTTCCGCCACGGACCGGCTCGGCCTGGAGAACGACGCCTTTGCTCTGGCGCGGGCGGGCTATCTGGATGCGGCCCGGCCCCTGGCCCTGGCGCCGGCGTATGACAATGAGACGGACTATACGGTGTGGGCCGACCTGTCGGAGAATCTCCGGGCCTATGACATTCTCTTGTCCGACCAGCCCTGTCACGAGTCGTTCCGTGCTTTCGCCAGGAGCCTGTACCAGACCGTTTACGGGAATCTGGGATGGGACGCCCGGTCCGGGGAAAGCCATCTGACGAAGCTGCTTCGACCCATGGTGATCGGTCTCCTGGGACGATACGGCGACCCCCACGTGGCCGCCGAGGCCCTGCGCCGGTTCGATCAGGGGATCCGGGACGCAACGCCGGTGGCGCCGGACCTGCGGGCGGCGGTGTATGCCCAGGTGGTGCGGAGCAGGGGGGCGGAGGGGTACGAGGCAGTGCTCCGGGTCTACCGTGAAGCGGAGCTTCACGAGGAGAAGAATCGCTGCCTGCGGGCGTTGGGGTGCGGCACGGACCCGGACCTGCTGCTGCGGGCGCTGGGGTTCTCGCTGTCCGACGAGGTGCGCGGGCAGGACACGCCGCTGGCCGTGGCCGGCGTCGCCATGAACCCCTTGGGACGGGATCTGGCCTGGGATTTCCTGCGGGAGAAATGGGCGGAGTTCGATCGCCGGTACGGGCAGGGCGGATTCATCATCGCGCGCATCGTGTCCATCACCACCGAGGACTTCACCACCCTGGAGAAGGCCCGGGAAGTGGAGGACTTCTTCGAGTCGCATCCGGCGCCCGCCGCCACACGCACGGTACGTCAGTCGTTGGAGCGGATTCGTTCCAACGCGCTGTGGCTGGAGCGCGACGGCGAGGCCATCGCGAGGTGGCTCGGAGGATATGCGCCGAGGCCCGCTGAGGAAAGCTAGGGACGGGTTTTGAACCCGCCCCTGTTCGGGCTACTGCCCCGCTCGGGGCAACGCGGTCAAACAGGAGAGAGTTCATGTCAGGGAACGCCGAGTTGCTTTCGTTCATGACCTCGGACCGGGAGACACTGCACGGGCTTTTGTTTCGCGCGGATGCGTCACCGCAACCCGACCTGGCGCTGGTAATGATCCACGGCGTGGCCATGAATTTCTATACCGGACCGCTGCCGGTGTTTGCCGAGGCGCTGGCGGGACGCGGCCACCATGCCTTCTCCATCAACAGCCGCGGACATGACTGGATTGCCCGGGGCGGCGACCTGACGGCTTTTCGAGGCGCGACCTACGAGAACTTCGAGGAGTGCGTGCTGGACGTGGACGCGGCCATCGACCGGATGAAGCAGGAGGGCTACGCGCGCTTCGTGCTGGTGGGGCACAGCCTGGGCTCGGTCAAGTCCCTCTACTACCAGGGCACACGCCGCCGCGAAGACGTGGTCGGCGTGATCTCTTGTTCCGCGCCCAGGCAGTTCTACGCCGCCCGGGCGGTGGAGGACCCCGAGTTCGAGGCACGCATGGCGAACGCCGAGGGCCGGGTGGCGGAGGGTCGGGGGGAGGAATACTTGCGGGCGCCCGCAAGCGGCGCCACGGGACTCTTCACCTACAGGACCTACGTCAGCAAGTACGGCCGCCACGAGACCAACGACGTGCGCCGGCATGCCGCAAAGCTCGGGTGTCCGTTGCTGGTGACGGCAGGAGAGATGGAGGCGGCCTATTTCCGCGAATACGCGCGGGAGCTCACCGAGTCCGCGGGACCCGAGCGCGGCACCTGCATCATCGTCCCCGGCGCCAATCACTTCTACTCCGGCTGCGATGCCTTCATGATCGACGCCCTCGACGGTTGGCTCAAGGAGAACGTCGCCTAGAGCCGAGTCGGCAGCCTGCCGTACCCTTCCACTGGCTGGTTCAGCTTCATGGTCGGGCGGCAGACCCCATATCACCCTGGAATTCGCGCAGGCTCCGGTAGAAGTCCGTGAGGAACTCGTCACGGATGCTGGGCGATATCAGGCCGATGCGTTTCATGTTCCACCACGCTTTCCAGGAGCCGCGTGCGTCGCTCGTCAGAGACGGCTCACACGTTGCCCAGCGACAGGAGCGAAAGCGATTTCACCTCGAAGTCCTTGACCCAGTACTCGCCGGTGTACATGCTCTCCGCTCCCTTGGCGATGTCGGCCCGGGTCTGGCTCCGGATGTATTGCTCCATGTCCTGTTTCGTCTCCCAGAAGGTGAGGGAAATCCCTTCGTCGGGATTCTCGGAGCTTCGGAGCAGTTGGCGTCCGCGAAAACCCGGCATTTTCGCCGTGGCCGGAACCACCACCTCGTTGTAGTACCGCTCGTATTCCGTCCACATTCCGAGTCGGAGCTTGCCCCAGAATATTCTGCAGATCATGGCTTTTCTCCTGACAGACCGTTGTCCGAAAGGGCGCGGGGCCTGTTCCCGATCCTGCCTTCGGTATCTCCCTCGACTCCCGATGCCTCACCGTCTTCATTGTAGACGCGAAACCGGAGGGTCCGCAAACTTTTGGCCAAGAGTCCGGCTCAGCCGGCCGGATTGCGGCAGATGACGTTGACCAGGGCCTGGCGCCGCTCTTCCTTCACGGCCTTGAGGCCGCGCTCCAGCGCCGCCGGCAGTTCCCCGGGATCCTCCACGCGCTCCGCATGGGCGCCACACGCCCGTGCGGTCAACTCGAACTGTGGCGACGGCGTCAGGTCCGTGCCCGGAAAGTTCCGGGACTGATGGGCGACGCCGTCGGGGTACAGCTCGCGAACGGTGCTGAGCGTCGCGTTCCATGCCTGGTTGTTGTAGATGACGGTGAGGAACGGGACTTGGTATTTCTGCGCGGTGAAGTGGCAGGCGGTGGGGACGCAGAACATGTAGGAGCCGTCGCCCTCGCACGCGATGACCGTGTGATCGGGTGCCGCCAGCTTGGCGCCGATGGCGGCTCCCATCCCCCATCCCAGATGGCCGGCGGGCGCCTGATCGAAGAACGATCCGGGCCGCTCCAGTCCGAGCACCGGCCCCAGGGGCGAGGTCACGGCTTCCCCCATGACGAGGGTCTTTTCGTCCACCACGTCGGCGATGCACCTGGACACCCACAGGGGGTGGATGGGCCGCTCGTCCTTCACTTTCTCGATCCGCGCGGCCAGCTCCGTCCGCGTCCGGTCATGCGCGGCGGTGACCCGAGCCCGACGTTCCCCCACCGCTTTCATCAAAGCGTCCGAGCCATCGAGGCCTTGCCGGATCAGGCCGTTGAGCACCGGCAGCGTGACGTCGGACGATCCGGTCATGGCGTGGTCCACCGGGAAGCCCCACACTGGAATGGAGGAGAAGAGCGGGTCCACCTCGAGTTGCAACACCGTGGCCTCGGGCCGGAGCTTGTCCCGGGTGGCCGGCGTCCACGGCACGTCGATGTCGATGAGAAAGACCACGTCCGCCCGTTTGATGTGACCGTCGACGTCGTGGCCGGCGTGGCACGGATGGCTGGACGGGAAGTTCATGTACGGCGACTGCGGGTGCTGGACCACCGGAATCGCCAGCAGGTCGGCCAGGTCCACCAGCGGCTGGACCGCCGCGGGGGTTTTCCCGAGGTAGCGCGTCACGATAACAGGGTCGGCCGCTCCCATGAGGATCTCGGCCGCCTGATCGAGGTCTCCGACGGGAGTCTGATACTTGGTGGGTGGCCTGAACACGTCCGCGGATACTCGGGTGGTTTCCATGGACTCGTACAGCCACTCCCGCGGCAGCGACAGGTACACCGGACCCCTGGGTTCCGCCATGGCGATCTTGAAGGCCCTGGGGACGATGGCGCCGAGTTGCTCGTTGGCGCGGTTCTCGTAGTCCCACTTGACGAACTCGCGCACGATGCCGCCCTGGTCCCGGGATTCCTGGCGCCAGTGGATGTGGCGGCTCTTGCCGCCCGCCACTTCGCCCTCGGTGACCGGGGTCCGGCCCGCCACGAACAGCAGCGGCACCTGGCACGCCTTGGCGTTCATGAGCCCCCCGAGGCCGTTGGCGGTGCCGGGCAGGGTGTGCACGAGCACCACCTGCGGCTTGCCCGAAGCGCAGTAGTATCCGTGGGCCATGGAAACCGCGGCCTGCTCGTGGGGCACAACGATGATTTCCGCTCCCTTGGACTCGCTGCGGTGCATCTTGGCCAAGGCCTCGAGGATCGGGCCGTGGTCCGTGCCGGTGTTGGCGAAGATGTAGTCCACGTCGGGGTTGGCGTTGATCTGCGCCAGAAAGGCTTCAGCGCCGTTGGCCACGGTCACGTCTTCGAAACGAGGTCCCGGCATGTTCGAGGTCTCCGGAGGGAATCCTGGTGACGGGTTAATGTAAAGGCAGCGCCTGGAGGGTGGATGCCGGCCATAACCGTTGCGTTAAAGGGCGTCACTCTCCGCGATGACCGAGTTGAATCTCCGCAATGTCGTTGGATGTGATCGGGGAGTATGCGGCAGGCCACTCCAGTTCCTCGGCGTTGAAAACGAGAACCCCTTCGACCTTGTTGCCGTCATTGAGCCGGACATCGACTCGCTGATAGCCCATCCCGGATTCCCGGAGCTTGCAGAGGCGTTCGGCCCACCGTTCGCCGATTTGAAGTCTCATGGCCATCGGTCCGGGATCCGGATGCTCTGGCTGGGACAACAGGAAGTCCCTTCAGGAAGTCCCTTGTTTTATGACATCCTCGCTCCGACATCATGGAGTATAACGGACCGCTTGTACGGCATCAACGGGTTTTCACAAGTCACCCCCAATGTATCCCTGGACACCAGGAGGCTGCCCGAAGAAAGGGGGCGACTCTCGGAGTTGACCAAGTATTCCAATCATTTTATGCTCGGGTTTCCACTTGTCCGAAACATCTTGTTGCTGGAGGGAGCGTGATGAGCGAGTCTCGGCAGGACGCGCAGAAGATCGAGGGGACCTACGTGTTCGACGGGGCGCTGTCGCGCAGGGGCTATCGTCTCAACAAGTTCTTCTTCTCCCTCAACAAGGCCGAGAACCGGGCGGCCTTCAAGGAGGACGCCGAGGCGCTGATGGGCCGCTTCGGTCTCTCCGATTGGGAGAAGCGGAAGATACGCGAGAAGGATTGGCTGGCGTTGGCCCGCGAAGGCGGGGCCAACATCTACGTGATGTACAAGATGGGCTCGGTGACGGGCGACAGCCTGCAGCACATCGGGGCGGCGTTCCGCGGGCAGAGTCTGGACGAGTTCCTGAACACACGAAAGGTCCAGGGGGCCAGGTAGCATGGGCAAGATCGTCGCGGGAATCGGATCGTCGCACGTGCCCGCGGTGGGTGCGGCGTTCGATCAGGGCAGGCAGGAAGCACCCGAGTGGAAGCCGCTGTTCGACGGCTACCGGCCGGCCATGGAATGGCTCCGGGAGGCCCGTATCGACGTGGCCATCTTCATCTACAACGACCATGGCACGGACTTCTTCTTCGACAAGTACCCCACCTTCGCCATGGGCGTGGCCGACAACTATCCGCCCGGCGATGAGGGCTGGGGACCGCGCCCGCTACAGCCCGTTCCCGGCGACCCCGAGTTCTCCTGGCACGTGGCCGAGTCGCTGATCCGGGAGAGCGAGTTCGACATGACGGTGTGCCAGGAGCTGGCGGTGGACCACGGCCTGCTCACCCCGTTGCCGCTGCTCTGGTCCAACGAGCCCCGGTGGGACATCAAGGTGCTGCCGGTGGCGGTCAACGTGGTGCAACATCCGCTGCCCACGGCGCGTCGGCTGTGGAGGCTCGGACAGGCTCTGCGCAAGGCCGTTGAGAGCTATCCGCGGGACGTCCGCGTGGCCGTGCTCGGCACCGGCGGGTTGTCGCACCAGCTCCACGGCGAGCGTTTCGGCTTCCGCAACGAGGAGTGGGACCGGCGGTTCATGGATCGCATCGTGAACGGGCCGGAGGAACTGGTGACGCTGTCCCACCATGAGTACATGGTGCAGGGAGGCGCCGAGGCGGTGGAGATGATCATGTGGTTGGGTATGCGCGGCGCCATGTCCCCGGAGGTGAGGCTGGTGCATCAGAACTATTATGCTCCCATGTTGACGGGGATGGGCCTGTTGCTCCTGGAAGACGCCGCGAAGTCGTGAACGTGGGGCGTACTCGGCAAAGACCGGACGCGCTTCGGGTGACCCTCCTCGGCACGGGTCGCCCCAAGCCCCAGCCGGGACGCACGGGCCCGGCGGCGCTGGTGGAGGCCGGCGGCAAGCGGTTCGTTTTCGACTGCGGCCGGTGTACGCTGCAGCGCCTGGATGAAGCGGGAGTTCCCTTGGGCGAGCTGAAGTACCTGTTTCTCACCCACCTCCACTCGGATCATATCGTCGGCATCCCGGATTTCTGGTTGACCCCGTGGATCTTCGGTCGCGGCAACGAGCCGTTGCGCGTGTGGGGGCCGGAGGGGACCCGCCATATGATGTCCAGGCTGGCGGAGGCCTTCGAATTCGACGTCCACCTGCGCCGTGACGTGGACGAGCGGCTCGACCCCGGCGGCGTCGAAGTGATCGCCGAAGACGTGGAGCAGGGCCTGGTCTACGAGGAGGGCGGTCTACGCATCACCGTCTTCGACGTGGACCACGCTCCCATCAAGCCGGCGTTCGGCTATCGCATCGACTACGCGGGCCGGTCCGCGGTGCTTTCCGGCGACACCCGCTACAGCGAGAACCTCATCGAGTTCGCCCGGGGCGTGGACCTGCTGGTGCATGAGGTGGCCGCCGCGCCACCCGAGGAACTTCAGCGGTCCGAGCGGCTGGCGCACATCATCGGACACCACACCTCGCCGGAGGAAGCGGCTTCGGTCTTCTCCCAGGTGAAACCCAAGGTCGCCGCTTTCACCCACGTGGTCTCCTATGGCATCGAGCGCAGGGAGATTATCGAGCGAACCAAAGCGGGCTACGCGGGCGAGCTGGTCATGGGCGAGGATTTGATGCGGTTCGACATTACCGACGAGGTGACGGTGGTTCCTCCGGAATCCTGACCGACGCTCACCCTCTCGCGGGCTCCGTTATCTTCCCGAGCGCACTCCGACGAGCGACCGCCGTCACTCTTCAGCCGGCAACCCCACTGTATCGGCCACGCGTTGAGCGTAGTGGTTCCAGGTCCACTCGTAGACTTTTGACACGGCGGCCTGGAGGCCCCCTTCCACGACGAAGGCGAAGGCGTCGAGGTCCGCCTGGGGAAGCGGCGCCGGTGTCCCGCCGCCGGCGCGGGCGGCGTCCAGGGTGACCTTCGCCAGCATCTCCAGGCGCAGCGCCAGCAGGGTCACGGCTTCAACCGTGGGCCCGACGACGGTGAGGCCGTGCCCGCGCATGAGACAGCAATCCCGGTCGCCCATGGCGGCGATGAGTTCCGCGGCCAGCTCCGGGCTGTCGATGAGCACCGATCTGGGATAGACGGGGATTCCCTGGATGGCGGCGCCGAGGCCCAGGGGGTCGTAGGAGCCGTAGATGGGCCGCAGCGCGAGGCCGGCGATGGTGGCCACGAGACAGTGGTAGGGATGGGCGTGAAGGACGGCCCGGGCTTCGGGGCGCACCTTGTAGAGCTCCCCGTGGATCGGTAGCTCCAGCGGCACCCGATACCCTTCCACCTGCTCCACCGTGCGGTCGAAGCCCACCCGGCGCACGTGGCGCACGTCGGTGTAGAGCAAACCCCTCTCCTCGTCGCCGAGGCACCGGATGAACATCTGGTCCGTGCCCGGAACGCGCACCGACAGATGCCCCAGTATGTCGCCCAGGCATCCCTGGCTGGCAAGGATACGCGTGCCCAGCGCGATCTTGCGCCGGAGGGTCTGCAACGATTCATCCATGGTCCACTCCGAAGGGTTGATTCATGCAACCGTGTAAACCGTGTACGCGGCAAGGTGTCAAGGAACACGGGTCGATTGCAAGGACCACAGCCTTGATCTATGGTCAGGCCCATCGATGACGGCTTACGGGACAATAAACGAGCTGCTGTCGGACCGGGTCGACAAGCGGCCCGATGCGCCCTGTCTCGTCCACGGGGACCGGCGCTGGACCTATGCCGGGTTCGCCGCGGAGATGGAGAAGGTGGCGCGGGCTCTCGCGGCGCTGCCCCTCCGGGCCGGACAGAAGGTTGCACTACTGCTCCCCAACTGTCCGGAGTTTCTCTGGACGGTATTCGCCATGGCCCGCACGGGCGGTGTGTTCGTTCCCCTCAACACGGCGCAGACGCCCGGCGAGCTGAAGTATCTCCTGGCCCACTCCGAGGCGCATTGCCTTTTGACCACCGATGCCTTCATGCCGGTGATCGAGGGCATCCGCGGCGGCTGTCCCGTGCTGGAGCACGTGGTCACGCTCGGTGCCGGCAGCGGGAACGGCTTGATGGCGTGGGACGAGTTCATCGGAGCCACCGGCCGGGGGCCTGAACCTGCGGCGGCGTCGCCCGAGGACCTGGCGTCCATCATCTACACTTCCGGCACCACCGATCGCCCCAAGGGCGTCATGCTGAAGCACTACGCCTTCGCCCTCGCCCCGAGCCACAGGGCCCGGGCATTGGGGTGGACGGAAGACGACCGGGTGCTGGTGGTGATGCCGCTGTTCCACGTGAACGCCCTGTGCCACATGACCATCGCGATGATGTCGGTGGGCGGGGTGGTGGTGCTCAAGGAGCGGTTCAGCGCTTCCGGGTTCTGGGGTGAGGTCCGGACCCACGGTGTGACCACATCGAGCATCATGCAGACGATTCCCCGGATTCTGCTGAACCTGCCGTCGGATCCGGGGGACGCCGACACATCGTTGAGACAGGTGACGGCGTTGTTGCCTCCGGAAGTGCATCTCGATTTCGAGCGCCGCTTCGGCGTCGCCGCGATTCCGTCGTACAGCCTCACCGAGGATCTGCTGAGCGTTCTCGGTCCGTTGGAGACTTCGGGACGCAAGCTCGGCAGTTGCGGCGTGGCCATCGCTCCGGAGGTGCACCGGCTGCGCATCTGCAACGAGGAAGGGGAGAGCTGCGCCCCCGGGGAGCCGGGGGAGATCGTCAAGCAGAGTCCGGCCGTGATGATGGGGTACTACAAGAACTCCGAGGCGACGGGCGCGGCTCTTCGGGACGGCTGGCTCCACACCGGCGACCTCGGCTACCTGGACGAAGACGGGTTCCTGTACTTCGTCGACCGCAAGAAGGACATGATCAAGCGCAGCGGAGAGAACATCGCCTCCGCCGAGGTGGAACGTGTCCTGACCTCCCATCCGCTTGTTGCCGAGTGCGCGGTGGTGGCGGTGGCGGACCCCATCCGTCAGGAAGAGGTCAAGGCATGCATCGTGCCGGCGGACGGAGCCTCGCCTGAGGATCTGCCGCCGGAGCAGCTTTGGGCGTTCTGTGCCGAGCACCTGGCGCCGTTCAAGGTCCCCCGGTACCTCGACTACCGGCGGGAGTTGCCGAAGACCCCCAGCTCCAAAGTGCAGAAAAATCTCCTCCGGGAAGAGGGCCTGGCCCCCGGCCTGGCAGACCGCCAGGAGCTCCGGAAACCGCCACGCCGGAGCCTGTCCGGGTAGTTCCTCCGGGTTCGCGTTGAGAACCGCCTTCGGTGCCCGTCCATCCGTTTCTGATGAACATGCCGGCATGCACGATCATCCCGTCCGGCAAGGCGGGCGTATGCTGCGCCTTGACAATGAAGCGCGCGACGGACGATGATGGCGCCATCGCAAGGCAACGAGGCCGTAACCATCCCGTAAGCAGAAAGGAAAGCACAGTGGCAAAACGCATGAACAGCACCACGCGGAAGCATCGACCCAAGAATCTCGGCAGCCCGAAAATGCGTTGGGGCAGCGACGTGGTAGCGGCGGTCGCCCGCAAGCTGGATCTCAAGTACATCGCGCTGGTCCCGGGGGCGAGCTACCGTGGGTTCCACGACAGCTTGGTGAACTATCTGGGCAACGAGAACCCGCAGATGGTCACTTGCCTGCATGAGGAACACTCGGTTTCCATCGCCGACGGATACGCCAAGGCCACGGATGAGCCCATGGCGGTGGCGCTGCACTCCAACGTGGGGCTGATGCACGCCACCATGACGATCTTCAATGCCTGGTGCGACCGGACCCCCATGGTGATATTCGGCGCCACCGGTCCGGTGGACGCCCACAAGCGGCGCCCGTGGATCGACTGGATCCACACCGCCAAGGACCAGGGCGCGATCATCCGGGGCTACACCAAGTGGGACGACCAGCCGGCCTCGCCGCAGGCGGCGGTGGAGTCGGTGCTGCGGGCGAACCAGATGGCGCGGACCGCGCCGTTCGGCCCGGTCTACGTTTGTCTCGACGTGGGCCTTCAGGAGGAGCCGCTCACCGAGGATGTGCTGATCCCGGACGCCTCGCGGTATGCTCCGGCAGACCCGCCGTACGCGTCGCCGGCCACGGTGAAGCGGGCCCGGGCGCTGCTGAAGAAGGCCAGGTTCCCCGTGATCCTCATGGGGCGTGTCTCCCGGAGCAAGCGGGACTGGGAACGCCGGGTGCAGTTGGCCGAAGCCCTGAACGCACCGGTGCTGACCAGCTCCAACGATCCGTCTTCCTTCCCCACCACGCACCCGTTGCACCTGGCCCCTCCGGGGCTCCGGCCCTCCAGGCAGGCCACCGCCCTGGTCGGGAAAGCCGATGTCATCCTGAGCTTCGACTGGTTGGACCTGGCGGGCTTTCTCCGGGGCTGCCTGGGGGCCTCGCAGACCCAGTCGCCGCCCGACAAGATCATCATCCACTGCTCCATGGACACCCATCGCACCAACGGGTGGAGCATGGACCATCAGGCGCTTCCGGCGGTGGACGTCCCGGTGGCGGCGTGTCCGGATACCTTCGTGGAGCAGCTTCTCGATGGCTTCGGCCGCAAGCGCCCCGCGGCGGCGGGTTTGAAGAACGTCACCCACTGGATCCGCACGCCTACCGGGAAGGCCCGGCCCAGGCAGGGCGTCCCCATGACGCTCATGGACATGGCGCTGACCGTGCGCGAGTTCGCCCGTGACAAGCCCGTAACGTTCGCGCGTCTGCCCATCGGCTGGCCCGGCGAAGGCGCGGAGTTCAGCGGCCCGCTTTCGTTCATGGGCAACGACGGCGGCGGCGGCGTGGGCAGTGGACCCGGCCACGCGGTGGGCACGGCGCTGGCGCTCAAGGGCAAGGGCCGGCTGGTGGTGGGGGTTCTGGGCGACGGCGACTACCTGATGGGCTGCAACGCGCTGTGGACCGCCACCCATATGGATCTGCCGCTACTGGTGGTCATCGCCGACAACCGTTCCTACTACAACGACGAGATGCACCAGGAGCGGGTGGCGGTGATGCGCAAGCGGCCGGTGCAGAACCGCTGGATCGGACAGCGGCTCGATGACCCGCCGGTGGACCTCATCGCCATGGGCAAGGCGCAAGGGTTCGACGGCGAGGCGCCGGTGTCCACGTCCGAGGACCTGGCCGCCGCGCTGGAACGCGGCGCAAAGGTGGTGGGCAAGGGCGGGCGCTACGTCATCAACGCGCTGGTGGAGCCTGGATACGCCGAGACCGGCGTGGATCAGCGGGCGGCGATGGACAAGAAGAAGTGACGCGCCCGCGCGGTGACACAGGAGGCCGGAGGAGCGGCCACTAGACGTCGAAGAAGACCGTTTCGCGCGGTCCCTGAAGGTGGATGTCGAACTCGTAGACCGGCAGCCTCCCTTCGACTTCCCGCCGGACGGCTACGAGCGTCTCCCGGCGGCCGGCATCCTCGATGGATCGCAGGATCGGGTCCTTCTCGTTGACCGCGGCCTCGTCCGCGAAATAGATCCGCGTCACCAGATGCTTCAGCAGCCCCCGGGCGAACACGGACAGGGAGATATGCGGCGCCTGGACGCTCTCGCCGGGTCCGGGAACGCATCCCGGCTTGACCGTGACGACGGTGAAGCGGCCCCGGCCGTCGGTGATGGCGCGGCCGAAGCCCTCGAACCCCGGCACCAGCGGCACCTCCCGAATGTCCTCGGCATGGGCGTAACGGCCGTGGACGTTGGCCTGCCACAGCTCGACAACGCTGTCATCCACCGGTTGCCCCGCGCCGTCGAGGATCCGTCCCTCGATGCGGATGGCGCCGGGGTCGTTCGGCGCCGCCAGTTCGGCGCCGCTTTCCCACGGTACCATGATGCGATGGAATGGCCCGATGGTCTGGGAAGGGGTGGTTCCTCGTTGCGCCGTCATCTCTTTACCTCTGAGTGGGAGTGGCGTCCCGCCCCCGCAGGACGATGTCGAATTCGTAAGCCAGGGCCCATTCGGGTTCGGTGTGGTCCGGGTCGAGTCTGGCCACCAGTCTTTCCCTCGCGCCCGTGTCGGAAACGGAGTTGAAGATCGGGTCGCCCGCGAGCAGCGGATCTCCGGGAAAATACATTTGCGTGACCAGCCGCGTGACGAACGCGGCGCCGAAGAGCGAGAAGTGGATGTGCGCGGGACGCCACGCGTTGGGGTCGTTGCCCCACGGGTACGCGGCGGGCTTGATGGTCACGAAACGGTACCGGCCGTCCGCATCGGTGGTGCACCGGCCGCCGCCGCTGAAGTTCGGATCGAGCGGAGCAGGATGGTTGTCGATCTCGTGCCGGTATCGACCGGCCGAGTTGGCCTGCCAGATCTCCATGAGCGCGTCCGGCAAGGGTTTGCCGCTGGAGTCCATGACTCGGCCGAGGACGATGATCCTTTCTCCCAGGGGCTCCCCGTCATGCTGCCGGGTAAGGTCGTTGTCCAACGGTCCGACCTTCTCGTGTCCGTACACGGGGCCGGTGATCTCCGACAGGGTGTGGGGCAAGGGCACCAACGGTCGCTTGGGTGCCCGCAACACCGTGGAGCGGTACTCCGGATGAAGGTAGGGAGGCTGGGCGGCGGGTTCGTCGCGCTTGTATCCGGTGAACTGGTTCATGATCGGACATCATGATGCTTCGCAACAGGGAGGTCAAGATGTCTCCTGGCGACCATCAGCGTCGGGGCCTGTAGAGCAGCGCCACCCCGGTGCCGAGGAACGTGAACAGCCCGACCCCTACGAAGCCGAGGTCGAACGCCCCCAGGTCGCCGCTCAAGCCCAGGAACCATGGAATCATCCCGCCGCCGATGACGAACGCCATGGGCACCACCAGGGATACGGCCGTGCCGCGGGTCCGTGCGTCGCCCATGGTCGAGAGCGCGGTGAAGCCCGCGGGGAAGAAGCCCACGGCCACCGACGGCTGGATGAAGACCGCCGCCGCAAGCCAGGGATCGGGGACCAGTCCCACCAGCGCCGTGGTGACCCCGCTGAGCGCCAGGGTCACCGAAAGGGTGCGCCGGACACCGAAGCGGTCGGCCGCCCAACCCGCCACCAGGGCCAGCAATGGACAGGCGCCCCGGGAGAGCCCCACCAGGGTGTTGGCCCAGCCCTCCCCGAGGCCGCGGGCCGAGACCAGGTAGAGGGGGAGCATGGTGAAGACGCCCAGGGTGATGGCGACGCCCATGGTGAACAGCACCAGAACGATCCACAGCATGGGGTCCTTCAGGAACCGCCGGATGACGGCCAGGGCGGGAGGCTCGCCGACAAGCTTGCCGCCGCGGCCGAGGACGGCGTAAAGCCCGCTGGCAAGGAAGGTGACGATCCCGAAACGGAATAGGATGGCACGCCACGACAGGCTTCGAAGCAGGAATTCCGCCAGCAACGGTACGGCAAGGAAGCTGGTGTTGGGCGCCAGCTCGTGGATGGAGATGGCCTTGCCCCAGTGCGGCCGGGTGACCAGGGAGGTGATGGTGGCGATGGCCGACGGCAGGTAGAGTCCGGCGCCGAGGCCCATGGTGAAGACTCCCAGACGCATGCCTGCCAAGGTAGAGGCACCGGCCACCCCCAAGGTGGACAGGCCCAGGAGGGCAAAGGACAGCACAATGGTTCGGTGGTGCGTCAACCGGGCCGATACATACCCGGCCCCGGACATGGCGGTGAGGTATCCGGCGGAAAGGAACAGGAAGAACATGCCGGCCTGGGCGTGGGTAATCTCCAGATCCGCTTCCACGGTGGGCAGCAAGGGCGCCAGGATGACGCGCCCGGTGAAGTTCAGCAGGAAGATCACCGCCATTAGCAGCACGGCCGGAGCCTGCTTGCGGAAGGCGTCGTCGGTAGAGGTGTCCGGGAGGCTTATCGCTTGCCTCCGTCCTTGAGCATGGACTCGTAGCTCAGGCCCATGACCTCGCTGACGGCGCGGCCCTTGCGGATGTCGGCGGCCATGAGATTTTCCCGGTGGGCGATCTTCTCGGCCTCGGCAACGACTTCCGGTTCCTTTGCGTGCGGGATGAAGACGACGCCGCTGCCGTCGGCGATGACGAGGTCTCCGGGATGGACCTGCACGCCGCGGAACCGGATCTCTTCGTTGCAGGACTGCTCCAGGATGCGCCCACGCGCGGTCATCGGCGCCACGCTTCCTGCATACACGGGGAAACCGAGCTCACGGCTCTCGTCGACGTCGCGACAGGCGCCGTCCACGATGACGCCGGCAACGCCCTTGAGCCTGGCGGCGAGGGACAGCAGGCCGCCCCATGCGGAGATGGGGCGGCCGGCGTTGTCGATGACGATAATGTTGCCGGTCTCCGCGGCTTCGATGGCGCGGGTGCCCAAGTGCTGCTGCGACTGGTCGAGTCCGGCGGGCTTCAGCTTCATGGTCACGGAGCGGCCGCTGATCCGGGAGCAGGGCCACACCGGCCCTACGCCGGTGGTGGCACCCCGCAGGCCGAGGCGGTCCAGCGCGTCGGACACCGCACAGGTGTCGAGTCGCGAGAGTCGTTGGACGATGTCCTGGTCGCCAGCCACAAGTTCCTCGCGTGTTCGGCGTGCGGTGACTACCGCCAGTAGGCGAAGCCCATGCCGCATCCCGTGCCGGCGGCGGTCCGGTACCCCGGAACGTAATCCACCAGGGTCATCTCCATGGGCTCCGCGGCTCCTCCCAGCGCGATCCAGTTGAGGATCTCGGAGGTGCCGCTCCTCAGCTTCTCCCGCGGAAGCGAGCGGAGTCCGTCTGCGTCCTTCCCGGCCAGTGCCTTGAGCGTGGCCCGGTCGATGTCCTCGTCGACGACGAAGTGGCTCAAGCCGCCGGAGGCCATGACGGCCACTCGGGCATCGGAACTCCAGGATTGGAGGGCCTCGCGGATGCAGAGTCCCAGGTTGTAGCAGCGCCCCGGCGTGGGCTGGTTCGGCGGATAGTAGGTATTGACCATGACCGGCACCATGGGCAGCGCACCGCCGGGCAGGATCCGCCTGTAAAGGAAGCTGAACGCGTGGCCGATACCCCCGCGCAACCGGTTGGTTCGCGCGATGTCGAACTCGTGGTCCGAAAGCCATGCGATGAGATGTTCGGCAAGCTCCGTGTGGTTGGCATAGACCGGGGCGGTCCGGGCCCACCCTCGTTGCTCGGCCTTCTTCCACTCGGGCATGGATCCCGCGCGCGGAAGAAGGGCCAGGTCCGGCCCGTGATAGACCGCGAAAGTGGGCATGTTGTCGTCCAGGAACTGCTCGTGCTGGTCGTCGCCCAACGTGACGATGACTTCCGGGTCGGCCTCCCGCAGCCTGTCGCCCAGCACTCCCAGGGCGCGCTGGCAGGCTTCGAACCGTTCGCGGAATCTTTCGGGGGTGGTCTCCTGTCCGATGTCCGCTCTCGCCGCGGCCAGCAATGCGGGATAGTCCAGGCGGGGGTCGGTTTCGTCCTTGGTCTGCAGCAGGCGCCAGTCGGCGACGCTCAACTGAGGGGTGTGGGACGTGGCCAGCGCCAGGACGATTTCTGCCATGGTAGATGTTTCAGGCGTGGCTCAGTGCCGTGTCTCGACAAACGCCACTCCGCTTACGAGAGCGCTTATTGGAAAAGGCGGAGGCTGTCAAGCTGACTGCTCCGGGTTGACACTCCGAAAGATCCTTGGATAAAGTCTCCCGGTGCGAGAAAACAACCCTATCAGGAGGTGAAGATGAGAGTTTTCATGGCCATGACTGCCTTGCTATCGGCTGTCTTGATTTCCAGTCCGCTTTACGGCGCGGATTTCTACAAAGGCAAGAAAGTACGTCTGATCGTGTCGTCGACGCCCGGCGGCGGCAACGACACCTACTCGCGGCTCATCGCGCGGCATATCTCCCGGCACATCCCGGGGAATCCCTCGATCATCGTGCAGAACATGCCCGGCGCCGGCGGCGTAATGGCCGCGGACTACCTTTACCGAAAGGCGAAGCGGGACGGCACGGTGCTGGAGCAGATCAACTGGGGCGTGTGGTTCTGGCAGGTCATCGGCGACAAGCGCGCGCGGTTCGACTTCAACAAGATGAACGCCGTCGGCGTCGCCGCCATCGAGAGCGCCATCCTGTTCACTCGCAAGTCGGAATTCCCCGACTGGAAGTCCGTGATGGCTTCCAGGAAGCTCCTCACCAGCGGCAACAGCGGACCTCAATCGCTGGGCCATACCATGGGCAAGGTGATGGAAAAAATGATGGGGAAGAGGATCTTCGACTACGTCTTCGGCTATCCCGGCGCCCGGCAGTACAGTCTCGCGTTCCGTCAGGGCGAGGTCCAGTCGTCCGGCAACACGCCGGGCTCGTTCAGGGATCAGCTCGGCGACATGTGGGACGACGGCAAGGTCGCCATGCTGGCCCAGGCGCCCACGCCCGAGGGAGGGAGGACCAAGGCCTTCCCCGATACCCCCACGTTGCTGGAATACGCCAAGTCCGACAAGGACCGGGAACTGGTCAAGGCCACCTTCCTGCTTACCCACTACGGCCGCCCGTACTCGCTTCCTCCGGGGGTGCCCAAGGACCGTATCGAGATCATGCGCAAGGCCTTCACCGCCACCATGAATGATCCGAAGTTCCTGGCGGAGGCCAAGAGGCTCAAACGGGTGATCATTCCTTCTACCGGCGCGCAGCTCCAGCAGCTCTGGAAGGACGTTCTGAACGCGCCGCCCGAGAACAAGGCCATCATCAAGGAAATCTTCGGCAAGAAGAAATCGTAGTCTGATCCGGACCGAGAGGGGCGCCGGGAACCGACAGTTTCCGGCGCCCCTCCTTGTCCGACAAGGGTTCGGAACATCGACAAACAAACCTGGGAGGTAACAATGAAGGCTGTATTGGGTCTTGGGGTGCTCGTGCTGTTCCTGTTCGGAGCAGGTCCGGCAGGGGCGGCCGACTTCTACGAGGGCAAGAAAATCCGGCTGATCGTGTCGTCCTCGCCCGGTGGGGGCAACGATACGTACTCGCGGCTGCTCGCGCGTCATATCGGGAGACACATTCCCGGGAACCCGACGATTATCGTGCAGAACATGCCGGGAGCGGGCGGGGTCCGGGCGGCGAGCTATCTTGCCAGGAAGGCGAGGCGTGACGGCACCGTCATGGAGCAGATCAACTGGGGCGTGTGGAACTGGCAGGTGGTGGGTGACAAGAGCCGTGGCGGCCAGTTCGATTTCAACAAGATGAACGCCATCGGCGTGATCGTCATCGAGAACGGCCTGATCTACAGCCGAAAGGACCGCTTCAAATCGCTGGACGACATCAAGAAATCGGGCAAGCTGGCCAGGGTCGGCATCAGCGGCAACCAGTCCAGCGGGTTCGTGATGGGCAACATCCTGGAGAAGCTGCGTGGCGAGAAGCTCTTCGAGTACGTGTTCGGCTATCCGGGCGCGCGCCAGTACAGCCTGGCGTTTCGACAGGGCGAAGTGGACGTTTCCGGCAACGTGACATCTTCGTTCCTGGACCAGCTCGGCGATATGTGGAAGGGCGGGGACATCATCATGCTGGCGCAGACCGGCACGGTGGAGGGGAAGAAGAGCCCCGAGTTCCCCGACGCTCCCTTGCTCGAGGACATGGCCAAGACCGAGAAGCAGAAGAATCTGGTGCGGGCCACCTTCCTGCTCTCGCGCTACGGCCGTCCGTACGCCATGCCGCCCGGAGTTCCCGCCGACCGCGTGGCGCTTATGCGCAAGGCCTTCGACGACACCATGAATGATCCGAAATTCCGGGCGGAGGCCACGAAGCTGAAGAGGCCCGTGAGACCGACAACCGGCGTTAAACTCCAGAAGATGTGGAAGGATTCGCTGGCCGCCTCACCAGAGGACAAGGCCATCGTGAAGCAAATCTTCAATCCCCCGGGGAAGAAGTAGATCCCACCGGGTACTGCCGGGCGCTGCAAGAAGGGCTCCGGGGACAGCCAGTCCCCGGAGCCCTTCTTGTTCGGCTACCCCAGCCAGGGCATCAGCACCTTGAGGAACGACTCGGGTGCGGCAATGACCGGCTCGAGCCAGTGAATGTGCAGGATCTGGTCGAATACGCCGACGAAGAACACCAGCATGCCGGCGGTGAGCCACAGGGTCAGCGGCCATCCTTCCCTGGCCTGGTACTTAAGATACAGCAGGGTGAACAACGGCACCGTGATGAAGAAGCCGAACAGCAGGATGCCGAAGAACATGCCCAGGAGCCACCCGGCGAAGGCCAGGCCCCGTGACGCCACCTCGGCGGCTGACATGGTCCAGTCCACCTGCAGGTCGCCGGTGTCTCGCGTTTGGCTACCGGTCGCCTTCATGGAGCGGTAGCCGTCCATGATCAGTTGTATCAGAGCCATCACCAGGACCGGGACGCCCACGAACCGGGGGAACAGGCCGGTGCCCAAGGGCCAGTCCTTGGCGGTGTAGACGCTGCCTGCGGCGACCACTGCGACGACCAGCGTGAACAGCAGTGAGGGTGTGACGCGCATGGCTATTCTCCCGTGAGCTGACGGACTTTCCGTTCCTGCATGACGCTGTAGTAGATGGTCGCGATGGTGACCACCAGGACCACCAGAACCAACGGCCTGATGAGGAACGCGGCGCCGTAGGCGCGAACGGAGATGAACAGATACCGCTCGATGAGCCCGCCCAGCAGGAAACCCAGCAGCAGCGGCGGCCGGGGCCAGCCGCACCGCTTCATGATCCAACCCAGCAGCCCGAAGATCAGCACGGTCACCAGGTCGAAGATGTTGGCGGTGGCCTGATAGGCGGCCAGGAACACCACCACCGTTACCAAGGGGGCCAGGATGTTGATCCGCACCGACGAGATCTTGGCAAGCTGGTTGGTGAAGCACAGCGCGATGACCGTGGCCATGATGTTGGCGATGGCCGTGCTCCACACGATGGAGTAGGTGAGATCCAGGTGCTGGTTCAGCATGGACGGGCCCGGTTGCAGGCCGTGGATCATGAAGGCGCCGATCAGGAGCGCCATGGAGGCGCTGCCGGGAATGCCGAAGGCCAGCGTGGGCACCAGCGCGCCGCCCTGCTTGGCATTGTTGGCGCTCTCGGGGGCGATGACGCCGCGCACGTCGCCGGTGCCGAAGGTCATGGCCGCGTCCTTGCAGGTGGACTTGGCGTGTCCGTAGGCGAGCCAGTCCACCACCGCGGAGCCCAGTCCCGGAATGATGCCGACCCAGGTCCCCAGAAAGGCGCAGCGGAGCATCAGCCACCAGTTGGTGAACACGTCCCGGATGCCGTGTCCGACCCCTTTCATGGCCTGCTTGGGCACGCTGCTGATCTGCTTGCCCTCGATCACCATATCGGCGAGCTCGGGTAGCGCAAAGATTCCCAGGCTCACCACGATGATGTTCAGACCGTCGAACAGGTAGAGTGAATCGAAGGTCCACCGCAGCAGCCCTTCCTGCTTGTCGATGCCGATCATCGACAGCAGCAGTCCCATGCCGCCGGCGACGATGCCCTTGAGCGGAACCCGGCCGCTCAGGATGGCCACCATGGAGATGCCCATGATGCCCAGGGAGAAGAGCTCGGGGGCGGCGAACAGCAACACCAGCGGCTTGAGTATCGGGATCAGCAGGCCCAGGATGACGGCGCCGATGACGCCGCCCAGCAGGGAGGAGAAATAGGCCGCGCCGAATGCCCGTCCGGCTTCGCCCTTCCGGGCCATGGGGTGGCCGTCCAGGATGGTGGCCTGGGAGCCTACGGTGCCGGGTACGGCAAAGAGCACCGACGGTATCGTGTCGGTGGTCACCGGAACCGAGGACAGTGCCACCAGCATGGCGATGGCCGCGGTCGGGTCCATGTCGAAGGTGAACGGCAGCAGCAGGGCCAGACCGACGACGCCGCCCAGTCCGGGTATGGCGCCCAGCGCCATACCCACCAGGACGCCGAAAGTCATGAAAAGAAACCGTTCCACGCTCAACAGCGCGGTCAGCCCATCCGCCATTGCTTCAAACACGTTGTGCTCCTGGTCTGTGGTTCGACGTGGATTTCGAGTGTGCCATCGGAAGGAACCGGCCATTCCCACAAAGCCGATATCAGCCGAGCTTCTTAACGGTTCAGCATAGCGTCTGTCAAGGCGAACGCCTGATATCTCGTATGGTTACGCCTCCAGAGGCGCCCGTCGCCTCATGACGGGCTCTCTCTTGGGGGCCGCGTGCGCCTCACGGCTTGAACTCATAGGCCTCCGGCGCCGGCTTGTAGGCGCGCAACAGCCACAGGGGGCGGCGCAGGTTGCCCGGTCCCGGGGCCGGGCGCGTCAGCTTGAGCCAGCGCTTGTACACTTCGTGGGACTTGTTGGTGTCCACGAAGATGTCGCCGTAGCGGTCGTTGTCCCCGGGCCTCTCCACCCGCACCTTCTGATGCCAGCAATGCTGTCCGCTGACGTTATCGGGCTGTACCGGAAAGGTCAGGTTCTGGTGCACGCCGGCCTCCTGCCACCACACCCGCCCGGAGTCCTTGTCGTCGCTTTCGAAGGGCTGAACGCCGTGGATCTGACGCATCATCCACTGGCCGGGCTCCACCTGTTCCAGGTTGACCAGGGCCGTGGCGAACCGGCCGCCGCCGGTCTCCTCCCGGAGGCGCCAGCGCCCCAGGTGATGCGAGCACGCCACCACCCCGGGCCGGATCCCCTCGGTCACCCAGACCCGGTCCACGAAGTAGCCGATCTCGGTATGGACCTTGACGAGGTCGCCGGTGGCGACCCCGAGGCGCTCGGCGTCCTCGGTATGAAGCCATACCGGATTCTTGTGCGAGATCTCGTAAAGCCATTTGGCGTTTCCCGAGCGGCTGTGAATGAGAGTCGGCAGCCGGAACGTGGGCAGCAGCAACATCTCTCCCTTGGCGGCATCGATGTTGCAAGGATGGACGTGGCTCTTGATGTACCCCGGAAACCGGTGCTCGGGATATTTCCAGTCCTTCAGGGTCTCGGAATAGAACTCGAGCTTGCGCGAGGGAGTGGGAAAGCCGGTGCGGGCCTTGCCGTCGACCTCGACCCCGATCACCACGCCGCCCTTGGAGACCACCCTGGTCACCGGGTCCACCGTGGCTTCCGCCGTGTCCGTTTCCCTGATTTCGGTTGCATGGCTGCTGTAGATGTTCTCCGCCACCAGGAAGGCGCCGTACTTGCGCATGTATTCCAGTGGCGAGATGTCTTCCTTGGCCGCGGCCTCCGGGAGACCCGGAACGCTGTTCTCGAACATCCACTGGTAGTATTCCGACACGGTGAGCTTCTCGCCCGGCCGGTAGGGCGACTCGAAGTACTTCCGGATGCCGAGGGAGCCGTCGGGATCGATGCGCCAGGACAGCTCGATCCAGAACTCGTCCTCTTCCCATACTTCTCCCAGCCCGGCTTCCGCGTGCGCCTCCCAGGTGGTGGCGAAGCTCTTGCCCTGCCGTTCCATGGCGACCCGGAGCACCGGCTGGCGGAACCCGATCCAGCGGGCCGAGTGGGTCTCCTGGCTCATGAGGTCGTGGCGCTCCGACGCCAGCCCCATGGGCAACACGTAGTCCGAGAACCAGGCGGTCTCGCTCCAGGTGGGCGTCAGACAGGCGTGGCGCTCCACCTTGGCCTCGTCGCTCAGCATCTCGATCCAGCTCATGCCGTCCGGGTTCGTCCACACCGGGTTGTAGACCCGGGTGAAGTACATTGCCAGCTTGCCCCGGCCCTCCTTCAGCAGGTGCGGTAGAAGGAAGCTCATCTCGAAGAAGGCCAGCGGGTATTCCGGCGGATACATGAGCGTGTTCCACGCCTTGGCGGGCGGTGGCATCATGGGAGGGGCCGGAATGAACTTGTTCCAGGCATTGGGGGCGGTGCCGCCGGGAGTGCCCACGGCCCCCATCAGGACCACCAGGAACTCCAGTGCCCGGGCCACCTCCCAGCCGCCCAGGTTGCCGGCGGCGGCGTTGCGCCACACGTGGGTGGCCAGAGCGGAGCCGGCGCGGGCCGCCTCGTGGGCCACATCGACGATCATGGCCGCATCCACCCCGGACTCGGCCGCGGCGAACTCCGGCGTGTACTGTCCGTAGATGGTCTTGAGGATCTCCTCGAAGCGCTCGAAGGTCTGCGGCTCATCCGGATGCTCCCGGCGAAGAAACTGTTCCCAGTTGACCCACTTCCTCACGAAATCCCGGTCGTAGAGGCCCTCCTGGAGCAGCACGTTGCAAATGGCCAGCAGCACCGCGGCTTCGGTGCCGGGCCAGGTCGGCATCCAGTAGTCGGCCTTGGACGCGGTGTTGGACAGGCGGGTGTCGATGACGCAGACCTTGGCGCCCCGCTCCTTGGCCTCGATGATGCGTTGCGCGTGGGGGTTGAAGTAGTGGCCGGTCTCCAGATGCGAGCTCAGCAGCAGCATGAAGCGCGCGTTGGCATGGTCGGGGGAGGGCCGGTCGATGCCGCACCAGAACGCGTAACCCGCCCGGGCGCCGGCGGAGCAGACGTTGGTGTGGCTGTTGTGCGCGTCGATGCCCCAGGCGTGCATGATGCGCTGGTGATAGAGGAGCTCATGTCCGGGGCGGCCCACGTGGTACATGATCTCGTTGCGGCGGTCTTCCTGGAGCGCCTTCCGGATCCTTCCGGCCACGTCGTCCAGCACTTCGTCCCAGGTCACGCGTTCCCATTGGCCGCCGCCGCGCTTGCCCACCCGTTTCATGGGGTAGAGGATGCGTTCGGGGTCATTCACCTGGTTGATGGTGGCGGGTCCCTTGGCGCAGTTCCGGCCGCGGCTGCCCGGGTGTTCCGGGTTGCCCTCGAACTTGCGTACCTTGCCCGTCTCCTTGTCCACGTAGGCCAGCAGGCCGCAGCCCGCCTCGCAGTTGAAGCAGATGGTGGGAACGAGGTCGTAGTGCCGCTCCACCCGCTTGGGCCACGCGGCCGCGTCGTATTCGGTCCAATCCGACCAGCGTTCCCGGGGCGGGAAGCTCCGGAGTCCGCCCTGCGGCGGCTCGAGGTTGGCGGCGTCGGGGCTCAGCGGTTGCATATCGTTCTTCATCACGGCGGGTTTCCCTTTCAACTGAGCGGCACGGCTTGCCCGGCCTCGACCCACAGGCGCTCGAACGCCCAGAGCCCGATGAGCGCCAGCACGGCGGACAGGGGGTACAGGAACCAGGACGCCTGTTCCTGGGCTCCGGCCCACAACAGGAAAATCACCGGCAGGAGGATGCCCACGGCCATGAACAGCCCCCAGAACTTCTCCCGCAGCGCGCCGCAGGTCAGCATCTCGGTGGCGCGCCGCACGTCCTCGCTGATGGGTGTCAGTACCACCTCCCCCAACACCAGGCCGCCGGTGATGACCAGCGAGACCATGAGGAGGGTGCCCATGGTTGCCATGGTTTGGCCGCTCAGGCCCGTCACGAGACCGAACAGGAGCAGGGTCGCGACCCCGGCGGTAACGGCCTGCGCCACGAGATGCCAGAAAAAGAGCGGGCTCTGCCAAAGGTCACGCCCCTTGGCCTGGGCGAACAGAAACGCCGAATAGCCGGCGGAGCCGATGCCGAGAAAAGCGCAGGCGGCAACCACCCATCCCGGCACGCTGCCCGTCCCGGTCCCGTAAGCAAGCCAGATCACGCTGGCCAGGGAATAGGCCATCAGGATGTAGCCCCCGAGCACCAGCCAGGAGCGCAGGTTGGGTTTGGTCAGGAGGTAGTAGAAGCGGTCGGGCCGCTTGAGATCGAATACCAGGAGCCCGGTGGTGAGGCCGGTGAAGACCAGCGCGAGGATCGGGCTCACGATGTTCATGAGCGGTCCCTCCTGGCCGCGGCCCAGGACCGTCAGCAACGCCGCCACCATCAGGACCCCGGAGCCAATGGACTTGGTCCAGAGATAGGCCGCTATCTTCGACCCCCAGGGCCGCGGGTGGGGCACGTCGTAGACCTCGCGCGCGCCGCCCGGAATCGGGGCGCCGTGCCTGGAAGCGGAGAGGGCGTAGAGATCCTCTCCCGGGTATTTGTCGGCCCAGAAGTGGGTATCGGAAAGCTCGGTCATGGTGGGCTGCAGCGCATCTTCCTCGACGCCGACATAGAACAGCTTGGGGCGGGTACCCTTGTGGGGCTTCCGCAGCGAGACCTTGCGGGTGGCCACGGTGCGGGCGATGGGGCTTTCCGGATCGTCGAGGTCGCCGGACATGATGGCCTGGGTGGGACACACCACCTCGCAGGCCGGCTGCAGCCCGAGCTCCACCCGGTGCGCGCAGAAGTTGCACTTGGCCGCGGTATTGTGGTCGGGGTCGATGTACAGGGCGTCGTAGGGGCATGCCTGCATGCACGACTTGCAGCCGATGCAGCGGTCGTTGTCGAAGTCGACGATGCCGTTGGGGCTCCGGTAGAGCGCCGTCGTGGGGCAGATCTCGATGCACGGAGCGTCGTCGCAATGGTTGCACCGGAGCACCGCGAAATGACGGCTGGTGGCCGGGAACGCACCCTTCTCGATATACTTGACCCAGGTCCGGTTGACCCCGACGGGCACGTCGTGCTCGTCCTTGCAGGCCACGGTGCAGGCGTGACAGCCGATGCAGCGGTTCTGGTCGATGACGAATCCGTAACGCATGAATCCCTCCAAGCGGCTATATATCCGCCTCGGGTTCGGAGAGTCAAACTGTGCGGGTGGCGAGCCTGCGACCTTCGACTTCGCTCGGCTGTGCCTCACTACGCTTCCGGGTAACTGCCCAAAAATTGCGCAGTTACCCGGAGCGTAGCGAAGCGAAGTCGAAGGTCGCAGGCTCCAACGCGGCTTGCGTGACGAGGGGCAAACGGCTAGAACCTTCTGCCATGCCGAAGCTCCGCAGCCTTCGAGACGCCATCGCCGAGGAGGTCGAGGACGGCATGTCCGTCTTCATGGGCGCAGCCCTCGAGTCGCTCATCCCCTTTGCCGCCGGCTACGAGCTCATTCGTCAGCGAAAGCGCGATCTCACGCTGATGACCACCATTTCCGACGTGCAGTTCGACCAGATCATCGGCGCGGGCTGCGCCAGACGGGTCTGCGGCGCCTGGGTCGGCAACGTGGCCGCGGGTCTCGGGCACAACTTCCGGCGCGCGGTGGAGAGGCGGGATCCCGGGCCGCTGGCGGTGGAGAACCACTCCAACTTCTCCATGGCCCTGGGCCTCAAGGCCGCGGCCATGGGCGTGCCGTTCCTGCCCACGCGAACGCTGATGGGGAGCGACTTCCGGCAGGAGGATTCGTTCGCCGGCGTCATCTGTCCCTTCACCGAGGAGAATCTGCTGGCGGTGCGGGCGGTGAAGCCGGATGTCGCCATCCTCCATGTCCAGCGGGCGGACGAAGATGGCAACGCGCACGTGTGGGGCAATCTGGGGGTTACCCAGGATGCCGCCATGGCGGCGGGCAAGGTGGTGCTCACCTGCGAGGAGGTCGTGCCCCACGAGGTGATTCTCAGCGACCCCAACCGGACCCTGGTCCCCGGATTTCTGGTGGCGGCCGTGGCCCGGGTCCCATTCGGGTCCCACCCGGCGCCTACACAGGGCTACAGCCGCCGCGACGACGACTTCTATTTCACCTATCATGCCGAGTCCCGTGACCGGGCCGGGTTCGACGGCTGGCTGAACCAGTGGGTGCTGGACGTGGACGGGCATGAGGGCTACATGGAGCGGCTCGGGGCCGAGCGGGTCGCCCGCCTCAAGCCCGACGGCAACTACATGGCGGCCCCGGTAAGTTATGGCTTTTGAAGGAGGCGTCCACCCGGATTGACGGCCGCGCCCATTGAATCGCGGCGCCGGGAATGCTACCGGGAGTGGAACGGCGGCGGTGGAGACATTGCAAACCTTCCGTGACTGAGCCCATGGACTATACTCGGCGAGAGCTCATGGTCATTGCAGCAGCCCGCGAGATTCGCGACGGCGAGCGTGTCTTCGTGGGGATGCGGCTGCCGCTGCTCGGATTCGCCGTCGCCAAGGAACTGCACGCTCCCAACGCCATCGGCATCTTCGAGAGCGGCGTCATCCGTGACTGGCCGGCGCTGGAGCCGATCTTCACCATGAGCGATCCCCCCAACGTGGCCGGCGCGCTGTTCTGCTGCGGTTTGATCGAGGTCATGAGCCTGCTGCAGAGCGGCCGCGTGGAGATGGGCTTCATCGGCGGCGCGGAGGTGGACCGCCACGGCAACCTCAATACGCATTGGGTCGGGGACGAGGGGAGAAGGGTGCGGCTGCCGGGGAGCGGCGGGGCCGCCGACATCGCCACCTTGGCCGGACGGTGCGTCATCATCATGAACCACGAACGGCGGCGTTTCGTGCCGCGGGTTCAGTACATCACCTCCCCGGGCCATGGAGACGGGGCCGGCTGGCGCGGGCGGCGCGGTCTGTCAGGCGGCGGCCCGAGCCGGACCATCAGCAGTCTCGGCATCTTCTCGTTCGGCCCGGAGAGCCGCGAGATGCAGATCGAGTCGTATCATCCCGGGGTGACGGTGCAGGAGATCAGGGATCAGACGGATTGGCCGCTCAAGGCGGTGCCCGACGTCGTCCAGACTCCGGAGCCGTCCCGGGACGAGCTCCTGGCGGTGAGAAAGTACGACCCCGACGGGGTCTGGACGTCATGACCGGTTGACCGCGCCTCGGGAACCTCTTCGATGATCGTCGCTGTCCTCTCCGGTTTCGTCCTGGCCCTGCTGGCGCCTTCCCTGTACCGGCTGAACGCGCGCCGGGCGGGATGGGTGTTCTCGGCGTTCCCGGCGGCGCTGGCGCTTTATTTCCTCAGCCACATGGGAGACGTGGTGGCCGGCGAAGGGGTCCGGGCCGTCTATCCCTGGGTTCCGGCCATGGGACTCCGGCTTTCCTTCAACCTGGACGGCCTGGGACTCTTGTTCGCCCTGGCCATCACGGTGGTGGGCACGCTGATCATCACCTACGCCGGAACCTACCTCGAGGGCCATCCCTCGCTGCCCCGCTTCTATCTCTTCATCCTCATGTTCATGGCGTCCATGCTGGGCGTGGTCCTGTCCGACAACCTCATCGCGCTGTTCGTGTTCTGGGAGCTCACCAGCGTCACGTCCTATTTCCTCATCGGTTTCGAGCACGACAAGGATACCGCCCGGGCAGCCGCGCTGCAGGCGCTGCTGGTGACCGGTACCGGTGGTTTGGCGCTGATGGCGGGTGTGCTGCTCATGGGGCAGATCGGCGGCAGCTTCGAGATCTCGGCCCTGGCCGCGGACGGCGCCGCATTGCAAGAGCACCGGCTCTATCCGCTGGTGTTGGCGCTGGTGTTCGCCGGCGCGTTCACCAAGTCGGCCCAGGTGCCCTTCCATTTCTGGCTGCCGTCGGCCATGGAGGCCCCCACGCCGGTAAGCGCGTACCTTCACTCCGCCACCATGGTCAAGGCGGGGATCTACCTGCTGGCACGGTTCAGCCCGATCCTCGGCGGCAGCGATCTGTGGCTCCATGTGGTCACCGGCTTCGGCGCCGTCACCATGCTGGTGAGCGCGTATCAGGCGCTCCACCAGACCGACCTCAAGAAGATCCTGGCCTACTCCACGGTGAGCGTGCTGGGCACCCTCACCATGCTCATCGGCCTCGGCAGCAAGCTCGCCATCCAGGCAGCGATGGTCTTCCTCGTGGCCCACGTGCTCTACAAGGCGGCGCTCTTCCTGGTGGCCGGGGCCATCGACCACGAGACCGGCACCCGTGACATCCGGCAGCTCGGGGGGCTCCGCAAAACCATGCCGATCATCTGCGCCGGCGCCGCGGTGGGAGCGGTGTCCATGGCCGGCCTGCCGCCGTTCTTCGGCTTCGTGGGCAAGGAGGCGCTCTACGAGGCGCTGACCCATGACAACGCGCTGGTGACGGCGGTTGGCGTGCTCACCAGCATGCTGCTGTTCGCGGTGGCGTGGCTGGTGGGGATCCGGCCGTTTTCCGGGGAAGAGACCCACACCCCCAGGCATCCCCACGACCCGCCCTGGACCATGTGGCTGGGGCCCGTGTTCCTGGGGTGCCTGAGCGTGCTGTTCGGGCTGGCGCCGGTGCTCCCCGAGGCGCTGCTGTCGGCGGCGGCCGGGTCCGTGCTGGGCAGGCACGTGACCTTCCACCTGGCCCTGTGGCACGGGTTCAGCCCGCTGCTCTTGCTCAGCCTCGTCACTTTTGCGCTGGGCGTGCTGGTCTACCTCAAGCGCGACGCATTGCAGAAGGCCACGGAGTTCGCGCTGCCGGCGGCCCGTTACGGCCCCTCCCACTGGTACGCCCTGTGGCTCCGGTTTCTGAACTGGTCGGCGGCAGGCCAGACCCGGGTGCTTCAGAACGGCTACCTGCGGCTTTACCTCGGGACCATCCTGGCGGTCACGGCGGTGCTGGCGTGGTATACCCTGCTGACGCAGGCGAACCTCGACGTGGTGCGGATGAACTGGGGCGACATCGGGGCGCATGAGTGGGTGGTGGCGCTGGTGGCGCTGGTGGCTGCCATCGCCACGGTGCGGGCCCAGACGTTCCTGCGCGCGGTCGTGGCCCTGGGGGTGGTGGGCTACAGCGTGGCGCTGATCTTCGTTCTCTTCGGCGCCCCCGACCTCGCCATGACGCAGTTCCTCATCGAGACCCTCTCGCTCATCCTCTTCGTGTTCGTGTTCTACTACATGCCCCCTTTCAAACGCTTCTCGACCCGTGCGGTGATCCTGCGGCACGTGGTCATCGGCACCGCGGTGGGCGCATTGTTCACGTTGCTCGTGCTGGTAGCCACGTCGGTGCAGTGGCATCCCACGATCTCCACGTATTTCTCGCAGAACTCGTATTTGATGGGGCAGGGTCGAAACATCGTGAACGTGATCCTGGTGGACTTCAGGGGCTTTGACACGCTCGGTGAGATCACGGTGCTGGCGGTTGCCGGCATCGGCGTCTATTCGCTGATCCGGCTCAGGCTGGGGAAGGGGAGGGAGTCGTGAACTCGCTGATTCTCAGGACCACCAGCCGGTTCCTGCTGATCCTGCTGTTCCAGTTCTCCATCTTTCTGCTGCTCCGGGGACACAATGACCCCGGCGGCGGCTTTGTCGGCGGTCTGGTGCTGGCCGCGGCCCTGACCCTCTATGCCATTGCCTACGACGTGCGCTCCATGCGCCGCGTCCTGCCGTGCCGGGCGCAGACCATCATCGCCTGGGGTCTCCTGGCCGCTGCTCTGAGCGGCGTCTGGTCGATGCTCGAGGGGCAGCCGTTCATGACCGGCCGGTGGGCCCATGTGCGGGTTCTCGGCCTGGACCTTCACCTGGGCACGCCGTTGATCTTCGACATCGGCGTCTACCTGGTGGTGGTAGGGGTGGTGCTCATCGTCATCGTGAGCCTGGCGGAGGAAGTGGAGGAGGACGACTAGTGGAAGCCCTGCTCGCCATCGTGATCGGCGTCCTCTACGCCTCCGGCGTCTACATGCTGATGCGCCGGAGCATCGTGAAACTGATCATCGGACTCGGGCTGCTGGCCCATGGCGCGAGTCTTCTGGTTTTCACCGCGGCGGGCCTCGTCCGCGCGGTTCCTCCGGTGATACCCCAGGGGGCCAAGGCCGTCACCGGGACGGTGGCGGACCCATTGCCCCAGGCGTTGATCCTGACGGCCATCGTCATCAGCTTCGGCGTGCAGGCCTTCGCCATGGTGTTGGCCTACCGCGCGTATCAGACCGTGGGCACGGACGATCTCGACGACATGAAGGCAACGGACACGTGAACTCTCTCATCGTCCTGCCCATCCTGATTCCTCTGCTGGTGGGGGCGGTCTGCGTGGTGGTGTGGCGCCACGTGGCGGCTCAGCGAATACTCACCCTGGCCGGCAGCATAGTCTACTTCACGGTCTCCATCCTTATTCTGGAACGTGTCGCCAACGAGGGAATCCAGGCGGTGCAGAAGGGTGACTGGATCGCGCCATTCGGCGTCACGCTGGTGGCCGACATGTTCAGCGCCGTCATGGTGGCCGCCACCGGCGTGGTGACGCTGGTGATCGTGATCTACTCGCTGGGCACCATGGACCGGGGCCGGGAAGCCTACGGCTACTATCCGCTCTTCAACATCCTGATCATGGGCGTGTCCGGGGCCTTCCTGACCGGCGACATCTTCAACCTGTTCGTCTGGTTCGAGGTGCTGCTGATCTCGTCCTTCGTCCTCCTGGCCCTGGGAGGCGAGCGCGCCCAGCTCGAGGGCGCCATCAAGTACGTGACCCTCAACCTGGTGGCGTCGGCGTTCTTCCTGGCGGCGGTGGGAATTCTCTACGCCATGGCCGGCTCCCTGAACATGGCGGACCTGTCGCAAAGGCTCGGGAGCGCCGGGCATCCGGGGCTGGTGACCACCCTGGGCATCCTGTTTCTGGTGGCCTTCGGCATCAAGGGGGCCATCTTCCCGCTGTTCTTCTGGCTGCCGGCCTCGTACCACACGCCGCCGGTGGCGGTCTCGGCCATCTTCGGCGGACTGCTGACCAAGGTCGGCGTGTACGCCCTGATCCGCGTGTTCACGCTGCTGTTCCTCAACAACGTGGACTACACCCACACGATTATTCTCTGGGCCGGCGGCGTCACAATGGTGACGGGAGTGCTGGGCGCCGTGGCCCAGTACGAGTTCCGCCGGCTGCTGTCTTTCCACATCGTGAGCCAGATCGGCTACATGGTCATGGGGCTCGGGTTCTTCACGCCCCTGGCGCTGGCGGGCACGGTGTTCTTCATCGTCCACAACATCTTCGTCAAGACCAACCTGTTCCTGGTGAGCGGGGTCTCGCACCGCCTGCACGGCACCTACGACCTGAAGAAGCTGGGCGGCCTGTACCGGTCCCACCCGTGGCTCGCCATGCTGTTCCTGCTGTCGGCCTTCTCGTTGGCGGGGGTACCGCCCCTTTCGGGTTTCTTCGGCAAGCTGATCCTGATCAAGGCCGGGCTCGGCATCGAGCAGTTCGTGCTGGTGGCGGCGGCATTGGGCGTGAGCCTGTTGACGCTGTTCTCCATGACCAAGATCTGGGCGGAAGCGTTCTGGAAACCGCTGCCGGCGGAGACCGCGGTGAACGCACCGGGCGGCGGCATGACGCTCATGCTGGGTCCCATCGTGACCCTTGCGGTCCTCGCGGTGGTCATGGGCGTGGCCGCGGGACCCTTTTTCGATCTGGCGCAACGGGCGGGCGATCAGTTGATGAACCCGGAGCCGTATATCCGCGCGGTACTTGGAGCGAGGGGAGGATCATGACCGTTCTCCTGTGGAACATCATGCTGGCGCTGAGCTGGGCCGCATTGACCGGCGAGGTGACGGCGCGGAGCCTGGCCGTGGGCTTCGTCTTCGGTTTCCTGATCCTGTACGCGGTGAGGCGGCTGTTGCCGCCGTCCCGTTACTTCGAGAAGCTGTGGCAGAGCCTCCGGCTGGCCTCGCTGTTCGCCTGGGAGCTCCTGCTGGCGAACCTGCGCATCGCCTACGAGGTGGCGACCCCCTCGCACAACATGAAGCCGGGCGTGGTGGCGATCCCCCTGGACGCCGAGACCGACGCCGAGATCACCCTGCTGGCGAACCTCATCACCCTGACCCCAGGGACCCTCAGCCTCGACGTGTCGGACGACCGGCGGGTGCTCTACATTCACGCCATGTACGTGGACGACGCCGAGGAGTTGCGCCGGTCCATCAAGGACGGTTTCGAGAAGCGCGTCATGGAGTTGCTGCGATGACGACCCTGGCTTTCGTTCTGCTCGCTGTTCTGAGCATCGGCATCGTGCTGGCTTTTCTGCGCCTCCTGCGCGGTCCCAACATCCCGGACCGGCTGGTGGCGCTGGACCTGTTGACCACCGTGGGCGTCGGCATCGCCGCCCTCTACGCGGTGGCGTTCAAGGAGCCGGTCTACCTGGACGTGGCCATCGTCCTGGCGTTGGTGGCCTTCCTGGGGACGGTCGCGTTTTCCCGCTACATCGAGAAATGGGCACACCATGGTGACTGACGTCATTTGCGCCGTTTTCATGATCATCGGCACCGCCTTCATGTTTCTGGGGTGCCTGGGCATTCTGCGTATGCCGGACCTGCTTACCCGGATGCAGACCGCCACCAAGCCGCCGACCCTGGGGGTGTTCTGTCTGATGGTGTCGGTGGCGCTCTACTTCCCCGACATCGGCGTCACCGCCCGGGTACTGGCCATCACGCTGTTCGTCTTCCTCACCGCGCCCGTATCCGCACACATGATCGGCCGCGCCGGTTATCAGGTAGGGGTGAAGTTCTGGAAGGGCACGGTCATGGACGAGTTGAAGGACAAGTACCGCGGCTCGTCCATCGACTCGTGAGCGTCCTGCGGCGCGAGACACTCGGACAGGACGCCACACCAACGACTCGTGGCAAGATCGCGGGCGCGCCGAGAGCAGCGTGGACGGCGTCCCGGAAATCTGTTGACGGTGGGCGGACGTAACCCGGATCAATCAATCAACCATCCGATTCGCGCGACGCAGTACAGCGGAACCCCGGCAGTGCCGTCTTCTGATTTCCGGGACGCCGTCCACGCTGCCCGCTATCGGAGGTGCACCTGCGGCAGGCGCAACGTCATTTGCGGGACAGGCTGCTACGGCAGCACCCAGATCAGCATCCCGAACACGTAGCAGATAACGCTCGCCACCAGGGTGAACGGCACGCTCCAGCCCAGGAACTCCCGCAACGAAATCTTCCGTTTCTCTTCCCGCTCGCAGATGTTGAGCGCCACGTAGAGCGCCGGCGCGCCGGCCACGGTGAAGTTGCTCCCGAGCGTCCCCGACCACACCAGCATCCACCACAGGGGCCAGGGGTCCATCCCCTGCTGGCCCAGGTCGCGGATGGTGTAGAGGAAGGTGAGGATGTAGGCGTCATGCTCCACCACGCCGACGATGGGGATGGTGACCCAGTAGAGCAGCGTGGTTCCCAGCGTTAGGCTGGACGCGAAGATCGGCTTCAGCAGCTCGGCGAGGTCGTGCAGGATGCCGGTCTTTTCGAGGCCTCCCACCAGCGCGAACAGTGCGATGTAGAAGAACACCGCGCGCCAGTCCAGCTCCTGGAGGATCTCCTCGAAGTCGGGCTTCTGCTTCAGCCGGTCGCCCAGCATCTCCACCACCGCGATCAGCAGCAGCGCGCCGGTCATGGCGATGAAGCCGAGCTTCATGTCGAGGATCTCGCGGAAGGCCATGGCCACGATGGTAGCGCCGAAGCCTCCGATGACCAGCCACGCGAGCAGCGGATCCGACAGCTTGGCGTCCGCTACGCGCGTGTCCGCGGCCGTCGAGCCGGTTCCGGCCGCGACGCCCGGTTCGGCCGGCTGCACGCGGAACCCGTAGAGGTACATGAACCCCAGCGTCAGGGCGAAGGTCACCATCAGGATGGGAAACGACGAGGGGCGCCCGTGCTGCCAGATGAAATCCAGGAACTCCGCTCCCGACACGCTGTGGAGCATCTGGGGCGGCAGGTCGCCCAGGAGCAGCGCCGTCCCCATGAAGTTGGCGCTGAAGCCGATCATGAGCACCACCGGGGTCAACGGGAAGCCGAACTGGCGCACCACCGGTATCGCAACCGGCGCGAGCATCAGGATCACCACCACGTTGTCCACCACGATGGACAGGATTCCAGCCAGGAGCGAGAGTATGATCACCAGCAGCCCGTAGTGGCCCTTGGACCATTGCATGGCCTTGACCGACAGGAGCTCGGGCACCCCCGACTTGCCGAAGTAGCCGGCGATGATCCACACGCTCACAAGGATGGCCATTACGTTCCAGTCCACGGACAGGAACGCGTCCGTCTCGGTCATGACCCCGGCCCACACCATGACCGCCACTCCGAGCAGGGCCGCAACGGCCGGCTCGATGACGTTGGTCAGGACCGCGATGATCGCCAGTGAGAAGATAGTCAGTGTCAGCCACGCGATGGGTTCCATAGGCAATGCATCTTTCCGGTTTCGGTGTCGTGATGGGTGCGAGTAATGCCCGAAGGCTCATTTCAATAATATCCTCGTCCCCATCCGTCAATCCTGCGGGCCGGAAACCGCCCGGAAGAGGCGCGCAGGTGCGGCAGCAACGGGTCCGTACGCGCTGTCCGGACGGTGGATTACGGACGGCCGGATCTGTTAGTGTCCCCATCGGCGGGTCGTGGACGGGAACACACGGGGTTTTCTTGTGACGGGCCACGGTGCGCCCGCAGGGGCGGGTTTCAAACCCCACCCGCGCCCGCAAGGCGCCGCCGCTTGGAAGGAGAAGGACATCATGGGAATCGGCATCGGAATCGGGTTCAGCGGCTGGCCTTTCGGCGACGCCAACCCCGAGGCATTCCGGAGCGCCGTGGATCTGGCGGAATCCCTGGACATCGACTCGCTGTGGCTGAGTGACCGGGTAGTATCCGAGGCGCTGAGCCTCGAGCCGGTGGTGGCGCTCTCGTGGGTGGCCGCGCGTACCCGAAAGATGAAGTTCGGCACCAGCGTGCTGGCCCTTCCCCTGAGGAATCCCACGGTGCTGGCCAAGGAGTTGGCCACCCTGGACTTCCTCTCGGGCGGACGCCTGCTTCTCGCCGTGGGTCTCGGCCGCGACGACGACGCCGAGCTCCATGCCTGCGGCATCCACCGTTCCGAGCGGGCCGGCCGCACCGAAGAGATGGTCCACCTGTTACGTGCGCTGTGGTCGGACAACGGAGTCAACTCCCAAGGGAAGTACTACCAGCTTCAGGACGTTTCCATCGCCCCCAAGCCGGCACAGGCCGCGCCACCCATCTGGGTCGGAGGCCGTAGCGGCCCTGCGTTTCGTCGCACCGCCCGCTTGGCCGACGGCTGGATGGGTTCCCAAATGACCCCCGAGGAAGTAGGGGCGGCCATCGCCCGCATACGAAAATACGCCGCCGACTACGGCCGCTGCATCGACGACGACCATTTCGGCGTGCTGTTCAACTTCTGCTTCGCACGGGATCCCGCGGAAGCCGCCCGGTTGGCCCGCCCCTACGCCCTCCGCAACCGCACCGACGTGGACTTCGTCGAAACCTCCGCCCTTGGCACCGCCCAGGACATCATCGCCACGATCCAACGCTACATCGATGCCGGCGCGTCCAAGTTCATCGCCCGCCCCGCCTGCCCGCCCGAGACCATTCACGAGCAAATCGAGAGGCTGGGCACGGAAGTGATCCCGCTGTACGCCCGGACTACGCCTTGACCCGCGCGCCGCGGTCGGGCATGGGTTTTGTCGGTTGGCTTTTTGTTCCGGCCATGCCGGGTCAGAAGAGGAATCGGGGCTGAGGTCGTGCTCCGGACCCGCTGTGGCCCACCTCCTCGGCAACCGGTAACGGCTCGTTGAAGAAAGCCTGTTCCAGGGTAACGTATCCGAACCCGTCCGGCGTCCGCCTACCGCATCGCCGCGATCTTGTTGAAGCCGTCGTAGGCGGCGACCTTGTAGGCTTCGGCGAAGGTGGGGTAGTTGAAGACGTTGTCGCGGAAGTACTCGATGGTGCCGCCGAGGGCGATGACGGCGTGGCCGATGTGGATGATCTCGGTGGCTTCCTCGCCGACGGCGTGGACGCTGAGCAGCTTCAGGGTGTCGGGGTCGAAGATCAGCTTCAACATGCCGGCGCGGTCGCCCACCATCTGGGCCTTGGAAACGTCTTCATAGAGGGCCTTGCCCACTTCGTAGGGCACGCGCTCCGCGGTGAGATCCTGCTCGGTCCGGCCCACCATGGAAATCTCCGGGATGGTGTAGATGCCGTAAGGGAAGAAGGGCGCCGGTTTGAGCGCCGGGCCGTTGAACATGTGCGTGCTTGCGAGACGTCCCTGCTCCATGGAGGTGGAGGCCAGCGCCGGGAAGCCGATGCAGTCGCCCACCGCGTAGATGTGAGGCCGCGCGGTCTGGAAGTTCTCGTTGACCGCGATGCGGCCCCGCGCGTCGGTTTCGATCCCGATGTTCTCGATGGCGAGCTGGTCGGCGTTGGATTGCCGTCCCACCGTGTAGAGCAAGGCGTCGCCGGTGACCCGCTTGCCGCTCTCCAGGTCGGCCCGCACCAGACCGTTTTCCTGCACGCTCACTCCGGTGACCGTTTCTCCCAGTCGGAAAATGGCGTCGCGGCGGCGCATGTGGTAGGAGAGCGCCTCGATGATCTCCCGGTCCACGAAGTCCAGCATGGTGGGGCGCCGTTCGATGATGGTGACGCGCACGCCCAGTGCGGAGAGCATCGAGGCGTATTCGAGGCCGATGACCCCCGCACCCACCACGATCATGCTCCGGGGAATCTCTTCACGGTCTCCGCGCCCCAGGTCTTCGGCCAGCATGATACGATATCCATCGTAGGGGATCTCCGGGCTCCGCGCGGAGCGTGTGCCGCAGGCGATGAGGACGTGCTCGCCCCGTATCCGCAGGCCGCCGTCGGTCCGGAGCGTATGCGTGTCCACGAACCGGGCCCAGCCGTTCACCAGGGTGACTCCGTTGCGCCTGAGCTGGTCCGTCACCTGGGCATGCTCCCTTTCGATGACGGTGCGGACCCGAAACATCAGGTCGTCCACCGTGAGGTGTGACGTCGGGGCGTAGGCCTGCCCGTAGAACGACTTCTGCTGAAAGCCCGTGAGGTAGAGGACGGCCAGACGCAGGGTCTTGCTGGGGATGGTGCCGGCGTGCAGGCACACGCCGCCGATCATGTCGTTCCGGTCGACGACGGCGACCCGCTTCCCCATCTTGGCTGCGGCGATGGCGCCCTTCTGGCCGGCGGGGCCGCTGCCGATGACGACCAGGTCGTAGGCTTGCTCGTCCATGCACTCAGTCCCGTTGCGTCGGCGACGTCAGCTTCTCGTCGTCGGGCGCCGTGTCGGTCACCAGGTCGCGGATCAGCGGCCGTTTGGGCAGCGGCTCAACCTTGCCCACGGCGGGCGTCAGGCGGGCGGTGCACATGTAGGCTACCCGGCCGTCCACCAGGGCCATGCAGGTCTTGCAGGCATTGGCGTTCACGCAGCCGTAGCGGAAGGCGAGGCTGGAGTCCACGTGAGCGCGGATCCATACCAGCGCGTCGAGAACGGACATGCCCTCCACGTAGGGTACCCGATACACGTCGTAGCGGCCGGCATCCTCGGCGCGGCCGCGCCACACGTGGAGCTCCGTCGTTACGCCGGCCCGGGATGTCGCATCGCTCATGTTCGTACCCCTGTTCGGGACAGCGGATTCCCCTCTACGACCGCGCGTCTCCGTTGGGCCAGCGGGCCTCCATCCGGTCGCCGTTCATGGCCAGTGCCTGGTTTCTGGCGAATCGTGCGTCGCCGTCCGGGAAGTCCAGGCGCTGGTGCGCGCCGCGGCTCTCGGTGCGCCCGGCGGCGGCCCGCACCAGCGCCTCGGCGGTGGTCAGCATGGCGCGAAGCTCCATCCGGTCCTGGATGTCGAGGTTGAAGCCCTCGGCCGGGCGGATGGCAACCGGCGCCTCCCGGATTTCCCGGATGCCGTCGAGCCCCTTGCCGAGACGTTCCGCGGTACGGAAGGGGCCGGCGTGTTCCCACATGACGTCCTGGAGCCTCCGTTGCAGCACGTTGGCCGGTACGCCGTTCTCGTCGTCGGTGCCCAAGGCGTTTCGAAGGCGCTCGGCCGCTCCGGCGGCCGCTCCGGCATTCCATCCGCAGGCGGTGCCGGCGGCCGCTCCGGCGGCTTCCCGGCCGGCGCATTCCCCGAACACCAGCGCCTCGGTGATGGCGTTGCCGGAGAGGCGGTTGGCGCCGTTGGCGCCGCCGACGGCCTCGCCGGCGGCGTAGAGGCCGGGGACGCGGGTCTCCATGCGGCCGTCCACGCGGATGCCGCCCATGTGATAGTGCGCCGTGGGGGCCACCTCCACGGGTGTTCGAGTGAGGTCGATGCCGTTGTGCGCCAGACGGTCGATGACCGGCCCGAAGGCGGCCCTGAGGGTCTCGTCGGGTACGTGCCGGAAGTCCAGGTAGACGCCCCCGTGGGGGGAGCCGCGGCCGGCTTCCACTTCCTTGAGAATGGCGTAGGAGGCATGGTCGCGCACGGTGGTGTAGGCGCCGCTGTCCTGGCCGCCGTACCGGTGCATGAACTCGTCGAAGTTCCCGTTCAGCAGACGCCCCCCCAGCTTGTAGCGGAACGGGTCCCACATGATGGGGTCCATGCCCACCAGGCGCGGGGCCAGGTGGGCGATGGGGAAGAACTGGACGAATTCCATGTCGATGAGCTCGGCCCCGGCCCACAGCGCCAAGGCATAGGCTTCTCCGCCCATGTTGGTGGACGCGCTGTTGCGGCGATAGATTTTGGTAAGGCCGCCCGCGGCCAGGATCACGGCCTTGGCAGCCAGGGTGACCACGTCACCGGACACCACGTCCATGCCCACGGCTCCCACGGCACGGTCGTCGTGCACGACGACCTCCGTGACCGCGACGTTGCTCAGGCGCCTCACCGAGGACAGGGTGCCGACCTGCCGCCGCAGGGTGCCCGCCACCCCCGGACCCGTGTTCAGGAAGTCCACGTAACAGCAGCGCGCCCGCCCGTGTCCGGGGGCCTTGACCTGGCGGATCCGATCGTCGGCGCCGCGCGCCCAGTGGGCGCCCCAGCCGTCCATCTCGAATATCCGCGTGGGGCCGTTCTCGCACAGAAGCCGCGCCAGCCTTTCGTCGCACAGCTCCCGGCCCGCGGCCAGCGTGTCCTGGAGGTGGTTGGTCCAGTGGTCCGGCTCTTCGTGACCGATGGCGGCGGCAACGGTCATCTGTGCCATGATGGTGGCGCCGCCGCGGCCCACCAGGGACTTGTCGAGCAACAGCACGGACGCATCCTTCCTGGCCGCGGCAATGGCGGCGTACATCCCGGCGCCGCCGGCTCCCACCACCAGAACATCTGCCGATAAATGGGTCACGTCGAAAGTCTAGTCCAAAGAGGTAATACCGTCCACCATGGCGCCGTGGGGCACCGGCATTCTCCTTGACGCAACGGCGACTTTCGGTCTAACTAAGGGCGTTGGAAAGCACTGATGAAGTCGGGAAACCCAAGAAGGGGGAAGAAGCATGGCGCATGATCTGGTGGTGAAGAACGGGCTCGTCGTCGACGGCACCGGCAGCCCCGGCTTCGAGGCGGACGTGGCGATCGACGGGGGAACCATTGCGGCTATCGACAAGAAGGTGGGTCCGGGCCGGACCGAGATCGACGCCCGCGGGAAGGTGGTGGCGCCGGGTTTCATCGACTCCCACACCCACATGGACCTTTTCATCGTCCAGTATCCCCACGGCAATCCCGTGGTCAACTACGGGGTGACCTCCATCGTCATCGGCGACTGCGGCGCCTCCATCGCGCCGGTGCCGCCCAAGGGCGAGCCGCGAGACGTGCTCATCACCTATCTGCGCCGGGTTCTCGACGACTACGTCAACGATAGGGACTGGAAATGGACGACCTTCCCCGAATACCTGGACTATCTCGAGGGCCGGGTGGGCGTGAACGTGGCCGCCCTGGTGCCTCACTCCCCGGTGCGGCTGACGGTCATGGGCGAGGCGGCTTGCCAGCGTGAATCCACTCTCGAGGAACTGGAGACCATGAAGCAGATGGTCCGGGAGGGCATGGAGGCCGGCGGCATCGGCTTCTCGTCCAGTCCCCGGGGCGGACCGGCGATCCATGCCGGGACTCCCAGCACCCTGGCCAGCCAGGAGGAGATGGCGGCCTTGGCCAACGTCGCCGGCGAGTACGGCGGCTGCTTCCAGTTCAACGGCTTCGGCAACTTGTTGAAGCCGGAGAGCGGGTTTCCCGAGCTGGTGGAAAAAATCAACGTGCCGATGATCGGCAACGAGTTTCGGGTGAGGCCCGGCGAGAAGGCGGACGGGGAACGGGCGATCCGGCTCATGAGGGAGGCCCGGGGCCGGGGCAAGGACATCTACGGAGTCGTCATCCCCTATTCGCACATCCGGCGGTTCAACATCGACGACTGCTTCATCCTGGATGGCCTGCCTCTCTGGGAGGAGATCAAGCAGAATCGCGACGAACTGTCGCACAAGCTCAGGGATCCCGAGGTGCGGCGGAAGCTGGACGAGCAGCGGCGCGAGAACGCGGGGGAACCCGCGTATCCCGAATGGCTGGGGTGGGGCGGCGTGTACTTCGACGTGATGGAGCGCGAAGACCTCAAGACCCGTGAAGGGCAGAACGTCCCGGAGATCGCCGGCGCCGGCGGCAAGTCCGAGGTGGACGCCTTCTTCGATACCTGGCTGGAGGACGGCTTGGCGTCCAGGCTCTACTACCAGGGTTTCGCCAACGGGCACATGGATCTTCTGGCGGAGATGATCAAGACCACCGAGGGACTCATCGGCACCGACGCCGGCGCGCACCTGGACCGGTTCTTCTGGCATGGCGCTCCGACGCGCGTGCTGGGTTACTGGCGCCGCGACAAGAAGCTCTTCAACCTCGAGGAGGCGGTGCACAAGATGACCGGACATCCGGCGGCCAAGCTCGGGATGAACCGGGGACGTCTCAAGAACGGCCTTCCGGCCGACGTCACGGTGTTCGACCCGGACACCGTCGATGATCTCGCCAGCAAGCGCATGCCGGCCAAGCTCGACGAGGACGAGATCCACCGGCATCCGCCCGGCATCACCGCGGTGGTGGTCAACGGCAAGGTCGTGCTGGAAGACGGAGAGTGCAAGGACGTCTTTCCCGGCCAGGTGCGGCGGCAGGAGCTATTCGTCCCTGGCCAGTAACCGTCCGGGACAGGAGGTATGCATGGAGGTTCTGGGGCCGGAAGCCCTGATCGACGATCTCCGCCAGGTCCTGCGGAGCAGGTATCCGGTGCATCCCTTGCGCAAGCTGCTCCTGGCGGGGGACCTCAGCCGCGAGCAGTTGCATGGGTGGGCCAAGAATCAGTTTCACGAGTTTCGCCACATTCACCGTTTCTTCGGTATCCGGTACCAGAAATGCCCCATCCAGGCATTGCGGCGGATGTTGCTGGAAAACATGGTGGAAGAGGAAGGCGAGGACCTGTTCGGCGGAAAGTATCCCAGCCACGCCGAACTGTGGACCCGCTTTGGCGAAGGACTGGGCATCCCGCGTGGAGAGATGCAGAGCTACGAGCCCCTGCCGGGGATCAGGGCGGCGCTCGAGATGTACGTGCAACTGGTCCAGCAGAGTCACTGGGCCGTGGCCATCGGCACCGGCCTCGTTTTCGAGGGAGAGGGCCCCAGGCGCATGGGAGAAGAGAGGCAGGCCCTGGAGACGGGCTATCCCTGGATCCCCTCCGAATCTCTGGCCTTCTTTCGCGCTCACGAGTATCATGATGAGGGACACGGAGACTTCATCGTGGAGGTGATCAAGGAACACATCATGGACGCCGGGCTCCAGGAGGAAATGCGGGCGGCGGTGCGGATCCGTGTGGACATCATGTGGTTGCAGAACGAGTCCATCTACCAGGCGTTCGTTCGCCCTCGACTCAGCCCGGAGACCGTTGATCAGCTCGAAGCGGCGTCCAACTGACCCGTTGGGTTCGGAGTTGAGCGCGCCCGTACAAATCGTTGAGTCCAGTGATCGGTAAAGTATTCGCAATGCTGGCCTTGGTGACGGCCATGGTGGCAGTGGGATACACGGCGTGGGAGACCCGGAATCTCCGGGCGTCTCTCGACCGGCTTGCCGTCGGCAACGAGACCAGGATCACGGAAATGATGCTTTCTCTTCTCCACTCCGAGGGGCAACTCGCGAGAATACGGGAAACCGTGGAGTTGCTCAGCGGGAGCGACGGGTCCGATACGGGAGAGAGGGACGACGGTGCGCTGGCGGGAAAGATCACCGCGACCTTGACGGCGACACAGCGGGAAGTCCTCCAACAGGAGCTGAGCAAGTGGACCCGGCAGCTCTACGACCAACGGGAGAAGGACTGGGCCGCGTTGCGCAAGGGGCTGGAGCAGAAGTTGAGCGGCAACGCCGCCGAGGCCGAGGAACGGGACAAGCGCTGGCAGGAGTTGAAGACGCTCGTGCAGCAGAATCAGCAGAGCCTGGCGACTCGGTTGAAGGAGCTGGGCTCCAGCCTCTCCAATCCCTCCGGCGCCATCGAGGAACAAGGCGCGGTCCTGACGAATCTGGAGAAGCGTTTGGGGACGGTTCTGGAAGCGACCCGAAAGGGCCAGCAGGCCTTGACCCGGCAGGACCAGCGTGACGTCGAGCGCTGGAAGGAGTTGCTCCTGACATTGCAGGAGAACATGGAGGCCACCCAGCAACGCTACGCCGAGCTCGCGGCACGTCTGGACGGACGGCGGAGTGTCGCGCGGCAGCCGGCGAGGCCGAAGACACGGGGACAAGGGCGCAGCGGGAGCCAGGATCGGAAATTGGACCAGGAAAGGCTGGCGGAGTTTTGCGCCGAGGTACCACAATCCGTCATCTGCCAAGACCGGTAGCCGGGACCACATGCGGTATTACGACATTTCGCTCAAGCTGAGCCCCGCCACCGCACGCTGGGTGACCGCCTCGCCGTTCGAGCTGGTGGAGCGGAGGCGGATGCAGCGAGGCGACCACAACAACTCGTCCAGCGTCAACATGAGCGTCCATAGCGGTACCCACATGGATGCTCCGTTCCACTTCGTCCCCGGGGGAGCGGGCATCGACCAACTGCCCCTCGAACGCTTCATTGGTCCGGCCCTGGTGCATGAGGTGGATGCTCACCGCTACGTCACCGCCGAGCACGTGTCGGCGATCCCGCCGGGAGAGCGGATCCTGTTCAAGACGCGCAACTCCGAGCTCCTCCGGCGTGCCGAGTATGATCCCGACTTCGTGGCGTTTTCGGTGGAGGCGGCCGAGGGCCTCGTGGCCAAGGGTTACAAGCTCGTGGGACTGGACTATCTTTCGGTAGCCCACGCCGACGAGCAGGTGCCGGTGCATCGGGCCTTCCTCGATCACGGCCTCGCGCTGCTGGAGGGTGTCGATCTCACGGAGATCCGGCCCGGACCCTATGAATTGATCTGTTTCCCGGTATGCATCGCCGGCGCGGACGGCGCTCCGTGCCGCGCCGTCCTCCGCGACCTCGACCCTTGAACACCCGTGGAGTTCAACCCGGGCGTCCCCGAGCCGGTGTCCGGTCCCGTGGATTCGCACGGACGGGATTTCTTGCCGTCGGCAGTGTGCGATGACGTGTAGGGGCGGGCTTCAAACCCGCCCGTGTCACGAGCACGGCGCGGGGAAGAGCAACGCCGCCGACGTTAGGCGACACAAGTGAGCAAACGACCGCGAAAGGCGCCCCATGAACAAGCCCAAAGCCGCCATCCTGGATGACTATCAACACGTCGCCGAGTCCCTGGTGGGCGCGAGGGAGATTCCGGGGAACCTTGAGGTTACGGTTTTTCACGATCATCTGGATGACGAGGATGCCTTGGCCGACCGGTTGCAGGGGTTCGAGGTCGTCTGCGTCATGCGGGAGCGCACTCCGTTCCGGCGTGGTCTCCTGGAGCGCCTGCCCAACCTGAGACTGCTGGTGACGAGCGGCATGAGGAACGCGTCCATCGACGTGACCGCGGCCCGGGAACGGGGAGTGACGGTTTGCGACACGCCCAGCGTCGGCGGGCCCACGGCCGAGCTGACTTGGGGACTGATCATCGGGCTGCTCCGCCACATCCCGGAAGAGGACCGGGCTACGCGTGGCGGGGGCTGGCAGGAGACCGTGGGGCGAGGTCTCCTGGGCAAGACCCTGGGGGTGGCGGGTCTGGGCAAGCTGGGTGCCCGGGTGGCCCGTGTCGGGCTGGCGTTCGGGATGAACGTCATCGCGTGGAGCCGGAATCTGACCGAGGAACGATGCCGGGAGATCGGGGTGTCCGGGGTCGGCAAGGATGAGCTGCTGTCACGGTCCGACGTCCTGACGATCCACCTGGTGCTGAGCGACCGCACCCGGGGCCTGCTGGGAGCGGCCGAGCTTGCGATGATGAAGCCCACGGCGGTGCTGATCAACACGTCCCGTGGCCCCATCGTCGACGAGGGGGCCTTGGTGGAGGCGCTGGAGCGCCGGACCATCGCCGGCGCGGGACTGGATGTCTACGATACCGAACCGCTGCCTCTCGACCACGCGCTTCGGCGCTGTGACAACACCGTCGTCACGCCGCATCTCGGGTACGTGGAGGAGGCCAACTACGGCGCCTACTTCGACGGCTATCTTGCCGCCATACGGGGCTATCTCGACGGCTCTCCGGTGAACGTCGTGAAGGGGTAGGCACTGACCGAAAAACCACAAACACAGAATGAGAACATGACACAAACACAGAATGAGAACGTGGCGCCAACCGAGAACCTGGCGCTTTATTGCGACTTCGAGAACATCGCCATCGGCGTGCGCGATGCCCGGTACGCCGATTTCGACATGCGGAAGGTCCTGGACCGGTTGCTGGTCAAGGGCAAGATCGTGGTGAAGAAGGCGTACTGCGACTGGGAGCGCTACCGCGAGTACAAGCCCGCCATGCACGAGGCCTCCTTCGAGATGATCGAGATCCCCCACGTGCGTCAGTCGGGCAAGAACTCCGCGGACATCCGCATGGTCGTGGACGCGCTGGACCTCTGTTACACGAAGTCCCACGTGGACACCTTCGTGATCATCAGCGGCGACTCCGACTTCTCCGCGCTGGTCAGCAAGCTCCGCGAGAACAACAAGGTCGTCATCGGCGTCGGCGTGAAGAACTCCACTTCCGACCTGCTCATCGCCAACTGCGACGAGTTCATCTACTACGACGACCTGGCGCGCGACTCCAGGCGCCGGGGCGGGGCCAAGCGCGCGAGGGCTGCGTCACGGACGCCCCGCAAGACGGCGGCCGCGTCGGTGGAGGAAAAGCCGCCGTCGAAGAAGGAGGTGCCGTCGGAGAAGGAGGCGCAGGAGGCTCTGGACCTGGTGGTCGAGACCGTCGCCCACCTCTTCGACGAGCGCGGCGAGAAGGACAAGATCTGGGGTTCCATGGTCAAGCAGGCCCTGAAGCGCCGCAAGCCCGGTTTCAACGAGCGCTATCACGGCTTCCGCTCCTTCGGCAAGCTGCTGGAGGAAGCCCAGTCCCTGAAGCTGCTGGACCTCGAGGCGGACGAGAAATCCGGTGACTACCTGGTGAAGGGGGTTACCCAGGACGACTGACGGATGCGCGCCCGTACCGCCCTTCCACTGAGAATCACTCGTGCGCATCCCCCTCGTTCCGCAAGCGCGAGTTCGTGAAGCTCGGGTGCTGGGCGTTCTGTCCGCAGGCGTCTTCCTGTTCTTCAACAGCTACGGCAGCATCAACGTCGCCATCCCCAGCATCCAGGCCGAATTCGGCAGCAGCCTCTCGGCGGTCCAATGGATTGCCACCATGGGACTCGTGCTGTCGTCCAGTCTGGCCCTGTGCCTGGGACGGGCCGGCGACATCATGGGCCGCAACCAATTCTACAAGGCGGGGGTGACGCTCTATGGCGCCGGGGCGGCGCTGGCCGCCACGTCACGGACTTTTCCGCAACTGGTCGCTTGCCGGGTCGTCATGACCGTGGGCCTCGCCATGGCCATGCCCATGTCGTCGGCCATCACGGCCGCGGTGTCGCATCCGGAACGGACCGGTTGGAGCCTGGGTGTCCTGTTGTCGGCCGCGGGTATCGGGCGAGCTACCGGTCCCGCCCTCGGCGGCCTCTTCATCCATCTGGCGGGTTGGCGCGCGGTGTTTCTGGCCAATGCCGTGATCGGTTTGGCCGTGAGCGTCGCCGTGTGGCCCATGCTCGGAGGCGGTGAGCGCCGGAGCGGCGAGTCCTTCGACTACCCGGGCGCGGCAGCCCTGATCCTGGGCTATCCGTCGATCCTGGTGGGCTTGAGTCTCGGCGCCAACAGCGGCTGGAGGTCTCCCTTCGTGGTCTGGTGGTTTCTGCTGGGCATCATTGGCATCGCGGGTTTCGCCGTGCGCGAAGCGCGGGCCGCGCGGCCCTTGATACCGCGGCCGCTCATGACGAATATTCCCCTGACAATCTCGTTTCTCACCATGATGCTGTTCTCCGCGGCATATTTCCATCTTCATGCTGTCGCCTTTGTACATGCGCAACGTCCTGGAGCTGGCGCCCCTCAATCTCGGGCTCATCCTCACCACGCTGCCGGTGGCCGCCGCGGTTTGTTCCCCCATCAGCGGCCGCCTGGCCGACCGTGTGGAGCCCTGGACCGTGCCGGCGGCCGGGTACGGGTCCGGCGCGGCCGGGATCCTTGTCTACGCCCGCTTGCAAGACGGATCGAGTCCGGCGATGGTATTATTGGCGCTTGCGTTGGTGGGTATCGGAGTGGGCATCGCCCTGCCTGCCAACCAGAGAGCCGTCTTCTCGCTGGCCCCCCGGGAGCACTATGGCGTCGCGGGAGGGATGCTCTCGGCGTGCGGACCCGGGGCGGGGGCATTGGGAATCGGTCTGGCGGTGTCTCTCATGGAAGGTACGATGGCGGTGGGCGCGGGCGCGTTCGTGGCGGCGCAACGGATGGCCATGCTGACGTTGTTGCCTTTGCCGTTCGTTGCGCTGGGCCTTGCCGTCATTCCGCGATTGCGAATCAAGGGAAGGCTGGGTGACTAGTGTTGCACCGCGATGACTCACCAGGAAATCTCTTTGCAGACTCCGGTGCCGTCTCCGCTCGGGGAGTGCGGGCGCCCGCGGAAGCTCTTGTGGGGAATTGATGCGCCCGCGGATCGGACTCTCCTCCAACCTGCTCTATTCGCTGGCCGCCGTCTGCATGGCCTCGGGCGCCATCGGCGCCTCCCTGCTGGCGCCGTTCTACATGAATGCCAAGGGATTCCCCATCTCGGTGGTGGGCGCGCCCCTGGTGGTCAACGGCATCGGCGCCCTCTGTTCCGACGTGGTGTCCGGCACGCTGGCGTCCTATTTCCGGTCGAGCTTCCTGCTGCTGGCGTCGGTGCTCATCGCCCTGGTCACGAGCCTTCTGGGGTTCGCCTTTCAAGAAAGCCTGGCGGTGTTTCTCGTGGCCTTCACCATCCTCGGTCTCACCGAGGCCATGTTCAGTCTCGCCATCCGGCGCATCGTGTTCGTGCAGTCCGAGCCGGAGCGGCAGGGAAAGGCCCAGGGGCAGGTGGCCGCGGCCCTGGGCCTGGGCTTCGCCCTGGGTCCGACCCTGGGCGGGTTCGTCGGGGAGTGGTGGGGTCTCGACAAGCTCTTTCTTCTGGTGGCGGTCCCCCAGAGCGTCGGGTTGATCTTCATCCTGATGGCTCAGGGGCATCGGACGGAGAAGCCGGTGGAGCGCGGCTCCCTGCCCCTGTGGAGGGTAGGCAAAGGGCTGTTGGCCCAGCCCGGCTTCCTCGGCGCTTGCCTGGCCATCTTTCAGTCGTTCCTCTGCCTCATTGGGGTCACCCGTATCGCCTTCCCTTTCCTGGCCGTGCACCGGGGCCTGACCCTCGACGTCATCGGCGCCATGGTCAGCATCTCACGCCTGACCGACACCGCGGGGAGACTGGGCGGCGGCTGGCTCTGTGACCGTGTCGGCACCCGCACCGTGATTCTCCTGGGAGTCTTCGTGACCGTCCCCGCCTTTGTCCTTCAGATCTTCGGTCACGGCTACATCGCGCTGCTGCTGCCCCTGTGTCTCATGACCGCGGGTTTCGGCCTGTCCAACGTAGGCTCCACCACCCTGGCCCTGCAACTTGCCGACGACTCCAGCAAGGGCGTCGCTCTGGGACTCATCCGGGGCGGCACCTCCATCGGCCGCATGTTCGGCCCCCTCGTCACCGGGTTCCTGGTGGCCGACCGGGGCTTCAACCGGGGCTTCGTCGCTCTGGGGCTGATCTCGTTCTTCATCGGCGGGGGCGTGGCGGGTTTGTTCCAGCGGCAGCGGACCGCGAGGTGACGGACGTAACCGCGTCGTCGGACGGGGAACCGGTATACGTGTCTTCAACCGAACAGTTTCGTAAGCCACGCAATGAAATTTCGGCTGAGAGATCCTTCAAGTTCCAAATCGTGTGCACGAATGGCTACACCCATGAGCCTGGGGTCCTCCCTGGCCGCCAACCAGGCATAGAGCTGCGCTCGCAATTTCTTCTTCTCTGAGAACTTTCTACCTGTTTCCGGAATCCCGTCAATGTAGCGCTGGGATAACGGCCAAATCAGATCCCTTTCAGGGATCATTTGCACAACGAAATCCTCCAGTTCGCCCGGCAATTCGTTATCGGGCATCAACCAGACACCAATACGGGGCATTCCGTCTATGATGGTACCAATTGACTCGGGAGAATTGGGTGATTGGACGCCAGCCTTCGCGAGACGATCTGTGACAGCGTTCCAACGTGCAGCCACATCGTCGTTTGCAGCCACGAGAACGCCGACAACCCGCCGACCCGGAACCTTGATTTCAGGACCAATGGACGAGAGCAGTTGGTCGATACTTCCCTTGTCCGAGATGGAAAACCCCGATGTAGATCGATAACGCTTCCACAGGTTCAGGACGACATGCTTGTCGTTCTGCCCTTCGACCAGAAGAACATGGGAATTCGACAGGGACGAAACAGGACGGGTCACAGACTATCGTACCTCGATACCCTGCTCGGCCGCGATTCGGAGATCATCCTCAGAATACTCAATTGCGCGGACTTGGCCCCCTTCTCCCTCGAGACGAATCAGGACCCCTTCCACCTCGCCGACGTCTGTCGCCGCGTAGGCGAACCCTGCGGCACAGTCCCAGCTATGCGTTGTGGCCAGGACCTGTACGTTATTCTCGTGTGCCGTTTTCAAAACCATCTTCCAGAAATCGTGCTGCACCGAATGGTGAATGCCGTTTTCTGCTTCGTCAATCACCAAGAACCCCTCTCGGCTATTGGCAAGGGCCAAAGCGACGCCGAACAGTCGCGTAGCTCCGTCGCCCAGGCTCTTTAGAGAAACCGGGTGATCTTGCTCCTTGATCTTTACGACCGCCCGTCGGCCATAAACTCGGCGACTTCCTCTGTCATCGCCGATCACTGCAACGCGGTCTACCTTGCCACTAAAGATCAGATTCAACGTCTGTACCGCTTGGGCTTCATCATCCGTCAGCGCTACCTGATCCCATAACCGCGCCATGTCCATATTGCTCAGTACACTCGGTCCCAAAGACTCGCATCGGATTTCAGGCGGGAGTCGGGATTCACCATCCCACAATCCTCGACGTGCTCGAAGGAAGGTGGCTGAAGAATTAAGCATTCGAATGGGAATCTTCTGTTTTGCTCCTTGGAACTCGATCTTGAGCGCCTTCACATCATCGTCCGATGAGTCATCAGGGATACGCATCCTCCATATGGCTGCCTCTTTCTCGCCAAGTGTAACGGTCTCTATGCGAAGCTGCGGTGGTTCTCCCATCGGACCTATGGAGATAGGGGCTTCTGACGCGGCGTGTCGGCCATGGAAAAGGCTTTGCCAGTTGGTCACAGTGATTTCTTCACCGTCCTCATCGATGGCATCCACAAGCTCCTCACGATTCCGCAGTATACCCGCGAGGACACGATAACGGCCGCGCGCGGCACAGACTCGGACGGCATCAAGCAGGGTGGTCTTGCCGACTCCGTTCTTCCCGACGAATAGCGTGACGCGGCCCAAACGTGAGATCGAAAGGTCTTCGATCCCACGAAATCCTTTGATCGCCAGACTCGGTAAATAGAGGCTTTTGTTGGAACGTCGTACAGGCATGTAGTTGCCAGCCATGCCTAGCCGACCGTTCGCCGGACGGCGGCAAATATCTGCTCTACGGAATCCCTAACCACATCCCCGCGCTCGGCCTCGGCTATCCGAGGCTTGAGAACTGCTTCCAGACTTTGCAGAGTGTCCCCGTCGGAAAGGGACTCGAAGTGTGGCAAGGTCCTCTCTATGATGTAGTCTTTGAGGGTCTGGCCATTCAGCGCGGCGATGGCCTTAAGCTGCCGGTGTTGCTCTGGGGTCAACTCCAGGGATAAACGGCTCATGACGGCATGTTTCGGACGGACCGTTTGGAGATATCACAAAAGACGCAAACGCCCAATCAAATGGACTATTGTGAAAAAAAGGCACGGCTGGTCGGCGAAGCTGTTGGCGGGGGGAAGAACGGTTGATACGGTCGAAGGGCGAGAACGAATGCGGCTGGAGAGGGTGACACCGAAGGAGGCACGCAGCACAAGCCATGACGGTTCCGACGATATTCGATACTGCCGTCCTGGGGAGGACGTGCTCAGGGGGGCGATTGCCGAAGCCGACTTCGCCGCGGACTTGGCTCAGGTCATCGCGGGGACAGGCAGCGCGGAATACCTGACTCGGTGCGGTTCTTCGCCCATGCGTGGCCTACGCGGGGCCTCAAGAACCTGCTCGTCAACATATGCCGGCGCCTGACGGGATCGGGCGGCGAGGCGGCCGCAATCTTCCGCCCCGACACCTCCTACGGCGGCGGCAAGACTCACTGGCTCATCGCTCCGGGCCACGCGGCCCGGGGTATGGCGAACGTACCCAACACTGCGGAATTCATCGATCCCGCCCTGCTCCCGCAAGGCCCGGTCCGCATCGCCACCCCTCGCAACTTCCAGCGCGTGCGCGGAATGCTGCGGCTCCTGGCCCGCACCATCGCCCATCTCTGGCAACAGCGACCCGTGGAGACAGTCCCCGAGCTGATCTCGTGCATTCACTCGCGGAAGGGCTCGGAAGGCTCGACCTTACGCGCGCTGCGCAACAACCTGGTGTTTGTGGCCGCGGACGATGCCCGCAGGGAGGAGATGCGCTCAGTCTGACCGTCATTCCCCGCGAAAGCGGGGAATCCGCTCTTCAAATTGCGTCACTACCGATTCGTTGCAATAGCTCCGGCCCAGTGTTATGCACCCTACCGTGACAGGAAGCCTTCACCCGGTCGGTTCGGTTTGCGTCCGCAAGGGTGCCTGCCGGCGCCGCCTTCGGGCGGCCTTTGCATCCGCGCATCATGCGTAACTTCGATCTACTGGAACCCAGGACCGTCGCCGAAGCGTGCCGTATGCTCGACTCGGGCGACGATGTCCGGCCGGTGAGCGGCGGGACCGCGCTCCTCATTCTGGTCAAGCAGGGGCTTCTGCGGCCCCGGACCCTGGTGAATCTCAAGAAGCTGGAGGGCGCCAACGCCATCACCCGTGGTGCAGCCGGGGGAGTCCGCATCGAGGCCATGGCCACCATCCACGATGTCGAGACCTCACCCGTGGTGCGGGAGCACCTTCCGGTGCTGGCAGCGGCCTGCCACCAAGTGGCCAACATCCGTATCCGGCATCTGGCCACCATCGGAGGCAACTTGGCCCATGGGGACCATCAATCGGATCCGCCCGGGGTGCTGGTGGCGCTGGACGCGATGGTGGAGCTGAGCGGCGCCCGGGGTACCCGCGCCATGAAGCTGGCGGATTTTCTTGTGGGTACCTATGAGACGGCCCTGGAAGACGGCGAGATGGTGACCGCAGTCACCGTGCCGCCGGTGGAGGGGCGGCTGGTGGGAAGCTACCTCAAGTTCACCACCGGCTCCTCGGAGGAGCGGCCCTGCGCGGGCATTACCGCGCTGGTGCGGCTGCACGGGAACTCGCCGGTGGAGGCGCGGCTTGCGGTGGGAGCGGTGGGGCCGCGGCCCCTGCTCCTGTGCCGGCCCGATCCGTCCGAGGCGGTGCTGGAGGAGATGGCCGACCGTGCCGCCCGGGAGATCGACTCGATCCCGGACCTCCGCGGCTCGGCGGAGTACAAACGCCATCTGGTGAGGGTCCTGGGCCGTCGCGCTCTTGCCGCGGTGTGGCAGGAAGCCCGTCCATGAGCGCAGTCGGCAGCAGCACCCCGCGGGTGGACGGCAACGCCAAGGTCTCCGGCGTCGCGCAGTACACCGCCGATATCGAGATGCCGGGCATGCTCCATGCCAGGGCGCTACGCAGTCCCCACCCGCACGCCCGGCTGATCAAGATAGACGTGAGCCGGGCGGCGGCGTTGCCGGGTGTGATGGCCGTCGTCACACGGGACGATCTCGAGGGGCTGAACCCGTACTACGGTGCGGTGGTGGAGGATCAGCCGGTGCTGGCCCTGGACCGGGTACGCTGCGTCGGCGACATCGTGGCCGCGGTGGCGGCGGAGGAGCGGGAGATCGCGGAGGAGGCGGTGGAGCTGATCGAGGCGGAATACGAGCCCCTGCCCGCGGTCTTCGACGTGGTGGCGGCGGCGCAGGCCGGGGCTCCGATCATTCACGAGGAACGCTTCGAGACCTAGGCGGCCATCTTCCGGGAGCAGCTCAACATCAACGCCGGCGGCAACGTCTGCAGCGTGTTCCGGGCCGGGGACGGCGACGTCGCCGCGGGCTTCGCCGAGTCCGACGAGATCTTCGAGAACACCTACCGCATGCCGCCGGTGCAGCACGGCCACATCGAGCCCCACGTGGCCACGGCGGCGTGGGAATCGCCCAACCGGCTGCTCGTGCACACGCCGTGTCAGAACCCGGTGGGGCTTCAGGAACAGTTGGCGCGGATCTTCAACCTGCCCGAGAGCGGCGTTCGGGTGATGGTCCCGTTCGTGGGCGGCGGCTACGGCGGCAAGACCCACGCGCGGCTGGAGCCGGTGGCGGCGCTGCTGGCGCGCAAGTCCGGCCGGCCGGTCCAGTGGGTGCTCACCCGCGAGGAGGTGTTTCTCACCGGTCGCCGCTACGGCGGGTTCGTCAGAATGAAGACCGGCTTCAAGCGCGACGGCCGCCTGGTGGCGCGGGAGGTGGAGGTCTTCTACGATATCGGCGCCTACGCCCTCTCCGGACCCGCCAACGCCAAGACCGGCTCCTACGTCGCCAGCGGGCCGTACCGGGTACCCAACCGCCGCTTGACCACCTACGCCGTCTATACGAACCTGCCCCCGGCGGGACCCTACCGCGGGGTGGGGGTGCCCCACGTGGCCTGGGCCTACGAATCGGAAATGGACCGGATCGCCCGGCACCTGGGCATGGACCCGGTGGAGCTTCGGCTCAAGAACCTGGTTCGGGAGGGCGACGTTTTTGTCACCGGCGAGCCGCTGGTATCGGTGGGGATCTCGGACTGTCTCCGGCAGGTGGCGTCGGACATCGGTTGGCGCGGTCAAATGGAACAGGAGGACGGCGCTCACGAAGGGTCGCTGAGGCGCGGCAAGGGCCTCGCGGTGATCATGAAGAGCACCACCACGCCCACGGCGTCCGCCGCCAGCGTGCGCCTCAACGGCGACGGCTCGGTGATGCTCTTGACCAGCAGCACCGAGATGGGTCAGGGGGTGCGTACCTGTCTGGCGCAGATCGTCGCCGAGCCCCTCGGCATTCCGGTGGAGCGGGTGACCGTCTCCGCGCCGGACACCGACGTGACCCCCTACGACAAGTCCACCAGCTCCAGTCGCACCACTTTCCATATGGGCAACGCCGCGCTGCGGGCCGCCGAAGACGTGCGCGAGCAACTGCTGGAGGCCGGCGCCCAGGCGTTGGAGGTGGACAAGGCGGACCTGGAACTCGGCGCGGACGGGGTGCGGGTCAAGGGTGTTCCGGACCGGGGCCTCACGGTACCGCAGTTGCTGAAGGCCAAGTACGGCGACTCCGTGGGCAGCATCTTCGGGAGCTGCAACTTTCAGGTCAGGGGCGGGCTCGATCCCGGGACCGGCAAGGGCAAGGCCGCGGCCTTCTGGTTCTTCTCGGCTTGTGGCGCGGAGGTGGAGGTGGACGTGGAGACGGGCAAGGTGCGGGTCGTCAACGTGGCCACCTCGGTGGACGTGGGCAAGGCCATCAACCCGCTCCAATGCTGGCTTCAGAACGAGGGCTCCATGCTGGAGGCCCTGGGAGCCGCGTTCTTCGAGGAGATGGTGTTCGAGCAGGGCCAGCCGGTGAACGGCAGCCTGCTGGAGTACATGCTGCCCTCGATGGAGGACCACCCCGAACGCTTCCGGTCGCTTCTGGTGGAGACCCCGCATCCGGACGGCCCTTTCGGCGCTAAGGGAGCGGGTGAGGCGGTCATACCGGCGGTTGTCCCCGCCATCGGCAACGCCATCGCCAATGCCTTGGGCGGCGTCAACATCACCGAGCTGCCGCTCCGCCCGGATCGGATCGTGGCGGCACTGGCCGAGCGCGAAGCGGGCGTATCCGGGGAAAAGAAGCCATGAGACACCTCATCACCGCCAACGTGAACGGACGCCCGCGTGAGCTCTCGGTCAAGTCCAGCCAGACTCTGCTGGAGGTTCTGCGGGACGACCTGCGGCTCAAGGGCACCCGGGAGGGTTGCAGCGTGGGGGTGTGCGGCTCCTGCACGGTGCTGGTGGACGGCAAGCCGGTGAGCTCGTGTCTGATGCTGGCCAGCAACACCGAGGGCCGGGACGTGCTGACCATCGAGGGCCTGAGCCGGGACGGCAACCTCGATCCGGTGCAGCAGGCGTTCCTGGACCATCAGGCGTTCCAGTGCGGTTTCTGCACGCCCGGGATGATCATGGCCGTCAAGGGGCTCCTGAACGAGAACCCGAAGCCCGATGAGTCCGAGGTCCGTGACTACCTCTCGGGCAACATCTGCCGGTGCGGCACCTACGTCGAGGTGATGGCGGCCATCGAGGAGCTCACTGCCAAACCGTAACGGGCAAAGGATGGGTATTCGGGGAGGAAAGGGCAATGGCTGAACGGATACTGGCGGGAACGCAGGAAGGCCTGCAGGTGTGGCGCGGCAGGGGGGAGGTATGGGAGGAGCTGGACGTGGCCCTTGCGTCCGCCACGGTGGACGCCATCGACGGCCCCGCGCAGAGGCCCGGGACCGTGTACGCCAGCGTCGCCGGCGAAGGGCTCTGCCGGAGCGACGACGGCGGACAACGCTGGCGCACCGTTTTCTCCGGCAACGTCCGGGCCGTGACCGTGGACCCCGCCGACCCGGACGTGGTCTACGTGGGTACGGAACCCATCCATCTCCATCGGAGCGAGGACGGTGGCGAAAGCTGGGAAGATCTGACCGCCTTGCAGCACCTGCCGTCCGAGGTGCGCGCCAAGTGGTCCTATCCGCGCCCCCCTCACCGGGAACACGTCCGGCACATCTTCGTCTCCCCCGACGACCCCGGCATGATCTATGTCTGCCTGGAGCACGGCGGCATCGTGCGGACCTTCGACCGCGGCGCCACGTTCGAGGACGTGAGCGGCGGCATCGACTATCTCGACATCCATCACATCAGCACCACGCCTGGGGGAACGGGACCCATGTTCGTCGCTACCGCCAGGGGTTTCTTTCGCAGCGACGACCCCGGCACCGGGTGGCAGCGGGCGGAGAGCGGCATGACCCGGGACTACTTCCACGACTTCGTCTTCCTGCCGGGGACGCCGCCGGTGGTGCTGGCGGCCACCGCGGACAAGTCTCCGGGATTCTGGGACCGGCCCGAGCGGGCCCAGGGAGCGGTCTTCCGCAGCCGTGACCTGGCCTCGAGCTGGGAGCGGGTGGGCGTCGGCCACGGGCTTCCCGACGACATGCAGCAGATGGTGTGGGCGCTGACCCGGCACCCGGAAGATCCGAGACGCGTCTACGCGGGACTCGGAGCGGTCTCCCGCGGGCGTTCCAGCGATTCGAGCCAGAAAGGGAAGGGCGACATCCTGGTCTCTGGGGACGAGGGTGAGTCCTGGCAGCGGCTGCCGTTGGAGTTGCCTGCCGACCGGGTTCTCCTGGTGCGGCCGGAATAGCCGGAGGCGGTAAGCCCCGCCGTTCCGTCACCGATGACGTATGCCATCTTCGATATCGAGACCCGCGTCGACAAGAGTCTGATCAAGTCGGTCTACGCCCCGAAAGAGGACATCTCCGACCGGGAAGCCTATGAACGGCTCCGCGCCGAGCGGGTGGCGGAGAGCGGCAGCGACTTCCTTCCCATATCGTTCCATGTCCCCGTTTCCATCGCCGTGGGCGTCGTGAACGGCGACGCCGTCCTGGTGGACGTCGAGACCCTGTGCGCCGACGACTACAGCGAGGAGGCCATCGTCCGTGACTTCTGGGAACGGGCGGAGCGCTTCAACGGCACGCTGGTCTCGTTCAACGGGCGCAACTTCGACCTCCCGGTCCTGGAGCTGCACGCGCTCAAGTACGGCTGCCGGGCGCCGCGCTACTTCAACCAGCGGTTCGGGCACCGGTACCGGTATTCGGAGGAGGGCCACTACGACCTCTACGACTTCATCGGCAACCACGGCGTCAACCGCATTCGCGGCGGCTTCGACCTCCTGTGCAAGCTCATCGGCCTGCGCGGCAAGGGCGATATCGACGGCTCCATGGTCCAGGACTTTTGGGAGCAGGGCCGGCTGGCGGAGGTCCACGAGTACTGCCGCCGGGACGTCATCCAGACCTATTTCCTGCTGCTGCGGGTGGAGTTGATGCGGGCCCGCATCGATCAGGTCCGGTTCGAGGCGGCTTGGGCCGCTACCGAACGGTTCCGCGACCAACTGGAGAGGACGGATGTCCCGGGCGAGGGCAGCGCCGGCACATCGTAGTCAGTCAACGCTCCAGCGTCTCCCTGGCCACGAAGGCCAGCAGCAGCGCGGACAGCCAGAGAATCGGGGTGAGGGCGAGAAACGGAACTCCGGGGTGGAACGCGTTGGCGAGCATGCCCCCGGCCAGGGGCGCCCCCAGACCCACCAGGTCGGCGAGGGTTCGGCGCATGGCCTGAAGGCGTCCCCGGGCGTGCCGCGGCGCCACGTCATAGGTGGACGTGGCGAGGCAGCCCAGCGAGAGGCCGTTGGCGACCCCGGTCAGCGAAACCAGCACGGCCAGTTGAAGGAAGGTCTCGGCAAAGGGAATGATGAGGAATACTACGGCCGGAATGATGGTGCTGGGCACCGTCGCCCACTTCCGGCCCACTTTGTCAAGCACGAATCCCGCCGGCAGGATCATGGAGAAGACCACCACCCCGGAAATGGAGAAAAGCGCACCCACCTCCACCGGCGTGAAACCGAGGTACGCGCCGGCGTAGAGCGGCAGCATGCTTTGGAGGGTCAGCCGAAACATCAGGCTGGCGCCGGTGGCGAAGACGAGGACCGCGTAGGTCCGGCGGAGCGGCGGAGCCACCTCGCGGTACAGCGCCACGATGCGGCCTGCCCAGTAGCGGAACCCCAGGCCCTTGAAGCCGGCTTTCGCGGCGGGCGGTGGCGCACCGCCGTCCGCCGTGCGGGCGGGCCGGTCCACCGCCAGGCCGCAAAGGACGGCGAGGGCAGCGGACAGGGCGTAGGCGATGAACACGGAGCGGAAGCCCGCCGACACGGTGAGGAAGCCGCCCAGCAGCGGTCCCAGTGTGTATCCGCCGTTGTGGACGCCGTGAAACCCGCTCATCACCCGTCCCCGCTGGTTCTGGGCGGTCAGGTCGATGCCCGACACCTCCCGTCCCATGGCCCACACCGCATCGGCGGCGCCGATGACGAAGAGCGCGAGCAGCAGCCCGGTGAAGGCGGGGCTCATGAACGCCGCGACCGCGGCCACGCCGGTGACGGCGGCGCCTCCCACCATCATCACCCGGGGGCCGGCGCGGTCTAGCATGATGCCGCTTACCGGCGTGCCGAAGAACCGGCCCGCCGCCCAGGCCGTCACCGTCTGGGCCGCCGCGCCCATGGATATGTCGAAGGCCCCGGCCAGCACCGGGATGGTGGGCAGGACCATGCCCCAGCCGAGCCCGGAGAACAGGGAGCTTCCGTACAACAGAAAAAAGTTGCGCAACAGGCGCGGTTCGAGCGCGTTGGTCCGGGCCACGGTCAAAGAGCCCTTCCATGGCCGGGACGGCGGGACGGGACGCCGCGGCTCATTTCCAGGCGCCTCCTCCCAGGGTGATGGCCAGCGTCCCGGTCACCACCGCGACACTGCCGGTCACGGTCCGTAGCGTCACCATCTCGATGCTGCGGAGAAAGACCACCGTGAAGATCAGCACCCACATGGGTTGGGTGGCGATCATGGGGGTCACGAAGATCACCGGCCCCACGCTGAGGGCCGTGTTGAACAGGAGAAACCCCAGGTTTTCCAGCACCGCGGCCGTCATGAAGGGTCCCATGGCCTGCCGGTTCCACACGGGCCGGTTCGGAGCGCCCGCCGAGGCCAGATAGCCCCCGAAGGTCGCCAGCGAAACCACCCCGACGATGGCGGCGAACAGGATCGGGTGGCCGGCCGACTTCAGCGAGAAGCGTGCAATGTTGTGCACCGCGGCCGCGGTGACGGCTCCGGAGAGCGAGTAGACGCCGTGCCACCAGCGCGCGGAGGAAAGTCTTTCCTCTTGGCGCCAGGAGATCAGTGTAATGCCCGTCACCACCAGCAGGATTCCCGTCAGCACGGGCACGGTGGCGGTCTCGCCCAGGAACGTGATCGCCAGCAGGGCGCTGAAGAGCGGATGGGTGGAGCGCAGCGCCGTACCCCGGGCCGCGCCGATCTTCGAGATGCCCGTGTAGGTGAGCCAACGCACCACGGGCATCAGGATCCCCACCAGCATCGCCGCCCACAGAAAGGTCGCGTCCACGGCCGGGATGCCCGTGGAGACCGCGACCAGTGCCCACAGGATCACGGTCTGCGAGATCAGGGAGAGCAGGGTGACCGTGCTGGCGTTGGAGTACTGCAGGCCCCGGCGCGCCGCGATGATGCTGATGCCGTAGGTCCACGCCGTCAGCAGACCGATGGCCTGGGGCAGCAGTTGCGTCATGGGCGCAGGCTCACACTAGCGTGGTGTCCTGTACAGGAGACACCGCGCTAGTTGCGGATGTCCTGCTGAAACCACTCCAGCGGCAGGTCGCGGCCGAGGCCGTTCTCCCTGGCGTAGCGGTAGACGAGGTAGCCGACGGCGGCGAACTGGATGCCGGCGGAGAAGTTATGGTGCAACGTGGTCTGCGTGTCGTTCTCCCGGCCCGGCTTCTCGCCGGCCAGCACCTCGGACAAGGTGGTGTGGTTCCGGTTGGTGTAGCGCCGGCGGTAGTTGTCGTCGATGGGACGCCGGTCGCGTTCTTCCCGAGTGCCCAGAGCATAGTTCAGGACGGCCTGGTTGGAGGTGCCGATGACCACGTCGGCCTTCTCGTAGGCGTCGCTTTCCAGCTCTTCCGGGCGCACGTCCACCACGTGCATGCCGGTCTGCAACCAGTCGGACCGAAACAGCGGAATGCGCGAATCCGTACAGGTGGCGCCGACGTCGACCCCGCTCATGGCCTCCCTGGCCGAGTTGACGGCGGTGACCGGGATCTTCAGGAACTCCGCCATCTCCCTGGCGTAGGCGTCGCGGTGGGTCTGGGTGGGGCTGAATATCTTGACCTGTTCGATGGGCCGGACGGCACACGTGGCCATGGCGTAGGTGCGCGCCATGGCGCCGGAACCCAGGACCCCGAGCACCCTGGAATCCGGGCGGGAGAGATGCTTCACGCCGACCCCGGCGGTGGCGCCCACGCGGTAGCTCTGGAGATACCCGTCGTTCATGATGCACAAAAGCTCGCCGGTGCGGGTGTCCACCAGCAGGATGATGCCGCAGTACGTACCGGGCTCGACGTTGAACCAGTGCTCCGTGACCGCGCCGTTGTGCTCTTGCCAGGTCATGATGTCCAGCTTGAAGCGAAACGCCAGGATCGGCGGGTCCTTGATGGCGCCCAGGAGCGAGCCCCAGCGGAAGTAGTCGCCCACGGTGGCGGTGGGGGACCACAGGTCGGTCCGAGGCTGGTAGACGGCGTCCCCCTCGGCGAGCTGCTTCAGCGCACTCTCCATGGCCTCGATGGCGTCGGTCATGTTGAGGGCCTGCTCGGCGATGCGGTTGTCGATCAGTAGCGGCATACGTTTCTCCGGTGAGTCGCAAGTAATCTTGTGCTAGCAGCTTTCTGTCGTGAGTGTCCACCCTGGACCGGTGCTGTCTCCGGCCTGTGCTTGAAGCGAACCGTCTGTTATATATACGTGGTGATCCGTCAACATACGCTTGGCGGCGCCGGTAGCGGATCCGGTCAATTTCGGCGATTTCGCACGGATTGAACGTGAATCGATTCACGCCGTGAAAATGGAGGAGAAACTGCATGAACAGAAGCAGCCGTTATTTTTTCTACGCCATGGTGACAGCGGCCGTATGGGTGTCGGGATACCCGGCCTTGACCGTCTCCGCCGCGGACCTCGAGGGAAAGACCGTTTCGTGGACCATTCCGTTCTCGGAGGGGGGCGGTTCCGGCCGTTGGGCCCGTTTCATGGAGCCGTTCCTCCGGAAACACACCGGCGCCGATATCCGGTTGAAGTTCGTGCCGGGCGGCGGCTCCACCAAGGGCGCGAACCTGTACGCGTCACGGGCCAAGCCCACCGGGTTGGAACTGTTCGGCACCTCGGGCTCCACCCAGTTTCCGTTCCTGCTCGGTGACAAGCGGGTCAAGTACGACTACGGCAAGTGGCGGCCGCTACTGGCTTACGCCACCGGCGGCGTCGTCTATATCAGCCCGAAGCTGGGCGTCAAGACGGCCGCTGAGCTGGTCAGGAAGAACCCTCCGCTGAAGTACGGGTCGCAGGGCGCCACTTCGCTGGATCTGGTGCCGCTGCTGGCCTTCGAGATGCTCGGTCTGAACGTCAAGGCGGTGTTCGGCATGAAGGGGCGTTCCGCCGGCCGCAAGGCATTCATGACAGGGGAGACCAGCATCGACTATCAGACCTCCGCGGCCTACCTGTCCAAGGTGACGCCGCTGGTGAAGGAAGGCAGCGCCCTCCCGGTCATGTCCTGGGGCGCCCTCGACGGCCAGGGCAATCTGGTCCGCGATCCCAACTTCCCGGATCTTCCCCACTTCGCCGAGGTCTACGAGCAGGTCAAGGGCAAGAAGCCGTCCGGTACGTGGTTCGACGCGTGGAAGGCTTTCTTCACCGCGGGATTTCCCGCCCAGAAGTTCGTCGTGGTCCCCAAGGAGACGCCGGAAGACGTGGTGAAGGCTTACCAGGCCGCATTCACCGGAATTTTCGCGGACCCCGAGTATGTTGCCAACAAGGGCAGGAAGATCGGCGCCTACGACCAGGTGACCGGCGCGGCCGCGGATCTGAAGTTCAAGGCGGCCACCGACGTTCCCCCCGAAGCGAGGGAGTGGGTGCGGAACTGGCTGACGACGAAGTACAACGTCAGGTTCTGATGCAGGGTCCCGCGTACGTGTAGCCCAACGGGCTTCAGACCCTGACAAAGAGGGCGGCCGGCCTTGCACGGCCGCCCTCTTTCGTTTCGGACGCAAAGGGCCGGCAGCATGTTCGATGCGCTGACAGAAGCCTTTTCCATTCTGCTGAAAGCCCAGCACATGGCCTTCATGGTGGTGGGTGTGTTGCTGGGCCTGGTGGTGGGCATCTTTCCGGGGCTGGGCGGCATCGTCGGCCTCTCGCTGCTGATCCCTTTCCTGTACGGCATGGATCCGGTTTCGGCGTTGGCCATGCTGGTGGGCCTGGTGGCCGTCATCCCCACCTCCGATACCTTCACGTCCGTCCTCATGGGCATCCCGGGCTCCAGCGCCTCCCAGGCCACGGTCCTGGACGGTTTCCCGCTGGCAAAGAGGGGCGAGGCCGCCCGCGCCTTGGGAGCCGCGTTCTCGGCTTCGCTGTTCGGTGGCTTGTTCGGGGCGGTGATCCTGACCTTTTTCGTCCTCATCGCCAGACCCGTGATCCTGTTCTTCACCACCGCGGAGCTGTTCATGCTCGCGGTGCTGGGCATCTCCATGGTGGGGGTGCTTTCGGGCAACTGCATATGGAAGGGCGTTGCCTCCTGCGGCCTGGGCCTGGTCATCGGCGCCATCGGCGGCGCCCCGGCCACCGGCGAGGAGCGGCTGGTGTTCGGTGTGGACTACCTGGCGGACGGCATTCCGCTGGTGGTGGTGGGCCTGGGTATATTCGCCCTGCCCGAGGTGGTGGACCTTCTGCGCGGCGCCGGCGCCATCTCTCGCACCCACGCGCTGGGCAAGGGTTGGTTGGACGGCTTGAGGGACATGATCCGCTACCGCTGGCTGTGCCTGCGGTGCGCGGGGATCGGCACGCTCATCGGGGCGATTCCCGGGCTCGGCGGCTCGGTGGTGGACTGGATCGCCTACGGCCACGTGGTCCAGACCGCTCAGGACAAGTCGCAGTTCGGCCGCGGCGACATCCGGGGCGTGCTGGCGCCGGAGTCGGCCAACAACGCCAAGGAAGGGGGCGGGCTCATCCCCACGCTGCTGTTCGGCATACCGGGAAGCGGCAGCATGGCGGTCTTTATCGGCGGTCTGGTGCTGATCGGGCTGGAGCCGAGCCCGCGGCTCCTCACCGCCGAGCTGCCCACCACCTACACCATCGTCTGGACCCTTGCTCTGGCCAATGTCGTGGGCGCGGGCCTTTGCCTGCTGCTGTCTCCGGCCATCGCGCGGCTGACCACCATCCGTTACCACCTGCTGGCCCCGTTCATGCTCATGGTGATCTCGTTCGCCGCGTTCCAGGCGAGCCGCGATATCATGGACTTCGTCGCGCTGGTCGCCATCGGCCTCCTGGGGGTGGGCATGAAACGGTTCGGCTGGTCACGGCCGGCCGTGCTCATCGGTTTCGTGCTGGCCGACCAGATGGAGACCTACCTCTATCAGGCAATTCAATTCCACGAGTGGGGCATGATCACGCGCCCGGGCGTGCTGATCATCGTGGCCATCATCGTCGTCTCCATCTGGCTCGGCGCCCGCAACCGGCCCCAGGGGGAGCCGGACGCCGGCGCGCCGCAACGCCACGCCGCGGTGCTGACGCCGCAGCTCCTGTTCGTCGGCTTCGTCATCGCCGTGTTCGTCATCGCGCTGGCCGACTCCCTGCGGCACAGCCTGCTGGGCGCGGTCTTCCCCTCCGCCGTAGGGGTGGTCATGCTGGGAGCGAGTCTCATGGTAATGTCGGGCATCATGCGTAGCCGGGGCGCACCCACGGCCTACAACGAAGATGCCGAACGGCCGGGGATCGAGGGGCATCAGACTCGAGGCAAGGGAATCTGGCATTTCCTGAACTGGCTGCTGGCGCTCCTGGGGATGACCGCCCTGATCGGGTTCTTCATCTCTCTCAACCTGTTCTTCATCGCGTTCCTGCGCCGTGAAGCCAACGTGAGCTGGACTCGGGTGGTGCTGCTGACCGCCATGGCGGATCTGATGCTGATGTTCCTGTCGTGGCTGATGACCCTGGATTTGCCGGAGGGTCTGCTGCAGCACTCAGTCGCCGATCTGCCTTGGCCCCTCGGACCTATCTAGTGTCGTGTTCCGTCTCACAAGCAGGGTTACAAATCTGCCGGTCTTTCTTGCCGTCGGCCAAGTCCGACAGGCTCCTGGTATTGTGCCGGAGGCAGATGTAGCATCAAGAATGATCATTCATGGCCGGATTCATCAAAAAACTGCTCATCTGGATCCCCGTGGGTCTCGGCCTGCTGGCGGTGGTCCATGCGGTGAAGTCACGCGAGGCGCCAAAGCGGCTTCCTCCCGAGGAACGGACGACTTCCGTGCGGACGGTGCCGGCGACGGCGGTGGATGCCGTGCCCCGGGCTCTGGGCTACGGCAACGTCAAGCCGGGGAGGGTCTGGGAGGCGGTGGCGGAGGTGAGCGGCACCGTGACCTTCCGGCACCCGGATCTCCAACGGGGCGCCATCCTCCCCGCCGGGACGGAACTGTTGCGCGTCGATCCGGCCGACTACCGTCTGGCGGCGGCCCAGATCGAGGCCAACATTCGCGCGGTGGAAGCGCAGATCGCGGTGCTGGAGGTGCGCGCGGTGAATACCCGACGATCACTGGCCATCGAGGAACGCAGTCTGGCCCTTGGACACAGGCAGCTTGACCGGACCCGGGAGCTCATGCGCCGGGGCGCCGTGCCCCAGTCCGAGGCGGACCGGGAAGAGCGCTCGGTCCTGGCCGCTGAGCAGGTGGTGCAGAACCTTCGGAACGCCGCCAGTCTGCTCCCTGCCGAGCGCGCGGTACAGGAAGCCACGCGAGACCAGCTCAGGGCCCGGTTGGAGACCGCTCGGCGGGACCTGAGCCGAACCACCATCGTCGCTCCGTTCACCTGCCGCATCGCCGCGGTGAACGTCGAGCTGGCCCAGTTTGCCGCCAAGGGGGCGATCCTGGTGGAAGCGGACAGTCTGGACGTAGCCGAGGTCATCGCCCAGGTCCCCATCGGCAGGGCGCTCACGTTGTTGCCGCCGGGCCTGGAGCTGCCCCGTGACGCGGGCGCCGTCGTGCCGCGGCTGAGGGAGATCGTGGACATCCGGGCCGTGGTGCGCCTGCGCACCGGCGACGTCGATATCGAGTGGCCGGCCCGCTTCTCGCGGCTGAGCGATACCGTGGACCCGCGCACCCGCACGGCGGGCGTCATCGTCGCCGTGGACGAACCGTATCGTTGGGTCGAGGCGGGCCAGAGACCTCCCCTGGTCAAGAACATGTACGTCGAGGTCGAGCTTCGGGGACCGCCCCGGCCCGGAGCCGTGGTGGTTCCCCGGGCCGCGCTTCGGGACGGTCAGGTATACGTGGTGGGTTCCGATCATCGGCTGCACTTTCGCGAGGTCCAGGTGGACTTCGTCCAGAACAACTTCGTGGTCCTGCGGTCGGGAGTGGCGCCGGGAGAGCCCGTGGTGATCTCGGACCTGCCGTTCGCCGTCGAGGGCATGCGTCTTGCAGCGGTGGTGGACCAAGCGGCGGCGGCGAGCCTGGTGGCGGAGGCCGGCGGCGCGACACCCGTTCGGTGAAAGTCCCATGATCGGTTTCTTCGCCGGCCACCCGACGGCCGCAAATCTCCTGATGCTGGCGTTTCTGATGGTGGGGCTCGCCTTTGCCGGCACCGTCAAGCGCGAGACGTTTCCCGACATTCCCGCTGATTCCATCGAGGTTCGAGTGCCTTTCCCGGGGGCCGCGGCGGCCGAGGTGGAAGAGGCCATCTGTTTGCGGATCCAGGATGTCGCCGACGGTATCGACGATCGGGAGGAGACCCGGTGCGAGGCCCGGGAAGGGTTGGCCGTGGCCACGCTGGTGATGCGGGAAGGAGGCGACATCGACCGCTTCCTCAACGACGTCAAGGCCGGGATCGACGGCATCCGGGACTTTCCGGAGGAGGCCGAGGGGCCGGTGGTGCGCCAACTGGGGCGCGCGGACTTTGTCGCCTCCATCGCCGTGGCGGGACCCTTGCGGCCCGAGGGCTTGAAGGCCTATGCGGAACGCATGAAGGACGATCTGCTGGCGATTCCCGGAGTCGCGCAGGTCCACGTCCAGGGTTTTTCCCAGCATCAGATCCGCGTCGAGGTTCAGGCTCCCGTCATGCGCCAGTTCGGTCTCAGCGTGGGCGACCTGGCCGATGCGGTGGCGGCCCAGAGTCTGACGCTGCCCGCGGGCACGGTGGAGACCCGTGACACGACGGTCCTGATCCGCTTCGATGATGAACGACGGACGCCGCGCGCGTTGGAAGGACTCGTAGTGGTGGCCTCCGAAAGCGGCGCCGTCGTCCGGCTCGGCGACATCGCCACCATGACCGACCGCTTCGAGCAAACCGGGGACAAGAGCTTCTTCAACGGTCAGCGGGCCGCCTATCTGGCGGTGGAAAAAGGCCGGCAAGACGACACCCTCGAAGTCATTGATGCGCTCAGGGCCTATCTCGCCGTGGAGCGCGGCCGGGCGCCGCCGGACATGGTGTTCGAGATCACGCGCGACGTGGCCTCCATCGTGCGAGACCGCTTGACCATGCTGTTGCGCAACGGCATCCAGGGCCTCGGGCTGGTGTTCCTGGTCATGTGGTTGTTCTTCGGTCTGCGCTACTCGTTCTGGGTGGCGGCGGGTTTGCCTGTGGCCTTCATGGGGACCATCGCCGGCATGGCGGCCACCGGTTATTCCTTCGACATGATCACCATGGTGGCGTTGCTCATCGCCGTCGGTCTGATCATGGACGACGCCATCGTCATCGCGGAGAACATCGCGCGCCGTCGCCGTGCCGGACGTACCGCCATGGAGGCTGCGGTGGAAGGAACGAAGGAGGTGGCGCCGGGAGTGTTCGCGTCGTTCCTCACCACCGTCGCCGTGTTCGGCGCCCTGGCGTTTCTCCGAGGGGAGATCGGCGCGGTGCTGAAGGTCCTGCCGGTGATTCTGATCCTCACGTTGTCGTTCAGCCTGATGGAGGCGTTCCTGATCCTTCCGCATCACCTGATGGGAACCCTGCACGCCGGCGGCGGTCAGGAGCGCCGGAGACTCCGGGCCCGGTTCGAGACCGGCCTGGAGCGCTTCACGGAAGCGCGCGTCGGGCGTCTGGTGGACGCGGCCGTATCCTGGCGCTATCTGACGGTGGGTCTGATCGCGGGCCTGCTGCTTGGCTCCGTGGCCGTCATGGCCGGCGGCGTGCTCAAGTTCAGGGCCTTCCCGGACATCGAGGGCAACGTCATCGAGGCGCGATTGTTGCTGCCGCAAGGAACGCCGCTGGCCCGCACCGAGGCCGTGGTGGCTCGGGTGGTGGCGGCCATCCGGGCCGTGGACGAAGAACTCGCGCAGCCGGGCGGCGGGTACATAGTGCGGAACGTCGGGATTCAGTTCGGCCGCAATCAGGACGCCCACGAGTCCGGGGAGCATCTTGCCACGGTCATCGTCGACCTGGTGGACTCCGAGTCCCGCGATGTATCGCTGGCTGGCGTCATCAGCCGGTGGCGGGCGGAGGTGGGGGCGCTGCCGGACGTCATCGCGCTCACCTTCGGGGAGCCCCGGATAGGGCCGGGCGGAAAGCCCATCGACATCCGTCTCAAGGGGGGAGACGTGGATGCGTTGAAGGCGGCCTCCACCGATCTGCTGGCGTGGCTCCGCGGGTATCGCGGGGTGTCCGACCTGTCCGACGATTTGCGTCTCGGCAAGCCGGAGGTGCGCGTGCGCCTGCGCGAGGGCGCCTTGGTCCTGGGGCTCAATGCCTCCCGGGTAGCGCGGCAACTGCGGGCGGCGTTCCACGGCCGCATTGCCGGGGAGTTTCAGGCCGGCGCGGAGGACTACGAGATCGACATCCGCCTGTCCGGCCAGGACCGGGACAGCCTCGCGGACCTGGCGCGGTTCACTGTCACCCTGCCCACCGGGGAGCAGGCGCCGCTGTACACGGTGGCGACGCTGGACTCGGACCGGGGCCATGGCCGCATCCACCGCATCGACGGACGCCGTGCCGTGACCATTCAGGGCGACGTGGATTCGGAAGTGGCCAATGCCGGAGAGATCATCGCCGATACCCGCTCCCGGTTTCTGCCGGAGCTGCTGGCCCGGTACCCGGGAATGAGAGTGGAGCTCGAAGGCCAGACCCAGGAGCTGGCGGCGAGCGGGTCTTCCCTGCAGCGCAATTTTCTCATCGGGCTGGGCGCCATCTTCATCTTGCTGAGCTTTCAGTTCCGCAGCTACATCGAGCCCCTGGTGGTCATGGCCGCCATTCCCGTGGGCTTCGTGGGCGTCGTCATCGGACACCTTGCCTTGGGTCTTGAGCTCTCCATGCCCAGCATGGTGGGGTTCGTCTCCCTGGCCGGCGTCGTGGTCAACAACGCCATCGTGCTGGTGACATTCATCAAGATCCACCGCGGCGGCGGCGAGCCGGCGGCTGTGGCCGCGTGCCGGGCGGCGCGGCAACGCTTCCGCGCGATCCTGCTGACCTCGTTGACAACGGTGGCGGGGGTGCTGCCGCTGCTCACGGAAACCAGTCTCCAGGCCCAGGTCCTGGTGCCCCTGGTAACCAGCCTCGCCTTCGGTCTGGCCGCGGCGACGTTCCAGGTGTTGTTCCTGGTGCCGGCCCTCTACGCGATCCTGGACGACTTCGGGCTTGCGGAAAACGTGACAACGGCCGCCGGGCAGGTGCGATGACGCCGGCGCCTAGTGTAGTGTCCTGAATAAACGGTGGAGAAGATGCGCAGGATTTTTTGTCGTCGGCAAGGCGCGACAACGAGCAGTGGCCGATACCACGCGAGGCGGAGCAACGCAGCCGACGGCGAAAAGGACCAGCAGATTCTCCACCGTTTATTCAGGACACTACACTGGAGTTGAAGTCCGCGCGCGAAGCGCTATCTCGAAAATCGAGGGGTGACGATGGACAGAAACCGTATGATCGGAACGTGGCGTCTCCGCGAATTTCGCTTCACCGACGCCGGCGGCAACTCCGGGTCGGGCCAGGACGCCCCGACGGTGGGACGAATCGAATATACGGCGGAGGGTCACATGGCCACCGCCACCCGCCGGCCCGATGGTTCCTTTTTCAGCTACTTCGGGGAGTTCGAGCTCCATGAGGACATGGTGCTTCACCACGTCGAATTCGCCTCCGACCCCCGGCTGGACGGTACCACCACGCGCCGGGCGGTCTCCTTCGAGGGAGATCGGATGGTGCTGACGGCGGCGCCGCCGGTGCTGGGCGGACCGGGCAGCCGGGCGTCGCTGATCTGGGAAAGGATATCCTGACCATGGCGAACCAGACCGCGATTCCCTGTACCATGATGCGCGGCGGCACCTCGCGAGGGCCGTACTTCCTGGCCCGCGAGCTGCCGCCCGACGACTCGACGCGCGACCGGGTCCTGCTGGCGGCCATGGGGTCTCCCGATCACCGCCAGATCGACGGCATGGGAGGCGCCACCACCTTGACCAGCAAGGTGGCCATCGTCTCGCCGTCGGACCACTCCTGGGCGGACGTGGACTATCTCTTCGCCCAGGTCTCGGTGGACCAGGCGCTCGTGGACTACAGCCCCACCTGCGGCAACATGCTCGCCGGCGTCGGCCCTTTCGCCATCGAGCGTGGCTTGGTGCCCCCGGACGACCCCAGGACCGTGGTCCATATCCGCAACGTCAACACCGGTTCCCTCATCGAAGCGGTGGTGGAGACCCCCGACGGCTGCGTCGCGTATGACGGCGATACCGCCATCGACGGGGTCCCGGGCAGGGCGGCGCCGATCTTGCTCAATTTCATGGATGTCATCGGCTCCAAGACCGGGGCGTTGTTCCCCACGGGACACCGCAGGGAATCGATCGAGGGCGTCGAAGTGAGCTGCGTGGACGTCGCCATGCCGATGGTGCTGACCACGGCCGAGAGCATGGGCGTCCGGGGCGACGAGGGCAAGGCCGAGCTGGACGCCAACCAGGCGCTGTTGAAGAGGCTCGAAGCGGTCCGGGTCGTCGCCGGCGCGAAGATGGGACTGGGCGACGTCCGCGGCAAGGTCATTCCCAAGTTCGGAATCCTCTCCCGGCCGCGCCGCCGCGGCACGCTGACTTCGCGCTACTTCGTGCCCACGGACTGTCATGCCGCCCATGCCGTATCGGGCGCCATCTGTGTCGGAAGCTGTGCCCTGGTGCCCGGGACCGTCGCCGACGGCATCGCCGAAACCAGGGGCGGGTTCTCCGAGCTCGTGGAGATCGAGCACCCTAGCGGCTCCATCATCGTCGCCTTCGAGTTGAGCGGAGTCGGGGATGACTTCGCGTTGGAGAAGGCGGGTGTGGTCCGCACCACCCGGAAGCTGTTTCAGGGCCGGATCTATGTGCCGGGCAGGGTCTGGAGCCCGCCGATGTGACCCGTGGGGTGCGATAACGAGGACGAGGCTACCGGTCCGCGGCTCGCCTCGCGGTTCAGGGATCTCATGAAAGAGGCGCCGGCGGCCCGTTCGCCGGATGTCTGAATCGAAGGGAAGGGGAATAAATTGTCAGCCATCGAGAAGTGGCCCAACGGGGCCATGGTCGCCGTTCTTGTGACTCCCATGTTCGAGACCTGGTCTCCGGGAAAAGCGCCGGCCTATTCGCCCATGTCGTCGCCGTTGAAACCGGGGGTGGTGGACCGGCTGGGAGTATCCTGGTCGGAGTACGGCGGGCGCACGGGTATCTGGCGGTTCATGAAGATCTTCCGGGAGTTCGAGGTCCCGGCCACGGTATGCGTCAGCGGCCGCTCGGCGGAGCTCTTCCCGGACGCGGTCAAGGCCCTGCACGACAACGGCCACGAGCTCGCCGGCCACTCCTACACCCAGGATACCTTCCTCACCGACCTCTCGGCGGACGAAGAGAAGGAGGTGATCGGGCGCTGCTTCGATCTCGTCGAAGGCGTGGCGGGAGTGAGGCCCGTGGGCTGGCTCAGCCCCAGGGCGACGCCCACCGAGCACACCGCGGCGTTTCTGGCGGAAGCAGGCTGTGTCTGGCACGGGGACTATAATGACACGGACGTTCCCTACCCGATGGCGACCGGGTCGGGAAACATCGTGGCCATCCCCCACAGTGATTTCGCGGACAATCGGGTGCTGCGGGGCAGTCCGCGCGATTTCCTGAACGTGTACAAGGACACCTTCGACTTCCTCTATCGATCGGGCGCCCCGGAGATGATCAACCTGACCGTCCACGCCCATTTCGGCGGCCGGCCCATGATGTCGGCCATGTTGACGGAGATCCTCCGGTACCTGAAGGGGTTCTCGAAGGTATGGTTCGCGCGGCACGACGAGGTGGCGCGATGGCTACTGGAGCAGGGGTAGACGGCTCCGAGGGCCTGCGCCGGTACCGAGCAGCGTGGGAGGCGTCCCGGAAATCGGAAGACGGTCCCGCAGGGGTCTGGGTGTTTTGCATCGTGCGAAACGGGTGGTTGATCGGGATCACGAATCACGTCCGCCCACCGTCAACGGGTTTCCGGGACGCCCCCCACGCTGCTCTCAGCGCGCCCGCCCTTCTGCTACGTGCCGCTGGTGTAGCGTCCTTTCTGCAACGCTGTTTGTGCGAGAGGACACTACCCCAGCGGCACCTCGACGCCGTTGAGGGTAAGCTCCGGGATCACCTCTACCGGCCGCCGCAGGGTGTTGGTGGTGTAGCAGGACCGTTCCAGGGCCTCGGCGAACTCGACGATGCGCTCCCGGCTGTCCGGGCTTTGCAGGTCCAGCCGGTAGACCAGGCGGGTGCAGGCCGACGGCACGTCCGACAGCCCGAACTTGCCTTTCTGGTCGAACTCTCCCCGCACCGACATCTCCGCGCGCTCGATCCGGATATCCATGAATGACGCCAACTGCGTCACTTGGCTGAGCATTCAGAAGCCGATGGAGGCGACGAAGTACTGGAGGGGGGCGGCTCCCTTGCCGCTGCCTCCGCGTGACCGCGGCTCGTCGCAGAAGATGGTATGGCCTTCGGAGGTTCTGGCCTCCTTCAGGTGGTCGTTGACCAGTCTGATTTGCGCTTCGTGCACCGTCACCGCTTTGGAGGGGTCCTCCTGGTAGATCTTCCGGCGGCGTTCGAAGACAGCCTTGTGATGGGTGTAGTCGATGGAGCAGCAGCCCGGATCGTCGGGTTCTTTCGTGATGGTCATATTCCCTCCGTGTCCACGTCGCAGGCCACTGTTTCTTCGCCGGAAAAGGGATCGTCTGTCAAGCGACAAATTCCGCGACGAATCTTAAAATCCGGGGGGTTTTTGATTATTTTGAAACTTGTGGCTTTGGCGCGATAAATGGATTGAATCGCATACCGCACCACTCTTTCGTGAACGGGTGAACTATGTCGCAGGATCTTAGAAGCTATCTCGATCTCGTGGAATCGAAGGGTGACCTGGTCCGGATCTCTCATCCGGTGGACCCGCTCCACGAGATCACCGCACTGGTGGCCAAGCTGGCGCGGGAACGTCGCCGCCGGCCGGTTCTCCTGCTGGAGAACGTCAAGGGCAGCGCGCTTCCGGTGGTGACCAACCTCCATGCCAGCCGGCGGCGCATGGCGCTGGCCATGACCGCCGAGCCTCGCGAGGTCCAGCGGGCGTTTCTGAAGGCCATGGAGCGTCCGCTGGCTCCGGTGGTGGTGGGCACCGGACCGGTCAAGGAGGTCGTGCAAACGGGCGACGACGTCGACCTGCTGGCGTTGCCGCAGATCGTTCACCATGGCGCGGACGCCGGGCCCTACATCACGGCGGCCATTTCGTTCGCGCGGGATCCGGAGGACGGCACCTGGAACTGCGCCTACAACCGCCTGATGATCATGGGGAGGGATCGCACCTCCATCCACGTCACCGCCTCGAAGCACCTGTGGGAGTTCCTTCAGAAAGCGGAGGCCCGGGGCGAGGCGCTGCCCGTGGCGTTCGCGGTCGGGGTACATCCCGCCATCGGCCTGGGGGCCTTGGCCATCGGCTCCATCGACGAGGACGAGCGCGCCATCATGGGCGGGATCCTGGGGGAGCCGCTGGAGCTGGTGCGCTGCGAGACGTCGGACCTGCTGGTGCCGGTGCACGCGGAGGTGATCCTGGAGGGCGAGATCCTGCCCGGCGAAAGGACCCCGGAGGGGCCGTTCAGCGAATTCACCGGGTATAGCCTCGGCCGGCGCCAACGCGAGGTGGTGCGGTACAACGCCGTGACCATGCGGGAAGGAGCGTTGTTCCACGACATCGCCGTGGCTCAGGTGGACCATCTGTTGCTGTCCACCATTCCCATGGAAGCGAACCTCTACCGGGCCGTGCGCGCCATCGTTCCCTCGGTGACCGCGGTGCGGGTGCCAGCGCCCTATAGCTGCTATGTCGCCATCGAGCAGCGGGTCTCGGGGCAGGCCAAGAACGCGATTCTGGCGGTGCTGGGCGCCGACATGTACATCAAGCGGGTGGTCGTGGTGGACCACGACGTCAACATCTTCGATGACCGCGAGGTGGCGTGGGCCTTGGGCACCCGGTGCCAGGCCGACCGCGACATCACGGTGATCTCCCATACCCGGGGCTCGGACCTGGACCCCTCCACGGATTCCGACGGCTACACCGCCAAGTGGGGCGTCGACGCCACCGCCAAGCCCTCTCTGGCCGGGTACACGCCGCGCAACCGGATTCCACGGGAGGTCATGGACCGCATCGACCTGGATGCGCTGGGACTCTGATTGGCACGGAACTTCGTCTGCCTGCTGGAGGAGACGGCGCGCCGGTACCCGGACAAGTCCGCCCTCGTCTGTGATGACGCCACGCTGACCTACCGCGAGCTGCATGCCCGGGCCGCGGGCTTCGCCGGAAAGTTGGCGGGCGATGGGGTCGGGCCGGGCGACCGGGTCGCGGTGGTGCTCCCCAACCACTGGACCTTCGCGGTGGCGATGCTGGGTATCTGGAAGCTCGGCGCCACCGCGGTGCCGCTGAGCCCGCTGCTCAGACCGGAGGAGTTGCAAGCCGTCCTCTCGGACGTGGACCCGGACACCACGGTCAAGCGGCTGGAGCCGCGGACGGGTGACTGGGACACGGCGGCGGAGTGCGCGGCGCCGGCCCTCATCGGCTACAGCTCCGGCAGCACCGGACGGCCCAAGGGCGCGGTGTTCAGCCACGCGGCGCTAACCTTCGCGGATCGCTCGTGGGCGGACATGATGGCGGTGACCCCCGAGGACGTGGTGCTGTCGGTGCTGCCGCTGCCCCATTCCTTCGGCCTGCACGGCTCCCTGTTGGCGCCGCTGCTCACAGGCGCCCGGGTGGTGCTGCTCTCAGGAGGCTTCTCGCCGGAACCGGTTCTGCGCGCGTTGGCAGCGCACCGCGTCACCCTGTTCCTGGGCGTGGCCACCATGTTCACGCGCCTCTTGAGCGCGCCGGAGTTCCCCGGTGCGGACCTGTCCTCCGTCCGTCTGGCGGTGTCGGGCGCGGCGCCGTGCCCTTGGGATCTGGCCGTGGAATGGCGGCGCCGAACCGGCCATCGCATCCTCCGGGGCTACGGCATGACCGAGCTCTTCCGTCCCATCTCTTATCTGGCCACGGAAGAGGACGACCGTCCCGAGTCCATCGGCCGGGCAGTCCCGGGCGTCGAGGCGAAGGTGTTGGCGGACGGGACCGCCGGGTCCGGCGAGGATGGGGCAGGGGAGCTGTGGATCAAGACGCCGGCGGCGCTCCAGGGCTACTGGAACGACTCCTCGCCGGTGCTGACGGACGGATGGTTCCGCACCGGAGACCTGGCCCGGTTCTCCCGCGGTGGCTTCGTGGAGATTACCGGGCGGCTGAGAGAACGCATCCTTCGCGGCGGCTACTCGGTCTTTCCCCAGGAGGTGGAGGCGGTACTGGCGGCGCATCAGGACGTCGCTGAGGCCGCGGTTGTGGGGATGCCGCATGCCGACCTGGGCGAGGAGGTCGCCGCTTTCGTCGTGTTGAAGCCGGAGGCGAGCGCCACGGCCGAGGGCATCGCGGGCCACTGTCAGGCCCGGCTGGCCCGTTTCAAATACCCGCGACACATCCGCTTCGTGCCCGAGCTGCCCAAGGGCCCCACCGGGAAGGTGCTGAAGGTGGAGCTTCTGCGGTGTTGGGGGTCCGGGAACGAGGGGGGAGAGGAGCCGTAGGGCGATCTCTCCCCCCTGGACTGGGCGGTGACTATTTCCTGACCAGAAAGGACAGGCTCTCCTTCACGTGCTGGGGCATGTTGATGATCTCGCCCACGAGCTTCTCTACATCCGGACCCGAGACAGGCGTGACCACGAGCTTGGCCTTCTTGGCTTCGGCCAGCATCTCCGGGTCTTTCAGGGTCTTTGCATAGGCCGTTCGCAGGATCTCCAGCCGGTCCTTGGGAGTGCCCGGCGGGAGCGCCAGCATCCTCTGGAACGCCATCTGGGAGGCCCACGAGTTGTAGATCTGGAGGCCTTCCTTGCTCTTGATCACGTCCTTGAACAGCGGCAGGTTCCTGGTCTCGGGATCCTGATAGCTGTGGCTGTCAATGACGAAGGGCACGAGCTTCTGTCCGCCTTCGGCATCCAGCATGCTCCTGGCCGTGACCCTCATGGATTCCCACTGGGAGCAGAAGCCGTCGACTTCACGCCCCTCCAGCGCCAGCCGTATGGTGGCCGTTCCCCGGTACCCGGTGATGAGCTTGAAGTTCGTGCCCATGACCTTGTTCATGATCACCGGGATGTCGTAGCCGGTGGAGCCCGCACGGGTGGCGCCCATCTTGATGGGCTCCCTGGATGCGAGCACGTCCTTCAACGTGGTCTTCCCGGTGAAGGCCATCATCATGCACACGATCTCGCCCCTGCTGGGGGCGCCGACCCATTCCAGCTTTTCGAAAGGCACCGTCACCTTCTTGTCGCCGAGGCTCTTCTGCACGATGAGCGAGTTGTTGAAGACGGCCCCGGTGAGGCCGTCAGGCTTGGCGCGCCTGCCGATGTAGTTGGCCGAGATGAGGCTCCCGGCCCCGGTCATGTTCTGCACCAGCGTCGTGGGATTGCCGGGAACATACTTGCTGAAGTAGCGCGCGATCAGCCGGGTGTACGTGTCATAGCCGCCTCCCGGTGAGAAACCCACGATGAAACGGAACGTCTTGCCTTTGTAGAAGTCTTCGGCGTGTGCCGCGGGAGCCGCGAAAGCAGCGGCTGCCAGGACAATGGCCGTGGCCAGACAGGATAAACCCTTGCGTGTCATGGATACCCCCTCCAATTCGTGTTTTTGACTTGCTGAAATCGAAACCCTTGGCTACAAAAGTACCATGGTTATGTCAAGCGTGGCGTTCCGTGGGGCTTGCGCGTCACGCGTTGAGAAAAGGGCTCGGTGAACGAGCCAGGGAGGCACACACATGGCAGAATCGATCATACTGTTTACCCAGCCCGGTTGACCGCCTTGTCATAGAGAGAAAGAGTATCTTTCTCAAAAGGGCGTTGATTTCGTGGAAAAGAATATTCGAGAGGATCAGGACGCGTTGAAGGACCTGTTGGCCCGTGGATTCCAGAGCACCCCGGTGGTCATCATCGACGGGGAGGCCGTGGTGGGGTTCGATCAGGAACGGATCGATACCCTGCTGGGTTTGTGACAGAGCTTCCCGAAGCGTGCTCCTGCGGATGTCCTCTTGCAAGTCCGGCCGGTTCAGGATTCTCGTGTCTGCGGTCTCGCCCGTTCCCGCCTGAATGAGCTCCCGTATCGGCATTCGTACTTTACATGTAGACGTCCAAATATAAAGTATGGTTATGATCCAACCCGCGCTATGGCTGGATCGGGTCCGGCAGTCATGGTCCCGCCGGTCCGTGGTCTGGCCCTCGGGCGTACGCACGGTAGGCAAGACAACGTTGGCCCGGGTGCCGCCGGATGAGAAAGTTGTCCATCTGAACTGCGACCTGCCCTCCGTGGCGCGGGCGCTGAGGTTAAGATGTGCTACGTGAGGCAGTAGCGCGCGCGAGATGATCTTGCAGACCCCTTTGCGCTCGCCGAGTCGGGCGCTGACGACGACATCTCCATCCGGCACGTCGAGGTGATGGAGGTGGCCCCGGCGGCGGGTGGAGGCTCGGTCGTGGGGTGGGAGACGGTGATCGGGCGGATCGCGTTCCGGGGCGACTGGCTGAAGCGGCACGACCCGGACCCTGCGCGGTGCAAGGTGATCTCCGTGGCAAAGGAGCCGGTGCTGCCGGCCGGCTGCTTGATCCTGGTGGACACGATGCGGCGGCAACGGCGGGCGGGGCGCGTGTTTGTCGTCCGCACCGAGGACGGTCTGATCGTGAAGCGGGCGGACAAGGACGAGAGCGGGGCTTGTGGCGGAAGATGCACTGCCCATGAGGAGCGCGGGTTGCTGAAGGTTCTGAGCGAACTGATGAGACTGCTTCTTCGGTAGTCATGGCGTAGTGCCTCCGTATGTGATGATGGTGCCAGACAGCAGATGACCGGCCCGATGGCGTTCACCCATTGCTGATCAGCAATTTCTTGGCTCTTCCGTGGACCGCACGGTTTCGCCCTAAAGGAGCCTCCCCCGGCTCCGAAACTCCCCCTCGGGATCTCCCCGAACTCAGGCTCAGGAACAAGTCCGTTCCTCCAGCCAAGGGCACGGTATTTCGCGTGAGAAGGGCAAGGGGCTCGTCGAGGCTTCGGGGATCGCAATACTCGAATGCTCTCATGGTTTCAGCGGCTATTCATGTCACTTTTCGCAGGCGGTGCAAACCAGGCGAAGGTCGGAGAGGAGACAAGGATGTCGATCTGATTGCAACCGCCTCCAGCCGCTCCTTGTTGGCGGAAGGGACCGATTCTTGATAACTTTCAGGATGCAGGGGTTCTCCGCTTGGACGGGAGGGGCATGGTCCGTCTTTCGGCAAAGGCCAATTCCTCGCAAAAGGCGAATGGGGCGTACTACACGCCCGAGAGTGTTGCAGCGAAACTCGTTCGCTGGGCGGTTCGGGACGATGCGGACCGACTGCTTGATCCCGCTTGCGGGGACGGGCGCTTCGTCGTCGCCCATCGCAACAGCTTCGGCGTCGAACAGGATGCCAAAGCCGCGGCCAAGGCCAAGGCCCGTGCACCGTGGATGGACCTGCACCAAGGCGACTTTTTCGACTGGGCGGCCCATACACGGGAACGTTTCGACTGCGCTGCGGGCAACCCGCCATTCATTCGTTACCAGACTTTCAACGGTCATGTGCGCAAACGCGCCTTGGCGCTGTGTGCGGACCTCGGCGTCGGGTTTTCCGGTCTCACCGCGTCCTGGGCGCCGTTCCTCGTCGCAACCGCCAGTTGCTTGCGTCCCGGCGGTCGGATGGCGTTCGTCGTGCCGGCGGCCATTGGCCATGCGCCGTATGCCGCGCCGTTGCTCGATTACCTGGTGGGGCGTTTCGACGCAGTCCACATCATTGCCATCCATACCAAGCTGTTCCCGCAGCTCTCGGAAGACTGCTGGCTTCTGTTTGCCGAAGGCTTCGGCGGTGCGACGAGTGAAATCCTTTTCACGCCGTTGGGGCGTCTTCGTATCCCGCCCGCCACCGGAGAGTGCGTCAAAGTGTCGGTTAGCGAATGGCGGCAGGTGTGGAACCGGCGACTACGGCCCTACCTTCTGACGGACCGCCTTCGGTTACTCTACCGGGCAGTCGCTGATCGCGCGGATTCGATGCGTTTTGGTGTCGCGACCTCGGTGGGTATCGGCTATGTGAGCGGCGCCAACGACTTTTTCCACTTTCGACCGTCCGAGGCGCGTGAGTGGAACATCCCCGACGCTTTCCTTCATCCCACCGTGCGGACCAGCCGCGTTCTGCCGAATGGCGAATTGACTGCCCGGATCGTTGACGCTTGGCGCCAAGCCGACGATCCCATGCTGTTACTCCGCATTCCACGGGACGCGGACCTGCCGAGCATCGTCTTGAAATACCTTGATTCCGAAGCCGGTTACCGCGCTCGCGAAAGTTACAAGTGCCGCACGCGTGAACCGTGGTACGCCGTGCCCGATGTGCGAGTTCCCGACTGTTTTCTGACTTACATGGCCGGGTTATCACCGAATCTGGTCCGAAACGCCGCTGCTGCGACGTGCACGAATGCGCTGCACGCGGTCCACATCCGGGACCGGCGCATGATCGACAACGTCCTCGGCCGGTGGCGGTCGCCTTACGTTCAACTGAGTTGTGAAATTGAAGGCCACGCTCTCGGCGGGGGAATGCTCAAGCTCGAGCCCCGAGAAGCGGCCCGGATCGTGTTGCCGTCACTACGCACGGCGTCCCGTCTGCCACAGCCGGCAATCGAGGAGGCTATTTCGACGATGCAGTACTGGAGGCACTATAGATGAACAGGATCAACGCCTTCAGGCACTTCGCCGTGTTCGACGGTCCGACGCAAAGCCAGCAGCACATCAAACCGCTCCATGACTACGTGACGACTCGCCTGGTTTTGGAGGGTGGATTCCTTCCCGACGAGCTTGTTCCCCGACCTCCACTTGGCGTTGTGCGATCACTTGGCGAGTATCGAGTCATCCACGACCCCGGGAGAGCCACGAGGGCGGAAGCGACGATTCTCGGCGGTTTGAAGACGAAAAAAGTCGACATCGTCGTCTTGAAGGACGGTATCGGCCCGGTTCTCGCGGTTTCATGCAAGGGAATGACCGGTGCAATCCGCAACCTCACCAACCGCCTTGAGGAAACCATTGGCGAGTGTACGAATATTCACATCAGCTATCCCGCACTGGTCTTCGGCTATCTGTTCGTGATGCGAGCGAACCGACTGGCCAGCGGAGTCGCGTCCGCGGATGTTGCCATCAATGATCAAGGTCGGCCCGTTGAAGCCATTGTTCGTTTTCAGTATGCGTTGAGCGCGATGACCGACAGGGTCGGCATTCGCAACGAACTGAGCCGTTACGAGGCGGTTGCCATGGCGATGATCGAGATGCATCCAGAACGGACCGGCGAACTGATGGAGACCTGTCCGCCGGACGATAGTCCGGTCAACTTCAAACGGTTCTTTCAGACTCTGTACAGACGTTACGACGAGCGATATGTCGCAAGTGCTCCACAACTGGCAAAAAGTACCCGACGGCTGGAATGGTCGCCCGAGTCCCCTGTTTTCAAGTCCAAGGAATACCCGGACCTCGACTACGACGCCAGGCTGGCGGACTGACCCGTGTGTCTACCGGGTTGTGCAGTGGCCTTCGGCCGTTCCGTCAAACACCATCCGAGCAGTCGAAAACGGGACCTGACCGGACACTTCGAGTGACGATGGTACCTTTTGATTCAAGTGTTGCGGACACAGTGGAACGGAGCAAGGGCAAGATTCGATGGCCGGTCGTATGATGCGAGCCGTCTGAAAACGGGGGAGACGGTGATATGAAAATGATTGGAGTGGCGGTGTTCAATGGCCGGGCGTCGCCCGACCATCTCGACGCTGATGGATTCGTCGTCAGGGTACTTCGGCAGGCGGCCGTTTTGCTGCTGCTATGCGCCCCATTTTCAGCCTATGCGGCTCCTCCGGACTTGCAGACGCCGGCGCCCGTAATCTTCCTGGTGGACAACCTCGACGAGCAGGACAACCTGGGTTTCTGTATCGACACCGTCGGACGAGGGTTTGCGGAAAAATTGCACACCCACTCCTGCAAGCCGCGCGGCGGCGACGTGCAGTTCGACTACGACCGGGCGTCGAGGCGTATCGTCTCGGCTACGTACGCGGGCAAGTGCGCCACGCTCCAGGCGCCCGCGGCCGCCGGCGTCTCTCTCGGGCTGCTGGATTGTTCGGAGGCCTCCGCCGGGCAGATCTTCGACTACGACGGCGCCGCGCTGGAGTTTCGTCCCGGGGCCGATCGAAGCCTCTGTCTGGTGGCGGGCGCCCAAAGCAGGACGGCCGGCCCGTTCATGGCGCGCAGCCTCGGGCTCGCACCGTGTAGCGCCACCGACGCCAAGTACAGGCAGTGGCGTATCAAGGGCGACAGGTCATGAGGCATCGCAAAACCCCTCCGAACCTGTGGCCGGTTATATTCGGATAACAGGAACGCATCGCAAAGCCCCATCGCGATTCCCGAGTTTGTTGCGAGGCATCAATTATCGAAGGGAATGGTATTGTCCTCAACTCCTGCCACTGCAACCTGGATACAGTTGCTTCGAACGCCGGACTGAAGCGGAAAAACCCGCCGGGATACTTGTGGTCCATCGCAGGAGTGACCTGAGACCGGCACGAGACGGCATTTGCCATTGAGGGATGATGAGCAAGTCGACGACCCGTATCGGCGGGCGAGGGAGCAGCCACAACCCACGGAACCGTTTCGAGTCTCTGGCTTTTGTCCCGGACGGTGCCCCCGTGGGACCCGCGACCCGATTCCTCAAGGATATCTCCCGGTCCATCATCGCGTACAACGACAGCCCCGATGTGGGCTTTGAGGCCAGCGTCAACCCATACCGTGGTTGCGAGCACGGCTGCATCTACTGCTACGCCCGGCCCACCCACGAGTATCTGGGTTTCTCCTCCGGCCTCGACTTCGAATCCCGGATCCTGGTGAAGGAGAGGGCGCCGGAGCTTCTGAGAAAGGAGCTGGCATCGCCCCGATGGAAGCCGCAGGTCATCGCCATGTGCGGCGTGACCGATCCCTATCAGCCCGTCGAGCGGCGTCTGGAGCTTACCCGTGGCTGCCTGAAGGTGCTCGCGGCCTTCCGGAATCCGGTGGCCCTCGTCACCAAGAACCATCTGGTGACGAGGGACGTGGACGTCTTGCAGGATCTGGCGGCCCGCGACGCGGCCGTGGTGTTCATCTCGGTGACCACGCTGGACGGCGACCTTTGCGGCCGCATGGAGCCGCGGACTTCCCAACCACATTTGCGACTCAATGCCATTCGCACTCTGAGTCGGGCGGGTATTCCCGTGGGGGTGCTCGTGGCGCCGGTGATCCCGGGGCTGACGGATCACGAGATGCCGGCGATCCTGGCCGCCGCTTCCGAGGCCGGTGCGGGCTGCGCCGGCTACTCGCTCATGCGCCTGCCTTTCGGGGTCAAGGGCTTGTTCGAGGCATGGCTGGAGGAAAACTTTCCCGACCGCAAGGACAAGGTGCTGAACCGCATCCGGGAGATTCGCGGCGGCAGGCTCAACGACGCCGATTTCAAGACCCGGATGAAGGGGCAGGGGATTTTCGCCGGGCAACTGGATGCGTTGTTTCACGCCGCGTGCCGGAAGCTGGGGTTGACGCGCAGGACCTGGAATCTGTCGACCGCGTCGTTCCGGGCCGAGACCGATCAACTTTCTCTGTTCAACGACGATTAGACCCGATTCACGGCATCAGCTCGCCGCCGTTCACCCCGACCACCTGCCCGGTCATGTAGCTGCTGGCGGGGCTCAGCAGAAAGACCGCCAGGTCGGCCACCTCGGCGGGCCGGCCGAGCCGTCCCAGGGGCACCTGCCTGGAACGTTCGGACTTGCGTCGCTCGAGGGCCTCGCCGGTCAGACCGCGGCGCCACATGGGGGTGTCGATGGGCCCCGGTGCCAACGCGTTGATGCGTATGCCGTGCTCGGCCACCTCCCGGGCCACCGCCTTGGTGAGGGCGGCGATGCCGGCCTTGGCGGCCGAGTAGTGAGAGGCCATTTCCTGGCCCTTGAGGCCGTGCATGGAGGAAAGGCTCGCGATGACGCCGAAGCCGGCTTCCATCATCAGGGGCAGGGCCGCCCGGATACAGTAGAAGGTCCCGTTCAGGTGCACGTCGATCATGCGGGCCCAGTCCTGGTCGCTGATCTCGTGCACGGGTTTTTGCTGTGAGATTCCGGCTACGTTCATGAGGTAGGCGAGGCTGCCAAACTCGGCGTGGGCCTTGGCGATGGCGGCGTTGACCTGATCCGAGCGGGTGACATCCAGTGCCAGAGGCAGGGCGGTGCCGCCGTCTGCGGTGATGCGGGAGGCGGTCCCTTCGGCCTTGGCCGCATCCACGTCGGCCACGGCCACCTTGACCCTCTGCTCGCCAAGCTTGAGCGCAATGGCCTGCCCGATGCCGCTGCCGCCGCCGGTGACGAATGCGCTATCGCGCTCCATGTCCCATTGCATGATCACCTCCGGTTTCACGTCGTTGAGGCGTGGAAGGTAGCACCTCGGCCGGGAGCCGGTCAAACCTGCCGCGGCCTTCGTGGTCGTTACGCCGCTCCACCGCCCCTTGGATTCCCGCTTTCGCAGGAATGACGGTGAGGCGCAGGATTGTCGGATCCGTGCCCGGCTCCGGTCGCCTCTTCCGGACCGATCTGTTAAACATCACGTCACCCGCCTGTTTCCTGGAGGGGGGGAGTGAACGAAGTTCAAGCCGCGGTTCTCCTGGGAAAGCGGCCAATTCAACGAGGGGGTTCTCGGTGCAGTATCGCCAGCTAGGATCGTCGGGTGTTCGCGTTTCCGCCATCGGCCTGGGAACCAATCGGTTCGGCTCGCCGGGGTTGCCGCAGGGTCGGGTGACCGGCATCATCGATGCGTCCCTGGACCTTGGCATCAACTTCATCGACACGTCCAACAGCTATCAGGGAGGCCGCTCCGAGGAAACGCTCGGAAACGCCCTGAAAGGCCGTCGGGACCGTTTCGTGCTGGCCACCAAGTTCTTTTTTCCCACGGGCGAGGGCGCCAATGACCGCGGTACCTCGCGCTACCATCTGATGAACGCGGTCGAGGGGAGTCTCCGGCGTCTCCAAAGCGATCATATCGACGTCTACTACATTCACCGGTGGGACGATGCGACACCCATCGAGGAGACCTTGCGGGCGCTGGACGACCTGATCCGGCAGGGGAAGGTGCGGTACATCGGCGCGTCGGGCTTCGCCTCGTGGCAACTGGCCCACGCCAACGTCCTGGCGGAGTTCCGCGGCTGGACGGCCTTCGCCGTGCTCCAATCCCACTACCATATGCTGGAGCGAGACGTGGAGCGCGAGGTGTTGCCCTATTGCCGGGCTCACGGCGTGGGCTTCGTTCCCTATTTTCCACTGGCTGGAGGCTTCCTGACGGGAAAGTACGCCAAAGGGAAGAAACCGCCGCCCGGCTCTCGCGGCGAGAGCCACGTCTATGTGCAGCAATACATGACCGATGCCAACTACGACGTCGTGGAGCGTCTGAGGGCATGGGCCGAGGCACGGGGACGCGGGATGAACGAGCTTGCCCAGTGCTGGCTCCTGGCGCAGCCGCGGGTCTGCTCGGTCATCTCCGGCGCCACCCGGCTGGCACACGTCCGGGACAACGCAAGGGCGGAGGAATGGGAGCTGACGCCCGCGGAGTTGGCCGAGGTCAACGAGATGTTGTAGAGGCGGGTTTCAAACCCGCCCCGCCCGTATCCGGGCCACTGACCCGGAACAGGCGAATTTTCTCAGTGCAGAATCCGCACGGACGGCTTGAACTCGATGACTTCCACGTCGGTGTCGTCCGCGGCCGCCCTATCGCGCTTGCGTCTGTGCGAAGCTTCGTTCAGTAACAACACCACCATCCGCCAGAGCTCGTGTTTCTCCACCGGTGCGTGCAGGAACAGGTCGGCGCCCGCGGCCAGGCCCCTGTGATGGTCTCGCAAGAGGTGGCCCGAGAGCATCAGGATGATAGGGGTGTGCCGGTGTGCCTCCAGCCTTCGAATGGCCCGACAGAGCTCGAAACCGTTCAGCGGTCCCTTGAGAAAGCCATTCACGATAAACAGGTGCATGTTCCGTGCCGCGGTCTCGGACAGGGCCTGCCGACCCTCCATGGCGCTGAACACCTGGATGGGGGGCGAGAGTTCCTGCAAGTACGCTGACAGTTCGCCGATTTGGCTCCTGTAACTGTCCGCTATCAGAATCCTGGGTCGTACGCTTCCTGCCATGGCGTCCTTGTGGCCCCCGGGCCGAGGACGGATCCCCGACCCGGGCCCCTACCAGTTTCCCCGATCCCACGGGTCCCCCTCCTGCAGGGACCGGGTTAAAGACAGCATTCAATAATGGCGACGGGGCGGAGTCAAGACCTGACGGCGTTAAAATTGCGCGGTTGGCCCGTTATTCGATCGTGAGTGGTCCTGGTGTCCGAAAAAACCATGAATAGAAGGATTACGCGCACTTGGTGAACTTTTGTCAGCGGGTGAACCTTTGTTGGATGCGCGCCAGGAAGTCCCGTATGGCTGTGTGGGCGGCCTCGGGACGGGCGAAGAAATAGCTGTGCCGTTCTCCCGGCAGCACGACCAGTTCGGTGCCCGGTATGCCTTTCTCGAGAATTTCCGCGGAAGTGCGATGGGACATGTCGCTGGTGACGTTTCGATCGTCCTCCCCGACGAGGATCAGGGTAGGGGTGCGGATCTCGCCGAGACGGCCGCTGGTGTCGTGCCCCTGCCGAGCCAGCAGATGGCGGAAGTAGAACTCCACCGGCCCCATGTTGGCCATGCGGACGCGCAGGTAGTTTTCGACCCGGTCCGGATGCCGCGCGGCGAACTCATCGGTGAAGCCCACCAGGACGGAATGGTCGCGGACGTATTTGTCGTACCCCCATTCCACCATTTCCGTGGCGATCTTCAGGGGAATGCCCGGGGTGTCGGGAAACGAGGCGCCGGTGGACGCCAGGATCAGGGCCTTGAGTCGCGACGGATGGTCCAGCGCCATGATCTGGGCCACCCGGCCTCCCATGGAGTGGCCGCAGACCACCGCCTCGGGAACCTCCAGATGATCCAGCAAGGCCAGCGCGTCCTCGGCGAACATCCGCGTGGTCAAGGGGATGGACGGCTTTCCGGACCGGCCGGTGCCTCGGTAGTCCATGATGATGACCCGGTGGTCCCGGGAGAACTCCGGCACCTGGTGGATCTTCCAGACTTCCCCGTCGCAGTGGGTCTCGCTGAGAAAGAGAAAGGGCGATCCCTGGCCGTGAACCTCGTAGTACAGTTCGGTATCGTCGACGTTGAGCAAAGGCATGGAACCTCCAAAGGGGGTGCTGACAAACCGTCCGGGCCTGGGCCGTTAGTTGAAGTAGCCGGTCTTCAAGGCCCAGAGCCAAGCGTAGGCGATCTTTTCGTTGTGCAGCGCCCAGTGGCCCATGTGGGTATACTTCGGCACCAACCCGACGTGCACGTCGGCCCCGGCCTTGAGGTATTTCCCGGCCATGAACATCTCCCGCTTGTCGCCCAGGCTCTCGCCGCCGATCCAGTGACCGTGGTCGTTCTCGCCGACCATGAGCAGGACCTTGAGGTTGGCGAGCCATTCCGAAGGCGGGTCCTGCAGGTGGTCGAAGTACTCCTCCCGCGGCAGCCCGGTCACCCGGACGTATTCTTCCAGCCGCTCGGGGAAGACGTTGTGCTGGTTGTCCCGCAGCCCGATCTTGATCTGGGGCCGGGTCTTCCCGGTGAGCCGAAAGAAATCCTCCATTCGGCCCCAGGGCGTCAGCTCCGGCAGGTCCTCGTAGTGCGACTTCCGGTACGCGTCGACCGTGCGCCGGGAGATCTGCGTGAGCCCGTAAGGCTTGGGCGACTCCACCCCCGTGGTCTCCCGCCATTCCCTGCGCCACCCGTCCGGACCTCCGCTGCCCCAGCCGACGACGCCGATGACCTCTGCCTCCCGGATGAACCGCGTCAGATGGGCCGCCATGGGGCCGCCGGTGGAATGGCCGAAGCTGATGAGGCGCCGCCCCCGCAAGAGCCGGTCGGTGAGTTGTCCGGCGCCCTGAAGGATGACGTTGAAGGTGCATTTGAGCAGCCGGTCCTGCATCTCCTCTTCACCCGTTTGCGCATCCAGGAGGTAGACGGGCTCTCGCTCCGCGATGGGCTTGTCCCATTCTCCGCCCGGCGGCCACAGGCCCGGGTAGCTCAGGGCAAGGACCCTGAAGCCCTGCGCGGCCAATCTTAGGGCCAGGCCCGGGCGGCCGTCCGGGGTGACGTCCATCACCTTCTCGTTTGCGCCGCCGCCGTGGAAAACGACGAAGGCCGGCTGCTCATCGCGCTCCTTCGCCGGGGTGTAGAGGGAACCGTGCATATCCCACTCGTAACCGTTGCGCTGATAGCGCTCCACCACCTCCGTAACGGCGAACGCGCCGTCGTCATAGGGCGGCGGCATGGCGAGCCAGTCCTCCCAAGCCATTCGGACAAGTGTTTCGTCCCGGTCGAGGGCGTGTGTGAACCTCTGGGTTCCGGCCGCCGGTTCGGGCATGATAGTCTCCTTCATCGGATTGGGGTTCCGGTGTCCTGTTCCACGAATACGGATGCTGATCGGCTGGTCTTTTCTTGCAGGCTGCCATATAGCGGGTACGGCAACGGAAGACAACGCGCCGAACCGAAAGTAGAGGCGGGGTGCATCATGGAGTTGGGTCTTTCCCTGTTTTCAACGGAGCAGTCGGGTCCCGTCGGCGACATCGCCAGGGAGGCGGAACGTCTGGGCTTCGAGTCCCTGTGGTTTCCGGAGCACATGCTCATCCCGGTGCGTTATCAGCACCGTTACAAGCGCACGCCGGACGGCACGGTCCCCGAGTCGTTCGCGCATCTGCCGGATCCTTTCATCGGGGCGGCCATGGCGGCCCAGGCCACGGAGCGCCTGCGCGTGGCCACCGGCATCTGTATCCTGCCGCAGCGTGACGTCATCGCCACGGCCAAGGCGGCCGCCACCCTGGACCTCCACAGCGACGGGCGGTTGATCATGGGCGTCGGCGCCGGCTGGTTCCCGGAAGAAGCGGAGATCTTCGGCGTTCCGTTCAAACGCCGATGGCGGATGCTGCGCGAGGGGGTCGAGGCATTGAAGGTGTTGTGGAGCCGGGATGAAGCCGCCTATGACGGAGAATTCGTCCGTTTTCCGCCCGTCAGGGTCTTTCCCAAGCCCGTACAGAAGCCCCATCCCCCCGTTTACCTCGGAGTTCACGATCCCCGCTACGCGCCGGCGCGGGTGGCCCGCTACGCCGACGGCTGGTGTCCGGGCGATCTGCCTGTGGACGGGGCCGCCGATGCCGTGGCCAGCGTGCGTCGCGCCGCGCGCGAACGCGGACGGGATCCCGATGAGATCGAGTTTTCGGTGGTCCTGACCCCCGACGGCGGCTTCCCCACACTGGACGACATGGGGCGGTATCGCGCCGCCGGAATGCGGCGCATCATCCTGCGGGTAATGGAGGCGGTCGCCGGAAACGGCGTCGCCGCGGTTCGGCGGCTCGAGCCCTTCGTGGAGCAGGCCGGGAGCCTCTAACCCGCGTATCAATGGCAGGATACTCGGACCGTTGCCGGCCGGGCGCGAGGCTTGTAGGGGCGGGTTTCAAGCCCGCCCGCCCGCGCGGCCTACCCCGAAAGGCCGGTGACCGTCAGCAGGGAAAGTCCCAACCCCCAGCAATAGCAGGCAAACCACGTGAGCTTCCGCAGGATCAGCACCTTCAACAGCACGTCGATACTGGAGTACCCCACCGTAAAAGCAGCGAGGAACGCCAACCCGTAGCCAGGCTTGTTCACCGTCAGCGCGCCGTCGAGACCGTGAGTCGCCAACTGCAGCACGAAAGCACCGAGGATGGCGGGGATCGAGAGCAGGAACGAGTAGCGCAATGCGAGCCCGCGATCGAGCCCGGAGAAGACGCCGGCGGCCACGGTGGCCCCCGACCGTGATATGCCGGGGACGATGGCCGCGCCCTGGACGATGCCGATGAGCAGGGCCTGAGTCACGCCCATGCTTTCGATGCCGCCGGTTCGCTCCCTGGCGCGGTCGGTGGCGAAGAGCAGCGCTCCGGTCACCAGCAGCATGCTCGCCGCGGTGGGAACACTGGAGAAGAGGCGTTCCAGCGCCTCTGCGAGGAAGAGACCGATCAGGGCCGTTGGAAGGGTGCCTGCGGCGACGAGCCAGAGGAGGCGGAGCGTGGCGGGGTCCGCCCGTGAAGGCCGGAGCGCGGCACGGGCGAGGGCGGCGACATCCCGGCGGAAGTACAGGAGCACGGCGCCGAGGGTCGCCGTGTGCACGGTGGCATGGAACAGCACGCCCGGCTCCCGGAACCCGGGAAGCCAGGCCTGAAGGATCACCAGGTGGCCGGAGCTGCTGACCGGGAGAAACTCCGTCAGGCCTTGCAGGATTCCGAGAGCCGCGAGAGTCAGGGTAGGGGTCACGATTCCTCACTTTCATTCGACCTTCAAGCGAATCTGACCTTCAAGCGAATCTAACACAAATGAAAATTCCGGGTGATAGCGACGAAATTGCTGCCAACAACCCTCCACTCGGCGGGACGGACCCCTCCCCCCTACGTCTCAGGCCGCCTTTCTTCCTGCAACGCGAGCTTCGGACGGGACGCCTGGTTGACGTTCGTCGTGAAGAAGCACAACAATGGACGGGTTTGAACACAGGCTACGAGGGAGGGTCATGGCGGCATTCAAGGGTAAGCTTGGGCTCCAGTTCGTTATCCACTTGGCGAACCGTTACACGGCGAACCAGCTCGTGGAGCTGGCCGGGTTGGCTCACCGGCGCGGGTTCGAGCGCATCTGGGTCAACGACAATGCGCGGTATCGAAGTCAGGTGGTGGTGCTTTCCGCCATCGCGGCCCGCGTTCCCATCGGCATCGGTACCGCGATCCTGGTCCCTTATCTTCACCATCCCATCGAGGTGGTGGATTCGCTGGCGACCTTGTCCGAGCTGACCGAAGGGAGGGAGATCGGTTTCGGGCTGGCTCGTGGCGATCTGGCGCAGACGCCGCAGCACGTGGCGGTGCACAGACCCATCTCGCTGGTGCGGGAGCTGGCCGTATTCGTATCCCGAGCGCTTGCCGGCAGGCGCGTTGCCTATGGGGACTTCCCGGTGCTCTGCGAATACTACCATCTGAATCCCGCCGGCAGCTTCGAGTTGGCCTTCAAGCCTGAATCCCCCGTGGTGATCTATTCCGGGGGCAACGGTCCGCAGTCGCTGCACATGGGCGGCGCGGTCATGGACGGGCTCATCAGCTCCGGGACGTTCATCCCCATGCTGCGGGCGGGCCGCCTGCGGGAGATGCACGAGGTCGCCGAGGCCGGCGCCCGGAGCGCGGACCCGAAAAAGACCCTGCGCAAGATGGTCGAGCTCAACGTGTCGGTCTCGCGGGACCGTGACGCCGCCATCGAGTTCCCCAAGCGCCAGGTGTCCCATTCGATCCTGCAATGGGAAGCATTGAAGTTCACCCCGGAGGAATACGACCGGCTGGGGGTGAAGCGGGAAAAGGTGCTGGAGCTCAAGGATGCGTTCGCACGGGGCGCCGCCATCGAGGAAGCCGCCGGGCTGGTGACCGAAGAGATGGTCCTGAACTACTACGTCGCCGGGCGTCCCGCGGAGGTGGCGGATCAGATCGTGGACCTTGCCGAACAGGCCCAGGCCATGGGGTACGACGAGATCGCCTTCGCCAAGCTCGGCCCGGACTACGAAGAGGCCATCAACATGCTCGCGGACAGCGTGGTGCCGCGGCTGAAGGGGTAGGACGGGACGCTACAGCGTGCGTCTCTTTTGTTGCGCGTACAGTGCCTCGAGGTTCTGTTGCGCACCGACGGCGAAGGGGTTGACGGCCAGGGTCGCCTCGAACGCTGCAATGGAGGCCTCGTCGTTCCCCAACGCCGTCATGATGAGGCCCAGTCCGGAAAGGGCGCCGAAGTGCCGCGGCTCCAGCTCGAGGGTGCGGTCGATGTCCTTCACCGATGCACGGTATTCTTCCATCAGATAGTAGACCGTGGCCCGTTTGTTCCAGGCTTCGGCGAACCGCGCATTGATCTCGATGATCTTGCTGAAGGTGGCCACGGCGTCCGCGTATTGACGGGTGGACATCTGCGCAATGCCTTGGTGCATGAGTTGGTTGATGCGGTCGTCGCCGGATTGATGCCAGATGGTCCATATCAGATTCGTCGCCGCGGCTGCATCGTTGGCGTCGTCGGTGGTCTGTAGCCGGCTGAACAGGTCGGCCAGCCGTTGGTCTGTCTGATCGGCCATGAGCGTTGTCGGTGAAATCAACAGAAACGTGATGAATATCGCTCCGGTGATCCGCACCGTTCGACAATACAGTGTAGGGTTTCAGCGAGTCAACCCATGGCAGGGGGCGCCGGGGCGCGGTTGCCGATGAAACCCAAGTCGGCTATGGATGTTTCCTGATTACGGACGCAGGGGAAATGGCTGCCGGGGGGGCAGCCGCTGGTCCGGCAATTCATCCAAGGGAGTCACGCGATCATGGCAACAACACTTGTGACCGGAGTGGGTCTCGTGGGCACGTCGTTCGCGCAGCATGCCTTGAAGCGCGGCGAGAAGCTGGTCTTCTATGATTTCATGCCGCGCACCGAGTACCTGCACCGAAAGCTGGGGACGGCGGACGTGGCGGTGGTGCAGAAGGACATCCGGGACCTGCCGGCGCTGACGGAGGCGATGCAACGCCACCGTCCGGAGACCGTGGTGCATACCGCGGGGCTCATAGGGCCCCGGGTGGTGGAGTCGCTGCACAACGGCCTGCAGATCAACGTCATGGGCACCATCAACGTCCTGGAGGCCGCGCGGCTGACCGGAGTGAAGCGTTTCGTCCTGATCAGCACGTTCGGCGCCTATGACCGGCGGCGGTTCACGGATCAGCCCATCAACGAGGACACGCCCCGGGGGCCGGGGTCCGGATACGGCAACTCCAAGGCCACCAAGGAATTGATGGCGGAGGCGTACCAGCGGCTCTACGGCTTCGAGTTGCTGGTGCTGCGGTTGGCCAACGCCTACGGGCTCGGGCATTTCTGGGGCGGGTCCGGCGGCGGTGAGAAGGTGCAGATGCTGCTGGAGGCGGGAATCCGCGGCGAGGTGGCCAGGATTCCCCAAGCCCAGACCATGGACTTCGAGTACGTCTACGCCAAGGACATGGGGCGCGCCGTCGATCTGGCGACCACGGTGCCGATGCCCGGGAAGAACGTGTTCAATATCGGCGTCGGGCAGGTGACGACCTTCGACGGACTGGTGGCCGCAGCCGAGCGGCAGTTTCCCAGGCTGGAGGTGGAGATCATGCCCGGCAAGGCGCCGGATACGTCCGTCAGCGTTCCCCTGGACATATCGCGGGCAAAGGAACACCTGGGTTGGGAGCCCGAGTACACCATGGATGCCGCGTTCGAGGACTACGTCAAGGACCTTCGGGCGGTCATGGAGTAGGGGGCGGGTACGTCAATGGAACTGCTTCACTGCGTTTATGAGCCCCCGGGAGAGGGGCCCCACCCGACCATCCTGGCGCTCCATGGGCGGGGCGCCAACGCCATGGACCTGCTGGGGCTGGCACCCCATCTTTCGGGCGGAGCGTTTCGGGTCATCTGTCCGCAGGCGCCGCTGGAGGTGGCACTGGGCCCGGGCATGACGGGCTACGCCTGGTTCCCCATGTCCCTAGGCGGCGATATCGATACCGCGGCTTTCCTGTCCGCCCGCGACCGGCTCCGGACCTTTTTGGACCAGTGCGTCGAACGATACCCGCTGGAAGGCTGCAAGCTCGCTCTCCTGGGTTTCAGCCAGGGGGGCGGCATGGCTTACAGCCTGGGGTTGTCCGAGCCGGACCGCTTCGCTGGCATGTGCATCCTGAGCTCCTGGCTGCGGGAGGGCACGTTGACGGCCCTCGGCGTGGCCGACCGGGTGGATTCGCTCCCGACCCTGGTGCATCACGGCAAGCGGGACGAATTGATCGAGCTGGAGCGGGCGAAGCTCTCCATCGCGTTGCTGGAGAAGCTGCAGGTCCCGGTGGAGTACCGCGAGTATGACATGGGACACGAGATCACTTCCGGGAGCCTCGCGGATCTGTCGGCATGGCTCGGAGACAAGGTTCTCGCATAGGAGCCTGTAATGGCCGGTAGCGAGATGCCGGCCCGGGCTGGTTCGAAACCCGACCGGGCATCGGGCGTCCGGTTTCTACGGCACAGGCTCCTGGCCCGATCCGCGCTGGCAGGAGGCCCGTCGCTCAGACAGCTTCACGCCAGGTAGATCACGACGACCCCGACGATCACGAACAGGGTGGCGACGCCGGTCCGCAGGTTGACCTGCTCGATGTCCCGGGAGAACAGCAGCGTGCCCAGGAGCACCCACAGCGGCGCGATGCACACGATGGGTCCCACCACCACCACCTTGCCGACCCCCAGCGCGGCCACCAGCGACCAGATCCCCACCGCCTCGAAGACTCCGGTGACCAGGAAGCAGGGCATGGCCCGCCGGTCGAACACGATGCCTTTCCTGGCCCGTGGGTTGGCGAGGTTGAGCAGCAGGGGGGTCAGCGCGGCCGCGCCCATGACCGCGCTCAGAAACAGGGGCTCGTTGGCCATGGTCAACCCGTAGCGTCGAATCGGGTGGTTCACCCCGGCCGTGAAGGCGGCGGCCACCGGGAAGATCAACTCCCACGTCCGGTAGGTCTTTTGCCGGTGCGGGTTCCACGACAGCAGAACGATGCCCAACACCACCGAGCCGGTGCCGAAGAGCAGCAACGGCGTCACCGTCTCGTGCAGGAAGACCACTGCGAGGGCGGTGCCGAACAGCGGATTGGTGGACTGGACGGTGCTGGTGACGCTGGCCCCGAGACGGGCCACCCCGTGATAGGCGAACAGCCGCGTGCCGAGCTGGATCCATCCGCCGGCCACGAAACAGGCGATGGCCGGCAGGGGGACGTCGGGGATGCCGCCGGTCAGGAAGACGAGCACCCACAGGATGGAGCTGTTGACGGCCAGAGCCACGTAGGCGGCCGTGGTGGGCGTGGAGTACACCAGTCCGCGCCGGGTGGCCAGAAAGCAGCCGGCGTAGAAGAACGAGGTCACCAGGGCGAGAAATTGGGGCGTCATCCTTCGACCGGATCCCGGCTGATCCCCGCGCACTTCTTGACACCTGATCCCAAGGTTCGTTAACTGGTGCTGGTGTACGGGGTACTGAGAAAAGCACCTGCGAGTCTAGGTGAAATCGGCCGAGGAGACAAATCATGGCACAGAACGGGCGACCTCTCGTGGTGGATGCGGATGCCCACGTCATCGAGACGGAGCGAACCTGGGACTACCTCGAAGGGTCCGACAGGAAATTCCGGCCCGTGCTGTTCGGCGCCCGGGAAGAGGACAAGCAGTACTGGGTGCTGGACGGAAAGATACGGGGAGCGCGTTTCGCCACCCTGAGCGAGCAGCAGCTCGACGAGCTGTCGGACAAGGCCGGCCGCAGGTTCACCACGCCCCAGGCCTCCCGCGAGCTCGATGACGTGGACCTGCGCGTGGCCCAGCTCGACGAGCTGGGGGTGGACGTCCAGGTGATGCACAACACGCTCTGGATCGAGCGGGTGGCGGACCGCGCGGACGCCGAGACGGCCCTGTGCCTGGCCTGGAACCGCTGGATGGCCGACATCTGGAAGGCCGGGCGGGGCAGGCTGCGGTGGTCCTGCGTGGTACCCGCCATGGCCCTGAACGAGGCGCTGGAGCAGATGCGCTTCGCGCGTGAGAACGGCGCGGTGGCGGTGTGCATGCGGCCCTTCGAAGGCGACCGCCATCTGGTGGATCCCTATTTCTATCCGGTGTTCGAGCTTGCCTCGGAGCTGGACCTGGCCATCGGCGTGCACATCGCCAACGGCAGCGCCGGGCTGATCTCGCATTTCCGGCCCCGGTACGACAAGACCGGCGGCTTTGCGCCGTTCCGGGTGCCCACGGTGGTCACCTGTCTCTCCCTGATCATGAGCGAGGTGCCGCGGGTCTTCCCGAACCTTCGTTGGGGCTTCATCGAGTCATCGGCCCAGTGGGTTCCCTGGATCGTCAACGAGGCGAAGCGCCGCTCCGGCAACGCGGACTATCCCGACAATCCCCTGAAGGAATACAACGTCTACGTTACGGCCCAGACCGATGACGACTTCCCCTTCGTGCTCAAGTACGCGGGCGAGGACAACCTCGTCATCGGCACCGACTACGGCCATACCGACTCCTCCAGCGAGGTGGACGCCATCACGAAGTTCAAGGCGGACCCCACGGTGGAAGACGAGGCCAGGCGGAAAATATTGAGCGACAATCCCATGGCGCTCTACGGCATCGCGTAGAAGAAAAGGAGAACGAACATGTCCGGCAACGGAACCCACATGGTGGTGGACGCGGATGCTCACGTGGTGGAGACCGAGCACACGTGGGACTATCTGGATGCGTCGGAGAAGAAGTTTCGTCCCCAGCTCTTCGGCTCCCCCGAGGACTCGACCACCCAGTACTGGGTGCTGGACGGGAGGGTCCTGGGATTCCGTTTCCAGAGCCTGAGCGAGCAGCAGCTCGATGAAGTGTCGGCCAAGGCCGGCCGGCAGATGCAGACGCCCCGGGAGGCCCGGGAACTGCGCGACGTGCAACTGCGGCTCGATCATCTGGACAAGCTCGGCATCGACGTTCAGGTCATGTACAACACCCTGTGGATCGAGCAGGTGACGGACCAGGCCGACGCCGAGATCGCCCTGTGCGCGAGCTGGAACCGCTGGATGGCGGACGTGTGGAAACAGGGCGGCGGACGCCTTCGCTGGGTCTGCGTGGTGCCGGCCATGACCATGAGCGAGGCATTGGAGCAGATCCGCTTCGCCCGGGAGAACGGCGCGGTGGGCGTCTGTCTGCGGCCGTTCGAAGGCAACCGGCACCTGGTGGATCCGTACTTCTACCCGATCTTCGATGAGGCCACGCGTCTCGACATGATGATGGGGATCCACATCGCCAACGGCAGCCCCAGGCTGGCAACCCAGTTCCGGCCGCGCTACGACAGTGGCGGCGGACTGCCGGTGTTCCGCATACCCACGGTTTCCACGTGCTTCACGCTCATGATGAGCGAGGTTCCCAGGCTCTTTCCGGAACTGCGCTGGGGATTCATCGAATCCTCCGCCCAGTGGGTGCCGTGGGTGGTCAACGAGACCCTCCGCAGGTCGGCGGGCAGGGACTATCCCGAGAACCCGATGAAGGAGTTCCGCGTCTACGTGTCGGCTCAGACCGATGACGATTTCCCCTACGTCCTGAAGTATGCGGGAGACGATAACATCGTCATCGGCACCGACTACGGACACACCGACGCCTCCAGCGAGGTGGATGCGTTTACGATCTTCAACGGGAACGACGACATCACCGCCGAGCAGAAGCGGAAGATCCTGAGCGACAACGCCAGGGAGCTTTACGGGTTGTAGGCCGTCCTTCCCGCAGAACAGGTGGAGACCCCCGGGAACGTCGGGGTTTATTCGTCAGCCCTTGAACGGGCTTGTGACTTGGTAGCAGAAGCTGTTGAAGAGCGGGCCGGTGCTCAGCCCGGTCCAGGTGAACAGCTTTCCCTCGGCAAAGAAGATGTGCATGCCGCAGTCGAACACCGTCACGACTCCGGCCAGGACGGCCGCCGTGATGCCGATGACCGTGACCCACCTCTCGCCCGCGCTCTTGAGATAGAGCAGCGTCGCCAGCCCGATCCCGAACTGAAAGCCCATCAGCCAGATGGCGCCGGCGAAGCCGAGGACCCAGCCGATGATGCTGGCGGTGCGGCGCCGTTCCTCGGCCGGGTCCAGGGCCGCCGCATCCCGCTCCGCCAGCGAGGGGTCGAGGCGCCCCGGTTCGTCTCCGCCGGCGGACGCGGCCTGCTCCGGCCGCCCCAGGAACTCCCGCGCAAGCTGGACCGCCAGCAGCGCCGCCGTGGGCAGGCCGATGAGCCAGGCCATGAGGCTGGCCTGCAACTCCCAGCCGAAGGCCTCCCACAGCGCCCATGCCATGACCAGGAACAACCCGCCGGTGAAGACGATGGAAAGTCGTCGGGAGATCATGTGCCGGATGCCTGCCTGCGCCGACGGTCGCGGATCACCGGATAGGCGATGCTGACAAGGATGAGGCCGAGGATTATCAGCACGCCGGGCCGCATGATGAAGCCGAAGTCGTAACGCGAATAGGTGATCCAGAGGTAGTTGTCGGCCAACCGGCCCAGCACCAGGCCCAGCAGCAGCGCCGGCCGGGACCAGTCGAAGACCACCATGAGCCAGCCCAGGCCGCCGAAGATCAGGGTAACGAGAATGTCACCGAAGCTGTTGGTGTGGGTGTACGAGCCGAGATAGATGAACAGCAGCAGCGGCGGTATCAGCAGTGTGCCCTTGATGCGCGTGAGCCGGGCCAGTTGGTTCAGGAAAAGGAAACAGACCGAAACCGTGATGACATTGGACACCACCAGGACCCAGACCAGCGAGAACGTCACGTCCAGGTCCTTGGTCAGCATGGAGGTGCCGGGGCGCAGGCCCAGGATGAGGAAGGCCCCCAGCAGGATGGCGGTGGTGACGTTGCCGGGGATGCCGAAGGCGATGGTGGGTATCAGCGCGCCTCCGAGGGTCGAGTTGTTGGCCGCGCCGGGTCCCACGACGCCCTCGATGACGCCGGTCCCCACCTGGTCCTGCTTGCCCGAGGACTGCATGGCCAGGGCGTAGGCCACCCATTGAGACACCGGCCCGCCCATCCCCGGGATGATGCCGATGTAGGTGCCCATGGCGCTGCACCGGACCACCAGCCACCAGTGGCGAAGCGCGTCCCTGACGCCCTGGAGCACGCCGCCGAGCCGGCCCGCGTGGGCTTGCGCGATGCTGCCCCCCTTGGTGGCCAGGTCGATGATCTCCGGGATGGCGAACAGTCCCACCGTGGCCGGCACGAGCCCGATGCCGGCGCCGCCGGTCTCGCCGCCGCCCCACAGATACATGAAGCCGAAAGTGTAGCGCTCGGTGGCGGTCTGCATGTCCAGCCCCACCAGCGAGAACATGAAGCCGAGGCCTCCCGCGGCCAGACCCTTGACCACGCTGCCGCCGCTCAGGGCGCCGACGAACGTAACCCCCGCGACGGTGAGCATGAAGAACTCCGGGGTGCCCAGGGCGAGCACCAGCGGCGTGACGATGGGGATGGCCACGGCGATGGCGCCGGCGCCGATGATGGCGCCCATGAGGGAGCTCATGAGCGAGGCGCCCAGGGCCCGCCCGGCCTCGCCCTTCTTGGCCATGGGGTGTCCTTCCACGATGGTGGAAGCAGTGGACCCTTCGCCGGGAATACCGAAGAGGATGGAGGTGATGTCGCCGGTGGTGGCGGTGACGGCCATCATGCCGAGGAGGAAGGAGAAGGCTTCCACGGCGTCCATCCTGAGCTGGAACGCGAACCCGAGCATCAGGGCCATGGTGACCGGTCCCCCGAGACCCGGCAGCATGCCCACGGCGAATCCGATGGCGTTGCCCAGCAGCAGGTAGCCGAAGGCGGGCCAGGAGAAGACCCGGAACAGGCCTTCCATCGACGCCGCGCCGATCTTCCCGGCCATCCCCTGGGCCAGGAAGATCCACACCGCGAGGAGCGTGAGAAGGATGAGCCAGCCCAGGCTTCGTTTGAGGGTCACGAAGGCTCGTTCAAGGTTTCCGGGCCATGGCTTTCAGGATCTCGATGGCCTGGGGGTCGCTCTTCCGGACTTCCACCACCTTGTCGATGATGGCCTGGGCCTGGGGCGCGTTCAGGGAGACCAACTGGAATCCGATGGCCTTATTGAAGTGGGCGATCATCTCCGGATCCTTCAGGAACCTGTCGAAGCTCGCGGCCATGGTCGAAAAAACTTCTTTGGGAACCCGTGCCGCGTAGACCCAGCCGCGCCGAACCCCGGCGAGGTAGGCCAGCAGCTCCATGGCCCGGTAGTTCGGGTCCTTCCGGATGGACTCGCCCTTGAGCTCCAGGACGATCTCGTAATAGGTGGGAAGGTCCGGCAGACGCGGGTCGCGGACGATCTTTCCGTCCTGGACGGTTCCTTCCTGGGCAATGGGCACGACCACGCCTTCCTCGACCATGGGCAGCACGGCGGCGAAGTAGCCGCTCTGGCTGTCATTGGTCATGTTCAGCTCGCCTCGGCGGATGGCCGCGCGCATGTCGCCGCTGCTGCCGTAGCCCGTGACCAGCTTGTGGTCCTGTCCCAGGATCTTCATGAGCAGCCTCGGCAGCATCGAGCGCGGGCTCTGGATCGACGTGGTGCCGAAGAAGATCTTCTTCTTGAGGCCGGCAAGCTCGGTGCCCCTGGTGATGCCCAGATCCCTGCTGACGAAGGTGACGGTGGTCTCCCGCACGCCGCCCAGCCACTGGAGCCTGCCCAGATCGAACTTGACCTTGCCGGGCTTGAAGATGCTGTCCGTCACCGAGGTGGAGAACTGCCCGATGATGGTGCCGTCCGCCGGCGCGGAATTGTACACCCAGTTCTCGCCCACGATGCCCCCACCGCCGGGCATGTTCTTGATGATGGTGGTGGGGTTCCCCGGGATCTGCTTCCCGATGAACGGGAGCATCTGCCGCGCCATGATATCGGCGGCGCCGCCCACGGAGTAGGGAATCAGGATGGCGACGGTCTTCCCTTTGAAGGAGACCTCGGCGGCCCCTGCGGTCCCGAGGACGATGCACAGGGCGGCGATTACGGCTGCAAGGGATGCGAAACGTCGGTTCATTGCGTGCTCCTTCCCGAGTTGGTCCAGTGATCTTCTATTTCGGATGGACTCCGCGTGTCAACCACAAATGCCCGCTCCGGCCGCGGTTTGACAACCTCAAGCGCTTCGGTTAAGAACCCCGAATCTCCAGACAATCCGACGCTGAGAATCCAAACACTTTACGAAACACTTTACGAGAGAGGTGACACATGCCCAAGAGCCTGGGATCGTTTCTGGAAGACTGCCGGCGAGAGATTCCCAACGAGGTGGTCCACGTGACCAGGCCGGTGGACCCGGCCCACTACGACGTGAGCGCGCTCATCAAGCACCTGGATGAGTTGAGGAAGTTCCCCATCCTGGTCTTCGACAACCCGTTGAACCTTCACGGGAAGCCATCCGACATCAAGCTGACCATGAACTGCGAGATCTCGCAGGGCAAGACCCAGGTGGCCTTGGGGTTGGACAGGAACATGAGCCGGGAGGCCATGACCGATGTCTGTCTCGAGCGTGAGGAGCATCGCATCGCCCCGGTGGTCATCGAGCGGGACCAGGCGCCCGTCATGCAGAACGTCCAGACCGGCAAGGACGTGGACATCTACCAGATTCCCATCATGCGGCATCATTACATGGACGGCGGCCCCTATATCGTCATGTCCACCGTCACCAAGGAACGGACCTCCGGAATCTACAACTGCTCGTACCATCGGATGGAGGTCAAGTCGCCGCAGAGCACGGCGCTGTACGCCTCGCCTCGCCACCTGTGGAAGATCTTCAAGGACTACGAGGATAACAACATGGAGTGCCCCGTGGCCACGGTCCTGGGTCACCACCCGGCCTACCACATGGGCGCGTGTTACAGCGGCCCGTTCGAGGTGAGCGAGTTCGAGATCATCGGCGGCTACATGCAGGAGCCCCTGCGGCTTACGCCGTCCTCCACCTGGGGCGACAGTTTCCTCATTCCCGCGGATGCCGAGCTGGTCATCGAAGGCCTGCTTCAACCCAACAAGCGGGTGGTGGAAGGTCCCTTCGGCGAGGCCCCGGGCTATCTCGGGCCGCAGCGCTACACCACCTGCGTGGATTACAAGGTCACGGCCATGAACTGGCGCAAGGGCGCCATGTTCCAGTCCATCATCACGCCGGAAGGCGACAAGCCGTGGATGGACCTGCCGCGCGAGGGGGCCTATCTCAGGCGTTGCCGTGAGGCGGTGCCGGGAGTGACGGCGGTGTGCAAGATGGGCCGGCACGCCCACTACAACGTCTTCATCGCCATGAAGAAGATGTCCGAAGGCGACCCCGGCCGGGCGGCGGCCGCGGCCCTGACCTTCGACCACACCAAGAACGTTTTCGTCTTCGACGACGACATCAACGTGTACAACCCGACGGATATCCTGTGGGGGTTGGCGACGCGCGTGCAGCCGCACCGCCAAGTGTCGATCCTGCAGCCGCTCTTCCGCGGCAACTTCCTGGACCCGTCGCTGGTGGACGAGATCAAGACCTCCGGCATGATCGTGGATGCCACGAGGCCGCTGGACCGTCCGTTCTCGCCGGTGTCGAAGGTGCCGGACGAGGCGATGGAACGGGTCAAGATCGAGGATTTCATACCGGGAGAGATCCTCTCGCACATCCCCATCGACCGTACGACGTATTGGTCCTAGCCGTTTCGTAGCAGTCGTGGTGAAAGGAAAGCTTCATGGGTCAGGCTGTCGAAGTGACGTGTCCGAAATGTAATGAGAAGTTCGTCGTGAACCCGCATATGCTGGGTTCCGGGATGGAGTTTCACTGTCCCTTCTGTGACGTGTATTTCCCCGAGGAAGAAAGCCCCAGCATCTGGAAGTAGGAGAGCCTGTCGCAGCAGGACTTTTTCGATCTCACGCGCCTCTTCCGCTTCCGGGAGGCGCTGGAAAACGTTGAGGCCGTCGATGCGCCCGAGGCCGTTCTGGTGGGCGGCGCGGGCCGCATCGAGGGCGGCCGGGTGGGCATACTGCCGGGCTCCTTCAATCCCCCCACCATCGCTCACCTGGAGTTGGCACGGGCGGCCCGGCGCCGGTTCGACTTGGCCCACGTCGTATTCTCCCTCAGCAGCGCCATCGTCGACAAGGAGCGCCTGGAAGGCCTGTGCCGCGAGGATCGGCTGCTCTTGATGTGGCTGCTCGCGGGGGATCACCCCTGGGTCGCGGTGGCGGTGATCAACCGCGGCCTCTACTCCGAGCAGGCGCCGGCGTTCCGCGCGAGTTTCGGCGGCGCCGCGGGTCTCTGGTTCATCGTGGGCATGGACAAGGTGCTCCAGATTTTCGATCCGAGGTACTACGATGACCGCGCCCGCGCCCTGGACGCGCTGTTCGCCCACGTGCGGCTCATTGCCGCCAATCGAGAGGATCGGGGCGGTGAGGATCTGCGGGCGCTCCTGGAACGGCCCGAGAATCTTCCCTATCGGGACCGGGTCGAACCGCTGGCGTTACCCATCCATCTCAAGGACCTGTCCTCCAGCGCGGTGCGGCGCGGCGTCGAGGGCGAATGGCCCGGGGAGGACGCGCTTCCTCAGGTGGCGCGGGAGTTCATCGCCTCCACCGGCGCGTTCCGGGACCGGTACGACCTGCGTGTCGCGGCCATGGACGCGCTCTATCCCATACGGCAATGGGCCGAAACGGAGGTGCCGCTGGAGTCTCTCCTGGCCCGGGCGGCGGAGCCCGGGCAGGGGGGTGAGACGGTGCGTGACCTGTTGCGTGCCCGGATGGCGCCGGAATCGCTTGTGAACGGCCTGCGTAATCTCGGCCTGACGCGTTCCGGCGGTTGAAGGCGCGGCCGTGTGCGATGATGGCGGGCCCAAGAGGCTGTCGGACCTGACGAATCGTAACGAGGGGCATGGAAAGCCGTCGTCGCTTCATTCGGTTCGATCTGTTACGTTTCAGGACAAGGTGTTTCGGGCGCGTTCCCATCCTGAAGATCCATAAAGGAGGGTCGGACATGATTGCGGAGGTCGAGTTCGCTCGGGGAAAGAAGGGCTATCTGGCAAGACCGGCGGCGAGTGGCCGGTCACCGGCGGTGGTTCAGCTCCACGAGCGCTACGGCGTCGTGCAGCATACGACGGACATTGCCGAAAGCCTGGCCGGGAACGGCTACGTGGTCCTGGCTCCGGATATGTTTTCCCGGTTCATCGGCGACCGGGAAGCCTTGGCCCTTGGAAACGTGGGCGTCGGCATCCGGGACGACGAGGCGCTGGTGGACCTGGATGGATGCCTGGGCTACCTCCGGGGGCTGGACTATGTGGACGGCGACCGCATTGCGGTGATGGGCGTATGCCAGACGGGACGGCAACCGCTGCTCGCCGCGGCCCGCCGCGACGATCTCCGGTGCGCGGTGGTGTTCTACGGCGGGATCTACCAGCGGGACTGGCAGCCCGACGATGAACGCCCGACACCGGTGGGCGAGTTCATCAAGCAGTTGTCCTGCCCGGTGCTGGGGGTTTTCGGCGACAGCGACCATATCATCTCGGTGGACGACGTGCTGCGTTTCCGGCGCGCCCTCGAGGATTCCCGGAAGAGCTACTCCATCCGCATCTTTCGGAACGCCCCCCATGGCTGGCTCAACGACACCATGCCCGGACGCTACCGGCCCGAAGCGGCCGAAGCGGCGTGGGCGCTGTTGTTCCGGTTCCTCGATGAGCATCTCGGCGGGGACGGTAACGGGTCCCGGGTGGCGTGGGAGTTCGAGGGCGACATCCCGACCGACTACGACTTCTCGAAGACCGTGAGGCTCGCCTGAGCGCCATGTTTGGATTCCCGCGGATTATTGCGTAGATTGGCGGGTCGGTGTCATGGGGCAAGCATTTGCGGAAAAGAAGGGCGCGCGCGGGAGTTTCAGACGCTCGTGGCTGTGCGTGGTCCTGCTGGTAACAGGTTGCCTGGCGTCGACGGCAGGGGCGGAGGGGGGTCCCCGGAGCGAGATCGAAAAGGCGCTACGGCTTGGTGTCTCGATTCTCAGCGATTCGAAGCTGGGCGAGAATTCCAAGGTCGAACGCCTCAGGACCGCGCTCCTGCCGCTCTTCGACTTTCCCGATATGGCCCGACGGTCGCTCGGTGCCCACTGGCGCCGCCGGACCCCGGAACAGCGTGAAGAGTTCACCGGACTCTTTACCCGTTTTCTGGAACGGACCTATGCGAGCCGCATCGCCTCGTACAACGGCCAGCGGATGCATTTCGTCGGCGAAGAGATCGACGGCCGTTTCGCTCAAGTCGACACCAGGGTCGTGGATGAGGAAGGACGCAGGTTCGCCGTCAACTACCGCATGCACCGCGTGAACGATCCGGGTGAATGGCGCATCTATGACATCGTCATCGAGGGAATCAGCCTGGTCAACAACTATCGCGCGCAGTTCAACCGCGTGCTCAACCGAACCTCCTATGAAGCCTTGGTGGCGAAGCTTCGAGGCTAGTGTTCACCCGTGGCTTTGCCGCGCGCTGAGGATACATGCAGGAACAGCGACTTCCCAGAAGAGCCTCCACCATCGTCCTTGTGCGCCCCGCGGGAGACGGCGCCTTCGAGATCTTCATGACGCGACGGCCACGGGAAATGCGTTTCCTGGGCGGGTTCTTTGTCTTTCCCGGAGGCAGCGTCAAGGGGTCCGACGCCGCTCCCGCCATGCTGGAACGGTGCCTCGGCCTTTCGCCCGAGGATGCCCGGGTGCGGCTGGGAGACGAGTTGAGCGCGGAGGACGCCATCGGACATTGGGTGGCGGCCATCCGTGAGCTGTACGAGGAAGTCGGTGTGCTTCTGACCGTGGACCGGGACGGCGGCAACGTCATGGTGGAGGAAACCTGGGAACGTGTGGTCGCGAAGCGCCCGTCCCTGTTGAACGGAAGCGTCAGCTTTCCGGATCTGTTGGCGTCCGAGGGGCTTTTCTGCGACGTCGGCAGTCCGGTCTATTTCTACCACCGGATCACGCCCGAACGGTACGCGATGCGGTTCGATACCCGGTTCTTTCTGGGCCCCCTGCCGGAGGGGCAGGTGCCGCTCAACGTATCGGAGGAAGTGACGGAGAGCCTTTGGATCACTCCCGAGGAGGGACTGAGGCGGGCCGAGCGGGGGCGCATGGCCATCATACCGCCGACCCTGGCGACCTTGCGCACCCTGGCCGAGCTGGGCACCTGGGAGGCCCTTTGTAGCGGCTTCGCTTTGCCGGCGCGGTCCTGTCCTGGTGTGGTGTCCCATGGAAACCGTGGATAATCTGCCGGTCCTTTTCGCCGTCAGCTACGTTGCTCCGCCTCGCGTGGTACTGGCCACTGCCCGCTGTCGCGCCTTGCCGGCGACGAAAAGTCCCGCGCACCTTATCCACGGTTTCCATGGGACACGACGCTAGCGGCCTGTAGCCTCCGCAATCGCGAGGAAATTCATTGACCTGCCCCGCCCCTTTTCGGGACGCGGCATGAGGGAGCAATCGATACCATGAGAACGGTGGACGTGATCGCCCATATCCTGAAGCGTGAGGGAGTCCCGTACCTGAGCGCGTTCCCGACCTCGACGTTGATCGAAGCGGCCGCCGAGGTCGACATTCGTCCCATCATTTGTCGCCAGGAGCGGGTGGGGGTTGGAATCGCCGATGGTTACAGCCGGGTCAACAACGGCGCACCGCCGGGGGTGTTCGCGATGCAGTTCGGTCCCGGCGCCGAGAATGCCTATGCGGGGGTCGCCACGGCGTTTTCCGATGCCGTGCCGATGCTGCTCCTGCCCTTGGGACATAGCCGTGAACGGGACGGGGTGTTTCCCCAGTTCAGCTCGTTGAGGAACTACGCTCCCATCACCAAGTTCGTAGAGCAGGTCACCACCGCGGACCGGGTCGTCGACACCATGAGGCGGGCCTTCGCGAGGCTCAGGATGGGCCGACCGGGTCCCGTGATGGTGGAAATACCCGCCGACGTGGCGGGGGAGCAGCTCGCCCCGGCCGTAGTCGAGTCCTATCGGCCGGTGAAGGCTGCCGTCGCCGCCGGGGACCCGGCGGACGTCATGGCGGCGGCCAAGGCCCTGCTCGAAGCCCGGGATCCCGTGATCCATGCCGGGCAGGGCGTGCTCTATGCCGGGGCGGCTCCGGAGTTGCTGGAGCTGGCGGAGCTCACGTGCGTCCCGGTGGTGACCACCATGGGCGGCAAGAGCGCGTTTCCGGAGGCCCATCCGCTGTCGCTGGGAAGCGCCTCCGGCGTCATGAACCGTCCGGTGTACCACTTCCTGAAGAAGGCCGACCTGATCTTCGCGGTAGGCACGAGCCTGACCCGTCATCCCATGACCACGCCCATTCCCGGGGGCAAGACCTTCGTGCAGGCGACGGATGATCCCATCGACATCGGCAAGAACTACGATGTGGACTATCCTGTCATCGGCGACGCCAGGCTCGTATTGGGGCAGTTCGTGGAGGCCGTCAGGGAACTGTTGAACGGTGCGTCCAGGGACGAGCGCTCGCCCGCGTCGGAGATTGCCGGAATGCGGACGGAATGGTTGCGGGAGTGGAATCCGAAGCTGACGTCCGAAGAGGTGCCCATCAACCCTTACCGGGTCATCTCGGAGTTCATGAACGCGGTGGATCCGGCGGAGGCCATCGTCACCCACGATTCCGGCAGTCCCCGGGACCAGATCATGCCGTTTTATCGGTCGGCGGGACCGAGATCCTACCTGGGGTGGGGCAAGTCCCACGGTCTCGGCACCGGTCTCGGCTTGAACCTGGGGGCCAAGCTGGCCGCGCCGGAAAAGTTCGTGGTGAACTTCATGGGTGATGCCGCCTTCGGCATGACCGGCCTCGATTTCGAGACCGCGGTCCGGTCTAGCATACCGATACTGACCGTCGTGCTGAACAACTCCACCATGGCGGTGGAGACGCGCCACATGGCCGCGTCGCACGAGCGTTACGGCACGAGGGACCTCGGCGGCAACTACGCCGACATGGCTCGCGCCATGGGAGGGTGGGCCGAACGGGTGGAAGATCCCGCCGAGGTGGGCCCGGCCATCGTGCGGGCCCGGCGGGCGACGGAGGAGGGCCGGGCGGCATTGCTGGAGTTCATCACCGGCGCGGAGATCGACTATTCCTACAAGGGTGCGTTCTCGTAGGGGGCGAGAATTCAATGCGAAAATCTATCGGGTTAATCGCGCTTGGCGCGTTTCTGCTGTTCTCGCTCTTTGGTGAGGCCATCTATCTCTACACCGATTTCCTCTGGTTCCGCGAGATCGGCTATTCCGGGGTCTTTACCAAGACCCTGTGGATCAAGGTGCTGCTGGGCGTGATCTCGGGCGTGCTGTTCTTCGCGCTCTTCTACGTCAACATCAAGCTCGCGGCCCGGCTTCGGGACGGCGTGGTGCCGCTCCAGAGCAAGAACCCGGAGGTCCCGGGTCCCGAGGTGCTGGACCCGCTGATCAGGCGGTTGCTGTTGCCGGTGGCCCTGGTCCTGGGATTTCTGGCCGCGCCCCAGGCGGCCATGCACTGGGAATCCGCGCTGCTGTTCTTCAACGGCGTTCCCTTCGGCATCGACGACCCGCTGATGGGCAAGGACATCGGGTTCTATATCTTCCGTCTGCCCGCCCTGGAGGCGCTCTACCGTTGGTTCCTGGTGGCGCTGGGGTTGATATGGGTGGCCAGCGCTTTCGTCCATCTGCTGTACGGCGGCGTCCAATACTCGGAGAACGGCCTGTCCGTGCACCCGGCCGCGAAGATCCACCTGTCCGTGCTGCTGGCGTTGCTGCTCCTGGTTCAGAGCGGCGGCTACCTGCTCGACGCCTACAAGCTGCTCTACTCGCACACCGGGGTGGTGTTCGGCGCCGGCTACACGGACATACACGCACGGCTGCCGGCGTTGCGGGTGCTGGTGGTGGTGTCGGCGGCGGTGGCCGTACTCTCCCTGGTGCAGATGCGCTGGTCCGGACTCAAGGTCCTTCTCATCGGGTTGGGCGCCCTGGCCGTCGTTCACGGCGTCGGGATGTACGCCTACCCTTCCTTCCTGCAGCAGTTTCACGTCGTGCCCAACGAGTTGGTGGCCGAAACCCCTTACATCCAGCGCAATATCCGCTCCACGCGGCACGCCTACGGCCTCGACCGGGTGGAAGCCCAGGAGTTCCCGGTCAACGAGGTGTTGACCGCCGACGACCTTCAGGACAACGACGCCACGGTCAAGAACATCCGGCTGTGGAACTATCAGCCGCTGTTGGCGACCTACGCCCAACTGCAGCAGATCCGCACCTACTACGAGTTCGTGGACGTGGACAACGATCGCTACAACATCGACGGGACCTACCGTCAGGTGATGCTGTCGGCCCGCGAACTGTCTCATGAACAGCTCCCGAGCCGTATCTGGATCAACGAGCACCTCGTGTACACCCACGGCTATGGGGTGGTGTACAGCCCGGTGAACCAGATCAGCAAGGAAGGTCTGCCCGAGTTCTTCGTCAAGGACATTCCGCCGGTGTCGAATGGTTTCGTCGACGTCACCCGTCCGGAGATCTACTTTGGCGAGGTGGCCAACGACTACGTGTTCGTCAAGACGGCGGCACAGGAGCTGGACTACCCGGCCGGGGACCGGAACATCTACACGACCTATGCAGGTGAGGGCGGGGTGCCGCTGCAGTCGTTCTGGCGCAAGCTGCTCTTCTCGGCCCGTTTCGCGACCCTGCGGATCTCCCTCTCCAACGACATCACGCCGGAGAGCCGTATCCTCTACTACCGCAAGATCCAGGATCGGGTTCGCAAGCTGGCGTCGTTTCTCGATTTCGATGAAGACCCCTACCTTGTGGTCACACCGGAGGGGCGGCTCTTCTGGATCATCGACGGCTACACCACCTCGGAACGGTACCCCTATTCCGAGCCGAGTGAGGATGTCGGCAACTATATCCGAAATTCGGTGAAGACGGTCGTGGACGCGTACAACGGCACCGTGGACTTCTACATCAGCGATCCCGACGATCCGGTGGTGAACGCCTATTCCAAGGGGTTTCCGGGGCTGTTCAAGCCGATGACGGCCATGCCCGAGGCGTTGCGCTCGCATGTCCGATACCCGCAGGATCTGTTCAAGGTGCAGGCCCGGATGTATGCCACCTACCACATGCGGGACCCGCAGGTCTTCTACAACAAGGAGGACCTTCTGAGCATCCCCATCAGGAAGGGAGGCGAGCAGGAGCGGGAGATGGAGCCCTATTACACCATCATGCGCCTGCCGGGAGAGGCCAAGGAGGAGTTCGTGCTGCTCCTGCCCTTCACCCCCAACAACCGCGATAACATGCGGGCATGGCTCGCCGCCCGGAGCGACGGCCCGCACTACGGCAAGCTGCTGGCGCTCAACTTTCCCAAGGCCAGGCTGGTCTACGGCCCCAACCAGATCGACGCCCGTATCGATCAGGACGCGTTTATCTCACAGCAGTTGAGCTTGTGGGGCCAACGCGGATCGCAGGTGATCCGGGGCAGCCTGCTGGCGATTCCCATTCAGGATTCGCTCCTTTACGTGCAGTCCCTCTATCTGGCCGCGGAGCAGGGATCGCTGCCTGAGCTCAAGCGGGTGGTGGCCGTGTTCGGCAACCGCATTGCCATGAGGGAGAACCTGGAGGACGCCCTGCATGAACTGTTCGGGGATGCCGCGGAAGGTCGGATGGCGTCCTCGTCGGCCGTGCAGGCGGCGGTTGCGAAAGAAGCCGGAGGGGATCCGGCAGCCGAGGCCATGGATCACTACGAGCGCTCCATGGAGCGCCTTCGGGCCGGCGACTGGGCCGGCTTTGGCGACGCGCTGCGCCGGCTCGAGCAGTCGCTCCAGGCCTTGCAGGCGCCATAGCCCCCTCCCGCGGCCATGCACGCGGGTTGCCGAAAGGGGAAGGGGCTTGAAGCCCCGTTGAAAACGAACGAGGAGGCTCATGAGAAGCATGACCGGTTTTGGTCAGGCCATCCTCCAGGACAGGCAGGTCAAGGTTTCCGTACAGATCCGCAGCGTCAACCACCGGCACGCGGACATTCACCTTCGTGTGCCGAAGCTCTACCTGAGCCTCGAGGACGAGCTGCGTGAGCAGGCGCGGATGAAGGTTCACCGCGGTCGCACGGATGTTTATATCGACCGGACGCCACTCAAGGGACGGGGCTATCGGCTGGAGGTGGACGACACCCTCATGGAGCAGTACTGCGAAGCGTTGCGACGCATCAAGACGCGGTACGACCTCCAGGGCGACATCGATCTTCAGTTGGTGCCGCGCTTGCCGGATCTCTTCCAGTTCAAGGAACCGGAGCATATCGAGGGGGGTGAGAAGCGGCTGGTGCTTCGAGCGCTGGAGACGGCCCTGAAGAACCTCACCCGGTCCCGGGACCGCGAGGGGCGCAATCTCAAACGCGACATGGTGGCGGAGGCGCGCCGGTTGACCCGCGCGGCCAGGCAGCTCGGACGTTGTGCCGAGGTCATCGACCGGCGCCTCCAGGAGCAGGGCGCCAATGCCGGTGGCGGCGGCGAAGCCGGCAGCGGCGCCTTCAAGGGCAGCATCAACGAGGAAGTGGTGCGGTTGGGCAGCCACGTGGAGATGCTCGCCAATCTGATGCGTGAGCGTGAGCCGGTGGGCAAGAAGATCGATTTCCTGCTCCAGGAGGTGCAGCGCGAGCTCACCACCATCGGCGCCAAGGCGCCGCAGCTCGAGGTGGTTCGGCTGGTCCTGGGCGGCAAGGAAAGCGTCGAGAAGATTCGCGAACAGGTCCAGAACGTGGAATGACGGTCTCGATTCGCAGCTTTACCAAACGCGGTCCGGGCATCGTGTTCATCGTTTCGGCGCCCTCCGGCGCGGGCAAGACGACGTTGACCCGGGAGGTTCTGAGCATCCATTCGGAGATGAGCCTTTCGGTGTCCTGCACGACGCGCGCTCCGCGCGAGAGGGAAACGCCCGGCAGGGACTATCACTTCGTGTCGGAGGCGGTGTTCAAACGAAGGCTCGCCGCCGGCGACTTTGCCGAGTGGGCCGAGGTTCACGGGAAACTGTACGGCACCCCGCGGCGGGTGCTCGAACGCTGGCTCCGGCGCGGCCAGGACGTGCTGCTGGATATCGACGTGCAGGGGGCCCGGCAGATCAAGGAGCACTTTGCCGGCGCCGTGGCCATATTCGTGTTGCCGCCGTCGCTCGACGAGCTGCGCCGCCGCCTGTCGGGTCGGGGCACGGATGCGCGGAAGACGATCGAGCAGCGCTGGCGCAACGCGCGGCATGAAATCCAGGAGATTCAGGGGTATGATTACTTCATCGTCAACCGCGACGTGCACGAGGCGGTGAAACGGCTCGCCGCTATCATCGAGGCTGAAAGGCTCAAGGTTTGCAGGTACATCCGGAAACCGAAATAAGGTCCAGGCGCCGGTCCAAGGGCGCCGGAACCAAAAGCGCCGTCAACGAGCTGGTGGAGAAGGTGTTGCAGTACCAGCCCGGCGCCGACGTCGACCAATTGCGCGAGGCCTATCGGTTTTCATCCGCGGTTCACGACGGCCAGAAACGCCTGTCCGGAGAGCCCTACCTCATCCATCCGGTGGCTGTGGCCAGCGTACTGGCGGACCTGAAGCTGGATATTCCCAGCATCATCGGCGGCCTGCTTCACGACACGGTCGAGGACACCCTGGCCACGCTGCCGGAAATCGGGAAGGAGTTCGGCGAGGAGATCGCGGCCCTGGTGGACGGGGTCACCAAGTTGAGCCGCGTCAACTTCACCAGCCACGAGGAGAAGCAGGCGGAGAACTTCCGCAAGATGATCATGGCCATGGCCAAGGACATTCGCGTGGTCCTGATCAAGTTGGCCGACCGCACCCACAACATGCGTACGCTGCAGTATCTCGCCCCCGAGAAGCAGCGGCGAATCGCCCAGGAAACGCTGGATATCTACGCCCCCATCGCCCACCGGCTGGGGATCTACTGGATCAAGAGCGAGCTCGAGGACCTGGCCCTCAAACATCTTCGTCCGGAGATCTACGGACAGTTGAAGCGGAACGTCGCGCAGAAGAGGACAAACCGGGAGAAGTACACCAACGACGTCATCTCGCGTCTGAGCAAGGCCCTGGCGGAAGATGGCATCGATGCCGAGGTGAGCGGAAGGCCCAAGCACTTCTACAGCATCTTCAGGAAGATGGAGAACCAGAGCCTGGACTTCGGCCAGGTCTACGACCTGGTGGCGTTCCGGATCGTGGTGGATACCGTGCGCGAGTGTTACGAGTCCATGGGCGTCGTGCACGCGAAATGGCGGCCGGTGCCCGGCCGGTTCAAGGACTACATCGCGCTGGCCAAACCCAACATGTACCAGTCGCTGCACACCACCGTCATCGGCCCCAACGCTCAGCGCATCGAGATTCAGATCCGCACCCACGAGATGCACAGGGTGGCCGAGGAAGGTATTGCCTCCCATTGGCGTTACAAGAAGGGCGGGGACCTGCAGGTGACGGACATGCAGCGGTTCGCATGGCTCCGGCAACTCCTCGAATGGCAGCAGAATCTGTCGGATCCGCAGGAGTTCCTGCACAGCATCAAGGAGGATCTGTTCCCGGACGAGGTGTACGTGTTCACGCCAAACGGCGACCTGAGAAGCTTTCCCAAGGGGGCGACGGTCGTGGATTTCGCCTACCGCATCCATTCCGACATCGGGCAGCACTGCTCGGGCGCGCGAGTGAACGGCAGGCTCGTACCCTTCAAGTATATCCTCAGGAGCGGCGACACGGTGGAGATCATCACGACCCAGGAGCAGACGCCAAGCCGCGATTGGTTGAAGGTCGCGAAGACCCCCCGCGCCAAGTCCCGTATCCGCGCATGGATGGCCTCGAAGCAGCGGGAGCGGAGCGTGGCCCTCGGACGGGAGATCCTGGAGGGGGACTTCGGCCGCTACCACCTGGACTACCAGAGCCTCCAGGCACAGGGGACCATCGCCGTGCTGGGAAGAGAGCTTGGGGTCAAGAACGAGGAGGGGCTCCTGGCAAGCGTCGGCTACGGCAAGGTCATGCCGCGTCAGGTCCTGGCCAGACTGCTTCCGCCGGAGCATCTCGAGGACGAGAAAAGACAACTCGAGGGTGGGCTCGAGCGGCTCTTCCGGCTGGTGGGCTCACGCGATCGGGGCGTCCGTGTCAAGGACTTCGAGGACGTGCTGGTGCGTTTCGCGCGCTGCTGCCATCCGCTGCCCGGTGAGAAGATTGCCGGGATCATTACCCGCGGGAGGGGAGTAACCGTGCACGTCGCCAGTTGTCCGACGGGACTGGAAGCCGATCCCGAGAGAAGAGTGGAGGTGAACTGGGCGGAGGATACGCAGATGCCTCGTGGGGTGAAGATCGAGGTGACCTGCGCGGACAAACCCGGTCTCCTGGCGGCCATCAGTTCGGCCATCTCGGAAGCCGGCGTGAATATCGCCCGTGCTCACATACGCACGTTCGACGACAGGGCCGTCAACACGTTCGAGATCATGATCGGAAGCTCCGATCAGTTGCGCCATGTGTTACAGGACATCTCCAGGGTGAAGGGGGTGTACAAGGCGAATCGGGTCCAGGGGTAGGCCGCCGCAGGCGGTGGTTGCGGACCACCGTCCGAGTTGATTTCAGGCCACCTTCTCGACCTTGCCCGAGCGCAGACATCGGGTGCAGACCCGGATGCGCCGAACCGCGCCGTTGAACCTTGCCCGAACCTGTTGAAGATTGGGAAGCCAGCGGCGTCGGGTCTTGTTGTTCGCGTGGCTGACGTTGTTACCGACCGAGGGCCCCTTGCCGCAGATGGAACATTTTCTTGCCATGGCTACTTCTCTCGAATCCTTTCGACGAGTGCATCCGGTTTCAATCGGGATTGATGATATCATAGGGATCCGCGTTTGCGAAGCAGGTGACGTAGTCCACCATCTCCATGCGGGACGCACGCAATTGTCTTGCGGATCGTATCATGCTACTGATAGGAACATTCTTGAACAAGGGGGAGCAATGGCTCTGGATTTGAAGGTCAGCATCAAAAGAGAGATTGATCGGTTGAACAAGGATCTGACCGCGGCCACGGCGCAACTCGCCACGTTGCGGGATGAAATCGAGAGACATCAGCAAATCTATGACATTCTGGACGGGAAGTCGAGCACGCGCAAACGGGTCGGGAAGCCCCGCGGGTCGGGAGGGGCTCAGAAGCGGGGGCCCAGCGGTTCGATGATCGATTGGAACGCGGTTTTCGCGACCTTGCCCGGCGAGTTCACTCTCGACACCATGGGCGCCAACAAGACGGCGAGCGAAAAACCCCGGTCTTACCTCAGACAGGTGGTGGTACGGTGGTCCAGGGAAGGTAGAATCAGACGCACGGGACGAGGCCTGTACCAGAAGACCTGACGCGGGTCGGCGTCACAAACGAAATATTGCAGTGAGTGGAGGTAACGATGCAATTCAATGATTGTCGCGAGTGGATCGAAAAAGCGGATGCGATGGGAGAGCTCAAGACCCTGAAGGGGTGTGACTGGGATCTCGAGATCGGCGCCATTACCGAGATGGTCATGCGCAGGGAAGACGGCCCGGCGGTGCTGTTCGACGAGATCAAGGATTACCCCAAGGGCTACCGTGTCCTGTCCAACTCGTTGAGCTCGCGGAAACGTATCGGTTTGACCCTGAATCTGCCGCCCGGCGACGGCAAGATGGAGTTCGTCAACACGTGGCGTGAGCATTACAAGAAGATCAAGCCCGTTCCCGCCAAGGTGCTGAAGGACAGTCCCCTGTTCGAGAACGTCTTCGAGGAAGGCAACATCGATCTGCTCAAGTTCCCCACGCCCCGGTGGCACGAACGGGACGGCGGCCGCTACATCGGCACCGGAAGCATCGATGTCACTGCGGACCGGGACGAGGGATGGACCAACTGGGGCACGTATCGGGTCATGGTCCACGACTCCGACACCGTGGGTTTCTATATCTCTCCGGGCAAGCACGGGCGGATTCACCGGGACAAGTACCAGCAGACCGGCGAGTCCTTCAAGATGGCCATGTCCTTCGGTCATGACCCTCTGGTTTTCCTGGGCGGGAGCATCGAGGTTCCCTACGGGGTTCCCGAATACGACTTCCTGGGCGGTATTCGCGGAGAGCCGCTGGAGGTCGTCAAGGCGCCGTACTCGGGGCTGATGGTTCCGGCCAACGCCGAGATCGTGGTGGAGGGGGACGTGGTCTTCGGCGAAGACCGGGTGGAAGGCCCGTTCGGGGAGTGGACAGGCTATTACGCCAGCGCCGAGCGGAACGAGCCCATCGTGAAAATCAAGAGAATGTACCATCGGAACGATCCCATCATCCTTGGCTCGCCTCCGGGACGGCCCCCTGCCGAGCTCGGCTGGTACCGGTCGTATCTGCGTTCGGCGCTGATCTGGGATGAGATGGAAAAGGCCGGAGTGCCGGACGTCAGAGGCGTCTGGTTGATGGTGGCGGGTGGAAGCCGGCTGGTCATGGTGGTCTCCATCAAGCAGCGTTACCCGGGACACGCACGCCAGGCCGCGGTGGTGGCGTCCCAGTGCCATGCGGGCGCGTACCTGGGTCGCTACGTCATCGTGGTGGACGACGACATCGATCCTTCGAACACCGACGATGTGATCTGGGCCATGGCGACGCGATCGGACCCGGACTCCGACATTGACATCATCCGGCGGGCCTGGAGCGGTCCCCTCGATCCGATCGTGCATCCCACGAAGAAGGGTTTCAATTCCCGCGCCATTATCGACGCCTGTCGTCCGTACGAGTGGATGAGCGAGTTTCCGCCCGTGGCGGAGTCGAGCCCGGAGGTGCTGGACGCTACCGCGAAGAAGTGGGGCAAGGTGCTGTTCAGCAGGAATGGCGCCGGTTCATAGGCGCAGGCTGAGCTCACGGCTTCTCTCGAGACGGGGGGCCCGTCACGACGGTGACGGGCCCCCCGTCTCTTTCCAGGTGAATGGTTCGAGGTTGTCCTTCCGCGCGGGAGTCGAGGCTCATCTCCAGTTCCCGCGTGTTCCGGACGGTCTTGCCGTCCACCCCCGTTATGACGTCGCCGCGCCGAAAACCGAGCCTGGACGCGAGACTGTCTCCTTCCACATGGGCGACCAGGACCCCTTCCTGCAATTGCGTTCCAAACAGGTCCCCCAACTCGGCGGTCAGGTCCTGCATGTGCATCCCCATCCTCCGTGCGGCGCTCTCCTCTTGTGGAAGCGCCGGACCGTCAAGTCGGAGGCCTTGTTCCAGCACTTGCGGTGTGGCGTAGATGGGCGTGCCGGTTCGCAACGCCACGGCGATGGCGTCACTGGGACGGGAATCGATGGGGATTCGCCGGCGGCCTTTCCTGACGGTCATGACCGCGAAATAGGCGCCGCCTCGCAGTTCCGTAATGGTGACTCGTTCCGGCGTCGCGTCCAGGCCATCCAGAAGATTCCGGATCAAGTCGTGGGTATTCGGTCTGGCGGCCTGCCGTCCTTCGATGGCGCGGGAGATGGAGGCGGCCTCGGCGTTACCGATCCAGATGGGCAGCAGTTGGCCGCCGCCGGCCAGCAGCACCACGGGTGTCTGGTTCATGGGGTCGAGGACGACCTGTTTCACCTCCATGCGCACGGCCGGTTCAGAAGCGGCGACGCCCCGCAACGGCAGCAGGAGGCAGGCCCCGAACAGCACTCCCCGGAAGGCGGACACCAGTGCGGCCGGGAAGCTTCGAGGCGGTACCGGAATCGAGAGCGCCGGACACGGGTCTTCCATGGGGCCGACCTTATCCAGCATGCGCTCGGAGTGTCAACACTTGTCGGGCTTCGTGGGTCATTGCACTTCGGGGCGGCGGTCGCCTCCCTGGCAGGGATGCGGGTGTCGTTGCCAATTTTCGTGCCAATGCGTATCAAGGTGCGAAGGACGAAAGGTCGAACCGATGGCGGTGCAGCCCGTGACAATTGCAGTTCTGCCGGACAATCTGATTGATCGTATTGCCGCCGGCGAGGTGGTGGAGAGGCCGGCGTCAGTGGTGAAGGAGTTGGTGGACAACGCGCTCGACGCCGGCGCCTCCGAGATATCCGTCGTGGTGGACGGCAACGGCACGTCCCTCATCCGGGTCAGTGACGATGGCGGCGGGGTCGCCTTCGAGGAGGTGCCTCTGGCATTCGAGCGGCACTCCACCAGCAAGATCCGCAGTGAGGCGGATCTTGCGGAGATCGCCACCATGGGTTTCCGGGGGGAGGCCCTGCCCAGTATCGCCTCGGTCGCCGTGGTGGAGATGGTGTCGCGTCCGGCTTCGCAGGAGTCGGGATGCAGGTACAGCGTCCAGAACGGCCGCAAGGGAAGTCCCGTGGCCGCGGGTTGTCCGGCGGGGACCACGGTGGAAGTAAGGGATCTGTTCTACCATGTTCCCGCTCGGCTCAAGTTCATGAAGTCCCCCCGCACGGAGATCAAGTACGTCAGCGACGTGGTAAACCGGATGGCGCTGGCGCATCCGTCCGTGCATTTCCGCCTCCATCACGGCGGTAAGCGGCTCGCGGACCATGTTGCCACCACGCGCCTCCAGGATCGCGTGCGGCAGGTCTTTGGCGACGCCGGCAGCGAACTGGCGCCGTTCTCGCTGACCCGGGAGCACCTGCGGTGCACGGGTTTCGCCAGCCAGGCTCCGAAGTCTTTCGGCAACACCCGTTACATGGTCACGTTCGTCAATCGCCGTTTCGTGCGGGACAAGCTGCTGACCCATGCGGTGCTGAAGGCCTACGATACCTTGCTGATGAAGGGACGCTACCCCGCAGCCCTTCTCTACCTGGAGTTGCCCCACGGCTACGTGGACGTGAACGTTCACCCGGCCAAGACCGAGGTGCGTTTCCGCCGTCAGTCCGAGCTCTACGAGACGGTCTTGTCCGCCGTCAGCGGCGGCCTGAGGGCGGCGGCCCGGGACGGCCCGCCGTCGCCACTGCCTCGAACTCCGGACGAAGCCGCGCCGCACCGGCAGGTTCCCGGTCGGCCCGGCGTGCGGGAGCCGGGTCCGGCATACGATGCCGCAACCAACCGCCCGCTCCTGCCCTTGGAGCCTCACCGCCACTCCCTGGCCCCCGGCCCCGGGTTCCGAACCGGCGAAGCCGGGGAAAAGACAAGGACGGAGAAGGGTCGGTTCTCGTCGCTGACGGTCGTGGGGCAAGTGCTGGGCTGCTACATCCTTTGTCACGGCGAGCCGGGAATGGTGCTGGTTGATCAACACGCGGCCCACGAGCGCGTGGTGTTCCAGCACCTGCGCGAGGACCTCGAACAAGGTCGCATCGAAAGGCAGGAACTGCTGATACCGCAGCTCCTGGAGTTGCCCGTCACCGAAGCTCTGGTCCTCGAGGAGCAGCTTGGCGCTCTGGAGCGGGCCGGTTTTTCGCTGGAGTCCTTCGGCCGGAACACGTTTTCTCTGAGGGCGGTGCCGACCCTCCTTGCGGAGGGAGACTACCGTGACGCCGTGCGCGCGATGATCAGTGAGTTGGCGGAGACGGGTCGGACCGGAGAGTTGCAGCAGGGCTTCCGGGAGCGCCTCATGAGCATCGCGTGCCACAGCGTGATCCGGGCCAACCGGGTGCTGAAGATGGAGGAAATGGAGGCGCTTCTCCGCAAGCTCGACGAGACCGAGTTCGCCACCCAATGCCCTCACGGCCGGCCCGTCATGGTCCGGTTCAGCCGCGGCCAGTTAGAACATCTGTTTCGGCGTGCCTGAGGTCGGTCTCCCGTGAAGGCTGGTGTTCCGTCCCGTATGATTCTTTACCAGGATGCGCAGGATTTCTTGTCGTCGGCAAGGCGCGATGACGAGCAGTGGCGGGCACCACGCGAGGAAGAGCAACGCAGCCGACGGCAAGAAAGACCAGCAGATTGGTAAAGAATCATACGGGACAGAACACCAGACCCAGGATACTGTTGATCGTGGGCCCCACCGGCGTGGGCAAGACCGATATGGCGCTGACCCTTGCGGAAGGGCTCGACGCCGAAATCGTCAGTGCCGACTCGATGCAGGTGTACCGCTACATGGATATCGGTACGGCGAAGCCGACCCCGGCCCAACGACGGCGCCGGCCGCACCATTTGCTCGACGTGGTGGACCCGGACGAGAGCTTCCATGCGGCGCGGTTCAGGGAACAGGCTCTGGAGGCCATGGATGGCGTGCGCGTCAGGGGCCGGAACGTGCTGGTAACCGGCGGCACCGGACTGTACGTGAAGGCGCTGACCCGGGGCCTGTTCGCCGGTCCGGCACGGGATGCGGCACTGCGGGCCGACCTCGAGCAGACCATGGCGGAACATGGCTTGGTGCATCTCTTCGAACGCCTGAGGCGGGTGGATCCGGCGGCCGCGGACCGGATCCATTGCCGGGATCGGATCCGTATCGTCCGGGCATTGGAGGTGTTCCACGGCACCGGAAAACCGCTGAGCCAGTGGCAGCGCGCGCACGGGTTTGGCGACCGGCCGTTCGACGTGCTGGGGGTGGGGTTGGAGCGGCCGCGTCCGGAGCTGTATGAACGCATCGACCGCCGTTGCGGGCGGATGATGACGGCGGGGTTGCTGGACGAGGTCCGGGACCTGCTCGACAGGGGCTACGCGCCGACTCTGCGCAGCATGCAGAGCGTTGGCTACCGTCAGGCGGTCCAATGCGTGGCGGGCCGAACGAGCGAGGCGGAGGCGCTGTCGTCGATGCAGCAGGCCACCCGCCGGCTGGCGAAACGACAGCTCACTTGGTTCCGCGCCGACTCGAGCCTCCATTGGATGCACCCGGACCGCATCGACGAGATCGGCGGGTTGTGCCGCCGCTTTCTGGGTCTGGGCCGGAGTTGACTGGATCGGGGTTTGATGTTAGCAGCCTTTGAACATGAAATCAGCCGATTTCGTTGAGGCCCGCCGGCGCCTCGAGGCCAAGCCCCAATCCACGGGTGAAAAGCTCACCACCCTGGCACAGGCCGTGCAGAGGGTTCAGGACGGCGACCATATCGCCATCGGCGGGTGCCTCTTCTCACGCAGTCCTCTGGCGGCCCTTATGGAGGTGCTGCGCCAGCAAAGACGCGGCTTGACCCTGTCGCGCAACCTGATGTGCTACGAGGGCGAGTTGTTCATGGCGGCCAAGGCGGTGGACGCGCTGATGACGAGTTGGTTCGACATCGCCTTGCCCTGGGGACTCTCCATCAAGCTTCGGGAGGAAGTGGAAGGCGGGCGCATCCGGTTCGAGGAGTGGAGTCATCTCGGTCTCGGACTCCGTTACCGCGCCGGCGCCATGGGCGTTCCGTTCCTGCCCACCCTGACCATGCTGGGGTCGGATCTGATGGGGGTGACCGACACCAGGACCATGCAGTGCCCGTTCACGGGGGAGACGCTTTGCCTCGTGCCGGGTCTCTTTCCGGATGTGGCGCTGATCCACGTGCACCGGGCCGACCGCTTCGGCAACTGCCAGATCGACGGCTACCCGCACATGGACGTGGATATCGCCAGGGCCGCCGCCACCGTCATCGTCACCGCGGAGGAAATCATCGACGAGGAAGAGGTCCGCCGCCAGCCGGACCGCACCGTGATTCCCGGGCTCGTGGTGGACGCGGTGGTGGAGGCGCCCTACGGCTCCTTCCCGCACGAGTGCTACGGCTTGTACGAGGCCGACTTCGTTCACTTCGAGGCCTACACCGACGCGGTCAAGGCCCGCGGGACCGGTGCCATCAACGACTATCTCGACCGTTTCGTGTACGGCGTCCGGGACCACGGGGCCTATCTGGCGTTGTTCGGCGAAGAGGCTTTGGATCGGCAGCGGCGATGCGCCGAGGAACTCCTGGGGCCGCGATGAGCTATTCCGCCACCGAGCTTCTGGCCGTGGTTGCCGCCCGCCAGCTCGCGGGCGTGACCTCCGTGTTCGCCGGCGTGGGCGTGCCGTTGGTGTCCGCGGTGCTGGCGCAGAAGACCTTCGCGCCCCAGCTCGTCATCGTCGTGGAAGGCGGCAGCATGGGCCCCCAGATGGTGCCGGGGCGGTTGCCCTACTCCACCAACGAAATGCGCACAGCGCCCAGAGCCCAGATGCTGCCGGGCATCACCGATACGTTCCTGTTCGCCCAGCGGGGCTTCCTTGACGTGGGGTTCGTCGGCGGCGCGCAGATCGATTGTTACGGGAACCTCAATTCGAGCGTCATCGGCAGCTATGAGCGTCCGAAGGTCCGGCTGCCGGGCAGCGGCGGCGCCAACGACATCATCTCCCTGTGCCGCAAGGTCATGGTGGTGACCATGCACGAGCGGCGGCGGTTCGTGCCGCGGGTGGACTTCGTCACCAGTCCGGGATTTCTGGCGGGCGGGGACTCGCGCCGCAAGGCGGGCCTGCTGTTCGGCACCGTCAGCCGCATCGTCACCCACTTGGGCACGCTGGCGTTCGACGCCGAGACGCGGCGGCTGCGGCTGGAAAGCCTCCATCCGGGTGTCACCGCTCAGGAGGTGCAGGACAACACCGGCTTCGAGCTGCCCGTGCCCGACGACCCGCCGGTAACCGAACCGCCCAGCGAGGAAGAGTTGGAGACCCTGCGGAGCATCGATCCGGAGAGGAGCTTTCTGGGTTAGCGTTGCTAACCGGACGGAGCGTGAATTCATGCCGGTACAGTTTGGAGTCGCAATTCGCAATTTCGTGGGCCCGGGCGAGACCCCGGACGTGGAGGCGTTGCTACGTTACGCCGAGCGCGCCGAGGAGCTGGGTTTCGAATCGCTCTGGGCATGGGATCACATCCTTTTGGGGGTGGACCCCAGTTTTCCGGTACTGGACTCGTTGACCATCCTCACGGCCATCGCCGTCCGGACCCGGCGCGTCCGTCTCGGCACCGGGGTCATGGTGTTGCCGTTGCGCAACCCGGTGGTGACGGCGAAGGTGCTGGCCAGCCTGGACCGGATCTCCAACGGCCGTCTGCTGCTGGGGGCGGCTTCCGGGTGGTACGCGCGGGAGTTCGACGCCGTCGGCGTCTCCTTCAAGGACCGGGGCCGCATCTTCGAGCGCAACCTCGACCTGCTGGTGCGGCTGTGGACCGAGGACTTCGTGACCGAGCAGGTGGACGAGCTCAACCTGCGCTCGGCGGTGCTCCTCCCCAAGCCCGTTCAGAAGCCGCACCCGCCCATCCTGATCGGGGGCTACATCGACCGGGTGCTGCGCCGGGCGGGCCGCAAGGGGGACGGCTGGCTGACCTACTTCTACACGCCCGAGGGCTTCGCCAGGAGCTGGGCCAAGGTCCTGGACGCCGCCGAAAAGGCCGGGCGGGACCCGTCGAAGTTGACGGCCACCAACCAGCTCGCCATCTACGTGGGACCCTCCAGGGAGAAGGCGGACGAGCCCATGCGGCACTGGCTTTCCACCGAATGGGACATCGCCAAATGGAGCGACTCCACCATCGACCACGCGATTCGCGGGACCGCCGATCAATGCGCGGAGCAGCTCCAGGCCCACGTCGACGCCGGCGTTGACCGGATCATCCTGATCCCCTACCGGTACCAGCCGGAGCAGTTGGAGATGATCGCCTCGGACGTGATTCCCAAACTGGAGAGACGCTGATCCATGGGAAACAACCCCCTGAGGTCCCGACGAGGAGGCGTAGGGGCTGGTCTCAAACCCGCCCGTGCCCCTGTCCGGGTCGGGGCCGTCGCGGCAAACGGGAGCACGACGCATGCGGTTTGACTATTTCGAGCCGAAGTCGCTCGATGAAGCGAGCGGCCTGCTGCGGGAAGGGAAGGGCGCTCGCAAACCGCTTGCCGGCGGCACCGATATCGTCATACAGTTGCGCCGTCGGGTGGTCCATCCTCGAGGCTTGGTGAACCTGAAGCGGATACCCGAGCTTTCGGGCTGGACGTGCGAGCCCGGCCAGGGCCTGCGAATCGGAGCCTGTATGCCCATGCGTGACCTGGAGACTTCCGCCGCGGTGGGCGAGCGCTTTCCCTCGATCCGTGAGGCGCTTCAAGTGGTGGGGTCGTTGCAGTTGCGAAATATCGCCAGCGTGGGCGGCAACCTGTGCAATGCCTCGCCGTCGGCGGACACGGCGCCGCCGCTCATGGCCTTGGGGGCCGTCGCGAGCCTGTGGACCGATGAGTCCCGGCGGGCGACCGTGCCGGTAGAGAATTTCTTCGAGGGACCCGGAGCGTCGGTGCTGGACACCGGCGGATTGCTCCTGGCGGTGACGGTGCCGGAGCCGGAGCCGCTTGCGGGCGACGCCTTCGAGCGGTTCACGCCGCGGTCGGCCATGGATATCGCCATCGCCAGCGCGGCGGCGGCGGTGACGCTGGACGGGGCCGGCCAAAAGGTGCAGGCGGTGCGCATCGCCTTGGGCGCGGTGGCGCCCACGCCCATCCGGGCTCTCCGGGCCGAGGATATGGTGCGGGAAAAGGAGCCGACCCCCAAGCTTGTCGAGTGGGCCGGCGCCGCGGCCATGGAAGAGTGCCGGCCCATTGACGACATCCGCGGAACGGCGGCCTACCGCAAGGAGCTGATACGGATTCTCGTGCAACGCGTGCTGCGGCAGGCCGTGGAACGGGCGCGGGGTAACGGCCGGACGGAAACGGTATGAAACAGCGTTATGCTCTCCGGGTGAACGGCACGACCAGGGAAACCGAAGCGGCGCCCCATGAGTCCTTGCTGGATGTGTTGCGGGAGAACCTTCGGCTGACCGGCAGCAAGAAGGGATGCAACGAGGCCGAGTGCGGGTCGTGCACGGTGTTGTTGAACGGCAGACCGGTGGTGTCGTGTCTGGTGCTGGTTCCGGACGCCGTGGACAAGGAGATCGTCACCATCGAAGCCTTGGCCGAGGAGGGAACCCCCCACCCGGTTCAACGGCAGATGGTGGAGCAGGGCGGCGTCCAGTGCGGGTACTGCACCCCGGGAATGATCATGAGCGCGTACGCGCTGCTGCAGGAAAATCCTGATCCCACCGACGAGGAGATCCGTTTCGCCATCTCCGGGAACATCTGCCGCTGTACCGGATACGGCAAGATCGTCAAGGCCGTGCGCGCGGCTGCGGTTGAGCTCGGAAACGAGGGAACGACCCCATGAGCGAAGACACCTCCCGGGAAACCGGCCGCCCGTATCACTGGATCGGAAAGAGCGTCACCAAGCCCGATGCGCTGGAGAAGGCGTTGGGGGCCACCGAGTACGTGGGCGACATGGTGATGCCCGGCATGCTTCACGCCAGGATCCGCTGGGCGGCAACGCCGCACGCGGTGATTCGGAGCATCGACACGCGGGACGCGGCCCGGGTGCCGGGCGTGGCGGCGGTCCTGACCGCGGCGGATGTGCCCGGAACCAACCGTTACGGCCTCGCCTCGCTCGACCAGCGGGTGCTGGCGGACGACAAGGTGCGGTCGGCGGGCGACGCCCTGGCGCTGGTGGCGGCCGAGGACGAGGACGCGGCCGAGGAAGCGGTGTCGAAGATCAAGGTCGATCTCGAGCCGTTGCGCCCCGTTCTCACCTACGAGGACGCCCTGGACCCGGAGGCGCCTTCGGTCCACGAGGGCGGCAACGTGTTCCAGCACACCACGGTGCGTAAGGGTGACCTGGAACAGGGCATCCGGGAGTCCGACGTGATCGTGGAGGATGCCTACCACACCCATCGGATGGATCACGTGCCCATGGAACCGGAGGCGGGCCTTGCTTATCTCGATCCCTCGGGCGTGCTGAACGTCCTGGTGGGGACCCAGTACCCCTACCGGGACCGCCGTCAGATCGCGCCCGCCCTAGCCCTTGCCATGAACAAGGTGCGGGTGGTCCAGGCGCCCATCGGCGGCGGCTTCGGCCGCAAGGACGACATCACCGCCGAGATCCATGTGGGTCTCCTGGCGTTGAGGACGCGTCGGCCCGTGCGGCTGGTCTACACCCGGGAAGAGTCCCTCATCGCCAACACCAAGCGCCATCCCATGGCCATGAAGTTCCGCACCGGCGCCCGCGCCGACGGACGGCTGACTTTCCTGGACGGTGACATCTACGGCGATACCGGCTCGGGAGTGTCCCTCGGCGCCTATGTCATCAAGAAGGCGGGCATTCACGCCACCGGTCCCTACGACGTACCCAACATCCGGGTGGACACCTACACGCTCTACACCAACAATCTCGTCTCCGGAGCCATGCGCGGCTTCGGAGTGATGCAGGCGGCGGTGGCCCACGAGTCCCAGATGGACCAGTTGGCCCATCGCCTGGGCATGTCGCCGCTGGAATTTCGGCTGAAGAACTGTCTCAAGCCCGGACTCGCCTCATCCACCGGGCAGTTGATGAACGAGGGCTGCGGCATCGAGGCGACGCTGCAGCGAATCAAGGACTACATGAGCGCTCACGACCTGCGCTTCAAACGGCCATGGCAATAAGAAAAGGCTTGGGCATCGGCTCCATGTACTACGGCATCGGCTACGGTTTCAGCCGGGCCGACATCGGCTCGGCCGAGATCGAGATGGCCGAGGACGGCACCGCCACGGTCTACTCGGGGGCCTGCGACATGGGCCAGGGCGTCATGACGGTGGTGACCCAGGTGGCGGCGGAAGAGCTGGGCATCGAGCCCGAGCAGATCCGCGTGGTGGCGGCCGATACCGGCAGCACGCCGGACGCCGGGCCCACCTCGGGCAGCCGCGCCACCTTCGTGCAGGGCGTGGCGGTGCAGCGGGCGGCCGAGGAACTGCGGGGCGAGATCCTCGACATGGCCTCGCGCATGCTGGAGTGCCCGAAGGAGAACCTCGACGTGCGGCGGGGCGAGGTGCGCGAGATCGAGACCGACCGGCCGCTGGTGTCGGTGGGCAAGGTGGCGCAGCAGCTCCACTTCCACGGACGGCGGTCGGCCGCCTGGGGCTGGCATGACAACACCACCGCGGACGTGGACCCGGAGACCTCCCAGGGCGACGCCTACGCCACCTATGGCTGGGCCACCCAGTTGGCCGAGGTGGAGGTGGATACCGAGACTGGCCGCATCCGTCTCACCAGGCTCGTGTCCGCGACCGACGCCGGCAAGGCCATCAACCCGGTGGCGGTGGAGGGGCAGATCGAGGGGGGCGCCGCCATGGGTCTGGGCTACGGCCTCTACGAGCAGCATATCCTGGAGAACGGCGTGCCGCGCACGTCGTCGCTGGCGTTCTATCTCGTGCCCACCGCCATGGACGTGCCGGACATCGAGTGCGAGATCGTGGAGGTGCCGGATCCCAGGGGACCGTTCGGCGCCAAGGGCGTGGCCGAGCCGGCCACCATTCCCACCACGCCGGCAATCCTGAACGCCGTCTACGACGCCATCGGCATCCGCATCACCGAGACCCCCGTCACGCCGGAACGGGTCTTCTTCGCCATCCAGCAGGCCAGGGCCCGGGGCGAGTTCGAGGAAGACTGAGGCGGGAGGCGAGGAGGCAACCAATTGAGTCTTCGGAGCGGAGTGGTCCATCGGGTCGGATTGCTCATCCCGTCATCGAACACGGTCATGGAGGTGGATTTCTACCGTCACCTGCCGCCCTCGGCCACGGTCCACCCCGGGCGGATGTACATGGAGGCCACCACGGTCAAGGGCGAGGAAGAGATGCTCGACGAGCATTGCCTGCCCACCGCCGGCAACGTGGCCACGGCCAAACCGGACGTGGTGGTTTTCGGATGCACCAGCGCGGGTGCGCTCCGGGGCAACGCCTACGACGCCGAGCTGTGCCGCCGGATCTCGGACGTCACCGCGAAGCCCACCATCAGCGTCATCGAGTCGGTGCGGCGCAAGCTCCTGTCGCTGAAGGTTCGGCGGGTTGCCGTGCTGACGCCCTATATCGAGGACCTCAACGTCCGCGTCAAGGCCAGCGTGGAGGATGATGGCATCGAGGTGGCATCGATCCACGGCATGGGAATCAGCGTCAACTTCAATCTCGCGCTGGTGGAACCACCGGAGATCCTGGCCTTCGCACGGGAGAAATTGGGCACGAACCCGCCGGTGGATGCGTTGTTCATCTCCTGCACCAACTATCAGGCGGTGGCGACGCTGCCGCGGTTGAAGGAGACCTACGGCATGCCCATCGTCACCAGCAACCAGGCCGCCCTCGAGGCGGTGGGCCGGGCGCTAGACCTGGAGTTGGTGGGCATGGCATGAGCGGCGGCCGGCGGATGCGCGGACGGAACATGGAGGAGGGACCCCGATGGAATTCATGAAGCTCGACGGCGCCGTGGACCTGCACGTGCACTCCTATCCGTGCGTGTTCCAGCGGCGGGTGGATGACCGCGAGGCCGTGCGGGCGGCCGCGGAGGCGGGAATGGCGGCCATCGTGCTGAAGTGTCATCACGAAAGCACGGTCAGCCGCGCCTATCTCATTCAGAAGGAGTTCCCCGACATCAAGGTGTTCGGCGGCGTGGTGATGAACCAGTTCGTGGGCGGCATCAACCCGGCGGCGGCCGAGGTCGGCCTCCGGCTCGGGGCTAGGGAGATCTGGATGCCCACCATCGACGCGGCGCATCACGTGGAGATCCACGGCGCCCGGGGCAGCTACGACACCCAGACCAGCGGGTCGGATTTCGTCTGGGGCGACCCCATCTCCGCGGTCAAGGACGGCAAAGTGGTGGACGAGGCCATCGTGGTGCTGGAGCTCATCGCCAAGTACGACGCGATCCTGGGAACCGCGCACCTCTCCCTCCCGGAGATCGAGCTCCTGGTGAAGGCGGCCCATGAGCGGGGGGTGAAGAAGATCCTGATCACCCATCCCTACTTCCGTGTGCCCGCGGGCATGAACCTCGATTTCCTGAAGCAGATGATGCGCTACGGCGCCATCGGCGAGTTCGGCTACTGCACCATCTCGCCCATGTGGGCCTACGTGAACCTGGAATTCACCAAGGGCATCATGGACTCCATGGGCTTCGACAACTGCGTGGTCATGAGCGATACCGGCCAGTCCCACAATCCGCTGCCACCGGAGGCGCTGTGGCTGTATGCCCAGGGTCTCTACGAAAAGGGAGTCTCGCCCAGGAACGTCGAAAAGCTCATCATCGACAACCCCAGGGCGATGCTGGGCCTCTGAAGCGGTATCCGCCCGGACAGGAGAGAGCACAGCCATGACGAACTGGTCATCCCGAGGACGGATCGCGGAGGACATTACCGAGGCGGCGGGACTGACGCCGCTGCTCCGGCTTCGCAAGGTCGCGGCGGGTCCGCAGGTCTTGTGCGGCAAGCTCGAGTTCATGAACCCGTCATCGAGCCTCAAGGACCGGATCCTGCGCCGCATGGTCAGGAGCGCGGAGGAGCGAGGCGATCTCCGGCCCGGCATGACCATTCTGGAGGCCTCCACCGGCAGCACCGGCATCGCCACCTCGATGATCGGCGCCGTATGCGGCTACCCGGTGGTGGTGGTGATGCCCGAGGGCATGAGCGAGGAGCGCAAGGCCTCCATGCGCGCCTACGGCGCGGAGCTGGTGCTGACGCCCGGGGCCGAGAGCGACGTGGACCTGTGCCTGGACAAGGTGGAGGAGCTCAAGCGCGCCAATCCGGCGCTCTACTGGGAACCCGGCCAGTTCTCCAACCGGGACAACATCGCGGCCCACTACGAGACCACGGGCCCGGAAATCTGGCAGCAGACCGATGGCGCCGTGGACGTGTTCGTGGCCTCCCAGGGCAGCGGCGGAACCGTGTCCGGGGTCGGCAAGTACCTGAAGGAGCAGAACCCCGACGCCAGGATCTACGCCGTGGAGCCCGCGGAATGCCCGATCCTGTCGGGCGGAAGATGGGGACCCCATGCCATCGAGGGCATCGGTGACGGCTTCATCCCGGAGAACCTGGACCTGGACTACGTGGACGGCGTGGTGACGGTTTCCTCCGAGGACTCCATCGCCATGGCCCGGCGCCTGGCGCGGGAGGAGGGCGTTCTGTGCGGCATCTCGTCCGGCTGCAACGTGGCCGCGGCCAACAAGCTGTCGGCGGCGTTGCCGTCCACGAAGATGATCGTGACCATGATCAACGATACCGGGATGCGTTACTTCTCCACGCCGCTCTTCGGAAACGATGAGACCGTCGAGATCCCCGACCGCGAGCATCCCATTCGTGAAGAAGACAAGGCCAACCTGGCGCGCCGGAACCTGCACATCGTCCGGTAGCCTCCTGTCCGGCCAAGGCAAGACAGACCCGCGAGTCATCGCGGTCCGGCCGGACCCAGGACTTCACGATGCCTCTTCCCGAAAGCCTGAACTGCGTCCTCTGCAGCGCCGCGTACCGGGAAGACCCCAGCCAATACAGTTGCGCCGAGTGCGGCGAGCTGGGGACCCTGCGGGTGTCCTACGACTATGACCGGATCAGGGAGTCGGCGAGCCGTGACGGTCTGGCCGCGGCGCCGTTCCGGGATCACTGGCGCTATCTGCCGCTGCTCCCGCTGGCCGCCGATTGGGTCGAGTTCCCGCTGGCGGTGGGAGGAACGCCGCTCTACCCGGTCCCCGGCCTGAGAAAGGCCCTGGGCCTGGAGCGGCTCTGGATCAAGGACGATACGGTCAACCCCTCCGCATCCCTGAAGGACCGGGCCAGTTCCGTGGTGCTGCTCAAGGGGCTGGAGCTGGGCCGCCGGGAGTTCGCTGCCGCCTCCACCGGAAATGCTGGCGCGTCCCTGGCTTGCCTCTCGGCGGCGCTGGGACTGCGCTGTCACATTTTCGTGCCCGAGACGGCACCGAGGGCCAAGGTGGCGCAACTGCTGATCTTCGGCGCCGATGTGCTCGCCATTCGCGGCAGCTATTCCGAGGCTTTCAGTCTCTGTGTCGAGGCCAGCGACCGGTTCGGGTGGTACAACCGCAACACCGGCTACAATCCCTACACCGTGGAGGGGAAGAAGACCGTGGCGCTGGAGCTGGCCGAGCAGCTCGGCTGGGAGCCGCCCGACACCGTCATCGTCGCCACCGGCGACGGCTGCATTCTGAGCGGCGTCTGGAAGGGGTTCACGGACCTTCACCGGCTGGGGTGGATCTCCCGCCTGCCGCGACTGGTGGCCGCCCAGGCCGAGGGCTCCCAGTCCATCAAGCGGGCCTTCGACGGCGACGGCACCATCCTTCCCGTGACGGAAGACACTCTGGCCGACAGCATCAGCGTGTCGTTGCCGCGAAACGGCGTGATGGCGGTCCAGGACTTGCAGGCGTCCGGTGGCAGCGCAGTGAGCGTATCCGATGGCGAGATCCTCGAAGCCATGCCGCTATTGGGCAAGACCACCGGGCTCTTCGGCGAGCCCGCGGCCGCCGCGGCCGTCGCGGTTCTTGCGAAGCTCGTGGACCGGGGCGACATCTCGTCCGGGGAGCGCGTCGTGGTGGTGTCCACCGGCCACGGCCTCAAGGACGTCGATGCCGCATTGCAGGGGGTCGATCCGCCGGAGCCTCTCGACTGCTCCATCGACGCGGTAGGGGCGAGGATTCGTAATTCGTGATCCACGACAGACTGTTAACTGAATTGGCGACGACGACCCGAATATGTCATTCCGGGCTTGACCCGGAATTCAGGGGTGGCGGCGCGGCTCTCTTTGATTATCGCATGTGGCGGTTTGTTTTATGGTGATGACGGGAATGCAAGGGAGATTCAAGTGCCACAGGATTTGCAGAGTTTCTTGAAACGGTTGAAGGACGAGTGCCCCGAGCAGTTGTTCGAGGTCAACGAGCCGGTGTCTCCGGCGTTCGAGGCTACGGCCATGGTCATGGAGGCGGAACGACTGCCGGCCTGCCCGGCGGTGATATTCCGCAACATCACCGGCAGCGAGTTCACCATGGCCGCCAACGTGCTGGCCCACCGTCCGCGGCTGGCCTGGGCCTTCGGCACGTCCGAGGAACGGCTGGTGCACGAGTTCAAGGAGCGCATCCAGCAGCCCGTGCCGCCCAAGGTGTCGAAGGACGCCCCCTTTCAGGAGAACACTCTGCTGGGCGAATCAGTGGATCTGGGACAGCTTCCCATTCTGACCCATTTCGAGCAGGACGGCGGCCCCTACGTGACCGCGGGGCTGGTGGTGGCGCGGGATCCGCAGTCGGGCATGAGCACCGTTGGTTTTCATCGAATGCAGCTCAAGGGGCCGCGCAAGCTGGGACTCAGCCTGCACTCCCGTCGCCGCATGTTCGAGTACTTCCGCCGCGCCGAGGAAAAGGGGGAGTCCCTGGAAGCCGCGGTCTGCATCGGCGTGCACCCGCTGGTTTCCCTGGGCGCGTTGACGTTGCCGCCGGCGGGGACGGAGAAGTTCGCCTTGCAGGGCGGTCTGCTGGGCGAGCCGCTGGAGCTCGCGCCCTGCGCCACCGTGGATGTCAACGTACCCTGCTGGTCGGAGATCGTCATCGAGGGGCGGATACTGAACGGTGTGCGGGAGAAGGAAGGGCCGTTCGGAGAGTTCACCGGTTACGCCTCGAGCCGAAGCACGGAGAACGTCTTCGAGGCCACCGCGCTGCACTACCGCAACGGAGCGCTCTACCAGGACATCAACGGCGGCGACAGCATGGAGCATTGCCGTTGCCTGTCCATGCCCCGGGAAGTGGAGTTCACCAACGTGCTGGAGAAGACCATTCCCAATCTCAAGGCGGTTCACGTGCCGGTGCGGTCGGGCATCGGCAGCTTCCACTGCTACGTGTCGCTACGCAAGACCGCGGAAGGGCAGGGGAAGCAGGCCATCTTCAGTGTGATGGGAGCCGACCACTACGTCAAGCTGGTGGTGGTGGTGGACGACGACATCGACATCTTGGACGAGGAGCAGGTGCTTTGGGCCATTGCCACCCGGATGCAGGCCAACCGGGACGTCTTCATCGTCGATGCCGCCATGGGAACGCTGCTGGATCCGTCGGCCACCGATGCCATCACATCGAAGATGGGCATCGACGCCACCAAGCCCCTTGGCGAGTTCGCCTCGACGCTTTCCATCGAGCCGGGCGCCGTGGAACGGGCGCGGCGGCTCATGAGCAAGCTGACCGGGTGACCCTATGGAGACCTTTCGCACCTTCCTGGATGCGCTGCGAAACGCCGGCGAGCTCGTGGACATCCACAAACCCGTAGAGGTGCGCCACATCGCCGCACTGGTGGATCAAGCATCCACCGCGCTGTTGTTCCACAGGGTGCGCGGTTACGACCTGCCCGTGGTATCGGGGCTGCTGAACGACAGGAGACGGATCGCCCTGTCGGCGGGCTGTGACTACCCGCAGATGGAGCAACGGCTCGGCTACGCCCTCGACCATCCCATCGAACCGGTCGAGGTGGGAGACGGGGGCGAGCGGAGTTGGGTCCAGGAGGGCGCCGACGTGGACCTCTTCGGTCTTCCAGTGCCGGTTTTCTCCGACTTCGATGGCGGCCCGACCATCACCGCGGGCGTTACTCTGGTCCACGATCCGGAACACGGTCTCAACGCCGGCACCTATCGCTTTCAGGTGAAAGAAAGGAATCTCACGGGGATCGACATCGTCACCCCGAACAACCTTCGGAGGTTGGCGGAGGCGGCCCTTGCCGCCAACGCGCGGCTACCCATCTCCATCAACATCGGCACTCACCCGCTCGAGCTGATGGCGTCCCTCTACAAGGCGCCTCTCGGGCGCAACGAACTGGGCATCGCCGGCGGCATGTTGGGGCGGGCGGTGCGACTCGGCGCCTGCAGGACCATCGACGTGCCGTGCCTGGCGGATGCCGAGATCGTGCTCGAGGCCGAGATTCTGCCTACGGGCTGGACCCGCCAGGAAGGCCGGTTCGGCGAGTTCACGCGCCTCATGGGAGACCTGCATCAGAACCCGCACGTGCGGGTGAAGGCAGTCTCGCGGCGCCGGGACGCCATCTACTACGCGCTGCACATGCCCTGGGAGAACATCTGGATCAAGGAGCACGGTTTCCAGGCGGTGCTCAAGCGCGTCCTCGACGCGGCGGGGGTGACGGTGACTGCGGTGAACGTCACGCCGGGCGGCTGTTGCCATTGGCACGCGATCATAGCCATCCGGAAACAACCGGGCGATCCCCAGAACGCCATCATGGCGGCGCTGTCGGTGGCGGACCTCAAGCACGTGGTGATCGTGGATGGCGACATTGACGTCTTCGACGCCATGGAGGTGGAGTGGGCCATGGCCACCCGGGTACAGGCCGACCGTGACATCACGATACTCTCCGACGCGCGCTCGAAACCGTTGGATCCGAGTCTCCCGCCGTCGGACGGGATCCCCACCTCCGCCAAATGCGGCATCGACGCCACGATTCCGGACGACGTCCCGAAGGCGCGTTTCGAACGCATTCGCTATCCCTATGCGGATGAGCTGGCCCTCGACGGCTACTTGGGCGAGGCGGGTGTCGAAGAGCAAGGCGCCAACCCGGAGAGCGTCGGTGAAACGGTGGATCTCGCGGACACCGCGGCCCGAATCCGCGAGCTGCTGGCGGTCCGGCCCATGTACTTCAGCGAGATTGCGCGAAGTGTCGAGGGGGTCGACTTCCAGTCCGTCGCCCGTGCCATGGGCGAGTTGCACGCGGCCGGGGAGATCGACCAGGACGCAGAGGGGCGCTATCGGCTTGCGGTTTGACAGCGTTCATGGGTTGCGATACAGGCTGTTGGGCCTGAAGGAGAAGGCTCCATGCCGACCATCAACGACGCCGACGGCCACGTCAACGACTACTTCTTCGGCGACGAGATCGCGAAGTACATGCCCAAGGGGAACCAGTTCAGCCAGATGTTCCCCTTGTTCGACCACCTCCATTTCCGCTATCTGATGAAGAACCGCGTGCCCAGGTACGTCGGCGGAAGCATGAAGACCACTCCGGGGCCCAGGGAGTGGCTCGAGTTCATCGATGAGACCGGCATCGCCTGGAGTGTACTGTATCCCAGCGCCGGCCTGGGGGTCGGGCGCATCGTTTCGGTGGAGTGGGCCATCGCGGCCTGCCGGGCCTACAACAACTGGCTGCACGACCGTTTCACCAGCACGACTCCGCGTCTCAAGGGCGTTGGGCTCATTCCGATACAGGACGAAGAGGCCGCGTTGGCAGAGCTCCAGCGGTGCGTCACGGAGCTCGGCATGGTCGGCGCCATGTTGCCGTCCAACGGCGAGGCCATCAAGGGCCATCTGGGGGCCAAGGCATACTGGCCGATCTATGAAGAGGCGGAGAAACCGGGCTTGTTGCCTGACGGTGCACGGGGGCGCCCACCATCATCTCGGTCTCGACGGCTTCAGCGTCTATTATCCGGTGCACGCCCTCGGCCATCCTTTCGGAATCATGGTGCAGGCGGCGGCGATGCTGAGCCATGGTATCTTCGAGCGCTTTCCCCGGCTGCGGGTGGGGTTTCTGGAAGGGGGCGCGACGTGGGTGCCGTTCTTCATGGATCGGCTCGATCGGTCCTACAATGAAGGGCACCTGCAGAGCGATCTCGCAGGAGATCCCGTCCCCGGCCCCCGGCCCGACGAGAAAGCCAGCGAGCATTTCAAGCGTCACGTGCGGGAGGGGAGGATCTTCGTCGGTTTCGATTGCGACGACGCCGGGCTGGCCTTTGCCGTACAGCAGGCCGGAGCCGACGCCTTTCTGTTCGCCAGCGACTTCCCCCACGAGATTTTCGATGTGGCAACCTGCCGGCGCGAGATTGACGAATTGTTGCAGCGGGACGATCTGACCCGGGAGCAGAAGGAGGCGGTGCTGGGAGGGAACGCGGCTCGGCTCTACGCTGTCGACCAGGGAGATTCGGATCAATGGCGTCCTTTGGCTTCGCTTCGCGACGCCTGTCCTGAGCTTCTCGAAGGGCTCAGGACGCACCGGCGGGCGCCACCGGGCGGAAGGGAGAGATTCCAATGCACAAGGGTTCGACTTTTGCGGGGCTTCTTGCGTTCATGCTGTCGGTTCTCACGCTGGTCGTGGGCGTCCATGGTGAGGATTTCTACAAAGGCAAGACCATCCGCTTGGTGGTGGGGGCGCCGCCCGGCGGCGGTTACGATGCCTACACGCGGCTGACGGCGCGCCACATGGGGAAGTATGTGCCCGGCAACCCTGCCGTTGTCGTCATCAACCGGCCCGGCGCCGGAACCCTCGTGGCGGCGCACTACGTGGCCGGGAAGGCCAGGGCCAATGGGCTGACGGTGGGTGTCTGGAACAGCTCCATGTCGCCCAAGGCCAGGAAGAGCCTGGGTTTCCTCGTGCGGAAGAAGAAATAGGGAACAGGCATCACGGAACATGCTCTTTCTCACGGAAAACGACGTTCTCAAGGCTGTCGAGGGCCGCAACGCTTACGAAGAAGCGGTCGCGGTCATCGAGGAGGTGCTGCGTCAGCAGTCCGAGGGCAGCACGTTCCATCTCAAGCGCCTGACCATGGAACATCCCGATCATCCGGGCCATCTCTGGCACAACATCCGGATCCTGCCGGGAATGGCGCCGGATCTCGGTTTCGCAGCAGTGCGGGTGTATTCGGGATACCAGGGAACCAATCGCTCCGAGGTCATCTGCCTCTTCAACTGGGAAGACATGGAGATGGCGGCCATCATCTCGGACTATCATCTGCACGCGGTCCGCACCGCGGCTCCCTATGGCGTGGCAGCCAGGCATCTGGCCCGGGCGGATGCGAAGACGTTGGGGGTCATCGGCACCGGACGCTATGCCCGCGGCTTCGTCCGGGCGTGCAGCGCGGTGCGCGATATCCGGCACATCAAGGCCTACAGCCGGAGCCCGGAGAACCGCCGGCGTTTCTCCGAAGAGATGACCGCGGTCCTGGGCATCGAAGTGTCGGCGGTGGAGTCGGGCCGGGAAGCCATCGAGAACACCGATATCATGCTGCTGGCCACCTCCGGGAACACCGTCGTGTTCGAGGGCGACTGGCTGGAGCCGGGAGCGTTGGTCATGTCCCTGGCCCCCGGGGAATTCGACGAGGCCACGGTGGAGGGGTCACGGGTGTTCCTCTCCGGCACCGACCAGGTGCTGGGCGACAGCCCGCCCCGAAAGCCCTTCCCATCGTTGCTGGCCAGCGGGAAATTCTCGAGGGACGACGTGGCGGCGGAGCTCTGCGACGTGGTGTCCGGGAAGAAGCCCGGACGCCGGAGCGACGACGAGACCATTCTCTACGAGTCACCGGGCATGGGCATCCTGGACGTCGGCATCGGGAGCTGGGTCTACCGGCTGGCGCGGGAGAAGGGGTTGGGGACCGAGCTGCCCTTCGGGGAAAAGCCGGGCGATCACGGGGGTTGACATGCGTACATTGATTCGCGGCGGTTGGATCGTCGGCTTTCAGGGGGAGACCCACGCGCTCGTGCGCGACGGCGTGGTGGTGTTCGAGGACGGGCGCATCCTGCACGTGGGCGCCGACTTCGACGGGGACGTGGACCGCGAGATCGACGCTCGCGGGATGCTGGTGGCGCCGGGATTCATCGACATGCACGTTCACGGCGGCCACCGGGCGTCTCACCGGCTGATTACCGACACCGGTCGGCCGGACTACTTCGGCCAGCCGTTCCTGGAGATCAGCGTGCCGCGGGAGGGGACGCGGCCGGCGGGGGATCCGCGGTACACGAGGCCGGATCAGGCCGGGGCCGACGAAGGCACGGATCTGCACGCGACCTTCACGGTGGCGGAGTTGCTGCGGAACGGCGTCACCACGTTCATGGAGATCGGCAGCCAGCTCCGGGTCCAGGAAGGACTGCTGGAAGAGGTGGACCGACTCGGGGCGCGGGCGTACCTGGGACCCGGCTTCGACTCGGGCCGCTGGGTGGCGGATGACAAGGGCCGTCTCAAGCGCGCGCTGGACGAGGCCGCGGGTTGGCGGGAGTTCGAGGGCGCCGTCGACTTCATCAAACGCGTGAACGGCAGTTGCGACGACCGGGTCCGGGGGATCCTGATCCCGCGGGAGTCCGAGAGCTGCACGCCGGATCTCCTGCGGGCCACGCGGAAGGCGGCGGACGAGCTCAAGGTTCCGATATCGACCCACGCGGCCTACAACGTCATCGAGTTCTTCGAGCTCGTGGTCGAGCACCGCATGACCCCGGTGGAGCTGCTGGAGTCCGTGGGGCTTCTGGGTCCCGACCTCACCATCGGTCACGGGAACCTCGTGGCCGAGAACCCGCAGATGAACTTCTCGGGCGGCCGGGACGTTGAGCTCATGGGCGAATACGGCGTGTCCATCTCCCATTGCCCGGTCAACATCGCCCGCCGGGGGCGTTGCCTCGACTCGTGGGAACGGTACCGCAAGGCCGGCGTCAACATCGCTCTGGGCAGTGACACCTACCCGCGGGACTTCATGATGCAGATGCGCGTCGCGTCCTACTTCGGCAAGGTCATCGGACACAATCTGCGGGCGGCCACGGCCGCGGAGGTCTTCGAGGCGGCTACGCTGGGGGGTGCCCGGGCCCTGGGGCGCGACGACCTGGGGCGGTTGGCTCCGGGTGCGCGGGCGGACATCATGATCGTCGACATTTCCGGAAGGGGCACGCTGAGGTACGGGCCGGTGCGGGATCCCATCAAGAGCCTGGTGGAGTGCGGCATCGGCGATGACGTCCGGACGGTCATCGTCGACGGCGAGGTGCGCATGGAGCAGGGGCGGATCCCGGGAGTGGACCTGGAAGCGTTGCGGCGGCAGGCCCAGGAGGCCGCCGAGCTCGCCTGGGGTCACCTGCAGGACTGGGACGCGCTGGGACGGACCGCCGAGGAGATGAGCCCGTGGTCTTTTCCGATGCTCAAATGAACGCCGCCGCCGGTCGCAGGCCGGCGTGCTGCATTGCCCGATGGCGCCGGGCGGGTCGGCCGGTCCGGCGCTGGAGCACGATGCCGGCGACGATCAACCCCAGTCCTGCCACGGTGCCGGGGTAGATGGGCCTCCTCTACGAGCAGCCCGATCACCGGTAGCGAGAGGAACGGTGTCAGGAAAATCCGTTGACCCGCCTGCGCCGTGATTCCCGTCCGGCATCGACGGACCGGTGCGATGGGCAAACACCTGTGGCGACGCGGAGTTGCAATTGCACGGGAGTTCAGCTAACGTAGCCTTTCGGTCGCAATCCTTCCCCTCGAGGTTTTCATTGAGCCGCAGAGAATCGGTAGATGCTCTCCGAAAAAAGATCGATCGAGTTGACTCCCGGATTGTAGCCCTTCTCAACGAGAGAGCGTCCCTCGCCCTGGAGATCGGGCGCCAGAAGAATCGCACGGGAAGGCCCGTTTACGTGGCGAGCCGCGAACGGGCCGTGTATCGGCAGATATCCGAGGCCAACGCGGGTCCGTTGCCGGCCGCGTCCATTCGTGCCGTCTACCGGGAGGTTCTGTCCGCTTGTCGGGGCATCGAGGCCCGGATGCAGGTGGCGTTTTTCGGCCCGGAGGCGACCTTCACCCACATGGCCGCGCAGCGGCATTTCGGCAGCACCGTACGCTACTCCCCCGAACCCACCATCGACGACGTCTTTCGGGAGGTGGGCGCGAGCAACGTCGACTACGGCGTGGTGCCCATCGAAAACTCTACCGAAGGGGTGGTGACGCACACCCTGGACCTGCTGCAGGAGTCGCACGTTCGGATCTGCGGTGAAGTCAGCGTCGATATCGAGCTCTGCCTGCTGTCCCGATCAGGCCGGGCAAAGGACGTACGTCGTATTCTTTCCCATTCGCATGCCCTGGGCCAATGCCGCCGTTGGCTGGCCGCGCACTACGCCGACGCTGCCGTCGAGGAGGTGTCGAGCACGGCACAGGCCGCCAGGGAGGCGCGTTCGGACCGGGCGGCGGCGGCGGTGTCCAGTCGCCTGGCGGGCGAGGTATACGGACTCAGGATCGTCCAGGCCAACATCGCCGACAATCACGACAACATCACGCGGTTCTTCATCATCGGAGACGATCCACCGTCGCCCACGGGCGAGGACAAGACCAGTATCGTCTTCGCGGCCAGGGACCGCGTCGGCGTGCTCCACGACTTGCTGGCGCCCTTCGCGAAACACGGCATCGACCTTACCAAGATCGAGTCGCGCCCCTCGCGCGAGAAGGCATGGGAGTACGTTTTCTTCATCGATTTCAGAGGACATCAGGAAGAGCCGCAAGTGAAAAGCGCCCTGGAGCAGCTCTCCGAGAGCTGCATTTTTCTGAAGGTCCTCGGCTCCTATCCCCGCAGCCTATGAGCATCGCCGAAAAGGTTCCGGATCATATTCGCGGCATCGTGCCCTACGTGCCCGGCAAGCCCATTGACGAGGTGGAGCGGGAGTACGGAATTCAGGGATCGGCCAAGCTGGCCTCCAACGAGAATCCGCTGGGGCCGTCGCCGAAGGCGTTGGCGGCGTTGCGGGAGCGGCTGGGGGAGCTGCATCTTTACCCGGACGGCGGCTGTTTCCATCTCCGGCGTGCGCTGTCCGCCAGGTTGAGCGTTGCACCCGAGCGGCTGGTCTTTGGCAACGGCTCCAACGAGCTCATCGAGATCGCGGTCCGGACCTTTCTGCGCCCTGGAGACGAGGCGTTGCTGTCACGGGGCACCTTCGTGGCCTACGGCCTCTCGCTCGATGCCATGGGCGCGGCCGTGCGGACCGTGCCGCTGAACGACTTCGCTTACGACCTCGAAGCCATGGCCCGGGCATTGACGCCCAAGACCCGTTGCGTCTTCCTCGCCAACCCCAACAACCCTACGGGAACGATCTACCGGCGCCCCGAGTGGGAGGACTTTCTCGAGCGGGTGGGACCCGACGTGCTCGTGGTGGCGGACGAGGCCTACTTCGAGTACGTGGACGACCCGGACTACCCCGATTCCCTCGACGATCAACGGGAGGACCGTACGGTCTTGACCCTGCGGACCTTTTCAAAGGTCTACGGGCTGGCCGGCCTGCGGATCGGATACGGCATCGCCCACCCCGACGTCGTCGCGATGATGAATCAGGTGCGGGAGCCTTTCAACGTCAATGCCGCCGCCCAGTGGGCGGCAACCGCGGCCGTGGACGACACCGGGCACCTCCGCCGGAGCGTCGAGGTCAACCGGCAGGGCTTGGCCTTTTTGACCGAAGGACTGGCGGCCCTGGAAATCGAATGGGTCCCGAGCCAGGCCAATTTCATCCTCGTGCGAACCGGCCGGGTGGGTCACGTCTACGAAGAGCTGTTGCGGCAGGGGGTCATCGTGCGGCCCGTGGGCCCGGAGTTTCCCGAGCATGTGCGCGTCACGGTGGGGACCCCGGACGAAAACCGCAAGTTCCTGGACGGCCTTTCGCGGATTCCGGGAAGGAGCGGGGACGGGGCCTGATGTTTCGGACCGTGGTGATCGCGGGCGTGGGGCTCATCGGCGGCTCCCTGGCGTTGGCTGCCAGGGAACGCGGTCTGGTGGAGCGGGTCGTGGGATACGGGCGCAACGAGAAGACACTGCGCCGCGCACGGAAACTCGGCATCCTGGACGCCTACTTTCTGGGCGCCGAGGATTTCCCCACGGATACCGACTTTCTGGTCTTGGCGACGCCGGTCAGCGCCATCGCGCCGGTGACCCGATCGTTTCTGCCGCGCATCCACCGGGAATGCCTCATTAGCGACGTAGGCAGCGTGAAACGCCGGGTGGTGGCGGACATGGAGCGTTTGTTGAAGGGGGGGCCCCTTTTCGTCGGAGCCCATCCCATTGCCGGTAGCGATCAATGGGGTCCCGATCCGGCGAGAGCGGATCTGTTCGTCCGCCGCCGCTGCATCCTCACGCCCACCAGGAGGACCGATCCCGGCGCGTTGAAGAAGCTGCGGACATTCTGGCGGCGGGTCGGAGCCAAGGTGGAGTTGATGGACGTCAGGCTTCACGACCGGATCCTGGGCGTGGTGAGCCACTTGCCTCACGTCGCGGCCTACGCGCTGGTGAACGCCCTGGAACGCACCAGGGTGGAGTCGCTGGATCTTGCCGAATATTGTGGGGCGGGTTTCAAGGACACCACCCGCATCGCCGCCAGCCGTCCGGAGTTGTGGCGCGATATTTGCCTGCTCAACCGTGAGGCCGTGCTCAAGGGGCTTCGGGAATACACTCGAGGGCTCGAGAGGATCGCGGATTGCATCCGCCGGGACGACGGATCCGGACTGGAGCGGGAATTCGATCAGGCGTTGGTGACGCGCAAGAGGATGTCGTAACCGTGACCGTCAGGGTGGAACAGGTTTCGCGTCCCCTGAGGGGCGAGCTGGAGGCGCCGGGGGACAAGTCCATCGGCCATCGCGCCGTGATCATGGGATCCGTGGCCCGGGGCGAGACGCGCATCACCAACATGCCGGCCGGGGCCGACAATTCCAGCACCGTGGCGGCCTTCAGGCGCATGGGGGTGCGGTTCCGGCGCGAGAGCGACAGCTTGTGCATCGAGGGCGGGGGTTGGGACGGACTGCAGGCGCCGCCGGAGACCATCGATTGTGGGAATTCCGGGACCACCATGCGTTTGCTGACGGGACTCCTGGCCGGCCGGCCCTTCGACGTCAGGCTCGACGGCGACGGCTCGCTTCGCAGCCGTCCGATGAAGCGGGTGATCGAGCCGCTCGCGCGAATGGGGGCCCAGGTCACCGGGCAGGACGGCCGCGCGCCCCTGGAGATTCACGGCCGACCGCTTCAGGGCATCGAGTACGCCTCGCCGGTGGCCAGTGCCCAGGTCAAGTCCGCGGTCCTGCTGGCGGGGTTGCAGGCGCGGGGGGGGACACGGTTCGAGGAGCCGTATCGATCCCGGGACCACACGGAGATCATGGCGCGCGGGTTCGGCGCCTCGGTGGAGAGCGCCGGCCCGAGGGTGATGGTCCAGGGCGGTCAGGAACTTTCGGGAACCCGCCTCCGGGTTCCCGGAGACGTGTCGTCGGCAGCCTTCATCGCCGTGGCCGCGGCGACCATCCCCGGATCGGACGTAGTCATCCGAGCGGTGGGCTGCAATCCCACGCGCAGCGGCGTAGTCGAGGTGCTGCGGGCCATGGGCGCAGACATCGAGATGACGCGCCCCTGGGACGAGGCAGGTGAGCCGGTGGCCGACTTCCGGGTGAGGGGCGGGGCGTTGCAGGGTACCGAGGTTCAGCCGGAACTCGCCCCCCGCACTATCGACGAGTATCCGGTGCTGTTCGTGGCCGCGGCCTTGGCCAAGGGGTCCACGCTGTTCCGCGAGGTCGGCGAGCTGCGGTTCAAGGAATCCGACCGGATCGCGACCATGAGCCTTGAGCTCTCCAAGATGGGCGTGAGGACGGAAGTGAGGGGCGACGATGTGACGGTCGAGGGCGCCGGCGAGCTCAAGAGCGCCTCGGTGGAGAGTCACGGCGACCATCGGGTGGCCATGGCGTTGGCGGTTGCCGGTTTGTCGACCCGGGGTGGAATCGCGCTGTCGAACGAGGAATGCGTCAAGGTATCGTTCCCCGGTTTCTTCGAAAGCCTCGGGAGAATCAGCGGTTGACGGCATGGCCGGCGGCGGCGCTGGTTGTGCCTGATGCGAAGTGAGGATAGGATAGTTGATCGTGGCCATCGACGGCCCGGCGGGCGCCGGCAAGAGTACGGTTGCCAAGGCCGTGGCAAAGCGTCTCGGATATCGTTATATGGATACGGGAGCCATGTATCGGGCACTGGCATGGAAAGTCATGCGCCGTGGAGCGGATCCCGATGACGAGAACGCCTTGGGAAGGATTCTGGAAAGCACCGACGTCGACCTTGGAACCGACCATACGGTGATGCTGGACGGCTCGGACGTGAGCGGAGCGATCCGTACGCCGGAGGTGGGGCAGATGGCTTCCCGGGTTTCCGGCATGAAGATTGTACGGCAACGGATGGCCGATCTGCAGCGCTCCATGGGCCGTAGCGGGTGTATCGTCGCCGAGGGCCGTGACATGGGCACCGTGGTCTTCCCGGAGGCCGAGGTGAAGGTTTATCTGGATGCCTCGCCGGAAACACGTGCCCGCCGGCGCTTCAACGAGCTGGCCGGACAGGATCCGACGCTGACGCTGGAGCAGACGCTCGCGGACGTCATGCGCCGGGACCGGCGGGACAAGGAGCGAAAGGTGGCGCCCTTGCGCAAGGCCGATGACGCGGTGTTCGTCGACTCGACCGCGCTGTCGGCGGCCGCCGTCGTCGACAGGATACTGGAAGAAGTGAATTCGAAATCCAATGAGAATGGGAGAACTGCTTAATGACGGAAGGTGAGGCGAACAAGAGCCGGGAGACGTCGGATGGCCAGGTGACTGCGGAAGGTCGGGCAACTTCGGAGAGCCAGGTGGCAGCGGAGGGTCAGGCAGCTTCGGAGAACCAGGCAATTTCCGAGGAGCAGGAGACTTCGCAGGATTCGGAAGCGGTGGCCGCCGAAGACGACTTTCAGTCTCTGTTCGAGGAGAGTTTGCAGGCGGTGAAGCCGGGCGCGGTGGTCACCGGCAAGGTGGTTGACGTCAACCCGACCCACGTGGTGGTTGACGTGGGTTACAAGACCGAGGGCCGCATCCCGGTTCAGGAGTTCCAGGGTCGTGACGGAACCCTTCAGATCGGTCTTGGCGACGATGTGGACGTCTTCTTCGAATCTCCCGAAGGAGATCGGGGTGAGATCGTGCTCTCCCGTCAAAAGGCCGAGAGCATCAAGGTCTGGGACCGAATCGAGACGGCGCACGATCAGATGACCCCTATCGAGGGCATTATCGTCGCACGGGTCAAGGGCGGATTCAAGGTAGACCTCGGCGTCGACGGCTTTCTTCCCGGATCCCACGTGGACATTCGGCCGACCCGGAACCTCGACCAGTTCGTGGGCAAACGGGATCGGTTCACCATTCTCAAGTACAACAGGATGCGTGACAACGTGGTGGTATCGCGCAAGATCCTGCTCGAGAAGGAACGGGAGGTGCTCAAGAAGGAGACTCTCGCGGTTCTGGACGAGGGTGTGATCCTGGAGGGCGTGGTCAAGAACATCACGGATTACGGTGCTTTTGTCGATGTCGGCGGCATCGACGGGATCCTGCACATCACCGACATGTCGTGGGGCCGCGTCAATCACCCGAGCGACCTGTTGGGCCTCGGGGAGACCATCCGGGTCGTGGTGCTCAAGTTCGACAAGGAAAGAGAACGGATCTCCCTGGGTATGAAACAAATCACCCCGGATCCCTGGGAATCGGTGGCGGAACGGTATCCTGCCGACTCCAGGATTACCGGAAAGGTCGTGGGCTTGACGGACTATGGCGCGTTCGTGGAGTTGGAGAAGGGTGTCGAGGGACTGATCCACGTATCGGAGATGTCCTGGGCCAAGAAGCTCTCGCACCCCTCGAAGGTCGTCCAGGCTGGGGAAACCGTGGAGGCCATGGTCCTGAACGTGGACCCCGGGCGCAGGCGCATCTCGCTGGGGCTCCGTCAGGTGCTGCCCAATCCGTGGTTCCTGGCGAAGGAAAAGTATCCCGAAGGCACCGTCATCAAGGGGCCGGTACGCAACATCACGGACTTCGGAGTTTTCGTTGGAGTCGAAGATGGAATCGACGGGTTGATCCATATCTCGGATCTGGACTGGACCAAAAAGATCAAGCACCCGTCGGAGATCTACAAGAAGGGTGACATCGTCGAAGCCAAGGTGCTCGGCGTCGATCCGCAGGTGGAGCGGTTCTCGCTCGGAGTGAAGCAGTTGACCATGGATCCGTGGGAACGCGTGGTCAGCGAGCATCCGCCGGGGTCACGGGTCACGGGCGCGGTCGTCCGTGTGCTTGACTTTGGAGTGTTCGTACGCATGGCCGAAGGCGTGGAGGGGCTGATCCACGTCTCTCAGCTCAGCACCGAGCACGTCGAAAAGCCTTCGAGCCTGTACCGGGTGGGCGACGTCGTCGAGGCTGAAGTGGTCAATATCGACCTTCAGGAACGGAAGATCGGCCTCAGCATCCGCGCGCTCAAGCGATCGGAGGAAAAGGAAGAGCTGGAGACGTATTTGAAGCGGGAGAAAGAGGCCGGACGTTTCTCTTTCGAGACCATTCTGAACGAGGAGTTGAAGCTGGACCGGGAGGGTCGGCCGGGGGCAGAGACGCAAGACAGCGAGAAAGACAAGGGATAGCTTCCGCCGGACACACCTTTCGGGGAACCGCATGACTAAACGAGACCTGATCGAAGAAATCAATGACCGGTTTCCCCACCTGTCGCGCTTTGATGCGGAGGTGATTATCAACTCCGTCTTCGACTCTCTGATCGCCGCGCTGCTGCGGGAAGAACGAATCGAGATCCGGGGTTTCGGCAGTTTTGTGGTAAAGCACCGGAGGGCCCGAGACGGGCGCAACCCCAAGACCGGGGAAATTGTCTCCGTATCTTCCAAGAGAGTCCCGTTTTTCAAGGTTGGCAAGGAACTTCGCCTGCGGGTCAACCCAAGCCCCGCGGCGGAGGATGGCCCCTAGTTCGGAGATCCGCCCCGCTCATCATGTGTTCCGCGGCCAAGGTCCCGTGCAAGGGTCCTGCTACATGGACTTCGGACAGGGACACCAGGTTTCAAGAACGATACCAACAGGATTTAAGGGCTTGGCAGGAGGTGCCGGCGTGAAATCGATCAACACCTTGGGCGAATTGAAACGCAACGGAATTGTCACAAGATCCGTGCGCGATGAGATGCGCCACAATCTTATGGAACTTCTCAAGTCCGGGGAGCGTATTCTGCCGGGAATCGTGGGCTACGATGAGACGGTGATTCCGGAGATCGAGAACGCGGTGCTGTCGGGCCACCACATGGTTTTTCTCGGCGAGCGGGGTCAGGCGAAGTCGCGCATCATTCGCGGCCTCACGATGTTGCTGGACGAGGAGATTCCGAGGGTCCGGAGTTGCGAGATCAATTGCGATCCCTTCGACGTCATCTGCGCTCCGTGCAAGCGCCGTCTGGCCGAGAAGGGCGACAAGCTGGAGGTGGAGTGGATCGGCCGGGAACATCGGTACGGCGAGAAGCTGGCGACCCCGGACGTGTCCATCGCCGATCTCATCGGCGAGATCGATCCCATCAAGGTCGCGGAAGGGCGCTATCTGGCCGACGAGGAGACGATTCATTACGGCCTCGTCCCCCGCACCAACCGGGGTGTGTTCGCGGTCAACGAACTGCCGGATCTTACGGAGAAGGTACAGGTCGGGCTGTTCAATCTGATGGAAGAGAAGGATGTCCAGATCAAGGGGTACAAGATCCGCCTTCCCCTCGACGTGATCATCGTGGCCAGCGCGAATCCCGAGGACTACACGAGCCGCGGCCGCATCATCACGCCCCTGAAGGACCGCTTCGACGTGCAGATAAGGACCCACTATCCTCGTGTGGTGGAGCACGAGATCGACATCATGGAGCAGGAATCCGCCTCGCTCGACGACCGGAGCCATACGGTGGTGATTCCGGACTTCATGAAAGAGGTCCTGGGCCACCTGACTTTCGAGGCTCGCAACTCGAGCGAGATAAACCAGTCCTCCGGCGTCAGCGTCCGAATCAGCATCAACAACTACGAGAGCATGGTCAGCAATGCGGAGAAACGGGCGTTGCGGTCGGACGAGACCGACATCGTGCCGCGGGTCAGCGATCTGCATGCGGTGCTTCCCTCCACCTGTGGAAAGATCGAGGTGGAGTACGTGGGTGAGGAGAAGAACGAGGAAGAGCTCATCGAGCGACTGTTGAACCGGGCGATACTCAAGACGTTCGACACCCGGCTCGACGTCAACTCGTTGCAGAGCGTCATCGAGTACTTCAACTCCGGCTGGGGGGTGGAGGTCTCCGACGAAATGCGCTCGGAGGACTATCTCGAGGGCATCAGGGAGATACCGGGCCTGCAGGATGCGATCCGATCCCTGGGCGACGTCGATTCGCCCGGCTTCCTGGCCTCGGCCACGGAGTTGGTGCTGGAAGGCCTGCACCTGCATCAGAAGCTCAACAAGGAAGCCGCTGGCGGCCGAATCACCTATGGCAAATAGGCCGGACCGCGGTTGACGCGCCATGGTCCACGCTCGCTACAGTCGCTGGAACGGTTTCCAGGACCGCTCCATCCGGCCCGACGAGGTGTTCGACGAACTCAACGAAAACCTCGACGAGACCGGCGATCTGCAACAGTCCATGCGCCGCTTGATGCAGCGCGGCATGGGCGAGGACGAGGGGCAGGTTTCCGGTCTCGACGACCTGCTTTCCCGGGTGGCCCGGGAAAAGCGGCGGATGTATGAGCAGTACCAGATTCGGTCGGCCCTGGACGAGATCCAGGAGAAGTTGCAGGACATCGTATCCAGCGAGCGCGAGACCTTGCAGCAGCAAGAAGACCGGGCGGAGGCGGGGGAAAAGGACGAGTTCCTGCAGCACCTCCCGCCGAAGCTGAGTGACGCCATCGAGCGTCTGGCGGGCTACAGCTTCGAGAACCCCGAGGCCAAGAAGGATTTCGAGGAAATCCTCTCTCAACTGGACAGGATACGCCGGCTTGAAAACTATATTCGACGTGAAGGAAATCTGTTCAGAGGGCAGGAGTCGTTGAACTTCGAGGAGGCTGCGGAGATCCAGGAACGCATGGAAGGGCTGCAGAAGCTGGAGGGCCAGCTTTCCAGCAGCCAACCCAAGGACGTGGACATGGATCTCTTGAACGGCCTTCTTGGCCCCCAGGCACAGGAGGACTACGAGGGCGTCATGCGTCTGGAGTCGTCCCTTGAGGAGGGCGGCTACGTGGTCGACAAGGGCGACCACTTCGAGTTGACGCCGCACGGCGTCCGGCGCATCGGCCAGATCGCCCTGCGAGACATCTACAAACAGCTCAGCCGGGATGCGGCGGGCCGGCATCAGATTGCCCGGCACGGCTCCCGGGAGGTCGTGCCCGAGAGCAGCAAACCCTATGTATCCGGCGATGCGCTCAACCTGAATCTCAACGAAACGCTGAGAAGCGCCTTGCGCCGCGACGCGAAGCTGCCGTTGAGCCTCGACCCGAGAGACTTCATGGTCTTCGACTCGCAGTATTCGACCCGGGCCGCCACGGTTCTGTTGCTGGACATGAGCTGGTCGATGAGTTGGGACGGGCGTTTCGCCGCGGCCAAGAAGGTGGCCTTGGCGATGGAGTCCCTGTGCCGTTCCAGGTATCCCCAGGACTACTTCGGCATCGTCGGATTCTTTACCCGGGCGGTGGAGTTGAAGGCCAAGGATTTGCCGGAAGCGACATGGAACATGGGGGACCCCTTCACCAACCTTCAGGACGGGCTCCACTTGGCCATCGACCTGTTGAAGAAGCGGAGCTCGACCCGCAATCAGCAGATCATCGTCATTACCGATGGCCAACCCACGGCCTATTGCCGCCAGGGGCGGCTCTATTGCGAGTGGCCGCTCAGCTTCGGCGGCATCAGCCAGCGCGCGGCCGAAGAGACCCTGAAGGAGGCGAAGAGGGTCACCCGGCGGGGCATCACCATCAACACGTTCATGCTGGACGACAGCCCGGTGTTGAAGGGGTTCGTGGACGAGATGACCCGGCTCAACAAGGGGCGCGCTTTCTACACCCGTCCCGACCGTCTGGGACAATACCTGCTCGTGGACTATCTGTTGGGGCAGCGGCGCAAAGTGTAAGCGCCATCGAGAGAGTATGGACCCACATGTCCCGAGGGCAGCCAAACATTGGCGGTGTCCATGTCGTGGATACCTTGGAGCCGCATTTCTCCGGTTCATCAGACAGTTTTGAGCACCGGCCCAGAGATTGAAGTTTTTCAGACTGGTTCGGGAAGAAGGATCAGGGTCAGGACCAAGCTCACGAAGCATCTGCCCAGCATGGTAATAGTCAACAGGCGCCAGACCGGAAAGTCAAGCGAGGCGAGCAGGTAGGCGGCAATCCCATGTCCTCCCATTCTTCCAAAGGGACAGTTTCGCTTTGGACCAACACTCTGAAAAAAGAGGTTGACATCGCGTTGTGTGTACTGTTATAGAAGCCCGAGCAAGCTCAAAGCGGAGAGAAATCGAACTCATGTACGGCAAGTCCATACCCGTGAAACCTTCCGTCGAAGTCTCCTCAGAGGTCGTGTTACCCCCCACCCAGAATTTACATAAGGTCACAGCAGCTAACTAGCCATAATAGCTCGGTTTTCCCATCGCTCTCCGCTCGTCTGCTCGCTTCGGCGATTCCGAATCTTCGCGCCAGCCTTTCCTTCATCGGTGCTGCCAACGCGCCCGTTGCTCAATCTCCACAACCTGGTACCGCTTCTCCACGTAGCGCACAGACTGGTTTTGCCTTCCAAAACCGCTCTTGTGCGCCCCTTTGCACAACGCATCAAAAGTGCGTTTCAGGGCAACTACGGAGTCTGAATGGATGCACGGAGGTATCGTGATGAGCCCGTCGACTCGATCATCTGTTACGCGACTGGCCAAGATATGCGCAATGCCACGGTTCGTGGTCTGCTTGGCATTGGTGGCAGCCGTCGTTGTCTTAAGGAAGGGACCAAAAAGGAACAAAACCATGATCGATGCAACGATGATACGGCGTGGGTTGACACGACTCAGGCCGGCTTGTGGATTCGCAGGGGTGTTGATTGCGCTGATCGCTCTCACGGCCTGTACGGAGAAGGTAGTCACGGCGGAGGTTCTGTGTCGCCTGGCGCAATTCAAGGAGGGCGGCAAGTTCCTCGTTGAAGCATGGGCAGTGCCGGACTCCAGGTTCAATGTCGGCGAGCCGTTGCGGCTTCAGATGCGAGTCAGCTCGCCGTCCTATCTGAGCGTCTTCCACGTAAGCACGTCCTGCAAGGTGACCCGGCTTCTGCAGGACAAACCGATGAAGGCGGCGGAGATCGTCAATTTTCCTGCGCCCGAGAGCGGTATCGAGATGATCGTGAAGCCGCCGGCAGGCAAGGAAGCCTTCTACTTCATCGCGTCCCGGCAGAAGCTTCAATTCTTGTCGTCCAGCGACATCCTCAAGAAACCTGGCGGCGGCATTGCGAGCCTCGACCTCAGCCCGGCTCAATTCTATGCGCGAGTGGATGAAGACCGCGGCCGCATGGATCCGGACGACTGGAGCATCAAGACGCTACGGACATCGGTTGTCACCCACTCACCCCGTTGAACTCAAACGTAAGGGAGGAACAAGATCATGAAGACCGTATTGCAAACCACCCGTTTTCTTTGCGCGGCCGTTGCAGCCGTCGTGCTGAGCCAAGCTCCGGCTTGGGCGGAATCGGATACGTCCTACCTCAAGGACCTGGACATCCGGCAAAGACCCTTGGTGGAGAAATTGGAGGTCCGCCCGACTGACGGCCAGAAGCTGGCGGTCAGCGCGACGGTGGACCGGGCGAACCGGACCTACAAGCATGGCGATAAACTGGCGCTGACCGTGAAGACGACAGAAGACGCCTACTTGTGGGTGTTCGACACCGGAACCAGTGGCAAGGTGATCCAAGTCTTCCCCAACCGCCACGCCAAGAGCAACTTCGTAAAGGCGGGTGTGCTGGTGGCCATCCCGGGCGCAGACTCGAAATACGATCTCATCGTGTCCCGTCCCAAGGGCGCGGAGTTGATCACCGTCATTGCGTCCAGGGACAACAAGCCGCTCACCCGGGGCTTGCTGGATGATGCGCTGGGGGGCGGTCCGTTTCGGGCATTGCGCGGGACGGCTTCGACAGTGGTGAAGGACCTGAGCATCTCCTTGCGCAAGCATTCGGCATGGGCGAGGGATAATCAGATCATTTTCATCAAATAGGATAGCCCTTCGTACTGTGCGGAGGCATCGGACATGACCTTCAGAATTACCTCGCTCTTCGGCTCGGCGCTTGCCTTCACCGGTCTGACGTTCGCCGTGTACGCCGGCTCAACGGCCACGTTCGTTCCATCCGCGCACGGGGACGAGATCCTCTCAGCGGACGAGATCCTTCATCATCTCGCGCCGGCGCCGTCGAGGAAGCCTCCGAGAAGGCTCAAGACCCGCGGATCGCAGTCGAACCGGCGCCGCGCTCCACGGGGTTTCGGAGGGTCGCCCTGCCGGCCATCCGGTTCGAGTTCAACTCTGACCGGCTGACCGCAATCGCGGTAACACAACTCGGCGAGTTGGCTCAGGCGTTGGAAGCGCCTGCGCTACGGGGCGCGGCCTTCTCCATCCAGGGCCATACCGACAGCATCGGGGACGCTGCATACAACCGCCGGCTCTCCCTGCGGCGTGCGCAGTCGGTCAAGCGTCACCTCGTCAGCGAAGGGAGGCTCTCTGCCCCGCGGTTGGTGGAGGTAGGCTTGGGAGAGGGCTTCCTCCTGCCCGGCCTCGCGGGCGATGACGGGCGCAACCGCCGCGTCGAGATCGTGCATCTCGGCATCGAAACAACCCCGGCCGGAGACGGCGCTGGGGCGCGAGGGCGCCTGCCCGCAAGACGCGCCCTCCTGATCGGAGTCGACCGCTACCGGCACGTATCTTCTCTGGAGGGGCCGGTCAACGACGCCGTCGCGATGGCGTCGTTCCTGTCCGGCCATCTCGGTTACCGGGGCAGTGACATCAAGACCCTGGTGGACGCGGAGGCGACCCGGGACAACATCCTCACTGCCATCGAGGACTGGCTGATCGCCGGTACGTCGTCCGGCGACGAGGTCTTCCTGTTCTTCAGCGGGCATGGCTTTCAGCAATCCGACGCAAACGGTGACGAGGCGGACCGGCGCGACGAGACCTTGGTGCCGGTCGATGCGTTCGTAGACAACGAGCGCAAGGTCAAGGGGATGATCGCGGACGACGAGATCGCCGCGCTCCTGGACCGCATGACCGGACGTCGGATCCACGTCGTCCTCGACTCCTGCCATTCCGGAACCGGGACGCGCAGTACGGGTGATTGGCGAAACGTGAAATCGCCTCGGCTGCCGGACGGAACGCCGCTCCGGGTCGCGGCCCGGACGCGGGGGATCGGCGGCGGAGGGGCGGTACGCCGAGAGGCATTCCTCACCTCGGACCGTCCCGAGTTGACGGTGTGGACCGCGGTGAGATCAGAGCAGAAGGCGCTGGTGGACGAGGAAGCCGAGGCGGAGGGAGCGCCGCCCGGCAGCGTGTTCACCCGACTCTTCCTGCGCGGCGTCCGCGACCGGGAGGCGGACCGCGACGCGAACGGCGCGGTGACGGTGCAGGAGCTCCGAGACTATCTCGTCAGTGGGTCGGAGGCGTACTGCCGCCGGCATCCTGACGTATGTGGCGCCGGTCTCACGCCGCAGCTCTTTGCCGCGGCAGGACGACTGGACGAGCCGGCGTTGCAGTCGACGGCCTCTGCGACGGATACGGCTTTACCCCTGCCACGGGTCGCCCGCCTTGCCAAGGACATTCTCATCCGCGACTCCGAGACAGGGGACGGAGACGCAAGGGACGATGGCGCGGTTCGGGTCCGGATGTCCCCCGGTCCGCGCATCGCGCTTGGAGCCGCCCTCGACATCGTCGTGGAGAGCGACCGGGACGGCTATCTGGTACTGCTCGACGTCGATGCGACGGGGCGACTGATCCAGATCTTCCCGAATGAGCCGAGCCTTGCGAGCGGGGTGTCCGACCGCATCCGCGCGGGCCAGCGCGTCACCCTGCCGGGCCAGCGCGCCGGGTTCCGCTTCCGGGCGGAGCCCCCGACCGGGCGCGGCGCCCTCATCGCCGTCGTAGCAAACGAGAGCGCCTCGCTACGGGACCTGACCGCTCGACACAAGGATCTCTCCGTCGTCCCCCACCCGGAGTCGTACCTCGTCGAGCTCGCCGAGATCCTCCGGGACGAGGCGGCAGGGAACCGGGACAGGTCCGATTTCGGCTGGGCGGTCGGGAAGCTCGATTATGAAATCGTGTCGCAACAGTAGCGAATGGCGGAGACAGTCAAGCTTCTCGGAGAAGTCTTTTAGTACATCTAGAAGAAAGGGTAAGTGATCATGGACTTTAGATCGACTTCAACTCGCACCGTTGTCATGAGCTTGCTTGGATTGGCCTTGATTGCCGTGCAAATACAAGATGTCTTTGCGCAGAGTGAAAGTGAGTTTCAAATTTGTGTATACGATACAGAATCCGAAGATGGTGACAGAATAAACATCGAATTTGATGGAGAGACTATTTTCGACAATTTAGAACTTTTGAATGAAGAGAAATGTCATCCATTACGAAAGAAACCAGGAAGATATCCGCTTGTGATCCATGCACTTAACCAGGGCGGGAGCGGCGGCAATACGGCTGCTGCTCTAGTGAGACAAAAGGACATAACTCTGCAAAAACAGGAATGGAGTCTTTCTACAGGAAAAAAAGTGACTTGGTTTATCGCAATATCTAAGGACATAATAAGAATAGATGATAAGCCGGGCGTTACGTTATCACTAACGGAACTGAAGATAGACGAAGGCGACGACAGCCGAACCTATTCGCTGAAGCTGGAAAGTGCGCCCTCCAACAACGTCACAGTAACGCCGCGCAGTAACAATCCAGACGTGACTGTCTCCCCCGCGACTTTGACCTTCACTCCCGGCAACTGGAGCACGTCTCAGACCGTCACGGTCTCCGTCGCCGAAGACCAGGACTCTGCCGACGACACCGCTACCCTCTCCCACGCGGTCTCCGGCTACGGCGACCAGACCGACGGCGGGTCCGTCTCCGTCACCGTGACAGACACCACGAGAAAGATCGAGGAGGAGAAGAAAGTCGTCACCGAGACGGTGAAGGCAGTAGCCGCGGCCACCGCCGCCAACATCGCCGCCAACATCGGCACGCGGTTCGCTGCCACACGTAGCGGCGCCACCGTGGTGGTGGGCGGACGGACGATCAACTTCGAGTCTGCTCCAGATCTATCCCTCCTTGCCGCGGCTAACCGCGACTCGGACCCCTTTGCCGACCTTGGCCGTGTGGACGACAAGACCCGTACTCTCACCTTCACCGACCTCCTGCGATCCAGCAGCGCCTTCGAGATGCCCCTGAACGCGGCGGAGGATGGAACCTTGAACGCAGGCGGAGGACTCCAGTGGACCGCATGGGGCCGGAGCGACCTCCAGTCCTTCGAGAGCTCTCCCGATCGCGGGTCGAGCTACGACGGCGATCTGAAGGCAGGCTATCTCGGTCTCGAAGCATGGCTGGGCGAGCGATGGCTCGCCGGTGTGGCGGGATCACGGACGATGGTAGAGGCCGACTACGGGCTGGGCGAGAGCGGCTCGGAGGAGGAAGGGAAGCTGGAGATGGCGCTGACCAGCGTACATCCCTACTTGCGCTTTGCGCCTGACGAACGGAGCACACTTGGACTCATTCTCGGCATGGGCCGGGGCGAGATCGAGAACCAGCGAATGGGTGAGACCACTGCGCGAGAGACGAGCGACGTCGAGATGTGGATGGGCTCTGTGAGCGGTCGCCGGATGCTGTCCCCGGTCGGCGCCCTCGACTTTGCCCTGCTCGGCGACTTCGGACTTGCCCGGGTGGAGACCGATGATGGGGCGCGGGTGATCGACCAACTGAAGGTCGATGCGTGGCGGGCTCGGGCCGGGGTCGAGGTCTCGCATACCATGGCGTCGGAGAGCGGCGCTTCCCTGATGCCGTTCGTGGAGGTCGCGGGGCGCTACGACGGCGGTGACGGCGAGGATGAGGTCGGACTGGAGCTCTCGGGCGGGATGTACCTCGCCAATCCGACATCGGGCTTCGGGCTCGAGGCTCGAGGCCGGTGGCTGGCTTTGCACTCGGCGGACAACTACAGGGAGTTCGGCGTGAGCGTGACGGCGAGCCTGTCACCACGTCCCGACGGGCTGGGTCTGTCGCTGTCGGTGTCGTCGCGTTGGGGTGCGGAGACGGGGGGTGCGGACACGTTGTGGCGTGAGGATGTTCTCGGACGGCTGGGCTCGGACTTGGTGGATGCGCTGGCGCTGGACGCGCGGGTGGGCTATGGCGTCAGGGCGATGCGCGGTGTGCTGATACCGTTCGGTGAACTCGGCCTGCAAGAGCAGGGCGGTCGGCGGATACGCATGGGAGCGCGTTTCAGTCTGACCCGTTCCGGTCCGGGAACGCTCAGCCTGGAGCTCTCGGGTGAACGGCGCACGAGCTTCAGGCGCGCTGATCCCGACCATCGTGTGGGCCTCACCGGCCGGCTGCGCTTCTGAGTCATCACGAGCAGGAAGCCGGAGTGACAGGTGCACTGCCGGAACGAGGGTACTCCCATGACGAGGATGACGCTCCATCCTGCCTGTGCCCGACACCGGGCGTGGGCAGGATGGCTGTTGACGGGGCTCCTCACCGCAGGCGCTCTCGGGTGGGTCCATCCCCCAGCGCAGGCGCAGCCCCTGAACCTGATGCGCGGTCTCACCGGTCAGCTCACGCGGACGCCGTTGCAGTCCGTGCGCACCGTGATCCGACCCACCCTCGGCATCGTGCGCGATCGTGCCGGCGCGGTCACCGGGCTGCATCCGAGCGAGGACGGGCGTTACCTGTTTGTTGCGCTCGCGGACAGGACCGTCCGACTGTGGGATCTGGGGCGGGCAGGCAATTGGGAGAATGGCTCGCGGAGGGGATTGTCACGAGCGCTTTCAATGACGAGGGGGCCGGGCCGGAGCTCATCGCAGTCCGTGCCGATGGCTCACTCGTCACCGTGCGTCCGGACGGCGGGGTGCGGGCTACAGGCCGGCGGCTTGAACAATTCGACCCTGGCGTGACGCCGGTATTGTCGGCGGACGGAAGCGCGGTCGCCTACCACATGAGGGAGAGGGGCTGGCGCTGGATGGAGTGGCGGCATGGACGCACCCGCTCCCTCCCGGATGCCGCGCGTGGGTTCCGGCCAGTGCTCTCGCGCGGCGGCGCGAAGGTCGCCTATCGTACGATCCGGGGCGTCTGGCTCGTGATGGATGTCCGCGAGGAGGCGCAGAGTGGGCCGGTCGAGCTTGGGGGATGCCGGCAGAAGGTGGACGTTACCGCCGCCATATTTACTCCCGATGCCGGTCAGGCCGTCCTCGGAGACAATCAGGGCAACCTCTGTGTCTGGAGTCTTTCTCGTCCGGCAGCCCCCCGCAGGCTCTTCGTCAAGGAGGCGATGACGGAGGCGGTCCGCGTCCTCACGATCGATCGCGAAGGCGATCGTGTCGCGCTCGCGGGCGAGACTTCGCAGATCGCCGTATGGTCGCTTGCGACGCGCACACGGGTGGCTTCATTCGAATCCGGCGGGGCTCCGGCGCCTTCCCGTTCCCTACTCATCGACGCCGAGCGTGGGTGGGTGCTGGTCGGCGGGGATGCCGGCACCATCGGGCTCTGGTCGATTCGGGCGCAGGAGAGGGTCGCGCGTCTGATCTCGATGCGCCGGGGCTGGGCGGTGGTGGATCGGAGTGGGCGCTTCGACGGCTCTCAGAGCGGTGTCGTCGCCCTGGTCTGGGCGGCGAAGGAGCAGACGCTGCCAGTCGATGCGTTCTCGGAGCGCTACTTCGAGCCGGGGCTGCTGGCGACGAAGCTCGATGATGCAGCGCCGCTTTACCTCAACGAAGAAGTGCGGGACCTCTCTGAAGATGGCTATGTGCAGCCCCCGGTCGTCACCCTCGATCCCCTGGCGCTTGGGGACGCGGATGCCGAGGGGCGGCTGACGGTCACGGTCCGAGTCGACGGGAGAGACCGAAAGGGAGTCGATCTTCGGCTGTATCACAACGGGAAGCTGGTGTCGGCCCGGGACTCCATTGCAGGCTCCGGCCCCGGAGTCGCACGTTACCGGGTATCCCTCCTGCCCGGAGAGAATGCGTTCGAGGCGGTCGGGGTGAGTCCCGGCGGGGTCGAAGGCCAGCGCGCCTCGGCGTCGATCACCGCGCCGGGTCAGGCGCCGCGCGCCGCCGCAATGCATGTCGTAGCGGTCGGAATCAACAATTACGGTGTCCCCGCCTGGAATCTCCGCTATAGCCGCAACGATGCGCAGGCCATCGCCAGCACCCTGCATGAGTGGGGGAGGGGGCTGTTCAAGGACGTGAGCACCTCGTCGCTGCTGGACGAGTCGGCCGGCGTGTTCAACATCGAGAACCATCTCTTGCGCGCCTTCCCCTCCGACCACGACGTTCTCGTCGTCTACCTCGCCGGTCATGGCCAGGCGGTGCGGGAAGGAGAAGGGTGGGAGTGGTACTTCCTTCCGTTTACAAACGCCTTGAGGGGCGTGAAGAGCCAGGGGAAGGGCATCAGCGCCGACATGTATCGCCGGCACGGGCTGTCCAGCCGGCATTTGATGAAGGCCCTCACCGAGGCGGGACCGCGTCGCGTCTTTCTCATTCTCGACTCCTGTTTCTCCGGGGCGGCAGTGGAGACTTTCTCGGCAGCAGCTCGGGCGACGGAGCTCAATGGCTCGGTGATCCAGAAGTCTCTGCGTCGGCTCGGACGTGTAGGCGGGATTCACGTGCTGGCGGCTACGCGCTCGGTCGAGGAAGTCATCGGGCAAGCGGAGGAGAGACCGATCTTGCCGCTGCTGGCGACTGAGTTGGATACAACTGAGCATGGGGCACTGACATACTTGGTTCTGGAAGGCATTCGTAAAGGTAGGGCCGATAAGGATTCCGACGACAGGATTTCGGTGCGGGAGATCATCGACTATGCGGAGCGGGAGATGCCTCGTCTATCGAAACGGCTCAATGAGGTGCCTATCGTCCATCGGCCGATCGGCTATTCCCGGGGAGCGGACTTCACCCTCGCGGGCATGTAGCGTCCACACGCGTCAGGGTCAATACCCCGCAGGGCTGGATGGCGATGCCGGCGTCTTGGAGGGCCGCGGTAAACCGGAGGCTGGTGAACTGGCAGCCTTACCCTGCGCTCCTCCCGACTCACCACTTGAGCCCTTTGGATAAAAAATCCCGCTCCACCGTCAATTCCCCATCTTCGCGTGCAGGTCCCCAACCTCCGCATCATGGTCCCACCTGCCCGCTCCTCCCTCTTCGTGGACACATCCCCCAGTCCCTCCACCGCTGGCTGCTTCCAGGCGCTCACTTGGTTCGGATGCACCTTGTGCCGCACAGCGGTCTCCTGGGTCGTCTTGTCCCCTCGCAGCGCTTCCAGCGCTATCTTCGCCTTGAACTCCCCCGTGTATCGCCGTCGTTTCATCGCCATTGCGTATCCCTCCTTCTCCCGTGGAATACACCTTGACTACCTGTCCGATTTTCCTGGACCACCTCGGATACCTCCTTCCTCATGAGCCGCTTCCCTCTGAAAGGACTCTACCTGAAGGCTCTCTGCCTTGGGTGCGGTTTTCCTTGACAAGCCACTGCAACCCCTCTAGTTTGAAAACATCCTTGTTTTCATCGGGTATATGAACGTATTCGACAGCAAGACCGTGGCTCGACTGGTGGGGATATCGTTGCGGCAGATCCAGTATTGGGATGAGCAGGGTATCATTTGTCCGTCGGTTCAGCGGGCTGCGGGAAAGGGAACCAAGCGCCTCTATTCGTTCGCCGATCTGGTCAAGCTGCGGATTGCCAAAGGGCTTCTGGAATACGGCATGACGCCGAGCCGCATCCGCCTGTGCCTGGGTCATCTCAGCGGGTTTGCCGTCGATCCGGCAGAATCCTCCCAATCTCTCAAGTACCTTACAGACGGGCGCAAGCAATTCGTCATTACCGACGACAGCCAGAAGATCCTGGAGGCGCTGGATCAGCCGTTCGTTTTCTCACTGGGAATCGGCAGCGTCATCAACGAGCTGACCGGCGAGGTCCGGCGCCTGGGGCGTGGGCCCGAAGAGCCGGCCAGGATCTCCCGGACGCTGGAAGGCGGAACCCCAAGGGGGGCATGATGGAGCGGACACGGCTTACGCCCATGATGCATCAGTACCTGGAGATCAAGGATCGGCACAAGGATGCCATTCTGTTTTTCCGGCTCGGTGATTTCTACGAGATGTTCTTCGAGGACGCGGAGAAGGCGGCCAAGGTCCTCGACATCGCGCTGACCAGCCGCAACCGCAGCGACGGCGCGCCGGTACCCCTGTGCGGCGTGCCGCACCACGCGGCCACTCCCTACATTGGCAAGCTCCTGTCCGCGGGTTTCAAGGTGGCGGTTTGCGAGCAGACCGAGGACCCCAGGCTCGCCAAGGGCGTGGTGCGGCGCGAGGTCATCAAGGTCATCAGCCCCGGCACCCTTACGGAGGGAGAGGGGCTTGACGCCGAGGTCAACAACTTCCTCGTGGCCGTGACCGGGGCTCGTGACGAGTACGGCCTGTCCTTTACGGACGTCACCACCGGCGAGTTCCGTTTCACCCAGATGAGGGGCTATGCCGCCCTCACCAACGAGCTCGGGCGGATTCAGCCGCGCGAGCTGCTGATTCCCGATTCCCGTTCCGGCTCCCTCGGCAACCTGCGCGAGGACTATGCCGGGGTGCACTGCACGCCGGGCCCCGACTCGTGGTTCTCGAGCGCCGCGGTCCGGAAACTTGACAGCGCCGGCATCTACCAGGGGCCGCAGGACGAGTGGCCGCTGGGGGTTCGCGCGGCCGGCGCCATCCTGGCCTATCTCGAGGATCGATCCCCCGGCGCCGTTCAGGTGCTAACCACTCTGGAGCCCTACCGCGCCTCCCGGTATCTCATGCTCGACGAGAACACGCAGGCCAATCTCGAGTTGCTGCGCAGCTTCGACGGGGGCCGGCGTGGCTCGCTGCTCGGTGTCCTGGAGCCTGTCCGTACGGCCATGGGGGCACGGGAGCTGCGCAAATGGATTCTGTATCCGTTGCTGGACGAACAGCGGATCCGCCGCCGGCAGGACGCCGTCGAAGAGATGGTGAACGATCCGGAGACCCGCCGGAGACTTCGGCAGGCGCTTCATGGTGTCCAGGACCTGGAGCGGTTGTCCGGCCGTATCGCTTCGCGGAGCGCGGCGCCCCGGGACCTGACGGCGATCAGGGACACGTTGCGCGTCCTGGATGTGGTGCGCGAGGAGCTCGAAGGGTGTGGCAGCGATTTGCTGGTGCGGCTTCGGTCGGAACTGCACTCGGCGCCGGAAGTGGTGGAGCTGGTGGAACAGGCTCTGGTGGACGAGCCGCCGGCGACCCTCCGGGCCGGGGGTTTCGTGCGCGCCGGATACGATGACGAGCTCGATGCCCTGTCGGCCATCCGCGGCAACGCCAAGGGCTGGATCTCCGAGCTGCAGCACAAGGAGCGACAGCGCACCGGAATCAGTTCCCTGAAGGTCCGTTACAACAAGGTGTTCGGCTACTACATCGAGGTCACCAAGGCCAATATCGCCCATGTTCCGGACAACTATATCCGCAAGCAGACACTGACCAACGGCGAACGTTACATCACCCCGGAGCTGAAGGACTACGAGGCCCGGGTGCTGGGCTCGGACGAGGAAATCCTGAAGCTGGAAAACCGCATCTTCACGCATCTGCTCGATCGTATCGCCGCCCACTACGCCACCATCAGGCAGTCCGGCCTGGCCTTGGCCAGGCTGGATGCGTTGCTGGCGCTGGCGGAGACCGCGGAGTCCCGGCACTTCGTTCGCCCGCAGGTCGATTCCAGCCTCACTCTCGCCATGCGCATGGCGCGGCATCCGGTGGTGGAGGCGGTGTTGGGCCGGGGCGGTTTCGTCCCCAACGATTGCGAGCTGGATTCCGGGACCACGCAGATCAAGCTGTTGACGGGTCCCAACATGGCGGGCAAATCCACCTACATGAGGCAAGTGGCGCTGGTGGTCATCCTCGCTCAGATGGGCAGCTTCGTGCCGGCGGACGCCGCACACGTGGGGTTGGTGGATCGCCTGTTCACCCGCTTCGGCGCCACCGACGCGCTGGCGGCGGGAGAGTCGACGTTCATGGTGGAGATGAAGGAAACGGCCCGCATCCTGCGTCTGGCCACGCCCCGTAGCCTGATCCTCCTGGATGAAGTGGGGCGCGGCACCAGCACCTTCGACGGCATCTCCATCGCGTGGTCGCTTGCGGAGTTCCTGCATGAGTCGCCGCACCGGCCGCGAACCCTGTTCGCCACCCACTACCACGAGTTGACCGGTCTGGCCCGGACGCGGGAGCGCGTGAAGAACTTCAACTTCGCGGTCAAGGAATGGCAGGGGGAGGTGATCTTCCTGCGTACCCTGAAGGAGGGGCCGGCCAGTCGCAGCTACGGGATACAGGTGGCCGGCCTTGCGGGCTTGCCGCGTTCCCTCATCGGGCGGGCCAAGGAGATCCTCAAGAACCTGGAAGGCGAGGAGTTGAATGCCTGGGGGCAACCGCGTTTGGCGGGGGCCGAGGCGGCGTCGGAAGGGGCCCAACTGATGTTGTACGAGTCCCGCCCGGACCGGTTGCGGGAGAAGCTCCAGGCCATCGACACCAGCGTTCTCACGCCGTTGGATGCATTGAACGTGCTCGACGAGCTCGTTGCGGAGGCGAGGCGAGGAGGCTGATTGGTGCGTTTCCTGGTCGTGTTGCTCGTGCTGTGCACCGTTGGCGCAACGGCCACAGCCGACGCGGTCGCGCGGAAGACGCGCGTTGCCGGCGCGCGCTACCTCTCCTCATCCAATTATACCCGGGTGATGATCGACCTCAGTGGTCCGGTGAAGTTCATTATCCGGACCCTGGCGGCGTCCCCAAAGAAGGGCTTGCCTCCGCGCATCTATCTGGACCTGTCCGGGACCCGTCTGAGAACGAAGCGGCGCCACGTCGACGTCGGGGACCGGCTGGTTCGCAGGGTTCGGCTGGGTCAGTTCAAGGCGGACATGGTACGGGTGACGCTCGACCTGAAGCAACCCGGCAACCACGAGGCGGTGCTGCTGGCCAACCCGTCACGGATCGTGGTGGATATCGTGCGGAAGGGCGGCTTTCTGACCCGGAAGGAAGGGGCGGTTCGAAGATCGGTCCGAAGGATCGTGCTGGACCCGGGACACGGAGGAAAAGATCCGGGCGCGGTGGGTGTGAGCGGCCTCATGGAGAAGGACGTTGCACTGGGCATTGCCAGGATGCTGGCGCGAAGACTCCGACGGGAAATGGGCGTTGACGTGGTTTTGACCCGGGACGTGGATCGCTTCGTGTCCCTGAAAGAGCGGACGAACATCGCGACCCGCGAGGCTGCCGACCTGTTCGTTTCCATTCACTCCAACGCGAGCAAGAATCGTGCAACCTCGGGTCTCGAAACGTATTACCTGGATCACCGGATTACGAACAAGGCCATCCTGAAGTTGGCGGCCAGGGAAAATGGCACTTCACTCAGGAACGTGACCGACCTCGGCTATATTCTCAGCGATATGAAACTGGGTCGATTCGCCTGCTTCACGCCGCTTCTCGCGGGCAAGTTGCAGTCATCACTGGTGCGCAACGTCCGCCCCCGTTATCGTCAGGTCCGTGATCTTGGGGTCAAGAAGGGCCCTTTCTATGTTCTGACCGTGGGTGAGATGCCGGCGGTGCTGGTCGAGTTGTTCTTCGTGAGTAACCGTCGTGATGCTCGCGCGTTGCGCCAACGGGCCGTTCAGGCCGCCATCGTCGAAGGGCTGTTCCACGGCGTGAAGGACTACGCCGACGGATTACGGGAAACGCGTTGCCGTTGATGAGGTCGTGCAATGGAGGAGTCGGGAGTGCCTTTTGAGGCTGGGCGCGGGTCCCCGACCCGAGGGAAAGAAAAGTCTGACCACGAAAGCGTAACCGGGAATCGTGGCCCGGGCTGGCGTTGGCTCCTGGACGAGAACGTCACGAGCCCCGGATCCGGCGTCGGCGTGCGCGCCTATATCGATCTGGGGCGGCAGCGGCTGCTGGAGTCCCATCGCTCCGGGGCCTCGGGCGCAGACGTGGTGCGGGCGCACGGCGTGATGATCGACTGCCTGCTTCAACGTCTGTTCGAAATGGCCGAAGGGGACCATGGCGCGGCGTCGAAGGGGCGCTGTGCGGTGGTGGCCCAAGGCGGGTACGGGCGCGGCGAGCTGAGCCCCTACTCGGATATCGATATCCTCTTCCTGTACGGCCGGCGCGCCGCCGCCCACGTGGAATACATCACTCGAAAGATCCTCTATCCCCTGTGGGACGCCGGTTTGACGGTAGGCCACGCCGCCCGGACGGTGACCGAGTGCGCGCGCCACGCCCGGCGCGACCACGTGGTTCAGACGGCGCTGGTGGATGCACGTCACGTGTGCGGCGACGTGCGGTTGTACCGGGACCTGGAGCGGGTGGTGTGGCGGCAGCTCAACGGAGGCGCCGCTGACAGGTTCGTGGAAACGAAGATCAGCGAGCACGGCCAGCGGCACCAGCGGCACGGCGAGTCCGTCTTCCTGCTGGAGCCCGACATCAAGGAGGGGCAAGGGGGCTTGCGCGACATCCACACCGCCATGTGGATTGCCCGGGCCAAATGCGGCGCCGTCGAGCTTCAGGACCTGCCGGGAGCGGGCTTGCTGAAACCCGGGGACGCGGCGGTTCTGGAAGGCGGGCGGGATTTCCTTTGGCGTACCCGAAACGAGCTGCATTTTCTGGCGGGACGGCATCAGGATCGGCTGACCTTCGAGTCCCAGGAGCAGGCCGCCCAGGGGCTGGGTTTCGACAAGGCGGAGAGGTTGAGCGAGGTGGAGACCTTCATGCGCTCCTACTACCTGCACGCCGAGGAGCTCAACCGGCTGTCGTCCCTCATCATTCACCGTGCGGTGGACCACGGCCCCTCCCGGCGCAGGAGGACCCCGCCAGGGCGCGAGTTGCGTCCCGGCGTGCGGATCGCGGGACGGACCCTGGCGGTGGCGCCCGGAAACAGCGGTCCCGAGGAGCTGATCGGCCTTTTCGCCGACCTGCAAAGATACCGGCTGACCCTGGGACAGGATTCGCGGGAGATCGTCAGGGCCCGGGTGGGTGCTACGGAGGGGTCTCTTTCGGACTCGGCCGCGGCCAACCGCCGGTTTCTCGACGTCCTGCGCGGCAGTGACTGGATCTACGAAACCCTGCTGGAGATGCATCGTACAGGCGTGCTGGACGCCCTGATCCCGGAGTTCGGCCGGGTCCGTTGCATGGCGCTCCATGATCTGTATCACATCTATACCGTGGACCAGCACCTGATGCGGGCGGTCAGGGAGTTCGAGCGCCTGCGGTCGGGGGAGTTCGAGGATTCGCTTCCCCGCTTGTCACGGCTCGTCCAGGAGGTGGAAAGGCCGGAGATCCTGATCCTGGGTATCCTGTTCCATGATATCGGCAAGGGCAAGGGCGGCGGACATTCCGAGTTGGGGCGCGTCATGGCGCTGGATGTGGCCGCACGCATGGGTCTCAATGTGGACGAGCAAGAGCTCCTGTCTTTTCTCGTGCTCCACCATCTCCTGCTTACCGGGACGGCTTTCCGCCGGGATATCCGGGACGAAAAGACGGTGATGGACCTGGCGGACACCATGGGCACGGCGGAGAATCTCAAGTGCCTGTACGTGTTGACGTATTCGGATGTGAAGGCGGTGGGGCCGGATGTGTGGAACAACTGGAAGGGGGCACTGCTGGAGGAGCTCTTCCATCGTACCCTCAACGTTCTGGAGGAGCGCGAAAAGGGTGAGTCGGCGAGACCGGACCGGGATCTCAAGGTACAACGGATACAGGACCGGCTCATGGTTCGGCTCGGCGCGGATCATCCCGCCGAGGAGGTGCAGATGGAGTTCATCGATGCCATGCCCAGGCGCTACTTCCTCACCACTCCCGAGGAAGCGATGCCTTTTCACTACCGGCTGTTGCGGCGACTCCGCGACGAGCCGTTTCTGGCGGCCGTGTTCCATCATCCCGAGCACGGCCACAGCGAGGTCGCCATCTGCGCCCATGACCAGCCCGGTCTGTTCGCGTCCATTGCCGGCGTTTTCGCCGCCATGGAGATGAACGTGTTGAGCGCGCGCATCAGCACCCGCCGGGACGGACTGATTCTCGACGTTTTCCGCATCTCCCATCAGGGCAAAGCCGAGGTGGTCATGGACCCCGGGAAGTGGCCACGCATGGAGCTGGCCCTGAGCCGGGTCTTGGAGGGGAAGGCCGACGTCGCCGAGTTGGTGGGCCGGTCGCGGCCGTCGTACTTGCAAAGACCCGCGGTGAAGGCTCCCGCCCACGTCCGCTGGGACAATGCCGCGTCGGATGATTTCACCGTCATCGAGGTCTACACCGAGGATCGACCAGGGGTTCTGTTCACCATTACCTATTGGCTCTCGAAACTGGACTATTCCATTCATCTGGCCAAGATTTCCACCGATGTCGACCAGGTGGCCGACGTCTTCTACGTCGCGGATGCGGACGGCAGGAAGATTCTGGACGAGGGGCGTCTTCAAGCCCTGGGCGAGGCCCTCCACCGCGAGCTGGATCCGAAGGATGACGGACGAACTCACGCGGTCGGTTGACCAGTTCATCGAGGTGTCCGCCGTGGAACGCGGATTGGCCGGCAATACCCTGGAGGCCTACAGCCGTGATCTCAACCGGCTGGCGGATTTCCTTTCCCGGCGGGGTATCCGGACCTGGGGCGACGCGACCAGGTCGGACCTGCGCGCGTACATCGCCGATCTCGGGGGACGCGGTTTGAGTGAGCGGTCCGTCGCGCGCCTGTTGGGCAGCATGCGGCGCTTCTACCGCTTCCTGCTCAAGGAGGAGATGGTATCGAGCGACCCGGTCCCCGACTTCTCGGCTCGCGGTGCTGCCGCCCGCCTGCCCGAGACCCTGGGCGCCGCGGACGTACGCACGCTGCTGAACCAACCCGATGAAGCCAAACCCTTGGGCGCAAGGGACCGCGCGATGCTGGAGTTGCTCTACGGCAGCGGCCTCCGGGTCTCGGAGCTGGTTACCCTCACGCTGCCGCAGATCGATCTGGAGGGCAACTACCTGACGGTCCGGGGAAAGGGGGCCAAGGTCCGGTTGGTACCCTTCGGCCGTTGGGCCCGGGATCGTCTGGAGCGATATCTGAGGGACGTACGCCCGCGTTTCCTGACGCGGGCGTACAGCGACTACGTGTTCCTCACGCGTTCCGGCAACCGGCTCACGCGCCAAGGGTTCTGGAAGCTGCTCCGTGGATACGCCCGCCGAGCCGGATTGGCCCGCCGGGTCACGCCTCATACGCTGCGCCACTCGTTCGCCACCCACCTGCTTGAGGGAGGCGCCGACCTGCGCGCCGTTCAGTCGATGCTGGGGCATTCGGACATCGCCACCACCCAGATCTACACGCACGTCAGCCGAAGCCGCCTCAAGAAGGTCCACCAGCAATTCCATCCACGGGAAGCACCGGACGCCAAGCGCTGAGGAAGGGGACGAACGTCCCGAAAATCGTCATTCCGGCGAAGCTTGTCCCCGACCCGGATCGGGGAGCGGGAACCCGGGGATGGCTCGTCCGGAATCCGTGTTGTGTTTTTGCAGCGCGTCCCTTAAGAAGATCCAATGCCCCAAGACTTCCTGTGGCAGCTATCCATATGGGCTTTCCCGGTGCTGGTGGCCATCGTCTTTCACGAGGTCGCGCACGGCTGGGTGGCCAGTCGTTTGGGGGATCCCACCGCTGCCGTCATGGGTCGGCTGACGCTGAACCCCATCTCCCACGTCGACATCGTTGGAACGGTGCTGCTCCCCGCTTTGCTGATCTGGGCCGGCGGGCCGGTGTTCGGCTACGCCAAGCCCGTCCCGGTGGACTACGACAACCTGAAGGATCCGCGGCGCGACATGATCCGCGTGGCTCTGGCGGGGCCCGGCGCCAATATCGTCCTGGCCGTGTTGAGTCTCGTGCTGGTGAAGTTCATCCTGATGAGCGGCAGCCCCGTGACCGGTTCGGTGGCCTCCTACCTGTGGTACATGGCCCTCACCAGCGTCCGCATCAACGTCATGCTGGCGGTGTTCAACATTTTGCCCGTGCCGCCGTTGGACGGGGGGCGGGTATTGGTCGGGCTTCTGCCGGAGCCGCAGGCGATGCAGGTGGCCCGTATCGAGCCCTTCGGGTTCATCATCATCGTCGCCCTGTTGATGACCGGAGCGTTGACGTACACGTTGGTGCCGATCATGGACTTCGTGATCTGGTTTCTGGCCGTCATCGTCGGAGTCGTGTAAGTTGCAGCCATGGAAACCATCGTAAGCGGGGCGCGCCCCACCGGACTTCTTCATCTGGGCCATCTCCACGGGGCCCTGCGCAACTGGGTTGGACTGCAGGAGAACTATCGCTGTTTCTTCTTCGTCGCCGACTGGCACGCGCTGACCACGGACTATCAGTCCCCGGACAGCATCATGGAAGGCACCGGGGCCATGGTGGCCGAGTGGCTCAGCGTCGGCCTCGATCCGGAGAAATGCACGATCTTCCGGCAGTCCGCCGTCAAGGAGCATGCCGAACTGCATCTGCTGCTGTCCATGTTGACGCCCGTTTCCTGGCTGGAACGGAACCCGACCTACAAGGAGCAATTGCGGGAGCTCAGCGAGCGGGACCTGTCCACCTACGGGTTCCTCGGCTATCCGGTGCTGCAGGCCGCCGACATCATCATGTACAAGGCCCACCGGGTCCCGGTGGGGGTGGATCAGGCCCCCCACGTGGAGCTGACCCGGGAGATCGTCCGGCGGTTCAACGGCTTTTACGGTCCGGTGTTTCCCGAACCGGAGGTGCTGCTCACGGAGACCCGGCGATTGCCGGGCCTGGACGGACGCAAGATGAGCAAGAGCTACGGCAACTCGGTGTTGCTCTCGGATTCCCCCGAGACCATCGACCGGAAGCTCAGCCGCATGGTGACGGACACCGCGCGCGCCAGGCGGACCGACCCCGGTGAGCCGGAGAAGTGTCCGGCTTTCAACCTGCACAGGATCTACTGCACTCCGGAAGAGATCCGGGAAGTGTCGGAGGGATGCCGCAGCGCCGGCATCGGCTGTCTGGACTGCAAGAAGGTGATGATTCGCCACGTCATCGACGACCTCGCCCCCTTCCGCGAGAAAAAGGCCTTCTACGAGAAGCGTCCCGACGACATCCGGGACGTCATCGCCGAGGGCAACCGGGTTGCCGGTGAAGAGGCCGCGAGCACCATGAACGAGGTCCGGTCGGCGTTGACCCTCCAGGAGCCTGACCGAGTAAGCGAATGGTAGCGAGAGGCAGGGAAATGGAGGCCATTTGTGGGCGGATTTGAGGAGAATATCGGGAATATCTGACGAAAATCCAACCGCGAATGGACCCATTTACCTGCCTCGCAGTAGATTCCTGCTTTACCCGGACAGGATCCTAGGAGCCCGTGCCATGGCGGTGCACGTTCAACTGAAGCTCTACGAAGGTCCGTTGGACCTGCTGCTTCATCTGGTCAGGAAGAACGAGCTCAGCATCGCCGACGTTCCCATCGCATCCATCACGGAGCAGTATCTCGCGGCGTTGGAGTTGATGCAGGGGCTCAACCTCGACGTGTCCGGGGAGTACTTGGTCATGGCCGCGACCTTGCTGCACATCAAGTCGAAGACGCTGCTCCCGCCGGACGAGGATGACGAGGATGACGACGAAGAGGCGGGCGATACCCGGGAAGAGCTGATCCGCCGCCTGCTGGAATACGAGCGCTTCAAGAACGCCGCCAAAGAGCTCGAAGAGCGGGAGATCCTCAACCGGGACGTGTTCGTCCGCCAGGACCGGTCCGAGCGGGTCACGGGCGTGAGCTTCGAGCAGCTTTCCGTGTTCGACCTGATGTCGGCGCTGCAGCGGGTGCTGGAACGGTTCCCGGGACCGTCCGTGCACAGGGTGGTGCAGGAGACGGTTTCCGTGCGCGAACGCATGACCTTCATCCTCGACGAGCTGCACCACCGGCCGACGGTGCTCTTCCAGGAGCTGTTCGATTCGGCGCGCTCGAGAATGGACGTGGTGGTGACCTTTCTGGCGCTGTTGGAGCTGATCCGGATTCGGGCCGTGCACGCGGTTCAGAAGGACCGGCTCGGCCCCATCGTCATGGAGTCGATGCTCTCGCTCTCCGAGGCCAGCGAAGCCATGGAGACGGACGTGCCGGAGGATGACTATGGAGAGTGAGCGGCTCAATGCGATCCTCGAGAGCCTCCTGTTGGCCGCGGAGGGCCCGGTGTCCGCGGATCGTTTGAGGGACGCCGTGGGCGAGGTCCCGCGAAAGGAGATCACCGACGCCCTTGGCGGGTTGCGGGAGGAGTACGAACGGACCGGCAGGGGGCTGCGCCTTGCGGAAGTGGCCAACGGCTACCAGTTGAGGACGCCCAGGGAGCACGCGGAGTTCGTCCGCAGGCTCACGGCGGTCAAGCCCGCGCGGATGAGCCGCGCGAATCTGGAAACCCTGGCGATCATCGCGTACCAGCAGCCCGTGACCCGGGCGGAGATCGAGGGAATTCGCGGGGTCAATGTCGACGGTGTCGTGTCCACGCTCCTGGAACGGCGCCTGATACGGATCGTGGCCCGCAAGGACGTGGCCGGCAAGCCTTTCCTCTACGGGACCACCCCTGAGTTTCTCGCGGTGTTCAACCTCAAGGATCTGGCGAGCCTGCCGACCCTGCGGGAGATCGAGGACATGACGCAGGCGTTGCGGGAGCCCGACGTGGCCGGCTCGAAAGCGGGGATGGGCGGTGAGGAAGATGCCGCCCCGGGCCGCCCCGGCGCCGTTCCCGGAGAAGCGGATCCCGCGGACGGCGAAGAACACCCCGTGGGTGGTCAAGCACACGAGAGAGATCTGGACTGACCCGTGGAACGGCTTCAGCGGATCATCGCGCACGCGGGGCTGGCTTCCCGGCGCCAGGCGGAACACTGGATTCTCGAAGGCCGTATCACGGTCAACGGACGCCGGGTGCACGAGTTGGGAACCCGCGCGGATGCCGCCCGGGACACCATCCGGGTGGACGGCCGGGTGCTGCGGCCTGCGGCGTCCAGGGTCTGTCTCGCGTTTCACAAGCCGGCTGGTGTCATCACCACCATGCGGGACACGGAAGGGCGGCCCTCGGTGGCGGACTACCTGCGGGCCGGCGGCCATCCGCCCGGCGTCGTTCCCGCCGGTCGTCTGGACTACGGCACGTCGGGTCTGTTGCTGCTGACCAACGACGGTGACCTGGCCCATCGGCTGACCCACCCCCGTTATGGCGTCCGCAAGACCTACGAGGTCAAGTTGACCGGGATGCCCACGGAAGCACAACTGGATCGGCTGCGCCGGGGCGTGAGGCTGGGAGACGGGGTAACCGCGCCGGCGGGCGTCACGGTTCTGCGACGATTGAAACAGAAGGTGTGGCTCCGGGTCGAGCTCCGCGAGGGTCGGAACCGGGAGATCCGCAGGATGGTGGGAGCGGTAGGGCACACGGTGGAAACGCTCCTGAGGAGCCATTTCGGCCCCATCGCCCTCGGCCAACTGAGCCGGGGCGAGATACGTCCCCTGACCGGGCAGGAGGAGGCGCGGCTCAGACGAGCGGTAGCCCTGTAGGGACGGGGTTCAAGCCCCCCGTCCGCGATGTCGGGAACACCGCCGACCGGCCTTTCCCCGCCCCATCCCCGAGGAAAGAGCAGCCCATGGCAACCCACGATCACCACCACGCGCATCATCACGGAGGCGGCGACTACCGCTTCTGTCCCCGTTGCGCCGGGCCGCTGGCGCCGCGCACCCTCAAGAACAACGAGCCCAAGCGACTGGTGTGCGAGAAGTGTTCCTTCATCTTCTATCAGGACCCCAAAGTCGTCGCGGGAACCATCTGCACGCTGGACGGCGGCGTGGTGCTGCTGCGCCGCGGCATCGAGCCGGCCATGGGGAAGTGGGTCTTCCCGGGCGGTTACGTGGACCGGGGCGAAAGCACCACGGAAGCGGCGGTTCGCGAGACCCGGGAGGAAAGTCGCCTGGAGGTGGCGACCCGATCTCTCCTGGGGGTGTATTCCTGTCCCGGTTCGCCCAACGTGATCATCGTCTACGTGGCGGACGTGGTGGGGGGAACCCTCGCGGCCGGGGACGAGAGCACCGAAGCCGGGACCTTCCCGCTGTCGCGGATTCCCTGGGACGAGCTCGCTTTTCCAAGCACCGTGGAAGCCCTCAAGGAGTTCGAGCGCCTTTGTGGTACCGGGGAAATATGTTAGTGATAGTTTCTCACAAACAGGTTGCAAACATGCTGGTCCTTGTTTGTGAAACACAACGCTGAACACCTCGGAAAGGAGATCGTTTGATGGCGATGCCAAACGTGGGGGAGAAAGCCCCCGAATTCAGCCTGCCGGTGTCCCGGGACGAAAACGTGTCCCTGGGGGACTACGCGGGCAAGAAGAACGTCGTGCTGGCGTTCTACCCGCTGGATTTCACCGGCGGCTGAAAGCAGGAGTTGAGCAACTTCGAGGCTGACAAGGCCGGCTTCGAAGCCAAAGACGCTCAGGTTCTGAGCGTGAGTGTCGATTCGGTGTTTGCCCACAAGGCGTTTGCGGAGACCATGGGCGGGATCAGTTTCCCGATGTTGTCGGATTTCTTTCCCCACGGGTCCGTCTGCGAGCAGTACGACTGCCTGCGTCCCCAGGGCTTTCCCAAGAGAGCGGTCTTTATCATCGACAAGCAGGGAACCGTGCGGTTCGCGAAGATCTACGAGGGCGGCATTCCGGAGAACAAGGACTTGTTGGCCGAGCTCGACAAGCTGTAGTCACCGCACCACGGAGAACAGGGTGGGAATCAGGGGGCGGCGCATGCGTCGCCCCCTTTTCTTTCCCCCGGGGGATGCTCCAGCTCGCAGGCGTTGGGGAGGGACGCCGGGTTGCCGGCCCGGCGGCGAATCAAAAGGGCAAGACATGCACCGTGGCCGGAACCTTCACGTCTCCGTGTCCGATGGTGACGGCGCTGCCCGGCTCGAGGTAGTCCCGATGGACATACCCGAGGGCGATGGGGCATTGGGACCTGGGTGAGGCAACGGCGCTGGTCACGCGGCCGATGTTGCGGTCATCGTCCAGCACCGGATCGCTCGGGTTCGGCACCACGTCCCCCGCGGCCTTGAGACCCACCAGCCTGCGGTTCACGTGGCCCCGCGAATGGATGCGCTCCACCGTTTCCTGCCCAAGATAACATCCCTTGGTGAAGCTGACGGCGTCGTCCAGAGAGGCTTCCAGCAGGAGCGTCCCGGCGTCCATGTCAACCCCGTATCTCGGGATCCCTGCCTCGATTCGCAGGGTCTCCCGCGCATGGAACCCGACCCAGGGGATGTTCCGGGCGCCCGGGTCCGTCGCCATGGCCGGGAGCCGCCGCCGCGACACCACCAGATCGAAACCGGGCTCTCCGGTGTGCGTGGCCCGGGCCACCCGGACTCTGTCGCCGGCGATTGCGAAGTCCCCATGGGACAGGTTCTTCGCGGGCAGTGAGCCCGCATCCAGGAGTGCGGACAGGGCCGTTTCCGCCCGCGGCCCCTGAATGGACAGCATGGCGAGGGCGCCGGAGAGGTCGGAGATCTCCACCTCGTCCGCGATCAGGTAGCGGTCCAGGTGTTCCAGGACGCCCGGTACGAGGGGCTCGCTCAAGTCCAGGAGAAACGCGTCGTCGGTACGGAACACCCTGACGTCCGCCAGGATCCTGCCCTGGATGTTCAACACCGCGGCCGGTACGCCGTCGCCCGCGTCCAGCGCCTTGACGTCGTTGGACAACATTCCCTGGAGCCACTCGGCGCCGTCCGGTCCGGTGACGGAGAGGATGGCCCGGTCCGCCAGATCGAGCCAGCCGGCGCCGGAACGCACGGCGTCGTATTCCGCGGCGGGGTCGCCGAAGTGGGCCGGCAGGTTCCATCCCTCTCGTTCGAGAAAGACCGCACGGTTCCCTTTGTGGAAGTCATCGAGGGGCGATATCTTCATCTTCATGATTACCGTATCCGGGTTGGTGCTCCATGGCAATGGGCTCCGACCGCACGATGGACGAGGAAAGAGATCATGACCAAGGCTTCCAGGGACCTGGACCTCCGCAAGCTCGAGATCTTTTATTGGGTGGCGGAGCTCCACAGCTTCTCGCTGGCGGCGGAGCATTTCTCCCTCCGACAGCCCACGGTGACCGCCCATATCCGGACTCTCGAACAGCAACTGGGCTCCAGGCTGTTTACGCGGTTCGGGGGCAAATTCGATCTCACCCCTGCCGGATGGCTTCTTTACGAGCAGGCCGGCGCCGTGCTGAAGTTGAAAAACCAGACGCTGGCCGCGCTGGAGCGCATCCAGGGAAAGGTGGAGGGGCAGCTCCGGGTGGGTGGCAGCAATGTCCCGGGGGAATACATTCTGCCGGGGATGCTGGGAAGCTTCGTGGCGCGCTTTCCGGACGTGCGGCCGGTGCTCCGCATCGGTGATTCGGCGACGATCGTGGGTGCGATCCTCGACGGCACCGTGGAACTGGGCTTCACGGGGTTCCGGACCCATGAGCGCCGGCTCAGCTATCGCAAGACGTGGCAGGACGAGATGGTCGTGGCGGTGCCCGCGAACCACCCTTGGGCGGGGCAGAAGCAGCTCGCTCTCCAGGACCTGGGCAAGCACCCTTTCATTGCCCGGGAGGCCGGGTCCGGCACACTGCGTTCGTTCCAGCAGTTCGTGGTCAAGGGCGGCCACGACCCGCAACGGCTCCTCAAGGTCGGGATGGAGCTCGGGAGCACCGCGGCGGTCAAGGAGGCGCTCATGGAGGGGCTCGGGTTCTCCATCCTCTCCCGGGCGACGATCCGGCGCGAGGTCCAGCATGGCTTGATCAGGGAGGTTCGCATCCAGGGTCTCGACCTGGTGCGGCCTTTCTATCGGGTGACCCACCGCGACCGGCCCCTGGCGCCGGTGCCACGGGCGTTCGTGCAGTTCCTGGGCCGGGTTCCGGCAGCCACGTCTATGGCCGGGCACGCACTATAGCCAAACCCTATTTGACATATAGGTTGTTTTGATATCCACTTGCCGGAATACCTGCTCGAGGAGGCTTCAATGAAACGCAGACCGGCTTGGCTGCTTTGCTTGGCGGTGTTGGTTGCCTGTTTGTCAGGCGGGGTTGGCGTTGCGGACACGTTACGGGTTTCCGCGATCCCCGACGAGGACCCGCAGGAGTTGTTGCGCAAGTACAAGCCCTTCGCCGATTACATCGCCAGGGAGGTAGGGGTCCAGGTCAAGTTCGTTCCGGTGGTGGACTATGCGGCCACGGTGGAGGGACTGGCCGCCGATCGGCTGGACATCGTCTGGTACGGCGGCTTCACCTCGGTACAGGCGACGCAGCGGGCGAAGGGCGCCACGCGGTTGGCCATGCGAGAGGAGGACGCGAGCTTCAAGAGCCTTTTCGTCACGCGCACCGATTCCGGCATCAAGACCCTCGTGGACCTGAAGGGCAGGACCTTTGCGTTCGGCAGCGTGAGCTCCACCTCCGGACACCTCATGCCGCGTTACTTTCTGAAGGCGGCCGGGATCGAGCCGGAGCGGGACTTCAGGAAGTTCGGCTTCAGCGGCGCCCACGACGCCACCGCGGCCTGGGTGGAGGCGGGGCAGGTGGACGCCGGCGCCCTCAACTTTCTGGTGTGGAGGAAGCTGGTCGAAAAGAAGAAGATCGATACCGGGAAGACCCGCGTGTTCTGGACCACCCCGCCGTACGTGGACTACGTGTGGGTGGCCCGGGGTGGCGTGCCCCGGGAGATCCGGGAGAAGTTCAAGCAGGCGCTGCTGAAGCTGGAATACTCGAACCCGCGGCACAAGAAGATCATGGACCTTCAACGCACCCGGAAATTCATTCCGGCCAAGGACTCGGATTGGGACGGCATCAAGAAGGCGGCCATTGCCGCGGGCATGCTGAAGGTCGATTGACGCGTTCGCAACAATATCACCTGGAAGGCGTCCGCAAGGTGTTCGGGCGCGGGCAGACGGCGTTGGAAGGGCTCGATCTGAAGGTCGCCCAAGGCGAGCGTGTGGCGCTCATCGGGCCCAGCGGGGCCGGGAAGACCACGCTTTTCCGCATGCTCAATTGTACCCTCCGGCCCACCTCCGGACTGCTTCGTATCGGTGGTCAGGATGTGGCCGAGCTGTATGGCCGGCGGCTGCGGGAGATGCGGCGGCGCATCGGCACCATCTACCAGCAGCACAATCTGGTGCCGCGCCTGCGGGTGGTCCACAATGTGCTGTCCGGCCGGTTGGGGAGCTGGTCCCTGCTCGGTTCCCTGGCCTCGTTGGCGCGGCCGTCCCGACTGGAGACCGCCTACCGCGCACTGGCCGACGTGGGTATCGGCGAGAAGCTCTTCAGCCGCACGGATGAACTCTCCGGCGGCCAGCAGCAGCGCGTGGCCATCGCCCGAGTGTTGATGCAGGATCCGGACGTGATCCTTGCGGACGAGCCGGTGTCATCCGTGGATCCATCCCTGGCCGAAAACATCATCAAGCTGCTCATCGCCGTCAGCGACGACACCCGCAAGACGCTGCTGGTGAACCTCCACAGCACCGATCTGGCGCTGTCACATTTCCCCAGGGTCGTCGGCATGAAGGCGGGAGTCAAGCTGTTCGACACCGCCGCCGCCCAAGTGACTCCGGAGCTTCTGCAAGAGCTCTATTCCGGCCATGCTTCGGAACCCGGCGCTGACGGCTCCTTTCAGGAACCGGAGCATCAGCGGGTCGCGGTCTAGCCCGGTGTCCTCTCGCTTCAACTCCAGGACAGGGACACTGGGGTCGCGGTCGATCTTCCCCTACGTATTCGGCGGGCTGTTCCTCCTCCTGCTGGTGGATAGCTGGCGCCGTGCCGAGGTGAACCCGGGTTTCTTCTTCGAAGCCCGTGGCAGGGAACACGTGTGGAAGTTCGTCACCGGCATGTATCCGCCCGAGCTGTCACGGGACTTCCTCGAACTGATGATCCGGCCCACCCTCGAGACCATCCAGATCTCGGTGATGGGGACGCTGATCGCGGTGTTGATCGGATTTCCTCTCGGGTTGCTGGCCACCAGCACCTTCAGCTTCCAGGGCCTCCTCCATGAGACCGAGTACAGGGGCTTCGGCATGAGACACGGCCTCAAGGTCTGTTTCTACAGCCTTGCCCGGGGCCTGCTGAGCCTGTTCCGCTGTATTCCGGAGTTCGTCTGGGCCTTCATGTTCGTGCGCGCCGTGGGCCTGGGGCCGTTTCCGGGAGTGCTGGCCATCGGCGTCGCCTACGGTGGGATGCTGGGCAAGGTGTATTCCGAGATCTTCGAGTCGGTGAACGAACGGCCGCTGGAGGCCATCCAGTCCACCGGCGCCGGACGGCTGCAGATCTTCTTCTACGGCTGGTTCCCGCAGGTGCTGCCCAACATCACCTCCTACACGTTGTATCGCTGGGAATGCGCGGTACGGACCTCGGCCATCCTGGGCCTCGTGGGCGCCGGAGGCATCGGCCAGCAAATCGAGATCTCCATCCGGATGTTCAACTTCCATGAGGTGACCACGCTGCTGGTTATTCTTTTTTCGCTGGTGGCGGGAGCGGACTACATCAGCGCCAAGGTACGGTCGCTGCTATGAACCGTCCCGCCACGACTCCGGTTGACCTGTCTGCCCTGAGGGTCCGCGACCGCACGCGGTTGTCCACGTATCTGCTGCTGGTGTTGCTGGGGGCGCTCTTTGTCTGGAGTTATCAGGGGTCCGAGATCAACCTCGGCATGCTGTTCAGCGCCGAAGGCGGCGGCGCCATCGTCGAATACGTCGAGCGCCTGTTTCCCCCGGACCTCTCCGGCAAGGTGGTGGCCGATGCGCTCGCCGGTGCGTGGGAAACCCTCGCCATCTCGTTGATCGGCACCCTGCTGTCCGTGGTCATCGCGCTGTCGCTGGCCTTCCTGGGCTCGCGCAACCTGGTATACGCCGGGCTGCTCTACGAGATGGAATCCCGGCGTCATCGGATCCTGCTGCGGCGCATCCCGTATCTGACCGCCAAGGCCATTCTCAACTTCCTGCGCACCATCCCCGAGATGCTGTGGGCGCTGGTCTTCGTCTTCCTGGTGGGTCTGGGCCCCTTTCCCGGCGTGCTGGCCCTGGGGGTCCACACCGGCGGCGTGCTGGGGAAGCTGTTCGCGGAGGTGCTGGAGGACGTGGACTTGCAGCCCATCGAGTCCCTGCAGTCCACCGGCGCCGGCAAGATTCAGATCCTGTTCTACGGCATCCTGCCGCAGGTCCTGCCCCAGTTCGTCTCCTACACCCTGTATCGCTGGGAGGTGAACATCCGCGTGGCCGCGGTGCTCGGTTTCGTCGGCGCCGGCGGATTGGGTCAACGGATCCACGTCGCCATGAGCCTGTTCCTCGAGCAGCAACTCCTGACGCTGCTGTTGGCGCTCTATATCCTGGTGACGGGGGTGGACTACCTGAGCGCGTACCTGCGGCGTCGTGTGGTCTGACGGGTTCAGGGCCGGACCACCACCTTCAAGGCCTTCTTGTCCATCATCGACCGCAGGGCTTTCTCCAGGTCGTCCAGGGGCACCTCGGCCGACAGCAGGGGCCGCAGGTCCAACTCCTTCCGCATCAACATCTCCAGGGCCCGTAAAACCGTGGCCGGGCGATGATGGTAGACGCCCTTGATGGTGATCTCATTGTAGTGAATGAATGTGGTGTCCAGGGAAATCCGCGTACCCGGCGGACAGCCTCCAAAGAGGTTCACGACGCCGCCGGGCCGAACGCACGTCACGGCGTCCTGCCAGACCGCGGGTACGCCGGTGGCGTCAATGGCGCAGTCGAAGCCGTCTCCGTCCGGTGAACGGGATCGAAGGCGGTCGGCGTCGCCGCCGCCTCGGGATACCGCCACCGTGTCCCGGGCGCCGAGAACCCGTGCCACCTCCAGCCTGCTCGGGTTGGGATCCGCAGCCGCGACGCCGTGGCCTCGAACCGCCAGCACAGCCGTCAGCAAGAGACCGATGGGTCCGGCTCCATAGACCAGGACTTCGGCGCCGTCCCCGAGCCCGCAGGCGTCCACTCCGTGCACGACGCAGGCCAGCGGCTCCACCAGCGCGGCGACCTCGTAGGGAAGGTCGCCGTCGAAACGATGCGTGCTGGCCTGGACAAACCGTCGGGGAATCAGGATGTACTCCGCAAACGCGCCGTTGAGGTACAGAAGGTCGCTACACAGGTTGTCGCGACGGGCTTTGCAGTACGCGCACCGGCCGCAGGGTACCGAGTTGGCCACCACCACGCGGTCTCCCGGTTGGTACCCGGTCACCCCCGGACCTAGTTCCTCCACCGACCCCGCGAACTCGTGCCCGAACGGCGTCGGCACTTGCAGCATCCGCGGATGCCCGCCCCGCCGGAACACCTTCACGTCCGTCCCGCAGGTGGTAGCCGCCCGAATCCGCACCAGGATCTCCCCCTCGCGGGGTGTGGGCACGGGCTCTTCCCGCAACTCGATGTGCTCGGGGCCGAGCAGGTATATGACCCGGTTTTTCATGCGCGTGGAGAAGCTGCAGCGAGTGGTTCTCAACGGCGTAGCACTTAGCGTAGGGTGGACGCAAACGGGGCGCGGCGACGGGATGGCCCGCGCAAGGGTTCCGTGTTCCAAAGCCTGGAATGCCATGCTAATCTGAAGGTTCAACCGCTTGGGGAGAGGTGGCCGAGTCCGGTTGAAGGCGCCTGACTCGAAATCAGGTTTACCTACGGGTAACGGGGGTTCGAATCCCTCCCTCTCCGCCATACCGTCCTTGTAACTATCCGACAATAATGAGATTTTTACTCCCGCCCATTCCCTGTCCCACACTTTATCCGTTAACCGTCCGTGGTATGCTGACAGAGTGGCAGTTGGATGCCCGACGGAGAAACGGTGGTGTCGCATGGCGTAGCGGGAAGGGCGACGGTCCGTGAGCCACACGCGGTTCGTTGGCCTACGAGGCAAAAACTGTTAAATACAGGGTCCCGCCGAGTCGAGACATAGCGGCCGGGATGTTGATTGCCGGCAGTCGGGTCCCGTGCAAGTGGGTCCCGCAAACCCCGTCAGGTCCGGAAGGAAGCAGCGGTAGCGGACCGCCCCTGTGTCACGGGGAAGCTTGGCTGTCGGCAATGAGCATCCCGTCGCGCGTGCGGCATCGCGGTGAAAATCACTTCCTGATGGCGGCTTGAAGGCCCGCGGGGAACACTCGGGGCGGCCCTTAACGTCATGTCTTATCTCGTTCTGGCCCGTAAGTGGCGCCCGCAAAGCTTTGCGGACATGGTGGGGCAGCAGCACATCGCCCGTGTGCTCACCAACGCCATCCGGAGCGGCCGCATCGCCCATTGCTACCTGTTCACCGGAGTCCGCGGCGTGGGCAAGACCAGCGCCGCGCGCATTCTGGCCAAGGCTCTGAATTGTCTCGACGGACCCACACCTACGCCTTGCAACGAGTGCGTTCGTTGCAGGGAGATCAACGAGGCCCGGTCCCTGGACGTCTACGAGATCGACGGCGCCTCGAACCGGGGCATCGACGAGGTGCGGCAGATCATCGAGAACGTGCGCTATCAACCGGCCGCGGCGCGTTTCAAGGTGTACATCATCGATGAGGTCCACCAGGTTACCCGGGACGCCTTCAACGCTCTTCTCAAGACCCTGGAGGAGCCGCCGCCGTTTGCCAAGTTCATCCTTGCCACCACCGAGGTCCACCGCCTTCCGGAAACCATTCTGTCACGCTGCCAGCGGTTCGATTTCCGCCGCATTGGGGTCCACGACATCCACGAGCGGTTGCGGCGGGTCGCGGACGTGGAGGGCCTGAACGTCACCGACGGTGCGCTGACGTTGATGAGCCGCGCGGCCCAAGGCAGCATGCGCGACGCACAGTCGCTGCTGGAGCAGGTGCTCTCGTTCGTGGAACCCGCGGCGGAGGGCGGCGCCGTGGACGAGCCGCTGCTGCGGGACATTCTGGGCGTGGCCGAGCGGCGGGTGCTCTACGAGATCTCGGCGGCGGTGATCGCGGGGGATGCCGCGGCGTGTCTCCGGTTGGTCGCCGAAGTGGCCACTCACGGGGTGGACCTTGCCGCTCTCTCGCGGGAGTTGGTGGAGCACTTCCGCAACCTTCTTGTCGTCCGTCTGATGAACCGCGGGACGGACACGGTCCCGGATGCCGGAGAAGGGGGCGGGTCCCGACGTCTGATGGACCTGACCGACGAGGAAGTCTCCCTGCTGCGCGACCAGGTGGCGTCCGTGGACCCTGAGACCCTCATCGGCTACTATCGATTCGTGGTGCAGGGCGATGAGACCGTGGCCCGTTCACCTTATCCCAGGTTCGATCTGGAGGTATCTCTGGTGCGGGTGGCGACCATGCCTCGCACCGTGAACATCACCGATGCCATTGAAGAGCTGCGGCGGCTCGAACAGAGACTGGAGAAGACCGGGCCGGCCCATGAGTCCGAACCGCCGCGGGAAGCGGATCCGCTCCGGGAACCTTCACCGGACCGCAACGAAGAAGCGGACCATGCCGCTCCGGATCAGGCGCCTCCGGCTCCGCCGATGGAGACAGAACCCGCGGCGCCGGAACCAAGCCCCGCTGCATGGAAACGGTTCCTGGATTTCGTCGCCGGTGAACAGCGGGTTCTGGCATCGTACCTGCTGCACGGCAGGCTTCTGGAGATCTCCGGGGGCGGTCTCAAGCTGGGCCTCGAAGGGCTGTACCGGAGCTATCTGCAGGATCGGGAGAACATGGCTCTCCTGGAACGGTTTCTCGAGCGTTTCTTCGGACGGGAGATGACCGTGACGATGGTGTTGCCGCCGGAAGGGGCGGGCGGCTCCGAAGACCCGTCGGATTCGGACCAGGAGAGCGCCGGGGACATCATCGGCGAGGCGGCAAGGATTTTCGGGGGTACGGTGAAGTAGCGTACCCGCTGAAGGGAGCAGTCTATGAGTGAGGGTTTGGGCGGCATGGGCGGCCTCATGAAGCAGGCCCGTGAGATGCAGGCGAAGCTTGCCAGGATCCAGGAGGAGCTGGCGAAGAAGACGGTGGAAGCCGCCTCGGGCGGCGGCATGGTCCGGGTCACCGTCAACGGCCAGTTCACGCTTGCTTCCATCAAGGTGGACCCCAGTGTCATCGATCCGGAGGAAGTGGAGATGCTGGAGGATCTGGTGCGCGCCGCCGTCAACGAGGGCCTCATGCGCGCCCGTGAAATGGCCTCGGAGGAGATGAGCAAGCTCACGGGAGGGTTCAAGATCCCCGGGCTGATGCCATGACCGGGTATCCCGCGCCGCTGGCACGGGTGGTCGAGCAGCTTTCCAGGCTTCCCGGCATCGGGGAGAAGACCGCCGGCCGCTTGGCCTTTTACCTGCTGAAGGAAGGGAAGGAGTCGGTGCTGGCGCTGGCCGGAAGCATGGACAGGCTGAAGCGGGAGATGGGCCTTTGCCCCCAATGCTTCGGCCTGAGTGAAATACCCGCGGGAACGGAGGAGGTCGCGCCTTGCAGGGTGTGCCGTGACCCCGGCCGTGACAACCACACCATCTGTGTGGTGGAGGAGCCGTCGGACCTCATGGCGGTGGAGCGTTCCGGGGAGTACAAGGGCCTCTACCACGTGCTCCACGGCGCCATCTTCCCGCTCAACGGGGTCGGACCCGACGCGCTGAAGATCAAGGAGCTCATGGCGCGGATCCGCGCTAATCTCCCCGCCGAAATCATCGTCGCCACCAACGCCACCAGGGCAGGGGACGCTACCGCCCTCTACCTCGCCAAGATAATCAAGCCCCTTGAAATTCGCATCACCCGCATTGCCCGCGGCCTGCCCATGGGCGGAGAGATCGAGTACACCGATGCCGGTACCTTGGGCGAAGCCCTCGATGGCCGTCGCGAGTTGTAGTCGCGGCCGGCGAAAGCTACACGGATTCCTTCAGAGCAACGTCCGCCCACGACACTAGCAGCACGGCATGGGATTCTCGATCAGGTTATAGACGCTGTCGAAGTTAACCTCGTTGATGGTCTTCTGGATCTTGTAGAAACGCGGCGGTTCCGCTTCCAGGAACACCATGATGGCGGTCTCGATGGGGGGGCAGCCCGGCTTGACGCAGGGGACCTCCTTGACGGTGATGGGGGTCTTGGACGGGAACTCCAGCGCCTGCCGGACCCAGATGCGGATCTGGTCCAGGGTGAAGGAAGACACGTCGCGATAGATATCCAGATCGCCGTCCGTGGCGGCTTCGTCCTCCGAGCGGAGGCAGGTCTTGAGCCCGCTCCGCAGCGCCTCGCCGTCGAGATCCCGGCCGATGAACACCAGCCGGTTGAGCCGTTCCTCATCCTTTTCCCATTCCCGTCCCAATCGCCCCTCGAACATGCCGTGGACGCCGTGGAACACGAACTGGTGGGAGTCGCCGTGCATGTTGAGGATGCCCTTCATGCGCAGGATATCGGGCCCTTTCTCCGCCAGCATCGAGCGGAACCAGTGGCTCAGGCGGGTCTTGTCGAGGTCCCCGGACTGCACGAAGGAGACGGTCCGGACCGAAGCCTGATGCTCGTGGTGATGGCCGTTCTCCACCGCGTGGCGCCGGGCCTCCAGGTCGAAGGCCCGCATCTCCAGCAACTCGCCGATGTCCACCTCGGCATTCCGGGTCGGGGTCACCCGTGCGGTGGGGTTCATCTCTCCGAGCCAGGCCGCCAGCGCCTCCGCTTCCTCCGGCGTGATGAGGTCGGTCTTGTTCAGCAGGATGACGTCCGCGCAGGCGACCTGCTCGCGGGCCTCGTGGTGGGCGGCGAGTTGCTGCTCGACGTGCATGCCGTCCGCCACCGTCACCACGGCCTGGAGCTCGAAGTCCCGGCGGATCCGTTCGTCCAGCAGCAGGGTCTGGACGATGACCGTGGGATCCGCGAGGCCGGAGGTCTCCACCACCAGGTAGTCGAAGGTATCCCGCCGTTCCAGGAGCTGTAGCAGCACCCGCAGCAGGTCGCCCTGGACCGTGCAGCAGATGCAGCCGTTGTTCATCTGGAAGATTTCCTCTTCCGAGGCGACGATGAGGTGGTGGTCGATGCCCACCTCCCCGAACTCGTTGATGACCACGGCGATGCGGCGGCCGTGAGGCGCGGTGAGGATGCGGTTCAGCAGGGTGGTCTTGCCGGCCCCAAGAAAGCCCGTGAGGATGACGACCGGAATCCTGGTCATGACCTACTTCCCGTCGCGCTCCTCCAGGGCCCAGAACACCCGCTCCGGGGTCAGGGGAAGCTCGCGGATACGGGACTTGATGGCGTCCGCCACCGCGTTGCCGATGGCCGCGGGGGTAGGCGCGAGGCCCGGCTCACCCAGCCCCTTGGCGCCGTAGGGTCCCTCGGGTTCGGCACACTCGACGATGATGGGAATGATCTCGGGCACGTCCAGCGACGTCACCAGGTGGTAGTCCAGGAACGAGGGGTTCCGCACCTTGCCGTTCTCGTCGATGACCAGGTTCTCGTGCAGTGCCGCGCCGATGCCCATGGCCACGCCGCCTTCGATCTGCGCCGCGCAGTTGAGCGGGTTGATGGCCTTGCCCACGTCGTGGGCCGCGGACAACCGGTGCAGCCGGACCCGCCCGGTCTCCTCGTCCACCGAAGCCTCCGCGGCCTGGGTGGCGTACATGTAGAACGCCGACGCGTGGTCGCTGTGTCCCGTTTCCAGGTCCAGGTCCTTGCCGATCTCGTAGGTGTAGGAGGCGTCTCCCCGCAGCACCGCGTCGGCCCCCAGCTTGCGCCGGACCATCTCCCCGAAGGTCAGGGCGATTTCGTCATGGTCCTTGAGATGCACCTTGCCGTCGGACAGCACCAGCTCTTCCTGCTTCCCTTCGAGCATCGGACCGGCCATTTCCAGAAGTTGCTCGCGGGCGTGAACGGCGGCTCCACGCACGGCGTTGCCCATGTGGTAGGTGCTGCGGCTGGACGTCGTGGAAGCGTCGAAGGGGATGACGTCGGTGTCCAGGGGCGCCACCCGGACCTGCTCGATGGGCACCCGCAGCTCTTCCGCCGCCACCTGCGACAGGATGGTGCTGCATCCCTGGCCGATCTCCACGGTTCCGGCCAGCACCGTGACCTGGCCGTTCGTATCCACCAACACGCCGGCCTTGGAGGTGGTGGGCGACCGGGTGGGCTTGGAGATGCACGCCAACCCCCGTCCGACCCCTGCGGGTCGCGGCTTGTCCCAGTCGATGGCGGCGGCCGCCCTGGTCAGGGTCTCGGTCAGCCCGACGCTGTGTAGTTTCTCGCCCCAGTAGGCCACGTCGCCGTCCACGAAGACGTTCTTCAGCCGAAACTCCAGGGGGTCCATGGCCAGCCGGCGGGCCAGCTCGTCCATGTGCTGCTCGGTGGCCCAGGCGCCCTGCGGGATGCCGTAGCCGCGAAAGGCCCCGGCCACGGGCTTGTTGGTGTACACGGCGTAACCGTCCACGTGGACGTGGGGGATGCGGTAGGGGCCCGGAGAGGGGAGGCTGCCGCGGATGCACACCGTGGGGCTCTTCTCGGCGTAGGCGCCGCCGCCCCAGTACAGGGTCATGTGCCGGGCCATCAGAGTGCCGTCGTTCTTGACGCCGCTCTTGACGCGCACCGTGGCTTCATGGCGCACCAGCGTCGAGATGAAGGTCTCTTCGCGGTTGAACTTCACCCGCACCGGCCGCCCGCCCGTGTGGAACGCCAGTCCCATGGCGATGGGCTCCAGCTTGAGGCCGCCCTTGGAGCCGAAGCCGCCGCCCTGGAGCGGGTTGATGAGGCGGATCTTCTCCTGGGGCAGGCCCAGGGCCTCGGCCACCTCGGTCAGCGCCCGGAAGGGCGCGTCGTTGGCTACCCAGACGGTGATCCGTCCGGTCTCGGGGTCCACCTGGGCATGGGCCGAATGGGGCTCCATGGCCGCGTGCTGGATGACCGGCACGTAGTAGCTTTCCTCCAGCACGAGGTCCGACTGCCGGAACCCTTGGTCGGTATCCCCGGTGCGCAGCTTGAAGTGCTCGCACACGTTGGGCATGGGCGCGCCGACGATGAAAGGGGCCTTGCGATAGCCCTCGAACTCCTCGTGAATGGCCACGGCGCCGGGCTGGCATGCCTCTTCGGGCGTGAAGTAGGCGGGCAGGTCCTCGTACTCCACCTCGATGAGCTTCACCGCCGCCTGGGCCGTGTCCTCGTCCACCGCGGCCACCGCGGCTACGGGCTCGCCGATGTAGCGCACCTTGCCCTGGGCCAGGAAGGGCTTGTCCTTGACGGACTCGCCGTGGGTCCATGGTACGTCGCCGCCGGAAATGGCACATACGACTCCCGGATGTCGCCGCGCCTTCTCCAGGTCGATGCTGACGATGCGCGCGTGAGGCCGGGGACTGAACAGGACCTTGCCGTGGAGCATGTCCGGCAGTACCAGATCGTATCCGTAGGTGGCCGCGCCCGTGATCTTGTCGTCCACGTCGACGCGGGTGACCGGATGGCCGACTACCTGGAGCTCACTCATGGTCCTGTCCTTTGCCGGCGCGCTGCCGGAGCTCGGCCGCGGCGTCCCGGACCGCCTCCACGATCTTCACGTATCCGGTGCAGCGGCACAGGTTGCCCGAGAGGGCGAAGCGGATCTCGTCGTCCGTGGGGTCCGGGTTCTCCTCCAGGAACGACTTGGCCATCATCAGCATGCCGGGAGTGCAGTAGCCGCATTGGGCGCCGCCGTCGGCGATGAACGCCGCCTGGATGGGGTGGTAGGCGTCGCCGTCCCCGAGCCCTTCGATGGTCACGATATCGGCCTGGTTGAGCTCGCCCGACAGCACCAGGCAGGAGTTGACCGGTTGGCCGTTGAGGTAGACCGTGCAGGCGCCGCAGTCACCGGTGCCGCAACCCTCCTTGGTGCCGGTCAGACCGATCTCGTCCCGGAGCAGGTCCAGCAGCAGGCGGTGCGCCGGCGCCTTCACCGACGTGGGCTTTCCATTCAACGTAAATTCAATGGGTTGGCTCATGGGTTCTCAAGCTCCTTCCAGGGCCGGGTTGCCAACCCGTCCGCGCCGGCACGGCTGGCCGGTACAGGCTCCCAGGCGTAGCGCCGGTCCCGCCGGCTGGTCCACGGCGCCGGGCCGCTTCCCGCGGCAGCGTTGAGCAGTGCCCGTTTGGTGTTCACGCGTACCATGGCTCTGCGGTACTCGGCGGAGGATCGCACGTCGCTGATGGGGCTGCATTCCTCGGATGCCTGGCGACCGGCCTGTTCCGCCAACTCCTCGGTCAGCACCTGCCCCTGGAGCACGGCTTCGGCCCCGGGCGCCCGCATGGGGGTGGGGGAGACTGCGCCGAGGGCGATGGCTACGGATTCGCACCGCCGGTCGGCCCCGGCCAGGGTCAGCGTCACGGCCACGCCGATGTACGCGAGATCCATCATGTCCCGCGGCGAGAACTTGATGTACTCGCCGGCAAGCCGGGGGTCCTGGGGTGGGATGGAGATCTCCGTGAGGATGTCACCGGTCTCGGCCACGGTCTGCCCCGGCCCGCGGAAAAAGTCCTTGAGCTCCATGACCCGTTCGCCGCCGGCACCCTCCAGCCTGGCCCTGGCGTCCAGCGCCAACAGTGCCGGGGCCACGTCCGCCGACGGCGTGGCGTTGGCCATGTTGCCTCCGATGGTAGCGCGGTTGCGAATCTGGATGGAGCCCACCTCCGCGGCACTCCGGGCCAGGAATGGATAACGTCCGACGATGAGAGGAGATGACTCCACCTCCCGCAGGGTGGTCAGGGCGCTAATGGTGATGCCGCCGTCGGCCTCTTGGCGAATCCCCGACAGCGACGGTATCCGCTTGAGGTCTACTACATACCTGGGCACCAGTCCCTTTTCCTTCATGGCGATGACGAGGTCGGTGCCACCCGCCAGAAAATGGCCTCCGGGCCCGCCTTCCCGCATGATCCGGGTGGCTTCCGCAAGGCTCGTGGGCTGATGGAATTCCAGCGGCTCAGTGCGTTTCATGTTTCTCCCTGCCGGTATTTTGCTGGGCGGCCGTCACAGGGGCGGGTTTGAAACCCGCCCCTGCCAGTTGTCGCGCGGGATCACCGACCGTGGCGTCCCACCCTTGCGGCATCAGTCCGGTGTCGGCACTACCATCCGGCCGATGGCCTCGCCCACGGGCTCGCCGTCCTGCATCTGCACGTGGCCGCGGACGATGGCCATCACGGGGGTCCCCTTGATCTTCCAGTCGTGCCACGGCGAGGGGTTGTTCTTGCTGTGCAGCCTGGTGATGTCGATGGCGGTTTCCTTGTCCATGTCGACGATGGTCACGTCGCCGTCGGAGCCGACCCGAAGCGCGCCTTTCCGGGGGTAGAGTTGCCAGACTTTTGCGGGGTTTTCCGATGCCAGCTTCACGTAATGGTTAAGGCTCATGCGGCCCTTGTTGACCTCCGTCAGCATCAGCGGGACGCCGGTCTCCACGCCGCAGAATCCGGAGATGCAGTCCCAGATGGCCGGCTTCAGCATGTTGCCCTCGATGTCGGCGCCTTTCTCTTCCAGGGTGTGGGGTGAATGATCGGTGGCGATCATGTCCACGTATCCGTTGAGCAGGCCGTCCCACAGTGCCTCCCCGTGGTCCCGGGTCCGCACCGGCGGGTTCATCTTGAGCAACGGGCCCACCTTGTTCATGTCGCTGGGCTGTCGCAGCAGGTAGTGGGGACCGGTTTCGGCGGTGACCCGCAGCCCCCGGGCCTTGGCGTCCCGGACGAGTCCGGCGGCCTGCCTGGAACTCATGTGCAGGACATGAAGCTTGGTGCCGAAGGTCTCGGCAAAGAAGAGGGCATGGTGCACCGATTCGGCCTCGCACAGATACGGCCGGGTGGACTCCCAATGGACCGGGTCGGTCTTGCCTTCCTCCTTGATGCGGTTCAGGTGGTGGTACATGATCTGCCGGTTCTCGGCGTGGATGCACAGTGGCAGCCGGGACTCGGTGATGTTCCGGAACACGTCCTGGCACACGCCGTCATCCGGGAAGGGCAGGTTGCCGATGGTCTCGCCGAAGAAGATCTTGTATCCGGCCGCGCCGGCCCGGGCCATGGGCAGGATCTGGTCGGCGTTGGTCTGCACGATCACGCCGAGGAGTGCGAAATCCACAAGGGACTTCTCCTCGGCCAGCACCTTCTTTTCCTCTACCTGCTCGGGGTGCGTCACCGGCGGGATCGTGTTTGGCATTTCCACCACGCAGGTGATGCCGCCGGCGATGGCCGCGCGGGAGCCGGTGCCGAAATCCTCCTTGTGGGTCATGCCGGGCTCGCGGAAGTGGACGTGGCCGTCAATCAGCCCGGGCAGGATGTGCTTGCCCCTGGCGTCGATCTCCCGGAAGCCTTCGGGAAGCGAGCCGTTGGTGCCGATGGCCACGAATTTCTCGTCGTGGATGGCCACCCCGCCGTCAAAGGTGTTCTCGGGCGTCACGACCGTGCCGTTCTTGATCACCAGATCTGCTTTCATGGGGTGCTCCCTTCGCGTCGGATGAGCGGATGTTCCGCGAGGCGGCCTGTGGCTGTGACTCGTCGCCCGACCGTACCCGTACGACAGAGGTTGTTGTTAGGAAAAAACAGGCGTGAAATCAACCCTCGGTGCGACGGTTTTCAAGTTGAAATCAAGCCGCTTGTGTGCAATAGGTGGCTCATCCCAGTGCCGGATTGGCGCGTGCGCTGGATGGTTGGTCCCTCGATCAGCCCGTACGCGACGGAGGTGATCGGTGAGCGACGACAGAGTCATGGTCGAGATCAATAGCCTCGAGAAATACTTCGGGGAGGGGCCCGAGAGGGTCCACGTACTCAAGGGGGTTTCGCTCAGCATCCCCGAGGGCTCGCTCTACACCTTCCTGGGTCCCAGCGGCTGTGGCAAGACCACCACGCTGCGCTGCGTCGCCGGGCTGGAGCGGCCGGATAGCGGTGTCATCGACATCGACGAGAAGCCGGTGTTCAACTCCGCCGGCGGGGCCTACGTACCGCCCAATCACCGGCCCATCGGCATGGTGTTCCAGTCCTACGCCATCTGGCCCCACATGACCGTTGCCGAGAACGTGGGCTATCCGCTGACCATCCAGCGCCGCCCCAGGGCCGAGATCCGTACCCGGGTGGAAGAGGTCCTGAAAGTCGTCGGCCTGGGCGGCTTGGGGGATCGGCCGGCCCCCAAGCTGTCCGGCGGACAGCAACAGCGGGTGGCCTTCGCCAGGGCGCTGATCAACGAGCCCAAGGTCATGCTGCTGGACGAGCCCCTCAGCAATCTCGACGCCAAGCTGCGGGAGCAGATGCGCTTCGAGATCAAGGCGCTCCAGCGGCGTGTCAACATCACCACCATCTACGTCACTCACGATCAGGCCGAAGCCTTGGCCATCTCGGATCAGATCGCGGTCATGCACGGCGGCAAGCTGATCGAGGTGGGGGAGCCCCACCAACTCTATGCCAGGCCCAAGCGCAAGTTCACCGCCACGTTCCTGGGTCTGACCAACCTTATCAACGGAAAGGTCGCGGAGGCGGGCGCCAACTCCCACCCTGGCCGATTGGAGACCGAGTTCGGCATGCTTGAGTTCGTTCCCGCGGTGCCGATGGAAAAAGGCGCCAGCGCGGCGATCTCGATTCGCCCGGAAAACATCACCGTGGCGTCGGAGGCGCCGGCGCAAAGCCGGAACGTGTTGCACGGGACGCTGCACGACGCCGTCTTCATGGGCGACGCCTATCACTGCCAGGTCAAGGTTCGGGAGCAGTCGATCCGCGTGCATACCCATCCCTCCAATGCGGTACCCGTGGGAACCGACGTCTATCTGACTCTCGACCGGGATAACTGCAATGGACTGCCCGCGGACGACAGGGAGGGAATGGACGAGACGATGCTGGGGGATTAGTGTCGTGTCCCGCAAGTCATCTTGCGAATTTATGGAACGCGACACTAGGAGTCTGTCCGAGCAAGCGAATCCCCGGCGATTCCTGCGTTGCACCCCTCATGCGACGGGTTGGCAATATTCGACGCGGACCGGTATAAACATTGAGATATCGCCTTGGAATGACGACAGAGAATTGAAGGAAGGAGCCAGTATTCTATGGTCGCAGTAGAGGCAACCAAAATCGCTGAGAAAGAGTTCAGGGCCGAGGGAACACCGAGCTACACCGATTTGCGGGAGTGGCTGGAGATCGTCGAGAGCTTCGGGCAACTGAAGAAGGTCGACGGGGTGGACTGGCACCTGGAGATGGGAACCCTCTCGGAGCTCATCGCCCAGGGGAGCAAGGGTCCGGTCCCCGCGGTGCTTTACGACAAGATCAAGGATTACCCCGAGGGATTCCGGGTGCTGTTCGCCCAGAACGCGTCGTTCAAGCGCATGGCGCTGGCGCTGGGCCTGCCCATCGACCTCACGGATCTGGATCTGGTGCGGGCCACCCGTACGAAGATCTCGCAGCACAATCCGATCCCGCATCGGGTGGTGGAGACCGGCCCGGTTATGGAGAACGTGCTCACCGGCGACGACATCAACCTGCTCAAGTTCCCGGTGCCGTTCGTCCACGAGCTGGACGGCGGGCGCTACATCGGCACCGGCTGCCTGGTGGTGACCAAGGATCCGGACGAGGGTTGGGTCAATTTCGGCACCTACCGCGGCATGGTCCAGGACGAGAAGAGCATGAACGTCTACATCTCGCCCGGCAAGCACGGCCGCATCCAGCGGGACAAGTGGTTCGACCGCGGCGAGAAGTGTCCGGTCATCGTCTGCGTCGGCCAGGACCCGGTGCTGTTCATGGTGTCCGGCAACGAGGTGGACTACGGCGTATCCGAGTACGACTACGCCGGCGGGCTCAAGGGGGCTCCCATCGACGTCATCCAGGGGCAGGTGACCGGACTGCCGTTCCCGGCCCACGCCGAGATCGTCATCGAGGGTTACATGGACCCCGACGAGCGGAAGACGGAAGGGCCGTTCGGCGAGTGGACCGGCTACTACGCCAGCAACAGCCGGCCGGAGCCGTTGATCCGGGTCCAGCGCATCTACCATCGTAACGACCCGATCCTCACGGCGGCACGTCCCGGGCGTCCGCCTTCGGACTACTCCATCGCGAAGTGCATGGTGAAGGCCGCCCTCATCTGGGATCAGGTGGAGAAGGCCGGCGTGCCCGACGTCAAGGGCGTGTGGTGCCACGAGGCGGGCGGCGGCCGTCTGCTGAACATCATCTCCATCAAGCAGCGCTATCCGGGTCACGCGCGTCAGGCTGGTATGGTGGCCTCACAGGTGCACGCGGGGGCGTACCTCGGACGCTACGTCATCGTGGTGGACGACGATATCGACCCCACCAAGACCTTTGACGTGCTCTGGGCCCTGGCCACGCGTTCCGATCCCGTGGATTCCATCGACATCCTGCGGCGCTGCTGGAGCGGGCCGTTGGATCCGCGTATCGAGCCGGGCAAGAAGGGCTTCAACTCCCGCGCCATCATCGACGCCACCCGGCCCTTCGAGTGGATGAAAGATTTTCCGCCCGTGGCCGAGTCGACTCCCGAGCTCAAGCAGAAAGTGTTCGACAAGTGGCGCCACGTGATCGAAGGCTAACCTTCGTTTCGGTTTTGGAAAAAAGGGCCGGGGGCGTCAGCTCCCGGCCCTTTCTCGTTCAACCATCCCGCAGGTTGGCGACGATCTTCCGGGTGGACAGGGAGCGGTTGAGGGTATAGAAGTGGACGCCCGGCGCCCCGCCCTGGAGCAGGGCGTGGCACTGTCGCGTGGCGTGCTCGATGCCGATCTCGATGACCGCCTCCGGGTCGCCGGCCGCGGCGTCCAGCCTGGCCAGCAGGGCGTCCGGGATCCGGGCTCCGCACATCTGCGTGAAGCGCTTGATCTGGGCGGTGTTGGTGATGGGCATCACGCCGGGGATGATGGGCGTATCGATGTGTTCCGATCGCGCGCGTGACACGAAGTCGAAGTAGTCGCGCTCGTCGAAGAAGAGTTGGGTCACGACGAAATCACAGCCCGCATCGACCTTTCGTTTAAGATTCTGCAGGTCCTCCTCGGGACCGGGCGCCTCGGGATGCACCTCGGGATAGCCGGCGCCGCCGATGCAGAAGTCTTGCCGTTGCCGGATATACCCGATCAGTTGATCGGCGTGCGCGAACCCCTGCGGATGCGGGACGAACTCACTGTCCCCGCGGGGCGGATCGCCTCGCAGCGCCATGATGTTCTCGATGCCGGCGTCCTCGTATTCTTCCAGAAGCTGGCCGATCTCGTCCCGGCTGTGACCTACGCAGGTGAGATGGGCCATGGCCTCGATGCCGGCTTCGCACTTGATCCTTCGGGTGATGGCGACCGTCTTTTCGCGGGTGCTGCCGCCGGCACCATAGGTGACGGAGACGAAAGCCGGGCCCAGCGGTTTGAGGTTGGCGACGGTCTCGAACAGCGCGTCGACGCCGCGGTCATCCTTGGGCGGGAAGAACTCGAAGGAGAGGAGCGGACGTTCCCGGTCGAAACGTTCCTTGATCTTCATTCGCCGTGCTTTCCGTCGGCGTCCCGCAATGAGCGCCAGACCCGCTCCGGTGTCAACGGCAGGTCGCAGATCTGCGCCCCGGTGGCATGGGCCAGGGCGCCGGTGATGGCCGGCGCCACCGAGAAGATGCCGCCTTCCCCCATGCCGCGGCTGCCGTAGGGACCGAGTCCGTCACCGTTCTCCACCAGCACGGTGTGGAACCCACGGGGCACGTCCGAGAAGGAGGGGATCCGGTAGTCCACCAGCGTGGAGTTGATGAGTTGGCCGCCTTCGTAGACCATCTGCTCGAACAGGGCGTGGCCGATCCCCATCATGGCCGCACCTTCTTCCTGGCCCTCGCACTGGATGGGATTGATGGCCTTGCCGACGTCGGCCACGGACAGGTAGTCGGCCACCGAGATGGCGCCGGTTTCCCGGTCCAGATCCAGCTCCACCGCGCCCATGCCCACCTCCCAAACCACCGGCAGGACGTCCTTGATGATCTCGGGTCCCACGGTGCCGGTACCGATGAGCTCGCCCGCGGCGGCGCCGAACCGTTTCTCCAGCACCTCGGCGAAGGACAGCCGGCCCTCGCCGCACACCAGCGCACCGTCCATCAGCCGGATCTGGTTCGGCCTCACGCCGTACACCCCGGCGCCGATCTTCAGGAGCTGGCGCTTGACGTCCCGGGCCGCGGCCTGCACCGCCCGGCCCATGAGGGTGGTGGAACGGCTGGAGCCGGTGGAGCGGTCGTAAGGCGTGACGGCGGTGTCGGCCCCGGACATGCGAATCCGTTCCAGCGGGAGCTGCAACTCCTCGCCCACGAACTGCGACAGCACGGTCCGGACGCCTTGGCCCATCTCGGTGCTGCCGGCCATGATGGTGGCGGCGCCGTCCGCCTGGAGCCGCACCATGGCCACGGTGATGGGTTGACCGCCGGCGTTGGTCATGCCGCAGGCCAGTCCCACCGGTGCTCCGGCCTTGCCCGCGCGCTTTTTCCAGCGGCTGGCCATGATCAGCCGCTTGAGCGTGCCGGTCAGGTTCACGTCCAGCGGACGCAGTCCCGGCCGCAGCACCTCGCCGCGCTTGAGCAGGTTCTTGAGCCGGAGCTCCGCCGGATCCATGCCCAGGGCGGCGGCGATCATGTTCATCTGGCTCTCGCCGGCGAAGATGGACTGGGGCCCGCCGATGGAGCGAAAGGAACCGGCGCCGCCGCTGTGGGTGTAGACCGCGTAGGCATCGGTGTGAATGTGGGGGATGTTGTAAGGCCCGAGTATCCGGGTGGCGGCCCGGCCCGCCACCTGAGGGCCGTTGTCCATGTAGGCGCCGGTATCGAGGTAGATTTCCGCCTCCCGCGCCATGATCGTGCCGTCCTGCCTGACGCCGGTCTTCAGGCGTATCCTGGCGCTGTGCCGCCGCACCGTGAGCATGGCCTCCGTCACCGACAGGCACACCCGCACCGGACGCCCGACCTTGCGCGAGGCCGCGGTCACCAGCGGCTCGATCTTGGCGTAGGACTTGCCGCCGAAGCCGCCGCCCAGGTAGGGGACGTTGAGGCTGACCTTGCTGGCGGGAAACCCGAAGATGCGCGCCAGGTCGGCCTGGACCAGGAACGGGTGCTGCGCCGACGACCACAGCGTGATGCCGTCCTCCCGGTAGTCGGCGATGACGCCGTGGGGCTCCATCGTGTAGTGGTAGATCATCGGGAAGGTGAAGTGGTGCTCGAAGACGCGGTCGGACCGGGCGAAGCCCTCCGCCGCGTCGCCGCGTCTCACCTGCTCGTGTCCGCAGATGTTGCCATTCCGGTCCTCGTGCACCAGCGGCGCTTCCGGGGCCAATGCCTCGTCGAGCCCCACCGCGGACGGCAGCTCCCGGTAGACCACGTCGACGGCGGCCGCGGCCTGCTCCGCGGTGAAGGGATCCTCGGCCGCGACCACCGCCACCGGTTCGCCCGCGTAACGGACCCGTTCCAACGCGATCAGCGGGCGGCCGCTGTAATGCGGATCCAGGTCCGCCACGTCGCGGCCGGTGAGGACCCCGGCCACGCCCGGAAGGCCCTCGGCCGCGGCGGTGTCGATGCTCTCGATGAGGGCGTGGGGATGGTGGCTGCGCAGGACGCAGCCGTACAGCATGCCGGGTATTTCCAGGTCTCCGGTGTACTTGGCCCGCCCCGTGACCTTGTCGACGCCATCGACCCTGCGGGTGTTGTTGCCGACGTATTTCAACTCACGCTCTGCCATGATGACGCCTTTTGACCGGGACCGGTTTCAAACCCGCCCCTACACCTTATCTCAGGCCTTGGTTCTGGAAGCCGTACAAGGCCCGGGGATTGTCGTCCAGGATCCTGGCCACCGACGCGGGACTGACCTTGCCGTCGTCCTTGAGCTTCTGCAGTGCCGCGATCTCGCTGGAGGTGTCGTTGTGGCCGTAGTCCGTGCCGATGATGATGGTGTCGTCGCCGGTGTATTCCAGCACGTAGTCGAGGTCGTCATCGGTCTGACAGGCGACGAAGATGCGATTGTCCTTGAGCAGGCTGCGGGACAGCTCGATGCCGCGCTTCTGTCTGAAGCGCTTGGCGAGGTCGTGAAACACGTAGGGGACCCATTGTGCGCTGACTTCGATGAAGCCGATTCGCAGTCTCGGGAACCGCTCCGGGACACGGTCCCAGATCACCGAGTGGAATGAGCCCACCACGGCGAGCTTGAACTTGTTGAAACCGGGCTCGTCGAAGAACAGGTCGTGCTGGGTGAAGCTGCCGGTAGCCGAGTGCACGCAGAGGGGCACGTTGGCGTCACTCAAGGCTTCGTACAGCGGGGCGAAGTAGGGGTCGCTGAGACGCCGGTCGCCGATGAGGCCCGGGACGAACACGCCGCAGGCGCCGTATTGCAGCACCTCTTCCAACTCCCTCAGCGCCTCGTCCATGCTCAGCAGCGGCAGGATTGCGGCCCATCGCAGGCGGTTCTGGCCGGCCTTCCAGATATCGCAAAGCCAGCGGTTGTAGCTCTTGAAAAGCGCCATCTCCACCTCGGGCTTGTCGGTGACCGGGCGCAGGAAGATGGTGGGATAGAGCACCTGCATGGACACGTCCATCTCGTCCATGTGGCGCAGGCGTGACGCGATATCGGACATCTCCCGGGATTCCGCCGGGGTGTCGTGGCCGACGTTGTCCGACTTGGCGTGAAGCCGCCCATCCACCAGCCAGTACTCTCCGGTGCCACCGGCGTCGTTGGTGGAAGTCACAATCTGCGGGCGGTGTGCCTTGTCCGCTCCTTCCATGTACTCCCAGGTCCGGTTGGTCTCCAGCACGTGTGCGTCTGCGTCGATGACTGCCATGATATGACCTCCAGTGAGATATCGGATCGATTTCGAATCCAGGGACACCAAGGTTTAGACGACTATAGCAGGCTCATCAACTCGTGGAGCCCGCGGATGCGAATGGCGCCGTCGTGCTCGGCGTTGCCGTGCCGGTCCAGCAGCACGGGCCGGACGCCGGCGCGCAACGCCCCCTCGACGTCGGTTTCCGGGCTGTCACCCACGTGCATGGCCTCGTCCGGAGCGATGTCGTGGCGTTCCAGCGCCAGGTGGAAGATCCCGGCCTCGGGCTTGGCGAATCCGGCGCTGCTCGAGATGAACACCGAGTCGAAGTGGTCCGCGATTCCCAGCCCGCGGATGATCTTCAGCACCCGCGAGTCGAAGTTCGAGATCATGACCAGGATCAGGCCGCGTCTCTTCAGGGTGTCCAGGGTCGCCCGCGCGTCGTCGTAGAGCACCCATGCGCCGGTGCGGGCGAAGTAGGAGAAGAGCTCGTCGAAGTAGTCCTCGAAACGAAGGAACGGTCCGGCAGGCTCGAAGATGCGCCACACGACGTCGTGCCACCAGGCCCGTTCCATCGCCTCCAGCCGTTGGCCGTCCGAATCGGGGAACGCCATGGGCGGCGCGGTGGCGAAGCAGTGGCGGAAACGCCGCGAGACCTCTTCGGAGGAAACGCTCTTGCCGTGCCGTTGCGCCAGTTCCGCATAGGTGACCGCGACGGGTCGGGTGGATTCGAGGAGGGTTCCGGCGGCGTCCAGAAAGACGGCCTTGGGCCTTGTGGCGGGTCCGGGGGGTATCACTTTTCGCGAATTTTCCGAGTATCGGCTATACTTAAAGAGATGACACGGCTGCATTATGAACCCATGGAGCAACCGTTGTCCAGCGGACCGGAGTCACCCGCCGAAAAGGCGTCGGCGAGCCCGGTTGCATCGGGCGAGACTCCAGGGAGGGACGGGAGCGTCCCGGAGTCATTCGCGGAGGAACTGCGGGCGGCGGAGCGGGCGTCCAGGGAGGCGGGCGCCATCATCGCGGAGCTCTACCGGGGCGACTACCGGGTCAAGGAGAAGTCCCGTGGTAATCCGGTGACCACCGCCGATCTCATGGCCAACCGGGCCATACGCGAGATTCTCTCCGGGCGATTTCCGGGCGACGCATGGCTCTCGGAGGAAGACGCCGACGACGCCGGGAGGCTGGACCGGAGCCGGGTGTGGATCGTGGATCCGCTGGACGGCACCCGGGAGTTCATTCAGGGGGTACCGGAGTTCTGCGTCTCCATCGGGCTCGCGGTGAACGGTTCTCCGGTGCTGGGGGTGATCCATCACCCGCTCCGGAGGGAGATGTTCGCCGCGGTGAGGGGATGCGGCGCCCGGCTGAACGGCGAGCCGGTACAGGTAAGCCGTCCTGAGAACGGCGGGCGTTCCCGTCTGCTCATCAGCCGGGCCGAACCGCGCCGGCGCCTGGAGGATCTGGCCCGGGAGTTCGTGCTCGAGCCCATGGGCAGCATCGCCTACCGCTTGGCCTCGGTGGCCCGCGGATATGCGGACGCCACCATGACTTTCCGCCGGGTCAAGGAATGGGACGTGTGCGCCGGCATCGTCATCGTCGAGGAGGCCGGCGGCTGCGCCATGACGGGTAAGGGGGAGCGGCCGGCCTTCAACCGGCGGGAGCCGGTGCTCCAGCAACTCGTGGCCGGAAGCCACGCCTCGAATACCAGGATACAGGCCCTGCTGGCCCGGCTGCCGAACTCGTAGTGTCGCGGAGAAGAGCGCCATGGCAAACTGCACCTATTGTGGCGAACGCGCGGGCATCTGGGCCCGGAGCTGCAAGGATTGTCGAAAACTGGAGGAGACGGCCCAGACCTACGGGGGGCGGGTAGGATTCAGCGAGATGCTGGACCGCATGGAAGAAACCGGGGTGCGGCCGGAGAAGATCATGCGGTTCCTCAAGGCCAACCCGGACGGCAGCGGCAGCGTGCGGGATCGCATGACCGCGGAAATGACCAATGAGCTGCTGAAGGTCATGGGAATCAACGAGCGGCAGACGCCGGACGACGTGGAACGCATCCGGAAGAGCGGCGAGAAGACCTCCGAACCGGGTTGAAGTCCTGTCGCAAAGGCGGCAGGAGCCGGCAACCGCCCCGCGCGGGCGCACTCCACGTCATGGAGCTGACCCTTTACGCATCGGTCCTGTTCTGCAGCGTTTATCTCGTGGCGCTGGCCGTGCGCCGGCTCCGTTTCAGGCGCGACCGGGCACGCATGGTGCAAGAGGCGCGTTCCGGCGGCAAGGTGGTGGCAGGGATCGATCAGGTGCCCGCCGGGACGGTCAGGAAATTCTGGCTGATCTGCGGGAAATACCGGATCGACTGTTTCGTCGTTAACCATCGGGGACAGTTCCGTGCGTACATCAACAGTTGCCGCCACATGGTCACGCCGCTGGATTTCGTCCGCTACCAGTTCTTTACCGAGGATGGCAGCCACCTGATGTGCGCGACCCACGGCGCCGTCTACGAGCCCGACACCGGCCTGTGCGTGGAGGGTCCATGCAAGGGGCTCGCGCTCCACGCTCTCCCCGTGGTTGTGGACCACGGGGAGATCGTTGTACGTTGTCCGGTGGGAGATCCGTCCTTCTTGCGGGAGATGGCGGACTGAATTCCATGGCAAGGCGTCCTGTAGGCAAGCGGGTCGGCCGCAGGGAGGATTTTCCCGACGGCACGAGCCGGAAATTTACGCTCCGTTGCCGCGGCGAGAGCCTCGAAGGCTTCGTCCTCGGGTTCAAGGGGGAGCTGTTCGCCTACGTGAATCGCTGCCGTCACGTCCCGCTTCCACTGGATTGGGTGGACAACCAGTTCTTCACGGAAGACGAACGTTACCTGTTGTGCGCCAACCATGGCGCGCTCTACGAACCCACCACGGGTGAATGTCTCTGGGGTCCCTGCTTCGAGGCATGGCTTCGGAAGGTCCCGTTGAAGATGGACGGAGGTACGGTAAGGGCGTTCTGTCCGGAGGACGACTGACGGGAGGTAGCCGGAAAGTGGCTGAATGTCTGTTCTGCGGTATCGTGAGCGGAGCGATTCCCGGGGATGTCGTCTACCGTGACGAATCGGTGCTCGCTTTCAGGGACATCGATCCCAAGGCGCCGGTGCACCTCCTGATCGTCCCCCGCAAGCACATCGCAGGCGTGATGGAGCTCGAGGCGGGGGACGGGACGGCCCTGGGGCACGCCATGGAGGTGGCCCGGCAACTTGCGACGGAGAACGGCCTGTCCGAGAGCGGGTTTCGCCTCGTTGTAAACTGCGGCCCGGACGCGGCCCAGAGCGTTGATCACATTCATCTCCATCTGCTCGGCGGCAGGGCACTGGGCTGGCCTCCGGGCTGACGGGAGACGCGGCGGCAGCGCGGCGCAGACACGGGCGGGTTTGAAACGTTTGAAATCCGCCCCTGCAACCGGAACGACTGGCGCCGACAGAGGCGTTGGTGGTTTTACGAAAGGACAAGCCAGCACATGATCAACGCGACACAGCTTCGGATCGGCATGATCATCATCTATGAAGGAAGTCTCTACCGGGTCACCGCGGTCAAGCATCTCACCCCCGGGAAGGGCCACGGTTTCATGCAAACGAAGCTCAGGAACCTGCGGACCGGAGTGGGAACCGAACACAAGTTCCGCTCCGATGACAGGGTCGACCGGGCTACCCTGGAGAGCCGCGACATGCAGTACCTCTACGCGGAGGACGACCGCCATACATTCATGGACACCGAGAGCTACGAGCAGACCGAGCTTTCGTCCGAGGAGGTGGGCGACATCCTGCCCTATCTCTTGCCGACGCAGGTGGTGAACGTGGAGTTGTTCGAGGGCAGCCCCGTGGGCGTGAGCATCGCTTCGGCCGTGGAGCTCGAAGTGGTGGAGACCGAGCCTTCCATGAAAGGAGCCACCGCCTCGGCGTCCTACAAACCCGCCAGGCTGGAGACCGGGGTGACCGTCCAGGTGCCCCCGTTCATCCAGATCGGTGACCGGATTCGGGTGGATCCGTCAGAAGGAAAATATATCGAGCGGGCGAAGTAGCCACGACGGCTTCCCAGATCGTGGCTACGGCGTTTTCGAGGTCCGCGTGCGTGCCGTCGTTCTCGACGACGAAGTCGGCCAGCCGGCGCTTCTCCGTCAGAGACATCTGTGCCTTCAGATGCCTTTCGACGTCGGCGTCGCCGAGCCCATCCCGTTGGCGCAGCCGCTGCTCCTGGATGGTCCGCGCGCAGGCCACCAGCATGACGGGACGGAGCCAGCGGTGTATTTTCGCCTCGAACAGAAGCGGCGCGTCGTAGATGACGAACTCGGCGTCCTGGGAGCACTCGACGATGCGCTCCCGCGCCAGTGCTCGAATCCGGGGATGCGTGATGGCCTCCAGGCGCTTCCGGCACGCGGGATCCTGGAACACGATGCGGCGCAGGTACGCGCGATCGAGAGTTTCGTCCTCCCTGAGCGCCTCACGTCCGAACAGTTCGACGATCTCGCGCCAAGCCTCCTTGCCCGGCTCGACGATCTCGCGCGCCAACCGGTCGGCGTCGACGATGGCGGCTCGATCGCTCAGGATGGCCGACACGGTGCTTTTTCCGGTGGCAATGCCGCCGGTCAACCCGATGGCCTTTATCATGTCAACGCTCGCGGAAGTTGCTTGTTTGAGGCATCATGCCTGGTGGCCGGTAACTACGCATCGCGGGCAAGAGCGATTCGTACGTTACCGGCCACTGGTTCTCGTATCAAGTCCCGGGCTCCGCGTCAGCGTATGGTCGTGGCCGGATGAGGTGGAACTCGAACGGATGAATACCATGAAGTTGCCATTGCTGGACCTGAAGGCTCAGTATGAAACCATACGGGAGGAGATCGAGGAAACGGTCTTGAGAGTCTGTTCCTCACAGCGTTTCATCCTGGGTCCCGAGGTCTTGGAGCTGGAGAAGGAGATCGCCGCCCATACCGGGGCGCGGTTCGCCATCGGCGTGTCGTCCGGCACCGACGCGTTGCTGGCGTCGTTGCTGGCGCTCGATATAGGCCCCGGCCACGAGGTGATCACCACGGCGTACTCGTTTTTCGCCACCGCCGGCGTCATCTCACGGGTGGGGGCCCGGCCGGTGTTCGTGGATATCGAGCCGGATACCTTCAATATGGATCCGGGGGCGGTGGCGGCGTGCATGAGCCCCCGCACCCGGGCCATCATGCCAGTCCATCTGTTCGGCCGCTGCATGGATCTCGATCCGATTCTGGAAATGGCCGGCAAACGGGGCGTTGCCGTGGTCGAGGATGCGGCGCAGTCCTTCGGCGCTGCCGATGCCAACGGCAGGAGCGCCGGGGCCGTGGGCTCGGTGGGCTGCTTTTCCTTCTATCCCAGCAAGAACCTGGGGGCGTTCGGCGATGGGGGGATGGTGATCACCGATGACGAAGATCTGGCCCGCCGGATTCGCATGCTCCGGGTTCACGGTGAGGCGCCCAAGTACCATCACCGCCTGGTGGGCGGGAACTTCCGGCTGGACAGCCTTCAGGCGGCCGTTCTCCGCGTGAAGCTCAGACACATTCGGGAGTGGACCGATGCCCGCCGTGAAAACGCCCGCCGGTACCGGGTGCTTCTTGAAGCGGCGGCATCGTCCGAAGGTCTCATGCTTCCCCAAGACTGTCCCGGCCACGCCTACCACCAGTTCGTCGTGCGCTCGCCGGAGCGCGACCGCATGCGGTCTTTTCTCGAGGACCGCGGCGTGGCAACGGAGATCTACTATCCGTTGCCCCTGCACTTGCAGGAATGCTTCGGATCCCTGGGTTACCGCGAAGGAGATTTTCCGGGAGCCGAGGCGGCCGCGCAATCCTCGCTGGCCTTGCCCATCCATCCGGAGTTGACGTTGGCGCAGCAACAGTACGTTTGCACGCAGATTCGCCGGTTCTGTGAAGGCTGACCGGCCGGGCCGGCGCCGGAGCGGAATGAGATGAGCCCTTTGTGCTATAGTGCGGAAGTGACTTATCGGAGCCTCGCCGACCTCTTCCTGTCCCAGGCCGACGCGCGGCCGGACCGTCTCCTGTACCGTTTCTGGCGCGACGGCCAGTGGTGCAGCCAAACCTGGGGGGAGGCGGCCGCCGAGGTCGAGAGCATCGCCTTGGGGCTGGCCGCCATCGGAGTGAAGAAGGGCGACCGCGTCGCCTTGTACGCTGCCAACCGGGTCGAGTGGTGCCTGCTGGACTGGGCGAACATCTGCATCGGCGCCCTGACCGTCCCGCTTTACCCTGCCAGCACGCCGGCGCAGATTCATTACATCGTGGGGCATTCCGAGGCAGCGGTCCTCGTGGCGGACTCTCGGGCATCCCTGGGTCGGCTCAATGCATCGGCGATGGCGTCGGTCAGGACCACGGTGCTCTTGGATACGCCTCCGGCCGAGGATACGGCGAACTTCGAAACGGGGCTTGGCATGGTTTCCCTGGACCGGCTGAAGGAGATCGGGCTCGCCCACGGGCGGGAGCACCCGGGACTGTTCCGGGAGTTGGCCGCGGCTTTGGAACTGGCGGACGACCTCACCATCATCTACACGTCCGGTACGACCGGCGAGCCCAAGGGCGTCCTCACCACCCACGGCCATTACCTGTTCACCATAGCCTCGTCCCTTGCCGCCATACCCGTCAGGGAGGACGACGTGGCGCTCCAGTTTCTCCCCTTGGCCCATTCCTTCGGCCGGCTGGAGCACTTCGTGGTGGCGGCAAGAGGCTACGTGTGCGCCTTCGCGCGTTCCGTCGACACCCTGTCCGCGGATTTGCAGGCCATCCGGCCTACCATGCTGTTCTCGGTGCCACGGGTGTACGAAAACGCCTACCGGCGTATCCGTAACCGGGTGGAGAGCGCCAAGGCCATCCGTCAAAGGCTCTTTCGATGGGCGGTGGCCGTCTGCGGGCGTTACAACGATGCGGCCAGGAAGGGTGAGCGTTGCGGTCGATGGCTCCGGCTCCGGCACCACCTCGCCGACACTCTGGTTTTGTCCAAGGTCAGGGCTGGCATGGGCGGGCGGCTGCGCCTGGCGATCTCGGGCGGTGCGCCGCTGTCGGAGCCCATTGCGGATTTCTTCCAGGCATTGGGAGTCCGGATCGTGGAGGGTTACGGCCTCACGGAAACCTCCACCGTGACCCACGTGAACCGGTTGGACCGCTATCGCGTGGGTACGGTGGGCCTGCCCCTGGACGGGGTGGAGTGCCGTATCGCCGACGACGGCGAGATCCTGATCCGGGGCGCCAACGTGATGAAGGGCTACTTCAAGGACCCGGCCGCCACCCGGGAGGCCATCGGAGAAGATGGCTGGTTCCACACCGGCGACGTGGGGTGGATCGAGGACGGAGGTTTCCTTCGAATCACCGACCGCAAGAAGGACCTCATCGTGACCTCTGGTGGCAAGAACATCGCGCCCCAGATGATCGAGAACCATCTGCGGGAGGAACCGCTCATCAGCCAGGCCATGGTGTGGGGCGACAAGACCAGCCACTTGGTGGCCCTGGTTACGCTGGACGAAGGCGAAGCGCGTCGTTGGGCGGAGAAGGAAGACCTCCAGTGGCAGAGCCTCGAGAAAGCCGCGACGGACCCCCAACTCGTAGCACACATCAGGCAACGCATCCGCCAACGCAACCGGGATCTGGCGCCTTTCGAAGCCGTTCGCGATTTCCGTATCCTCCCGGCGGATTTTTCCACAGACACCGGCGAATTGACCCCGAGCCTGAAACTGAAACGGCGAATCGTCATGGAGCGCTACGGGAACCTGCTCGACGAGATGCGGAAGCAGCCCCGACCCGTGGATCTGTAAATCCACGGCTGGGACAGGACGCCAGGACCGGTGGATGGCTGAACGGAAGGCGGGGGACATGGAGGCGGCGGGCGGATTCGAACCGCCGCATCGAGGTTTTGCAGACCTCTCCCTTAACCACTTGGGTACGCCGCCGGGAAGAAGGTGCATTTTAACACGCCGGGTCGAAGTTTTTCAAGCGGCGCCGGGGACGGGCGTATGAATCCAAGCGCCCAACTCCTGACTGCGGCGGGCTCCGGTTCATCAGACAGTTTTGAGCACCGGCTCAGAGATTGAAGTTTTTCAGTATGGTTGCGACTTCGGGATTACGTTGGCCCAAGGCGCGCAGGGCTTCGAGGACGCCACGGGAAGCGGATTGATTGGCGGCGAGCTCTTCCTTGATGCCCTTGACGTACTCCTCGAAGGGCCGGGTCATGGTACGCCGGTCCCAGAAGGCAAAGCTGATGGTGGCGGCCACCAGCACGGTGAAGGCGCCAAGCACCGCCAGGATGAGGTTGAAGTGCCGGTCGAACTGGATGTTCATGTCTTCGCGGATATCCTGTTTTAGCGAGTTCATGTCCTCACGAAGCTCCTGTTTTAGCAAGTTCATGTCCTCACGAAGCTTCCGATCCTGTAGGTTCATGTCTTCCCGGAGCAGCTTGATGTCTGCTCGCAAGGCGGTCTGTCCTTCCTCCAGCCGCACCAGGCGTTCCGCAATCTCGAGGTAGGACAAGCCCTGTGACGGCTCCGCCCCCCACACCGGCTGGGGAAGAAGGATCAAGGCCAGGATCAAGCTCGCGAAGCCTCTGTCCCGCATGGTAATAGTCAACAGATGCCAGACCGGAAAGTCAAGCGAGGCGAGCAGACAGGCCGCTTGATCCGATGTTCCCCCTTTCTTCCCAAAGAGGACATTTCCGCTTTGGGCTGACATCCTGAAAATGCCTTGTCAAACCAAAGCGAAAATGTCCCCTTACGGAATTGGCGGAGGAGTCTGATGGTTGAAGCTCGACACCTCGTCTGGGGTGGTGTGAGAGTGGGGAGAGGTGCGGGCGCGAGTGTGTGCTCCAACGGCGTCGGGGGGTATGTTGCAGGCTGGCCCACCCACAGGGGGTAACGATGATCAGGATCTGTGTCATCCGGGCGTTTGAGACACGGCAGAGTTGCAACGGCTTACGCGCTTGAAGTCCCCTACAGGGAACTCCTCCAGGCTCGCCTTGCGGTCCGGCTTCTGCGACTCCCCCTCCCGGGAGGGGGAGTGAGGGGACGTTGAAGAAACTCGAAAAGTCATCTATTTTGACCTTCAGTGGTTTAATGCGCCGACCGGTGGATGTTCCGGGGCTTGGGCGCGCCCGGCGTGGTATCTGCAGGTCCGGATTCGATTCAGGAGCTTTGTTCCATGGCGACGATGATAACCAGCGAGTGCATCAACTGCGGCGCTTGCGAGCCGGAATGTCCCAACGAAGCCATCACTCAGAACGATGACATCTACGTCATCGATCCGATCCTGTGTACCGAGTGTGTCGGTTTCCACGACTATGAGGCGTGCGCCGCGGTCTGTCCGGTCGACTGCTGTGTCACGGACCCCAACAACGTCGAGTCCGAGACCGTGCTGATCGAACGGGCGCGGGTGTTGCACACGGACGTCGATTTCGGCGACGACTTCGAGTCCCGTTTCCGTACGGCGGAAGGCGCCACGGAGCCGGCGCCAACTCCGCAGGCCCCGGCAGCGCCGGTCGCGGAAGTAGCCAACGGAGCCGCTGCAGCGACGACGGCCGCCCCTGCGCCGATACCCGTGGCTGTGGCGAGTCCGGCGCTGGTGGAGGAGCCCGAGCCGGAACCCGAGCCCCGGTCGCCCAAGGCGTTTCCGGGTCAGTTGCCCATGGGCTTCGACGAGTTGGTGCAACGGATTCAGACCAGCGAATCCAGCCTGCTGCGGATCACGGTGCTTCTTTTGCAGCCGCTGCTTGGGGCCTTGCCCGCGGGGTCACGGGACGATCTGGCGGAGTTGGCGGGCCGGTCCTACTTCGTGGGCGGTGCGGCCATCGCCCTCAACATGATCCTCAACATGATCCTGTACCCGATTGCATTCATCGTCGCGGGGGTTGCCGTCGAAGGGTTGGGACTGGCGTTCGACAAGAGCGTAAACATGTACATCCTGGTGGGCTTCGTCGTCGCCCTGGTGGAAGTGCTGTATCGCCTGCGTCAAAGCATTTTCCGTGCCGTACCGGTGGAACAGGTCACGGTGAGCGCGGCGCTTTACGGCGTTCCGCTGACGATCCTGCTGCGGCCGTTGCTGGCGCATCGAGGAAAGCTGCTGCGGCGCTTCCCGGTGCCCGTCGATGGGTTCTACGACGCCCGATTCGTCGAGAAACTGGAACGCGAGCGGCGCTACGGCCACGCCTATACGGTGGAGGACTTGGGCAACGCCTATCATCTCCGGCTGGAATTCCCCACCCAGGTGCCGCGCTTGGGCATCGCCATGGCGCCCAAACTGCCCGAGCGCATGCCGGACTATGACTACGATCTGCTGTTGAAGGAAGGTCAGTTGATCGTCAGAGGCAAGCTCCTGGATTCCCGCGTCCGGAAGGTGTCGTCGAGCATTGGCGCCTTTCCTCCCGAGTTCACCACGGTCATTCCGCTTCAAGACCGGGTCTACGGTTTCGCCCACCATCCGGGCAACAAGGTCCTGGACGTTCTCCTTCTCAAAGAAAGCGCCGCCAGGCTGGGTTGGATAAACTAGGACACCGGCATGTCCGTACAGGCCAGTGGAGGGCTGTATCTTCGAAGCATGACGATCGCCGATATCGACGACGTCATGGCCATCGAGACGGTGGCGTTCGGCAGTCCATGGAGCCGGCAATTCTTTCTCGATGAATTGCAGGCGACGCACGCCCGATCCGTTCTGTGCCAGAAGGAGGGGAAGCCCATCGGTTACGTCATCTACTGGGAAGTGTCCGGCGAGATGGACATCCACAACGTCGCCGTCCATCCCCGAAACTGGCGGCAGGGAGTCGCTCGCGCCATGCTCGGTTACATCATCGAAAGCGCCACGCAAAGGGGTTTTCGACGGATGACCCTGGAAGTACGCAAGTCCAACGACGCGGCTTGGACGCTCTACCGTTCGCTGGGTTTCGAGACCTGTGGGCTCCGCAAGGGGTACTACTCCGATAACGGCGAGGACGCCTGGCTCATGGAGCGAAAGCTCCAATCTCCGTACACCGAACCCTCTCAAATCTAATCTTTCCTATTAATTCAGGTAAGCTACTTTGCTGAATTAAAAAGTTTTATTTTTGTTCCCGCACCCCTTGACGCCATCTTCTCCGGTAGTGTATATAATAAGGAGCTCTTGGTCTTGAATGAGAACGTTATTGAAACGCGCATCCATAAGCCTGGCCCCCCTCTCCGCAACCACCTTTCTCCGGCTTGATCGGCTGATTTATCCCTATTCCGCACACGGGTCCTGACTTTCAAGGAGGAAAGAATGTTCAACGTCGGAGAGAAGGTCGTCTATCCTGCGCATGGAGTCGGTGAGATCGAAGCAGTACGAATACAGGTGATATCCGGGACCGAGAAGAAGTTCTACATGCTGCGTATTCTCGACACGGATATGAAGATCATGGTGCCCGTGGACAATGCCATCGCCGTCGGCATGAGGAAAATTATCGACAAGACGACCGTCACACGCGTCTACCGGATCCTGCGGGAGAAGAAGAAGGCGCCGCTTGACCAGCAGACATGGAACCGGCGATATCGGGAGTACACCGAAAAGATCAAGACCGGCTCGGTCATAGAAATTGCCGCCGTGCTCAGGGATCTGTTCCTGCTGAAGGAGGACAAGGAGCTTTCCTTCGGCGAGCGAAAGGTGCTGGACACGGCACGGAACCTGCTGGTCAAGGAGCTTTCCATAGCCCGGTCGCATACCGAGGAAAAGATCATGGAGGAGCTGAGTCACATCTTTACGCAATAGCGTAGATTTTTCGGATGCGGTGAAAGAGCTGTGGGGAATCCTTCAGCTCTTTTTTCGTGGGAGAATCTCGTGCGAGTCAATGCCATCATCCTGGCCGCCGGTCGGGGAACGAGAATGAAGGGCCAAGGGTCGAAGGTGCTGCTGCCGGTGGCTGGACGGCCGCTGATTCTGCACACCCTCGATCGCTTTGGACGTTCGCGGGAGGTCCCGAGATCGGTGCTGGTGGCGCCGCCGGAAGACGTGGGGGCGTACGAGACCTTGTTGCGGGCGTCGCCGTTGACAGGGCTGGAGATCGGCGTTCGGTCGGGATGGGACCGCCGGCAGGATTCCGTGCGAGCGGGGCTCGAGGCACTGGACCCCGACTGCGAGTTCGTAGTGGTCCACGATGGGGCCCGGCCTTTCGCGGCGCCCGACCTCATCGACCGTTGTGTCAGAGAGTCTTGCCGGAACCGCTCGGTGACCGCGGCGGTGCCGGCACGCAACACCATCAAGACCGTGTTTGACGGACAGGTGAACGAGACGCTACCCCGGAGCCATCTGTGGGAGACTCAAACCCCGCAGGCGTTTCCGGTGCGCACGCTACGGGATGCCTACGGATTCGCCGAGCGGGAAGGGGTGGAGGCAACCGACGACGCCATGCTCGTGGAGCGCATGGGGGTCCCGGTTTGGGTCGTGGAGGGAAGCACCACGAACATCAAGGTCACCTATCCCGAGGACGTCCTGTTCGCGGAAGCTCTCGTCACTCGTGGGGTGGTTTGACGCGAAAAACGCGGGGCTGGCGTCCCCGACGGGATTTGAACCCGTGTTGCCGGCGTGAAAGGCCGGTGTCCTGGGCCAGGCTAGACGACGGGGACCGCTCGAATCAGAGGTTAACGGTTAACAGAAAACCGTGTCCTTGAAAACCTCGGGGAGATCAAATCCGGGTGCTGAGGTACCGTTCGCCGCTATCGCACAGCATGGTGACCACCCGGTAGCCTTTCCCCATGGCCTTGGCCACCTGCATGGCGGCGAAGCAATTGGCGCCGGACGAGATGCCGACAAAGATGCCTTCCTCGACGGCCAGCCGGTGCGCCGTGGCTGCGGCGTCTTCGTCGCTGACCGTGATCACCTCGTCATAGATCCGGGTGTTGAGGATGGGCGGTATGAAACCGGCGCCGATCCCCTGGATCTTGTGGTAACCGGGCTCTCCATTGGACAGCACGGGAGAGGCCGCCGGCTCGACGGCGTATATCCTTATGGGAGGGATCTTGTACCTCAGCACTTCGCCCACTCCGGTGATGGTGCCGCCAGTTCCGACACCGCTGACGAATGCGTCGATGTGCTCGAATTGCTTCAGCAGCTCTACCGCGGTGGTCTTCCTGTGGATCGCCGGATTGGCGGGATTGGTGAACTGCTGCGGCATGAAGAAATCGGGATGCTCGGCGGCCAGTTCCTCGGCCCTTCGAATGGCTCCTCCCATCCCCTTCGTATCGGGGGTCAGGATCAACCGCGCGCCGTATGCCACCAGCAGGTTGCGCCGTTCCTCGCTCATGGTGTCGGGCATCGTGAGGATCAACCGATATCCTTTGACCGCAGCCACCAGGGCGAGGCCGATGCCGGTGTTGCCACTGGTGGATTCCACGATGGTCCCGCCGGGTTTCAGCAGGCCCCTACGTTCACCATCCTCTATCATGCTGCGGCAAATACGGTCCTTGACCGAGCCCCCCGGATTGAGTGACTCGAGCTTGCCCCAGACCTCGGCACCCTCCTTGTCCGGGAGCTTCGTCAGGCGCACGACGGGGGTGGAGCCGATCAGGTCAAGCACGGACCTCGCACACGTGGAAGTTGTCGTCATGGGTTGGAGGTGAGGTTCGACTGCGGATGCCATGATAGAGTCCGCCCGGATCAAAGTCAATGGTCACGTGCTGGTGCTGTTTCCCGGCGTCTTGGGAGGCTTCGCGTCTCCGCCGTCACGCTCACCTTGACACCCCGTTTGGGTGAATCAATAATAGTACAAAGGGACAGGAGTGTCCGGGTACGGACGTTTGCCGCGGAGGAGAGCGCATGACGGAGGAGTCAGACACCCCAAAGGGGTTCAAGGTACACGACAAACGCCGGTTCACCGATGAGGGTGAGGCGCGTGAGGATCAGGCGACCGGGGAGGCGCAAGAGATCGGGGAGGAGTCTGCATCCAGGCCTGAACCCGATCCGGACGTGCAGCCGGGTCGGGAGCCGGAAGAACGCCGGGAGGAGTTGCCGTCCATCAATTTCTCCACGTTCATCATCAGCTTGAGCACGCAGGCACTGATGCATCTTGGAGAGATGAGCAATCCGGTCACGGGGGAGTTGGAGAAGGACGTGGCCGTGGCCAAGCAGACCATTGATATCATCGGCATGCTCGGTGAGAAGAGCAAGGGGAATCTGGACGAGACCGAGGAGCAACTCGTACGGGAAGTCCTGTACAATCTCAGGATGAGATACGTGGAGGCCGTTCGAAAGGCAGGACACTAATGTCACCCGGACCCACACACAAGACGGTGTCGCTGGCCTGGATGGGCGTGGTTGTGCTTGTTGCGGGCATGTCCCATGCAAGCCCGGCCCCACGCATGAGTCTCCCCGATTTCGTCACGCTCTCGAAACAGGTTCGGCCGCTGGTCGTGCATATCTCTTCGACGCCATCCACGCAGTCGCCCTCGACTCCGAGTCCCTTCCGCGATGATGATCCTTTCAGCGACTTCTGGCGGCGCTTTTTCGGCGAGGGCTTCCCGCGTAGCCCGGCGCCGAGTCCGCGCCGGAGCGTGGGCTCGGGCTTCATCGTGGATCCCGACGGCTATATCCTCACCAATGACCATGTCGTCGAGGAAGGACAGGACCTCACCGTCAAGCTGTCGGACGGGTCCGAGCATGGAGCGAGGGTTGCCGGCCGGGATTCCAGGACCGACATCGCGCTGATCAAGATCGACGTCGAGCGCACGTTGCCGGTGGTGGTCCTGGGCGACTCGGCCGCGTTGGAAGTCGGTGAGTGGGTGCTGGCCATCGGCAATCCGTTCGGTCTCGAGCACACGGTGACATCGGGCATCGTAAGCGCCAAGGGGCGTCGCATCGGCGCCGGCCCCTACGACAATTTCATCCAGACCGATGCTTCCATCAACCCCGGCAATTCGGGGGGACCGCTGATCAATCTGCGAGGCGAGGTGGTGGGAGTCAATACGGCGATTTTCAGCCGAGGCGGGGGCAATATCGGCATCGGCTTCGCGATACCCATCAACCTGGTGAAGGGACTGCTGTCGCAGCTCAAGGACAAGGGCAAGGTAACCCGAGGCTGGCTGGGTGTCGTCGTACAGGATGTCAACGCCGAGATGGCCGATGCCCTGGACATGGGTGAAGCCCAGGGAGCGTTGGTGGCGAACGTAGCGAAAGGAAGCCCCGCGGAGGCGGCCGGCCTCGAGGTGGGAGACGTAATCGTCGCGTTCGACGGTACCCCCGTCAAGAAGTCCAGCGAGCTTTCGCTGGTCGTGGCACGGACGCCCGTGGGCATGTTTGTCGATGTTGCGGTGGTGCGCAACGGGCGGCGCGTCATCGTCGAGGTACAGATCGGGAGGCTGGGCGACGACGAGGTGGTGGTTGCGGTCGAGGACGGAGGCGAGCTCGGTCTGACCGTGCAGGAGATGAACCGCGAGTCTTCGGGCGCCCGTGGCGCCCAAGATCGGGGAGGCGTCGTGGTTACGGCGGTGGAGACGGGCGGCCCGGCGGAACAGGCGGGTGTTCGGGTAGGAGACGTGGTTCTCGAAATCGACCGTAAACGCATCGGTGGACTGAAGGATTTCAGGCAGACCGTAGGGGAGCTGGGGAAGGGGAGCGGCATTTTGTTGCTGATACGGCGCGAAGACACGACGATCTTCCTTGCGTTGCGCCTTCCCCGCTGAAGAGCCCGAACCATGAGAGGCCGCCTCAAGAAAATACTCCTTCGGCTCGTCAAGTTGGCCGCGGTGCTGCTTTTGCTGGTGGTCGTGGGGGTATTGGGTCTGGGCAGTTGGTACGTATGGCACCTGAGCGGGGTGGTGCAGGCCAAGTTCGAGGGGCGCAAATGGGAGTTCCCCTCGAAGATCTATGCGGACAGCAAGATCATCTATCCGGGAATCCGTTTTCCGCAGGATCAGATCCGCGAGAAGCTGCGGCGTTTGGGCTATCGATCTTCCAGGAACCGGCCGAGGGCTACGGGGGAATACCGGATTCTCGGCAAGGCGGCGGGGGTGGAGGTCTTTCTGCACGACTTTCAATACCCGCTGCGCGATTTCCGGGGCTTTCCCGTGCGCATCTCGCTGAAGGCCGGGACCATCCATCGCATACAGCGGCTGGACAACGGGGAAGTCCTGCCATCCCTTGAGCTGGAACCCGAGGTCGTGACCGGATTCTATGATCGGGTTCGCGAACAACGGCGAATCGTTCGGCTGGACGAGGTGCCGGCAAGAGTGAGGAAGGCGGTTCTGGCGGTGGAGGACGAGCGCTTCTACTATCACCGCGGCGTGGACCCGGTGGCGGTGTTGCGGGCTTTCGTGGCGAATCTGCGGCACGGCGGGATCGTGCAGGGCGGCAGCACCCTGACCCAGCAGTTGATGAAGAACTTCTTCCTGGAAAGCGACCGCACCATCGAGCGCAAGGTCAAGGAAGCACTCATGGCGGTGACCGTGGAGTGGATGTACACCAAGGACGAGATTTTCGAGAACTATCTCAACGAGATCTATCTCGGCCAGAACGGCGCGCAGGGGATCTTCGGCATCTGGGAAGCGGCGCGGTTCTACTTCGTGAAGGAACCGGAACAGTTGACCGTGGGCGAGACCGCCCTGTTGGCGGGCCTTATCAGGGCGCCTAACCGATACTCTCCCTATCAGAACATCGGGGACGCCATGCGGCGGCGTAACGTCATCCTGGCCAAGCTGGTCGGCGACGGCATCATCACACGACGAGCTTATGAATGGGCATTGCAGGAAGTTTTCGAGAAACGCGAGCCCATACGGATCACCAACGGCGCGCTGTATTTCACCGACTTCGTTAAGAAGGAGTTGGCCGCCCACTACAGCAATGACGTGCTGACGGCGGAGGGACTGCGCATCTTCACGAGCCTCGACCTGGAGCTGCAGCAGGCCGCGGCCACGGCCTTGTCCAAGGGGCTTTCGAGGCTGGAAAAGGACTACGGTCATCTGCGGAAGATCGCCAAGACCGACGATCTTGAGGGCGCCCTGGTGGTGATCAAGCCGCAGACCGGTGAGATCAGGGCCATGGTGGGGGGCCGGGACTACCGCAAGTCCCAATTCAACCGCGTGGTCCAGGCGAAACGTCAACCAGGTTCGGTTTTCAAGCCGTTCGTCTATCTGGCCGCCTTGACCCACGGCTCGGCCAGCGGCCATGATGCCTATCACAGTAAAACCTTCGTCGAGGACGCGCCGTTCACCTGGAGTTTCGGCCGGCAGAACTGGGCTCCGGAGAACTACAAGCGTCGGTACTATGGCTGGGTGACCATGAGCGAGGCCATGGAGAAGTCCTTGAACGCCGCGACGGCGCGCATCGCGCAGGACGTGGGTATCGGGAGGGTGCGGGAGATGGCCTATCGCATGGGTATCCAGAGTCGCCTTCCGCTGCTACCGTCGCTGGCGCTGGGTGCCGTCGAGGTAACGCCCCTCGAAATGGCCGGCGCCTTTTCCGCGTTGGCGAACAACGGCATCCGTACCCATCTGCTGTCCATCAAGAACGTGCTGGACCGCAACGGCACCGTTCTGGAAAAGCGGAACATCCGGGTAAAGCGCGTCATCTCGCCCCGGGTGGCCTTCGACATGAACAACATGCTGCGGGGAGTGGTGGACCGGGGCACCGCGCGCGGCGCGCGTCGACTGGGCTTCACGCGCCCGGCAGCGGGCAAGACGGGCACCACGAACGACGCCCGGGACGCCTGGTTCGCGGGATACACACCCGACCTGCTGGCATTGGTCTGGGTCGGCTTCGACCGTCAGTCGGAGTTGGGACTGCCGGGTTCCCGGGCAGCTCTGCCCATCTGGACGGATTTCATGAAAAAGGCCACCAGCAGACTCCCGGTCACGGACTTCGTGACGCCTCCGGGGGTTTCGGCCTTTGACCCCGGTCCGCGTCCCGGCGGCCCGCCGCGGTGTCCGGACGGAGCCCGGCGAGGCGGCTCCGGAGCGGATGGGGCCGGTTCGGCGGCATCGGTGGAAACGTGCGGGTAAACAAGGGGAACGTCTTCCCGGGCGGCCGGGTCAATGGCTTGTTCCCGGCCGTGGCCTGTCTCGTGGCCGCCTTCATGCTCCCGGCATGCGCGCCTTCGACCGAGCACGGGCCGGCTGCGGCAGCGAGAGCCCTGCCCGACGTTTTGGCCGCGCCGCCGGCCCGGGAGCGCAGCCTTCCGATGCAACGCGGTTCGTCGCCCCAGCGCATCGCCTCCGTGCGCATGACCGAGCAGGCCAGACGACTGCTCCGGTCCGGGCAATACGCACGGGCCCTGACCAAACTCGAACAGGGCCTCTCCACCGACGGGAGCAATCCATACGCCCACTACTACATCGCGTTGGCCCACCACCGATTGGGGAACTTCAAGGCTTCGCTGGATTTCCTGGACGCGGCCGAGGCCGTTCCGGATCATGGTCTTTCCCGGCTGGTGCAGAGCCTGGTGCTGCGAGGCGACAACCTCCGGGCGTTGGGGAGGTTCGGTCCCGCGGGCGCGGCCTATCGGAGGGCTCTTTCCATGGATCCCGCCAACCCGTCGGCGAACCGCGGGTTGCTGTGGGCGCGGCAACGGTCGAGGACTCAATCGTGGCAGGTCGGTCATTCCAGCGATGCGTATTTGTGAGACACAACACCGGAGGGGTGCGTCGTGATCGTGTTGGGCGTTGAGACGTCGTGTGACGATACCGCGGCTGCGGTGCTCGAAGACGGCAGGGTCGTTCGGGCCAATCTGGTGTCATCCCAGGATGCCGTGCATGCACCCTATGGCGGGATCGTCCCCGAGATGGCCTCACGCCAGCACATTGGAACCATCCAGCCCTTGGTGGACAGGGCCCTGGAGCATGCCGGCGTGGCCCCCGCGGAGATCGACGGCCTGGCGGTGACCTATGGCCCCGGGTTGACCGGCTCGCTGCTGGTGGGCCTCTCCTTCGTGAAGGGATGGTCCTTTCGTTCCGGCATCCCCTACGTGGGGGTCAATCACCTGGAAGCGCACGTGTTGTCCATCTTCCTGGAGAAGGAAGTGGCCTTCCCGTACCTTGCGCTGGTGGCCTCCGGGGGGCACACGCTGCTGTACATCGTCCGGTCGTTCGGAAACTACGAGCATCTCGGCGGCACGCTCGACGACGCCGCCGGCGAAGCCTACGACAAAGTCGCCAAGATGATGGGGCTGGGGTTTCCCGGCGGGCGCGTCATCGACGACTTGGCGAAGCAGGGCGACCCACGTGCCGTGGCTTTTCCCCGGGCGCGCCTGCGTACCCCCTACGACTTCAGCTTCAGCGGCCTGAAGACTTCCGTCTGGCACTACCTCACCCGAAAGCGGCAGGACCGTTGGCGCGACGAGATGGCGGACGTCGCGGCGAGCTTTCAGGAGGCGGTGGTGGACATGTTGATCTCCCCGACCCTCAGGGCGGCAGCGGAGTTTGGTGTCAAGCGTATCGTTCTGGGCGGCGGGGTCTCGGCCAACAGCCGTCTCCGGGGAAAGATGGCCGAGAAGGCCGGCGAGGCAGGAGCCGAGCTCCACTACCCGTCGCCGCGCTTCTGCACCGACAACGGCGCCATGGTGGCGCTGGTGGGGAGCCGTCGGCTGGAGCGGGGCGGGCGAAACGGTCCCCGCCTGAACGCCGACCCTGCGCTGATCCTCTGAATCCCGACCCGGCATGGCCGGAACCGAAAACGGATGCATGCAAGCAACCTGTAGGGGGGTCTCCCCCGCTGCCGGACTACCCTTCTCTCATGGCCACCCTCCATCAAGAGGCGAGGATCGCCTGCCGCGAGCTGGGCCTTGCACCCAGCAAGGCCCGGGGCCAGAACTTTCTCGTCCATCGCCGTGTCATCGAGACCCTCCTGCAACTCCTCGACCTGGGTGAAGACGACCGGATCCTGGAAGTGGGACCGGGGCTGGGGTTCGTCACCCGCTGTCTGGTGGGCAAGAGGCGGAGCGTCTGGGCCATCGAGGTGGATCCGTTGCTGGTGCAATGGCTCCGCAACGGGCCGCTGGGGTCGCGTCCGGATTTCCACCTCGTCCACGAGGACGTATTGGTTACGGACTTCGATCGCCTCCTGCCCGAAGCCGAGGTCAAGGTGGTGGCGAATCTTCCCTACAGCGTGGCTGCGCCGGTGCTGCTGCGCCTGTTCGAGGCCGGGCGGCATTTCTCCCATCTCGTCATCATGTTGCAGAAGGAAGTGGCGCGCAGGCTCGCGGCGGAGCCCGGGACTGGCGCTTACGGGGCCCTTTCGGTGTGGTTCCAGCTGTACGGGCGGGTGACCCGGAAGGTAGCGGTATCGCCGGAAGCGTTCACGCCCAGACCCAAGGTCGACTCCACGCTCTTGAGGATAGATCTGCACCGGGAGCCGCTGGTCCCCGCCGAGGATATTCCGCTGCTGCGGGCGGTGGTACGCGCGGGGTTTGCCCGCCGGCGCAAGATGCTGGGCAACGCGTTGGCGGGTCTGTTCGAGGCCCGGTCCGGAACGATCTTCGATCGGGCCGGCATCGACCCCAGGCGCCGGGCCGAAACACTGGATTCGCAGGAGTTCGGCCGGTTGGCCCGCGCCTGCAAGGAGGCCGGCGGCGCGAAAGGGAACAGGGGCCATGCCGGAGTTGCCTGAAGTCGAGACCGTGTGCCGCACGCTGCACAAGCGGCTACGGGGCGTGAGAATCCTCCAGGTTCGCGTCATCGAGGGCCGCTTGCGGCAGCCCGTGGCCGCCGACTTCGGGACCCGCCTGGAGGGCAGGGTGGTGGCCGCGGTGACCCGGCGCGGCAAGTACATCGTGGCGGAGCTGGACGGAGGCTGGACCTGGGTCTCGCACCTGGGCATGTCGGGCAAGCTCACCTTTCGGGAGCGGGACGCGTCCATGGAGAAGCACGATCACATCGTCTTCACGCTCGACGACGGTAACGACCTGCGCTATCACGACCCGCGCCGGTTCGGGCTCTGCGTGGTGTTGCCGAGCGGCGACTTGAACGCGTGGCCGCCTTTCGCCAAACTCGGGTTGGATCCGCTGGACCGCCGTTTCACCGGCGACTATCTTTATCCGTTTCTGCACCGCTCTCGCAGAAGTATCCGGGATTTGCTGCTGGACCAGCAAATCGTCTGCGGGCTCGGCAACATCTATGTCAACGAGGTGCTTTTCCGCATCGGGGTTCGCCCCACCCGTCGGGGCCACCGCGTATCGAGAGCGTTGAGCGCGGAGCTGGGACGCGAGATTTTCGCGCTGCTGCGCGAAGCCATCCGATGGCGCGGCAGCTCGGTGTCGGACTACCGCGACGGCAACGATCGTCACGGCGGCTTTCAGTGGCGTCTCCGGGTCTATGACAGAAAAGGTGCGCCCTGTTACGGGTGCCGTACACCGATCAAGAGGATCGGGCTCGGCAACCGCGGCGTTTTCTATTGCCCGCGGTGCCAGCGCTAGTGTCGAGTCCGGTAAATACGCAAGACAAGATGCGCAGGATTTCTTGTGGTCGGCAAGGCGCGATGACGAGCAGTGGCCAATACCACGCGAGGAAGAGCAACGCAGCCGACGGCAAAAAAAGACCCGTAAATCATCTTGCGTATTTACCGGACTCGACGCCAGGAGCCTGTCCGAAAGACCTGCACTCGGGGATCAGCCCACCACCTTGTAGTCGCCGCCCAGGTAGCTCCTGCACAGCTCGACATAGGTGGAGGAGCCCATCCTGATCCAGTTGAGGGCCTCGCCGCCGATCTCTTTCTTGAACTTCGCCGGACTGCCCGCGGCCAGACAGCGCGTGGGAATCCGGGTATGCGGCACGACCACGCTGCCTGCGGCAATGAGGGACTCCTCACCGATCTCGGTGTCCTCCAGCAGCGTCGCGTTCATGCCGATGATGGCGGATCGACGGATGGTGCAGCCTTCCATGACGGCGGCGTGCCCCACGGTCACGTCCTCTTCGATGATCACCGCGCCCTCGCCGGAATGGATCACGCAGTTGTCCTGGATACTGGTCCTGGCGCCGATCACGACGGGGTTCTGATTCTCGTCGGAACGGAGCACGGCGCCGAACCAGATGCTCGCTCCGGCCTCCACGGTGACGTCGCCGATGAGCACGGCGGTGGGAGCGACAAAGGCATCCGGCGAGACCTTGGGAAGTCGTCCCTTGTATTGGATGAGCATTCACAACCTCCTTGAGCGGTGGGATCGCTTGTCTCGTGTCGTTTCCGGACGGGGTGATGGTTCACGAGGCCTGCAGAGCGAAGCTTCTGGCCGCCGTCCGGCAGATGGTGTCGGCGATTCCCAGGGACGAGGTGGCGCCGGGCGACGGGGCGTTGAGAACGTGGATGGCGCCTTCCGACTCGGCGATGACGAAGTCATCGACGAGTCGCCCGCTGGCCGATACCGCCTGGGCGCGCACGCCCGCGCCGCTGTACACCAAGTCTTCCGACTGGATCGCGGGAATGAGGCGCTGGAGCTCGCGGGTGAAGGCGCGCTTGTCGAACGACCGTCGAAGCTCGGGCAGGGAGGTCTTCCAGTGTTTTCGCGCCATGCCCCAGAAACCGCGGTAGGAGAAGATCTCGTACAAGTCCCGCAGGTTGACGTCGCTCTGCCGGTAGCCCTGCCGCGCGAACGCCAGGACGGCGTTGGGTCCGACCTCCACGCGGCCGCGCACCGTGGGCGTGAAGTGAACTCCCAGAAACGGGAACCGAGGATCAGGCACGGGATAGACGAGACCCTTTACGAACCCCTGTTTCTCCGGTTTGAGACGATGGTACTCGCCCCGGAAGGGAACGATTCGAACGGGTTCGTCGATGCCGCCGCGAACGCTGGCCGCGAACCCAGGGGTCATGGCGGCCACACGGTCGACGAACAGGCCCGCACAGTTGATCACCTTGCGCGTCTCCAGGGCGTCTCGCGAGGTTTCGATGACGAACCCGCGCGGCAACCGGGCCATGCCGGTGACCTCGCACGACGTCCGGATGGCGCCGCCCGAGGATTCGAAGAGCCGTGCGTAGGCTCGGGCCACGTCCCCGAAGTCGATGATCCCGGTGAAAGGGGCATGGAGCGCCTGCAATCCGGTGCAATGGGGTTCGATCTCCCGGAGCTCCTCGGGACCGATGGCGCGTACGCCTTCCACGCCGTTGGCCTGGGCCCGCCGATGCAATTCCTCCAGGCGGGGCAGCTCCTCGGGGCGTGTGGCGACGATGACCTTGCCGCAAAGGTCGTAGTGGATGCCGTGCTCGTCGCAGAACTCCAGCAGCGCCTTCTTCCCGGCCACGCAGGTCTGCGCCTTGACCGAGCCCGGGCGGTAGTAGATGCCGGAGTGGAGCACGCCGCTGTTGTGGCCGGTCTGATGCGTGCCGAGATCCGCTTCCTTCTCCAGCAGCGCGCACCGCAGCCCGGGATGGTCCCGTACCATGCGCATGGCAGTCGCCAACCCTACGATGCCGCCGCCGATGACCGTCAGATCGAAATTTTCCATGGGATGAGAAGGGAGGCCGCCCGCGTGCCGTTTGAGGTAGCCGTCCGCGACAGGAGACCTTAACAGCTTCCTCTCGGGCGTGTCCAGGGAGGTCGGGATCGAGGTTTGGCTCACGCCTGTTTTGCACACTTCCGGCTCGCGGTGTTATTCCTTTGACATGCGCAAGGAGCGAAAGGCGGGCCGGTTTCGCCTGGTGGCGGACTTCGAGCCCGAGGGGGACCAGCCCCGGGCCATCGAGCAACTGGTGGACGGGTTGGCGAAGGGATGCCGGCATCAGGTGCTGCTGGGGGTCACGGGCTCCGGCAAGACCTTTACCATGGCGAACGTCATCAGCCGGATCAACCGGCCCACGCTGGTGATCGCGCCCAACAAGACGCTGGCGGCGCAGCTCTACAACGAGTTCCGCCTGCTCTTGCCGGACAACGCGGTCCGTTACTTCATCAGCTACTACGACTACTACCAGCCCGAGGCCTACGTCCCCTCCACCGACACCTACATCGCCAAGGACGCCTCCATCAACGACGAGATCGACAAGCTGCGCCACGCGGCCACCATGGCACTGCTGGAGCGCCGGGACGTGGTCATTGTCGCCAGCGTCTCCTGCATCTACGGACTCGGCTCGCCGGAAGCCTACTTCGACCTGATGGTCTACCTGGAAGAGGGGATGCGCATCGACCGCGACCGGATGCTGCGCAAGCTGGTGGACATCCAGTACGAGCGGGTGGACTACGATTTCCATCGCGGCACGTTTCGGGTGCGGGGGGACACCGTCGAGGTGTTTCCGGCGTACGAGGACAAGTCCGCTCTGCGCATCGAGTTCTTTGACGACGTGGTGGAGTCGCTGCTGGAGGTGGACCCCCTCCGCGGCAGGGTGCGCCGCCGCGTGGACAAGGCCACGATCTATCCCGCCAGCCACTATGTCACCACCGCCGAGCGCATGAAGGCGGCGGTGGCGGCGATCCGGGAGGAGCTCCGGGAGCGGCTGGTCGAGCTCAAGCGGGAAAACAAATTGCTGGAGGCGCAACGGCTCCGGCAGCGGACCCTGTACGACCTCGAGCTGTTGGAGGAGATGGGGTATTGCCCGGGCCTGGAAAACTATTCCCGGCACCTGACCGGACGGCGTCCCGGGGAGCCTCCGCCCACGCTGCTGAACTACTTCCCGGATGATTTCGTGCTGTTCGTGGACGAGAGCCACGTAACCGTTCCGCAGATCGGCGGCATGTACCGCGGCGACCGCTCCCGCAAGGAAACCCTGGTGGACTTCGGCTTCAGGCTGCCCTCGGCGCTGGATAACCGGCCGTTGAATTTCGAGGAGTTCGAGGCCAGCGTGAACCACACGATTTATGTTTCGGCCACTCCTGCCGATTATGAGATCATGAAGAGCGGCAACGTCCGGGTGGAGCAGTTGATCCGGCCCACCGGCCTCACGGATCCGGAGATCGTGGTGCGGCCCGCGGCGACGCAGGTGGACGACCTGTTGGAAGAGATTCGCAAGCGGACGGCGGCCGATGCCCGGGTGCTGGTGACGACCCTGACCAAGCGCATGGCCGAGGATCTGACCGACTACTACCAGGACCTCAACCTCAAGGTTCGTTATCTGCACTCCGATATCGACGCCATCGAACGGGTGGAGATCATTCGGGACCTTCGGAAAGGGGCCTTCGACGTGCTGGTGGGCATCAATCTCCTCCGGGAGGGCCTGGACCTCCCGGAGGTGTCTCTGGTGGCCATCCTCGATGCGGACAAGGAGGGATTCCTCCGTTCGGAACGGTCGTTGATCCAGACCATCGGCCGCGCCGCGCGCAACGTGGACGGTACGGTGATCCTCTACGCCGACATCATGACCGATTCCATGAAGCTGGCCATCGGCGAGACCGAACGCCGCCGCCGGGTCCAGCAGTCCTTCAACGAGGAGCACGGCATCATTCCCCGAAGTGTGATCAAGCAGATCGACGAGCCGCTGATTCAGGCCTACGACGCGGACTACGTGGATGTTCCGCTGGTGGCCGACGACGCGCCTCCGCCCAACGAGATCCCCCGGATGGTGGAGAAGCTTCGGAAGGAAATGAAGCAGGCCTCGGACCGGCTGGAGTTCGAAAAGGCCGCCGATCTCAGGGACCGTATCCGCGGGCTTCAGGAAAAGGAACTCTCGGATCCCTACCTCTCCGGAGGGCCGTCATGAAGATCGCGGAGCTTAGCGAAAACCTCGACGCGCTTCCGACCGGCCCCGGCGTCTATCTGATGCGGGATGGCGCCGGGAAGGTGATCTACGTGGGCAAGGCCAAGGATCTGCGGTCCCGGGTCCGTGGATACATCCGGGGCGGCGATGGGCGGCCGCAGATCGTTTTCCTCATGCGCCAGGCCGGGGACATCGAGACCCTCGTCACCGGGAACGAAAAGGAAGCCCTGATCCTCGAGAACAACCTGATCAAGCAATACAAACCGCGCTACAATATCCGGCTGAAGGACGACAAGACCTACCTGAGCATCAAGGTGACCGCCGGCCCCTGGGCCCGTGTGCTGGCCACCCGCAGCATCGTCAAGGACGGCAGCCGGTACTTCGGCCCCTATGCCTCGGCCGTGGCCGTGCGCGAGACCCTGGACGTGATCGAGAAACACTTCCTGCTCCGGACCTGCACCGACTACAACTTCCGCAATCGGGACCGCCCGTGTCTGCAGTATCAGATCAAGCGCTGTCCGGCTCCCTGTGTACATCCCGTGGATCCGGAGGAGTACGCCGGAAACCTGACGCAGGCGGTTCTCTTCATCGAAGGAAAGAGCGCCGACCTGCTCAAGCACCTGCAAATCCGGATGCAGGCCCGTGCCGAGGCGCTGGAGTTCGAACAGGCGGCCCGGATCCGGGACCGGATCCGGGCGGTGGAGAAGACCCTGGAGAAGCAGCGAATGGTGTCCCATTGGGGCGCGGACCAGGACATTTTCGGGCTGTACCGGGAGGGAGGGTTCATCGAAGTCCAGGTGATCTTTGTGCGGCAGGGAAAGCTCACCGGCAACCAGGCTTATTCCCTGGAAGACCACCAATTCGATGACGAGGAGATCGTTGCCGCCTTGCTGACGCAGTTCTACCAGGGAAATCGTTTCGTTCCGGACGAGATCCTGGTGCCGGTGGAGTTGGAGGACCAAACCGTTCATGAGGACTACCTGGAGGAGCGGAAGGGCAGGAAGGCGACGTTGCACCGGCCGCGCCGGGGCGAGAAGCACAAGCTGCTGGAGATGGCGATGAACAACGCCCGGCAGAGCTTCAGCGAACGCCACGACCAGGAGCGGGAGCGGGAGAAGATGCTGCGCGAGTTGCAACAAAAGCTCCGGCTGCGGCGGTATCCGCAACGGATCGAGTGTTACGATATTTCGATGATCCAGGGAAACCACGCGGTGGGGTCGCGGGTCTCGTTCTTCGACGGGCAGCCGGACAAGCAAAACTACCGGCGGTACCGGGTGCGCACCGTCGGTCCCGAGACTCGCGGAGACGATTTCGCCATGATGTACGAGGTCATCAAGCGGCGGTTCCAGCGGGGCCTGCGGGAGGTGGACTTGCCGGATCTCATGGTGGTGGACGGCGGCAAGGGACAACTACAGGTGGCCCTCACGGTGCTCGCGGACCTCGGGATCAAGGACGTGGAGGTGGTGGCCATGGCCAAGATGCGGGTCACCGCGTCACCGCGGCTGGCGGAAGTGGAACGGTCGGAAGAGCGTCTTTTCCTGCCCTGCCGCAGCAATCCGGTGGTGCTGCGGCGCAACTCCAACGCGCTTTTTCTCCTGCAACGCCTGCGGGACGAAGCCCACCGGTTCGCCGTCACCTATCACCGGGCGGTCCGAAGCCGCGAAACCCTGCGTTCCGGACTGGACGGGATTCCCGGGGTGGGACCGGCCCGAAGGCGGGCGCTGCTGCGGCGCTTCGGCAGCCTGAAACGACTCCGGGACGCCTCCCTGGAGGACCTCTTGAACGTGCCCTCCATCAGCCGGCCCCTGGCCCGGCGCATTCGCGATTCCTTTGAGGCAACGGACCGGCCGTGAAACGACCGGGGCCCTTGGCGCTGCTGGTCCTGCCCCTGCTTTCGCTCCTTGTCGGACAGGCCGGAGCGGCCCTGACCGATTCGGGCCTTCCGTCCTGGTGGGGTGCGGCGACCTTCGTGCCGGGCCTGGTTCTGTGTTGCGCGAGCCGTGCCTGGGGTCTCCTCGGTCTTGCCTGCGCACTGGCGTTCCAGTGGGGCCTGCTCGCGCACCACCGGCTGCTGCATCCCCGGTTTCCTGCAGGCCACCTCCACCATCTCGCGCGTCAAAAGGAACCCCTCCTCGTCGAGGGACGTCTCTATCGGGAGCCCGAAGGGCGGAGCGGCTGGAGTCGCTGGCATCTTGCGGCGGAACGGGTGTGGATGCCGGAGGGGCCCCGGAAAACCGCCGGGAAGGTGTTGGTGACGGTCCGGAACCCCTACCGGCACTGGCACTACGGCGACGTGCTCCGGGTCCCCCTGCGCTTGCGGCCGCCCCGGAATCGGGACGCCCGCTTCGACTACGAGGCATTCCTGTCCCGCCGGGGAATCCATCACGTGGCCTATCTGCACAACGACTGGGATGCCGTGCGGGTGGGGCGGGGCGTCGGCATCCGGGTTTGGGTCGAGACGGCGCGCCGACGGATAAGGCGGTTCGTGGAACGTCGCTTCGAGCCGGACACCGGCGGGCTGGTCAAGGCGTTGGTGCTGGGGGACCGTGGCGGTCTTTCGCAGGAAACGCGCAGCCGCTTCGCCCGGGTTGGGATGTCCCATGTCCTGTCGATATCGGGCCTGCACGTGGGGATGCTCAGCTACGTGGTCTTCCTTCTGTTTCACGGGCTGGCTTCACGCAGCACTCGCCTGCTTCTCTCCCTGCCGGTCCACAAGCTGGCGGCCCTGGGCTCGCTGTTGCCGGTGATCCTCTACACCGCGGTGGCCGGGGCGCGAATCCCCACGGTACGGGCCGCCATCATGATCGGGCTGTACCACCTGGCCGTGTTGAGCGGGCGCCGGGCCAATATTTTCGGTAGCCTGGCGCTGGCCGCCGTCATCGCCGGGCTGTGTTGGCCGGGGGCGGTCATGGAGGCGTCGTTTCAGCTCTCCTTCCTCGCGGTGCTGTCGATTGTCGGCGCCATCCGGCTGTTCCGGAGGGCACCGTTCCTGCGTCTCCCGGATTCGCTACGGCCAGGTTGGTGGCAGCGGCTGCGGCCTGCCATCCTGCTGTCGATTCTCGTGCCATTCTTCGCCAGCGTCGGTACCGGACCGGTGGTAGCCCACCACTTCGGCTACCTGTCCCTGGCCGGCTTCATCGCCAACCCGCTGCTGGTGCCATTGGCAGGCTTTTTCATCGTACCGCTGGGACTGCTCATGGGTTTCCTGTGTCTGTTTCTTCCGGCGGGATCGGCGCTGCTCGCCAAGGTGCTGGAGCCTTCGGTATCGTTCTTCCTGCGGGCCATCGACCTCTTCTCCGGTCTCCCGATGGCGGCTCTGTCCCTGCCAAGGCCGGACTGGAAGACCGTGGGACTCGTCTATCTGCTGATCGTGGTAGTGGCCGGGTGCATCCACAGGGTCCTGCGAAGGCGGTCATGAAGGGGGCTTTGTTGACTTTCAGACGCGCCTCTGTTAGCTCCTGTCCGTGACAGCATGCGGCCATTCACGCGTGCTGATCTTCCCGTCATCGGTCACCGACTCCCCTTGTGACAATCATGATTCCGGCGCGGGCTCCCGTTCGGGGGTGCTTATGAAACCGACTCGCATCAAGGGTTTTTCCGACGTTCTGCCCGGCGAGGTCGAGACTTGGCAAAGAATCGAGAGCGCGGCGGAACGAGTATTTGCCGGCTATAACTTCAAGGAGATTCGAATTCCCGTCCTGGAGAAGTCGGAGCTTTTCTCCCGTTCGATGGGAGAGTCCACCGATGTCATCGAGAAGGAAATGTACACCTTCGCCGACCGGGACGCGAAGGCGACGCTGCTGAGCCTGAGGCCCGAGGGTACGGCGGGCGTGGTGCGGGCGTACGGGGAGGGGAAGCTCTATCAGGTGGAACCCGTCCGGAAGCTCTACTACCTCGGCCCCATGTTCCGGCGGGAACGGCCCCAGAAGGGGAGGCTGCGGCAATTCCACCAGATCGGCGCCGAAGTCTTCGGCCGCACCGATCCCTTCATCGACGCCGAGCTGCTGCTGCTGCTGCGGGATCTGTGGGAAGAATTGGACGTACCGGAGACGGTCCTGGAACTGAACTCCATTGGCTGCACCGATTGCCGGCCCGGATACCGTTCCGCGCTGGTGGGTTTCCTGGAGGGGCGCAGAGCCGATCTGTGCGCCGATTGCGACCGTCGGCTGGAGAACAACCCGCTCCGGGTGCTGGACTGCAAACGGGAGGCCTGCGCGGAGGTCGTGACGGCCGCCCCCTCGATTATCTTCCATCTGTGTGCCGACTGCCAGCTCCACTTAGAGACGGTGTTGGAACTGTTGAAGGGGCTCCGCCCGGAGCCGGTGGTCAACCACCGGCTGGTGCGCGGGCTGGACTACTATTGCCGGACCACTTTCGAGTGGAAGGCCGGGGCCGGCCTGGGGAGTCAGAATACCGTGGCCGCGGGGGGACGCTATGACGGTCTGGTGCAATCCCTGGGGGGACCGCCGGTAGCCGGCGTGGGCTTCGCGCTGGGGATGGAGCGGCTGGCGTTGCTGCTTTCGGATGGCGACGCCGGCGAATCCGACGCGCCCTTGTTGTACCTGGCCTGGATGGGAGAGCAGGCCCAGCGCTGGACGTTCACCCTGGCCCATCGCCTGCGCCGGCGGGGCCTCCGGGTGGATCTGGAAGGCGAGGACAAGAGCCTCAAGCGCCAGATGCGGCGCGCGGACAAGCTGGGCGCGCGGTTGGTGCTCATCGTGGGCCCGGACGAGATGACGAAGGGCAAGGCCCTTTTGCGTCATATGGCGACAAAGGAACAGACCGAGGTGGATTTCGCGGACGTCGATGAAAATCTGGTCGCGCCGTTGAGCAGCCGGACACGACACTGGCCAACCCGGGTGATCACGTGAACAAGAGGAATGTGGATTTGTTGGGCGACTGGCAGCGGAGTTGCCGCTGTGGCGAGCCGCGCGAGAGCGAGGTGGGCCATGAGCTCACCCTGATGGGTTGGACCCGGTCCTTGAGGGACCACGGCGGGTTGCTGTTCATCGACCTCCGTGACCGCACCGGCATCGTCCAGGTGGTGGTGAACCCCGAGGTGACGCCTGAGGCCCACGAGAAGGCCAAACGGGTGCGCTCCGAGGACGTGCTCGCGGTGCGCGGATCCCTGGTCCGGCGTTCCGAGGAAACCGTCAACCCGAATATCGCCACCGGCGCGGTGGAGCTCATGGCGCAGGAGCTGCGGGTGCTCAATCCCTCACGGGTGCCGCCGTTCCCCGTCGATGACGAAGTCGAGCCGACCGAGACCAGCCGTTTCCGGTACCGTTACCTCGACCTGAGGCGGCCCCGCAGCCTGCGCCCGCTCGAGATCCGCCATCGCATGCTGGCGACGATTCGCGACCACCTGGACGGCCTGTCATTCATGGAGGTCGAAACCCCCATCCTCACCAAAAGCACGCCGGAGGGCGCCCGCGACTACCTGGTCCCCAGCAGGATGCACCCCGGGAAGTTCTACGCCCTTCCGCAATCGCCCCAGCTCTTCAAGCAGATCCTCATGGTGGGAGGGGTGGATCGGTACTTTCAGGTGGTGCGCTGCTTTCGGGATGAAGATCTCAGGATGGACCGGCAGCCCGAGTTCACCCAGCTCGACATCGAGATGTCGTTCGTGCGGCCCGAGGACATCTTCGTCATGGTCGAGGGCATGATGGCCCGCGTATTCAAGGAGGTCCGGGGGATCGAACTGGAGACGCCCTTTCCCCGTCTGAGCTGGGAAGAGGCCATGTCGCGCTACGGAACCGACAAGCCGGATCTCCGCTTCGGCCTGGATCTGGTGGAGCTTTCGGACCCGTTCCGGGACTCCGACGTGGCCATCTTCAGCCGGGCACTGGCGGCCGGCGGCATCGTCAAGGGTCTGCGGGTTCCGGGGGCCGCCGACCTGTCGCGCAAGGAGCTCGACGATCTGACCGGGCTGGTGGGCCGCTACGGCGCCAAGGGTCTGGCCTGGATCAAGGTGCTGGAGGGCGAATGGCAGTCGCCGTTGACGAAGTTCCTGCGCGACAGCGAGAAGGATGCACTCCGGACGCTCACCCAGGCGCGGCCCGGTGACGTGATCTTCATGCTGGCCGACGACTCGCGAATCGTCAACGAAGGTTTGGCCAACCTGCGGCTGGAGATGGGCAGAAGGCTGGGGCTGGTGAAGGAAGGCGTCCATGCCTTCTCCTGGGTCGTCGATTTTCCGCTCGTGGAATGGAAGGATACGGAAGGGCGCTACACCGCCGTACACCACCCGTTCACCGCACCCCGGGAGGAGGATCAGCCGTTTCTTGCCGAGGAACCGGGCCGGGTGAAATCCCGGGCCTACGACCTCGTGCTGAACGGCATGGAGTTGGGTGGCGGCAGCATCCGGATCCACTTGCCGGATCTCCAGCGGGAGGTGCTGTCGCTGCTCGACGTGAAGCCCGAGACGGTGGAGGAGCAGTTCGGATTCCTGCTGGAGGCGCTGGAGTTGGGTGCGCCGCCGCACGGCGGCATCGCGTTCGGCGTCGACCGGCTGGCCATGCTGTTGAGCGATTCACCCGCCATCCGGGAGGTCATCGCCTTCCCCAAGAGCCAGCGGGCCGTATGCATGCTGACGGAAGCGCCCACCGCCGTGGATACCCGTCAGCTTTCCGAGCTGCGGATCAGGACCCTGGCGGATACCGAAGGCCAGGAGCCCGTCCGGGTAAGCGAATCGTAGCGAGAGGCAGGGGAATGGAGGCCATTTGTGGGCGGATTCGAGGAGAATATCGGGAATATGTGACGAGAATCCAACCGCAAATGGACCCATTCCCCTGCCTCGCAGTAGATTCCTGCTTTACTCGGACAGGCTCCTGGTGTCGTGTCCCGTATCCGGGGCGGCCCCGGGGCTCGTCCGGAAACGTGCCAGCTCGGTCAGGTAGGTCAGCGTCGAGAGGTCGGGCATGCGGTCCACGTACAAGTGGCCGCGCAGGTGATCGACCTCGTGTTGAATGACGCGGGCGTGGAATCCGGAGGCGACGAACTCCATCTCGTTGCCCTCGCGGTCGAGTGCGGTCACGCGCAGGTTCTTGTAGCGAGGCACCCTGCCGCGGATCTCGGGGATGCTCAGGCATCCCTCCCAATCCTCCTCGGTCCCGTCGCCCAAGGGGATGATGGTGGGGTTGACGAGGACGGAAAGGGGGACGGCTGCCTTTCCCGGATAACGAGGGTTGTCGGCGACCTCCAGCACGGCTACCTGCCTGGGTTCGTGAACCTGCACGGCGGCGAGGCCCACCCCTTGGTACTCGCGCATGGTCGTCACCATGTCGTCAATGAAGCGTTGAAAATCCGGCTGTTTGATCTCCGCCGCGGAGATCTCCCCGGCGGGCTTGCGCAAGACCGGATTGCCGAGCCGCGCTACCTTGAGAATGGCCATCCGGGCTTGGTAGCACAGGGGTTTCGGGTCCTTCAAGGCGCCGGTTTCCGGCAGCGTCGGCGGTTTGACAAGGTGGATGCATTAGGTCTATATTTTATCCCACTGGATGGACCGAAGACTGGCGCACCAAGTAGAGTAGGGGCCACTGGGGGATCCGGCATGCAAGCATCCGCTGTGAATTCCGTCCGGACCACGGCTGACCGAAGTTCGCTGATGAACATCGGTAGAAAAGTCGATTATGCCGTGCGGGCACTTTCGTATCTGGCGGCCCAACCCCATCTGTGGGTGGTCGGCAGCAAGGAGATCGCCCGGCGACAGGATATTCCGACACATTACATGTCGAAGATCATGAAGGATCTGGCGGCGGCGGGGCTGGTGCGCTCCCGCGTGGGTCGCAAGGGCGGTTTCAGCTTGGCGAGGCATCCCGAGTCCATCAGCGTCAAGGAAGTCTACGAGGCCGTGGAGAGACCCCTGAGCCTGATGGAGTGCCTGGAAAAGGATCATCACTGCTGTCCCTACGACGCGGTGTGCACGCAGATTTCCGTGTGGGAGAGGGCGCAGGGGCTGCTGGCGGAGTACCTGGCGGGGATCTCCATCGGCAGCCTCGCGGACAGAGAAGGGCTCAAGGGCCGGCTGAACGGCCTGCACAGTTGAGTTTTGCAGTTGAGGACGGACCCTTGGAGTCCCTCTTCGGCGCAAGGAACGGTGAACCATGAAACTGGACAACGAGATGGTCAGCAGCGAGTACAAGTACGGCTTCGTCACCGATATCGAGGCGGACCACGTACCTCCCGGCCTGAGCGAAGACGTGGTCCGGCTGATCTCCGGGAAGAAGGGCGAGCCGCAGTGGCTGCTGGACTGGCGCTTGAAGGCCTACCGCTACTGGACGAGACTCGAGAAGTCCGAGGCCGAGCCCAAGTGGGCGAACGTGCACTATCCGGCCATCGACTACCAGAACATCATTTATTACTCGGCGCCCAAGGCGCAGAAAGACGCTCCCAAGAGCCTGGAGGATGTGGACCCGGAACTGCTGGCCACCTATGAGAAGCTGGGGATACCGCTGCACGAGCGCGAGGCGTTGGCCGGCGTGGCGGTGGACGCGGTATTCGACAGCGTATCCGTGGCGACGACCTTCAAGGACAAGCTGGCGGAGCTCGGCATCATCTTCTGTTCCTTCTCCGAGGCGGTGCGGGAGCATCCGGAGCTGGTGCGGCGGTACCTGGGCTCGGTGGTGCCCTACAGCGACAACTTCTTCGCGTCGCTCAATTCGGCGGTCTTCAGCGACGGGTCGTTCTGCTACATCCCCAGGGGCGTGCGCTGTCCGATGGAGCTGTCCACCTATTTCCGCATCAACGCGGCCCAGACCGGTCAGTTCGAGCGCACGCTGATCGTCGCCGACGCCGGCAGCCACGTCAGTTATCTGGAGGGATGCACGGCGCCCATGCGCGACGAGAACCAGCTCCACGCCGCGGTGGTGGAACTGGTGGCGCTGGAGGACGCGCAAATCAAGTACTCCACGGTGCAGAACTGGTATCCCGGCGACAAGGACGGCAAGGGCGGGATTTACAACTTCGTCACCAAGCGGGGCAAATGCGCGGGGCGGAGCTCCAGGATCTCGTGGACCCAGGTGGAGACCGGATCCGCCGTCACCTGGAAGTATCCGAGCTGCATCCTGCAAGGGGACGACTCGGTGGGCGAGTTCTATTCCGTGGCCGTTACCAACAACCGCCAGCAGGCGGATACCGGAACCAAGATGATCCACGTGGGCAAGAACACCCGCAGCACCATCATCTCCAAGGGTATTTCGGCGGGCCACGGCCAGAACAGCTATCGCGGCTTGGTGAAGGTGCTCAAGGGCGCCGCCAACGCCCGCAACTACTCCCAGTGCGATTCGCTGTTGATGGGCAGCCAGTGCGGCGCCCATACCTTTCCCTACCTGGAGGTGAAGAACAACTCGGCCCATATCGAGCACGAGGCCTCCACCTCGAAGATCGGCGAGGATCAGATCTTCTATTGCCGGCAGCGCGGCATCAAGGAAGAGGACGCCGTGGGAATGATCGTCAACGGCTTTTGCCGCGAAGTCTTCCGTGAGCTGCCCATGGAGTTCGCCGTCGAAGCTCAACGGCTCCTGGACGTGAGCCTCGAGGGCAGCGTCGGCTGAGGATCGGGTACAAGGAATGCTGGAAGTTCGAAACCTGCATGCGCGCGTGGACGGCAAGGAGATCCTCCGGGGCATCGACCTGACGGTGACCGCCGGCGAGGTCCACGCCATCATGGGACCCAACGGCTCGGGCAAGAGCACTCTCGCCCAGGTGCTGGCCGGACGCGACACCTACGAGGTGACTGCCGGTGAAGTCCTCTACAAGGGAAACGACCTGCTCGGCATGGCGCCGGAGCTGCGGGCGGTGGAAGGGGTCTTTCTCGGCTTTCAGTACCCGGTGGAGATTCCCGGCCTGAACGGCCTCTATTTCCTGCGGGCCGCGGTCAACGCCGCGCGCGGCCACCGCGGCGAGGAGGAACTGGACGCGGTGGATTTCATGGCCTTGGCCAAGGAGAGGATGAAGGCGGTGGAGATGGGCGAGGACCTGCTGCGCCGCCCGGTGAACGCGGGTTTCTCGGGTGGGGAGAAGAAACGCGCCGAGATCTTCCAGATGACCATGCTGGAGCCCACCCTGGCGATCCTGGACGAGACCGATTCCGGCCTGGACATTGACGCCCTCAAGGTGGTGGCCCACGGTATCAACCTCTTCCGGAGCCCTGAGCGGGCCATTGTCCTGGTGACGCACTACCAGCGCCTGTTGAACTACGTGGTGCCCGACAGGGTCCACGTCATCCACAACGGACGCCTGGTGAAGTCCGGCGGCAAGGATCTCGCTCGGGAGCTTGAGAATACCGGCTATTCCTGGGTCGGGGAATCGGCCGGGGAGGCCGACCGGAGGCCCGGAGCATGACCGGGACGGCGGCGGAGCAGCAGGGCTACCTCGAGGATTTCGAGAGGCTCAGCGCGCGGGCCTCGCGCAACGGGGACGCTTGGGTCGGGGACCTGCGCCGCCGCGCCATGGAATGCTTTTGCTCCCTGGGCTTCCCGTCGACCCGGGACGAGGAATGGAAGTACACGAGCCTGGAGGCGTTGCGAAAGGCACACCTGCGCGCCACGGAGGCTCCGGCCCCAGGTCTGGCGCGGGGCCGGGATCCGTTCGGCTCCGGCGGTTGGGAGCGCCACGAGCTGGTGTTCCCATGGGCCGACGGCGATATTGGCGGCCCGGCGACGGGCGGCGATGACGTTTTCGTCGGGCGTCTGGCCGATGCCATGGAGGGCCGGGTGTCCTGGGTGGAAGCGCATCTGGGACGTCACGCCGGCTACGACGCCCACGCCCTCCGAGCCCTCAACACCGCCTTTATGGAAGACGGCGGCGCCATTCGTCTGGGTCCGGACCGAACCCTGGACAGGCCCGTCCACCTGGCTTTCCTCGCCGTTCCCGGGCAGATGTCGAACTGCATCGTGCACCCTCGGAATCTGGTGGTGGTGGGAGCCAACAGCCGGCTCACGCTGGTGGAGGCCTACGCGGGGACGGCCGACGATGTCTACTGTACCAATGCCGTGACCGAGATCGTGTTGGATGACAACGCCACGCTGGATCACTACCGGCTGCTGCGGGAGGGCGCGGGGGCGTTCCATATCGGGACGGTGCAGGTGCGCCAGGCGCGCAACAGCCGCTATCGGTCGCATGCGGTCACGTCGGGCGGCGCCATGACAAGGGTCGAGATCAACGTGCTGCTCGACGGCGAGGGTGCCGACTGCCTGCTCCAGGGCCTTTACGTGGCGGGGGGCGCCCAGCACGTGGACAACCGCACGGCCATCGAGCACGCCAAGCCCCACGGCAGCAGCCGGGAGCTGTACAAGGGGGTGCTGGGCGGGCGGGCGAGGGCGGTGTTCAACGGCAAGGTCGTGGTGCGCAAGGAGGCCCGGAAGACCGACGCCCAACAGTCCAACAAGAACCTGATGCTGTCCGGGGACGCGGAGATCGACAGCAAGCCCCAGTTGGAGATCCTGGCCGACGACGTTCGCTGCTCCCACGGCGCCACCATCGGACAACTGGAAGAGAACGAGCTTTTCTACCTGCGCTCGCGGGGGCTGAACAAGACGCTGGCCAGGAAGCTGCTGGTCCACGGTTTCGCCGGCGAGATCCTCGACGGCATCGATATCGAGAACTTGAAGAACGCTTTGACGACCCAGGTATTCTCCGAATTGGAGGTATCGCAAGGGGTGTAGGGGCGGGTTTGAAACCCACCCGCGTCCGACCACGCAGGCATGAACATGCGATCCGTGAAAATCTCATCGTGGCACAATCCAAACGATTCCTTCGACGTGGCGCGGGTGCGCGAGGACTTCCCCGTTCTCGACCAGACCGTTCACGGCAAACCGCTGGTCTACCTCGACAACGCGGCGACGGCCCAAAAGCCGCGGGCGGTGATTCAACGCATGGTGCAATACTACGAGACGGAGAACTCCAACGTCCATCGCGGCGTCCATTGGCTGAGCGAGACCGCCACACGTGCCTATGAGGGTGCCAGAACGACGGTCAGGAAACTGCTCCATGCCGCGGACGACCGCGAGATCGTCTTCGCGCGGGGCGCCACCGAGGCCATCAATCTCGTGGCCCGATCCTACGGGGGCGCACGTCTGCAGGCCGGCGACGAGGTCGTCATTTCAGCCATGGAACACCATTCCAACATCGTCCCCTGGCAGCTCGTCTGCCAGGAGAAGGGGGCGAAGCTGCGGGTGATCCCGGTAGACGACGGCGGCGATATCGTGATGGAGGCGTACCACCGGCTGCTGGGTCCAAGGACTCGCATGGTGGCTCTGCCCCATGTCTCCAATGCGCTGGGTACCGTGAACCCCATCAAGGGGATGATCGCGGATGCCCACCGGGTCGGCGCTCCGGTGCTCATCGACGGAGCCCAGGGGGCACCCCACGCCGTCGTGGACGTCCAGGACCTCGACTGCGACTTCTATGCCTTCTCCAGCCACAAGCTTTACGGTCCCACCGGCGTGGGAGTGCTCTACGGAAAGGCCGGCCTGCTCGAGGGAATGCCGCCCTATCAAGGCGGCGGAGACATGATCCTCTCGGTCAGCTTCGAAGAGACGGAATACAACGTGCTGCCCTACAAGTTCGAGGCCGGGACCCCCAATATCGCCGGCGTAATCGGCCTCGGGGCGGCGGTGGAATATCTCACCGGCCTGGGACTGAAGGCGGTGGCGAACCATGAGGACCGGGTGCTGGCCCATGCCGTGGAGCGGCTCACGCAGGTTCCCGGCGTGCGGCTGGTGGGGACGCCGGAGCGCCGGGCGTCCCTGGTGTCGTTCGTTCTGGGCGACGTCCACGCCCATGACATCGGCACCATCCTCGACCAGGAAGGGATCGCGGTGAGAACCGGGCATCACTGCGCCATGCCGGTCATGGAGCGGTTCGGAGTGCCGGCCACTGTCCGCGCCTCCTTCGCGTGTTACAACACCGAGGCGGAGGTCGATGTGCTGGCCGAGGGTCTGGAAAAGTCAAGGAGGCTGTTCGCCGGTGTCTGACCTCAGGGACCTGTATCAAGAGCTGATCCTGGACCACAACCGCCGTCCGCGCAATTTCGGCCCGCTGGCGGAGGCCAATCGACAAGCCAGGGGAGTCAATCCCCTCTGCGGCGACAAAGTCACGGTCCGTCTGCACGTGGAAGACGGCCGGGTGAAGGATATCCGGTTCGAGGGCACGGGTTGCGCCATTTCCATCGCCTCCGCGTCGGTCATGACCGAAAGCCTGAAGCAGCGGACACGCGAGGACGCCGTGGCCCTCTTCGAGCGGTTTCGTCGGATGGTGGCGGCCGGCGACGGCACGGAATCCCGTCCCCCTGACATGGGCAAGCTGGAGGCCTTCGCGGGCGTCCGGGACTATCCCGCGCGCGTGAAGTGCGCTACACTGGCTTGGCATACTTTGCGCGCGGCTCTGGACGGCGAGGACAAGGCGGTCAGCACCGAGTAGCGAGGAGACGGGTCGTGGAAACCGTTGCGGATCAGAAAGACATCGAAGAGCGGACGATTCAGGCGTTGCAGACCTGCTACGACCCGGAGGTCCCGGTGAACATCCATGAGATGGGGTTGATCTACGGTGTGGAGGTGGGCCCCCTTGGCAATGTGACCGTCACCATGACCCTGACCGCGCCCAACTGCCCCGCCGCACAGTCGCTGCCCATGGAAGTGGAAGAGAAGGTCAGGGCGGTGGACGGCGTTACGGACGTGCACGTGGAGATCGTCTGGGAGCCGCCCTGGGATCCCGGTCGCATGTCGGATGCGGCCAAGCTGCAGCTTGGCATGCTGTGACCAACCAGTCCGGTTCAGGACCCCAGGGCCTTCATTGCATGGACGAAGTCAACGAGCAGATGGCGGTGCGTCGCCGGAAGATGGCGAAACTCGACGCGCAGGGCATCCCTTTGTATCCCAACGACTTCCGTCCCGGCCATACCGCCCAAGCCATCCGTGACCGCCACGGAGACCTTGCCCAACCGGAGCTGGAAGCGTTGTCGGAAGAGTTTTCGGTGGGGGGCCGCATACGGGCGCTTCGCCCGCACGGCAAGGCGGCGTTCTTCGAGCTCCAGGACGGGACCGGGAGATTACAGGTCTACGCGCGCAAGGACAGACTGGGGGAGGAGGCCTATGAGCGGGTCCGTTCCCTGGACGTGGGCGACGTCGCGGGCGTGCGGGGCCGCCTGTTTCGGACCCGCACCAACGAGCTCACCATCGAAGCCGGGGAAGTAAGGTTGCTGAGCAAGTGCATCCGGCCCCTGCCCGAGAAGTGGCACGGCCTGAAGGATGTGGAAACCCGCTATCGGCAACGTTACGTGGACTTGATGGTCAATCCCGAGGTTCGCGAGGTGTTCCGGAACCGGTCACGGATCATCGGGTTGGTGCGCGACTTTTTGCAGCAACGGGGTTTTCTGGAAGTCGAGACCCCGATGATGCAGCCCATGGCCGGCGGCGCCGCAGCAAAACCCTTCGTGACGCACCACAACGCGTTGGACCTCGACCTCTATCTGCGAGTGGCCCCGGAGTTGTTCCTCAAACGGCTGCTGGTGGGCGGCTTCGATCGTGTGTTCGAGTTGAACCGCAACTTCCGTAACGAAGGTCTTTCCACCCGCCACAATCCCGAGTTCACCATGCTCGAGTTCTATCAGGCCTACGCCGACTATCGGGACCTGATGGAGCTTACCGAAGAGCTGTTCGTGATGCTCGCGGAAGAGGTCCGCGGGAGCCTGCGCATTCCTTGCGGCGAACGGGAGGTGAACCTGGAAAGGCCCTGGGAGCGGCTTTCCCTGACCGAGGGCGTGGCCCGATACGCCGGGGTGGAGGAAGCGGAGTTGGCGACGCCTGAGGCTCTGCGGAAGCTCGCCGACCGGTATTCCCTCAAGCTCGATCCGGGTCTCGGGCGCGGCAAGCTGCTGGTGGAGCTGTTCGAGCACTTGGTGGAGCCGCGGTTGATCCGGCCCACATTCGTGGTGGGCTACCCCCTTGAAGTGTCCCCCTTGGCGCGCGGGAACGATACCGACCCGGATTTCGTCGATCGTTTCGAGCTTTTCATCGGCGGGAGGGAGCTGGCCAACGCATTTTCCGAGCTGAACGATCCATCCGACCAACGCAGGCGGTTCGAGGAGCAGACCGAGGCCCGCCGTGCGGGAGACGACACCGCCTGCGAGATGGATGAGGACTACGTTCGGGCGTTGGAGTACGCCATGCCTCCGGCCGCGGGAGAGGGTATCGGGATCGATCGGCTGGTGATGCTGCTGACCGACTCACCCTCGATTCGGGACGTGATCCTGTTTCCGCTCCTGCGTTCCTGACAATGCGGTACGAGTTGTTCGTAGGGTTGCGTTACCTCCGGGCTCGACGCAACGAACGGTTCATTTCCCTGCTCACCCTGATCTCGATCCTCGGGGTCATGATCGCGGTGGTCACCCTCAACGTGGCCATCTCGGTGATGACCGGATTCGAGGAAGTGTTTCGGGATCGCCTGCTCAGCTTGAATGCGCACGTCGTACTGGTCAAGCCGGCGAGCTACCTGACCGGATACGACGAGCTTGCCGGGCGGCTGGAGAAACGGGACGACGTGACCACGGCCGCGCCGGCACTCACGGGCCAGATCATTCTGACCTCGGGGCGTCGGGTCTCCGGTGCGGTGGTGCGTGGCATCGACCCGGACAGGGCCCCGGCGGACCTCGAGCAATTCCTGCAACAGGGACGCCTGAGCGATCTGAAGACGCGCACACCGGTGGTGGTGGACGGCCGCAATCTGCTCCTCCCCGGAATCATCGTCGGCGATCGACTCGCGAGCAGGCTTCGGGTGGGCAAGGGCGAGGCGGTCCAGGCGGTCTCACCCATCGGGAGCCCCACGGCGGTGGGAATCGTTCCACGGATCAGGCGTTTTGCCATCGTCGGCATCTTTGATTCGGGCATGCGCGAGTATGACGACGGCCTGGTCTTTCTGAACCTTTCCGATGCGCAGGGGTTCTTCGGGTTCGGCAAGGTCGCCACCAGCATCGAGATCATGGTTGACGAGGTGGCGGAGGCGCCGGGTATTGCCGAGGAGATTCAGGGCGCAGTGGGGCAGAGGTATCGGGTGGAGGACTGGACCCGTCTCTGGCCGAACCTCTTTGCGGCGTTGCGGCTGGAGAAGACCGTGTATTTCCTGGTGTTGTTGCTGATGGTGCTGATCGCGGCGTTCAATATCGTCTCGACCCTGATCATGGTGGTGATGGAAAAGCGCAAGGACATCGCCGTTCTGCGCTCCATGGGCGCGTCCCGCGGCAGCATTCGGCTGATTTTCCTCCTGAAGGGCTGGGTCATTGGCGCGGTTGGAACATTGTTCGGGGTGGTCCTTGGCTATGTGCTTGCTTTGTTGCTTCAGCGTTATCAGTTCATCGAGTTGCCCGAGGACGTCTTTCCCGTTTCGACCGTCCCGGTGAGCATCTCCCCCTTGTACTTCACTCTGGTGGCGGTTGCCTCCCTGGCCATCTGCTGTCTGGCCAGCATCTATCCCGCGCGGCAGGCGGCCAAGCTGCATCCCGTGGACGTCATTCGATACGAGTAGTGGACCGTGTCTTTCCTGATCGAAGCAAGAGGACTTGCGAAATCCTTTGTCGGCGGCGGCAGGCGGGTGGATGTGTTCACGAAGCTCGATCTGTCCTTGCGCCAGGGTGAACGGCTCGCCATCATCGGCGAGTCGGGCGTCGGCAAAAGCACCCTGTTGTACATCATCGGGACCCTCGAACGCCCCGACCGGGGCACGCTGCACTATGAGGGACGTGATGTAACCCTTTGGAGCGATGATGAAGTTGCATGGTTGCGCAACCGGACCGTCGGCTTTGTCTTCCAGTTTCATCACCTGCTGCCGGACTTCAGCGCACTCGAGAACGTCATGATGCCCGCCCTCATCGCGCGCCGGGATCGCTCCAGGGCACGAGAGTCCGCGCGCGAGCTGCTGGAGACCGTCGGCCTCGAGGAACGTCTGACGCACCGGCCGGGCGAGTTGTCCGGCGGCGAACAGCAACGGGTGGCGATTGCGCGCTCCTTGATTCTGGAACCGCGGGTCATGCTCGCGGATGAGCCCACGGGCAACCTCGATCCCGCCACCGCGGGCGAGGTCGAGGACCTCCTGTGCGGACTCAACGAGAAACGCGGTCTGGGCCTGATCGTGACGACGCACAACCGTCAGTTGGCCGGCCGCATGAACCGGCAACTGGAGCTTCGCGACGGCCGGCTTGCTCCGGTTGCGCTCTGACGGTGCTTCCCTGCCCACGGCACGGGACGAAACCGCTGTGTCGGCCCGCTTTCATGCTTTACAACGGGGCACGGACTTGTTAGCAAAAAACAAACAAATCCAAGTCTTTTCCGGGTATTTGCCAGTGTGGATCTCTAACGAGAAAATTGCGGCGGTGCTTGCCGTAGCCATGTGCTGGTTCGCGGCATCAAGCGGTTTCGCGGTTGGCGCTTCGGTCGTCAACGAAGTCCGTGTGCGTGGCAATCTGAGGATCGAGGAGGACGCCATCCGCTTGAGCGTTCAAGCGCAGCAGGGCCAGCCCTTCGATCCGGAGGTCGTGGACCGGGACGTCAAGGCCATCTACCGGATGGGTTTCTTCGACGACGTGAGTGCGGGTTTCTCCACCCAGGGGATTCTGACCTATACGGTCAAGGAACGGCCCTATGTCAGGCAGGTGGAAATACTGGGCAACGACAAGGTATCGACGGAGGACATTGACGCGGCCCTCGGTATCAGGCCGCGAACGGCTCTGGACGCGGGCCGGCTCCAGGAGGGCCTGCAAAGGGTCCTGAGGCTCTACAGCGAGGCGGGGCACGTCAACACGCGCGTCGACTATGTGCTGACGCCGGTAGAGAACAACCAGACCATCGTCACCCTGACGATCGTCGAAGGCAAGACGCTGCGGATCAAGAAGATCACCTTTGAAGGGAACAGGGCGTTCTCCGACGACGAGCTCAAGGGCAACATGAACACGAAGGAGGAGTGGTTCCTCCCGTTCACCAGCCGCGGTCTCCTGGACCCGGACGTCCTTACCAACGATACCGCGCTGTTGTCCTCCCTCTACTACGATCACGGTTTCGTCGACCACAAGATCGACGAGCCGATCATTCTCACGCGGGACCAAGGGCTGGAGGTCGTCATCCGCATTCAGGAGGGCGAACGCTACCGGGTCGGCGTGGTGAAGCTCGGCGGGGACCTTGGCGGCACTCCGACGCGACTGCTGGACGACGTCACCCTGACCTCGGGGCAGATCTTCCGCAGGAGCAGGCTGCTCAACGACGTGACCGCGCTTCAAGAGCGTTACGCGGACCGGGGCTACGCGTTCGCCGAGGTCTCTCCGGTTACCAGTTTCGATCCCCAAGGGCGCCTCGTGGACGTGACTTACATGATCGAGCGCGGTCCGCCGGTCTATTTCGATCAGGTAAGGATCGCGGGGAACGTCAAGACGAGGGACAAGGTGATTCGTCGCGAGCTGGAGGTGACGGAGAAGGGGCGGTTCTCCTCGGCGAAGGTCCGGGAGAGTCGAAACGCCCTGCTACGGACCGGTTTCTTCAAGGACGTCACCGTGTCCACCGAAAAATCGGAAAAGAAGGACCAGGTGGACCTTCTGGTCAAGGTGGATGAGGCTCCAACCGGCTCGTTCAGCATCGGCGCCGGGTACAGCACGGCGAGCGCGTTTTCGTTCCAGACGTCTCTCGAAGAGCGGAACCTGTTCGGAACCGGGAGGCGGGTATCAGCGGACCTGGTCCTCAGCAAGACGGATCAGGACATCGTTCTCGGCCTGGTGGAGCCTCGTGTCCTCGATAGCCGCGCGGACCTCGGTTTCGATCTCTTCCACACCACCGCCGAATTCTCCTCCTGGACCAACCGGCGAAGCGGCTTCGCCACGCGGATCAGTGCGCCGCTGCGGTATGTGCGCCTGCCCTTCTTCGGACGTCGCGCGGATGTCCATCGTGCCGAAGGCTTCGAAACGGAACCTGACTTCTCCATCCTGGACCATCTCCACGGGGGCATCGGCTACACGTTGTCCCGCTCCAAGATCACGGACGTCGACGCGGACGCTCCGTCGAGCATCGAGGCGGGCAAATCTCTCACCAGCGCGATTACCCCAAGGCTCTCATACGACACCCGCAATCACTTCTTCGTGCCCACCGAGGGCACCCGCTCGGTGGCGTCCGTGAAGCTGGCCGGACTGGGGGGGGACAACCGCTTCATGCGGAGCGACGCCTCGTTGGCCTGGTACTATCCCATTTTCAGGAACTTCGACTGGGGCGAGAAATTTGCCGTGATGCTCGGTGGCCGGATCGGCTACGGGGCATCCTGGACCGACCGCGAGCTGCCGCTGTTCGAGCGCTACTTCGCCGGCGGCATCCATTCGGTGCGTGGTTACGAGTACCGCAGCCTGGGTCCGCGGGAGTGTCCCAGAACTGGCACGGACTGTGATGATCCCGAAGCAGTCGGGGGCAACAAGCAGCTTATCCTGAAAGCGGAGTTGCACTTCCCGATCCTGGACCAGTGGGGGTTCAGGGGCTCGGTATTCTTCGATCAGGGACAGGCCTTCGGGCCGTCCGAAGACATCCGCCTCGAGGATCTCAAACGGTCGCTGGGTCTGGCGATGCAGTGGCAATCGCCCATCGGTCCGATCAAACTGAGTTGGGCAGTCCCCCTGAACGCCGATCCGTCCGATCACAAGGAGATTCTCGGATTCACTATCGGCTCATTGGGCGACCTTTGACAACGCGGGTGCGGAAGGCAGTCTGGGAGGTTATGGTGATTCGAGTTTTACTGGTTGTTCTGCTGGCGACGCTGACGAGTCCGGTGTGGGGCCAGGATCTCAAGGTCGGCTTCGTCAACCTCCAAAAGGCCATCAGCCAATCCCTGCGCGGGAAGAGCGCCCGCAAATCATTTCAGGCCGCCCTCAAGGACAAGCAGGACGCGCTGTTCAAGGAGAATCAGGCCATCGAGGAACAGCGAAAGAGCCTGGAAAAGCAGGCCCTCCTGATGAAGGAGAGCGAACGGGCCAGAGCCCAGCGGCGATTCCAGCTACGCGTTCGCGACTACGAGCGCAAGATGAGGGACGTGCGGGAGGAGTTGGGCCTCAAGGAACGCGAGATCACGGACGAGATCCTGAAGGATCTCCAGAAGATCATCAGGGAGGTGGGCAAGACCGGCAAGTTCACGATGATCCTCGAGCGGGGCCAACTGCTCTATACCGACAAAGGGACCGACATCACCGATGACGTGATCGAGCTCTACAACAAGCGTTTCCAGAACAAGCCGGTCGGCAAGAACAGGTGACGAGTTCAGGCAAATCCCTCGCGGACCTCGCCGAACTGGTCGGTGGACGGGTAATCGGCGACCCTGATGTGACCATCGAGAGGGTGTCTTCGATCGAGGAAGCGGGTCCGGGAGACATCACCTTTCTCGCCCACCCCCGGTATCGTCGATACTTGGCTTCCTGCAGGGCCAGCGCGGTCATCGTGGCCGGTGAGCCGGTGACCCGGCCCGCCCTGAATTTTCTTCAAGTTGACGAACCTCACCGCGCCTTTGCCCGGATACACGGGCTGTTCAATCCCCCGGTGACACATCCGGCCGGCATCAGCCCCATGGCCGTCGTCGATCCGACCGCGGTCATCGGGGCTGATACGGCCCTGTATCCGCATTGTTACGTGGGCAGGAACGCCAGGGTCGGGGAGAGGACGGTGCTCATGCCCGGCGTCGCCATCGCGGCGGCGGCGCAACTGGGCAAGGGTTGCGTCCTCCATCCCAACGTGACGGTAGCGGAGCGCTGCCGGATCGGCGATGGGGTCATACTCCACGCGGGTGTCGTGATTGGAAGCGACGGGTTCGGGTATACCGGTCACGGCCGGCAACGGCTCAAGGTGCCCCAGGCGGGTATCGTCGAGCTCGCGGACGACGTGGAGGTCGGCGCGAACACGACGGTGGACCGGGCCACCATCGGAAGCACCCGGATCGGCGCCGGGACGAAGATCGATAATCTCGTCCAGATCGGGCACAACGTGATCGTGGGCGAACGCTGTCTGATAGTGGCCCAGACGGGTATCGCGGGCAGCACCGTCGTGGGGGATGACGTGGTTATCTCCGGGCAGGTCGGCATCAAGGATCACCTGGAGATCGGGCCGCGATCGGTTATCGGACCCAGGAGCACCGTCTTGCAGTCGGTTCCGCCCGGGTCGATGCTGTCCGGTGCGGTCACGGCCGCGCCTCACAAGCAGTGGATCAGGGTGATGCGGCTGTTGCCCAAGCTGCCCGAACTGTGGCGGCGGGTTTCCGGGATCGAGCGAAACATCCGCGCGCAGGCATCGCGGGAAGACAAGGGAGTTTCGTAAGGGCATGCTGGACGTAACCGAGATACGCAAGCTGATTCCGCACCGATATCCGGTTCTCCTGGTGGATCGAGTCGTGGAGATCGAGCCGAACCGACGTATCGTGGGCATCAAGAACGTAACCATCAACGAGAGCTTCTTTCAAGGCCACTTCCCCGACAAACCCATCATGCCGGGCGTATTGATCTGCGAGGTCATGGCCCAGATGGGTGCGATCCTGGCAGGGTACAGCAAGCATGACTCGGACAAGGTCTTCGTCCTGACCGGTCTCGACCGGGCGCGGTTCAAGCAGCCGGTGGAGCCGGGCGATCAGCTAAGGGTCGAGCTGGAGGTTTCGAGACGGCGCAAGCACTACTGGCGCCTGAAGGCCCACGCTGCGGTGGACGGGAAGCGGGTGGCCGAAGCGGAGTTGTCTGCAATGGAGATGCCCGTCCAGGAGCCTGTCCGGGTAAGCGAATCGTAGCGAGAGGCATGGAAATGGAGGGCATTTGTGGGCGGATTCGAGGAGAATATCGGGAATATGTGACGAGAATCCAACCGCGAATGGACCCATTCCCATGCCTCGCACTAGATTCCTGCTTTACTCGGACAGGCCCCTAGCGGTCAGAGGTTCAGACGAATGGTCCGGCAGCATCCCACTGCGGTCGTGGATCCGGCTGCGGAACTCGACGACCGGGTCGAGGTAGGCCCTTACTCCGTCATCGGTCCCGGGGTGACGATCGGTCAGGGGACCCGGATCAGGTCCCACGTCGTGATCGAGGGAAACACGTCCATCGGCAGTGACAACGTCATTTTTCAGTTCAGCACCGTCGGCTCCAGTCCCCAGGATCTGAAGTACAAGGGTGAGGACAGCCAACTGATCATCGGCGATGGCAATACCATTCGCGAGTTCGCCTCGCTCAATCCAGGTACCGCCGGGGGCGGCATGGTCACCCGGATCGGACAGCGAAACCTGCTGATGATGCAAAGCCACGTCGCCCACGACTGCCTCATCGGAGACGACAACATCCTGGCGAACGGCGCCATGCTCGGCGGCCACGTGGTGGTCGGAGACCGCGTCATCATCGGAGCCCTGGTGGGAGTCCACCAGTTCGTCGCCATCGGCAGCGGCGCCATCGTCGGTGCGGGCTCCATGGTCTCCAAGGACGTGCCACCCTACTGCCACGCCACCGGCGATCGCGTGCGGCTGCGGGGACTGAACCTCCAGGGGCTCAGGCGGCGGGGCTTCGACAAGGCTCGCGTCGAGGCCATCCGGCAGACGTACCGCATCCTGTTCCGGTCGAGGTTGCGGCTGAAGGACGCGGTGCAAAGGGTCTGCCGGGAAGTCCCCCGTACCTCCGAGGTGGAACAGATGATCGACTTCGTCGAGAGCTCCCGGCGAGGAATCTGCCGCTAGTGTCGAGTCCGGTAAATACGCAAGACAAGATGCGCAGGATTTCTTGTGGTCGGCAAGGCGCGATGACGAGCAGTGGCCAATACCGCGCGAGGAAGAGCAACGCAGCCGACGGCAAAAAAGACCAGTAAATCATCTTGCGTATTTACCGGACTCGACACTAGGACGCCACGCCAGGGATCGCAAATATGAACGGGCTGGACGGGACACTGGACAAGGTACGGGAAATGCCGGTCGACAAGGTCGGCCTGATCGCAGGCAGTGGCCGGTTTCCCTTGATATTCGCCCAGAACGCACGAGAGGTCGGGGTCCGTGTGATCGCGGTGGCGCATCGGGGGGAGACCGCTGAAGAGATCGAGCATTTGGTCGAGCAGGTCACCTGGATTCGGGTAGGGCAACTGGGAAAGATCATCCGAACCTTCCGAAAGGCCGGGGTCCGCAACGCCGTCATGGCAGGCGGCATCCGGAAAGTACGGCTGTTTTCCAACTTTCGGCCCGATCCCAGAGGTTTGGCGCTCCTGGCCCGAATCAAGAGTCGCGACGATGATCAGTTGCTGCGGGGTGTGGCCGGCGAACTCGAGCGCGAGGGGATTCGTATCCTGGAGTCGACGCTGTTCCTGGAGCGCATCATTCCGGCCGAGGCGGGAGTGCTCACGCGGACCCGGCCCGGTCCGGAACAATGGAAGGACGTGGGCCTGGGTGTCCCCATGGTCAAGCGGCTGGGTCGAATGGGAATCGGCCAAACCCTGGTATTGAAGGACGGCGTCATCCTGGCGGTGGAGGCCGTCGAAGGTACGGACGCAGCCATTCGTCGCGGGGGAGAGATCGTGGACGGCCCCGTCGTGGTGGTGAAGATGAGCAAGCCGCAGCAGGATCTGCGCTTCGACGTACCCGCCATCGGTTCCGGGACCATCGAGGTCCTGAAGCAGGTGGGGGGAGGCGTGCTGGCGGTCGAGAGTCGGCGCTCGATCCTGTTGGACAAGGAGAAGCTGCTTGCCGCGGCGGATGAGGCGGAAATCGCCGTGGTGGCGGTGGAACCGGAACCCGAATGAGAGAGCCGGAACCCATCGCGGTTGGGGTGGTCGGGGTTGGCCATGCCGGGAACCTCCATGCCGGCAAGTATGCCGCCTCGTCGGCCGCCCGGCTCGTGGCCGTTGCCGACATCGACGAAGGACGGGCACGGGAGGCGGGTGCGCGCTACCAGGTGCCCGCGGTCACGGATTACCGTGACCTCCTGGACAAGGTCCGCTGCGTCAGCATCGCGGTTCCGACGCAACAGCACTACCGGGTCGCGCGGGACTTCCTGGCCGCCGGAATCGATGTGCTGGTGGAGAAGCCGATCACATCCACGGTGGCCGCCGGACGGAAGCTGGTGGAACTGGCCCGGCGGAACGCCCGTATCCTCCAGGTCGGTCACCTGGAGCGATTCAACCCGGTCGTGCGCGAGCTCAGCAAGGTCATCGCCGCGCCGAAATTCGTCGAATGCCACCGTCTGGCCCCCTTTATGGAACGGGGCACGGATGTCGATGTCGTGCATGATTTGATGATCCACGACATCGATGTGATCTCCGGCCTGGTGCACGCGCCGGTGACGGACATTGACGCCACCGGTGTCGCCGTGCTTACGGGCAAGCCGGACATCGCCAACGCGCGTATACGTTTCGATGACGGGTGCGTGGCCAATGTGACCGCAAGCCGGGTGTCGATGAAACGCGAGCGCAAGATTCGGTTCTTTCAACCGGATGCCTACATTTCCCTGGATTACGACGCCAAGACGGCACAGATCTACCGCATGGAAGATCGAAGCCGAGGTTGGGCCGGTATTCAGGGACAGAAGATCGCCACAAAGGACGGCGACGCTCTCCGGGACCAGATCGAATCCTTCCTGGAGTCGGTGGCCGACCGCAAGAGCCCGGTGGTGAGCGGTGAGGACGGGTTGCACGCGCTCGAGATTGCATCGGCGATCAGCGAACGGCTGTAATGGCCAGCAACACGACTCATTCTTCCGTAAACCGTCGCCCCCTGGGGGTGATGCTGGTGGCCGGAGAAGCCTCGGGAGATGCCCGGGGGGCGGAGTTGGTACGCAAGCTGCGGCAACGGGATCCGTCGGTGGAGTTTTTCGGCATGGGCGGCGCCAGCCTCCGACAAGCCGGCATGCAGGTCGTACACGACATTGCGCGAGTGGCGGGGGTGGGCTTCTCGGAGGTGCTCGGGAGTCTTCGTCACATCTGGATGGCCTACCGGCTGTTACGCCGGCTCCTGTTGGAGGCCAGACCGGCCTTGCTTATCCTGATCGACTTCCCGGAATTCAATATGCGGTTGGCGCGGATCGCGCGCCGCCACGGCATCACCGTCCTCTACTATATCAGCCCGCAGGTATGGGCGTGGCGCCAGTACCGGATTCGGCGGATCGCATCGAGCGTGGACGCCATGGCGGTTGTCTTTCCCTTCGAGGCGGATCTCTACAAGGCTTTCGGTGTCGGCACCGTATCCTTCGTCGGACACCCGCTCGTGGACGCCGTGAAACCCGACCAGGACCGGAAAACGAGCCTTCGCCGGGCGGGACTGGACCACAGGAAGCTCACCGTGGCGATGATGCCCGGAAGCCGGGAGAAAGAGGTTGCCTCGCTCATCGACCCCATGCTCGAAGCCGCCCGGGGCCTGACCCGGGAACGGGACGTGCAATTCCTGCTGATCCGCGCCAGCACCATCGACCGAAGCGACCTGGAGCAGGCGGTGGCGGGATCGCCCATCGCCGTGCGCATCGTCGAGGGTGATACGTACAACATGCTGGCGGCGGCGGATCTGGTATGGCTGGCCTCCGGAACGGCGACCCTGGAGGCGGGGCTGTTGAAGAAACCCATGGTCATCGCCTATCGCTTGTCACCGTTGAGCTATTGGCTCGGACGCTTGCTGATCCGGGTGGATCACATCGGCATGGTCAACATCATCGCCGGCGAACGGGTGGTCCCGGAATTGATCCAGGACGAGGTCACGTCGGACCGGATCCTTGCCGAAACCAGGCGCATGCTGCAACCGGAGATCCAGTCCGCCGTGGTCCGGAAACTCGAGACGGTGCGACAACGATTGGGACCCCCCGGGGCTCCCGGTCGAGTGGCGGACATGGTCATGACTCTCTTGGCGCGGGCGGACGACCAGACGTCGCGATGAAGATATACCAGCGTTTGCTCCGATACCTGAGGCCCTACGTATGGCCCTCCTTCTGCGGCGCCGTGGTCTGCATGTTGCTGTTCAGCGCCACCTCCGCAATGCTGCCGTTCGTGGTCCGGGACATGATGGACCAGGTGTTCCTGAACAAGGACCGTGGGATGCTGGCATACGTGACCCTGATGGTCGTGATCCTGTTCGTCTGTCGCGGCGCCGGCAACTTCGGCCAGGTGTACTTGATGGAATACGTCGGCCAGCGGGTCATTCGCGATCTGCGCTCGGCCGTGTGTGAAAAGCTCCAATGGCTTTCCCTGGCCTACATCCACCGGCACCCTACGGGTACGCTCCTTTCCAGGGTCACCAGCGACGTCGCGCTGGTGCGGGTCGCGCTCACCGCCTCGGTCGCCTCGGTGGCCCGCAACAGCACGTCGGTGGTGGCGTTGACGGCGGTAGCCTTCTATATGGACTGGTTCCTGGCCGCCATCGCCTTCGTGGCATTCCCCGGCTCGGTTCTTCCCATCCGGCGCCTGACCAACCGCGTCAGGAGAGCGACCAAGAGAAGCCAGGTGAGCACCGGCACACTGACCACGATCCTTCAGGAAAGCCTTCAGGGGAGTTCCATCGTCAAGGCTTTCGGCATGGAGCGGTATGAGCTGGACCGGTTCAACCGGGAGAACCGGGAAATCCTGCGCCACACCATGAAGGCGAGCCGGGCCCGGGCGATCATGCCTTCGGCGATGGAATGGCTGGCGGGTCTCGGGATCGCCGGCGTGGTGTGGTACGGCGGAAACGCCGTCATGGACGGCGGACGCACCGCTGGCGAGTTCTTCGCTTTCTTCACCGCCATGTATCTCACGTATGAGCCGTTGAAGCACCTGAGCCGGGCGTTTCCGGAGATCTATCAGGGCATCGCGGGAGGAGAACGGATCTTCGAGGTGCTGGACACGCCGCTGGAAGTCACGGATGCTCCGGACGCCGTTTCCGCCACACCCTTTTCGGACCGCATCGCGTTCCGGAACGTCGGGTTCGGTTACAGGGCGGCCCCGGTATTGACCGGCATCGACCTGGAGATCCGGCGCGGTGAGATGGTAGCGCTCGTGGGTATGAGCGGCGCCGGCAAAACGACTCTCTCGGCCCTGGTTCCGCGGTTTTACGACGTGACCTCGGGCAGCATCACCGTCGACGGCGTGGACATCCGCAAGCTGAGCCTCGGTTCACTCCGCCGCCAGATCGGCATCGTGACGCAACACACCTTTCTTTTCAACGACAGCGTGAAGAACAATATCTCCTATGGCGATCCGGCCAAGGGCATGGACGACATCATCAGGGCGGCCACGGCCGCCAACGCCCATGAGTTCATTACAGAGTTGCCGGACGGCTATGATACGGTCATTGGAGAGCTCGGACTGAAGCTTTCCGGCGGACAGCGGCAACGCATCGCCATCGCCCGGGCGATGCTCAAGAATGCCCCCATCCTGATCCTGGACGAGGCCACCTCGGCTCTCGACTCGGAGTCGGAGCGGCTGGTTCAGGACGCGCTGGACGGCCTCATGGAAAACCGCACCAGCATGGTCATAGCGCACCGGTTGTCGACCATCTCCAACGCCACGCGTATCGTTGTCCTGGCCAGGGGAAGGATCGTGGAAGAGGGGACCCATGGCGAACTGCTGGCCCGACAACACGAGTACAGCCGTTTCTACAGCCTCCAGGCCGCCGGCCGCCGGGCCGGGTAGGCAGGAACCTGGCGAGAAGCATGAAACGCTTTCGATCCTCGAAACCGACGCACAGCCTTTCGACCAAGCGGTGAGCCGGTGTTCAGCCTCTACAATACGGTTTTGCACGCGGGATTGCTCTTCGGGCTGCTGGCGTGGCCCTTGGGGTTCATCTTTCGCCGGGGCCGCTACGGCGGTCTGAGAGAGCGTCTCACTATCTATTCGCCGGAATTGATGGCGGTCCTGGTCGGTTCCCGCCCGATCTGGATACATGCCGCCTCCGTGGGCGAGGTACGATCCGCCGCCCCGCTGGTTGGCCGAATAAGGATGGCATGGCCCGATCGCAAGCTGCTGGTGTCGACGGTGACCGTTACCGGCCGACGGACGGTGCGGGAAACCCTGCCCGACGTCGATGGGGTCGTCTATCTACCGCTGGATCTGCCATGGCTCGTTTCCCGAAGTCTTCGCAAGCTTCAGCCCGAGATGATCATTTTGCTGGAAACGGAAATCTGGCCCAATTTTATCCGCGGGGCGCACCGCTTGAAGGTTCCGACCGTGGTCCTCAGCGGCCGCCTGTCGCCCCGTGGTGCGCGAATGTATCAGCGCTTCCGACGGCTTTTCCGGCCGGTGCTGGATGAGGTTTCCGGTTTCGGCATGCAAGACGATGAGAACGCGGGCCGAATGCTGCGCCTCGGCGTGGACCCGGGCAAGGTCGCCGTAACCGGGTCGCTCAAGCATGTCGCGGCAGAACCGGGTCCGGTCCCGGAAGTGCCGGACCCCGGCAACGCGCGCGGGCCCGTGCTGGTGGCGGGAAGCACCCACCGCGGCGAAGAGGAAATTCTTCTGGACGTTTTTCCCGAGCTGTGCCGTTTGTATCCGGGACTTCTCTTGATTCTGGCCCCGAGGCATCCGGAGCGGTTTGGCGAGGTCGAGCGGCTGCTCCGGGAGCGGGGGTTGCGTTACCGCAGGCAAAGCGAGATGGGTGGCGTGCGATCCGGGGGCCATGGGGTTCTGTTGCTGGATACCCTGGGCGATTTGCCACGGTATTACGGATGCGCCGACGTCGCCTTCGTGGGTGGCAGCCTGGTGCCGGCGGGAGGACACAATCTCGTCGAGCCCGCGAGATGGGGCAAGCCCGTACTCTTCGGGCCGCATCGTTCCAACATTGCCGAGTTCGCGCGGGAATTGTTGGAGCAGGGAGGCGGGGTCGAGGTCCATGATCGGCAGGATTTGCTCAGGGAGGTCGAGGGGCTTCTGTCGGACAAAGAGCGCGCATCCGCCATGGGGCGCCGGGCCCGGTACGTGGCCGATGCCGACAGGGAAGTCCTTTCACGAAGCATGAGCCTGCTTTGCCGGCAACTCGATAACACTTCTTCCCTGGGCGCGGCCTAGGGTCGTGTCCGGGTAAGCGAATTGTTATGGCAGGAGCCGCCGGAGCATGGGCGAGTCTGGTGCGTGACGCGTGGGGCCGTCGCGGCGTCGCCGGCCGGATACTATGGAGCCTGCTGTTGCCGTGGAGCGGGGCTTTCCGCGTCGTTACCGGGGTGCGGAATCTGCTGTACGATCTCCGGTGGCTGGACACCCGAAGACTCCCGCTGCCGGTGGTGAGTGTCGGAAACCTGACGGTGGGGGGCACGGGCAAGACCCCCACCGGGTTGTGGTTGGCGCAGAACCTGCGACGCCGTGGCCTCAATGCGGTGATCCTGAGCCGTGGCTACGGCGGCGGCCGGCGGGACGTGCAGCCGGTAACCATCAGCTTCGAGAACATCGGAACCTGGATGGACGAGCCCGCTGGAGAACTGCTGCAATACGGCGATGAACCGGTGATGTTGAGTGCGCTCTACGGGCAGACCGTGGGGGTCGGCGCCGATCGTCACCGGACCGGCATGGAGTTGAGCCGGTCATCCCGCGACACCCATCTTTTTCTGCTGGACGACGGTTTCCAGTACCGGAACCTGGAACGGGAAGTCGATCTGGTCCTGCTGGGCGTCGATTGCGGCGGTTCGATGCTGCCGGCAGGTCCCTTCCGGGAGTCCATGCGGGCTTTGCGGCGCGCGGATATTCTCATGGTCACGGACGCTCACGACCGGTGGCGGGGGATCCTGCAGGGCCGCTTCGACAGTTCGAGGATCTTCTTCGCCTCCCTCGAGCCACGAAGTCTGCTGTGCCGAATGGACCGCGGCCTTGGAAAACTCCCATTGAGCGACCTGACCGGGACCCGGGTTCTGGCGGTTTCGGCCATTGCCCGACCGGAACGTTTTTACGACCTGCTCCGGGAGTGCGGGGCGACCCTCGTCGAAACCCTGGACTTCCCCGATCACCATCGCTACTCTGAACGGGATTGGCGCGAGATCAACCGTACCCGAAACCGGATCGACAGGATCGTGACGACGGAAAAGGATTTCGTGAAGCTGGCACGGTTCCCCTTTGCCAGCGGGAGGCTTGTGGCCTTGCGGGTTGAAATGTCCATCGACAGGCCGGAGGCCCTGCTGGATCGTATCACGGAGGTTGTGCGGAGGGGCCGCGTGACGCGGCCGCCGTCAACCTAGCGGCACCGGCTTTCAAGATGATCTGGAAAAGGCCGGGCGAGACGATTCCCGCGGGATTCGAGACGGTGGTTCCGGGGCTTGGGCTCACCATGCTGGCGGCACATGGCGTGAACGGCGCCGAGCTCGCTTCGCAAATCCTGACCCCGGGCGACGATGCCCCGACGCGACATTTCGGTCGTGCCGGCCTGCATGCCGTGGCGCTGGCGGACGGCGGCCACGCACTGGTCCGATCCTATCAGCACGGAGGGCTGTTGCGCGGGATCACACGCCACTGGTTCATCAGCCGGCCCTTGCGGCCGTTTGTGGAATTGGCGGTCACGGTGGCAGCCCGGGAACGTGGAGTGGCGACGCCGGAGGTCCTGGCCGCACTCGTGGCACAAGGGCACGGACCCTGGTATCGAGGGTGGCTGGTCACCAGGGAATTAAAGGGAACCGAGACCCTCTGGGCGGCGCTCCTGGGCGGTGTTTCCGGCCACGAGCAGCAGGTCCTGCTGCGGCGCGTCGGGCGTGCGTTGCGGGTGATGCATGTATCGGGCATCGACCATGCCGATCTCAATCTGCGCAATATCCTCGTACTCCACGAGCTGCCCTGTCCGGAGGTCTACATCATCGACTTCGACAAAGCGCGTCAGTACCAGGGCCCGGTGCCGGCGGCGCGGGCGCGACGGAACCTTCGCCGTCTGCTGCGCTCGGTCAACAAGCTCGACCGTGGGCGTGCCAGGATTCGGCCGAGGGACTGGGAGTGTCTTCTGGATGCCTATGATTTCCACCATTGACGAATTATCGGACAAACGCGGCCAAGAGGGCGCAACCGCAGGTTTGCAATGCAGGATGCATGAAGATAAAGTCTTCGCCGATCGCGGTTCAGCCGCCAGCCTCGGGCGTCGGCGTTGGGACCTCGAACAGGGAGCCTTCCATGGGTGACAGACTATATGTGAGCGGACTGCCCTACGCTGTGACCGAAGCCCAGTTGCACGACCTCTTCTCGGAGCATGGGACCGTGGCGTCGGCCAGGATCGTGACCGACCGCTTCTCGGGCCGGTCCCGCGGCTTCGGTTTCGTCGAGATGGGCTCCGAGGCCGAGGCGCAAGCTGCCATGGAGGCCTTGAACGGGGCAGAGATCCAGGGGCGCGTGTTGAAGGTGAACGAGGCGCATGAACGCCGAACGCGAGAAACCTGAAGTTACGATTCAACGACAAGCTGGAAGTCGGAAGGGGCGGCGGATGCGTCGCCTCTCCGTTTTTGGAGCGGACAATGAAGGCGCAACCGATCGTTATCACCGACTGTACCATTCTTCCCATGACGGCCCCCGGGGTCGTCATCGACTCAGGATGCGTGAGCGTCACGGATGGCGTTATCACCGCGGTCCAGGCGGGCGAGCCACCCGAAGGGAAAGGGGAGACGCGCATCGATGGTCGGGGGATGGTGCTGATGCCCGGCCTGGTCAACGCCCACACCCATCTCTACCAAGTGCTGTTGAGGGCCGTTTGGGAGGACATGCCGTTTCTGGAGTGGCTGAAGCGCATCTATGGGGTGGCCGAGTCCTTGAACCCGGAGCATGTGCTGGCCGGGACGCTGCTGGGGTGTCTGGAGAACCTCAAGGGCGGAGTCACGACCGTCTGTGAGCACAACTTTCTCAACCCCGGGCCGGAGTGTGCGGTGACGGCCGTCGAGGCCATTTCCCAGTCGGGTCTGCGAGGCGTCTTCGCCCGCACCGTCATGGACTCCGGGGAAATCGTGCCGGACTGCACCAAGGAGACCCCGGAGACGGCTTTCACCAGAATAGAGGAGTTGATGGCGCGTCAGCCCGGCACCGGTTCATCCCGCGAAAATCACCGGCTCACCTTTCGTACCGGCCCCAACACGCCGCCTATCAATGCCTCTCCCGACCTGCTCCGAGAGATACGACGTTTTGCCGACCACCATTCCATCGGGATCAGCGCCCACGTGGCCGAATCGGCATCGGTGGTGGATGTCACTCGCCGGGAGCTTGGCCGGCCGGGCGTGGTCGCCCACCTGAAAGATTTCGATCTTCCCGGAGAAGACGCCATCTTCGCCCACAGTGTGCACCTGTCGCCCGAAGAGATCCGGCATCTGGCCGAGACCGGGACGTCCGTGTCACACAATCCGGTGAGCAACATGATGCTGGGTGACGGCATCGCCCCGGTGGTGGAGATGCTCGCGGCTGGTGTCCGGGTCGGGCTCGGCACCGACGGGGCGGCGAGCAATCACGGCCAGGACCTGTTTGAAACCATGAAGGCTGCTTCCCTGCTACAGAAAGTCAAGCATCAGGATGCCGGGGTCATCGATCCCTACAGCGTGCTTCGCATGGCCACCATCGATGGCGCCCATGCGCTGGGACTGGGGTCCGTCTGCGGTACGGTGGAGGCGGGCAAGCGTGCGGATCTGATCCTGGTGGACATACGGAAGCCGCATTTCCAGCCCGTCAATGACCTGGTCAGCCAACTCGTGCACTGCGCCAAGGCTACGGACGTGGACACGGTGGTGGTCGACGGAAGGGTGCTCATGCGTGATCGTCAGTGTACGTTACTGGACGAGCACGAGATCCTGCGGCGCGCGCGGGGCGCCCAAGGCGATCTCATGGCGCGCATGCCCGTGGCGTGAACGCGGGCTGATTCACCTTTCGCTCATGCACGCCGGGCGTCGGCCGACCGCCCGTTGGCTCCTGGTGTGGTGTCCGGTAAATACGCAAGGTAATATACGGGTCTTTTTTGCCGTCGGCTGCGTTGCTCTTCCTCGCGTGGTATTGGCCACTGCTCGTCATCGCGCCTTGCCGACGACAAAAAATCCTGCGCAACTTGTCTTGCAAATTTACCGGACACGACGCTAGTTCCGATGCCGGTAGGTAATCCGACCGCGGCTAAGGTCGTAGGGCGACAATTCGAGAGTGACCCGATCCCCGGGTAGAATCTTGATGTAGAATTTTCGCATCTTGCCCGCGGTATACGCGAGGACGTTGTGCCTGTTGTCCAACTCGACTTTGAACATGGCGTTGGGAAGGCTCTCCCTCACCGTGCCGGTAACCTCGATATTATCCTGCTTGCTCATATCGTGTACTCCTTATACACTGAACCTCCTTTCCCGGCAGCGGACAATCGCTCCGTTCCATGACACCATAGACTAGCCTACACGCTGCGAATTGTCCATCCCCGCCCCTTTGCGGCGGAACCCGCCGGGAGCGGATCGTGTGGCGCCGGGCACATTGCAATCCATTTCCCCCTGTGAAAGACTACCAGAGGCCCGGTTCCCGGCTTGCAGGATCGGCTCGGGCGCATGGACGGCGACCATGAAGCCGTGCAGAACGAGGACCCTGTTCCGAGTCTCGACGCATTTTCCCTTGGATACGTCATGAGCGCAGACCGCTGGTTTTTCCTGCTGGGCGCCTTGTCCGGCTTCACCGGGGTGGCGCTGGGTGCGTTCGCCGCCCACGGCCTGCGGGGACACCTGACCGACGAGATGCTGAACATCTTCGAGGTGGGGGTCCGCTATCAGCTCTACCATGCGGTGACGTTGCTCGCGGTGGCATTGGCGTTGGACCGGTGGCCGCGCGGCGAGTTCACGGCAGCCGGGTGGTGCTTCGTGCTCGGTACGGTGGTGTTCTCGGGGAGCCTCTACGCGTTGAGCCTTTCGGGAATCCGGTGGTTGGGCGCCATCGCTCCCATCGGGGGGCTCGCGTTTCTCCTGGGCTGGCTCGGCATCGCCTGGGGCGCCTGGAAAGGCTAGTGTCGAGTCCGGTAAATTCGCAAGACAAGTTGCGCAGGATTTTTTGTCGTCGGCAAGGCGCGATGACGAGCAGTGGCCAATACCACGCGAGGAAGAGTAACCCAGCCGACGATAAAAAAGACCAGTAAAACCAGCAAATTATCTTGCGAATTTACCGGATTCGACACTAGGGACACCAGGGTTTCAAGGAGAGGGAAGATGGCGAAGAACGGATTCAGGATACTCGACAGCGACATGCATATCATGGAGCCACCGGATCTGTGGGAGAACTATCTGGAGCCCGAGTTCAAGCCTCTTGCGCCGCACGGGGTGACCAGCGAGAACGTGCGCGACCTGCGCATGCAACATCCCGACGGAAAACTGTGGGGATTGCCCGACGTGCATGCCGGTAACGTCACGAAAGGGCACAACTTCAAGAAGAACCAAGGTATCTACGGCACTCACGCCGCGCGCGGCTGGGCGGCCGAGGTCCAACTGGAAGCCATGGACATGGAGGGCATCGACGTGGCGGTGCTCTATCCCACGCGAGGGCTTCAGGCCCTCAGCGAGGGGGATATGGAGCCGCGTTTCGCGGCTGCCTTGGCGCGGGCCTACAACAACTGGCTTCATGACTTCTGCAGCACCGATCCCGTTCGGTTGCTGGGGGCCGGAATGATCTCGCCTTTCGATGTGGGCGAGGCCGTGGCCGAGGTCACGAGGTGCACCCGGGATCTCGGGTTCCGGGGAATCTTCATGCGCTCGAACCCGGTCAACGGCCGTAACTTCCACGACGACTACTACGAGCCTCTGTGGAACGCGCTCGAAGACCTTGGAATGCCCCTGGGGCTCCACGAATCGTCGTCCTCCGGCGTGCGTCAGGCGGGCGATCAGTTCGAGCCCAACTTCATGCTGCGGCGTGTGTTCGCCCAACCGGTGGAACAGATGCTGGCTCTGGGCAGCATCTGCGCGGGGGGCGTGCTGGCTCGTCACCCGAATCTGCGCGTGGCTTTTCTGGAAGCCAACTGCGGTTGGCTGCCGTGGCTGCTCTGGCGCATGGACGAAGGGTACGAAAGGGAGGCCGACGTGTGGTCCCCGGACCTGACCATGCCGCCCAGCGAATACTTCAAGAAGCAATGCTTCGTTTCCGTGGAGCCGGACGAGGCTCCGGTCAAGTACGTCATCGACTACCTGGGGAACGACCACATCGTGTTCTCTACCGACTACCCGCACGGCGACTCGAAGTTCCCCCACGCGGTGGAGAGCTTCCTGGAGCTTTCCACCATCAGCGAGGAAGACAAGCACAAGATCCTCTGGGACAACTGCGCGGCCTACTATTCCCTGGACTAGTGTCGTGTCCCGTATATTCGCATGGACACCGGGATGGATGATGGGCGGCCGGTCCGCGGGACCCTCTTCCTGGGGGCGCTCCTGTGGAACATGTGCAACGGCATGTTGTTCGTGCTCACGCCGCTCTTCGGCGTGAGCCTGGGCCTGTCCGTACTCGACATCGGTTCCTTGGTAGGGCTTCCCTACCTGCTGACCATCGTCATGCGTTTCGTCGGAGGCGCGTTCGCGGACCGCTACGGCGAGCACCGCATGCTCCAGGCCTGCTACTCCCTTAACGTCTTGGCCGCGGCGGCCCTTTGCATGGCCGGCGGGTTTTTCTCCCTGATGTTGTCCAGCGCGCTGGCGAATCTGTCCCGCAGCATGTTCTGGGTCCCCGCCCAGTCCATGGCCAGTCAGCTCTCCAGCAGCAATCCCGGCAGGATGCTGGGCCAACTGTCCGCGGCCAACTACACCGGCCAACTGCTGGGATTGTCTCTCGGGGGGATTCTGGCAAGTTGGCTGGGTTACGAGACCACTTTCGTCCTGGTTGCCCTCGCGTCGGTTCTCGGCATGCTGCTCGGTTTCGCGCTCCCTCCGATCCGGTTGAGCCTCGGCGAGCGCACCATATGGCAGATCACCGTGGGAATGAGCCGGCGGTTGGTGGAGCGGCGCACGTGGCTGCTGCTCACCAGCTCCTGCGCCGCGGCGGTGCCGTTCGGCGTCACCCAGTCCATCTATCCGGTCTACATGAGCGGCCTCAGCTTTCCCGAGGGATGGATCAGCGTGGTGATCGCGGTACGTTCCATCGGTCCGGTGGTGATCGGTCTGGCCCTCGGATCGGAAATCACCATCCAGCGGGAGAAGCTTTTCTACGCCGTGAGCATGGGAGGCCTCGGCCTTTGCATCCTGGGAAGCGCGTGGAGCGGAGGATGGCTGTTGCTGGGTCTCTGCATCGCCGGCCTGGGCATGGCGGGCGGGGTCGCGGACCTGCTCAACCAGGTCCAGGCCGTGGATCTGAGTCGGGCCAGCGACCGCTCCGCGGTCATGGCGGCCACGGGACTCGGCTGGAACATGGCGCCCATGGCCCTTCCGTTGCTCCTCGGTTGGGCGGCCGATGCCTGGGGCTTCGGGACCATGTTTTTCGCCGCCGGGTGCTTTTTCCTGCTCATTGCCATGGGTACCCCCCTTGTGTATCGGATCCTGCGTTAGGCGTATCAACCGGCATTCCCGGCACCCCGGACGGCGCCCCTCTCTCGACCGGAAAAAAATTCCCGGTGGCCGGTTGTTGACAGGAGCACCGCAGGTCAATATAAGGTACTGCGTTATCGACGGACGAGAAGTCTTCACTTCCGCCTTGGGTGAGACAGCGTAAGACCAAAGCGACCGGAGTGTCGTGATCTTCCCACGTGTGCTCTGCTCCTTTCGCCGTGCCTGTCTCGGGGCCGAAAAAGAACAACGGAGGAGAGCATGAACGAGAAGCTTTACGTGGGCGGTCTGCCGTATTCGACAACGGAGGATCAGCTTCAGGATATTTTCGCGGCGCACGGAACCGTGGTGTCAGCCAGGGTGATCACGGACAAGTTTACCGGCCGCTCCAGGGGATTCGGCTTCGTGGAGATGGGGTCCGGAGAAGAGGCGCAACGAGCCATCGACGCCTTGCACGATTCCGATCTGGGTGGGCGCAAGCTGACGGTCAGCGAGGCGCGTCCCCAGGAACGCCGCGGGGGATTCGGCGGCGACGGTGGCGGCGGAGGAGGCAGGAACCGCTGGTAGCCGTGCTCTTCAACCGAGAGTCCCGGGCTCGGTTCGTTCTTCCAGGCGTCCATCGGACTTCCCTATAATGATTCGGGTGGCGAGTCCGGTGAAGATGCCGCACTCCACGACGCCGCAGGTCCCGACGATCCGGCGCTCCAGCGCGGGCGGATCGTCGATGGCGCCAAAGGAGCAGTCCAGAATGTAGTTGCCGTTGTCGGTGACGAAGGCGTCGTTGCCCGACGAGCGAAACCTTACGTCGCAACCGAGCCCTTGCAGACGTTGCCGCGTGAGCTGCCAACCGAAGGGCACCACCTCCACCGGGAGTGGAAAGGCCCCGAGGCGCTTCTTGAGCTTGCCTTCGTCGACGATGATCAGCTCGGTTTCGCTTGCGGACGCGACCAGCTTCTCGCGCAGAAGTGCCCCTCCGCCTCCCTTGACGAGATTGAATGCCGGGTCCACTTCATCGGCGCCGTCGATGGTGACGTCGACGTGAAGCACCTCGGCAAAGCTCGTCAACGAAATATCCAGTTCCCGCGCCAGTGCGGCGGAGCGCTCGGAGGTGGGGATGCAGCGGATTCCGAGCCCTTCGTCCCGGATCCTTTCCGCCAGCCTGACGATGGCGAAGTAGGCCGTTGAACCCGTACCGAGCCCCACGATCATGTCGTCGCTCACATAGTCCGCCGCGCGCTCGCCGGCGATCTTTTTCGGATTCGCAGCCATGACCTCCCCCCGGTCGATGAAGTCAACGGCAATTGTAGCGTACCGCATACATCTTGAGAAACCGCCCCCTCGTCACCGCTTGAAAGGGTGAGTCGCTGCGGTTAACCTTGGGCATGCCTTTCACCCGGGCCCTACGGCTGATGATCTGCGGTCTCCTGGCGGCCGCGTGCGCGCCCCTGAGCGTGGACCGGGAACGCAGTCTGGGCGCCGATTTCTCCCGTGATTTCAATCGTCGCACGGTGCTTGTCCGGGACCCCGCTGTCACCCGATACGTGTCGGCCATCGGCCAGAGGCTATTGAAACACGCGGGACCTCAACCCTTCACCTACCGCTTCCACGTCGTCCCGAAAACCGGGATCAACGCTTTTGCCGCACCCGCCGGCTACATCTACATCTACACTGGCACGATACTCGAGGCGCGCAACGTCAGCGAGCTCGCCGGGGTCATGGCCCACGAGATCGGCCACGTGGCCAAGCGCCATGTCGCCGACAACTTCAACCGTGCCCTGACCACGAACATCCTGCACCAGGTGGGCATTGTCGCGGCAGAGATAACCGCCGGCCCCCGCGCGGGCAGTGCGGCTCGGACCCTCGGGGGTCTTGTGGCCATGGGCTACCTCAATACCTTCAGCAGGGAGGCGGAACACGAAGCGGACGCGTTCGCGGTACGGGTCATGTTCAAGGCCGGGTACGACCCGCGTGGATTGGCCACCTTCTTCGGAACCCTGAAAAGGAAGGGTGGGCGATCGACGCCTGCTTTCCTTTCCAGTCATCCCGCGACGTCGGCACGCATCGCCAATACGCGAAGGATGATCGCAGAACTGCCACGGGACGCCCGTCTGGAACGCCACGACAACGGAAGGCTGGAGCAGATCCAGGGCATCCTTCGCAAGACCGCCGGCAAGCACCGGCGATGAACGTATTCCCGAGGCGTGAGAGTCAGGCTCGGAGCCGGCGTCGCCCCATCACAAAGGAGCACTCGTGAAGCAAATCGGATTCATCGGCACAGGGGGCATGGCCGCGAACCTGCTGAAGGCTGGCTTCGGTCTGGTCGTTAACGATATTCGCCGGGAGGCGGCGCGGCCGCTGGAGGAGAACGGGGCGGTTTTCGCCCCCACGCCGAGGGAAGTCGCCGAATCCTGCGACGTCGTTCTATCCATGCTCCCCTACAGCGCGGCGGTGCGCGACGTGGCCCGGAACATGGAGATCCCGGTGCCTTTCAGCTCCCTGGTCCATCAGATGTTCGCCATCGCGCAGGCCAACGGAGTGGACGGCTACGAGGCTACCGGCATCGCCTGCGAGGTATTCTCCATTCTGTCCGGTGGAAAGGCGCGCGTAGGGGCGGGTTTCCACTCCCCCCGTGGCCGGAGCTGATCGCCGCCCATGGAACAACTGCTCCATGTTGCCGTAGCGGTTGCCGCCGGCGCGGTCGTGACCTGGCTGATCACGAGGTCGCGGCATGCGGCGGTAGCCCGTGCGCTCGCGGACCGCCAGGAGGAAGTCCGGCAGGAAAGGCTGCGGCTCGAAGAGGCCCGGGCGGAGATCCGCGAGCTTTCCGAGGCCAAGGCGCGGGCCGAACAGCAGGCGGGCAGGGTCGAGGGTCTCGAGGTCGAGTTGAAGGAGGCCCGCGCGGCCAACCAGCGGGTGGAGCTACAGGCGGCCACGCTGGCAAAGGAACGAGAGGCCGACGCGGAGAAGCTGTGCTGGGTGGAAGGGGCCGAGGAGAAGCTGCGGGAGGTTTTCCAGGCGCTGGCATCCCGTTCGCTCCAGGACAACACCGATGGGTTCCTGAAGCATGCGCGGGAACAGATGGGACGCCTGCTGACGGAAGTGCGGGGTGACTGGGGCACTCACAAGGAGGAGTTGCGCAATCTCGTCGAGCCTCTGGGGAAGACCATGACGGAGCTGGACCGGCAGGTGCAGCAGATGGAGCAGAAACGCGAGGGGGCCTATCAGGGACTGCAGGAGCAGCTCCGGCAACTCGGACCGCTGGTACAGGCGCTGAGGGCGGCGCCCACCGCGCGGGGGCGCTGGGGCGAGTTGCAGCTTCGTCGGGTGGTGGAGATGGCGGACATGGTGTCCCACGTGGATTTCGAGGAACAGCCGGTCACGGACAACGGCCGCCCCGACATGATCGTCCATCTTCCGGCCCACGGCATTCTCCCGGTGGACTCCAAGACCCCCATGCTGGCTTGGCTGGAAGCACTGGAGGACAGCGAGGGCGCACGGCGCGAGGCCAAGCTCAAGGAGCACGCCACGGCCCTCCGTGGCCGCATCCGCGAGCTCAGCCAGAAACGGTACTGGGAGCAGTTCGATCGCGCCCCGGAGGTGGTGGCGATGTTCGTACCCAACGACGCGTGTCTCAGCGCGGCGTTCGAGAAGGACGCGGACCTTCTCGAATACGCCATGCAGCAACACGTGCTGCCCACCACCCCGGTGACGCTGCTGGCCCTTTTGAAGACCGTTGCCTACGGCTGGCAGCAGCACAAGGTGGCGGAGAACGCCAGGGAGATCGCGAAACAGGGAAGGGAACTTCACGATCGGCTGGCGAACTTCGTGGGACATTTCCAGCGTGCGGGAAATGGCCTGGAGAACGCCGTCAAGGCGTACAATGACGCGGTGGGCTCGTTGGAGAGCCGCCTCTTTCCCGCGGCAAGGCGTTTCAAGGAACTGGGCGGCGCAAGCACGGATGTTCCCCTTCCGTCAGGCATCGACCGGACCTTGCGTGCCCCCGGGAAACCCACTTTGGCATACTTGGAGGATCAAGACTCGGAGTGAGGCGGGATGTTGCAAATGCTGGTTGGCTCGGGAGATCCTGCGACCGGAGAACCTGGCTTTATGCGGAAAGGAGCCGATGATGAAATCACGCGCGGCCATTGCTTTTGAGGCGGGCAAACCCCTGGAGATCGAGGAAGTCGACGTGGAAGGGCCCAGGGAAGGCGAGGTGCTGGTTCGGACCGTCGCCACCGGGGTCTGCCACACCGACGAGTTCACCCTCTCGGGTAGCGATCCCGAGGGCCTGTTCCCCTCCATTCTCGGCCACGAAGGGGGCGCGGTGGTGGAGGAGGTCGGGGCGGGCGTCACCACCGTCAAGCCGGGGGACCACGTGATTCCGCTGTACGTCCCGGAGTGCGGCGCCTGCAAGTTCTGCCGGTCGGGCAAGACCAACCTGTGCCAGGCCATACGCATCACCCAGGGACAGGGCGTGATGCCGGACGGCACCGGACGGTTCACGCTGAAGGGAAAGCCCATCCACCACTACATGGGAACCTCCACCTTCAGCGAATACACCGTGCTGCCCGAGATCTCGGTGGCCAGGATCGACCCGCAGGCCCCACTGGACAAGGTCTGCCTGCTGGCCTGCGGGGTCACCACCGGCATCGGCGCCGTTCTCAATACGGCCGAGGTGGAGCCCGGTTCCACGGTGGGGGTCTTCGGCCTCGGCGGCATCGGGCTCAGCGTGATACAGGGCGCGGTGATGGCCAAGGCCGGCCGCATCATCGGCATCGACACCAACCCCGCCAAGTTCGACATGGCGCGGCGCCTGGGCGCCACCGACCTGGTGAACCCCAAAGACTCCGACAGACCCGTCCAGGATGTCCTGGTGGACATGACCGACGGCGGCCTGGACTACTCCTTCGAGTGCATCGGCAACGTTCAGACCATGCGCGCCGCGCTGGAGTGCTGCCACAAGGGATGGGGCCAGTCCACCATCATCGGCGTGGCCGGCGCCGGCCAGGAGATCCGGACGCGGCCGTTCCAACTCGTCACCGGCCGGGTCTGGAGGGGCACGGCCTTCGGCGGCGTGAAGGGACGCTCACAGCTTCCGGGCTACGTCGACCGGTACACGGGGGGCGAGATCAATCTCGACGACATGATCACCCACACCATGCCTCTCGAGGACATCAACCGCGCTTTCGACCTCATGCACGAGGGCAAGAGCATCCGGTCGGTGATTCTCTACGGCTGAGCGGTCAACTCGAGGGGACACGATGATCATGGAAGTCGTCGGCAAGCGCCGGAACCGCATCGAGGGCATCGAGAAGGTCACCGGCGAGGCAAGGTTTTCGGGCGATCTCGACGTCCCCGGCGCCCTCGATGCCCGGGTCCTGCGCAGCCCCCACGCCCACGCGCGCATTCGTTCCATCGACGCAGATGCGGCGCTGAGGGTGCCGGGCGTGGTCGCCGTGCTTTCCAGGGACGACCTCCGGGATATGGATCCCTACTATGGCCACTGTCTCCGGGACCGGCCCATCCTGGCCATGGACCGGGTGCGCCACGTCGGCGAGCCCGTGGCCGCGGTGGCCGCCCGGGACCGGCTGGCGGCCGAGGAGGCCGTGTCTCTCATCCGCGTCGCGTATGAAGAGCTGCCCTACGCCACCACGCTGGACGACGCCCTGGCCGACGGCGCGCCGGTGCTGCACGAGCAGGCCGCGGGTTCGGGAGATTTCCACGACGTCAACCTCTCGGACGCCCGCGAGCACCCGAACATCTGTCACCATGAGCACATGGAGATCGGGGACGTGGAACGGGGTTTCGCGGAGGCGGACCAGGTCTTCGAAGACGTCTTCCATTTCCCCATGGTGTGCCACTATTCCATGGAACCCCACACCGCCACGGCCCGTTTTCAGGGCGGTCAGGTGACGTTGTGGTCCGCCTCGGCCCATCCCTTTCTCATCCGGGCGGAGCTGGCGCGGCTGTTCGGCCTCTCCATGACCGACGTTCAGGTGGTGGTGCCGTACGTGGGCGGCGCCTTCGGGGGCAAGTCCTATCTCAAGATCGAGCCCTTGGTGGTTGCGCTGGCGCGCAAGACCCGTGGGCAACCGGTGCGTCTGGAACACTCCGTGACCGAGTCCATGCTGACCGCCCGGCGCCATTCCGCCCGCTGCTGGATCAAGACCGGAGTCAGACGCGACGGCGCCATCCTGGCGCGTGAGGTCAAGATCCATCTCGACACCGGCGCGTATGCGGACAACGGTCCGCGGGTGGTGGCCCGGGCCGCGCTGCGGGTGCACGGAGCCTACCGCTGCGCCAACTTTCGCTCCGACAGCTACGGCATCTACACGAACTCGGTTCCGGCGGGATCCATGCGCTCCATCGGCGGTCCCCAATCCGTCTGGCCGGTGGAAGCACAGATGGACCGCATCGCCGGGGTGCTGGGGCTGGATCCCCTGCGTTACCGGCTGGAGCAGTTGCTGGGCCGTGACGAGCAGATCCGGCCCGGCTCCCGCGGCATTGACGGCGACCTGCGCGAGGGCCTCGCCAAGGTCGCCGAGATGATCGGTCGGGCCGGTCCGCCCGCTACCGGCGCCGGCACGGGGCTCGCCGTAGGCATCACCGACAGCGAGGCCAACCCCGTCTCCACCGCCATCGTCCGCCTGTTGAGTGACGGCAACGCCGTGGTCATGGCGGGCAGCACCGAGGTAGGGCAGGGGGCCCGCACGGTATTGAGCCAGATTGCCGCCGAAGAGTTGTGCGTTCCGTTCGAGCGGGTGATGCTGCGCGGGACCGATACCCACACCACCCCGTTCGACCGCTCCACCGGCGCCAGCCGCTCCACCACCGTGATGGGGACCGCGGTGAAGTTCGCCGCGGCCGATGTCCATCGCCAGATCAAGGCCATCGCGGCGGAGCAGTTCGACGTCGATCCGGAGCGCGTGGCGCTCAAGGGCGGAGCGGCCTGGTGCGGCGAGGCCCGCCGCGATTTCGCCGAGGTGGTGGCGGGATACTTCGGCATGCCCGGCGGCGAGCTCATCGGACGCGGCTACGTCCGGGCCGGCGGGGGCATCTCGCCGATCCTGCCGATCTTCTGGGAAGTGGGCATCGGCGGGGCGGTGGTGGCCGTCGACGCCGACACCGGCGAAGTGACGGTGCAGCGCTATATTAGCGTGGCGGACGTGGGCCGTGCCATCAATCCGCGTCAGGCCGAGGGCCAGGACGAGGGCGCGGCGGTCATGGCCATGGGCCACACCCTGTTCGAGTCCCTGATTTATGCGGACGGGCAGCCCCTCAACCCCAATCTGGTGGATTATCGGGTGCCGGGCTTCCGGGATATCCCGAGGACGTTCGAGTCGTGCCTGCTGGAGAACAGAGACGGGCCCGGACCCTATGGCGCCAAGGGGATGGGCGAGGGCGGCATCATCCCGGTGGCGCCCGCGGTCTGCAACGCCGTGGCCGAAGCCACCGGTGTCCGCATCCGGGAGTTGCCGCTGACCCCGGAACGCGTCTGGCGTGCCCTGAGAACCGCGGAGGCCGAACGCTCGTGAGCTTTTGAGCTTCGGTTCCGATCCACTCGTCGTCACTCCATGCGGTCGGCCATCGTTCTCATCTGGCTCAGCCTCTTCTGGACCCTGATCTGCTTCCTGTTCTACCGTGACCGGGAGCTGATCATCCAGACAAGCCTGCCGGTATGGATCGCCGCGGGGGTGGCCTGGATCGTCTACAGACTCATGGGCATGGCTGTCCGGCCATGGCGCCGCGGCGCCAAGCCGCGAGGAAGGAAGAAGGCAGCTCCCCGGGCCGGGGGTGCGCGCCGGACGTCCGCGGCCAAACCGCGAAAGCGGTAATGACGGTCTCCTGGGGCGAAACCGGGAAAGGGTTCTACCGGCTCAGCATGTGGTCGAGGGACAGCGCCCCGCCGCCGCCCACCACCAACGCCAACGCCATGAGGAAAAGGGCCAGGCAGTATTCGATACCCATGCCCTTGCGGCCACCACCGGAGAGGAAGAAACCGAATTCCCAGTGGCTTTTCCAGATGGCCACGGCCAGGAAGATCATCAGGCCCAGGGCCAGCGGGCGGGTGAGGAATCCCAGGATCATGCCCGGCACGCTGAGGGCTTCCGTCAGGATGCCCACCACGCCGATCCAGACGGGGATGTGATACTTTTCCTTCCAGTTGGTCACCTGACCCATGATGCCTCTCCCGCCGTGCCAGCCCAGCAGGTGCATCGAGCCGTGGGCAAGGAAGGTGACGGCGAGGCCCAGGCGCACGACGACCAAGGCCAGACTGGGCTCCGTTTGAAAGATCGCGTTCATCATTGCCCCTTTCGACGAGCCGCGTCCAGCGCGGCGTCACCGGGATGGCCGCCCGTGACGGGCGTTTCCGGCCATCCCCGGTCAATCGGCCAGGAACCCTCGCATGGCGGCGTGGGCCGCATCGGGGTTCGCGAAGAAGTAACTGTGCTTCTCTCCCTTGAGCTCCACGAAGGTAGCGCCGGGGATCTCGGCCGCCAGCACGTCCGCGGCCTGCCGCAGCGAGGTGTCGCTGGTCACGTTGTGTTCCTCTTCGCCCACAAGGATCAGCGTGGGCATGCGGATTTCCTTCAGCCGCTCCTTGACGTCGTGTTGCTGTCGCGCGATGACGTGGCGAAAATACTGCTCCACCGGGTTGAGATTCGCCATCCGGACCGCCAGGTAGCCCTCCACCCGGTGCGGATACCGCTTGACGAAATCTTCGGTGAATCCAACGGTGATGCCGTGGTCCCGCAGGTACCGCCGGTAACCCCACTCCACCATCTCCCTGGCGATGCGCAGCGGAATGCCCTTGTGCGGATTGAAGGCGCGGCCCGACGCGCAGATGAGCGCGGAGACGCGGTCGGAATGGTCCAGGGCCATCACCTGGGCCACCGAGCCGCCCATGGAATGGCCGCAGACCACGGCGTTCCGGGCGTTCAGGTGCTCCAGGACCGCCGCCGCATCGTTGGCGAAGTCCTTGACGCTGTAGGGCTCCGACGGCCGGTCGGAACGGCCGGTACCGCGATAGTCGCACAGGATCACCTGGTGGTCCCGCGAAAACGCCGGCACCTGATGGAGCTTCCAGACGTCGCAGTGGCACGCCGTCTCGCTCAGGAACAGCAGCGGGCGGCCGGCACCGTGGGTCTCGTAGTAGAGCCGGATCCCCTGTCTCTCGATGGTGGGCACGGCGGTCGACCCTCCCCGTTGGACTCAACGCTTTCGAACCGGATAACTCATGGGCGCTACGTCGTCGATGGTTTCGCCCAGCGCGCGCCATTCCGGGACGGAGTCCCACACGGGCCGAGCCCGTTCCTGGATCCGGTTCAGTAGTTCCGCCTCGTCGAACCGGGTGGCGCGTCCGCCCTCCACCAGGGATTCCCCGTCGACGATGATGGTCTCGACGTCGCTGCCGCTGCCGCCCTCCACCAGGGACTTGATGGGGTCCCGCACGGCGCCGAAGTTCGTCCGTCCCAGGTCGACGATGATCATGTCGGCCTTGGCGCCGGGCGCGAGCCGTCCCAGGTCGTCTCGTCTCAGGGCCTTGGCCCCGCCCAGGGTGGCGGCATTGTACACGTCGTAGGGCTTGCCGGCGCGGAAGCTGCCTTCCACGATCCGGCAGGCGAGTCCGGCAAGGCGCATCTCGTGCACCATGTCCTGGGGGAACGTGTCCGTGCCCAGCACCAGGTTGATGCCCTGCTGGCGGTACCGGTCGAAGGACTCCAGCGCGATGCCCATCTTGGCGTACTTGTAAGGGGCGTGGGCCACGGAGGCGCCGCTGTCGGCCAGCATCGACAGGTCGTCGCTGTAAGGGTAGTGGCACCAGGAGTGCCGGTCGTGGAAGACACAGTGTCCGAGGATTACCTCCTCGCCCAGGAACTCCAGGTCACGGAGATACTGTATCGGGGTCACTCCCCGTTGCCGCACGGTCGACTGGAACTCCACGATGTTCATGGCGGTATGGAGCTGGATGCCGATGCCGAGCTCCCGTGCGGTGCGTTTCGTGGCCTTGAGAAGCTCCGGAGTGCAGGTGTCCAGTTGTCCGGGGTAAAGCATGGCGCGGATCCGGCCGTTGAAGGCGCCGTCATGCTTCTTCGCGTACGCCTCCGCCTGGACCAGCCCCTTCTCGCCGCCCTCCTCGTCCCAGTCCCACTGGATGCGCCCGTGGTCGTCGAGCACGTAGGCGGCGCTGCGGTAGCCGGCTCCGAGGTAGGCCCGTACGCCGAGCCCGCCGATCATCTCGGTGAAGCCCTCGATCATGGCGCCGCGGGTACCCACGTCCAGGATGGTGGTGGCGCCGCCCCGTACCGCCGCCCATACGCCGAACTTGCCCTCGATGTCCGCTTGCGGCGGGAGTCCCATACCCTTGGAGCCGCGCCGCGTGGCGCCGTAGGACAGGAAGTTCATGCCGAGATAATCCGCCTTGCTGGCGTCGTTCAGCATGACGTGACGGGCGTTGGTGCCCGCGTGGATGTGGCAGTTGATGAGGCCCGGGCTGACGAGCCTGCCGCGGGCGTCGATGGTGCGGTCCACCGGCCCGTCGAAATCGTAGCCAACGTGGACGACGCGGTCGTCCTCATAGACCACCACGCCCTCGGGCAACAATTCATGGCCACGTCCGTCATGGCCGACCACCCAGCCGCCTTGTACAAGTGTCTTCATATGCCCCTTCCCCAATGATGTTGTCCCGGTGTGCTGTACTCGAAAGACCGGCAGCCTGTCAAACCTTGCGGCCCGTACCGTGTCCCGGAAGTATGTGCGCCAATCTGCCGGTCTTTCCCGCCCGCCGGCTGCGTTGCCCCACCTCGCGTGGTACTGGCCACTGCCCGTTGCCGCGCCTTGCCGGCGACGAGCCGTCCTGCGCGCCTTGTCCACGGTTTGAACGGGACACCACCCCGGGAGCCTGTCCGAGTAAAGCAGGAATCTACTGCGAGGCAGGGAAATGGATCCGGAAATGGGTTCATATGGGGTTGGATTTTCGTAAGATATTCCCGATATTCTCCTCGAATCCGCCCCCAAATGGCCTCCATTTCCCTGCCTCTCGCTACCATTCGCTTACCCGGGCAGGCTCCTGGAGGTCCCCGGCCAGTCGCGCGCCGAGGTTGGTCAGACGTCGGGTGGACCGGACGTTCTTTACGGCCATGGCCAACGCACGGGGTTGTCCGATGATGACCACCAGCCGCCTGCCGCGTGTCACCGCGGTGTAGAGCAGGTTCCGCTGCAGCAACAGATAGTGCTGCATGGCCAGCGGAATCACCACCGCGGGGTACTCGGAGCCTTGGCTCTTGTGCACGGAGGTGGCGTAGGCCAGCGCGATCTCGTCGAGCTCGCCGAACTCGTAGAGCACCGTGCGGTCATCGAAGGCGACGTGGACTTGCCCTTCGTCCGGGTCGACCCGGGACACTTGCCCGATGTCGCCGTTGAAGATGTCCTTGTCGTAGTCGTTGACCGTCTGGATGATCTTGTCCCGGGGTGCGTAGGTCGATCCGAAACGGTTCACTTGCGGTTCCGCGCCGGCGTTGAGCCGTTGCTGCAGCTCCACGTTCAGCGAACGTGTCCCCAGGCTGCCGCGGTTCATGGGCGTCAGCACCTGGATGTCCCGGATGGGACTCATGCCGAAGCGCCTGGGAATGCGTTCGGTGACCACCTGGAAGAGCTTGTCGCAGATCTCCTCGGGGGATTCCGCCGGGATGAAGTAGAAGTCCTGCAGCCCGGCCCCCTCCGGGGTCTCGATGGGCCGGCCCGCGTTGATGCGGTGGGCGTTGACCACGATGCTGGAGGACGCCGCCTGCCGGAAGATCTCCGTGAGCCGCACCGTAGGCACTCGTCCGGACTCGATGATGTCCTGCAATATCGCCCCCGGGCCCACCGAGGGGAGTTGGTCCACGTCTCCCACCAGCAGCACCGCCGCGTGGGACGGCACGGCCTTCAGAAGCTGGTTCATCAGCAAGACGTCCACCATGGACACCTCGTCGACGATCAGTAGGTCCACGTCCAGGGGATCCGCTTCATCCTTGCGGAAACCCCCGTGCCTGGGATCGAACTCCAGGAGGCGATGGATGGTCCGGGCCTCGGCATGGGCCGACTCCGACAGTCGCTTGGCCGCGCGACCCGTGGGTGCGCACAGCACCACCCTGCCGCTGCGACTCTCCACCAGCTTGAGAATGCTGTTGACGATGGTGGTCTTGCCGACTCCGGGCCCTCCCGTCAACACGGTGACCTTGCCGTTGAGCACGGTGCTCAACGCCTCACGCTGGGAAGCGGAAAGGCTGAGACCGGTCAGTGCCTCTACCCACGGGATGGCCCGGCGGCCGTCCATCTCGCCCCAGGGCGGGGGAGCCTGGAGCAACCGTTGGAGGTGGCCGGCGACCCCGACTTCGGCCCGATGGAGTGGCGCCAGGAAGAGCGCGGGCTCGCCGCGCAACGGTTCGCTCATCAGGTTCGCGCTTGCCACCTCCAGGCCGATGGCCTGCTCGATCACCGCGGGCTCGACTTCCAGGAGTTCCATCGCGCGCTCCGCCAGATCCTTCCGCTCCGCCGCGCAATGCCCGTCCGATGACGACTCCCAGAGCAGGTGGTGCAGCGCGGCCCGTATCCGGATCAGCGAGTCGGACGGGATGCCGAGCTTTCGCGCGATGGCGTCCGCGGTGATGAAGCCGATGCCGTTGATGTCCAGGGCCAGGCGGTAGGGGTTCTCCCGGACACGGTCGATGGCCTCGGCGCCGTACACCCGGTAGATGCGGGCCGCCCGGGCGCTGCCGATTCCGTGAGAGTGCAGGAAGACCATGATCTCCCGGATGGCCTTCTGCTCGCGCCATGCATCGGTGACGCGAGCCTGGCGTTTGGCGCCGATGCCCTCCAGCGTGCGGAGGCGTTCCGGGGACCGTTCGATCACGTCGAATACCTCGGCGCCGAAAGCCTTGACCAGTTGATGTGCGAAATGCGCGCCGATGCCCTTGATCAAACCGGAACCGAGATACTTTTCCACTCCTTCTAGGGTGGCCGGCGGGATAACCCTCAAGGTGGCGGCGCGAAACTGGAGGCCGTAGGTGGCATCGTTCACCCACGCGCCGCGGCAATCGAGCTGTTCGCCGGGATTGACCGCGGCGGCGTTGCCCACCACCGTCACCAGATCCCGGCGACCGCGCACCTTGACCTGCAGGACGCAAAAGCCCGTGTCCTCACTGTGGAAGGTCACCCGATCCACGAGGCCCTGCAGGGGCTCATTCGGGAGCTCGGGCTGCCTGGCCGTCTTCTCGAACATGGGATCGGGGCAGGCCCGCGGCCGGGGTTGCCCTTGCCGGGCGCCCGGCAGGCCCGCGGTTCGTTCGGCCCACGCTCATTGCTCGCGGCCGAAAAACTTCAGAGCCTGGTCGACGAACTCCCGGATCGGATCCTTGGCCGCCTCCGCGGGTTTTTTGTCGCTCTCCTTTTCACGCTCCACGCTCAGGTCGGGGAGCAGGTCCATCAGCCCTTGCATGCCTCTGCCCAGGCTCTTCTCCAACAGCATCCGGATGAGCTTGAGGCGCGGCTGCAACCGCAGGTCCGGAATGGTTCCCCTGAGTGTGAAGGGCACCTCGATCTGTCCCTTGTCGTTGGTGATGGGGGTCAGGCGCGAGCCTGGGAGCAGGGTGGAAGAGAGGCCCTCCGACACGGTGAGCATACCGTCGAGGTCGGTGTCGCCGTCGAGATCCACCGAACCCTTTCCCGTAATGTCGTAGTCTCGTGCCTTCAAGGTAACCCGCTTCACCACGATCCTGCCACCCACCGCGTCGACTTCCGTATCGAGCCGCTCGAACGCGGTGGTTTCTTCCTTGAAGATGTGCGGATATCGGTCCTTGATACGGCCGCCGAACAGGGACGTCAGTCCCTGAACGCCGTTGGTGCCCCGAATCGCCCGCTTGGCAAGGTTGAAGTCCAGAATCCGGCCTTCGACCACCTCGGCCTTTCCGGTTCCTGCAAGCGTGGGCTTGATGGCGTCCCAGGTGCGACCTTGTCCGGTCACGTCGAGATCGGCGTTGACCGTGCCCGCCACGTGGGGAAACCCGACGATTCCGGAGAGGTATTTCCGAAGGTCCACGCCTCTCAGGCGGGCGGCTACGTCGAAACGGGGAGAAGCGCCGCCGAATTGCAGGCGGCCGTTGGCGTCCACGGACCCTCCGAGGGTCTTCAGTCGAACCGTCTCCATCGTCAGCCGTGGCCTGGTGACGTCGAACCGTGCCGTCAGGTCCGTGACGTCGAGCCCCAGAAGCCTTCCCCGAGCGGAGATGAGGTTGCCCTCCAGCGACAGGCCGTCCGGCCAGGCCAGGCGGCCGGAACCGCGGGCGTCTTCGAGTACGGCATCCTCGGGCTGGAGCCGCAGGTCGGCCAAACGGAGGGACGGCGAGGCGAGCCGATAGGTCAGAGTGAGCGGCGCGAGGCTCTCCAGGGCGGCTGTGCCGGCAAGCCGGGTCTGGCCGACGCGGAAGGACAACTGCCGGAACGTCGCGCCACGGTTGGAGAACTCGACGGCTGCCGAAAACTCCTCAAGGGATTCCTCCAAGGCCGGCGCCTTGAAGGATGTCTTCAGGAACATGGCCGTACCGTGAATGCGGGGAGAGGTATTGCCGCTCTGTCCGATCGCGATCTCCGCGGTTGCCGCGACGCGGCCGGACGGCGCGTACTCGGCCAGCAGCGGCACCCAGCGGTCCAGGCCGCCTATTTCCGTGGCGCCCATCTCCAGGCCGAGATCCAGTGCCGCCGGACTGCCGAATTCCAGGTCTCCCTGGCCTTTGACGCTCAAGCTGTCCAAGGTCAACTCGAAGCGCCGGGCGACGAGGCCCTCGGACGTGGCCCGGGCATCGGCCTCAAGCCGCAGCACCGTGCCTCGGGGCTTGCTCAGGGCATCACCGTACTTCAGGCTGCTGTCCGTGAGATTCACGGTGCCGGTTATCCGTAATTCCTCCAGGCTCCCCTTGAGCGAGAGTCCCCGGCTTTGGAGGGTCCCCGTCAGATCGAGGGCTTCGGGCCAGGCCTTCGCCATCCGTGGAAACGCGCGCCGCAGGGCGTCCCACGACAAGGTGGTGAAGTCGGCGGACCCTTCGACCGGAACCCCGGCCACCTTCGCTCCCGGTCCCACCGGCCCGACGAGGCCGTCAAAGCGGAGATTCTGTCGATCCGACAGGAAAGCCGCGGCCAGCGAGGTCTTGAAGGGACGGTCCAACCGCAGGTCGTCGACGCTCAGGTCCCATTGATCGAGTTTCCAGTGATGCCCGTCCTTCTCGTCGCGATAGTCGAGGGTGCCCCCCGAGACCTCGACACGGGCAACGGCCAGCTCCACGCCGACTCCGAATGTCCCTTCCGGCGTCGGCCGTTCCGGCTCGGGCTTTGGTCCGTCGCCGGCCCCGAAGGCGGCCGTCGCCACGCCAAAGCCTTGGGCCGCGGCGGAATGGAACGGGTCGGTGAAGCGCGACCCCAGCCCGGTAAAATTGTAGGCCCCCCGCGCGTTGCGGATAACCTGGATCGCCGGCCGCTGGAGGACGATCCGGGTCACGGCAACCTGGCGTTGCAGGGGACGAATCCTGATGTTCACATCGATGTCGGCGACCCGAAGGAAATGACCGGCGCCGAAGGCGGGGGCCTCGGCAATGGAGAATTGCCGGATGCGGACGCCGATGCCGCCCCGAAACTTGATATCGATACGGTCGAAGGCGACCTTCCGGCCGGTGCGTCGCTCGGCCGCGGCAATGATACGGTCCTTGTAGGAAGCGACGACCGTATCGATATTGTAGAGCGCCCATCCTAGCAATGCGGCAGCAACTATAATAAGGACCAACAACGCGATGAGGAGTTTGCGCATGAGAGCGTCCGGTTCCCTTGTGGATTGAGTCTACACCATCGCGCGGGGGAACTGAAGGTGATCCGTTGGGTGGCGGCGAGGGACGAAGGAGCGTGGCGATTGCCCCCGCACCGTCACGATGGAGGGTTTGCCTTGAAGCGGTTCGTTTCCGAACGCAACGTCGAGTTCGCTGACTGTGACTCGGCAGGAATCGTTTTCTACCCGAACTTCTACGTCTGGTTCGACCGTGCCACCGAGCGCCTGTTCGCGTCCGCGGGACTGACCTATCACGCGTTGGAGCAGCGGTACGGCGTCGTCGGACTGCCTTTGCTGGAAACCGGCGCCAGGTATCTGCGTCCCTGCGGCCACGGCCGGCGGGTACGCCTGGAGAGCTGGGTGGACTCCTGGCGCGAGAAAGTGTTCGTGGTGAAGCATCGGATCGAGTGCGAGGGCGAACTTGCGGTGGAAGGCCATGAGACCCGCGCCTGGGCGGCACCGGCGGCGGCAGCCGCGCCGCGTGCCATGCGGGCCGTCCCCATTCCCGGATCGGTGCCGGAGCTCTTCCAGTGATCCCCTTGATTGCGATCGTTCGCCAGTGTCGTGTCATCCCCCGGAACCCATAACACCGAAGGTTGGGCCCGAAGGATCAACTACCTCGCGGGCGCCTGCGTCGCGAGCTCCATGAGCTCGGCGGTGACCTATGTGCCGCTCTACATGAAAAGCCTCGGGTCGTCCTATTTCCTGAGCGGGCTGCCTCTGGGGGTACGGGCCATCGGGCGCTTCACGTTCGATGCCGCCGCCATCGTCGTCGCCGGCCGCCGTATCCCGCCCCAGACCATCCTGGCCCTGGGCGTGACCTTCACCGGGATGGCGCTGCTGGCGTGCGCGCTGTTCCCGAGCGCCCATCCTGTAACCGCTGCCTTCTTCTTCGTCGGGGCCGGGGTCGCGTGGGTGCAGATCTCGCTGCGCCAGATCGTATTCGAAGGTGCGGAATCCGGCCGGCGCGGCCGTGCCCTGGGAATCCTCAGCCTGTTCCTCGGCTCGGGTCCGATGATCGGCATTACCTTGGGCGGTGTCATCTCGGAGTATTTCGGTTACCGCAGCCTGTTCGCCGCGGCCGCCGTCGGGGTCCTGTGGCTGCCGCTCTTGCTGGTGCGGTTTTCGCCGCACCGGAAGGAACCCGAGCGAGAGCGGTTACCGCTGCGTTTGCGGATCGTTCGGGAGATCCTCTCGACGCCTGGAGCCGGGCTGTTCTGCGTCTCCAGCTTCTTCTCGCTCTTCTACCAGCCGGCCCGATCGCTGACGTTGGCATTCTACGCCACCGAGTCCCTGGGCCTGTCACTCAGCTCCTACGGCGTGATGAGGGGCATCAGCCAGCTCGGCAACGTCAACGGGCGGTTCTTCGGGGGACTGTGGACCGACCGGTCCGGGGTGTTGGCCTGTCTGGCCAGCGGGTATTTCATCTCCGCCGCGGGATATGCGCTGGTGCCCTGGACCGGCGGCTTCTGGTCGCTGTTGATCGTGCACACGGCCGTCGGCGCCGGCGCCGGCATGGTGAACCTCGCGAGCCAGGTTGGCATCCTGTCACTCTTCCCGTCCCGCACGCGCGGGCAGGCCATGGCCCTCCAACGTGCGGTGGGTGACGTCGGCCTCTTCCTCGGTCCCATGGTCGTCACCGCGGGACTCGACGCCTTCGGCTTCTTCCCGGTCTTCATGGGACTGGCCGGGCCGCCGTTGGTTCTCGGGATCTGGACGGTGCTGGGAAAGCCGCTTCGGGACAAAGGCGTCCACGCGGAGTAGCACCGGCTCCACACCCTGGGGCGGGCCTTGTACGGGAAGGGGCGCCGGGTCTTCAACCGAGTTGAGGCACGACGTCCCGTGCCAGTAGCTCGAGATGCTCGGTTTCGTCGAAGGCCGGGTTGAGCAGCAGATGTTGGGCGCCGGCGCGCACCACTTGGTTCAACCGGTCGATGATCTCCTGGCGTCCGCCCCAGATGCACACCCGTGTGCCGAGGTCGGCGTTCCGGTAACGGACCGCGAAGAATTCCCGTAGCCGCCGTTCCGCCCGATCGCGGTCGTCGTCCACGGCGAGGTAGACGCGCTTGGATACGGTGAAGGTTGCCGGATCCCTCCGTGCCTGGTCCAGCAGCCGCGTGATCCGGCCGTATTCCTTGACGAAGCGCTGGGTATCGGAGGAACCCGCTCCCATCCAGCCGTCGCCGAAGGTTACCGCCCGCCGCAGTGCCGGTTCGGTGTGGCCGCCGAACCACAAGGGAAAGGGCCGTTGCAACGGCTTGGGCTCCATGGCGACGTCGGTGAAGTTCCAGAACCGTCCCTCGAAGCTGATCCGCTCCTCCTGCCACAACGCCCTCATGACCTTGATGCCTTCGACGAAGCGGGTCACCCGGTGCTCGGAGGGATAGCCGAAGACCGTCTCGGGCTCCGGCCATTGCCGCCCCAGGATGCCGCCCAAGCCGACGCCGGTGATGATCCGGCCGCCGCTCAACTGGTCCAGGCTGGCCAGGCTCTTGGCGAGCTGCAAGGGGTTGCGCAGCACGGTCAGCAGCACGGAGCTGCCGATCTTCAACCGGGAGGTGACGGCCGCCACGTAGGTCATGAGGGTCACGGGCTCCAGCATGGAGAAATTGCTGAGGATGCGTTCCTGGGTCCAGAGGCTGTCGTAGTCCAGCTCCTCGGCGCGTGCCACGAAGCTCTTGATGTGCCCGGAGTCGACGGGTCCGCGGATGAAGACCTGGGGGATCTCGATGCCGCACGGTATGTGGCCGTCTGCCATGATCTCATCTCACTCCACGGATTCCCGGATGGCCCGGGTGATGCGCTCTTCGGACGGGCCGATGTATTCTTCGAGGGGCTGGCTGTAGGGCACCGGCACGTCCAGCGTGGCCACCCGACGAACGGGACCCTTGAGCTTGTCGAAGCCGGTTTCCGCGATGCGCGCGGCGATCTCGGCGGCAACGCCGCAGCTCTGGTGGGTCTCGTCGACGATGACCACGCGGCCGGTCTTTTCCACCGAGGCCATGATGGTGTCGAGGTCGAAGGGCACCAGGGTACGGGGATCCACCACCTCGACGTCGAGGCCCTCGGACGCCAGCGCCTCGGCCACGCCCAGGGCGCGATGGAGCGCGAACGAGGTGCCGATGACGGTCACGTCGGCGCCGCCGCGTTTCACGTCCGCCTGGCCGAGCGGAATGCATTCCGTATCCGGTACCGGCCCTTCGATCTCGAAGAGACCCGTATGGTCGATGAAGATGGTGGGGTTGTCGCTGGCCACCGCGGTCTTGAGGAGACCCTTGACGTCGCGCGGGGACGACGGCAGCACGATTTCCAGGCCCGGACAGTTCCACAACATTGCCTGAGGGCTGCCGGAATGCTGGGCCGCGCCCCCGCCCCTGAGCCCGTGCAGCATGTGGAACACCACCGGCACCCGGACCTGACCGCCGGACATGTAGAGGGCGTTGGCCGCTTCGTTGCACACTTGGGGCCAGGCCTCGAACAGGAAGCTGCCGGTGGTGAGATCGACCACGGGTCTCAACCCCGCCATGGCCGCGCCGATGGCAAGCCCGCAGAAGCCCAGTTCGGATATCGGCGGCGCCGTCACGCGATCGGGGTAGGCCTTCTCGATGGCCGCGAAGTTGAGCCGATGCGGGCTCAGGCTCAGGAACGATCCGCCGATGAGGTGGACCCGCTCATCCTCTTCCAGGATCTCCCGCAGAGCCTCGAGCTTGGCCTCGTGGTATGCCAGTTGCCGCATGGGATGGCGCCTTTGGTTCACCGGACCGGAGACCGCGCGTCCGCGAAGACGTCGGTTTCCGCTTCCCCGAGCTCGGGATAGGGACTGTCGAAACCGAAATCGACGGCCGCCTCGATCCGGTCCACCACGGACTGGTTCAGGATCGTGAGCGCATCCCGGTCCGTGTGACCCGACTCCGCCAGTTCCCGCATGAATCACAGCACCGGATCACTGTCCCGGTACCACTCCCGTACGTCCTCGGATACCCCGGACACGTCCCAGGCCAGATCGACGGCGGTGGGCGCCTTGACCACAGGCCAATTGGTCTCGCTGCCCGGCCAGCGGACCGTCTGGGCTTCGATGAAACGGGGACCGTCGCCCGAACGGATGGCGTCGATGCTTTCGCGCAGGGCGTCGTGGACCGCACCGGCATCGGTGCCGTCCACCTGTATCGCGGGAATCTTGTACGCCCGGGGAAGTTCCGTAAGCGGGTACACCGCCATGGTGGAGGACTGCGCCGCACTCGTGGCGTTGCCGGCGCCGTACTTGCCGTTGTTCTCGCACAGGTAGAGCACCGGCAGCTTCCACAGGGAGGCCAGGTTGAAGGCCTCCGGGATCGCGCCTTCCTCCAGCGCGCCGTCGCCGAACAGACACACGGCGATCTGTCCGCTGGCACGGCTCTTGGCGGCATAGGCCGCGCCGGTGCCCAACGGCAGAATGCCGCCCACCACACCGGAACACTGGAGAAAGCCCAACTCCCGGGGACTCGTGTGAAAGGATCCGCCCTTGCCGCGGTTGTAGCCGTCCCGCCGCCCCAGGATCTCCGCCAGCAGACGCCCGGGGTCACCACCCCGGGCGAGGATGTGGCCGTGGTTTCTGTGGGTGGAGAAAAGCATGTCGTCGGGCTGGAGCAACGAGATTGCCGGGACCCCGGTGGCTTCCTGCCCGATGTAGACGTGGTAGTGCCCGCGAAACCGCCCCTCTCGATGGAGGCCGATGAGCCGTTCCTCGAAGTGCCGGATGAGCAGCATCTTCCGGCATTGCGCCAGCAGTTGGTCTTTTGACAGGGAGGGGAGCATGTTTCCGTGACCTGTATAGGGGATAACCGCCTTGATGCCAAGGCCTATCCTGACGGCCCTCTCGGGCCGAGCCGCTGATTTGGTGGTTTGACAAGGCTTCACAAGCGGGCTAATCACCGTGTTATTATTGTGCCCCGTCCGGCTGGCGGATTGTTGTGCGAATGGGCCGGACAGGACACTGGTAGGGAGAAGGAACCGGGACATGACGCTTGAGCACAAGGTCGCGGTGGTCACCGGGGGAGGGCAGGGCCTCGGCCGCGCCATCACCTTGGCCTTGGTGCGCAAAGGTGCGAAGGTCGTGGTGGCGGACATGAAGCTCGGGACGGCCGAGAGCGTAGCCGCGGAGGTCACGCAGGCCGGAGGAGAGGCGCTGCCGGTGCAAGTGGACGTGGCCGACGAGGGGTCGGTGGACGCCCTCCGGGACCGCGCGCTGGGCCGGTGGGACCACGTGGACATCCTGATCAACAACGCCGGCATGTATCCGCGCTCCCTGGTGGTGGACATGTCGGAGGAGGATTGGGACCGGGTGCTGGACGTCAACATCGGCGGCCAGTTCCTTTGCGCCCGGGCCTTCGTGCCGGTGCTGAAGCGACAGGGGAGCGGCCGCATCATCTGCACGGCGTCGGCCATCGCCTACAAGGGAGCGGCCGGCTACTCCCACTACGCCGCCTCCAAGGCCGCCGTGCTGGGCTTCGTTCGCGGGCTGGCGCGGGAGCTGGCGCCCCACGGGATCACCGTGAATTCCATCGCTCCCGGAACGGCCAACACCGCCATGCCCCGGCAGCACCGCTCCGAGGAATCGCTTCGCGACCGGGGCGCCAAGGTGCCCCTGGGGCGCATCGCAGAACCCGAGGACATCGCCAATACCGTCGTCTTTCTGGCCGGCGACGCGGCTTCCTATATCACCGGACAGTCGATGCTGGTCACGGGCGGGGACCTGATGGTTTGAGTCTCGGGAAATTTGCAGTGGAAGGAAAGCCCCCATGCTGAGAAAGAAGGTATGTCTTGTCGGCTACGGCTCGACGGAATACTCGCGGAAATCCGACCGGCCGCTCCTGTCCTACTACGCCGAGGCGATGCAGATCGCCATGGCCCGGACCGGCATCACCAAGAAAGAGATCCACGGCTTTTCCATGGTGACCCAGGCAAGCCCCGACTATTCGCCCTACGTGGCCGAGCAGTTGGGCCTGGAGCTGGACTGGGTGCTGAACGGCGACTGCGGCGGCGCCGGTGCGGTGTGCGCCATACGGCGCGCCGCGGACGCCATTGAAGCGGGCTATCTGGATGTAGCGTTCATCGTGGCGGGCAACGCCTTCGACAAAAACGTCTCCCATCAGCGGGTGCTGGAGTACCAGCGGGCCAACTACGTGGACGTCTACGGCTACGGCGGTCCCAACACGCTGTTCGCGCTGGTGCAGCGCCGTCACATGGAGGAATACGGCACGACCCTGGAGCAGATCGGGAAGATCGCGGTGAGCCAGCGGCACAATGCCGGCCCGAATGCTCAGGCGCTGTTGCGGACGCCCATGAGCATCGAGGACTATCTGAACTCGCGGCTGATCTCCGATCCCATCCGGCTGTTCGACTGCGTCATGCCCTGCTCCGGCGGCGAGTGCGTGGTGGTGGCCTCGGAAGAGCGGGCGAAGCAGATCACCGACAAGCCCGTGTACCTGGTGACCGATGCCGAGAAGATCGGCTTCCAGGCGCCCAACATGCTGCCGGACAAGACCGTTACCGGGATGAGCGTGGTGGGCGAGCATCTGTTCTCGGAGATGAGCCGGGACAACATCGACCTCCTGGCCATCTACGATGACTATCCCATCGCCGTCATGATGCAGATCGAAGACCTGGGCTACTGCGCCAAGGGCCAAGGCGGCCCGTTCGTGGACGACCACGACCTGACCTTCGGCGGCGACTTCCCGGTGAATACCGGCGGAGGGGAGCTCTCGGTGGGGCAGGCGGGCCTGGCCGGAGGCATGCTGCACGTGGTGGAAGCCCTGCGACAGTTGCGCGGCGAGGCCGGAGACCGGCAGGTCCGGTCATGCGAGACGGCGCTGGTGACCGGCATTGGCTGGCTGTCCTACGCGCGTAACCTCAACACCACGGCCGCGTTGATCATGGAGAGGAGAGCCTGATGCCCGGCAAGAGTCTACCCGCCGTCAATTCCATCGACCGCGGGTTCTGGGAAGCGGCCGCCAGGGGCGAGCTGCGGCTTCAGAAGTGCCGTTCCTGCGGCATACTCCAGTTCTTCCCCCGGGCCGTCTGCACCGGGTGTCTCGGCGGCGACCTGGAATGGGCGCCCGTGAGCGGCAAGGGCAAGGTGCACACGTTCTCGCTCTGCCGCGTACCCCGGAACCGGGCATTCATGGACGAGGTCCCCATCTATGTCGCCGAGGTGGAGTTGGAAGAGGGCGTGCGCATGGTCACGCGCATCGTAGGCGACAACCGCGATCAGGTGACCTTGGGCGCGCCGGTCACCGTCACGTTTCTGGAAACCGAGGACCCCGACATCAAGCTGCCGGTGTTCGAGCTGGTCTGATCCGGCGCCTGCGACGCGCCGGGCCATCTCCCATGGCAACCGTCGAAATCTATACCAAGGGCTGGTGCCCGTATTGCCGGATGGCCAAACGCCTGCTCGAGGAAAAGGGGCAGGAGTTCGTCGAGTTCGACGTGGAGTTGGAAGCCGAAAAGTATCGTGAGATGCTGGATCGGTCGGAAGGAAAATGGACCGTCCCGGAGGTCTTCATCAACGGCAACCTCATCGGAGGCTACGACGAGCTACGGGCCATGGAGGCCAATGGACGGCTCGATGAACTCCTCAAGTCCTGAACCGGACCCGCTCCCGCGGATGCAAAGGCGGTCGTCTTCCAGTGCCCATGCGGGATGGGTGCTCTGCATCGCCCGCCCACGGTTTGTTCTTGCCGTTCATCCTGCAATCCTCCCCCGCTGGACAAACAGAGGAGGCTGGGCCGGTTTCCAGCCCCGGTGCTGGATGTAATGGCTGCAACCTTGGCAGGCCTCGGGGATGATGTTGTGTTCGCGCCAGTTCCTGACCAGCCGCTCGCGGCGTTCAGCGAGTATCTCCGGCGGGGTGTTGACGCGGCCGATGCGGAGTTCTTCCTGCTTGCCGGGCTGTTCCGAGACGGTGCAGCCGCAGACCCATACCGAGCCGTCTGCGGCGAATCGGGTATCGCCAAGCATTTGGCAGGGCCGGTGGGCTTTGCTGATAGACTCGTTCAGTTCGAGAACGTCGGGCTTGATAATGCCTCCAATGTGATCGTAGCTCCGCCGGATGTTCACCCCGGCGTGGGCATAGCCCATCGGGTTGTAGACCGCAACGGCGTCCTTGACCTTTACGCCGGTCTGCCACTTCAGGAGCCGCAACTCTATTCCCACTTCGGTGCGCTCGCCGCGGGCCTTGAGTTCTTCGAGGACCGCGTGAATGTTGCGCCGTACTCTGTCGAAGCGGTCAACCCCGTATAACTGGCGATAACTCTCGCGCTCCAGGCCTCCCACCGAGAAATTCAGCGAGAGTTTCTCAAAGTGGGGCAGCGCCATGAACTGGGCACGGCGCTTTTTGTCGAAGGCAATGGCGTTGGTGTAGAAATGGACCCAGTTGACTGCGGGAAGCTCCAAGACCCGGGCCATGTGCTCGGCCCACTTCGGATGGGTGAATACCTCGCCGGTGGTCGGCGTGAAGTTGACACGCCCCCCCTCCCCGCGATGATGCCGAATACGTCATCGAAGCATTCGTCTTTCATCTGGGTCAAGGGCTTGCCGGACTCGACGATGGCGGGATAGGGACAAAAGATACAGGCCGCGTTGCAGAGGCTGGACAACTCTACGTAAGAGATGGGCATGTAGTCGACCAGCCGGAAGAACAGATGTCAGGCATGGAGACGGAGCTTCTTGAACCGATAAATGTTCCCCAACAGAGGCATTCCATAAAATAACTCACGTGCTTTGCGGTAAACGTCCATAAGTAGATACCCCTTTCCAGTTTGATCCTGCTGTCCCGCCGGCGTTCCCTTGTTGGTGGCCATGCGTCAGAAAACTTTGGACTATGACAACAAGAAATGCAAGAAGCGTCGCGAGAGCTTTCTGGAGCGGATGGACCTGCTGATCCCGTGGGATCGTCTTGAGGCCCTTGTGGCGCCGACTTACCCGACAGGCGGCAAGAAGGGCCGCCAACCCTATCGGCCGTCGGCGATGCAGAGGTTCCCTAACCGCTCTTGATAAAGTCCGCCACCCGCTCACCGATCATCATGCAGGTCACGTTGGTGTTGGCGTGCGTCACCGTCGGTATGATGGAGGCGTCGGCCACTCTCAGGTTGTCGATGCCGTGAGCCCGCAGTTGCTCGTCCACCACGGTCATGGCGTTGGACGAAGGTCCCATCAGACAGGTCCCGGTCGCGTGGTGATAGCTGTCGAACGCCGAACGGGCGAATTTGCCCCAGTCCTCGCCACGCTTGGGCTGGAGCGGCGGCCCGTAGAACTCGGGCATGTCTCCGGTCCGGGTCAACAGATCGAGAAATTCCATCATCGCCACCATGGCCGCGACGTCCCCCGGATGCTCCAGCATCCGGGCGTCCACCCCCGGCAGCTCGTGCGGGTCGGTGCTCTGGAGAAACACACGGCCACGGTTGCGCTGCTCCAGCAGCGCGGCGGAGATGGTCATCGTCCGGCCCACGCCTTCCAGCACCGTGGGGGGCCGCATGAAGACGTGGAAATCGCCGGTCTCCCGGGACGGATCGCTTTTGGTGACCAGGCGGAAGGGCGGCACCGCCCAGTCCACCTCGAAGGCGCCGCGGCCCTCGAAGCCCATGTGCAGCATGGCGTGGTCCTGGTAATTCTCACCGACCCCGGGCCGGTCGTGAAGCACTCCGATGCCGTGCCGCTCCAGTTCCGCGGCCGGACCGATGCCGGACAGCATCAGGATGTGAGGGCTGTGAAAGGCGCCCGCGGCAAGCACGACTTCGCCTCCCGTCGCGGTTTCCCTCCTGCCGTCTTTCTCGTAGTTGACGCCGGTGACGCGGTTCCCCGACAGCGTCAGGCATACCACCGGGGCTTCGGATACCACCGTGAGATTGGGCCGGCCCCGAGCCGGGTCCAGATAGGCCACGGTGGTGGACTGCCGCATGCCGTCCTTGATGTTGAAGGGGGAGGTGCACAACCCGTAGGGGTTGGGATCGTTCACGTCACTTTCCGGCAATCCGAGGCTCCGAGCCGCCTCCATGAACGCCTTCACCGGACTGATGACTTCCTGGCCGAAACGGTACGGCCGCTCGAAGTAGAGCGGCCCGTCGTGGCCGTAGTCCGGACTGTCGAGGAAGTCCTGATCGTTCTCGACGCGCTTGAGGAACGGCACCACCTTCTCCCATGTCCAGCCGGGGTTTCCCGCAGCGGCCCACGTGTCCATATCGGCCTTGATGGGACGGATGACCGACATCACGTTCACCGAGGAACCACCGCCCATGATCTTGCCCGCCAGAGAATAGAAGATGCTTCCGTCGAGCTTCCGCTCCGTGGGGTACATGTTGATGTAGGGGGTTTCGAACAGCAGCCGTTCCCGCCCGGCCGCCACCGCCACCAGCTCGGGGATGGGTTGTGGGTCGGGGCCGGCCTCCAGCAGCAGGACCTTTCGGTTCGGGTCTTCGGAAAGACGCTCCGCGGCCGCGCAGCCTGCGGAGCCGCCTCCCACCACAATCACATCGTAGTCGTTTGCCATGGTATCCTTTCATACCCGTGGGTAGGGTGCCGTTTCAGATTGCTGCACACCCATACCAAGTCTGTTTTTGCCGTTCAACAACGGTCCGCCGAGCCACGTCTTTTTTCCTTGACAACCGGCTCGGGGTGGAACTAGACTTTTATTATCTCGTTCGCGAACGGGCAAGAGTCCGAGACCCACGCGCGTGGGTTCCCGGGCTCGGTCATCAAAGCATCAGGAGGTGTCAGATGACGAAATCCAGTCCGCCCGACAAACAGCGCCCGTGAACACGCGGGCAGACCGGTTCCCCGCGCTTCGCCGGAAGCGGTTTCCCGGCTGACCGTCCCGACTCGGGTGTTGGATAACACGGCGTCAAGTCGCAAGAGGTCAGGGGACAGGCAGCAGAGGATCGATGATCCCGGAAGACCGCCGGCGGTAAAGCAGACAACGGGGAGCCAGGGAAGCACAAGAATTGTTGGGTGGCGTTGATGAACGCCGGAAGCGGGCTCTCCACCGGAGGAGGGCCCGCTTTCTTTTTCGGACCGGACCGAGGCAAATCCATGTCGAAGCAGCAATCGGAAATCACGGGCTATCACGCTCACGTCTACTATGATCCCGGCACCAGGGAGACGGCGGAGCGCGTGCGCGAGGGGCTGGGCGCCCGTTTCGAGGTCGTGCTGGGCCGCTGGCACGACGTACCCGTGGGCCCGCACCCCAAGGCCATGTATCAGGTGGCCTTCGCGCCCGACGAGTTCGCCAAGGCGGTCCCGTGGCTGATGCTCAATCGGGAAGATCTGGACATCCTGGTGCACCCCAGCACCGGAGAGCATGTCGGCGACCACCAGGACCGCTCGCTGTGGCTGGGCACGCGGCTGCCGCTCAGGCTGGGCAAGTTGAGTTGACCCAACCCCCATGCTTGATGGGGCCATCGTAGTGTATTAAACTTTTTGCCCATCCCTCTGTAGACTGAAAATGACCGGTCGCGCTCCTCGTGAAGGGAAGCGGGCTCGATGTATTGACGCGACGCCTTGCGACATTCCCGTGAGAAAGAAGCAAAATACTGTTCCTCTTGAACACACTTTCCTTCATTTCCCAGGCGTGGGGGTACGGACGGAACGTCGACTCTGGGACAACGGTTTTTGGACGTGGGGCGACCTGGAAGGGAAGCGTGGATACCAGCTCTCACTTTTCGGGAAGTCCCGATGGGAATCCTGGTTGGAAGCCGTCGCGGAGTCTCGTGAGGCGCTGTCACGGGGGGATGCGGAATTCTTCGCCACCCGACTTCCACCACGCGAACACTACAGAATTGCCGCAACCTTTCCCAAAGAAACCGTTTTCTTGGACATAGAGACTACTGGACTGAGCCTTTACTACGACAAAATCACGTTGATAGGTCTTTCCCAAGGCAATCGTTACATCTGCCACATTCCGGACACCGACAAGGGGAGCAGCACCACAAGCAAGGCATGGCGAGCAATCCTTAGTGCCGCGAAATGCCTGGTCACTTTCAATGGGACGGTGTTTGATCTCAAGTTCCTCCTCAAATTTTACCCTGACCTTACGTTCCCCCTCGCCCACGTTGACCTCAGATTCCTCGCCCGACGTGTGGCGTTGACGGGGGGTCAGAAGGCAATGGAGGAAACTCTCGGTTTCGTACGCCCAAAGGGCATTGCGGACATCAGAGGATCCCACGCGGTAATGCTCTGGTACGAGTATCAGGCAGGTAACCGGAATGCGGGACAACGTCTCGTCCAGTACAATCATGCCGATGTTGAAGGGATGAAGGCGATCCTAGATGAAATCACGGGACGAATGGCTGGGCAAAGTGGTCTTACGCCTTTACCCCGTCGAACTGACTTCGCAAAGTCACCTTCGTCGATACGCTTTCGAAGGACAGTCTCATCGGTCAACCGCACACATTATATCCACATTCCTCATATACGAGGGAAACACAAGCCTACCGTACACTGTGACGAACTGCTCGCTTCGATTCGGGACAGTTGTTTTCGCGTCGTAGGTATCGACCTTACAGGTTCCGAACGACGCCCGACCGGATGGTGCTACATAGAGGATTCTCGGGCAGAGACCATGCTGGTCAGAACCGACGCCGAGATCCTCGATGAAATCCAATCCGCCAAGCCACACGTAGTGTCGATAGATTCGCCGCTTTCGCTGCCTCAAGGGCGTATCCATGTTGGAGATGATGATCCAGGGCGCGTTCGTTACGGTATCGTGCGCCAGTGCGAACGGACGTTGAGACAGCGCGGCATCAACGTGTATCCCACTCTGATTCCGAGTATGCAGGGTTTGACAGCGCGGGGCATCCGTATCGCTGAAAAGGTTCGGTCGTTTGGCATCCCGGTCATCGAAAGCTATCCGGGCGCAGCCCAGGACATCATGAACATTCCGAGGAAACAGGCGAGCCTGGATCAACTCAAGGATGGTCTGGGTCGATTCGGCGTTACCGGGAACTTCCTGTCGAGCAAGGCGACCCACGACGAGGTGGACGCCGTTACTTCGGCCGTGGTTGGCCTGTTTTTCTGGTCCGGCAGGTTCGAGGCCCTTGGCAACGAAGCGGAAGACTACCTAATTATCCCGGATCTGCATGGAGAAGCGGTCCATGCCGTCGATGGACGTCCCCGACGCGTCATTGGCATCAGCGGCCCCATATGCGCCGGAAAGACTACCGCCGGACGCCAGCTTGAGCGTCGAGGATTCGTATATTGTCGCTACAGCGAGGTACTGGTAGAGTTGCTCGAAGAACAAGAGGGCATGGCTTCCAGAGCTTCCCTGCAAGAAGCAGGGCATAGAATCCATGTAGAGTCTCGCCAAAGATGGTTGAACCAACGCCTGCTCAACGGACTGCACGTCCGTAAGGGAGACTGCGTGATCGATGGACTCCGGTGGCCGGAAGATCACGCGTTCTGGGCCGAGCGTTTCGGTCCTGCATATTGCCACGTGCACCTGCAGGCGGCGGCAGCGGTGCGCCGGCAGCGATATACTGCATCTTTCGGGACTCCAACTGAGTTTGATCGGGTGTCAGAGCATGAGGTTGAATCGGGGGTCACCTCGTTGAAATGCCTTGCCAACTACATCCTTGCCAACGAACGGACACCCGGGAGACTCAATAAGGACGTTTCCAACGTGATCGCCGACTACTTTGGGGAGTTGTCCTGATGCCGGTTACCGTCGTAGTGGGCGGCCAATACGGCTCGGAGGGCAAGGGTAAGGTGGCCCACTTCCTTGTACGTGAAACCGGGGCAAGCATCGCCGTGCGCGTAGGTGGCCCGAATTCCGGGCATACGACATATGACCGCCATGGTGAGCGCTATATCTTTCGGCAGTTGCCGACGGCAGCTCTGGAACCTGAGACGATCTGTGTATTGGGAGCCGGTTCGTTGGTCGACGCGGACGTGCTACGCAGGGAAGTCGAGCGTATCGGCCTTTCCCCGGAACGATTGATGATCGACCCGGGGGCGTTTGTCATCACAGAGAAACACAAGCGTCGCGAGCGCGAATCCTGTCTACGTGAACGCATCGGATCGACCCTTTGCGGGGTTGGTGAGGCGGTGATCGAACGCATACGCAGGACGTCATCGGAAAGTCTGGCTGCGGCTCATCCCTATCTGCGCTGTTTCACCGTCAACGGCCCCGTGCGCTCAATCCTACGAAACCGTTTGGCAGCGGGAGAGCGGATCGTCATTGAGGGCACCCAAGGCTTTGGCCTTTCGAGTCCCCACTCGCCGCACTATCCTTACACCACCAGCCGCGACACCACCGCCGCCGCTTTTGTCGCCGAAGCCGGCCTGAGCCCGCTCGATGTGGACGACGTAGTCTTGGTCCTGCGCGCCTTTCCCATTCGGGTTGAGGGCAACTCTGGACCGCTGCCTTTGGAAATCGACTGGTCAACCGTGGCCAGAGAGTCGGGAAGTCCGTACTTCGTCGAACGAACGACCGTGACGGGTTCGGTCAGACGGGTCGCCCGTTTCGACCCCGCCATCGTCTGCGCCGCGATTGAGGCCAATGCGCCGACCAGCATTGTCCTCAACCATGTCGACTATTTCGACTGCCTGATAGCGAAGACCGGCCGTCTGACGCCTTGGGCTCGGACGCAGGTATCGAGCTATGAAGAACTGGTAGGACGGTGCTTTAGCTGGATCGGACTGTCGCCAACTTCCCTTGTGTCCAGCCCGGAACACGGCGTACCTCAGGTTCCGACGTGGGTCCAAGCCCGGAATACCCTCTTCTGAAGGAAGCTGCTTCTGATGAACGCCCATCAAATTGATGATCCAGAACCCGCACGCAACGACCCGCACGGTGACCAGTTTGGCGTTTTGCTGAGCGATGAGATTAAGTACTATGCTGACAACCACAAATTGATCAGTCCGTTTCGCGACAGCGATTTGCGGCCTGCCGGATATAGTTTACATGTGGGGGACGAGTTCATCATCAAGGGGCAAAGGCACCACTTCGAGGACCAGCAACTCATGGAACTGACCATCGATCCCTATGAGGTAGCCATCATCAAGATCGCAGAGAAGGTTTGTCTGCCGCGGTTTCTTATTGGACGGTGGGATATCAAGGTTTCCCTCGCGTATCGAGGGCTTATGTGGGTTGGTGGGGCCCAAGTTGATCCCGGATTCAAGGGACATTTGTTCTGTCCAATATATAATCTCTCAAACCAAGCCGTTCGGTTGAGCAGGGGCGCCCCAGTCGCCGTCATTGATTTCGTGAAGACGACGCCCTTCAACAAGATGTCAGTTAAGTTCCCGACGGAGAAGAACGCCAACAGGGACTTCCACGACTACAACGCGGATCAACTGGAGTCAGCCTTGGTAAAACAGGAAGCAAACATTAAGGAAGTCAGGGCCAAGGCGGAATCCGTTGATAATCGACTCACGACATTCACGACAATCGTGGTTTCGTTGCTCGGCTTGTTCGGCGTGTCACGGTTCGTCGATGAAAAGACCCTTCCTCAAATGGAGTGGACCGTTGCGTTGACATGGGTGTTGGTTCTCGTTGCCTTTGCGTTGGTATTCAACGTTCGAGCCATTCAATCGACAATCCGCTTCCCAGCCACCGGTCCCGAAGTCTTCCACATCTTCTACAGAATGTTTCGTCGGCTGGATGACGAATCTACAGACCTCGAGGCCAGAGTTCAGACACTGGAACGTTTTGTGAAACAACTGGGGAAGGATACAGAAGGGTCCAAGACGGAACGCGAGAAGACGGAGAAAGAATAGCCGTCTGAAACGCCTCCAGCCCAACGGGAGACTACGGAGACCCAACCGGAACCACTCGACGAAGATTTGGATGCAAGGTTCGAAGCGATATTTAACGATCTCGAAAAAACCGCGCAGCAGTCCACAACCACCGATCATGCTTGTCCCTCGCGTTCAGGTTTACACCCGGGAGTAGGGCAGTCATCCACGCGCGAATCAGTGAGCCTACATGCAGGGCCTTCTCTGCTTCTATGGTCTGCCCCTATCTGTCGGTTTCACGATCCTATCCCCCTGCCCGGTGTCCTTGGCGTGGATATCCGCGTCCTTATGCTAGATAGTGTCGTCACGAAATACCAGACCAGAGCGCCAGACACCGAATCAGCACAGCGGCAAGAAACGAGGCGGCATTCTTGGCGTATCGTGTGGCAATCCCACGCCAGCGCTTGAGCCACAGAAAGGCGTTCTCCACCCAATGCCGCTGCCGGTAGAGATGGACATCATACGCTCCGGGGTGCTTGCGACTGCGCTTCGGCGGAATCACCGCAATGACTTCATGCTCCTCGCAATAAGACCGGATGGCATTCGTGTCATAGGCCTTGTCCGCCAACAAGTACTCGGCATCCATCCCTTCAATCAGCTCGACCGCCTGACTACAATCTGCTGCCGTCCCCTCGGTCACCAACGCCCGCACCGGCATCCCATGCGCGTCCACCGCCAAGTGCAGCTTCGTGTTCAGCCCCCTTTTGTGCGACTCATCGCCTGATTGCCGCCGACCGCACCGCTCGCATGGGGATGCACCTTGAGATGGCTGGCGTCGATCATCAGCCACTCATAGTCCGGCTCATCCACCAGATGCTCCAGCAACGCCCCCCAGACCCCCTTGTCCCGCCAGCGGCAGAACCGTCGATGGGTATTCTTCCAGTCTCCATAGTCTGGCGGCAAATCACGCCAGGGGGCGCCGGTGCGCAGAATCCAGAAAACCGCGTTCATGAACCGTCGATTATCCCGTGCCACCCCACCCCAGCTTCCCGCCCGGCCAGGCAGATGAGGCTCCAGCAACCGCCAGACCCTGTCCGAGAGGTCGTGACGCCGATGAGCCAATCCCATGGGTCACCTCCTTGAGCCATCCTGTGATATCGACACATAGCATAGATGAATATCTCTCGTGACGACACTATCTAGTGAACCTGACCGGTAGGTAGCTTCCTAGCCTGCTTGTTGCGGCTCGTCTTCATCCGTTGTCGGACAGTTCCAGTACGCGGTCGGGTATGGGAAAACCGACGACGCCATACGGGCCACCGGGCCATCAACCGGAACCCGCGCCGTCCCGCACCCGCAGCTTCGCCTCGATGAATTCCTTGTGTGAGACGCCGATAAGGTTGGCGATCTTGCGGACCAAGTGTTCCTCGTGCTTGTCGAGGTCGTCGTCGGCGAAGGCGACGGCCCACAGGTATTCCACCACCTTCTGCTTTTGCTCCTGGGAAAAGCCGGCCTTGATGAGAGAGGTGAACTGGTAGTGGTCGATGGCCTCGTCGGCCTCGGTCTCGGCCAGCTCCACCAGTTCGTCCGTTTCTTCCGGAGTGAGATCGAATTTGCTCCGTAGCGCCTCCACCACCACCGCGCGCTCGCCCTCGGAGGATTCGACGTCCGTGCGCATCATCTCGATCAGCAATGCGCCGGTGGCCACCTGAAGCCGGTGGCTGTCCGACTGCCGGATGTCGCGGTGGCCGGGGTCGATGCGGCTTTCGAAAAACCGCTGGATGGTCCGAAGCATTACCGGACCGCACCGTTGAGGAATCGCACCTGGTAGTCCTTCCACTTGTCGGCCGGACGGGTGATGTCCCCGGTATAGGTGCCGAAACGGCCGCGCCGCCGGTCCCGAAAATAGAGCTTCAGGGTTTGCTCCACCACCGGGAAGGCGATCTCGTCCCATGGAATGTCTTCCTCGCGGCACAACCGCACCTCAAGGCTCTCCTCACCGGGGCCGAACTCGCCGTCCCGCATGGAGCCGCGGAACATCACATAGACCTGATTGATCTGGGGCAGGTTGATGAGGGTGTAGAGCTCCGAGATGTCCACGTTGGCCAGCGCCTCTTCGCGCGTCTCCCTGGCGGCGCCTTCCATGGTGGTCTCGTAGTCCTCCAGGAAGCCGGCGGGCAGGGTCCAGAAGCCGTAACGCGGCTCGATGGCGCGGCGGCATAGAAGGATCGTCTCGCCCCATTCCGGGATGCAGCCGACCACGACCTTCGGGTTCGTGTAGTGGATGGTGTTGCAGGCTCCGCACACATGCCGGGGCAGGTTGTCTCCCTCGGGAATACGGAATTCCACGGGAGCGGCACAGGCGCTACAATAGTTCATGGCCCAACCTTCCGGCCGGTTCCATCGACGGACGCTCCTTCAATACGCCTGTTCGGGCTGCCGGCTGCGGATACTATAGGGTGATCCCCTTTCAGGGTCAATCAACGAGAGCGCGGCGACGCGGGCGGACCGTGGCGCTGCTTGACTCGGTTTCCCGGGCTGGATATGAAGTCTCGGGATACCCGTTGCCCGCACATGATTTCGGGGAAATGTCGTGTCAATGCTGCCCGAACGCCTTGAAACATGGTTCCGCGAAGCGGCGCCCGGAGTCGACTTCTGCTCCCTCCGTTTCGTCTGCGAGCGTTCCGAGCGTCTCTCGGTAAGGCGCGGCGTGGTGGAACCGGTCACATCCGCCGCCGACGCCGGCGTGATGATCACCGTGGCCGACGACGACGGATTGGGTTACGCGGGCACCTGCGACCTTGGCAGCGAAGGGCTCGATCGGGCCTTGAGACGGGCCCGGGACTGGGCCCGCCGGACGGCGACGTGCGGAGTCATGGCCTTTTCGGCCGCATCGCTCCAGGAGCAGTGCCGGGGAGACTACCGGACGCCGGTGGCGATTCCGTGGGACTCCGTACCCCTCGGCGACAAGATCGATCTCCTTCGCGTCCAGAGCGAACGCCTGCATGCGGACCCCCGCATCGTGGACTGGGACGCCTCGCTGTGGCATTCGGAGACCGAGAGCCTGTATCTCACCGCCGACGGCACGCGGGTGCACCAGACGCTGGACCAGATGGTGCCGGCCTTGGGCTGCACCGCCAACGACGGTCCGGAGACGGTGAGCCGCTCCTTCGGCGGCCGGGGCTTCTGCCGTCAGGGCGGCCTTGAGGTGCTGGACCAGACCGGTTTCCGGGACGCCGCACCGGTTCTGGCGCAGGAAGCGCTGGAGCTCCTGGCGGCGCCCAATTGCCCCACCGGGACCATGGATCTGCTGCTGGCTCCCGACCAACTCATTCTGCAGGTCCACGAGTCCATCGGCCATCCGCTGGAGCTCGACCGCATCCTGGGCGATGAGCGCAACTACGCGGGCACGAGCTTCGTGACCCCCGACATGTTCGGCCGCTACCGTTACGGATCGGATCTCTTGAACGTCACTTTCGACCCCACCGATCAGGGACAGTTCGCCAGCTACGGCTACGACGACGAGGGTCTGCCGGCCCGCCGGGAGCACGTCATCAAGGACGGCGTGCTCTTGCGGGGTCTGGGCGGGCATCTGTCCCAGCGGCGCACCGGACTCGCGGGAGTGGCCAATTCCCGCGCGGCCAGTTGGAATCGTCCTCCCATCGACCGCATGGCCAACCTTAATCTGGAACCCGGAGAATCCATCTTCGACGACATGGTCCGATCCATCGAGCACGGCGTCTTCATGCAGACCAACTGTTCCTGGTCCATCGACGACTCGCGTAACAAGTTCCAGTTCGGCTGCGAGCGTGGAACCGTCATACGGGACGGTGAATTCCGGGAGGTGGTCAAGAAGCCTAACTACCGGGGAGTCTCGGCCACCTTCTGGCGCAGTCTCACGCACGTGGGCAACCACGACACGCGCGAGGTGCTGGGCACGCCGTTCTGCGGCAAGGGTGAACCGAATCAGGTCATCCGGGTGGGCCACGCCGCGCCTGCGTGCGTGTTCGCCGGTGTCCAGGTCTTCGGTGGGGAATCCTGACAACGCGATGGAAAGGTTGTACGGACGGGTTTGAAAACCTGCCCTTGCAACGGAGGGTTTCGGGACGGATGCAAAGCTGCTTCCACGAGCTGGCCGATTTCGCCGAATCTCTTCTGACGGCCCGGGAGGTCCTGCTCCTCCACTTTGCCGGCGAAGAGTCGAGCTTCGTGCGCTTCAACCGAAGCGCGGTGCGTCAAGCCGGCGCCGTGGAGCAGCGGGAGATCACCCTCCAACTCATCGCCGACCGGCGCCGGGTTGCCACCGTTGCAACGGTGGCCGGCGATACATCGCTGGACCGGGAGCACGTCAAGAAAGCGATCGACGCCGCTCGTGGAAGGCTGGGCGTCGTCCCCGAGGACCCTTTTCTGCACTACGCGACGGAGAACCGTTCCACGGAGTCCGCACATCCCAACCGCCTGCCCGAGGACGAAGGGCAGGTAGTGGAATCCATCGTGGCGGCAGGGGAGGGGCGCGACCTCGTGGGCATCTACATGGCCGGAGGCGTTCACCGGGGCTTCGCCAACTCGCTGGGCCAGCGGAACTGGTTCTCCGCCTACAGCCATCACTTCGACTGGAGCTTCCATCTGGACGGCGACAAGGCGGTCAAATGCGCCTACGCCGGGTTCGTGTGGAATCCCGCGAAATTCGAGGAGAGGGTCGTCCGGGCGGCTGCGGAACTGGAAGCGCTGCGTCGCCCGCCGCGGACTCTGGAGCCCGGCCGCTACCGCGTCTATCTGGCGCCGCAGGCCCTGGCCGAGATCGTCGGGCTGTTGGGCCGGGGCGGCTTCGGACTGACACCCCACCGGACACGGCGGACGCCGCTGCTGCGCATGATCACCGGAGACGCCACGCTGGATTCCTCGGTGAACATGGTGGAAGACACCGCTGCCGGCCTGACCGCCGACTTCGATGAAGCGGGTTTCATCAAACCGGACCGGATCACCTTGATCGATCAGGGAAAGTTGGGACAACCCCTGGTGTCACCGCGGGCGGCAAAGGAGTACGGGGTGCCGGCCAACGGCGCCGGTCGCAACGAGTCGCCGGAATCGTTGGCCATGGCCGGCGGCGTGATCCCACGGCGCGACGTTCTCGCGACCTTGGATACGGGGATCTACATCAACAATCTCTGGTACCTGAACTACTCCGATCGTAACGCCTGCCGCATGACCGGCCTGACCCGTTTCGCCGCCTTCTGGGTGGAGAACGGCGAGGTGCAGGCGCCGGTGAACGTCATGCGCTTCGACGAGACGCTGTACCGGATGTTGGGCGACAAGCTGGTGGGCCTGACCCGGGAGGTGGAGCTGTTACCGGATTCCGGTTCCTACCGCCGCCGTTCCACCGGGAGCATGCGGTTGCCGGGAGCGCTGGTGGAAGACTTTGCCCTGACCCTGTAGCTCCTGGGCATTGCAGATGTGCGGTCCAAGTGATTTATTGCCCCACAGGGGCCGCACGAGACGAGGCATGCGGGTGGGTTTCAAACTCACCCGCGCCCGTTTCGCGCGAGCCGGGACAAGGCTGACCACCGGGAGTTGGAGATGAAGACCCATGGTTTCGATCGCAAGGCCGATGACCTCGGTAACGTCGTTGCCCTCGAGCACGTCAATATCACGATCCCCGATCAGGCCAAGGCTGTGGTGTTCTACGTCCTGGGGCTCGGGTTGACCCGGGATCCGTACATGAACGTGGGCCTGAACAACATGTGGATCAACGTCGGCGGCCAGCAGTTCCACCTGCCGTCCCGCGGCACCCAGAAGATCCCCGGACACATCGGCCTGGTTCTTTCCGACCTGGAGGCATTGAAGCAGCGGCTGGCCGCGGTGAAGGCCGAGCTCAAGGGAACCCGCTTCAAGTGGCGTGAGGCCGAAGACCACGTGGTGGTCACGGGTCCCTGGGGCAATCAGTTCCGTTGCCATGCGGCGGGGCCGGAGTTCGGCGACATGACCATCGGCATGCCGTACGTCGAGTTCCTGACCCGCCCCGGCACCGCCCGGACCATCGGGAAATTCTACAAGTCGGTTCTGCAGGCGCCGGTGTCCTGCAAGAATGACAGCGCAAGGGTAAAGGTCGGACGCAACCAGAGACTGATCTTCACCGAGACGGACGAGGAGATCCCCCCCTATGACGGGCACCACATCGCCGTGTACATCGCCAATTTCTCCCGCGCCCATCAGTTCCTGCTGCGCCGCGATCTGATCATGGAAGAGAGCAACGCGCACCAGTATCGCTTCCGGGACATCGTGGATCCGGCCACGGGCGAGAAGGCCTTCGAGCTGGAACACGAGGTCCGCAGCCTGTACCACCCCATGCTCGGCCGCATCATGGTCAATCGGAACGCGGAGCAGACCCAGCGCAACTACACGCCGGGACAGGACGCCTACTACCCGTAGGAGTCCGCCGGGTGCCTCCAACACCGCAGCAGCGGATCCGTTCTCTTCTCGAAACGCTTCATGGCACAGGGCACGGGCGCGCTGCTGATCCGGCGCCGCCGGGATGATCGAAGTCCGGAGTTGTCCGCCTCGCCCCACACCTTCGGTTTCGATGCGCCTTTCGAGTAACGGCGGCGTCCTTGATGGAGTCATGCCGTTCGTGCGAAAGTTGATGCAACGAAACAAAGGCTTGGTCACCTACGATGACCCGCGGAACGGGACAGCCTGTCAGGGTGATTGCATACGGCTGAACAAGGTGTTGCTGATGTACCTGAAGCCGGAAGAAAATCGAACCCCGAAAACGCGGCGCCGCGCCACGAGTGCACGGGACAAGGCGAGTCGTTCGGATAACCGGTGCCCGAATGCACGGGCGGGTTCAAGCCTGCCCGTGTTCCGATACCTCGATACAGTGGACAGGCGCATTCGAAAGGAGTCGTGATGAAGGCAATGGAGAGCATCGACCTCGAGGCGCTGATGGAGAGGACCGCGGCCGAGGGCAATGGACGTTCGGTCGTGTGGCAGGACTCCGAGTCCATCGCCTTCCTGAGCCGCGGACGGAAGCGCCGCGTGGACTTCCACGTGGACCCGAGCGACGAGGTGACGCTGGTGCTCAAAGGGGAACAGCGCCTTCACTGTCTGACCGGCGATGGGGAGGAGAAGGTGGTGGTCATGGGACCCGGGCAGATGACCCTGTGTCCGGGCGGCGTGCCCCATTCCCCACGGGTTACCGACGACACCTGGTTCCTGGTCTTCGAGCGGGTGCGCAAGCCCGGCGAGCTGGATCGGTTCATGTGGTTTTGCGAGAACTGCGGCAAGAAAGTATATGAGGCGGACGTCGCCGTCGGCAACTACGGTGACGACCCCGTGGGTCAGGTCCACCGGAAGTTCTACGACGACGAGAAGCTCAGGACTTGTAGCGACTGCGGCAGCGTCGTCCCCAGACCGGAATGAGCGCTTGGTGAATACCGTGCGCATGACGGACTACAACGAGGCGTTGGAAAGGCTTGCCGAGGGCTACGGCAAGGCCGAGCGAGGGGTGGTTGCGACGTATTTCGACAAGGCGCGAACGCCGGAGGAGCACATCCATTGGCTCAAGGCCCAGGCCTTCAAGGAATACTCGGCCATCCAGCCCCTGGTGCACGCCCTCGACAAGCTCTACGCTCAGCTCGACCGTCAGGTGGACCGCCACGACTACGAGGAACTCTGTCACAAGCTCGGCGACGAGATGAGCCACGCCAGGCTGATCATGGATTTCCTGGAAGAGCTGACGGAACAGCGGCTGACGCAGAAGGACCTCACGTGGCTGCCCGAGGACCGCAAGCTCGCGGAGGTCAGGGCCCGCTACTCCCGGAGCTACGCCGGACTGCTGCACGGCTCCGAGCGCATCACCACCGGCGAGATACAGCGGCGTGACGAGATGCTCGAACGGGCGGCCATCACCCTGACCGAAGGAGGAGGAGGGGCCCTCTACGAGGTCTGCCGCCATCTGAAGGGAAGCCGCATCAACCGGAGGATCGCGTCCATCTTCGGACGCATCCATCGGGACGAGACCAGACACAGCCACGCCAACCAACTGGCCGGGCTGGTCAAGACCCGGAAAGACTACGACCGTGCCCGGCGTATCATTGCCAACGTCTCGTCCCAGCGTCTCGGAATGCGCAACGAGCAGTTCGGCTTTCCGCTGAGCCGGAGCGAGCTTCGGACGCTCGAACGGGAGTGCACGGGACAGGCCCGCTGATGAGGATGCGCCGGCATTCTTTTCGTCGGCGAGGCGTGGACTCGCAGGGGCGGGTTTCAAACCCGTCCCTGCGGGCAAAAGCGGAGCGGCCCGGCGACGCCCTGAACCAAAGAGGAGGATCCTTTGAACATGAACGCAATGCCCGTCATCGACGTCGACTCGCATGTGGAGGAGCCCCAGGATGCCTGGGAGCATCTCGACTCCAGGTATTCGGATCGAAAGCCCTTTCCGGTGGTGGCCAGAGACGTGCCCGCCCTGGGCGGCATCAACGCCTTCTGGTACATCGACGGAACCGTCTATCCCAAGCCCGTGGGCCGGGGAAACCTGGTGTACGGCACGCCGACGGAGATGCGGTTCGCCACCCAGAAAGACTACGGCATCGGCTCCCAGACCATGACGGACATCGATGCGCGTCTCAAGGACATGGACGCGGCGGGCATCGACCTTCAGGTGGTGTTCTCGACGGTCTTTCTCCAGCCGGTGACCGACGACGTCCTGTTCGAGGCCGCGCTGATGCGCAGCTACAACACCTGGATGGCTTCGGCGTGCGCCCAACGTCCGGACCGGCTGAAATGGGGTGCCATCCTGCCCATGAGGGATCCGCGTCTGGCCCTCGACGAGCTCAACCACAGCCTGAAGCTGGGAGCCTCCGTGGCTGGAATCTACGGCACCGTGGGCGAGACCATGCTGCACGACCGCTACTACGATGAATTCTTCGCGGAAGTGGAGCATCTCGGCGTACCCTTGGCCGTCCACGCCGGCTGGAGTCATCCGGGCGTCACCCGGAGCATGGACGACGTCTCGGGCTCGCGCGCCCTGGGCTTCACGTTGCCGGTCATGATGGGGTTCTACAGCTTCCTGGCCGGCGGCATCCTGGAGCGGCACCCGCGCATCAGGGTGGCGTTCATGGAGATCGGCGTCCAGTGGGTGCCCTACCTGGTGCAACGCATCGATCACTACCACCACGCGGATGACGCCCTGGGCCTGCCGCTGCCCGTCAAGCAGTCCGTGTCCGAGACCCTCAAGCAGAGCGACGTCTACTTTACCCCGGAGGCGGACGAGATCTTCCTGCCGCAGGTGGCCGAGTACCTGGGCGAGGACCGGCTGCTGTTCGAAGGCGACATGCCGCACGCGGAGGCCCGGGAAGGCGCCAAGGAGGAATTGCTGGAGCGGGGCGACATCTCGGAAGAGCTCAAGTGGAAGATCCTGAGCACCAACGGCCGGCGGTTTCTTGACCTGTGACGAGGGCGACATGAATCCCGAGGCATTGGCGGATAAGATACTGGAGCGGCTCAAGGACGGTCCGCTCCACTTCGAGGATGTCCTGTTGCAGTTCAGGAAAGAGCCCTACCGGGTGGTGCTACAGGCTTGGGGTCGGCTGCGGGAAGCAGGCGTTCTCGGGCGCGAACTCGAGACCGGTCGTTACGTCGCCGATGACGGCGAGGAAACGACCTCCAGGTAGAAATCCGCCCGGGCCCCACCCCAACCGCCCGGATTCCCGCTTTCGCGGGAGTAACGGATTCGGGGCGCCGGCGCGTTGAGCGAGGATGGAACATGGCTCCGAATTTTGACGGCAAGGTCATCATCGTCACCGGCGGCGCCCGCGGCATCGGCCGGGTGTACGCCCAGGAATTGGCCAAGGCCGGAGCGAAGGTGGTGGTGTCCGACATCCTGGACGGCGAGCCCTGCGCATCCGGGATAAGGGAGCAGGGAGGGGAGGCGCTCTCGGTCAAGGGCGACGTCACCAGCGAGTCCAGCATGAAGGCGATGGCCGCGGTTGCCGCCGACCGCTACGGGCGCATCGACGGTCTGGTGAACAACGCCGCCATCTTTGCCGAGGTCCGCTACGCGCCGTTCGACGAGATCAGCGTGGCCGAGTGGGACGCGGTGATGGACGTGAACGTGAAAGGTGTCTGGTTGGCCTCACGGGCGGTCTATCCCCACATGAAGGAGCAGGGTTCCGGCAAGATCGTCAATATTGCTTCCGGCGTGCCATTCAAGGGCATTCCCGTCTACGCTCACTACACGGTGTCCAAGGGGGCCGTGGTGGCGCTCACTCGGGTGCTGGCCCGGGCCACCGGAAAGGACGGCATCTGCGTCAACGCCGTGGCGCCGGGGCTGACCCGCAGCGAGAGCTTGCTGGAGGTGCGCGGCGGCCTGGTGGACGAGGACGACGTGCCGCAGATCCAGAGCCGCGCCATCCCGCGCAGCCAGTATCCCCAGGACCTCGTCGGCGCCGTGATGTTCTTCCTTTCCGATGCCGCCGATTTCATTACGGGACAGACGTTGCTGGTGGACGGCGGCTCGTACATGCATTGAGACCGCGAAGGGTCATTCCGAGTCATCGTTCTTCTTTCGGAAATTATCCGGCAAACCGGCCAACCCCCCAATCCAATTCAAGTCCTACTCCCACATAACGACCACCAATCAAAAATTCGGAAGATTCTCAACATTTCTTTACCGGCCCACTCCCTGAACACCTGTTGCGAAATCCGGTCCCGTTAGCCCTGCGGTTGCTCTCCCCTCCGGGCAGGTGCCTTGGACCGACCCGCTATCAGTGCCACACGGAAGATCGGGACGTCTCGGCGCCGTAGTGGACAGATACGCGAACCTGGTGGTGGCGGCTGCGGGCTTCACCGGGCCAGCGCCGGTCGCTCGAGGCCGAACGATACGGCAAGAAGGAGCGGGGATGCTGATCATCAAGCCATATGGCCGTAGCCGCACGGATTTCGAGTCTGACGGAAAGCTCCGACGGAAGATCTGCCCCAACATGTCTCTCGGTACGCCGGACGAAATATGGGCATTGGGAAAAGGCCGGGTCGAGGGCAGCCGCAGCCGGTTTTCGGTGCGGGATGCCGCACCGGTCCTGTACGAGCAGTACGGCCGGCTGTTCCGGGACGGCAACGGAACCGCTCTTCACGTTCCCGAAGCCCGCAAGAAGTACTCCGGCCTGTTCGCACTTCATTGCGCCGTCAAGGACACCTATGCACGCATCCTCAAGAACCACAGACCCCTCAGGAAAGACCGGAGGAAGTCCGTGGCACAGGTCCTGCCGGCCGACATGAAGACACTGTTCCGGCTGGTGAAAGCCAAGTCCGACAACCGTGACCTCAATGCGCTCGTTCGTCTGGGGAAGATCGTCCACTACCAAGCCACCCCATTGTCCGGCCAGGATACTCCGGGCAACGTCGTGGACAACTGGCGGCCCGACATCGTCCGGAGTCGATACCGAACCACCGACGGACAATCGGAAATCAAGCGCACCGAAGCATTCGTCCGCGTGTGGCGCAACACCATCGCACTCGCTGCACGGACGTTGAAGGACTGGGCGGACCGGAATGGAACGATCGATGGCGACCTACTGTTGAAGCGGCAGATCAAGAGGGCGACCCGCAGGGAATGATGGGGGCTCTTGGACGGCTATGGATTACGCCGGGTTGTGGGAGCGCGATCTCTATTTCACAACGCTGGCGCTCATGTATCTCCGGCGAAGGAAGCCCGCAGACGTTTTCAGGAGGATGGCCTTGACCTCCTGAAACAAGGCCGGAATTCAAAAGGAGGACGAAAATCCAGCAGAATCGAAGGGAAAATCGTGGCGGCAAGCGGCGTTTCTGACCGCAAAAAGGACAATTTCTTGCGTTGTGACGAGCACTTATGCCATACGTAGCTTGAAGATCACCCCCCAATGAAGGGGGACTGCACCCTCCTGGAGAACCTTCTTGCATAGGTAGGGCTACGCCATGTACCTTATGGATGCCGCGAGGAAGACGTTTTCGCCGAGGCAGGAGTTGACGTGCCGTCACTGCAATTCAAGGGGAAGGTATTCGTGGAGAACTTCCATTTGGGGGTTCCGTTCCACGAGTTGGTCCCGGTGCGCGACAAGGGCTTGAGCGAGAAGGCCAGCCTGCACGACAATCTCATCATCGACGGGGACAACCTTGCCGGGCTGAAGGCGCTGCTACCCACCTGTCACGGCAAGGTGAAGTGCATCTACATCGACCCGCCCTACAATACCGGCAACGAAGGCTGGGCCTACAACGACCGGGTGAATTCACCGATGATGCGGGACTGGCTCGGCAAGGTGGTGGACCGAGACGACCTGACGCGCCACGACAAGTGGTGCTGCATGATGCTGCCCCGGCTGAAGTTGCTGCGCGAACTGCTGCGGGACGACGGGGCGATCTTCGTTTCCATCGACGATAACGAGGTTCACCGGCTGCGCTGTCTGATGGACGAGGTGTTCGGGGAAGAGAACTTCGTGGCGACGGTGATTTGGCAGAAGATTTTTTCACCGAAAAACACTGCCAAGTACTTTTCGGAGGACCATGATTTCATTCTCATTTATGCGCGAGACATTGAGGCATGGGCACCCAATCTCCTTGAACGCGACGAACAGGCAATCCAACGGTACAGGAACCCGGATAACGATCCCCGTGGAGTATGGTCATCCAGTGATCTGACGGCGCGGAACTACTACAGCCAAGGTACCTATGAAGTCACCAGCCCTTCAGGGAAGAAATTCAAGCCTTCGGTAGGCAATTATTTTCGAGTATCGCCTGACAAATTCGCCGAACTCGACAAGGAGGGACGGATTTGGTGGGGACCTGCTGACAATGCCATGCCAAGATTCAAACGATTCTTGTCGGAGGTAAAGGAGGGCGTTGTACCACAGACACTATGGTCGCATTCGGATGTGGGTCACACACAAGAAGCGAAGAAAGAACTGGTTTCGGTCTTGGATTTCCAGAGGTCGGAAGACGTATTCAATACTGTCAAGCCATCGAGCCTGATACGGCGTATCCTTCAAATCGCCACCGACAAGGACTCCATCATCCTCGACTCCTTCGCCGGCTCCGGCACCACTGCACAGGCGGTGCTGGCGCTGAACAAGGAGGATGGCGGGAACCGGCGTTTCGTGCTGATCGAGTGCGAGAGCTACGTGGATTCCATCACGGCCGAGCGAGTACGGCGGGTCATCGAGGGTGTGCCTTCCGCAAAGGATGCGTCGCTCAAGGCAGGGTTCGGTGGGACGTTCAGCTATTTCAAGCTGGGGCGTCCCATGCGGCGGGAGTCGATGCTGGGTGGGGCGAAGCTGCCGAGCTACGAGAAGCTGGCCGGGTACGTCTTTTTCACCGCCACGGGTGAGGAGTTCGAGCCTGACAAGATGAGCCGGAACAGGTGGTTCATCGGACGGAGCCGGTTGTACGACGTGTTCCTCATCTATTCGGAGGACGTCGATGAACTCAAGGACATGGCCTTGACCCTGGACGTGGCTCGAAAGCTGTCACGGGGCCAGCGCAACAAGCTGGTCTTTGCCCCTACCAAGTATATGGAGCGAGACTTCCTGCACCAATACCGCATCACGTTTCAGCAACTGCCGTTCGAAATATACGAAGCGGTGGAGAGGCTCGAACGATGATCCTCAAGGAGTACCAGAAACAGGCGCTGGAGACGGTACAGCAGTTCCTGGAACAGTTATCCGAGTGGCGTGAGAAGGCAGCCGTCGCCATGAAGGCGGTTCCGGATCTGCCCGTGGACTGGGTGGAGCAGGCATGGCGACAAGTGGCTCCGGGCCGGACCTACCTGCCGCGCAAGAACGGCTTGGGCGAACCGCTGCCGACATTCTGCCTGAAGATCCCCACAGGCGGCGGCAAGACATTGCTGGCCACGAAGGTCCTCGACCTGGTCAACACCCGATTCCTGCGGCGGCAGACGGGGCTGGTGCTGTGGATCGTGCCCAGCACTCAGATCTACGACCAGACGCTGAAGGCGCTGAAGGACCGCGACCATCCCTACCGGCAGCAACTCGACATGGCCTCGGCTGGTCGCACCCTGGTGCTGGAGAAGACCAGCGGGTTCGGTCCGCAGGACGTGAGGGAGAACCTGTGCGTGTTGTTACTGATGCTGCCCTCGGCCAACCGGGAGACCCGTGAGCAGCTTCGGATGTTCCGGGACAGTGGCGGCTTCGACCGCTTCTTTCCACCGGAGGACAACGCCGCGGCCCACGAGGCGCTGGTGCGGGACGTGACGAACCTGGACACGTTCGAGCATACGGGCGGCGTCTGGGGGAAACTGGCCAAGACCTCCCTGGGCAACACGTTGCGCCTGTTGCGACCGCTTGTCATCCTGGACGAAGGCCATCGGGCCTACAGCCGCAACGCCAAGAAGACCCTCGAGGGGTTCAACCCGTGCATGATCGTGGAGTTGTCCGCCACGCCGCCACGGGAAGCCAACGTGCTGGTGGAGATATCCGGCCAGGCGCTCAACGCCGAAGAGATGATCAAGCTGGATCTGCACATCATGAACAAGGCCAGCGCGAGTTGGCAGGACACATTGCTGGCTGCGGTGGAGCACCGCAGCTCGCTGGAAACCTGGGCGCGTGAGCACGAGGCGGAAACCGGCGAGTACATCCGCCCCATCTGCCTCGTCCAGGTGGAGCGCACGGGCCGGGAACAACGCCGGGCCGGGGTCATCCACGCGGACGACGCCCGGGACTACCTGTTGACGTACCCCGGAATCCTTCCCGAGCACGTTGCCGTGAAGACCAGCCAGAAGGACGAGTTGAAGGAAGTGGACGAGGTCGGCGGCCTGCTGTCGCGGGATTGTCCCATCCGCTTCATCATCACCAAGCAGGCATTGCAGGAGGGCTGGGACTGCTCATTCGCCCATGTCCTCGCCATACTCACCAACCCCGGTTCCACAAGCGCGTTGACGCAACTGGTGGGCCGCATCCTCCGCCAGCCCTACGCCAGGAAGACCCGGGTCGCAGCGCTGGACGAAAGCTACGTCTTCTGCTTTCAGCGCCGTGGCGCAGACTTGCTGAAGGAGGTGCGCAAAGGGTTTGGCCTGGAGGGCTTGCAGGGACTGGAAGGCAAGGTGGTTACGGAACCCGAAGGACCCATGGAATCCAGCAAACAGGTGGTGACCCAACATCGACTACCATATCGGAACGCTGCCCGGGACCTGGTGCTGCCGGCCTTCATGGTGCGGGACGGACGCAAGTGGCGATTGGTGCATTACGAGGCCGACATCCTTTCCCGCGTGCCGTGGAACGAGGTGGACGTAAGCCGGCTGTTCGATCTCGGGCTCAGCCGGGAGGGAAGCAAGGACTTCACGCTGAGCACCGGGCTGGATGCGGACCCGCTGCTGGCCAATGCCGGGGGACCGGCAACCGTGCCCGGAGAAGGTGTCATCGATTACTATTTCGCGGCCAGTCACCTGCGCGACGTCATGCCCAACCCGTGGCGCGGCGCGGAAGCGGCTCGACGGGTGTTCGACGCGTTGCTCGGGAAGCACCCGCGGGAGCAGGTGACCGCGAACTACCTGTTCGTGCTGGAAGAGTTGCGAAAGCAACTGGAGCGCGAACGGGACCGACTTTCGCAACAAGTGTTCAAGGAAATGTTGAAGTCGGGAACCATGCGCTTCATCGTGGTGACCGACGATCTGCAATGCAACCGGTTGCCGCAGAGGATGGAGACGCCGAACATGAAGCAGGCGAACCGGGAGGACGGCAGCGCGTATCAGTTCAACCTGTTCGATCGGATCGACGAGGACGAGTTGAACGGCCTGGAGAACAAGGTGGCCACCTACCTCGACCAACAGGAGCGGCTGTTCTTCTGGTATCGGAACCGCGCCCGCAGGGACTACTACGTGCAGGGCTGGAAACCCCGACGCATCTACGCGGACTTCATCGTGACCCTCAGGCCCGATGAACCCGGCATGGGGGACGAATACCACCGTGTCTTCGTGCTGGAGACCAAGGGCGTCCACCTGAAGGGTTCCGAGGACACGGCCTACAAGCGCTCCGTGTTCGACCTCTGCTCCAAGCACGCCCGGAAGACGGACTGGGCGGAGTTCGTGCCGGCCATGCGCAACAAGGTGGTGCGCTTCGAGATCGTAGACGAAGAGGAGTGGCAACAGCGGCTGAACGCGATGCTGGCAGCGTAGCCCGCGTCTTCACCTTGAGCCCTGCCGGTGCAGGGGACACCCTTCCCTGGGGGACCCTCCCCGGCTTTGCCTCTGTCTTGGCATGGAATTATTATAGCTCCCCACGCGAATCGGGGAGCCTTGACGACATAGGGAGCAAGCGGACGCCATGAACGGGAAACACACACTGCCGTACCACGACATGCGCGGTCTTGTGGCGTTGCTGGAGTCCGAGGGCCAGCTCCGACGCATCACCAGGCCCGTGGATGCGCGCCATCTCCACACGCTCCTGGCCCAGGCCGACACCGCGCTGCTCATGGAAAACGTCGAAGGCTATTCCATCCCGGTGGTGGGCGGGCTGGTGGGCTCGCGCCAACGGGTGGCCCTGGGGCTCGGCTGCGACCAGCGCACCCTGGGACGAAGGTTCATGGAGGCCCTGGACAACCCCCTCGATGCGGAGGTGGTGGCGGACGGTCCGGTCCAGGAAGTGGTGAAGACCGGCGACGAGGTGGACCTCACCGAGCTGCCCATTCCCTTCCAGCACCGAAAGGATGGCGGGCCCTACCTGTCGGCCGGCATCTCGGTGTCCAGGGACGCGGCCGGCCGGCGCAACGCGGGCTGCTATCGCCTCATGTACCGGACCCCACGGGAAACCGGCATCGACCTGGTGTCCCCGTCGGACATGCGCTTCAGCTACGAAGCGGCGCTCAAGCGGGGCGAGCCTCTACCCATCGCCATTGCCTTCGGTACCGGCACGCCGGAGCTCGTAGCCGCGGCCTACAAGGCGCCGCCGGGTTACGACGAGTTCGCGGTGGCCGGTGCGCTCCATGGCCGGCCGGTGCCCCTGGTGAAGTGCAGGACCGTGGACCTCGAGGTGCCCGCCCACGCGGAGATCGTGCTGGAGGGCGAGATCTCCACCGACGGCTGGACCATCGACGAAGGGCGCTACGGCGATTTCACCGGGCATCAGTGCTCGATCCGCTGGAACCCGGTATTCAGGGTCAAGGCGGTGACGCACCGCAAAAACCCGATTCTCCACACCATCCTGATGCCGTGGGAGAACGACTGGCTGGAGGCGCCGCCGCTGGAGGCCGCCGGATGGCGCGCGTTGCGCGAGGCCAGCATCAAGACCGTCGCGGTTCATGCCACCCCGGGTAGCGCTTGCTACTGGCATCTCCATGCCGCCATCGACAAGCGGCCGGGGGAAGGGAAGAACGCCCTGTTGGCGCTGATGTCGCTCCACGCCCTCAAGCTCGTGGTGGTCACCGACGGCGACGTGGACCTCACCGACCCCATGGCGGTGGAGCGGGCCATGGCCTTCCGGGTCCGGCCCGACGAGGACGTCATCATCGTCTCCGGCGCCCGCGGCAAGCACCTCGACCCCACCCTCAAAGCCTCCCGGCTACCCAAGGGCTCGCTCCCTACCACCTCCAAGATGGGCATCGACGCCACCATTCCGGACGACGTCGACCCCGCGGAGTACGAGCTGCTCGAGTACCCTTTCATGGACGAGGTCAGACTGGAAGACTTCCTGTAGTCCCGGGCCTGATCCGGAACGCAACGACACCCGAGGCGACTCGGAGCCACTAAGGTTTCGGCGGCGCGTGCCGATTCCCTGGCTTGTGGGCAATACAAGCGCGCGCGACCGTCGCTCCCCCGGAAGATGGGCCCGGCAGGTGCTGGAGGCGTTGCTGGACGTCGTCTTCCCGCCGTGTTGCATAGCCTGCGAGGCGTGGCTGCCGTCCCGGTCGCCGGGCTGTTTCTGCCGATCGTGTGAAGAAAGGATCCAATCGGTCGAGCCGCCGTTCTGCCCGCGGTGCGGGCGGCCGTACTTGCACGAGTGGCAAGGCGACCACCTGTGCGGCGGTTGCCTTCTCCAGCCGCCGTCTTTCTCCATGGCGCGAAGTTGGGCGTGCTATCCGCGTCACTCGGAGGCTTCCCATCCACTGCGTGAGGTCATTCACAGGTTCAAGTACGGCCGGCAAGTCTCCCTCGGGCAACCCATCGCCCGGCTCATGGCGCAGGCCTGCCGGCCGTGGTTTCGGACGTCGGCTCTTGATCTGATCATTCCGGTTCCGCTGCATCCACGGCGGCTCCGCTGGCGCGGCTTCAACCAGTCCGTGCTGCTGGGGCGGGAAGTCGGCCGCGCTTGGGGAATACCCCTGGATCCCTTTGTCCTGACGAGAAGGACCGAAACAGCCCCTCAGAGCATGTTGAGCCTGAAGGACCGCCGGCCAAACGTACGTGGCGCTTTCTTCATCGCTCCGGGCCGGACCGTCGAGAACCTGCGACTGCTGCTCGTGGACGACGTCTACACTTCCGGGGCCACGGTCAACGAGTGCACCCGGGTGCTGCTGCATTCGGGCGCGCGGGAGGTTCAGGTGCTCACCCTGGCGCGTGCCGTCTGACAGGACGCCACGCCATGTCTCCGGTACGGGTTCACGAACCGGATTTTGCGCCTGCGCTTGCACTATGAGGTATTTCGGATAAAAGGGGGAGAGCGACCTTGCCCGTGCCGATTCCGCCGCGTTTGTCGAGAGGAAACCTTGATGGCCGAATATCCAGTCGAGCCCGTATCCCAGGCCGAACCGGCGACGAGCAGGAAGACCTACATCAGCGCCCAATCGCTGCTCGATGACTCGTTCCGGCTCGGCATGCAGATCCTGGAAAGCGACTTCCGTCCGAGCTTTATCGTCGGCATATGGCGGGGCGGCACTCCCGTCGGCATCGCGGTACAGGAACTGCTGGATTATTTCGGGATAGAGACCGACCACATCGCCATCCGCACCTCTTTCTACAAAAGCATCGGGCGGACGGATTCGCGTATCGGCATCCACGGCATGCAATACATCATCGACAACGTGAACGCCGACCAGGGGCTGCTGATCGTCGACGACGTGTTCGACACCGGTCTCAGCATCGAGGCCGTGCTGGCACATCTGAAACGCAAGTCCCGCCGCAACGCCCCCGCGGACGCCCGCGTGGCCACCGTCTACTACAAGCCGGGCAACAATCGCACCGACCGCGAACCCGACTACTACGTGCACGAGACCGATCACTGGCTGGTCTTCCCCCACGAGCTTCACGGCCTGACGCGGGAGGAGATCATCAAGCACAAGCTCGGCATTACGTCCTTCGCGCCGCGGCTGTAACCCCTTGCAAGGGGCTTGCATCGCGGAATGACACCATATATAGTGCGTGCTCGTTCTCTTCGGCACCTTATATTGTGGCTCTAGTGTAGCTCGGAGTGGGCTGTTTTGATGGAAACGACTGACGACGGCTACCTCCTCGAAGCCGAAGACATCGTCAAGCGCTTCGGCGGGTTCACGGCCAACGACCGGGTGAACCTCAGGCTCCGGCCCGGCGAGATCCACGCACTGCTGGGAGAGAACGGAGCCGGCAAATCCACACTGGTCAAGATCATCTACGGTGCGTTGCAGCCCAGCGCGGGCCGGCTTCGCTGGCACGGCGAGACCGTTGCCGTGCCGAGTCCCGGCGCGGCGCGGCAGCTCGGCATCGGCATGGTGTTCCAGCACTTCTCGCTGTTCGATGCGCTGACGGTGGTGGAGAACGTTGCCCTCGCCGTGCCCGGCCCGTTCGACCCGGACGCCCTGGCCCAACGCGTGGCACGGGTATCCGAAGAATACGGACTGCCGCTGGACCCCGCGGCGCTGGTGGCGGATCTCCCCGTGGGGGTGCGGCAACGCATCGAGGTGGTGCGCTGCCTGCTTCAGGAGCCCCGTCTGCTGATCATGGACGAGCCCACCGCGGTGCTGACGCCCCAGGAGACCCGCCAGCTTTTCGTCACGCTGAGACGGCTGGCGTCCGACGGCTGCGCAGTGCTCTACATCTCGCACCGACTGGAAGAGCTGAGGGAACTCTGTCATCGCGCCACCATCCTGCGCCGTGGCCGGGTGGTGGCCGACGTGGATCCCCGGGCCGAGACCGCGGGGTCGCTGGCGCGGCTCATGGTAGGCGCCAATGTACAGTCGGTGAACGCAGAGGCGCGGGAGACCGCCGGCCCCGCAGCCCTCACCGTCACCGATCTCTCTCTCCCCGCGGCGGGATCCTTCGGCGTGCCGTTGCGCAACGTTTCCCTCGAGGTTCGGAGCGGCGAGGTGGCCGCGGTGGCCGGCGTCGCGGGCAACGGTCAGTCCGAGCTGTTCGAGGTGCTGTCCGGCGAACGGCTGGCTCCCACGCCCGAGTCCGTCATCATCGCCGGCCGGCCGTGCGGCGCCCGGGACATCACCGAGCGCCGGCGCCTGGGCGCCGCCTTCGTGCCAGAGGAGCGGCTTGGACACAGCGCCGTGCCCGGTTTCAGGTTGTGGGAGAACGTGCTCCTCACCCGGCACGCGTCCGGCGACGATCTGGTGCGTACCGGCTTCATCAGCGGCGGCCGCACCCGCGCCCTGGCGACCAGAGTCACCCGACGTTTCGACGTACGCTCCGGCCGCCACGACCAGGAAGCCAACGCACTCTCCGGCGGCAACCTCCAGAAGTTCGTGGTGGGCCGTGAGCTGGACCGGAACCCTCGGGTCCTGGTCATCAATCAGCCTACCTGGGGCGTGGACGCAGGCGCCGCCGCGCTCATCCGGCAGGCCTTGGTGGATCGGGCCCGGGACGGCGCCGCGGTGCTGGTCATCAGCCAGGACCTCGACGAGATCTTCGAGATCGCCGACCGCATCGCGGTCATCTCCCGCGGCGCCTTGTCCGATACCTATCGCTCGGACGGCATCGATCGGGAGCGCATCGGCATGCTCATGGCCGGAGCGCACGAAGCCGGCCCGGCGCCGGACCAGGACGCGTGGACGTGAGGCTGGTGCTGGAGAAGCGCCCTGAGCGCAGCCGGGCGATGCAGGTCGCCTCTCCGCTCTTCGCCATAGCCCTCACGGTGCTTTTCGGCAGCGTCCTCTTCGCCGCCCGCGGGTTCGATCCCCTGCACGCCATCTACGTCTACTTTATCGGACCGCTGACCACCCTGTGGTCGGTGGAGGAGCTTATCGTCAAGGCCACCCCGCTGGTCTTGATCGGCGCCGGCCTGGCGATCTGCTTTCGCGCGGATCTCTGGAACATCGGCGCGGAAGGCCAACTCATCGCGGGCGCCCTGGCCGGCGCCTCCATCCCCATCCTCGCGCCCGAGTGGGACTCGGCCCTGGCGATCCCCGCAATGCTGCTGTTGGGCATGTTCGGCGGCATGGCCTGGGCGGCGGTGCCGGCGCTGCTGCGCAACCGTTTCGGCGCCAACGAGATCCTCACCAGCCTGATGCTGGTTTACGTGGCGCAGTATCTCCTGGACTGGCTCGTGCGCGGCCCGTGGCGAGACCCCCACGGGTTCAACTTTCCCAAGTCCATCAGCTTCAGCGACTGGCATCTGCTGGCCACCTTCGGCGACGGGCGGGTGCATCTGGGCGCGGTCTTCGCCGTGCTGGCGGTGGTGTTGCTGGCGGTGTTCATGGCGCGCACGCTCAAGGGCTTCGAGATCCGGGTACGGGGGGAGGCCCCTCGCGCCAGCGGCTTCGGCGGTTTCTCGCAGCCGGGAACCACGTGGCTCTGCTTCGGGCTCTCCGGTGCCCTGGCCGGACTGGCGGGCATCTGCGAGGTGGCAGGCCCCGTCGGGCAGCTCCAGCCCACGATCTCCCCGGGCTACGGCTTCACCGCCATCATCGTGGCGTTCCTCGGACGGCTGAATCCACTGGGCGCGCTGGTGGGAGGAGTGGTCCTGGCCATCTGCTATCTCGGCGGTGAGGCCGCACAGGTGGAGCTCTCCATCTCCGAGAAGACGGCGCAAGTCTTCCAGGGCCTGCTGCTGTTCCTCATACTGACCTGCGACACGCTGATCCGTTGCCGGGTACGGCTGGAGCGGGCAACGCAGAGCCCCCCGCAACGGGACGAGCGAGTACCCGTGAGCCTCCGGAACACATCCATGACTCGCAGCAGATTCCGGTTGCCTGGACAGTCCCTCAGGGGGGCCGCGCGATGAGCGCCCTGGAAGCGGTTCTGCTCACCATCATCACGGCATCGACGCCGTTGCTGTTGGCGGCGGTGGGCGAACTGGTGGTGGAACGTTCCGGTGTGCTCAACCTGGGGGTCGAGGGCATGATGATCATGGGCGCGGTAACCGGTTTTGCGGCCGCATACACCACCGGGTCGGCCACCGCCGGCGTGGCCGCGGCCATCGGCGCCGGCATCGTCATGGCGCTTCTGTTCGCCTTTCTGACCCAGACCCTGGCGGCCAACCAGATGGCCACGGGCCTCGCCCTGACATTGTTCGGAATCGGCCTCTCGGGGCTCATCGGCCAGCCGTTCACCGGTCTCCCCGGCGTCAGGCTCGGGGCCATGCACGTCCCGGGGCTGAGCGATCTGCCGCTGATCGGTCCGGTGCTGTTCGGCCAGGACGCGCTGGTGTACGCTTCCGTGGCCATCACCGCACTGGTCGCTTGGGTGTTCACCCGCACCCGCCTGGGACTGATGATCCGGGCCATCGGCAGCAACCATCATTCCGCTCACGCCCTGGGCTACGACGTGGCCGGCGTGCGCTACGGCTGCATCGCCTTCGGCGGCGCGTGCGCCGGGCTCGCCGGCGGTTATCTGTCCCTGGTCTACACGCCGCAGTGGATCGAGAACATGACCGCCGGACGGGGCTGGATCGCACTGGCGCTGGTGGTGTTCGCCACCTGGACGCCGAACCGCGTGGCCGCCGGCGCCTACCTGTTCGGCGCCGTGTGGATCATGGGCCTTTACGCCCAAGGCATCGGCGTCGCCATTCCCCCCCAGTTCCTGGCGTCCCTGCCGTACCTCGTCACCATCGTCGCGCTGCTGGCCATTTCCGGAAATCGCGTCTTGACGAAAGTGAATACACCTGCTTGTATCGGTCAAACGTTCGTGCCGGACCGGTAGACGGACGGCACCTGTTGCTCAACCGGAGGAGAAGAAACATGCGAAAGTTCATCGTGTTGGCGGCCGCTCTTGCCCTGTTCCTCGTCACCACGAACGCCCTCGGGGCAGACCCCTTGAAGGTCGGCTTCATCTACGTCGGTCCCATCGGGGACCACGGCTGGAGCTACCAGCACGATCAGGGCCGGCTCGCCGTCGAGAAGGCCTTGGGCAAGCGCGTCAAGACCCTCTACATCGAGAAGGTCGCCGAGGGGCCGGATACCGAACGCGCCATCACGCGTCTGGCCCGGCAAGGCGCCGGTCTGATCTTCACCACATCCTTCGGCTTCATGGACCCCACCATCAAGGTGGCCAAACGTTTCCCCAAGGTCAGGTTCGAGCACGCCACCGGCTACAAGCGCGCCAGGAACGTATCGACCTACTCCTCGCGCTTCTACGAAGGCCGCTACGTCATCGGCCGGATCGCAGCCAGGATGTCCAAAAGCGGAGTCGCCGGTTACATCGCATCGTTCCCGATTCCGGAGGTGGTGCGCGGCATCAACGCCTTCATGCTCGGCGCCCAGTCCATCAACCCCAACTTTACACTGAAGACGGTCTGGGTGAACTCCTGGTTCGATCCCGGCAAAGAGGCCGACGCCGCAAAGGTGCTCATAGGACAAGGGGCGGACATCATCACGCAGCACACCGATTCCACCGCGGCCATGCAGATTGCCGGCGAGAAGGGCGCTCTGGCCTTCGGCCAGGCTTCGGACATGATCAAATTCGGCCCCAAGACCCAACTCACGGCCATCATCGACGACTGGCGGCCCTACTACATCCAGCGCACCAAGGCGGTGCTTGACGGGTCCTGGAAGTCCATGGACACTTGGGGAGGCATGTCCACCGGCATGGTCGGGATGGCTCCCTACACCAACATGCCCGCCGACGTAGCCGCCATGGCCAAGGCCACCGAGGAGAAGATCCGCTCCGGCAAGATGCACGCCTTCGCCGGCCCCATCCACAAGCAGGACGGCTCCCTGGCCGTCGGCGTGGGCAAGCACCTCGACGACGGCACCCTGCTGGGCATGAACTGGTACGTCAGAGGGATCGACGACAAGCTGCCGAAGTAGCAGACGGCGGGCTTAGGGTGGTGGACCGGCCTGGCATGGTGCGCCCGCCAGGAATCGAACCTGGACTTAGGGTTCCGGAGACCCTCGTGATGTCCTTTTCACTACGGGCGCATGTCTTGTCTTTACCAGATAAGCGGGCCGCTACTCAAGCATGCTTTTGGCGGAAGGCGGGGGCACGTCCGGGACCGCCTCCGGATCGCGGGACAGACCGGGGACCACCTTCACCTTTCGATGGGCCCACAATCGCTCTGCCTACCGCCCGACCGCGTTGAGAATCGCCTTGCCACCAATTCGGCGGCAACGATGCCGACGGCGTTGACGTCGGCGTGGCGTTTGCCGGTGGAGAGGGCGAACAGAGTGTCCCCGTCGTAGAGCGTGTGAGACGGGCGGATGGCTCGGGCGATGCCGTCGTGGGCCATGGCGGCCACCGTGTCGGCCTCCACCGGGGACAGTGCCGCGTCGGCGGCGATGACGCCGATGGTGGTGTTGGTTCCGGACCTCTTGTCCCCGGGGCCTTGCAGCCACGCCGGCGTCACGTCGACCATGTGGCCGGACTTCTCGTTGCGGGCACCTGCGACGATCTCGCCGGTGGCGGGATCGACGACATTTCCTGCGGAATTCACCACCACCAGGGCGCCCACCGATGCGCCGTCTGGCAGCTTGGCGCAGGCGGAGCCGATGCCGCCGTCTGCGGCGTGCAGGCCCGGCGCCTTTCCCACCGTGGCGCCGGCACCGGCGCCGATCCGCCCCGTGGGAACGGGCCCATCGGTGGCCGCCTTGCAGGCGCGATGGCCCATGGCCTTGTCGGGACGGACCCGCGGGTCACCAACGCCCAAGTCGTAGATCACCGCCGCGGGGACGATGGGGACCACGGCGTGAGCGGTTGCGAAGCCGGCGCCGTGCTCCTCGAGGTAGCGCATGACGCCGGAGGCCGCATCGAGGCCGAAGGCGCTGCCGCCGGTCAACAGGATGGCGTGGGCCCGTCCGACGCGCCGGCCGGGCCTCACGGCGTCGGTCTCCCGGGTGCCGGGTGCGAATCCGCGCACGTCGACGCCGGCGGGGCCACCGGTCATGCAGAGGACTACCGTACACCCGGTGCGCGCACGAAGGTTGGTGGCGTGACCCACCTGAATGCCCTTGACCGCGGTAATCGTCTCGTTGTCCATTTCTCCGGCGTGATTTCGGCCAGGCGGTCGGGTGGCCGACCTGCTGGCATTCCTCCCTACCAAGCTATAGCCTGTTCCCATGAGTGACGAAAACCCTTCCATGCGCCCGCGCCTTCGATATATCGACGTTTTCCCGGTGCCCGGGGAGCAGGGGAGGCAGGCTTTCGGCATCCGCGACCCCCAGCACTTCAGCGACAAGGTTCTGCATCTCCGTGTGGAGGCGGCCTGCGCGCTGCAGTTCTTCGACGGCACACGGACGCTGCCGGAGATCCGGACCGCGTACCGGGAGAAATACAAGGTCGAGTTTCCGCTCCAGCTACTGGAGCAGTTGTGCGAAGTGCTGGACGAGGGCTACTTTCTGGCCGGCGACAACTTCAATCGCCATTTCCAGCGCCTGGCGACGTCCTTTCACGATGCGTCGGTGCGCGAGCCCTTTCACGCGGGCGTCAGCTATGACGAGAACCCGGCCGTGCTGAAGGAGGGCCTGGGGCAGTTGTTCGTCCCGCCCGAGGGACCGGGGTTGCCGGGTCGGCGGGATCCGAAACGGCGGATACCCGGCATCGTCGTGCCGCACATCGACCTGCGTCTGGGGGGCCACGCCTACGCCTGGGCCTACAAGGAGCTGGCGGAGACGGAGCCGCCGGAGCTCTTTGTCATCCTGGGAACCGGGCACGGCGGAGTGCGGAACCCTTATGCCTTGACCTGCAAGCGCTTTGCCACGCCGCTGGGGGAAGTGCCGGTGGAGGCCGGGTTCATATCCCGTCTGCGCGCGTTCCATGGCGGAGAACTGTTCGCGGACGAGTTGGCTCACCGTTCCGAGCACACCATCGAGTTTCAGGTGCTGTTCATTCAGCAGCTTTTCGGCAACGGCACGCCCATCGTGCCGGTGCTGTGCTCCTTTTCGTACGCGGCGCCCGGATGCGGGGCTGACGGCGATTCCATCGAGCGATTCACCGAAGCACTACGAACGGCCATCGCCGAGGACGGCCGCCGCGTCTGCCTCATCGCCAGCGCCGACCTGGCCCACGTCGGGCCGCGTTACGGCGATGTCGGCGGTTTCGACGGGGAAGAGCTGGAGGCCGTGAAACACTCCGACCGAGAGATGCTGCGCCACGTGGAGGAGATGAACGCGGAAGGGTTCCGCGGCCACCTCGCGCAAGAGCAGGACCGCCGCCGGATCTGCGGCTTCTCGCCCATCTACACGATGCTCAAGTCGATGCAGGCGGAACGAGGGCGGGTGGTGGCCCATGACCATGGCGAGATGGACCCCATCGGCTCCATCTGCAGCTTTGCCAGCGTCGTGTTCGAGTGAAGGATCCGCGCCGTGTCGCTTCGGGGACGGCTCCCGGGAAGCATACCCGTGAGAGGCCCCGGGGAAGGCGGCGGGAGCGGCGCGCTACGACTCGGGAAACAGCGTCCTGCCGTCGTCGTCTTCCACCGTGATGGCCTTGGTGGGGCAAATTCGGGCAGCCAGGACGATCTTTTCCGGGGTGTCGCCATCGGGGTCGGCGACTTCGGCGATGAACCGCTCGTTCATCCTGAAGACCTTGGAAGCGGCCTGAACGCATTTCTCGTGGCCGTCGCACTTCGTGTTATCGACAGTAACCTTCATGTTCCCTCCGGGATACGGTGATGACACTTCCTTCTATAACCGAGTCGGCAGCGCCATTCCACCGGCCCCCGCCGGAGCCGATTTCCGCTATTGCAGTGCCGGAAGCGCCTGCGATATAGTGGACGCTGCATGAGGATCCATCGATACACGCCTTGGGACGGCTCCCAGGAGGTCAGATTCCCCACCGCCAACGACCTCCTCAAGCAGTTGTCGGATACCTTTCTCGAAGAGGAAGGCGTGCGCCGCGCGCTACGGAGCCTGATGCGCCGCGGTTTCGAGTCCGACGACGGCATGCGCTCGGTGCAGGGGCTGCGGAACCTGCTCCAGCAGGCGGAAGAACAGAAACAGGATCTCCTCAACAAGTATTCACCCGACTCTTTCAAGCTGTCTCCCGAAGAAAGCGAGGCCCTGAGCCGGAAACTGAACGAGCTGGCTGAAAAGATGGAGGCGTATCACGACAAGATGCGCAACTTCATGGAACGGCTGTCCGGCAAGTATGCACGGAACATGAACGAGCTGGCCGAGAAGATGCGCCAGGCCCAGGAGCGATACCAACAGCTCAAAGAGCGCCTTGGCGAGCAGATCGATCAACGCTCCATGCAACAGCCGCAGAACCTGACGGGGCCGGGCGCGCCGAATCTTTCTCGGATGCTGGAGCGTCTGAACCGCCTGCTGGACGACGACGATTTCCTTCAGAACCTGCCTGACATGCTCGATGCCGCGGTGGAGGATCTCGACAATCTTCTGGAGAACCTCGATTCGTTGGGCCGGCAGGAACTTCAGCGCCTGAGTGACGCCATGGCCCGGATGGAGCAACTCGAGCAACTGATGAACCAGTACCCTTTTCAGGGAAGCCAGCGCATGGGCATGGGGGATGCCGGACAGGTGCTGGGGGAGCTGCGAAACCTGGAGCAGTTCCTGCGTTGGGGGCGGCGAGGACTCGGCGACGTGTCCGACCTCGATCTGGAGGCCATGCGCGAGCTGCTGGGCGAGGAAGCATACGAGCAGATCAAGTACCTCCAGGGCGTCGAGCAGATGATGGTGGACGCGGGTTACCTGATACGTACCGGAAACGGCCTGAGGCTCAGTCCCAAGGGCATGCGACAGCTCGGCGACAAGGCCCTGAAAGAGATTTTCCAGCTCATGAACAAGAACCGCTGGGGCCAGCACGCCAGCGCCAAGACCGGCAACCAGGGCATGCGGCTGGAAGACACCCGGCCCTACGAGTACGGCAACCCCCTCAACATCGATGTCCGCAAGACCCTCATGCGGCCGCTGGAAGAGGGGAGGGCCGGGGTACCCGTCCGGATCGAGCCACGGGATTTTCAGGTGTATCAGCACGAGTTCTCCACCGACACCGAGACCGTGCTGCTCATCGACGTCAGCTATTCCATGCTGATGAACGACGCCCTGCACGCCGGCAAGAAGGTGGCGCTGGCGCTCAACCGGCTCATCGAGACCAAGTTTCCCCAAGACGTCCTCCACCTGGTGGCCTTCCGCTCCAACGCCAAGGTCATCCGCACCGAAGACCTCCCCTCCATCGTCGCCATCACCTACTTCATGGAGCATGGCACCGATATCAAGGAAGCATTGAGGTTTTCACGGCAACTTCTTGGAAACAATAGAGCTACGAACCGTCAGATTATCCTTGTCACCGATGGTGAACCGACCGCGTGCAACGTCGATCGGGGCGGCAGGCTTCACAGCGGCTGGGGCTCGGCCCTGCTCCACGAGAGGATCGTCCGGGAGACCCTCAGGGAGGTCCGACGCTGCACCCGGAGCGGCATCCGCATCAACACCTTCATGCTGGGGATGGACTATTATCGCATGGGCTTCGTGGACCGGCTCACCCGGATGAACACCGGCCGCGTCTTCTACACCTCCCCCGACGAGATCGGGAACTATATCGTCGTGGATTACCTCGCCAACAAGCGGAAACGCCTGCGGCGCTGACACACGGCGACGTTCCTTTCATCGAAACGGACATCGGTGTGAAAGCAGGCGCCGACGCCCCGATCCGCCATTCCCGCGGAAGCGGGAATCCAGGGGCGGTGGGACCGGCCGCTCACTCGCTGACCAGTGCCAGAACCCCGGTGTAGGTGAGGATGTGGTTGGCCCCGGCCAGGGGGCCGAGCTCGTAGTTGCCGAAGAAGCCGATGATCGGAACGTCACCCAGCGCCTGCTTGATGTAGGCCGTATCGATCCCGGGAACGCCGTAAAGGCCGCTGCCGCGGGCGCAGCAATTGAAGTAAAGACCCATTCGCGGCGTCTTGCCTTCCAGGCGCGCAATCTGGCGCTCCAGCATCTGTTGCAGATCCTCCCGCGCCCGCTGCCCGTCCCGGAGCGCGAAGATCAGCGGCTGCCCGGCTTCCACCGGTTGGGCCACGGCGAGAATGCCTCTTTGCGCATCCACGCCGATGATGTTGCGAACGAGATACTGACCGGGCTCGATCTCCGTTTGCCGTGGGTCCGGAGGCAGCCCCACGAAAACGAAGGCCAGCGCCCGGCGAAGGTCCTGCTGGAACGGTTTCCCGACAAGGTCGACGAACACCTCGAATGCCGGGCGGCCGTCGAGCTCGAAGATGAGATTCTCGTGGGCTTTGGTGATGACCATGGGCTCCCCCACGGGCTGGCAGCCCTGGGTGATGCCGATCGCCGCCTCGAAGGCGCCCGAGAGGGAGAACCCAACGACGCTGTTGCTGGTCACCCGGTCCTTGTAGAACTGGTAGGTCTTTCCGTGACTGCCGTTTTCCGACGCCGCCGCACCCACCACGGGGCCGGAATGTCCCGCCCGGGACAGGCCGTCCAGCATGGCGTCGGGGCGGCTCTTGTAACCGTCGGCCAGCAACACCGTCAGAGAAGACGGGTCCGGTCCCACGGCATCGGCGATGTCCTGTCCCGCCGCGTCATCATTCCCCTTGAGGGCGTCGCGGACGAAAGGGTGCGCCCTGACCGTGTCGGAGACCAGCGCCATCACGGCTACGCCGGACTCTCCCTCGATCTCGCCGTCGTCGGTCAGGATTCCCAGGCCGCTGCACCCGACGGAGTTGCGGGTGCCGGTGAATCGATGAAGCGCGGGCAGCTCCTGCTCCAGGGCGCCGGCGTGGTCAACGGTGGCGTAGAGCAACACCAGATCGGCGTTTCCATCCGGCAGTCCTTCCATGGCCTTCCCCGCCGCCGCCTCGACGGCGGCGGGAGTATCCGATTGTGACGACTGTCCGACTCCAGCCTTCAGCATGGCTCCAGGGTATGCAAACCGGGGGCACAGGTCAATCGGCTCGACGGGCGCCATGCCGCGCATTCATCGGTCCGTGAAGTCTGTGGCCTGCCCGCGCGAGTTTTGGTATAACAGGCGTCATGAGAATCGTTCAGATACCCTTGCTGAAGGACAATTACGGCTACCTTGTGATCTGCGAGAAGACCAACAAGGCCGGCATCGTGGACCCCTCCGAGGGAGAGTCGGTGTGGCGCCGGGTGCGGGAGGAGGGCGTCGATCTCACCGCCATCCTCAACACCCACCACCACCGGGATCACACCGGCGGGAACGAGTACCTGCTGCGGCAGGAGCCGGAGCTTGAGGTATTCGGCGCCAGGGTGGATGAAGAACGCATCCCGGGCATCACGCATCCTCTCGTGGAGGGAGACGAGGTCCAGGTGGGAGAGGAGCGCGGGAAGGTTCTGTTCATCCCCGGTCATACCCGCGGCCACATCGCCTTCGTGTTCCCCGGCAAGCTCTTCAGCGGCGACGCCTTGTTCGCCGGCGGATGCGGCCGGGTCTTCGAGGGGACCCCCGAGCAGATGACCGCCTCCCTCGGGAAGCTGCGGCGCCTGTCCGGCGACACGCTGGTATACTGCGGCCACGAGTACACCGAGAAGAACCTCCGGTTCGCACTGACCGTGGAGCCCAACAACGAGAAGATCCGCAGGAGGCTGGACCAGGTCCGGGAGCTCAGGGCCAGGGATCGGTTCACGGTGCCGTCCCGCCTCGGGGACGAGCTCGAGACCAATCCGTTTCTCCGATGGGAGAGCGGAGAGATCCAGGCCGGCCTTTCCAAGCGCTTTCCGGGTCTGGGGACGGACCCGGTCTCGGTGTTCGCCAAGGTCCGGGAGCTCAAGGACGCCTATTAGGAGCCGGTCCTGGCCCTTGCACCACCCTTCCCGGGAGCGAGGACACTGGCCCCCGCTCCCGGTTTCAAGATCCGCCCGTCCCGGGACCCTCGCGTCGGCGCGGGCATCTCGCCGGTCTGCGACACGAGATACAGGTACGGAGGTACTCGATGCGGTTTGCGACTTTGAAGAACGGCACCGTGGCCGCGATCACGGAAGACGACAGGATGGTCCTTCTGGACGGTGTCTGCGATTCCATGATCGATCTGGCGGCATCCTGCGAAGCGAACCGCAAGGCCATCGGTCGGGTGATCTCGGAGAGGACCCCGGCAAGCCTCGACGCCGCTCAGCTGGCGGCCCCGGTACCGGCACCCTCGAAGATCTGGGGCGCGGCCGGTAACTACAAGCGCGGGAGCAAGAACCTGGCCAGCACCGGTGGGCGGGGCGAGGCCCGGGAAACCCCGCCGGACGAGCTGCTCGAGCATATCTTCCTCAAGCCGCCGTCCGCCGTCATCGGCCCGGGGGAAGACATCATCATCCCGCCCAACGCCGAAACCGTCTTCCCCGAGCTGGAACTGTGCGTCGTCATCGGCAGGGAGAGCCGGGGCCTGTCGGTGGAAGAGGCCATGGACGCCGTGTTCGGTTACAGCATCATCCTCGACGTCACCGCTCGAGGATACGGCTCGGGAAGGAACCTCATGGGTACCCGTTGCGTACGCAAAGGCTTCGACACCTTCGCACCGGTGGGTCCCTGGATCGTCACACGCGACGAGATACCCGACCCGCAGGCGCTGGATATGCGCCTTTGGGTGAACGACGATTTGCGGCAGTCGGCCAGCACCGGCGGCATGATCAACAAGGTGGCCCGTCTGGTGAGCTACCTGTCGGATGTGGGAACTCTCATGCCCGGTGACCTCATCGCCAGCGGCAACCCGGACGCTCCTGCCTTCCAGAAACAACTGGCTGCGGGCGACGAGCTGGTGGCGGAGATCGACGGGATAGGGCAGCTTCGGCTGGGAGTAGCCCGCGCCGGCTAGCGGCAGGGCCGTGGCCACGGACGGGGGCAAGCGTATGAACGAGGAGCAGTCCTTTCAGGATCAGGGCGCGACCACCCTGTGCTATGGTTGCGGTCCCGCCAACGATCGTGGACTCCAGGTCAAGAGCCGCTGGGACGGCGCGGACGCCGTCTGCACCTGGACCGCACGGGCACACCACTCCGGCGGCACGCGTGAGGTGGTGAACGGCGGCGTCATCGCGACCCTGATCGACTGTCACAGTCTCAACCTCGCCATCGCCCGGGCGTACCAGGACGAACGGCGGCCCATCGGCAGCGCGCCGCGGGTCTTCTTCGTCACCGCCAACATGAACATCAACTACCGACGGCCGACGCCGCTGGGAAAACCCCTGGAACTGCGCGCATCCATCCGCAAGCTGGAGGGGCGGAAGACCCTTCTGCGATGTACCCTGAGCTGTGAGCAGCAAGTGTGCGCCGAAGCCGACGTGCTCGCCATCCGGATCCACCGCGACGAGTCCGTGGAGCCGACCCGTTAGGAGCCTGTCCGGGTAACCCGACCTACGGGACGAACAGATTCCTGCTTCCCCGGACACGACACCAGGGGCGGTGCCACAGGTGCGACCAGAACGACAGCACCAGGTAGTAAGCGGGAAAGAACAACGAGGCCGAGGCCAAACCATAAGGCGGCTCGGGCAGGTAGTACACCACGACAAAGCAGAGCGCTCCCCAAATCGCTCCCAGGGCGATGGTGAGACCCTGGAGGACGGTGCTGCGGCTCGGAAAAGGTACCGGATGGGTACGAATACCATCACCGACAACGCGATGATCAGAACTCCGTTGAACCAGGGGCTCAAGTCCAGCACGAAGCAGTAGAAGGCCACGACGTTCCAGTACGAAGGGAAACCGAGGAAGTAGTGATCAGGGGTCTTGGCATTGGTCTGCGAGAAGCCGTAGGCGCTTGCCAACAACGGAAGGCACACGAGCCACCACCCGTGACCGGCAGGCAGCCGCTCCGCATGAAACAGCAGAAAGCACGGAACCAGGACATAGTTGAGGTAGTCGACGATGTCGTCCAGGCGGGCGCCGTCCACCCCCGGGATCAGCTCTTTCACTCTTGCCGCCCGTGCAAAGGTCCCGTCGGTCGCGTCCAGGAGCAGCGCCAGCCCCATGAGAGCCAAGGCCTCGCGATAACGACCCTCGGCCACCAACGCCAGGGTGAACACCGCCACCGCCGCCCCGAGGGCCGTGTAAAGGTGCACCAGCCACGCAAGCAGCAGTCGCAATCTACCGGGGCTTCAGATACGGGACACTAGTTCTGGGTGGCGGAATAGCTGGCCCTGGTACGCAACCGTTGGATCCACGCGGCCACGTTCCTGAAGTCCGGATCCAGGGGCACCTGGAACCGCTCCAGCAAGGCGATGTTGGGCATGTAGGCAACGTCGGCAAGACTGAATGAGCCGGCGAGATACTCTCGGCCTTGCAGTTGTCGCTCGATCACGGCGAAGGCGGCCCCTATGTTCGCCTGAGTCTCTCGGATGAGCGCGACATCACGTTCCTCTTCCGGCTTTCGGTACTCGTGAATCAACGTGACGAAGTGGGGATTGACGTAGTTGTCCCGGTAATCTTCCATCAGGCGGGCATAAGCGCGTTCTTCCGAGTTGGCGGGCAACAGCGGGGGATGCGGGTATTCGTCCTCCAGGTATTCATTGATGACGGTGGAGTCGTAAAGGATGAAGCCGTCGTCATCGAGGGCGGGCACTTGACCGAAAGGATGGATCTTCAGATACCCCGGGTCTTTCTGCTCCCGTTTCGTCAGGTCGATAACCACGCTCTCGAATTCCAAACCCTTCTCCAGCAGGGCGATCCGCACCTTCAGCGAGTTCGTTGACGGTGGAAAGTGATAGAGTTTCATGCGCCCGATCTCCTGATCTTCATATCCCCAGCCTCCTGCCGGGACGATAGCACAAACGGGGTGGCAGGACTACCGGTTCGCTCTTTTTCCGGGCGTGGACCGCTGCAACGCCGCCCGGAACGTCGCTTGTATCGTTCTGCTCGTCGGGAAGCACCGCAAGTGCTTTGATCTCTGCCTTCCGCAGCTCGATGACTCCCCTATCGTTGAATTCGGAGAAGTCTCACCGGGGGGCCGGAGCGACCGGGAGTCTGCGTCACAAACAAAGATCCCGGGCTGCAATGCACCGGCCTGACCGAATGCGCGCCGGCTCCGCGGCCTTCCCGATACCGGCAAGCGTACAAGCCATCCATCCGCCGCTGCATCAAACCGCCAGCCCCAGCCACCTGATACTCTCGATGTAGTCGGCAATGCCCCGCTCCAGGTCGTACTGCGGAGTGTAGCCCAGTTGCTCACGGGCCTTGCTGATGTCGAAGACGCAGTAGCTCTGCTTGTAGCCGTCGCGGAAGTCGAGACCGGGGCCGATGTCGATCTTCGTGACGGGGAAGATGCGTCTCAGCACGGCGGCGAAGTCCTTCAGCGTGACTCCCCGGCCGGTGCCGATGTTGAAGGTCCATTGAGTCAGGCCTTCGGCATTCAACGCCAGCGTGACGGAGTGGGCGACGTCGCCGACGTAGACGGCGTCGTTCCGCTGGTCGCCGCCGCGGGGGATCGAGACATCGCGTCCAGCCATGGCGTCCTCGATGATCTTGCCGTACAGGGCCAGAACGCCGTGCCGCGCCTGCTTTCCCGGGCCGTAGATGGAGGGGTAGCGCAGGGCCACGAATTCCACGCCGTAGCGTTTGCGGTAGTAGTTGCCCAAGGTTTCCGAGCAGACCTTGGTGACGCCGTACATGTCCGCCGGGTTCGGCGGGTGGGACTCGTCGAGGGGCACGAAATCCGGATGGCCGTGCTTGCCGCGGACGTCGCCGATGAATGCATTGGAGCTGGTGTAGACCACGCGCCGGACGTTGCAGGCGCGGGCGGCTTCCAACACGTTCAGGGTTCCGTCCACCCCGATGGCGACGGCCAGGGCGGGGTCGGCCTCGGCCGGGCCGGGCATCAGGGCCGCCATATGCACGACGTGGGTGACGCCGTGGGCCGCCGCCACCTCCCGCAACGCGGCGCCGTCCAGGATGTCGCCGGTGACCACGTCCACGTCGTCCGCGATGTCCGCAACCAGAGACATGTCCACCCGGTTGTCCAGCAGCACGGGCCGCTGCCCCCGGGCCACCAGGAGACGCGCGGCGGCCGCGCCGTTCACACCCGTTCCGCCGGTAATCAAGGTCTTCATGCCATCCAACCCTTAGCGGCTTACGGGGCCTCATGCAATACGTTATAGTCGAACCATGATGTATCGGACCCCGCCTTCCTACAGTTCGTTCAACTTCGGAGGTCCGGTCACGCCGGCGGTCAAGTGGCTGCTGATCGTCAACATCGCCGTCTTCGTCTTGCAGCTTCCCTATCTGGCCGGACGTCCACTGCTCCGGATCTTCGGCCTGGTCCCCCATCTCGTCTGGAACGACATCCACATCTGGCAGCTCTTCACCTACCAGTTCCTCCATTTCGGGCTGTTCCACATCCTGTTCAACATGCTGGCCCTGTGGATGTTCGGATGCGACCTGGAGCGGAGCTGGGGCACGCGGTTTTTCCTGAAATTCTACTGGGTGGCCGTGGTCGGAGGTGGTCTGTGCGTGCTGTTCCTCGAACCGAACCAGGCCATGCCCACTATCGGGGCCTCCGCCGGCATCTACGGCGTGCTGCTGGCATACGGGCGGCTCCATCCCGACAACGTGATCTACCTCTACCTGCTGTTCCCCATCAAGATGAAGTACTTCGTGCTCATCATCGGGGCCATCGCCTTCTTCTCGTCCATTACCCCCGGGAACTCCGGCATCTCCCACCTCGGTCACCTCGGAGGCATGCTGTTCGGCTACCTCTACCTCAAATGGGGCTACATGCTGAGCCCGAGACGCTCCTGGGCGACTGTCAGGCGCGAGTACTATCGGTTCCGGCTGGCCCGCCTCAAGCGGCGTTTCCGTATCATCGAGGGAAAGAAGCGGGACGACGAGCCGCCGACGCTGCATTGATGCCTGGTGGATCGGAGAAGAGGGGGGAGCTCACTCCGCGGGACCGGGACGGCGTGACTTCTTTATCTCGCTTCGTTTGTGCTTGTCGTCCAGGCGGTGCCTTTGCGACGCCGCGGTGGGCTTGGTGGGCCGGCGCGGCACCGGTTTCGCCGCGGCCTTGCGAATCAGCCTGACCAGCCGCTCCAGCGCATCCTCCCGGTTGCGCGACTGGTCGCGGTAACGCCGGGCCTCGATGGTCAGAACCCCGCGCTTGTCCACCCTGGCACCGCCGATTCGGAGGAGACGTTCCCGCACGGGCTCGGACAGCGAGGGGGAATCGACGATTCTGAACCGGAGCTGCACGGCGGTTGCGGTCTTGTTCACGTTCTGCCCGCCGGGACCCGAGGCCCGGATGAAGCGCTCCTCGATCTCGCCTTCATCCAGGCTGATGCGGCTGGTGATTCGAAGCATCGGCTCTCTCGTCGCAGCCCCGTTTGTATCCTGCGCCGTTTCCGGCAACACCTTCTGTGTAACACTGTGTAACAGATACCGAAAACCATCCCTACCGGGCACGAAGCCGCACGGGGCGGGGTGGTCCTAGGAGGGCAAATGCGTATTATTCGAACGGTCCTCATGGTCATTGGAGCGTTGACAACGGTGGCCGCTGCCGGCGTCGCGGCGGCGCTGATTTTCTTCTCGATGCACACACCGGGCATCCCCGAGAAGACGGTCCTTACCCTGGACCTGGACCGCAACGTCGTCGAATACGGCTCCGGGAAGCTCACGCCCTGGAGCGCTTTCCGGAAGGCCGGGCCGGAGCTTTGGGAAATCGTCGCCGCCATCGAGCGGGCAGCCGAGGATGACCGCGTGGTGGGGCTGGCGGCCCGGGTCGGTTCCTCGGGCATGGGGCTGGCCCGGATTCAGGAACTACGCGACGCGGTGCGGACGTTCCGCCAGTCCGGCAAGCCGACCTACGCCTTCGCTGAATCCTTCGGCGAGTTCGGCCCGGGCAACGGCGCCTTCTATCTGGCCGCGGCGTTCGAGAAGATCTACCTGCAGCCGTCCGGAGACGTGGGCCTCACCGGCCTGCTGGCGCAGAGCTACTTTCTCAAGGGTACCCTTGAGAAGCTCGACGTGAAGTACGCGCTGGAGCAACGGGAGGAATACAAGGGCATCAAGGAACTGTTCACCGAGAACGGGTACACCGCCGCCCAAATAGAAGCCCTCACCCGGATCCTGGAATCCCTGACGGAGCAGTTGACCGCGGGAATCTCCAGGGGTCGCGGGCTCTCCCGCGCTACGGTAGGGGATTTGATGCTGCAGGCGCCCTTTTCGGCCCGAGAGGCGCTGGAAGCGAAGTTGGTGGACGGGCTGCACTACCGCGATGAGGTGGACGGCCTGATCCGTGGAAAGCTCGGGCCCGACGTCGCGTTCCTGCCCCTGTCCCGGTACCGGCAGCGGTTGGAAGACCGGGGTGGCGACTCGGCCACCGTGGCGTTGATTTACGGTCTGGGCCAGATCCACCGTGGGCGTAGCCGCTATCGCACCCTCACCGGCGAGAATTCCATGGGCTCGGACAGCATCGCCCGGGCCTTCCGCCGGGCCGTCGACGATGACGACGTCCGGGCCATCATCTTTCGCGTCGACAGCCCGGGCGGCTCCTACGTGGCTTCGGATGTGATCTGGCGCGAGGTACGCCAGGCGCGGAAAAAGGGCAAGCCCGTGATCGTGTCCATGGGCAACGTAGCGGGCTCCGGCGGCTATTTCGTCGCCGCCCCGGCCGACCGGATCGTGGCCCAACCGGCAACCCTCACCGGATCCATCGGCGTAGCGGCCGGCAAGATGGTGACCCGAGGCCTTTGGGACAAGCTCGGGGTGTCCTGGGATCAGGTGACAGGCAATGCCAACGCCACGTTCTGGAGCACGCTCCAGGACTACGATCCGAACCAGCGGAAACGCCTGGAGCGTTTGCTCGACGTGGTCTACGACGACTTCATGTCCAAGGTCGCACAGGGCCGGAAGCTATCCCGGGAACAGGTGATGGCCATAGCCAGGGGACGGGTCTGGACCGGTGCCGACGCCAGGGAGCACGGTCTGGTGGATGAGCTGGGCGGCTACGCGGCCACCCTCCGGGCCGCCCGTGACGCGGCCGGAGTCGCACCCGAGGCCGCCATCCGGCTGCGGCTGTTCCCGCGCCGAAGATCCGTCATGTGGCGCCTTGCCGAGGATCTGGCAGGCTCCGGGGAGACGGAGGCCGGCATCCCGGTGCCCTACATGCTCAGCGAGGCGCTGGAGCGGTTCGGACCCTTGGCGGGCCGGCTCCGTTCAACGGGTTTCGCCGGCCGCCCGGGAATGCTGGAGATGGTACTGCCCGGCCGGATCCGTTAGTGGTCCTTCTCTGAAGGCACGTCGGACAGTTTCAGATCAGCCCTCCCCCGGATCCCGGACTTGACCCAGGATCCGGACGAAGCGCACGGGTTGACAGGGGAAAACGCGCTTTGCTAGTGTCGTGTCCGGTCAATTCGCAAGATAATTGACTGGTCTTTTTTGCCGTTGGCTGCGTTGCCCTTCCTCGCGTGGTATTGGCCACTGCTCGTCATCGCCCCTTGCCGACGACAAAAAGTCCTGCACAACTCATCATGCGAATTGACGGGACGCGACACTAGGAGCCTGTACCATCAAATCGGCAGCAATCGGCGGATTGCTGTCGATTTGTGCGAGTCGGAAGCGTTTCTTCACACACCATGCTTGACGAAATCAGGGTCCTTGAGCTCGGGCACATCGTGGCCGGCCCTACGGCAGGTCTCATCCTGGCCGCGTTGGGAGCCGACGTCATCAAGGTGGAACGGCCCGGCACGGGCGACCAGGCCCGTTTCAGCCGAAGCAATCAGGGCTACTTCCTGGCCTTCAACGGCAACAAGCGAAGCATCACCCTGGACCTCAAGGCGCCGCGCGGCCGGGAGGCCTTCGAGCGCCTCTTGCACACCGCCGACGTGCTCATCGACAACTACGGCCCCGGCGTGCTGGAGCGCATGGACCTGGGCCACGACGCCTTGCAACGCATCAGGCCCGGCCTCCTGCATTGCGGGATCAAGGGCTTCCTTTCCGGACCCTACGAGACACGCAACCTGCTGGACGAGCCGGCGCAGATGATGGGCGGACTGGCCTACATGACCGGACCCCCGGGGATGCCGCTTCGGGCCGGCGCGTCGGTGGTGGACCTGACCGGCGCCATGTTCAGCGTCATCGGCATCCTCGCGGCCCTGCTCAAACGCGGTCGCGACGGTCGCGGCAACGAGATGCGGGTGGGTTTGTTCGAAACCGCCGTATTCCTGGTTTCCCAGCACATCGCCAAGGCCGGCATCTCCGGAGAGGCGCCTGCCCCCATGACCGAGCGCGGCGTGGGACAGGATCTCGGATGGGGCATCTACCGGGTGTTCGAGACACGGGACCGGCGTCACGTATTCATCGGCGTCACCAGCGACGTCCAATGGGAGGCCTATTGCAAGGAATTCGGACTCGACGACCTCTGGGCGGAGGAGACGCTGCGTGACAACGCCGGACGGCGGGCGGAGTTCGCCCGGTTGACCAAAGGCGCCGAGGATCTGGTGCGCACCTTCGATTTCCGCGACATCGTCGCACGGCTCGAATCGTCCAACATTCCCCACGCCCCCATCAACACCCCGACGGACCTGTTCGAGCACCCCCATCTCAAGGTACGCGGCCACATGACCGAACTGACGGCTCCGGACGGGACTTCATCCCCGTTGCCCGGCCTCCCGGTGGATTTCCGGGACTCGGATCTGCCGCAACGCACCGACCCGCCGCTGCTCGGCGAGCACACGGTTTCCTTGTTAAAGGAATTGGGATATTCGGACAAGGAAATATCGGCCATCACCGGTCCTGACGGCTCCGGCGGGTCTTCACGGAATCGCAAGCAGGAGAACGGATGACAGCGGAAAAGCAGGTGGACATGTCGCAGGTGGACGCCGCCATCGATTCGTGGCAGGCGGTGACGGAGGAGATGACGGGCAAGATCGTGGAGGAGCGTCAGCCGTGGGTCAGCTCAGTGACCGGGGACGCCATCAAGCACTTCGCCTATGGCACGGATGACGACAATCCCCTGTGGACGGACACGGGCTACGCGGCGAAGACGAGCCACGGCAGGAACCCGGCTCCCCCGGCATTCGTCTTCGTCAACCGTTATCCGATCCTTCACGGCGCGCCGCTCAAGGCCCCGTTGGCGGCCCTCATCGGCGGCGTGGAGGTGGAGTGGTTCGGGCACGTCCATGCCGGCGACGCCCTGAGCTCCGAGCCGCGCCAGAAGGAGTTCTTCGAGAAGCGCAACAAGGACGGCCGACGACTCAATTTCGTCATCTCGGAGATCGACTACCGCAATCAGGAGAACACCCTGATGGCCAGAGCCACCGGCACCATGATCATGGCCACCCAGATCGGGCTGCAGACCATGATGGAGCACGAGGCGCCTCACTACGACACCGGGGACCTGGAACGGCTCGAGGGTACGTGGCGCCATGAATACCGCCGCGGCGCGGATACGCTCTTCTTCGAGGACGTCGAGGTCGGGAGCCGGATTCCGCCCATCGTGCGCGGCCCTCTGACCATTGGCGACATGGTGGCCTGGAACGCGGCCATCGGCCCGTCCTACAAGGCCGGACGCTGGGGTTATCTGGACCTCGGCAAGGCCATGCACACGGCCATGGTGAACCCGGTGACGGGCTTTCCGGTCAAGTACTCGCAGCAGCACGAAGACGTCAACATGGCCGCCGGCCGCGGCATGCCGGCGCCTTTCGACAACGGCGTGATGCGGTTTGCCTGGGTGGCGCCGCTGGTGACCAACTGGATGGGAGACGACGGGTTCCTCAAGCGATTGAAGGTGCAGGTGGCCCGCCCCGGACTTTACGGCGACCTGACCACGTATTCGGGCCGCGTCAGCGCCAAGGACGACGACACCAGGACGGTGTCCCTGGAGATCACCGGAACCCGGCAGGGCGAAGCCGTGAACACCCGCGGCACGGCCGACGTGATCCTGCCAACAAGATCCTGACAGAAGGGAGACAGAGACCTTGAACAACCACGAGAACGGGCTCCCGGTCCGCTGGGACATTGAAACCGACGTGTTGGTGGTGGGGTTCGGGTTCGCCGGAGGCGTGGCCGCGGTGGCGGCGGCAGATTCCGGCGCCCAGGTCACTATCGTGGAGAAGATGCCCAACCCCGGCGGCATCTCGATCCTTGCCGGCGGCGGCATCGCCACCGCCATGGACGAGGACAAGGCGTTCGAGTACCTGCAGCACACCAACGCCGGCCGGACCCCGGACGAGGTGCTGCGGGCCTTGGCCAGGGGCATGACGGAGATGAAGGATTTCGTGAAGGAGCTGGTGAAGGAAACCCCGTTCGAGCTGGAAGAGCAGCGGAACGGCGGCACCTATCCGTTCCCCGGCGGAGAGGGGCTGGACGGCTTCAAGATCGCGCCCATGGAGGGCTACCAGGGCTTCGAGTGGGCCAAGGGCCTGCGCGGCGGCGCGCGTTTGTTCAAAGTCCTGCTGGACAACGTCGAGGCGCGCCCGAGCATCTCGGTGCGCCTGGCCACCCCCGCCAGACGGCTCATACGGGATCCGGACCACGGCATCGTCGGGCTCGTGGCCGAACACCAGGGCCGGGAAGTCGCCGTCAAGGCGCGGCGGGGAGTGATCCTGGCCTGCGGCGGGTTCGAGAACAACGACGAGATGAAGCGCAACTATTTCGAGGCCATGCCGGTGTATACGCTCTTCACCGGCAACACCGGCGACGGCATCACCATGGCCCAGGACGTGGGCGCGTCGATGTGGCACATGTGGCATTTCCACGGCAGCTACGGATTCAAGTACCCGGAGTTCCCGCTGGCCTTCCGCCACTGTTTCCGCGGGCCGCGCAAGGAGGACTGGGTCATGCCCTGGATCGCGGTGGACAAGTACGGACGGCGGTTCATGAACGAGTATCCGCCGGCGGTCCAGGACACCGGCCATCGGGCGCTGGAGTTCTACGACGCCGACAGGCAGGAGTTTCCACGCATCCCCGCCTACCTGGTGTTCGACGAGAAGGGCCGCAAGCTGGGTCCGGTGGGACAGCCGACGGTGCACGACGAGAACGTCTCCTACGACTGGAGCGAGGACAATCTCGCGGAAGTGGAAAGGGGATGGATCAGGAAGGCCGACGACCTCGAAGGCATCGCCGGGATGATCCCCGCGGACCCCGCGATACTCGCCGCCACTGTGGCGGAATGGAACCAGGTGTGCGCCAGCAAGGGAACCGACCGGTACCACCGCCTGCCCGGCACCCGGCTGTCCATCGACACGCCTCCTTTCTACCTCATGGAGGTCTGGCCCATCGTCTCCAATACCCAGGGCGGCCCTGTACACGACGCCGAGCAGCACGTGATGGACGTGCGTAACGCACCCATCCAGCGGCTCTTCTCCGCCGGCGAGTGCGGCTCCTCCTTCGGCCATCTGTACCTGGAGGCGGGCAACATCACCGAATGCTTCGTCACCGGACGCATAGCCGGCCGCAACGCGGCCGGACTGGAACCCTGGAGAACTCAGAGGGTTGTGAGCTAGTGTCGTGTCCCGTGAATTCGCAAGATAATTTACCGGACACGACACTAGACGATCATGTTCGACTACTTCAGCTCCCTGTTCGCCGCCCTCGCGGCCGTGCTGCCTTTTTCTGCGGCCGGACAGGAACCCTTCGTGTTCATGCTGGTGGGCATCGCCATCGGCTTTGTGGTGGGGGTTCTGCCCGGGCTCGGCGGCGCCACCACGCTGGCCCTGATGCTGCCGTTCATCTACAAGATGGACCCCACCACGGCCTTCGCGTTCCTGCTGGGGAGCCACGCGGTCACCGCCACCACCGGCGACATCACCTCGGTGCTGTTCGGAGTCCCGGGGGAGGGCATAACTGCCGCCACCATTGTCGACGGCCATGCCATGGCCAAGAAAGGGGAGGCGGGCCGGGCCTTGGGGGCCGCGCTCATGAGCTCCCTGGTGGGAGCCCTCTTCGGCGCCTTTGCGTTGGCGCTGGCCATCCCCATCGTCCAGCCCCTGGTGCTCTCCATTGGCGCGCCCGAGTTCCTGATGCTCAGCATCCTGGGCATCACCTTCCTGGCGTCCCTTAGCGGCGGCAATCTGTGCAAGGGACTCACGGCCGGGGGGTTCGGCCTGGTTCTCGCCATGGTGGGACTCGACGCCATCACCAGCGTGTCCCGCTACACCCTGGAGCCCGTCCTCGGCAGCCGGAACGTCCTGTTCCTCTGGGACGGTCTTTCCCTGGTGGCCGTGACCGTGGGCCTCTTCGCCATCCCCGAGATCATCGATCTCGGCGTTCGGGGCAGCAGCATCGCCCGGGACACCCCGAGCGCGCTGGGCGGGGTCATGCAGGGGATCCGGGACACCTTCCGGCACTGGAAGCTGGTGCTCCGGTGCAGCGCCATCGGCACCTACATCGGGTTGATTCCGGGTCTGGGCGGCGGACCGGCCCAGTGGGTGGCCTACGCTCATGCGGTTCAGAGCGGCGGCGGCCAGACCCGCTTCGGCCAGGGCGCGGTGGAGGGGGTTCTCGGTCCCGGCGCCGCCAACAACTCCAAGGAAGGCGGATCGCTGGTTCCCACCATCGCCTTCGGCGTGCCCGGCAGCGTCGGCATGGCGATCCTGCTGGGAGCATTCATCATCCAGGGCATCGTGCCCGGACCGGACCTGCTGAACCCGCAAAAGCACCTGACCCTTACCTTCTCCTTCGTCTGGATCATCGTGCTGTCCAACGTCATCACGGTGGCCGTCTCCCTGCTCTTTCTCAAGCAGTTGGCCAGGATCACCTTCGTCAAGGGCGCCTATCTCATTCCGTTCCTGCTGCTGCTCATCTATCTCGGCGGCTTTGCGGTCAAGAACAGCTTCGGCGACATGATCGTGGTGTTGCTGTTCGGCGCCCTGGGCTGGCTGATGGTATGCTACGACTGGCAGCGCCCGCCGTTGCTGCTCGGGCTCGTGCTCGGTGGCATCGCGGACAACAACCTGTTCCTGACCACGAAGATCTACGGCATGAGCTGGGTGACGCGGCCCGGCGTGATCATCATCGGACTCATGATCGCCGGGGCATTGCTGTACCCCCTGTGGCAGGCTCGCCGGCAGCGCCGGAAAGGGGAAGGGGACGGCGCATCCGCAGGAGGCTACGTGGACAACGGTCCGAAGGAGATGGGAGAGCCTTCCCCACTGTCGCGCACGTTCTTCGCCGGGTTCTTCGTCGCCGTCTTCGTCTACGTGGTTTACGAGGCCCTCTACGGTTTCGGCGCCGTGGAGAAGTCCGCCGCCCTGTTTCCCCTCGCCGTGGGCTTTCCGAGCCTTGTGCTGGCGTTTCTGGTATTGGTTCAGGAGTCGCGCGCTCCGGCGCCGGCGGCGGTTGCGGAAACGGCCGCGATGGCGGCCGAACGCGCGGTCCTGCGCCGTCGCACCGCGGCCATCGCCTGCTGGACCGTGGGCTTTTTCCTGATGATCTGGTTTCTCGGGTTCATTACCGCGTCGGCAGTAGCCACGCTGCTCTACCTCAAGCTGGGCGCCGGCGAGAAGTGGGGCATCAGCGTCGCTCTGGCCGCGGTGGCATGGCTCTTTTTCTTCGGCCTTTTCGACTACGGGCTGCACCTGCCTTTTCCACCGGGGGAGCTGTTCATCCGGCTCGGCATCGCCTGATCGGCCGTTGACCTGAGACTCATCGGGGTTGAAACATGAACGCATCCTGGGATCGGGAAGTCGACGTTGTGGTGGTGGGTTACGGGTATTCCGGCGGGGTAGCGGCCATCGTGGCTCACGACCACGGCGCCGACGCCATGATCCTGGAAAAGATGGAGCATCCCGGTGGCAACTCCATCCTCTCCGGAGGGTTCTTCAGGATCACCGACGACGTGGACAAGGCCTTCGCCTACCTCAAACGGATGTGCCTCAACACCGTACCGGACCCCGTGATCCATGCCTTTGCCCGGGAGTTGCGCAGTCTTTCCGGCTTCATGAAGGAGCTCACCGACGGCAGCGACGTCACGGTTCAGGAACGGCATGGAACCGGGGGCACCTACCGTTTCGACGGCGGCCCTCCGGGCGATGCCATCGGGCTCCTGGCGGTGAAGACCGAGGAGGGGCAATGCTATCCGTGGCTCCAGGTTCACGGCACCGGCTGGGTCGCGTTCAAGGTCGTGGATGACAACGTGGGCAAGCGGGACATCGAGGTGTCCCTCTCCACACCGGTCAGGGAGCTGGTTTTCGACGAGGGCGGACGGGTGGCGGGGGTCGTGGCCGAACGGGAGGGCGAGACGCTGAGGCTCCGGGCGCGGAAGGCCGTGGTGCTGGCCGCGGGAGGCTTCGAGCACAACGAGCAGCTCAGACTCCAGTATCTTCAGGCCCAGCCGTTTCATTCCATCTGTGCCTTGGGAAACACCGGAGACGGTCTCCTGATGGGGCAGAAGGCCGGCGCGGGGCTGTGGCACATGTGGCACGTTCACGGGGGTTACGGCTTCAAGTCGCCGGAGTTTCCCATCGCCTTCCGGCACCGGATCCAGGGCCGCCACGGCGCCAACCACCGGCCGAAGCCTGGCGAGGAGTTCTCCCTCAAGAGCGGCGACGAAGGGCCCAGGATGATGCCCTGGATCGTCGTCGACAAGTTCGGCAAACGGTACATGGACGAATACCCGCCGGCGCCGCAAGACAGCCCCTGGCGCGACATGAGCCTTTACGACGTGCACGTCAAGGATTTTCCCCGGATACCGTCCTACATGATCCTGGACGAGAACGGCCGCATCACGGGACCGTTGTTCACGCCCATCAGCGACAACCCGGCCTGGCGCTACGACTGGAGCGAGGACAACACCTTGGAGCTGGCCAAGGGTTGGATCAGGCAGGCTCCCACCATCGAGGATCTGGCCCGGACCATCGGCCTGCCGGAAGACACTTTGGCAGCCACGGTGACGCGCTGGAACGAGATCTGCGAACGGGAAGAGGACACCGACTTCCACCGCTTTGCCGGAAGCCTGTTCCCGATCTTCAAGCCGCCGTTCTACGCGGTGGAGGTCTGGCCGGTCATCACCAACACCCAGGGAGCGCTGGCCCACGACCAGGAGCAGCGGGTGCTGGACACCTGCGAGAATCCCATTCCCGGGCTCTACTGCGCCGGCGAGATGGGCGGCGTGTTCGGACACCTCTACCTGAACTCGGGCAACAATTCTGAAGCATTCATCACCGGCATGATCGCCGGGCGGAACGCGGCTGGTGGCCTGTAGTCCCTTACCGGCCGTCTCCTTTGGGAGAGAGGTGGGGCCGGCATGCTCCATTTCTCCGGGAGAGGGATAGAGTGAGGGGGAAATTCACATGGAGACCCCTGCTTGCACGTACCCGATCCCGGTTCCGGCCACGCCGGGTCAGGGAGCCGGTCGGCGCATGAGCGTGATGGTCACCGGCGGCACCGGCTTCGTGGGCATCCACGTGACCGCCCGGTTGGCGCAGTCCGGGGAGTCGGTGGTGGCCTTGTCCGCCGAGGGCGGGCTGGACGACGTCGCGCGGGACTTTCTCGGACCGGCCCGGGAGCAGGTCACCTGTGTCAAGGGCGACGTCCTGGATCCGGACACGTTGCGCGCAGCGATGGAGCGCCACGGCGTCGACCGTGTCATCCACGGGGCCGCGATTACCGCCATCGGCGACCTGGAGCCGGAGGCCGCACGGCAGGCCGCGCTGGTGAACGTCGGCGGCACTGCCACGGTGCTGGAAGCCGCGCGCCTGACGGGGGTGAAACGATTCGTTTACCTGAGCTCGGCAAGCGTCTACGGCGCCACGGATCCAGGCATCCCCCTCGAAGAGGAGGCGCTGCTCAGGCCCGACGGTATCTACGGCATCACCAAGCGCGCCGGTGAAGAGATCGTGCGCCGTTACTTCGAGTTGTTCGACATGGACGGGACGACCCTGCGCCTTTCCGCCCCCTACGGTCCGCTCGAACGTCCCAACCCCATGCGGACCGTCATGTCGCCCGTGTTCCACTGGTGCCGGGCCGCGCTGAGGGGTGACGCAGTGGAGCTGGCGGATGATCTCGAGCGCGACTTCACCTACGTGTCGGATACCGCCCGGTGCGTCGTGCTGACCTTGCGCGCTCCAAGCCCGAGACACCGAGTCTACAACGCAAGCTGTGGTGAAAATCTCCGTTTCTCCGATATCCTTGCGGCCTTGGCGCGAGTCCGGCCGGGGTTCCGCTTCCGCCTCAAGGAAGGCGGCGCTTTGTCACCCTTCTTCCGTGACAGCCTGCGGGGACCCCTATCGATAAAGCGGGCCGAGGAAGATCTGGGGTTCGTGCCGCGATACGATATCGAGCGCGGTCTGAGCCGCTATCTGGAGTGGCTGGAAGGCCATCCGGTCTAGTGTTCCAAGTCATGTCCCAAGTTCCATACGGGATCCGATGGATGATCCCAGCCGCCCACAATGCGGATCACCCCGCAGCCCTGGTGGCTCTCGGGCCGGTCTGCAGGCCGTGGCGCCGAACGGGAAGAGGAGCATCCCGGCCCCGGATCATGCACCGCTGACCGCGGCGCCGCGGTCTTCCGCCTGTTTCGGGCCTGCCCCGACGATTGGAGTCACCCATGCCAAAGCTCATCGATCTGAGTCTGCCGTTAACCGCGAACGTAACCGTGGTGCCGGGCCATCCGACCCTGTCGTTCCACCGGATCCACACCCACGACACCCACGGGCGCTCCAACACCGAGATGCGCGCCAGCATCCACACCGGCACGCACTGCGATCCGCCGTATCATTTCGTACCCGACGGCAAGACCATCGACCAGATGCCGCTGGAGCGCTTCATGGGGCCCGCGGTCAAGATCGACCTGCGCCGCAAGGTGAAGCCCAGGACGGGCATCACTATCGAGGACGTCCGCACCTCACCGGGTTTCCGGGAACAGGACATCAAGGGAAGGATCGTGGTGTTCCACACGGGCTGGAACCGAAAGATGTTCGGCAACCCCAACTACTACTTCGACAATCCGTTCATCACCCCGGAGCTGGCGCGCTGGCTGGTGTCGAAGCGCATCAAGGCCCTGGCCCTGGACTCGCCCCAGGATCAGGTGCAGGGGAAGGGGGAGCCGCATCCCGGCGACTTCCCCGTGCACCGGACCTTCCTGGGCAAGGGTATCCCGTTCATCGAGCACCTCACCAACCTGCACAAGGTCCGACAGCGCACGTTCACGCTGATCGCCTTTCCCATCAAGATCGAAGGGGGAGACGGCGCGCCGTGCCGCGCCGTGGCGATGGTGTGACGGCGGGGCGCCACCTCACTTGGGCAGCATCCACTTCAGCCGCGACTTGGTCTCCGGGGACATGTTCAGAATGGTTTCCACGTAGCCGTCGATCTGCTCTCCGGACACGTGAACTATATTCAGCCGCGACTTCTTTGCGTCGGCGAGAAAGGCTGGGTCGTTGAGGGTCGCCGTATAGGCTTTCCTCCAGGCCGCGATGCGGGCCTTGGGGGTTCCGGGAGGGAGCGTCAACGGCCGCTGGAAGTTGTACTGCAGGCCCCAGGCGTTGAGCATGGCCACGTTGTCCTTGCCCTTCACCAGGTCGCGCACCCGCGGGACGTTCTCCACTTCCTTGTCCGGGGGATTGCCGTATACCAGAATCGGGATCAGCTTGTCGTCGCCCTTGGCGTCGAGCATCGCCCTGGCCGTTACCCGCATGGACTCGAACGCCATGCAAAGCCCGCCCAGCTCCTTCGCCTGCAAGGCCAGCCGTACGGGCGCGGTTCCCCTGTATCCGGGAATGATATCGAAGAGCTTCTTGCCGGTCGTCGTGTTGAGAATCGTCGGCAGGGTGGTGCCTGTTCCACCTGCAGATCCCATCTTGATGGGCTTGCCGGACTTGAGCACATCGTCCCAGGTCTTGATGCCGGTGAACCCCATGACCGCGCAGCTCGGCCATCCGGTGACGGGAGCACCCACCCAGCCGAACTCCCGCGCCTTGAAGTGGACTCGTCTGCTGCCCAGCGCTTCGTGCACGACGAACTGGTTGTTCCAGACGCCGACGGTGAGGCCGTCCGGCCGGGTCTTGTTGTAGATGTAGTTGCCGGCGATGAGGCCGCCGGCGCCGGTGAGGTTCTGCACCACCGGGGTCGGACTCCCTGGAAAGTGTTTGCCGATATGGCGGGCGGCGGTCCGGGTGTAGGTGTCGTAGCCGCCGCCGGGCGCATGTCCGACGATGAACCGGATGGTCTTGCCCTGGTAAAAGTCTTCCACACTCCACGCGGGTCCCGACGGCCCGAAGACGAGGGCCAGGGTCGCGCCAACCTTAATCGCCGCCGCAAATGCGTGTACCATGAAAACTCCCTTCCTGGTGAGGAATACGCTGTCCTTGAGGCCACACACCATGCAGAAGACCATGGAGATTGTCAAGAACGGGGACATTCCGGGAGCGGGGGGACCGAAGGCCATCCGGCCATTGCCAATTTCATCTCGCTGTTGTAGGTGCTTACCGAACCCCAACAAAGCCGCCGCAGCGGAAGGGCACGAACGATGCTGAGCCAGCAAGCGATAGCACGAACGGTTACCGCGTTATGGAAGATGAATCAGTATGATCTGCCCGACGACTTCAAGTCGTTTCTGCAGGTACGACACGACAGGGAAACCAGTGAGCTGGGGAAGGCCCACCTCAAGGCGAACCTGGATGCGGTAGCCAATGCCTCGGCCCGGAGCATGCCCTTCTGCGCCGATACCGGGTTGCTGACCTACTACGTCGGCCTCGGCACGGCGATGATCGCCGAGATCGAGGGTGGCTATGAGGCCTTGGAGCGGACCCTGCGGGAGGTCAGCGCGGAGGTCACCTCGGACATCCCGCTGCGACCCAATGCGGTCCATCCGCTGACGCGCCACAACCCCAATACCAACCAGGGTCCGGGGTGCCCGGACATTAAGGTGCGGGTGGTGCCGGACGCGGACTATCTGGAGATCACCAACGTAGCCGTTGGGGGCGGCCCCGAGTTGGTAGGCAGCAAGTTCACCGTGCTGCCGCCCACCGCCGGCGAAAAGGGTGTCCGGAAGTTCGTGGTGGAGTCCACCATCAATCTGGTACGTCTCGGCGCCACCTGCTCGCCCAACCTGGTGGGCGTGGGACTGGGCGGCACCTTCGAGACCTGCACCCGCATGGCCAAGGAAGCCGCCATCCTCAGACCCGTGGGCGACCGCAACCCCGATCCCGAACTGGCGCGGCTGGAAAATCGGCTCATGGACGATATTCTCCGACTGAAGTTGGGGCCCATGGGTATGGGGGGCTCCACGTCGGCCTTCGATGTCCATATCGAGATGGCCTATTGCCACATGGCGACCCTTCCCGTGGCGGTCTACCTCCAGTGCGCCGCCATGCGCCGGACCACGGTCCGGATGTTTGCCGACGGACGGGTCGAGAGCCTGCCGATGTCGAGCTGGATGGAGGGGCGGTCGTGACGGACGCACCGGCGGCACGGGGCTCAAGGGTCGTTGTCGGGAACGCTGACACGCAGGAGACGCCATGAAGACGGTTCACCTGACAAGCCCCGTTAGCGAGGAAACCCTGCGCGACCTCGATGCGGGAGACTCCGTCACCATCAGCGGACGGCTTTTTACCTGCAGGTCGCTGACCTACGATCGCCTGCTGGATCCCGAGGGAGGGGGGGGCGTTCGAACCCGCTTGAAGGATCTGGGGGCGCAGACGGTGTTCCACAGCGGCCCGCTGGTGAAGGAGGGCCCGGACCACGCCGAAATGATCGCCATGGTGCCCATGCCGAGCTGGCTCGCGGGACGCGACAAGATCGAGAAAGCCGTCGGTTTATTGGGCCTCAAGGTGATCATCGGCAAAGGAATGCTCGAAGGCCTGGAAAAGTTCTGCAAGCGGTCCGGCTGCGTACATCTGGTGTGCGCGGGCAACTACAACGAATACGCTTCGCGGGTCGTCCGGGTCATCGACTGCTGCTGGCCCGAGCTCGGCCGGCCCGAGGCCATGTGGATCGTGGAAGTAGACGGGCTGGGGCCCCTCATCGTAGACGCGGACACCAAGGGAAAGAGTCTGTATCAGGCCATCGACGAGGGTTTCAAGTCCGAGGCCGCGGACCTGCTGGAAGAGCTCGATATCAAGTTGGACTAGTGTCGTGTCCCGTAAGTTCGCAAGATATCTTGCGAACTTACGGGACACGACACTAGGAGCCTTCTTGTTCCGGACCCGACTCGATGTCCACGCCGCGTCTAGCGCAAGCTCCCTCGGGGCTACCGACTCGGTCGAATCCTTCAGTCGGCCATCATTTCTTTCTGCAGTGGAGTGAGGGCATTGGCGCATCCCACCATGCTGTTGCGCGTCACCAACCCGGCCAGTTGCTCCTCGCTCCAGCCCTCGGTCCCCTCCGGACGTCGGGGCACTACCAGGTAGCGGGTCTCGGCGGTGCTGTCCACCACCCGAACTTCGGTGGACTCGGGCAACTCCAGCCCCATTTCCTTAAGCACCCGACGGGGGTCCATCACCACGCGGGTGCGGTAGTTGGTGCTCTTGTACCAGTCCGGAGGCTGGCCCAGCAGTTGCCGCGGGTAGCAGGAGCACAACGTGCACACCACCACGTGGTGCACGTCATCGGTGTTCTCCACCGCGACGAGCTGGTTGGCCGTGGACATGTCCACGGCCAACTCACCGGCTGCAGCGACCCCGTCCTCGAAGAGGCGCTGCTTGTACTCGGCGTCCACCCAGGCACGCGCCACCACCCGCGAGCCCTGGTGAAACGAAACCCCCTCGTTCTCGTCGATCTTGCGCCTTACCTCGTCCGTACTGATGATGCCCTTCTCCCTCAGGAGGTTGCCCAGGGCCAGCATCTGCTTCTCGAACAGCGTGTGCTCGTGATCTTCGAGGTCGATGGGGTTGTTGGCGTGGAGTTGCTCGAACACGTCGTCGTGGCTGTGCCCGTGCTTGACGCTGCGCGTCTCGTCGGCATTGAGGACGCCTTTTTCCTTCAACAGGTCCGCGGTGGCGCGGACACGCCGTTCAAAGTAGCTCGGCCCCTCGGTGGATGCCGGCTCGGTGCTTGCTTCCTGTTTTTCCCTGGCCATGACGTCCTCCCTTGCTATCGCGGCTCCAGCCAATGCTCGAAAATGTCGGCGTAGATCTTGTTCACACCCTTGGGCGCGGGCCGGTCGTCCCAGACGTGGGCCAGATCGAACTCGATGGAGTACAGGTTCGCTTCCGGGAGTCCGTCCTTGCCGAAGGAAAGCAGTTCCGGGTCCTTGAAGCTTCCGCGGATATCCGCCACCACGCCGACTTTTCCCCTGAGATACTGCGGCGATCGGATATGATGCCCCAGCGTCAACGTCTCCAGGACCCTTACCGGATCGCCCGGCTTGTAGCGAAAACGCATCGGGGAAGTTTCTTACCTTGCGGCGCGATTGTCAATCCATGAGCGCCATACGCTGGCGCGCGGCCGGCCGTGGGCCCGGTGAGCCCGCGTCCGCCCAAGAAAGAACCGTCCATGTGGATCCGGCAACCCCGCCCTTGAACATCCGCATTCGGCCCGTCCTGCTCTTCCTGTTGGTGGTTCTGGCAGGGCAGGATCGGCAAGAAACGGCGGACCCCGTTGCGTTGGACCGCCAAGCGAGTCAAGATGGACCCCAAGGAGGCATCATGATCGATCTGTATACCTGGAGAACTCCCAACGGCCGCAAGGTCTCCGTCATGCTGGAAGAACTGGAGATGCCCTACACCGTGCATCCCATCAACATCGGCAATGACGAGCAGTTTGCGCCCTACTTCCTGGCCGTCAGCCCCAACAACAAGATACCCGCCATCGTCGACCAGGACGGGCCCGGTGGCGGCCCCTACAGCCTGTTCGAGTCCGGCGCCATCCTGCTGTACCTTTCGGAAAAGGCCGGCGGCCGGTTCCTGCCCGAGGAATCCCGGGCCCGCTACGACGTGATGCAATGGCTCATGTTCCAGATGGGCGGGGTAGGGCCGATGTTCGGTCAGGCACATCATTTCATCCGCGCCAGCGAACGGGTGCCCTACGCCATCGAACGGTACGGGAAGGAGACCCGGCGCCTTTATGGCGTGATGGAGAAACGCCTGTCGGACCACGAATACCTGGCCGGTGAATACTCGGTGGCTGATATCGCCACCTATCCCTGGGTCGGCCGGCACCCGATACATCAGGTGGACCTGACCGACTTCCCGCAGGTGAAACGCTGGTTCGACACCATCGGCGCCCGGCCCGCGGTGCAGCGCGGCATGAATGTGCCCGCGGAGGCATAGCACGGGAAGCACCGGACCGAACGCTTCGGAGATCGTTTGACAAGGCGCGCTCGCTCGTGTCAGAAAGCCACCACACGGTTTCCATCCAGTGCCCGTGTGCCCATGGACGGGAGACACCGTGGGACTTCCCCGATACGCCCCCGTAGCTCAGCAGGATAGAGCACAGGATTCCTAATCCTGGTGTCGTGAGTTCGAGTCTCGCCGGGGGCATGTCCCTGTGGTGTTGTCACGGGCTTCGCTTCGCAATCCGATGCAGATGGACGTAGTGGGCATTGTGTCAAAGGGGCTCACGCTGCTCGGCGTCTACGGCGTCCGGAAACGCCTGACCGGAATCGGCCAGCATCACATCGATGTCCGCCTCAAGCATGAAACCGGCCTCAACCAAGGACTGGATACTCACGATTACCTGCCGGAGATAGTCATCAACGTTGCGGTAGCGCTCCTCCAGGGACAGCCGTGGGTCGCCGGTGGCCTCTCGTTCGGACCGGGTCCGGGAAAAGGAGATGGACGAGCCCAGCAGACCCGCCAACTCGCCTTCCGCCAGTTCTTCGGATTGAAGGTTCCATCCGGTGTAGGTGGCCAGGGGGACGGTGATCCAGGGCAGGCGGATGCCGGCGACGTCGTTCCCGTCCCCGTCCACCGCCGGTACGAGGATGCTGTAGCCGGCCCCGTCGGTCGGAGCCTGCGGGCGGGCGTCGATGACGCCGGCGGCAACGACCTCGCCGTAGTCGAGGAAAAGTTGACGGTTGTGGAGGCCGGTGCAGGCCGCTCCGGGGATGGCCGGAAACCCGGTGCGCAGACTTTCCGGAGTTGCAAGCGTGCCGTCGGCGCTACGCGGGATTTGGCTCGGAGGCGGCGCGGTACCGTCGGTGGCCCACCGGTCCAAGGCGACGATGAGGGCGCGCAGGGCCGGACCGATGCTCAGATGGTTGCTCGGGTGCCGGGTCTTGTCCCGTTCGGCCCGGGTGCCGTAGGGCGCATTGTGCTGGGTACTGGCGATCAGGTACATGCGCACGCGGTCAGGCAGGGGGACATCCTTTCCCCGTCCGTCGGTGTGGGCCAGCGACCCGCGCTTCTGCCAGTACTCGGTGGAGGTCTGGGTGTGGACTACCAGAGGGTCGGTGGCGGGGCGCTTGAGGATTCCGTCGCTGCGGCCCGTCTGGGGGTCCGCCATGATATTATAGGCAAACGGGAAGAGCTCGGGCTCGCTCTGGTTGGTGTGCTGTTGGCACGAGGTGACGGGCCGGGCGAACTCGTAGTTGAGGAACATGCGTCCGCCGCCTGAGGCGTGGGGCGCGATGGCGTCGAACACCCGCCGGCCCCCTTCGTCCTCGTTGAACCCCTGATAGATCAGGTCCCGCAAAAACCTTCCGCTCTGGGAGCGGCCCCAGGCATAGGCCTTCTCGACGCCCGTTCCGGCAGCCAGAGGGTTGGGCCTGCCGGCGCCATCTTTGGTTTCGTAGCGCAGAAACGAGACCAGATCGCGCACGGCGGCGAACCCCAGGCCCAGCACCAGCGGGTCCCGGGCCATATACACCAACTCGTAGATGGCCCCAGGAAGGAAGCCGTCCGGCAAGTGGAGATGGGACGCGCTCGGCGTGATCTCCCGTGATCCATTTCCGCCCTCGACGGCGAACGCCCAGTCCGTATGCGGGATGACTTTCCGTTGACCGTAGGAGCGCATTCTCACCGTCAACTCGGCCTGCGAGGTATTCGGATTGGCGGCCGCGTAGCTGCGGACACGCGGGTCGCCGCTTAGGGGTTGGGAGTAGACACCCGGCCGGTTCACGCAGATCTCGGTCCGCACAAGCCGCTGAATGGGCCGGCCCTGATCCGTGGCGACAGGGACGTCCAGCACCATCCCATCCTTCCAGGGAACGAGGTCTCCCTGCCAGCCGGAGGTAACCCAGGTGTAGCCCCAACGCATCAGGAAACCGTTTCCGGCGTGTTCCAGGGTGACGGGGTCGTTGCATTCAGGAGCGTCGTTGAGGAACGTCAAGGCCCGCTTGCTGCCCCGGTTGGGCGCCTCGTAAAGCACGCGGCCGTTGCCCTTGCGGGCGTCCTTCGGCCGCAGGATGTGGACGTCGCAAGAGTACTCCACGGCGCCGCGCTCGTTGCGGGGCACCGTGGAGAGGTTGACGATGCAGTGGTTCAGCGGGTTCTCGGGCGCCACCTCTCCACAAGCCTTCCCGCCCACGATCTCGTAGGCCCCCACCGACCCGAACTCGTGACCGTCCGCGAACGGCAGCACGCGACTTGCAACGAAACGGCTCAACATGAACGGAACCTTCGGTTGGAGAGAAGACGGCCCATCAAGCTCCCGTGGGGCGAAACGCACAGTCGAGGGACGGGGCAGGGCGGTGCAGCATTTTCCGGTACGGACACGAGCCCGAAACGGGAGGAGGGAGGTTGCTCGGTCAGAAAATTTCCCTCAGGTCGATGGCCAGGCCCGGCAGCAGCGACGTGGTGAAGGTATCCGTCCGGCTGTAGCGCCCGGTCGCGACCATCCGTCCGTCTTCCAGCCGGAGTGTCTCGACGGCAGCGGCCATGGGGTCCGCCAGCCAATATTCGGCCACGCCGTAGCACGCGTAAAGCTCCATCTTGACGTTGCGGTCGCGTTGCTCGGTGGCCGGCGAGGCAATCTCGATGACGAGATCCGGAGCGCCGCGGACATCGCGTTCGGTAATGATCGATGTCCGTGCCGCGGACACGAAGATGACGTCCGGCTGTACCACGTTGGTGTCGGAGAGGCGAACGTCCGTGGGTGCGACGAGCACTTCACCCAGGCCTCGAACCTTGGCGAACGGCGCCAGCAGAACGATGAGATTGACCGCAACTCTCTGATGCGACGTGGCGGGGGCCGGTTCCATGACCAGCAGCTCTCCGTCGATGAGTTCGTAGCGGACGTCATCCGGCGTGTTGAGATAGTCTTGATAGGTGCACGGGGAAAGGCTGGGCCGGGTCGTCATCACGAGCCTCCTGTCGTGTCCGGATACGGCCTGCCGCCACATGGATCGAAAGAACCAGGGATGAGGGGAAAAAGCAAGCGCATGAGCACGGGCGGGGCAGGACGGGCCGGCGTTTCATCAACCCACCGAAATGCGCTACGTTGAGCACTGGCCCGCCAATCGACGCTGGGCGCCACGCGCGATGCGGGGCAGACTCTCTGACGGAGGAACCCGACATGATCAAGCCTACCGCCCTGAAACGGGGCCACTACGAATGCAAGTCCCTGGACGACACTTTGCCGGTGCTCACCGACCTGCTGGCGTTCGAGATTGTTCGGCAAGGTCCCGAACAGGCGACGGTGAAGCATCCCAATACCGACTGGGAACTGGTGGTTCACGAGGGCGCGCCCGAGGCCGTGGACAAGCCGCACCTGCACCATTACGGCGTGCGGGTCGAAACCGTCGAGGAAGTGAATGCGGCTTACGAGTACCTACAGTCGCAAAAGGACCGCTACAAGCTCAAGCGCGTGAGCCGTCCTCACGAGAACCACTTCGCCCATTCCGTCTATTTCCGTGAACCGGGCGGCAACGACTGGGAGATCGAGTGCTACGACCACGAGGCCGTGGAGAGGGGCCAGCGGAACGCCATCGACCCTTGGCGTGAGAAAATGCCGAAGGAGCGCTTTCCCGGGCGGGGCTACGTGCCTCAGGCGCTGAGCCACGGCACCCGCGAATGCGACGACAAGGAAGTGAGCGCGCGCTTCTACAGCGAGGTGCTGGGGCTGGAGATCGCGGGGGGCGGCCGGTCATCGGTGTACATCAAGCATTACGATACGCCTTGGTACGTGGTGGTCCTGCCGGGCCGGACGCGCCATTACGTGTCCTCGTTGAACCGGTTCACGCTCCAGTTGGAGACCGAGCAGGATGTGCTGGAGGCGCACCGGACGTTCCTGACATCGGGCGAAGGCGTCGGCATCGGCGAGGTGCAGGACCTCCGGTCCGACAACGGCGAGGTCTCATTCGTCTTCAGCGACCTCGACCGGAACTGGTGGGACATCTGCGCGACCGGGTAGAGCGCGACAAGGGAGAAACGGGCATGTGGTTCATTGCACTCAGGAGCGCGGTCAAGCCCAGGGACGAATGGAACGTAACCCTGGATGACCATCTGTCGTGGATGAAGCGGCAGCATGAGGCAGGGAAGATTCTCATGTCCGGGCCGACGCCGGACCGCAAGCTCGGCATCTACCTCATACGCGCGGGCTCCCGGGAGGAGGCGGCAGGCATCGCCGGCGGCGACCCCTACACCGTGGCCGGACTCTGTACGTTCGAGCTGATCGAATGGGAACTGCACCAAGTCATGGGAGCCGGACCGTTCTCCATGGCCGAGATCAAGGCGCACGGCCGCTAGTGTCGTGTCCGGTCAATTCGCAAGACAAGTTGCGCAGGATCTTTTGTGGTCGGCAAGGCGCGATGACGAGCAGTGGCCCATACCACGCGAGGAAGAGTAACGCGGCCGACGGCCAAAAGACCCGTAAATCATCTTGCCAATTGACCGGACACGACACCAGGAGCCTGTCCTCGTGGGGGACTATAGCGCAGCAGTGGAGAATGTGCGGCGCCAAGCGAAGGCGCGCTGCTCGAAGCGGGCGATGACCCCGTACTCGATGATCAGCATGAGGATCACGAAGAGCAGGATCCAGGCCAGCACCTGCTCCATGTCGAAGCTCTCGAACCAAAAGAAGAACATGTAGCCGATGCCGAACTTGATGCCGAAGGTCTCGGCCAAGGCCACGATCTTCCAGGTCATGCCGAAGGAGTACCGGAACGCGGACATGAGATAGGGCATGAGCTGGGGTATGTAAACCTTGCGAAACAGCATCCGCCTGTTGGCCTTGAAGGACTGGGCCATGTCCATCAGGCTCTTGTCCATGGCCTTGGTGCCTTCCGCCATGTTGACAGTCACGAAGGGCGTGACCACCGCCATGACCGCTACGAGGCTCCCGCTCTCGCTGAACCCGAACCAGAGCACCGCCAGGAAGACCATCAGGATGGTGGGTATGGTCAGGAACAGGGGGATCAGGCTCATCAGCGAATGTTCCACGGTTTTGCGGAGCCCCATGGCCAGCCCGATGGCGATGCCCGCGAGCATGGCCGCCACAAACGCGATCAGGATGCGGAGCAAGGTGATACCGATGTGAAAGAAGGCCGAGTTGCCCTCGGGGCCCGCCTCCGTAAGGATTCGCACCATGGTCAGAAGAATCCGGTACGGACTCGGCAGGACCTCCGGCGACGTGAACAGGGAAGCGATCCACCAACACACCACCAGCGTCACCATGGACGCCAGCCTCATGTAGAAACGCATCTTCATCGGGTCTGTTGCTCCAGGACCGCGAAGAACTCCTGCACCAGATCCTTCTCCATGTCGAACAACCGCGGATCCTCGGGTTGCCTGGGCCGCGGCAGCTCCACGTGCACATGCTTGAAGATTCGCGCCGGCCTGGTGCTCATCATGTACACGTCGTCGGAAAGATAGACGGCCTCCCGCAAGTCGTGGGTGACGAACAGGATCGTGGTCTTCGCCCTTTCCAGGATGTCCATCAGGTCCATGCGCATCTTGCGCGCCGTGATCTCGTCCAAGTGGCTGAAGGGCTCGTCCATGAGCAGGATGTCGGGCTCGATGGCCAAAGCGCGCGCAATGGCCACCCGTTGCTGCATCCCGCCCGAGAGATTCAGCGGATAGTTCGGCTCCTGGCCCGCCAGCCCCACCATGTCGAGGTACTTGCCGACGCGGTCCCGCCATTGCTCGCGCGGCACCGACTGGGCCTCCAGCGCGAACCGGATGTTGTCCTCCACCGTGAGCCAGTTCAGCAGACGGGCGCTCTGGAAAACGTAGCCGACGTGGGCGCTGCCGTCCGGGGACCGGGCCGCGGGGTGTACCGTGACGCTGCCGCCGTTGTCCCGCTCGATACCCGCGATGACGTTCAAAAGCGTGGACTTGCCGCAGCCGGACGGACCCACGAGGCTGGCGAATTCGCCCTCCTTGACGTCAAGGCTCAATGCGTCGAGCACCACGAACTCCGCGCCGCCGCCCGGAGCCGGAAATTTCTTCGTCAAGCTGTCTACCTGAACGACCGTCGAAGCCATGAAAATACCTGTATCGAATGATCAGGTGGCCACCTGATGCCGCCACCGGAACGCACGCCTCTCCCAGGACCGGAATATCAACACATCCACCAGGACCATGAAGACCATGAAGCTCACACCCCAGGCAAGCATCAGGTCGACACTGGTATCTTCAAAATGAATCATCAGCTTCTGACCGACGCCGCTGCCTACGGCAAAGGCCTCTCCCACCAGCACGATTTTCCAGGACAGCGAGAGCGCGATCCGCATGGACGAGAAGAGATAGGGCAGGAGCTGCGGTATGATTACCTTGCGGACGATCAGATACCGGTTCGCCTTGTAGACCTTGGCCATGTCGATGACTTCCTTGTCGATGGCCTTGGTCCCCTCCCAGACGTTGAGTGCCACGAAGGGAAAGACGATGAGTACCGTGGTGAAGACCGGTCCGACGTCCGAGAGGCCGAACCACAATACTGCCAGAAAGGCCCAGCAAACCGCCGGGAAAGTGAGCAGCACCATGATCCAGCCGTCCAGGAACGCCTCCACGTGTCTGTGGAGTCCCATGATCAGGCCGGCGATGCCGCCGATGATCATGGAGGCGATGAGACCCAGAATGATCCGCCGGAGCGTGTCCCAGACCACAGTGTAGCTGTCGGGTTCCGAATAGACAACCAGCAACCTGGCCAAGAGCTCCTGCGGACCCGGCAGGAAGGCAGGCAGAAACCGGAACGATACGACCTGCCACAGTACGACGAAGCCGACGAACGTAAGAACCCCGGCCACAAGACCGGGTCTGCCCTTGATCATGGAGAGAGCCTGTCGGGGATGGGCGCGAAGTCTCCGGGTCCCCGGAGCGGCCGCAGCCGTCCCGAGAACCCGAAGGCCGCGACTCCGACTAGTTGAGAATCAACCCGTGTTTCTTCTTGTCCGGAACGAAGTCCAGAACGCCTCGCCGCTTGGCCATTTCGAGGAAGTTCCACTGGGCGTCCACGGTCTCCTTATCCCACTTGGCCAGGAATATCCTGTCTTTCTGCAACCAATCCCTGTAGACACCCGCCTCGGCCTTGTCCTTGATGCCGGTCACCTTGGCGAACTTGGCCTCGGCCTGGTCGAAGTTCCCGGGGTTCCTGAGCCAGCGCATGGACTCCATGACCGCGGCCGCGAAGCTTTTCGCCCGATTCCTGTCCGCGTCAACCCATTCCCGCCAGCAGACCAGCGGCGCGGACCACACGATGGGCTGGCCGGCCTTTTTCTTCCAATAGTCGTTGGGTGCGAACACCGACCGGTACTTGTCGGGCTGCGACGCCGCCCTGACGGTCAGCGAACTGATGTTGAACATGGAATCCACGTCGCCGCGACCCAGCAAGGCCAGCAGCGCGGGAGCCGCCGCCTGAACCAGTTCCATGTCCTTCTTGTTCAGCACGTCGATGCCGTGGCCGTCCATGATGACCGCCCGGGTGGCCTTGAAAGCGCCGGCGCCGGTGGACCAGGTGCCGTATTTCTTGCCCCGGAGATCCCCGATGGACCGGACCGGGCTGTCCTTCTTGACGAAGACTTCCTGCATCACGGTCAGCCCGCCTCCGATGATGACGAAGTCAAGCCCCTTGGTGATCCTGGCGATGGCCGCGGTGCCGGCATACGACGAGCAGGGTACCTCCTTGGCGGGCAGCGCGGCCATGTGTCCCTTGAAGGGGCGCACGTCCACGTCCGCGTCGATGCCGTGCTTCTCGAAGATCCCGGCCATCTCTCCCGACAGATAGAGCATCGAGATGATGCTGTTCCGGCCGGCGGTCACCTTGATCTTGTGAAGATCCTTGGCCGCAGCCTCGAGGGCCAGGGAACTCACAAGCGCAATCGTCAACAATGCCGTCCATGTATAGCGTCGCATTATCTGCCTCCTTTGACTGGTAGCCGGTCTCACCAACCGGCAACGAAAGCATTAGAGTTCTCGTGAAATGCAAAGAACGACGAATAGTAGTTCGTGGTCTGTTCTTTGTCAATGGCGCGTCAGGGTTTCAGGTACTCCTTCAGGTCGATCTTCTCCCACAACTCCCTGTCCGGCTCGATCTTCGTTTCGAACTCCTTTTCCACCGGGCGGGTGGCGTCGATGACCAAGTGGGTGGTCATGGGCCCCCGGCCGGTGCGGGCCTCGTTGTAGGACACCGGATCGAGATGCGCGCCCTTGACCCCTGGCATGATCAACAGATCCTGATCCGCGACCATGCGGGTGTTGATGGCCCAGGCCACCTCCCTCTCGCTGCCGATGTCCACGTCGTCGTCCACCACCACCGCGGTCTTGGCGTAGTTGTCGGTGGCCACGGCCACCAGCCCGGCCTGCTTGCCCTCGCCGGGAACCCGCTGCCGCAACGAGATGTAGGTGCCCAGCCAGCCCATGATGTTCACCGCCTTGAGGGTGGGGAACTGCGCCCGGAGCCGGTCGTAGAGGCTCATCTCGGCGCTCATGGCGGGGGCCAGGTTATGCTCGATGTGGGCCGAGTCCAGGTGATGGTAGATGGCGTCCCGGCGCATGGTGACGGCGCTCACGTCGATGACGTAACAGGGCTTGTCGCCGACGCCGTAATAGCCCAAATACTCGGCGTAGGGGCCGTCGGTGGCCATGACCGTGGGATCGATGGTCCCTTCGATGACGATCTCCGCCTCGGCCGGCACCGGCAGGTCCACGGTCTCGCCCCTGACGACCTCCAGCGGTTCCCCCAGATAGCCGCCCATGAGATCGAACTCCACCACCCCCTTGCCCAGGGAAGCCTGTAGCACCGCGGAGTGGTGGCCGACCACCAGGGCGATCTCCATGGGCTTGCCGAGCTCCGCGCAACGCCGGGCGATGTAGGCGCCGTCGTTGCCGGGATTGATCATGCAGCCGAGCCGGTTCCGGCCCATGACCATGTGGCGGTAGATGCCCGCGTTGGGAACGCCCGTGTCTGGCCACCGGGCGATCATGAACCCGGCGCTGACGTACTTTCCGGCGTCCAGCCTTGAGTTGTGGATGACGGGCAGCACCTCCAGGTCCACAGCGTCGCCGACGAGCTTCTTTTCCTTGACCGGCGCGTTCTCCTCGGCGACCCACACCGGGTCTTCTCGTCGCGCCAACTTGCCGCGCAGCACGTCGTAGATCTCCAACCGGGTCATGGTGCGCGGGTCGCAGCCCAGTCCCCAGGCCAGAAGATCGAAGGAGCCGAACATGTTGGTTACCAGCGGCAGCGAGCTGCCCTTGATCTCGGGACAGTAGATCACCGGGCTCCGCCCTTCGGCCGCCAGCTTGTGCTGGATGATGCCGACCTCCAGGTAGGGGTCCAGCGGCTGCGTCACCTCGACGTAGTTCTCGGGTCCCGTCTCACGCACCGAGCGGAGAAAATCTCGCAGATTCGGGTTCATCGAGCAGCCCCCTGGATGAGTGGAAGCACCTCTTCCACGAAACGGCGGATCTGCGCCAATTGGTCGTGTCCGGTAAAGCGCAGCACCGGCGTGGTGATGCCCATGTCCAGCCATTCCCGGAGCAGCGCCGCGCACTCCTCCGGGGGCCCGTGGGCCAGCCAGATGTTGATGACGTCGTCGGTGGGCCACGACGGCGTGTAGTACTCGCGAAAGTAGTGCTTCGACTCCTCGTAGGCCGCCTGCTTGTCCTCGTTGATGTTGATCATGCCGTGGATGCAGGTCTCGAAGCGGCTCAGGTCACGGCCTTGTCGCTTCGCGGTTTCCTGCATGAAATCCCAACGGCGGCGAAACTCGTCCGGCGCCACCGCATCCGTCATGTAGCCGTCGCCCAGTCGTATGGCCCGTTCCAACGCGCGCTTGACCAATGGACTATTGGCCATGGGTTGCCGCGGATTGACGGCGATCCAGATGGGGCAGGGGCGCTGCACCGGCTTGGGCAGGATATCGTAGTCTTCCAGGGTGTAGAAGCGTCCGCGATGGTGGACCCGCTCACCGCCCCACAGCGCGCGCAGCAAAGCCACGCCTTCTTCCAGCCGGGGCGCCCGCTCTCCGGAAGTCTGTCCGAAGGCCCGGAGCTCGGGCCCGTGGCCGCCGCCGATGCAGGCGCCCAGCACGGTGCGGCCGCCGGAGACATGGTCCAGGCTGGCCCACTGGATCGCCAACTCCACCGGGTGACGCAACGGAAAGGTGGCCATGCAGATGGTGCCCAGCCGCGCGCGCCTGGTCCGCGCCGCCAGGTTCGAGAGCATGACAATGGAATCGAGGCGGGGCTTGTGGATGAAGCTGTCGCCCACCCAGACGGATTCGAAGGCACCAGACTCCTCCGCCAGCGTAGCGGACGCGAAGAGGTCATCCACCGTGGCGAGCCCGAACAGCACCCCGCGGTTGGGGAGGCTCAGGCCCCATCGTGTGGGCAGGTCACGCATCGTCCCTCATCCGTATCACGGCGCCGGCCGTATTAGCCAGGATTGCCCGTGCGCGGGCGAGTTTCCCATCCACGCAATATTCGCTCGGGGGTCATGGGCAGCGCCTTCGGCCGCACCCCCACCGCGTCGTATATGGCGTTGGCGATGGCGGGCGCCACCGGGCCGAAGGGGAGTTCGCCGATGCCCTTGGCGCCGTAGGGGCCCTCGGAAGCATCACCTTCCACCACGACGCAGTCCAGCCGTTTCGGCATGGCGGAGAAGGCGGGCAGGCGGTAGTCCACCAGGTTCGGGTTGAGCACCTGGCCGCCGTCCACCACCAGGTCTTCGTAAAGGGCGAAGCCCAGGCCCTGGGCCACGCCGCCCTCGATCTGTCCCAGGAGCCCCAGCGGGTTGATGACCTTGCCGACGTCGTGGACCGCAACGTAGCGCAACAGTTCCACCGTCCCGGTGTCCGTGTCCACCCGGACTTCGGCCACGTGACAGCATGCCGCAATGACGGGGGCCGCGGATTCGTAGTCGGTCAGGTCGAACCGGGTGGCTTCCGGGTCGACAAAACCTCCCTTGCCGATGATCAGCATGCCTCGGCGGTCGTAGGCCTCGCTGACCACGTCGTCGAAGGAAACCTGCCCGCCGGGCTCCACCGTGGCCGACACCCGGCCGCCGCCGAACTCCAGCGTTTCGGGCGCGGCCTCCAGCATCGCCGCCGCGATTTCGGCCAGACGCCGCCGGGCGTCGGCGGCGGCCGCGGCCACGGCATTGCCGCACACGTAAGTGGTGCGGCTGGCCCAAGTGCCGAGATCGTAGGGGATCACGTCGGTATCGTTGTGGGAGAGCCGGACCCGGTCCACCGAGACCCCGAGCTGCTCGGCCGCGATCTGGGCCATCACCGTCCGGGTGCCGGTGCCGGTATCGGCGATAGGGGCGATGACCCCCACGGCACCGTCCCGTTCCACCTTGACGATGGCCTCCGTCGAATTCTGCCGGTAGTAGCGCAGGCCGCCGCCGGTCTCGGAGAGGAACGCCACGCCGACACCCGTCCGCTTGCCGCCCGAGGTCGTCTTCCCTGCGTTTCTCTTGTACGGAAGCATGAACCGGCTCGCGCGTTCCATGCAGGCCCGCTCGCCGGCTCGCCTGAGGTTCCTGAGTCGTATCTCCGCCGGGTCCATGCCCAAGCGCTCGGCCATGGCGTCGAGGGTGGATTCGAACGCGAAACCCTCCTCGGCATGGCCGAACCCGCGGAAAGCGCCCCCCGGCGGCTTGTTGGTGTAGACCAGTCTGGCATCCACCGACTTCGCCGGCCGGTGGAGGTCATAGGAGGCGAAGAACCCCAGGGTGATGAAGTTGATAGTGGAAACGCCCTTGTCGTTGTAGGCGCCGTTGTCCCCGATGACCCGGAGACTCTTGGCGCGGATGACGCCGTCTTTGGTGCAGCCCAGCCTGAGCCTGAAGCGGTAGGCGTACCGGGCGCCGGCGCAGCGGAACTCCTCGTCCCGCGTGTTGACGATGCGCACCGGGCGGCCCGACTTCCTGGACAGCACCGCGGCGATGGGCACCATGACGTTCATCACCAGCCGGGAGCCGAAGCCGCCGCCGGTCTCGGGCTGGATCACCCGGACCTGCCGTTGCGGGATGCCCAGCGCCCGGGCGATCTCGCCGCGCAGGGTGTGCGGCGCCTGGGTCTGGTGCCACACGGTGAGCTGACCGGTGGCGGTGTAGTGGGCGATGCAGCCGCGGGTCTCCATCACCGCATGCGATTGGCGCGTGGTCTGGAACTCCTCTTCCAGCACCACGTCGCAGCCTCTGAACGCCGCCTCGACCTCGCCTTCCACCTGGTGCACTTCGTAGGCGACGTTGCCACCGTCGTGGACCTCGGGAGAATCCGGCGACAGCGCGGCATCCACGTCCAGCACCGGCTCCAGGGGCTCGTACGCTACCTCGATGAGGCGCGCGCCTTCCTCGGCGGTGTGCTCGTCCACTGCCGCCACCGCCGCCACCTCGTCGCCGGCGTAGCGTACGGTGCGCCCCGGCCCGCACAGCGGCGTCTTGTCCGCCAGTTCCGGGACGAAGCTGAACTTGATGTCGGGCAGGTCCCGCGCGGTGATGACCGAGATCACCCCCGGCAGCCGTTCGGCCCGGGAAGTGTCGATGTCGAGAATCCTGGCGTGCGGCAGAGGACTTCGGCAGATCTTGCCGTAGAGCATGCCGGGGGTCTGAAGATCCTCGAGGTAACGCGCCTCGGCGGTGACCTTCTCCGCACCCTCGACCGCGGGCGTCGCCTGCCCGATGATTCGCAACGTGCGCTGGCCGGCCGACGTTTCCATGGACCCACAATCGCAGAAAACCGGCTTGAATTCCATACCGGAAGGGCATAGTCTTACGGCTTTCCTGCAGTGGTCTGCTGGACCAAGGGCATTGGCCAGGCGCCTGTCCTCACTGTTGCCCTGCGGCATTCGCGCGGCGACCGACCCGGCAGTCGAGTCAAACGGAGGTTGCATGCATGAGTGACAAGAAGATCCTGAGCCGGGACGCGCGGCGCTACACGCTGCCGTCGGAGCGCGCGCTTGGTGCGGACACGCACAGCTATCTGCCGGAACTGTGCGACCAACTCCGCACCAGGAAGATCACCCGGCGCGACTTTCTCCGCCAGTCGGCACTACTCGGTATGACCGCGGCCATGGCGTACACCACCGCCGACAAGCTCCTCGGGGGCTCGTTCCCCACGTCCGTGTCGGCGGCGACTCCGAAACCGGGGGGGACGCTCCGGGTCTCCATGCGGATTATGGAGGTCACCGATCCGGCCAGCTTCGACTGGACGGAGAAGTCCAACGTCGCCCGGTTTCTCGTGGAGTACCTGACCCGGACCAGGGGGGACAACGTCACGGTTCCCTATCTCGCCAGGAGATGGGAGGCCTCGGACGACCTCAAGACCTGGGTGTTCCATCTGCGGGACGACGTGACCTGGTCGAACGGCGACAAGTTCACTTCCACCGACGTCGCCCACACGGTCAACCGCTGGCTCGATCCGAAAACCGGCTCGTCGAATCTCGGCCTCTTCAGCGCCATGGTTGAGGAAGGCGCCGACGGCAAGAAGCGCGGCGTCGCCAACGCCGTCGAAGTCATCGACGATTACACCATCCGGTTCAATCTCAAGAAGGCCGCTCTGGCCATGCCGGAGAACTTCTACAACTATCCCGCCGCCATCGTGCACAGGGGCTTCGGCAAGGACTACGCCGCCGACCTGTCCAAGAATCCCGTTGGCACCGGTCCGATGAAGCTGGAGTCGTTCGCGGTCGGGGAACGGGCGATCCTCAAAAAGGCGCGGAAATGGTGGGCCGGACCGTTCCATCTGGACGAGATCCACTACTACGACCACGGCGAAGATACCAATGCCTGGGTCGCGGCCCTCGCATCGCAGCAGGTGGACATGGTCTTCCGCCTGCCCAACAACGCCATCACCACGGTGAAGCGTCTGCCGTTCGTGGCCCTTCATGAGTCAACCACGGCGCAGACCGCGGTCATGCGTTTCCGTGTCACCCATAAGCCGTTCGACAATCTCAAGGTCCGCCAGGCCATCGCCGCCTGCATGGACCACGGGGAGATTCTGGACAAGGCATTCAAGGGTCTCGGCCAGGTCGCCGAAAACCATCACGTCGGTCCGATCCATCCGGAATACGCGGCGCTGCCGCCGCTCAAGCGGGACATCGAGAAAGCCAGGAAGCTGCTGGCGGAAGCCGGCTACAAGAGCGGCCTGACCGTCGAGATCGCCAACGGCGATACCGAAGGCTCGTGGATGACCGACGCCTGCGCCATCTTCAAGAACCAGCTCGCTCCCGCGGGCATCAACCTGAAGATCAACAAGATGCCGGCCAACCAGTACTGGGATGTCTGGGACAAGGCGCCCTGGGGCTACACAGCGTGGACGCACCGTCCGCTGGGCACCATGGTGCTCGGCCTCGCCTACCGGTCCGGCGTGCCCTGGAACGAGACCGCCTACAACAACCCCAGGTTCGACGCCGCGCTCGACGACGCCGAGGCCACCCTCGACGTCAACGAGCGCAAGAAGAAGATCGCCGTCTGCGAGAAGATCCTCCAGGACGACGCGATCATCCCGCAGCCCTTCTGGCGCTCGGTCTTCAAGGCGGCCAACAAGCGGGTCAAGGGACACAGCACCCATCCGACGCTGTACCACCAGTTTCAGAACGTGTGGCTGGAAGGTTAGGCCGGATTTCTCACGGGTTTCAGTGTGGGAAATCCCGGCCAGGTACGCACCGACGCGGGAGTCCTCGGGCTCCCGCGCCGCCTTTCCCGATTGGTCGGATATGCGTAGGCCGGCCGAATCCAGTGGCTGAGCACGGGAGGCTGACATGGCCCAACTGATCCTGCGACGCGTCGGCATGATGATCCTCATCATGCTGGTCGTCGCGTTGCTTCTTTTTCTCATGAACGAGGGCGACCCCCGGCTCATCGCGCGCAGCGTCCTGGGACCCTATGCCCAGGACCAGCAGCTCGACGCCTGGATCACGCAGAACGGCTATGACCGGCCGCTCCTGGTCCGCTACGTGGAATGGATCGGGCGGATGGCGTCCGGCGACCTCGGGGACTCCATCATCTACAAGCGGCCGGTGAACGAGATCTTCTGGGACCGGCTCGGCAACACCGGCATCCTCGCCGGCGTCACCTTCGTCGTCATGGTCCTTGTCGCCCTGACGCTGGGCGTGCTGGCCGGCATGAAGGAAGGCTCGATGCAGGACCGGGTGATCTCGGTCTTCTCCATCACGACCACCTCCATTCCGGAATACGCCAGCGCCGTCCTGCTCGCCTGGATCTTTGTCTTCTCGCTCGGCTGGCTTCCGGGGACATCGTCCATGACGTCGGGTTTCAACGTCGTCGAGCTGATCCTTCCGGTGATGGTGCTGACCCTCTATGGATTCGGCTACGTGGCGCGGATGACACGGGCCTCGATGGCGGAGGTGATGACCAATCCCTATATCCGCACCGCCATGCTCAAGGGGTTGCCCTACCGGCACATCATCATGAAACACGCCCTGCGGAACGCGTTGATCGCCCCGTTCACGGTCATCATGCTGCAGATCAACTGGCTGCTGTCAGGGGTTGTCGTGACCGAATTCGCCTTCGGCTACAAGGGATTCGGCGCGCTGCTGCTGGAAGCGGCGTTGCGCCGCGACATCTTCGTGATCGAGGCCTGCGGCACCGCGGCGGTGTTCGTGGCGGTCTTCACCCAGACCATCGGTGACCTCGGGTACACGTACCTCAACCCGAGAATCCGGTTCAAGTGAGGAGGGAAGCATGGCCAGTGATACCACCAACGTCCCTCTCGTCAGGCCGGGTTCGGCGATCCTGAACGCGGTCAAGTCGGTGGCGCTCCTGCGGGAGAGCCCCGTCGGCCTGTTCGGCGCATTGATCGTGCTGTTCTTTGTCCTGCTGGCGATTTTCGCGCCGCTCGTCGCGCCCCATGACCCCAACGCGACGATCCTGCCCTTCGCCCTCCCGGGCACGGCAGCCCCGGATGGCGGCCTGTTCCTGTTGGGCACCGACCACCTGGGCCGCGATATCCTTTCGAGGATCATCTGGGGCGGCCAGCGGGTGCTGTTCTATGCCACCGTGGCGACGATTTCCGCGTATATTGTCGGCGTCGCCATGGGCTTGGCGGCCGGCTACTTCCGCGGCTACCTGGACGAGATCATCTCGTTCGTCGCCAACGTGATTCTCTCCTTTCCGATCATGGTCCTGTACGTGCTGATCATCGCCAAGGTCGGCGCTTCGGGGCTCAACATCATCTTCGCGGTCGTGTTCGCGTCCTCGCCGGGCATCATGCGCATCGTGCGCGGCGTCACCCTGGACATCGCCACCCGTGACTACATCGCCGCGTCGCAGACCCGCGGCGAAGGGCCCTGGTACATCATGCTGGTGGAGATCCTGCCCAACGCCCGCAGCCCGCTGATCGTCGATTTCTGTCTGCGCATGGGCTACACGACCATCACCATCGGGGCGCTGGGCTTCCTCGGTCTCGGCCTGCCGCCGCCGGACCCCGACTGGGGCGGCATGATCACGGAGACCCGTGCCTTCGTGACGGGCGGTTTCCCCCACATGGCAATCCTGCCCGCATGCGCGGTTTCTCTTTTGGTGCTGGGCTTCAACCTGCTGGCCGACGGACTGCGCGAAGTGTCGTTGAAGGACTAACCGAAGACTCGGGAGGAACGTGATGGCCGACTACAACGAAGAGACGCCGGTTCTCGATATCTCCGGCCTCCGGCTCAGCTACTACACCCGGGCCGGAGAAATCCCCGCGGTCATGGACTTCGATCTCACCATCCGAAAAGGCGAATCCGTGGGCCTGGTGGGTGAGTCCGGCTGCGGCAAGTCCACGGTCGCCAACGGCATCATGCGTTACATGGGCAAGAACGGCGACATCGTCGGAGGCGCCATCAAGTTCAAGGGCCGGGACATGTCCGGGTTGACCGAGGAGGAGATCCGGCGGGTCCGCGGCAAGGATATCTCCATGATCTATCAGGAGCCCATGGCCGCGCTCAATCCGAGCCTGACCATTGCCGCCCAACTCATGGAAGTGCCCATGATCCACGAGGGCGTGAGCGAGGAAGAGGCCTTCCAGCGCTCCTTCGACATGCTGGCGGCGGTGAACATCCCGGACCCGAAACGCCTGATGGACTCTTACCCGCACCAAGTGTCCGGCGGCCAGCAGCAGCGGGTGGTGATCGCCATGGCGCTCTTGTCGCGACCGGCGCTGCTGTTGCTGGACGAGCCCACCACGGCCCTGGATGTCACGGTGGAGGCGGGGATCGTGGAGCTCATCGCCGAGCTCAGCAAGGAATCCGGCGCGTCGCTGCTCTACATCTCCCACAACCTGGGGTTGATGCTCGAGGTCTGCGACCGGATCTGTGTGATGTACTCGGGAGAGGTGGTGGAGGAAGGCCATATCGATTCCATATTCTCCTGGCCCAGGCACCCCTACACCCATGGGCTGTTCGGTTGCATTCCGCTGCCCCACGCCGACAAGAACGCGCGTCCGCTGACGGCGATCAAGGGTCAATTGCCGTTGCCGCACCAGCGCCCCAAGGGCTGCTATTTCGGGCCCCGCTGCGAGTCCTTCGAGGCCGGACGTTGCGACAACGACCCTATCCCGATGGAGGACGTGCACACCGATGACGACCCGGCGCACCGGGTTCGGTGCCTGCGCTGGAACGAGATCGACCGCGACGCGGCCGTAAGCAACGGGACCATCCGCGAGCCCATCGAGGTGGGCGCCACCGTTCTCGAAGTCGACAACATGCGCAAGTACTACGACGTCAAGGAGAGCTCGCTGGCGGCGATCATCTCCGGCGAATCCGTGCGCCAGGTCAAGGCCAACGAAAGCATCAGCTTCGACGCCGGGGAAGGGGAGACGGTGGCCATCGTCGGCGAGTCGGGCTGCGGCAAGTCCACCTTCGCCAAGGTCCTGGTGGGTCTGGAGACCGCCACGGACGGCGTGGTGCGGCTGGACGGCACCGATCTTGGCAGCATCGAGGTCCAGAAGCGTACCCCGGAGCAGCTCGCGTCGCTGCAGATGGTGTTCCAGAACCCCAACGACACGCTCAACCCGTCCCACTCCGTCGGCTACCAGATCGGAAGGGTCATCAAACGGTTCGGCATCGAGTCCGATCCGGCCAGGATCCAGGAGCGGGTTCACAAGCTGCTGGATACGGTGAAGTTGCCGCGCGCCTTTACCACCCGCAAGCCGCGCCAGCTCTCCGGCGGACAGAAGCAGCGCGTCGGCATTGCCCGGGCCTTCGCCGGCAACCCTAGGACGGTCATCGCGGACGAGCCCATCTCGGCACTGGACGTGTCCGTCGCCGCGGCGGTGACGGAGCTTCTGATGGACATCCAGCGCGAGCACCGCACCACGCTGCTGTTCATCAGCCACGACCTGTCCGCGGTGCGCTATCTTTCTGACCGCGTGGTGGTCATGTATCTGGGTCGGATCATGGAACGGGGGACGACCGAAGAAGTCTTCGCACCGCCCTATCACCCCTATACCGAGGCGCTGCTCTCGGCCGTGCCCATCGCCGACCCGGAGGTGGAGAAGCGGCGGATCGTGCTGGAAGGTAATCTGCCGAGCCCGCTCGATCCGCCTAAGGGATGCCCGTTCTCAACTCGATGCCAGCGCAAGGTCGGCAGCCTCTGCGACGACGAGCCACCGCCCGTACGACTCGACACCGAAGGCCACTTCATCGCCTGCCACATTCCGCTGGAGGAGTTGCGCGAGGTGGAGCCGGTGATCACCATCCCGAACCGGGAACACGGCGCCGAGACCTGAACGGAGGCTGCCACGAGAAACATCCGGGAGGCGCCGATGGCTTTGCCTCCGGCGCCGGATGTGGTTGCACGGGCGGGTTTCAAACCCGCCCGTGCCCTTGATGTCGATTTGCTTTCCGGAGCGAAGGTGATAGTTCTGGATTCAAACGCTGTGCCCAGGTTATCTCATCAAGGGAGAAGAACATGGGGAAAATCGACCCGGCGGTCAAGGTAGTCGACGCGGATGCCCACGCGCGAGACAACGACGAGCTCGTCAAGCCCTTCCTCGGAGAAGCGTTTCGGAATCGACGTCCACCGTTCATTCCGCGAGAGACCTACGATCGCAACCTCGGCGGCACCTTGGGGCACGCGGGCGTCAAGCACGAGGAGCGGCTGGCGGCCATGGATACCCAGGAGATCCACACCGCGGTCATGTACCCGACCAGCGGACTTGGCATCGGCCGCATTCGCGAGCCCGTCTACCAGACGCAGTTATGCCGCGCCTACAACGAGTTCATCGCCAATTACTGCAAGGCCTCGCCGCGCCTCAAGGCGGTGGCGAACCTGCCGGTCAACGCTCCGGCGGCCGTTGCGGAGGAACTGCGCTATGCGGTCACCGAGTTGGGGTTGGTGGGGGGGATGCTGGCGGCCCAGGGCCACGCCAGGAACTTCGGCTCACCCGAGTACCATCCGCTCTACGAAGAGGCGCAGAAGATCGGCGCCCCGCTCGCGATCCACGCCTTCGGCGGCGATGAGCCGGGCAGCGAGATCTTCGACCAGTTCATCTCCATCCACACCACGGGCCATCCGTTCCCGGTGCTGCGCCAGCTTACGGGGATGGTCTTCGGCGGCGTTCCCGAGATGTTCCCGGACCTGAAGCTGGGGTTTCTCGAGATCGGCTGCGGCTGGATCCCCTACTGGTCGGACCGCATGGACGAGGAGTGGGAGAAGCGCGGCGCCGTGGAAGCGCCGGAGTGCAAAAAGGAGCCTAGTCATTACATCACCAGCAGGAACGTGTTCTATGGCTGCGAGCCCGACGAGAAAACCATCGGGTACGTGGTCGGGGAGATCGGCTCCGAGACCGTCATGTATGCTTCGGACTATCCTCATTGGGACATGAGCTGGCCGGAATCGGGGTCGCTGATCTGGGAGCGCACCGATCTGTCAGAGGAAGCCAAACAAAACATATTGGGGAACAACGCCCGGCGGTTCTACGGACTCGACTGAGGATCCGGCGGGCGCCGTGCCCTCGAACAGGTTGCGATCCGTCCGACTTTCAAGTAACAAATCGACTTCGTTGAAGAAGTCCACTTCCGTTCCCGACGCCGCACGACACGGCATCGAAACGGTCACCTCCAACGAGAATCCCATGTGATTCAGGAGCAGATTCCATGCCTCTTTCCGGCGATGCCTTTGTTCAGGAGATTCAAGAGTCCATTCGTACGAAGCACTCCAAGGACAACCCGTTGATCGGGATGATCGAACGGGGCGAACTCGATCGCGAAGCACTCAAGGGTTTCGTGGGTCAGTTCTATCTCTTCTTCCCCAAACCCTTTCCCAAGCCCATCGCGGCCATGTTGGGACGTTGCCCCGACGACCCCGAACTGGAGCGGATGTGGATCGAGAACGTGGTGGAGGAGGGTACCGGCGAGATCTCCGGGACCGACAGCCACCGCGGCCTTTTCATCCGGTTCGCCATGGCTTGTGGTTACCGCTCCAAGGACGAGCTGGACTCGGTTCAGCCGCTGCCCGAAACCTCCGCGTTTCTCGATTGGAGAGAGTTGCTCATGTACCAGCGCTCGTGGCTGGAACTGTACGCCTGCCAGGGTTTCTGCCTGGAAGGGACCGCGAGCGAGCGCATGAGCCGCATCGTCACCGGTCTGACCACCCACTACGGCTTCCACCGGGAGAGCGATGACATCCGCTACTGGACCCTCCACATGGGGGTGGACGAAGAGCACATGAAGGTGGGTCCCGAGGCGGTGCGCAAGTACGCCGTCACCGATCAGCAACAGGAAGTGGTGCTCCAGTCGATACACAAGACCCTGGACCAGTTCTGGCTGGCGTTCGACGGCATCAAGAGAGCCTTCGTCGACAAGGACCCCATTTACGCCGGCTGGCGCAACGGCTCCTGGGTAAACCCTTCAGGAACATGATCATGTCCATGATTGATCTCTCACGGCTCATCTACGACGGCATGCCCAAGATCCCGGTACTCCCGGACGTGCACGTGCAGCGATTTTTCGACCTCGGCAAGGGCCATCCGCTCAACGTTACCGAAATCAACCTCCCGTGTCATGCCGGGACCCACGTGGATGCGCCGGTACACATCGTTCCCGACGGCAAGTCCATCGAGGAGTTGTCCCTCGACGCTTTTGTCGGACCGGGCGTGGTCATCTCGGTGGAGAGGGCCGGAGGAGAGGAAGTCACCTCTACGGACCTCGAAGGCTCGGGAGTCGCCGTCGAACCGGGCGATATCCTCATGCTGCACACGGGATGGGACGAGAAATTCGAAAGCGAAGAATACAACATGCACCCCTATCTATCCGTCGATGCGGCGGAATGGATCGTTGAGCATGGGGTGAAGTTGTTCGGCATCGACTGCATCACGGTGGACCTGCCCACCCCGTTGCGGCCCAAAGGATTCGGCTTTCCGGTACATCGGACGCTGCTGGGAAACGACGTCCTGATCGCGGAGAACGTAACTAATCTCTCCGCCATTGCGGGCCGGAAGAGCCGTATCATGGCGCTGCCGCTCAAGGTGCAAGGAAGCGATGCAGCCCATGCAAGAATTGTCGCAGAGATTTAGCAGAAGTTGAGCCAACCTCTTCCAACTGCATGGTAACCTTTCATTATCGTTATTAAATTCCAACAGAGGTGATGGATGCTGGCGAGCCCAATCAGAGGAATCATTGGAGCGGCGCTGACTCCGTTCACGGACGACGGGAAGGTGGATTATGACGCCTTGGCGCGGGAAATCGAATTTCTCGTCGCCGATTGCGACGCCATTTCCGTGGCCGCGGTCGAAGCATCGGAGTACACTGTCCTTTCTCTCCAGGACCGCAAGGAGGTCATGCGGCGCGCCACCGAGATCATCAACAAGCGCGTACCCGTCATTCTCGGAGCGTCGAGCCATTCCATCGACACCATCCTCGACTTGGCGGAGCATGCCGCGGCGGTGGGCGGCGACCTCATCCAGGTGCTGATGCCCATCCGTCCGTGGGGCGGCCAGCCTACCATTGCGGACTTGGTCCGGTTCTTCACCGAAGTGGCGTCGGTCAGCCCTTTGCCCATCGTCGCTTATCACAACCCCGGACCGGGCGCCGATCCCCCGCTGGACGCCTTCGTGCGGTTGAGCGAGTTGAACAAGATCGACTACTTCAAGGAAAGCTCGCGTGACATCACCAAGATTACGCGGCTCATCGAGCAAATTCAGCTCGCCGGCAAGGCCAACTACTTCACCACCATGCAGCCGTTGCTGACGACGCTCCTGATGGGAGGTGCCGGCGCCACCATGCCGCCGCCGGGCACGCGCATCGGCGCCCGGGTCATCCGTGCGTTCCGGGACGGCGACATCGACAGGGCGCGTTACTGGCAGCGTTGTTTCACGCTCTTTCCCGGAAAGTGGGGCGCCTACGGACTGCCGCCGATCATGAAATCCGCTCTGAAGCACTTTGGGGTCGATATCGGCGACCCGGCCCGGCCTTATTCCCCGGTGAATCCTCGGGACCACGTCCAGATCGGACAGTTCCTGACCCAGATCGGCATACTGGGCGAGGGAGAGCCAGACGAGGTCGCCTTCGACCAGGCCGCGGTCCAACTGGCCCAGGAAGACACCTTCCTTCGCTAGCCTCTTGTCTCATGTACGGTGGACTCTTCACGTGGGTTACGGAGCAGGTCAAGGCTTGTTCCGATTTTCTGGTGTTGCTCTTGATCCGTGGCACTTCGCGGTTCGAGTCCGAACTGACCGAAGAAGGGCGGCAGGAACAACGCTTGTGGCGGGACCGGCGCATGCGTAACCTGAGGGGCCTCGCTCTTCGCGCCAGACGGCGACAGCAAAAGGCCCCTTGACGGCCACGACCTTCCGCGGCGCAACAGGATCGGGGATGCACTACCACAACGGACGCAAACAGATCGTCGTGCTCGGCGGCGGCAGCGGCGGAATCGTCGCGGCCACCAAGCTCGGCCGCACCCTCGGCGAGGACCATGACGTGACCCTCATCGACCGCCGGGCCGATCACGTCTACATGCCGGCTTTCCTGTTCGTGATGGTGGGGCAGCGCCGGCCCGAGGATATCACACGGAAGCTCAAGCGGCTGGAGAAGCGCAACATCCGGGTACTCCAGGCGGAGATCCTGGGGATCGACCCCGGCCGCCAGCAGGTCATCCTCGAAAGCACCGCCATCCCCTATGACTACCTGATCGTGTCCTTGGGCCTCGAGGTCAGGCCCGACCTGCTTCCCGGTTTCGCCGAAGGAGCGAACCACCCATGGGAAATGGACGCGGCCCTGAGTCTCAAGACCACCCTCGATAATTTCCGCGAGGGACGTTTGCTGGTGGGAGTCCCGCTGGGCCCGTACCGCTGTCCGCCCGCCCCTTATGAAGCCCAGTGGATGCTCGACAGCTACTTCAAGGAACGCAACATCCGCGACTTGGTGGATCTCCGGTACTTCACACGGGAGCCCGAGCCAGCCGGCGAGGAGCACACGCCCTCGGTGTGGATGGACGCTCAGAGCAAGAAGCGCCACGTGACCATCCACTACGATTTCATCGTGCAGTCCATCGACGCGGAGAAAAAGACAGTGAAGGGCCTCTACGGCTACGAGCTGTCCTACGATCTGCTGTTCATGGTGCCGCCGCACCGCCCCGCCAAGGTGCTCTACGACTGCGGTCTGGCGGAGCGGGAGGCCGGCATACAGGTGGACTACGATACGCTGGAGACCAAGTGGGACAATGTCTACGCCATCGGCGACTGCGCCGACATGCCGGCCTCCAAAGCCGGCGGCGTGGCGCACCAGGAGGCCGACGTAGTGGCGGACAATCTGGTGGCGGAGATCACCGGGGAAGGGGAGCTGTCGACCCTGCACCTCCACACCATATGACTGCTGTCCTGCGGCGCGGGACGCGCCGCCGCCAACCGCACGACCTACCCTCAGGGATGGCCGCCCTTCGGCGGCACCGACTCACGCTCCTGGGGCCCTTCTCGAACGATCTACTGGAGCAAGGTCTTGTTCGAGAAATGGTGGCTCTGGCGTTACTTCTGACACGTAGCGGCTGTACCGCGCAGATTGCCGGTAATCTGCTCGGTACGCCGCTGCCACACCGATGAGAGGGCCATGATCCTGCGCGAGCTCAACGGTGGAAGCTGCAAGACATATCTGCTGGCCGACGAGGGCAGGGGACACGCGATCCTGGTAGACCCCCTCCATGTCCATGTGGACCGATATATCGGGGTGCTCGCCTACCACCGCCTCGCGCTGGACCTGGCCATCGACACTCACACCCACGCCGATCATCCAAGCGGGTGTCCACAACTGCGGTTCCTGGTCGGGTCGCGGTTCGCCATGCAGAAATGGGCGCCGAGCCCGGCCGTGGACGTCCATCTGGAAGACGGCGACGAAGTCCGCGTCGGCGATCTCACGGTGCGTGTGCTTCATACTCCCGGACACACGCCCGACGGCATGAGCCTGGTGGCGGAAGGGAACGTCCTCACCGGCGACACCCTCTTCATCGGCGGCTCCGGACGCACCGACTTCGCCGGGGGGGACGCCGGCGATCAATTCGACTCCATCACTCGAAAGCTCTTCACGCTGCCGGACGATACCGTCGTCCACCCGGGCCACGACTACCGCGGCAACACCACCTCCACGATCGGCCGGGAAAGGCAAGGCAACCCACGCTTGGCCAACCGCACCCGGCAGGAATACATCGGCCTCATGAACAACCTCCACCTCTCACCGCCCCAGAACATCCAGGAGGTCCTCCAACCCAATCAGTCTGCCCTCGGCAGCGAGGAGATCAGCTTTCCGGATTGGAGCGAGCTCAAGAAGGTCCGGGAGATCGACGTCAAGGCGCTTCAGCGCATGCTGGCCTCGGGAACCCGTCCGTTGCTGGTGGACGTGCGTGAGCCCGTTGAGTACTCCGGTGAGCTGGGCCATCTGCCCGGCAGCGTGCTGATCCCGCTCCGGGATTTGATGAACCGTCTGAACGACATCAACGCGCACAAGGGCGGCCCGGTGGTCACCGTCTGCCGGGCCGGCATGCGCAGCGCCACCGCCGCGGCCATCCTCAGCAGGTCCGGCTTCACGGACATCTCCAACCTGGCCGGCGGCCTCATCGAGTGGAACGAGGCGGGCCTGCCGGTAGAACGTTAGTCTCGTGCCCGACCAACCCTGCTCTGTTCCTGATGCGGGGCGGGGCGGCCGCCGGCCGGCCACATGACACTGAAAAGCAAATCCGCACCAGGAAACGCGTGACCTGACCTACCCACAGTTGGGGTAGTGCCAGTTTCCGCGCCGGGGCCTCGCAATCAACCCATTAGTTGACATAATATACATTATCAGACGTTGTGTATATCTTGACGCGGACACGGGAACCTGGAACCGACAGGTTTCCGTGTCCGCGTCAAGAGTAGAGCGGCGACGAGAAGAACTTCCGGTAATTGGCGAGGGACAGCGTCGGGTCGGTGAAGCTGATCGGGCCTTGAACGGCGCCGATGCGAATGAGGAACGGAGGGCACGCCCTACGGCGTTGCCTGCTTGGCGGGTTTACCTGATTTGCTTTCCAACCGTTGCATCCGCAAGGCGATCTCGACGGTCTCGCCTTCGGGAAATTCCTTGAGGTATGCCTTGTAACCGTCCACGGCATCTTGCGTGTTGCCGAGCCGGGTGTTGCAGCGTGCCTTGCCCAGCATCGCCTCTTGCCGCAACGGTCCCTGGTGACCGAGAGCTCGGCTCAGGGACTGCACGGCCTCTTCGCACGAACCGTTCATTTCCTGGGCCAGACCGAGGGCGACGAGCGTCACCTGGTTCAGAAAACCCTCTCTATCTCCCGGGATGCTGCCGCCGAGTGTCTCAACGGCTTTCCCGGGTTGATTCAGCGCGATATGGCTGTTGGCGATGTAAAGGTCTGCGATTGCATCGTACGGCGCCTCGTTCCGGGCCTTGAGGCTTCGAAAAAACTCCAGAGCAGCCTCGTACCGGCCCTCCTGATACTCCAGACGCCCGTTATTGTAGTCCTGGAACGCCAGGCCCCGTTGGTAGCCGCGGTAGTACCGCCAGCCCAGGACCCCGCCCGCGACCACCACCACAGCCACTCCCAAGGCGATCAACCGGGTCCTGTAGGCATTGATCCACTCGATCAACCGGCCGGTCAGCACCATGAACCGGTCCGGTTGACGGATCTCTTTTCGCAGAATTCGCTTTCTCGCCGCTGCCATACGCGAAGTTTCTTCAGGTCTTTCTTACATTTTGTACTTGAAGTCGTCAGGCGACATCTTGTCCAGGATCTCGCCCCACTTCTCCTTGGACACGTTGGCGAGGTCGGTATCCTTCCCCTCTTCCGTCTGCTGCAGCACGCTCGACTGTTCCAGCACTTCCTTGGCGACGTAGATGGAGGTCTTGCTTCGGAGCGCCATGGCGATGGCATCGCTTGGCCGCGAGTCCATGACCACCTCGCGGTCCCCCACCGTAAGGGTGATGACCGCGTAGTAGGTGTTTTCCTTCAGTTCGGTGATGGCCACCCTCTTCACCGTGCCGCCCAACTCCGCGAGCACGTTCTTGAACAGGTCATGAGTCATGGGGCGCGCCATCTTGATGCCTTCCAGCTCGGTGGCCATGGCCGTGGCCTCGAGCAGTCCGATCCAGATGGGGAGCTGCAGCTTGTTCTCGGAGTCTTTTAGAACCACGATGGGCGTCCGGGTAACCTGATCGAGCGTCAGGCCGGCCACGGTCATTTCGATTGCGTCAGGACCCTTCATTGCATGACCTCCCTTGCTCCGACGGCTTTGCCGACCAGTGAATTGGGCGTGGCATCCACCACGCGTACTCGCGCCATCTCCGCCGGCACAATGGCTTCGTCGGGCGTGAAATTGACGATCCGGTTGGTTCGGGTCCGGCCCATGAGCTGATCCCCGCCCAGCCTGGACGGCCCTTCCACCAGGATCTCCACCTCCGTTCCGATCAGGCTCTTGTTTTTCCGGAGGGAAATGCTTTTCTGCAACTCCTGCAGTCGCCGGCAACGATCGCCCTTGTCCTCGTCCGGGACGTTGTCATGGTAGACCTTCGCCGCCACCGTGCGGGGTCGCGGCGAATAAGTAAAGATGAACATGTCGTCGTATCCGATCTCCCGGACCATGGACAACGTCTCCTCGAACTCCGCCTCGGTTTCACCGGGGAAGCCCACGATCATGTCCGTGGTGATGGCGACCTCCGGCCGTCGTTTGCGGAGATCGTTGATCCGCTCCATGTACTCGTCCAGCCGGTAGCCGCGACGCATGCGCGCCAACACCGCATCGGAACCGGACTGGAGCGGCAGATGGAGGTGCTCGCAGAGGTTCTCGAGCCTGACGAAGGCATCCACCAGCTCGGGCGAGAGATCCTGGGGATGGGAGGTGGTGAAGCGGATTCGCCGGATCCCGGCAACGTCGTTGATCCGCTCCAGCAAATCGGGGAACGACCGCTCCCCTTCCACCGTGTGGCCATAGGAGTTGACGTTCTGGCCCAGCAGCATCACCTCCTTGACGCCGCGCCGCACCAGCGCCTCCACGTCCCGGACGATGTTCTCGCTGGCGCGGCTCACCTCGCGCCCGCGCACCCGTGGGACGATGCAGAAGCTGCACACCTTGTTGCAGCCCTGCATGATGGTGACGTATGCCTTGGCCCCGTCGGTCTGGGGAAGCCCCAGCGGGTCCTCGAGATGGAACGGGTCGCGGTAAAAGGCCGTCTCCACCGAGCGCCGGGCGGTCTCCCGGGCCTCCTCGACCATCTGCGGCAGCTTGTGCATGTTGTGGGTGCCGAACACCAGATCCAGGTGCGGCGCCCGCCGGAGCAGAGTCTCCCCTTCCTGCTGGGCGACGCAGCCACCCACGCCGAGGATGACGCCCTTCTCCTCCTTGAGCTTGCGCCACCTTCCGAGCGCGCTGTATACCTTCTGCTCGGCCTTGTCCCGTACGCTGCAGGTATTCAGGATGATCAGGTCCGCGTCGTCCGCGCGTTCGGTGGGCTCGTAGTCCACTGACTTCATAAGCTGCACGATCCGCGCCGAATCGAGCTGATTCATCTGGCAGCCGTAGGTTTGCACGTAAAGCTTCATGGGGTCGGTGATGTCGGGAAACGATGGATTTATCGCATGTTGCGGTTCTCCGCAACGTAACGGCAGTATTCCATAGTTCCGGGTGTTTCGCCATCACCCGCCGGCCCGGAGCGGCTCAACGGTATTCGGAAAGCAGGCTGTCGCAGGACGAGAAATCGGTCAGCATCCGCAAGCAGGCGAAGGTTTGGAAATCCAGGTGCAGCCCCTGATGGCGCCAGAACAGCAATGCCTCTTCCGGGGCATGCCAGATGAACCCCGTGCCGCGAATGCGCTCGGGCAGGTGGGCGAGAAAGAATCCCTTTGCGGCGCCGGTATCGGGGTCCACCCATTTGGAGAAGAACAGCAGCCGGCGCAGATCACAATCCAGCTCCTGCCGGGCCAGGAAAGCCGCGATATCGAGCGCGTCTCCGAGCCCCCCTCGCTCCCGGGACCTGACCCTTAGCCGGACCGCAGCCTGCCGCGCACCCTTCACTGCCGAAAGCACTCCGGTGGCGGCGAGCAGAAGCCTGACCCCGGCCACCCAGAAACCCAGCGCGCGCGCCGGGCTCATATCGTGGCCCAGCCACCGTTGTGCCTGGTCCCCCGTCACCCCACGACAATGCTCCAACACGGACACCGCGTGGTCCTGTTCCACAACGCTGCCCACGGGAAAGGACCGACCGCCCTTTTCGGCATCGGCCCCCCCGGCATCCTCCCTCAACAGCACCTGAAGGCCGTGGCGCCGGCTGTCCCGCACGCACACCAGCGCCACCCGGTCAGCGCCATCAGCCACCGTCCGGGGTTCCCGACCACCCCCGCACCCGGACATGCGGCGCGTGGTCAGGTCCTCCATACGGGCAGCCACAAGGATTCCGCCAGCACGTAGTCCTTTTGTGCGATGTGCTCCAGGGCCTGGCGCAACCGACCCACGCTGGTCTCCTCCAGGGTGATGACGAACGGAAGGATCTCGTTGGGCGCGGCCCCGCCCTTCCCCGCCCCGGCGAGCGACTCCAGATCTTCCTCGGTGTGCTGAAGCTGCCAGATTTCGGACACGTTGATCTGCTTCTCGCCGAAGATCTGACAAAGCTCGCCGACGATGCCGCTCTGATCGCGCACCACGAAACGCACGTAGAAGGAGGCCCTCAGATCGTCTTCCGGCCGCACGGAGGTCACCTCGGGGAGGATGCTCTCCACCGGGAGGAAAGGGGGATCATCGGAGCGTATCACCAGTTCGTGGACGTCGCCCAGGACGGCCACCGCGGTGGCCCCGCCCCCGGCCCCCGGACCGGCGAACACGTAGTCCCAGTCGCCTCCGTCCGGCGCCCCGCCGTCACTGACCTCGCCCTTGAAGAACACCGCGTTGGTTACGCCGTCGATGCGCGCGATGAAGTGGTCCTCCGGGACCACCATGGGCGTCACCATGGCCTCCAGCGCGCCGCCAGCGTTGCGCGCCAGCACCACGGACTTGATAGTGCCTCGGCCCTTCCGCGCGGCATAGAGGAAGTCGATGGCGTGGATGCGCTCGATGCCTTTGCGGTGGATGACGCCGGGCTCCAGGCGCGTACCGAAGGTGATGGACGACAGCAGCAGCAGCTTGGCCTCGGCGTCGCGGCCGCTCACGTCCGCATCCGGGTCGGCCTCGGCGTAACCCAGCGCCTGGGCCGACGCCAGCGCGTCGTCGTAGGACCTTCCCCGTTGAGCCATCTCCGTCAGAATGTAGTTGCAGGTGCCGTTGACCAGGCCGTAGACGGCCGCCGGCCGCTCGGCGCTGAGGCTTTGGGTCAACGGTCCGATGATGGGGATGCCGCCGCCGACGCAGGCCTCGAAGCGCACCGGCCGGCCGAACTCCCGGGCGGTGGCCCATATTTCCGCGCCGTGGGCAACGAGCAGCGCCTTGTTGGCGGTGACCACGGACTTGCCGTTTCGTAACGCGTGGACGACCCATTCCTTCTGTGCAAGCAGGTCGTCGGGTCCCCCCCCACCCAGCACCTCCACCACGATGTCGACGTCGGGGTGTCCGGTGACCGCGGTGGCGTCGGTGGTGAAAAGTTCCGGCGACACCTGGTACCGTAGCTTGCCCTTGGGGGTTCGCGTGAACACCTTTACGATTTCGGCCTCGACGCCGAAGCGCGCCAGATGTCCGTTGACGATCAGGTCGTGAACCCTGCCGCCCACGGTGCCGGCCCCGAGGATGCCGATGTGGACCCGAGATGCCATGACGTCAGCTATTCGGGCAGAACGCCCAGGACCTTGCGGATGGTGCGCACCGCCTGCCGGGTGCGGTGCTCGTTCTCGATCAGGGCGAAGCGCACGTGCCGGTCCCCATACTGGCCGAAACCAATGCCGGGGGAGACCGCCACCTTCGCTTCGTTGAGCAGGAACTTGGAGAATTCCACCGAGCCCATGGAACGGTAGGGGGCCGGGATCTCGGCCCAGACGAACATGGTGGCACGGGGCTTCCGAATATTCCAGTTGATCCGGGCCAGCCCGTCCACCAACGCATCCCGCCGGCCCCGGTAGGTCTCGGAGATATCCCGTACGTCGTCTTCCTGGGCGTTGAGGGCATGGATGGCCGCGATCTGAACCGGCTGGAATATGCCATAGTCCAGATAGCTCTTGATACGCGCCAAGGCGTGGATCATGGTCGCGTTGCCCACCGCGAACCCCACTCGCCAGCCCGGCATGTTGTAGCTCTTGGACATGGTGAAGAACTCCACGCCCACGTCCTTGGCGCCGGGCGCCTGCAAAAAGCTGGGGGGCTCGTAGTCGTCAAACGTGAGGTCGGCGTAGGCGAGGTCGTGGATCACCAGGATCTCGTGCGCCGTGGCGAAGCTCACGATGCGCTCGAAGAACTCGATGTCCACCACTTCGGTAGTCGGATTGTGCGGGAAATTCAGGATCAGCAACTTGGGCCGGGGCCAGGTCTGCCTGATGGCCTCCTCCAGGTGCTCCATGAATCCTTCGCTGGAGACCAGCGGGATGCTCCGCAGGTCGCCGCCGGCGATGACCACCGAGTACTGGTGGATGGGATACGTGGGACTCGGGCACAGCACCACGTCCCCCGGATCGATCATGGCCAGCACCAGGTGCGCCAGCCCCTCCTTGGAGCCGATGGTGACGATGGCCTCGTCGTCCGCATCGATGGCCACCCCGTACCGTCGCTGATACCAGTCGGCAATGGCCACCCTGAGTTTGTAGATGCCGCGGGACACCGAGTAGCGGTGGTTCTGCGGCTTCCGGACCGCCTCCACCAGCTTGTCGACGATGGGCGCCGGCGTGGCCATGTCCGGATTGCCCATGCTGAAGTCGACGATGTCCTCCCCCCTCTTCCGGGCCTCCTGCTTGAGGTCGTTGATGGTGTTGAAAACGTAGGGAGGCAGTCTCTTGATCCGGTTGAACTCCACTGTGCGGTCCCTCTCATCCCTTCCGGTCAGGCGAATTCGCGGGCGTGCGGCCTTCGGGATTCCCGGCTATCACGCTCCCATAGGACCATCAGCGACTGAAACAGGCAGGATGGGTTGTTTATAAGCCATTGACCGTAGACGCGCAAATCGTGGGCAATGGTGTCAAATCACTCCGCGTTCGGGTGCTGAAGCGGTTACGCGGCCGCGATCTATCATCCTGTACCGGTCATCCCGTTCCACTGGACACTCCTGGCCGAGACGAATCCACGCACCCGCCACACACGGTCAATCCGCCCAGGCTCCCAATAGCATACGGTCACCCCAGCGGTGTTGCAGCACCTCCCGGATTCGCCGGGACGTCTCGCCGCGCAGGCGCGGATCCCGCGAGAGCCAGTCACGGGCCTCGCGCCGCGCCGCCTGCAGCACCTCGTGATCCCGCATCAGATGCGCCGCCCTGAATCCCTGGTATCCGGCCTGGCGCGTACCGAGGATCTCGCCGGCGCCGCGGAAGCGTAGGTCGGCCTCGGCGACCTCGAAACCGTCGGTGGCTCGCACCAGGACGTCCAGGCGACGACGGGCGTCATCGTCCCGGGAGCCGTAATGAATCAGGACGCAGTGGGATTCGTCGCGGCCCCGCCCTACCCTGCCCCGAAGCTGGTGCAACTGCGCGAGCCCGAACCTCTCGGCATGCTCGACGACCATGAGGGTGGCGCCGGGAACGTCGATCCCCACCTCGATGACGGTGGTGGCCACCAGGACCTGGATCTCTCCCTGCCGGAAGCGCCGCATCACCTGGTCACGTTCGGCAGCGGGCATCTGGCCGTGGACCAGCCCCAGGCGAAGTCCCTTCATGACGCTCCGGGACAACTCCCTCGCCATGGTCTCGGCGGCCGCCAAGGGCAGCTTCCCGGAGTCCTCGACCAGCGGGCACACGAGATAGGCCTGGCGTCCGTCCGCCACCGCGTTGCGGACGCGCTCGTAGACCCTCCGTCTCCGGTCCTCCTGGACCACCACCGTTCGCACCGGCGTCCTGCCCGGCGGCGCCTCGTCCAGCAGCGACACTTCCAGGTCGCCGGACAGGACCATGGCGAGGCTGCGGGGAATGGGCGTGGCGCTCATCAGGAGCAGGTCCGGCTCGACGCCGGCCTCCGGGTCCCGCACAGGGAGTCGCGCGAAGGTGTTCCGCTGGCTCACTCCAAAGCGGTGCTGCTCGTCTACGATGCCCAGCCCCATGCGCGGCACCGTGACCCCTTTCTGTATAAGGACATGGGTGCCCACGACGAAATCCACCGCGCCGTTGCCGATGCGTTCGGTGGTCTCCTTGCGGGCGGCTGCGGAAAGCGAGCCCGATAGCAGCGCCGCGCGCACACCCAGCCTCTCCGCGTAGGGCTGGAGCCTTTCGTAGTGTTGCTCCGCCAGCAGCTCCGTGGGGGCCAGCAGCAGTGCCTGGCGGCCGTTCTCCATGGCCCGCAGAGCACTGAGCCACGCAATCACGGTCTTGCCCGAACCCACGTCGCCTTGCAGCAGGCGGCGCATGGGGTTCGGCGCTTCCATGTCCTGGTAGATTTCCCGCAGGACCCGTTCCTGACCGCGGGTGAGGCGGTAATGCAGCAACTCCCGCATCCGGCCGGTGAGCAAGTGTGCCCGTGCCGGCGAGCTGAAGCCCGGAGTCTCCAGGCGCTGCCGTTGCCGCAGGGCCAGGGCCAGTTGAAAGTAGAAGAACTCGTCGAACGCCAGAGACCGGCGCGCGGCGGCGCGGGTTTCCTCCAGAACACCGGGATCCAGTGCGCCGTCCGGCCGGTGGATCACTCCCATGGCCCGGTTCAGGTCCACAAGCCCCTGCCGCTCCGCCACCTCCGGTGGCAGGAAGCTGGGCAGGTACCGGCCGAACCGCTCCAGGGCTTGAGCCGCCCAGCCACGCAGGTTGGCCTGCGAGACGTCGCCGGGTTTTTCGTATACCGGCCGAACCTCGGGCTGCCGCTCCGCTCCCTCGTCGAAGATCTCGAACTCCGGGTGGGGCACGCTCAGCCGCGCGCCGCGGCCGGGCGCCACTCTCCCGTGGACGGCAAGACGCTGGCCCACGCGCAGCGCATCCGATACATGCCGGACGGCGTTGAACCAGATCAGATCCAGGCTGCCGGTGTCATCGGTCAACGTCCCCGCAAGAATGCGGTGGCCGCGACGAATCCGCCCGGACCTGAGACCTGTGAGGCGACCCACGAAGGCCCTGCTCTCCCCGGGCACGGCCGAGGAGATGACGGCTACGTCGCGACGGTCCTCGTAGCGGAAAGGCAGGTGGTAGAGCAGGTCCTCGACGGTTGCGAGGCCACGCCCGGCGAGCTGCGCGGCCCGTACCGGTCCGATGCCCTTCAGCGCATCCAGACCAACCTGCAGCGCCTGATGACAGTCGGCGGGGTCGACGGGCGTGACGTGATAGGAATGAGTCACTTCCCGGTGCGGCGCTGGTACTCCTGAAGCGGCTGTACGGTCAGCTCGCCGCTCTTGAGGAACTTGATGGCCTCCAGCGCGGCTTCAGCCCCGGCCAGCGTGGTGAAGTACGGGATCTGCCGGTCCAGGGCGTTGCGGCGCACCAGGTAGCCGTCGTTACGGTAGCTCTCGTTGGCATGGGTATTGACGACCATGGCGACGGCCTTCCGGCGCAGCATCTCCTCGGCGTCGGCCGGAATTTCCACCGGGATGGCCTGATCCTGGAAGAAATCCGCGGTGCCGCCGGAGGCCGCGATCCTGAAGCCCAGCGCCGTCAGGGATCGGGCGATGCCGGCGGCGCCCTCGCGGTGCTCGTCGGGCAGGCTGAAGAAAGCCGTGCCGGAGTCCGGCAAACGCATGCCGCCGGCCATCTGCGCCTTGGCGTAGGCCGTGCTGAAGCAGCGGTCGATGCCCATGACCTCACCGGTGGACTTCATCTCCGGTCCCAGCAGCGTGTCCACCCCGGCAAACTTGCTGAACGGCAGCACAGACTCCTTGACCGAGACGTGTGGCGGCACGATCTCCCGGGTGAGGCCCAGGTCGTCGAGCTTCCGGCCCACCATCACCCGGGCCGCCAGCTTGGCCAGGGACACGCCGATGGCCTTGCTGACGAAGGGCACGGTCCTGGACGCTCGCGGGTTCACCTCGAGGATGTAGACGTCGCGCCCCTTGACCGCGAACTGGACGTTCATCAGCCCGCGAACATCGAGGGCCGTAGCCAGGGCCGCGGCCTGACGGCGGATCTCCGCCTGCACCCCCGGAGACAGCGTCCTCGGCGGAATCGAGCAGGCGCTGTCCCCTGAATGGACCCCTGCCATCTCGATGTGCTCCATGATGCCGCCGATAACCACCCGCTCGCCGTCGGCGATGGCGTCCACGTCCACCTCGGTGGCGTCGTCCAGGAACTTGTCGATGAGAACCGGGTGCTCGGCGGAGCTTTGGAACGCCGTCACGAGGTATTCCTTGAGCTTTTCCTCCTCGTACACAATCTCCATGGCACGGCCGCCCAGTACATAGGATGGCCTCACCAGCACGGGATAGCCGATGCTCGCGGCCACCCTCAGAGCTTCTTCAGTGGAACGAGCGACGCCGTTCCGGGGCTGCCTCAGCTTCAGCCGCTCCAACAGCTCCTTGAAGCGCTCCCGATCCTCGGCCAGATCGATGCTGTCCGGCGGCGTGCCGATGATGGGGACCCCGGCCCGCTCCAGCGCCAACGCCAGCTTCAGCGGGGTCTGGCCGCCGAACTGGACGATGACTCCGTCGGGCCGTTCCTGCGCCGTGATGTTGAGCACGTCCTCCAGCGTCAGCGGCTCGAAGTAGAGCTTGTCGGAGGTGTCGTAGTCGGTGCTCACGGTCTCCGGATTGCAGTTGACCATGAGCGTCTCGAAGCCGTCCTCCTTCAAGGCGAAAGCCGCGTGGACGCAGCAATAGTCGAACTCGATGCCCTGCCCGATTCGGTTGGGGCCGCCGCCGAGAATCATGATCTTCTTGCGATCGCTGCGCCGGGACTCCTGGACGCCTTCGTAGGTGGAGTAGTAGTACGGCGTGAAGGCCTCGAACTCGGCGCCGCAGGTATCCACGGTGCGGAATCCCGCCAGCACTCCCGTGCTCAGGCGCAACGCCCGGATCTCATCCTCCGGGCGACCCGACAACACCGCCAGACGCTGATCGGAGAAGCCCATGTTCTTGACCTCCAACCAGAAATCCCGGTCGGCGTCGCCGTCCTCGCCGAACCGGCGCCGGATCTCGTTCTCTTTCCGGATGATGGCCTCTATATGGTGGAGAAACCACGGATCTATGCCCGTCAACTCGTACAGGCGGGACACCGTGAAGCCCGCGCGAAAAGCCGCGCCCAGAGTCCACAGCCGGTCCGAGCGGGGCCAGCGGAGGCGCTCTTCCAGCAGCGCCTCCAGATCGGCTCCGGCCGCCGTACCCGTCAGCTCGGGCTCTTCGAAACCGTAGCTGCCGGTCTCCAGGGAGCGCATCGCCTTCTGCAGCGCTTCCTTGAAGGTGCGGCCGATGGACATGGCCTCTCCCACCGACTTCATCTGCGTGGTCAGCACGTCGCGGGTCTGGGGGAATTTCTCGAAGGTGAACCGCGGCGCCTTCACCACCACGTAGTCGATGGTGGGCTCGAAACAGGCCGGGGTCTCCCGGGTGACGTCGTTCGGAATCTCGTCCAACGTATAACCCACCGCCAGCTTGGCGGCGATCTTGGCGATGGGGAAGCCCGTGGCCTTGCTGGCCAGGGCCGAGCTGCGGGACACCCGCGGGTTCATCTCGATGACCACCAGGCGCCCGTTGTCCGGGTGCACCGCAAACTGGATGTTGGAGCCGCCGGTGTCCACGCCGATCTCCCGGATGATGCTCAGGGCCGCATCGCGCATCACCTGGTATTCCTTGTCCGTCAGGGTCTGGGCCGGCGCCACGGTGATGGAGTCGCCGGTGTGCACCCCCATGGGATCGAAGTTCTCGATGGGGCAAACGATCACCACGTTGTCCTTGTGGTCCCGCATCACCTCCAGCTCGAACTCCTTCCAGCCCAGCACCGACTCCTCCACCAGGATCTCGTGCACCGGGGACATCCGCAGACCCCACTGCGCCATCTCCACGAAACCTTCCTCGGTGTAGGCAATGTTGGCGCCGCTGCCGCCCAAGGTCCGGGACGGCCGGATGATCAGCGGCAGGCTGTCCAGCTCACGCCGGACGCCCACGGCCTCTTCCAGCGTATGGGCGTACCCGCTTCGCGGCAGGTCCAGGCCCACCCTGCCCATGGCCTCCTTGAAGCGGTCCCGATCCTCGGCCTTCTTGATGGCCTCGAGCCGGGCGCCGATCATCTCCACGCCGAACCGCTCCAGCACGCCGGTCTCCGCCATCTCGATGGCGAGGTTGAGGGCGGTCTGGCCGCCCAGGGTGGGCAGCAGCGCGTCGGGACGCTCCGCCTCGATGATCTTGGCGACGATGCCCGCATCCAGTGGCTCGACATAGGTCCGGTCCGCGAAATCCGGATCCGTCATGATGGTGGCGGGGTTGGAATTGACCAGAATGACCCGGAAACCCTCCTCCTTGAGCGCCTTCAGGGCCTGGGTCCCGGAATAGTCGAACTCGCAGGCCTGGCCGATGACGATGGGGCCGGAACCGATGAGCAGGATGGAGTCGATGTCGGTGCGTCTCGGCATCTCAATCCCCGGCGTCGGCCATCAGTCCGCGGAATCGGGAGAAGAGATACGCCGCGTCATGCGGGCCCGGCGACGCCTCGGGATGATATTGGACCGAGAAAATCGGGTGCTCCCGGTGCCGGAGGCCCTCCACGGTCCGGTCGTTGAGGTTCACGTGGGTCACCTCCACCGCGCCCTTGAGGGAGTCCGCGTCCACGGCGAACCCGTGGTTCTGGGTGGTGATCTCCACCTTTTCCGTAGTGAGGTCCATGACCGGCTGGTTGCCGCCGTGGTGGCCGAACTTGAGCTTGAAGGTGCGTCCACCCATGGCCAGCCCCAGGATCTGGTGCCCGAGACAGATACCGAAGATGGGGTACCGGCCGACGAGTTGCCGCACGTTGTCGGCCGCGTAAGGGACGGCCGCGGGGTCCCCGGGACCGTTGGACAGGAAGATGCCGTCCGGCTCCAGCGCCGGCACCTCGCCGGCGGGCATCCACGCGGGCACCACCGTCACGCTGCAGCCGGCATCCACGAGGCCTCGAAGGATATTGAACTTGATACCATAGTCGTAGGCCACCACGTGGAAGTCCGGCTCCCGGCCCGGACCGAAACCGCTTCCCATCCGCCAGCCCCCCTGGTCCCACCGGTAGGGCTCCCTGCAGGTCACGTTCTTCACGAGATCCCTGCCCACAAGTCCCTCGATCTGCTGCGCTTTCGCAGCCAGCCCCGCGGAATCCCGGCTCACGGTGGAGATGATCCCTTCCTGAGCGCCACACTCGCGTATGTGGGTGACCAGGGAGCGCGTATCCACCCCCTCGATGCCCACGATGCGGTGCTCCCGCATGTAGGCGTGCAGCGCCTGGGTGGCGCGCCAACTGCTTGGCGCCGGGCAGTATTCCTTGACGATGAAGCCCTTGACGTAGGGCCGGCGCGATTCGTCGTCCTCCGGGTTGACGCCGACGTTGCCGATCTCGGGATAGGTCATGGTGACGAGCTGGCCCTCGTAGGAAGGATCGGTGAGGATCTCCTGGTATCCCGTCATGCTGGTGTTGAAGACGACCTCACCCGCGGCCTCCCCTTCACTGCCGAAGGAGCGGCCGGCAAACGAAGTCCCGTCCGCCAGTGTAAGTGTGGCTTTCATGAGATGAACCGGTGCGCTTGCCGTCCTGGAGTCAATGGATGAGGCGGCCGACACGCCACCAGCGCAAGCGTCCGTTCTCCGAGTCCCAGGACCAGTACTTGACGAAGGCGCGCCCGCGGACATCCTCGATGGGCACGAAGCCCCAGAAGCGGCTGTCGAAACTGCGGTCCCGGTTGTCACCCATGACGAACACGTGGCCATCGGGCACCTTCACCGGACCCAGATTGTCGCGGACATGGTCGGCACCCAGAGAGATTCCCCGATCCTCGAAATGGGCGTGGGCATCCTCCACGGGATCCCCGTTGATGTAGACCTTCTTGTCGCGGATAACCACCTCGTCGCCCGGCACCGCCACCACCCGTTTGACGAAGTCCTTGCAACGGTCCTGGGGATACACGAACACGATCACGTCGCCGCGCTCCGGGATGCCCCATTCCACGGCATGGGAGCCCCTGGCCAGATCGACGCAACCGGCGAAGGGGATCCAGTTGACGTCCGGAAACCGTACGCCATAGGACAGCTTGTTGACCAGGATATGATCGCCGATGGCCAGGGTGGGGATCATGGAGCCCGACGGAATCTTGAAAGCCTGCACCACGAAGGCGCGCAAGAACAACGCCGCCACCAGGGCGATGAGGATCGCTTCCGTGTACTCCCGAAAGACCGATTTTCTGCGCTTTGGATATCTGGACACGTTGAAATTTAACACTTCATCCGGCAACTTTGAACATCAGACCTTCAGGACCGCCAGAAACGCCTCCTGGGGTATTTCCACCCGCCCCACGGACTTCATGCGCTTCTTGCCTTCCTTCTGCCGTTCCAGGAGCTTGCGCTTGCGGGTGATGTCGCCGCCATAGCACTTTGCGGTGACGTTCTTGCGCAACGCCTTCACCGACTCCCGGGCGATGATGCGGCTGCCGATGGCTGCCTGTATGACCACTTCGAAGAGCTGTCGCGGGATCAGCTCCCGCATCCGTTGCACCATGTCCCGCCCGCGCACGTACGCCTTGTCGCGGTGCACGATCAGCGACATGGCATCCACCATGTCGCCGTTGATGCGGACGTCCAGCTTGACCAGCTTCGACGGCCGCCCGCCAGCCAGCTCGTAGTCCATGGAAGCGTACCCGCGGCTCAGGGACTTCAGCCGGTCGTAGAAGTCGTAGACGATCTCGTTCAGCGGCAGCTCGTAGGTGACCATGGCGCGGTTGAGTCCCGCGTAGCGCAGCTCCTGCCGTATTCCGCGCTTTTCCTCACAAAGCTTGAGCACGCCTCCGAGATAGTCCTGCGGCAGATGAATCGTGGCGCGAATGAAGGGTTCGTCGATCTGCTCGACGTCGGCCTCGTTGGGGAAAGCCACCGGATTGTCGATGGCCAGGACCTCCCCGGCGTGGGTGGTAACCTGATAGACCACGGTGGGAGCCGTGGTAATCAGGGCCAGGTCGAACTCCCGCTCCACCCGTTCACGCACGATGTCCAGATGCAGCAGCCCGAGAAAGCCGCAGCGAAAGCCGAAGCCCAGGGCCTGGGAGGTCTCCGGCTCGTAGGTGAAGGACGAATCGTTCAGGCTCAGCTTCTCCAGCGCCGTCCGCAGCGCCTGGTACTGGCCCGAGTCCGCCGGATAGAGGCCGCTGAACACCACCGGTTTCAACGGCCGAAAACCCGCCAATGCTTTTTGAGTGGGTCGCCTTTGAAGGGTGACGGTGTCGCCGAGGCGGGCTTCGCGGATGTTCTTGATGGCGGCCATGAGAAAGCCCACCTCGCCCGGACCGAGACTCTCCACCTCCACCGGACCCGGAGCGAAGACCCCCAGTCGGCTGACCTCGAACACGCCGCCGGTGGACATGAGGCGGATGGGATCCCCGGTGCGGACGCTCCCCTCGAAGATGCGCAGCAGGATCACCGCGCCGTGATAAGGATCGAACCAGCTATCGAAGATCAGGCCGCGCAGGGGCGCCTCCCGCTCCCCCAGGGGCGCCGGGAAGTTGGCCACGATACCTTCCAGAACGGCCTCGGTACCGATACCGTTCTTGGCGCTGGCCAGGATGGCCTGGGAGCCGTCCAGGCCGATGACGTCCTCGATCTCGCGCTTGACCCTCTCCGGATCCGCGCTCGGCAGATCGATCTTGTTGATGACCGGAAAGACCTGAAGGTCGTGGTCCAGCGCCAGATAGACGTTGGCCACGGTCTGCGCCTCCACCCCCTGGGCGGCGTCGACCACCAGGATCGCCCCTTCGCAGGCGGCCAGACTCCGGGAGACCTCATAGGTGAAATCCACGTGCCCCGGGGTGTCGATCAGGTTCAGGATATGCTCCTCGCCGGCGGCCGACCGGTACTCGAGACGCACCGGACTGGCCTTGATGGTGATGCCGCGCTCGCGTTCCAGCTCCATCTTGTCCAGGAACTGGTCGGTCTTCTCACGCTCGCTGAGCGCGCCGGTATACTCCAGCAGCCGGTCCGCCAGCGTGGACTTGCCGTGGTCGATATGCGCGATGATGCAGAAGTTTCGGATGCGGCTGCTATCCACGGCCACGTCCTATGGAATAGTAGATGAAACCATGTTGCCGCATCACCGCGGGTTCATAGAGGTTGCGGCCGTCGAATACCACCGGCTGATGCAGCAGCTCCCTGAGGCGCGCGAAATCCGGACTGCGGAACTCGTTCCATTCCGTCAGGATCAGCACCGCGTCGGCCCCGGCGGCGACCCCATAGTTGTTATCGCCGTATTCGATCCTGTCTCCATAGCGCTTCCGCGCCTCTTTCATTGCCTGGGGATCGAACGCCCGTACCCGCGCCCCGGCCTGCAGCAGGCCGTCGATGACCCGGATCGCCGGAGCCTCCCGCATGTCGTCGGTGTGGGCCTTGAACGACAGGCCCCAAAGCGCCAGCGTGCACCCGGCCAACGTGTTGCCGAAATGCCGCTCGACTTTCTCCAGCAACAGGCCCTTCTGGGTTTCGTTGACCCGATCCACGGCCTGAAGCAACGGCATCTCCAATTCGTCCCCGCCCATGGCGATCATCGCCCGGATGTCCTTGGGCAGGCACGACCCGCCGAAGCCGATGCCGGGATGGATGAAGTGAGGGCCGATGCGGTGGTCGAGCCCCATGATGCGCCGGACCTGCTCGATGTCCGCCCCTTCCTTCTCACACAGGCGCGCGGTCTCGTTGATGAAGGAGACCTTCGTCGCCAGTATCGCGTTGGCCGCGTACTTGCCCATCTCGGCGCTGCGGGAGTCCGTGAGGATGACGCGGTTTCCCCTGTGCATGAAGGGCTCGTAAAGACTCTTGAGGCGTTCCAGCGAGCCGGCGTCATCACCGCCGAGCACTACCCGGTCGGGCTTCATGAAATCCTCTACCGCCGTCCCCTCTTTCAGGAACTCCGGATTCGCCACCACCGCCACCGGATGTTCGGTCCCGGCCTCGATGATCTCCTTGACCCGGGCGGCCGTGCCCACCGGGACCGTGCTCTTGGTCACCACGATCTTGCCGCCGTTCATGGCCCGGGCGATGTTTTCCGCCACCGCGAACACCTGGCTCAAGTCGGCCCCGCCTGCCGATGACTGGGGCGTGCTCACAGCGATGAAGATGGCCTCGGCGCACCTGACGGCCTCGGCGGGATCCGTGGAAAAGGACAGCCTGCCTTCACGGGTGTTGCGTTGAATCAGCTCCTCGAGCCCCAACTCGTAAAAGGGTACGCGCCCCTGCCGGAGCTGCTCGACCTTCGTCTCGTCGATGTCGACGCAGATCACGTCATTGCCGGTCTCGGCGAAGCAACTCCCCGTGACCAGCCCCAAGTAACCCGTACCGAGCATTGCTATGTTCATGCCGTCAACTCGATTCCCATTCCAGGCAACCGCGTGCGTGTGCGGCTGTTGCAGGGGCGGGTTTCAAGTCCGCCCCTGCCGGCAACGCGCGAAGCGTCAGCCGTGAAAGCGGGTCAGCTCCACGAACCGCCGATAGCGCCCATCGACCTCTCCCCGATCCAGCGCCATCAGCCGCCTGGGGCCGAAATCCTCCACTGTGAACGACGCGGTGACGTTGCCGTGAACGATCGCGCGCCGGAGCCCGTCGTCGCCGGCGCCACCGCCGGCGGCCAGGCAGCCCATGAAAGCGCCGGCAAAGGAGTCACCGGCGCCTGTGGGGTCCAACACCTCTTCCAGGGGATAGGCCGGCACCACGAAGGACGAGGAATCCGAGAACTGGAAGACGCCGTACTCGCCGCGCTTGATGAGCACCGTCCGGGGGCCCATTTTCAGGATGGCGCGGGCGGCCCGGACGACGTTGTCGTGCCCGCTCAGCATGCGCGCTTCCGAGTCGTTGATGACCACGGTCTCGACCCGTTCCAGGACCTTTCCCAACTCCCCGGGATTCTCCTGGATCCAGTGATCCATGGTGTCGCAGGCCACCAGCCGCGGTTGCTTCAACTGCGACAGCACCTCCAACTGCGCCGCCGGGTGCATGTTGCCGAGAAAGGCATACTCCGTGTCTTCGTAGCCGGCGGGCAGCCGCGGAACGAAGTCCAGCAGCACGTTGAGCTGGACCTCCAGGGTATCACGCACGTTCAGGTCCTCGTGATACCGCCCGTGCCAGAAGAAGGTCTTGCCCGCGGTCCGCTGCAACCCCTCCAGGTCCACCCCGCTCCGCGACAACGCCGTCAGGTGCTCATCGGGAAAATCCTCGCCCACCACGCCGACGATCCGCACCGGAGCAAAGACCGCCGCGGCCAGCGCGAAGTAAGCCGCCGATCCGCCCAGAACCCGATCGACGCGGCCGTGCGGGGTCTCGATGGAATCGAAGGCCATGGAGCCCACCACGAGAACACTCATGGTCATCAACCTCCCGAATCCCGGCTTGAGAGATATTTGTCTATCAGCGGCGCCAGCTTCTTCCGGGCAGCCTCGGGGATCACGGATCGGTCCGTGACGATGGCGAGGCTCAGGGCAGTGGCGCAAGGGCAGGTCCGCTCGGGCGACAGGCGTTCCAGCGTACCCCGGATGATTCGTTTGGCCACGTCCGCGTTCTTCTGCAGCACCGCTATGACTTCTTCGATATCCACGTCGCCCGCGGCTTCGTTCCAGCAGTCGTAGTCGGTCGCCATGGCGATGGTTGCGAAGCAGATCTCCGCCTCTCGGGCCAGCCTGGCTTCCTGCAGGTTGGTCATGCCGATGATGTCTGCGCCCCAACTTCGATGAAGCGCGGATTCCGCGCGGGTGGAGAACTGCGGCCCCTCCATGCAGACGTAGGTGCCGCGGCCGTGCACCTGAATGTCCTCGTCACCGGCCGCCCCCGCCACCACTGCTCTCAGGTCGTTGCACAACGGGTCCGCGAACTGAACGTGGGCCACGATTCCATCGCCGAAGAAGGTGCCGGGACGCCTGCATGTGCGGTCGATGAATTGATCCGGCAGCACAACGTGGCCCGGCTCGATCTCTTCCTTGAGACTGCCCACCGCGCTCACGGACAGGATCCGGCCGACCCCCAGCTTCTTCATGCCGAAAATGTTGGCACGGTTGTTGACCTCGGTGGGCAGGAGGCGATGCCCCTTCCCGTGACGCGGCAGAAACACCAGCTCCACGCCGCCGAGGGATCCCGTCACGAAGGGACCGGAGGGCTCGCCGAAAGGAGTGTCCACCTCCACCTCGCGCACCGCGCTCAATCCCTCCATCTCGTAGAGTCCGGTGCCGCCGATGACACCCAGCATCGTCTTCTGTTCCATCTTCCTTCGTCCTTGCCTCGTCACGAGTGGCCTTCCGGGAAACGGTCGGCGGCCGGTGAACCGAAATGCGCCGCGGCGAACGTCCTCCCGGCCCCCCCATCCGCCACCGCCGCGTGGTACAACTGTCCGCAGGCCGCCTGAATGTCGTCACCCCGGGGCCGCCGCACGTTCACCTGAATCCCCCGGGCGCGCAGCGTCTCCCCGAACCGCTCGATGACAGGGTCCGACGGCCGGCGGTAGCCGCTCCCCCCGTGGGGGTTGAAGGGAATCAGGTTCACCTTGCAACGGATGCCGCGAAGCTTCCCCGCGAGCTCGGCCGCATCCGCGGCGAGATCGTTCAAGTCGCTGATCAGCAGGTACTCGAAGGTGATGCGCTTGCGCCGCGGCACCGGCAGGGAGCGACAGCATTCAAGCAACTGCGCGACCGAATACTTGCGGTTGACCGGCATGAGCCCGGAGCGCACCACGTCCCGCACCGAATGCAGTGAAATGGCCAGATTGACCCGGGTCTCCTCCATGAGCCGGCGCATCTGCGGCAACAGGCCCACGGTGGAAACCGTAATCTTGCGGGGCGAGATGCCCATTCCGCTGCGGGCGTCGGTGATGACGTCCAGCGCCCCGCGGGTGGCGTCGTAGTTGGCCAAGGGCTCGCCCATGCCCATGAAGACCAGATTCGAGATTCGCGTACCCTCCGGGCAGCGGCGTTGCACCTCCAGGACCTGGTCCACGATCTCCGCCTGGGTGAGGTTGCGCTTCAGCCCCATTCGCGCGGTGGCGCAAAAGACGCAGCCCAAGCCGCATCCCACCTGCGTCGACAGACACAGCGTCACCCGGGTCGCCTCCGGTATGTAGACCGTCTCCACGACGCTGCCGTCGCCCAGACGAAAAAGATACTTGACGCTGCCGTCGTGGGAGCCAAGGCACTGCTGCATGGCCAGGCTGCCGACGACGAATTCCCGGGCCAGAGCCTGCCGTAACGTCCCGGAAAGGTCGGTCATACCTTCGAACGAGGTCGCGCGCTTGCGGAAGATCCATCGTCTTATCTGATCGGCCCGATAGGCGGGGAGTCCGCGGGCGTCCAGCCACGCGCTCAACTCGGCGTGGCTCAGGCCTTCGACGGGCCGTCCGGGATCTCGTGAATCGCTGCCGGGGTGTGACATGGGAGCCTGTCCGAGTAAGCGAATCGTAGCGAGAGGGAAGGAAATGGAGGCCATTAGCGGGCGGATTTGAGGTGAATATCGGGAATATTTGACGAAAATCCCACCACAAACGGACTCATTTCAATGCCTCGCAGTAGATTCCTGCTTTACTCGGACGGGCTCCCGGGCAAATGCGCCCGCGCCGGGACCGGACTCTTACGACCGGATCTCGTCGTCGGTGAAGAAGAAAGCGATCTCCGCGGTGGCGGTCTCCGGGGCGTCGGACCCGTGCGCGGCGTTGGCCTCCACGTTCGTGCCCCAATCCTTCCGGATCGTCCCCGTGGCCGCCTTGGCCGGGTCCGTGGCCCCCATGATCTCGCGGTTTCGGGCGATGGCTCCGTCGCCCTCGAGGACCGACACGAAGATGGGGCCCGTGGACATATAGTCGGTCAGGCTGTTGAAGAACGGCCGCTCTCGGTGCACTTCGTAGAAAGACTCCGCCCGCTGCTTGTCCAACCGGGTCAGCTTCGCGGCCACCACCTTGAGGCCCGCGTGCTCGAAGCGGCTCAGAATGTCTCCGATCAGGCCCCGGGCCACGGCTTCCGGCTTGATGATCGACAGTGTTCTCTCCATGCTATCCCAATACCTCTTTCATGGTTTGCCCGATGTCCGCAGGAGACGGCGCCATCCGCACGCCCGCGCCACGCAGGGCCTCGACCTTTTCCGCCGCGGTCCCCTTGCCTCCGGATATGATGGCGCCGGCATGGCCCATGCGCTTGCCCGGGGGCGCGGTCCGGCCCACGATGAAGCCCACCACCGGCTTCTTCATATGCGCCCAGATCCAGTCCGCGGCGTCCTGCTCGGCGCTGCCGCCGATCTCTCCGATGAGCACCACCGCCTCGGTCCCGTCGTCGTCATTGAACTTGCGGAGAACGTCCACGAAGTCAAGCCCGCGGATGGGGTCGCCGCCGATGCCGACGCAGGTGGACTGTCCCATGCCCAGCCGCGTGAGCTGGTCCACGGCCTCGTAAGTCAGCGTGCCGCTGCGGGAAATCACGCCAATGGCGCCCGGCTTGTGGATATGCCCGGGCATGATCCCGATCTTGCACTCGCCAGGGGTGATGACGCCCGGACAGTTGGGCCCCACCAGCACGGTGCCGCGTTCCTTCAGGTAGCGCTTCACCCGCATCATCTCCTGGACCGGCACGCCCTCGGTGATGCAGATGACCAAGGGCACGCCGGCGTCCGCGGACTCCAGGATGGCGTCGGCGGCAAAGGGCGGCGGCACGTAGATGACGCTGGCGTTGGCCGCGGTCTCCTGAACGGCCTGCTCCACGCTGTCGAACACGGGGATCCCCTCGAAGGAGGTTCCGCCCTTCCCCGGAGTGACGCCCGCTACCATCCGGGTGCCGTACTCCTGGCATGCCCTGGTATGGAACCGCCCCGTTGCGCCCGTGATTCCCTGGGTCAGGACGCGAGTCCCGGCATTGACGAGGATGCTCATGCCCGCCCCTCTTCCGCCTGCACGGCCTGGACGATCTTTTGAGCCGCATCCGCGATGGTGTCGACGGCGGTGATGCTCAGGCCCGACCCGGACAGCAGATCTCTCCCCTGCTCGACGTTGGTGCCCTGAAGCCGCACCACCAGGGGCACGGTGACGCCGGTCTCCCTGGCCGCGGCGATGATACCGGCGGCGATGACGTCACAGCGCATGATGCCGCCGAAGATATTCACCAGCACACCGCGCACCTCGTCGTCCGAGAGCAACAGGCGGAACGCCTGCCCCACCATCTCCTTGCTGGCGCCGCCGCCCACGTCGAGGAAGTTTGCCGGCATGCCGCCGTACTGTTGAATGATGTCCATGGTTCCCATGGCCAGGCCCGCGCCGTTGACCATGCAGCCGATGTTGCCGTCCAGGGCCACGTAGGAGATGCCCAGATCCGAGGCCTTGACCTCCTTGGGGTCCTCCTCGGTGATGTCGCGCAACTCGACGATCTCGGGATGGCGGAAGAGCGCGTTGCCGTCGAAGTTCATCTTGGCGTCCAGGACGAGGAAACGGCCGTCGTCGAGTTGCGCCAGCGGATTCACTTCCAACTGCAGGCACTCGGAGTCCAGGAAAGCGCGGTACAGGTCCTTGAGCAGGGCTCCGAAGGCGCCGGTCTCCTTGCCGGACAGCCCCAGCCGGCTGGCCACCCGACGCACCTGGAACGCCGCGACTCCCACCAGCGGATCCACCATCTCGATGATGATCGCGTCCGGCGTCTCCCTGGCCACCTCCTCGATCTCCATACCGCCCTCGCGGCAGGCGATGATGGCGGGTTGTCCGGCCGCCGCGTCCAGAACGATGCTGCAGTAGAGCTCCCGGGCGATCCGGGAGGCATCTTCCACCCACACGCGCCGGACGATACGTCCCTCCGGGCCGGTCTGGTGCGTGACCAGAGGCTTCCCCAGGATGCCCTCCGCGAACTTGCCCGCCTCATCGGCGGTCCGGACGACCTTGACGCCGCCGGCCTTGCCCCGGCCGCCGGCGTGGATCTGGGCCTTCACCACGCAGGGAAACCCGATCTTCTCCGCCGCGGCCCGGGCCTCGTCCGCGGTGGCAGCCACCCGTCCGCGGGGCACCGGCGCGCCGAATCGCGCAAGCCGCTCCTTTGCCTGAAATTCGTGGATGTTCATGAAACCGCGGTGCTCACCAAGTCGCCGTGACGGGAAACGCGGCGCTAACCCTGCTCCAGCACCCGGTCCATGGCTCCCACGAGCTCCTGGACACGGGACAGGGACTGGTCGAAAGCATTCTTCTCCTCGGCGGTCAGATCGATCTCGATGACCTTCTCCACGCCGCCGGCGCCGAGCAGGACCGGCACGCAGAAATAGCAACCCTGGACGCCGTACTCGCCTTCGAGGTAGGCCGCGCACGGGAGAACTTCCTTCTTGTCCCGCAGGTAGGCTTCGGCCATGCGCACCGCCGCCGACGCCGGCGCGTAAAACGCCGAGCCGGTCTTCAGAAGCGAGACGATCTCTCCTCCGGCCATGCGTACGCGCTGCTCGATCTCGTCGAGCCGCTCGGACCGGATGAAACGGTCCACCGGCACGCCGCCCACCTGGCAGGTGCTCCGCACCGGCACCATGTCGTCGCCGTGGCCGCCCAGCACCATGGCGGTGACGCTCTCCACCGACCGGTTCAACTCCCGGGCGATGAACGTCCGGTAACGCGACGAGTCCAGGATCCCCGACTGCCCCACCACCTGGTTCTTGGGGAAGCCCGTCACCCGGCGGCACAGCGTCACCATGGCGTCCAGCGGATTGGTGATGACGATGACAAAGGCGTTCGGGGCGTATTCCCTGATCCCCTCCGACACCGAGGTCATGATCCTGGCATTGGTGCCCAAAAGATCGTCCCGGCTCATGCCCGGCTTGCGGGCGATGCCCGCGGTGACGATGCAGACGTCGGCGCTGACGATGTCCTCGTAGCTGGTGGTGCCGACGATGTTGGCGTCAAAGCCCTCGACGGGCGCCGACTGGAGCAGATCCAGAGCCTTGCCTTGCGGCAATCCATCGACGACGTCGAAGAGGACCATGTCCCCCAGCTTCTTCAGGGCGCACAGGTGCGCCATGGTGCCGCCGATATTGCCACCCCCGATGAGTGCGATCTTGCGTCTCGAAATAGCCATGATCTCTTGTTACATGTTCGCCACGATGGCGTCGCCGAATTCCGAGCACTTCAGCAGCCTGGCGCCGGTCATGAGCCGCTCGAAATCATAGGTTACCGTCTTCTGCGCAATGGTTTCCTCGAGACCCCGGATCACCAGGTCGGCGGCCTCGTCCCAGCCGAGGTGGCGCAGCATCATCTCCCCGGACAGGATCACCGAGCCGGGATTGACCTTGTCCTGGCCGGCGTACTTCGGCGCGGTGCCGTGGGTGGCTTCGAACAGGGCATGCCCTGTGTCGTAGTTGATGTTGCCGCCCGGCGCGATGCCGATGCCGCCCACCTGCGCCGCCAGCGCGTCCGAGATCAGGTCGCCGGTGAGGTTCATGGTGGGGATCACGTCGAACTCGTCCGGCCGCGTCAGAATCTGCTGCAGGAATGCGTCGGTGATGGCATCCTTGATGAGGATCTGGCCGTCCGCGGGCCTGCCGCCACACTCCTCCCACGACACCACCTTGTCGCCGAACTCCCGCTTGGCCAGCGCGTAGCCCCAGCGCATGAAGGCGCCCTCGGTGTACTTCTGGATGTTGCCCTTGTGCACCAGCGTGACGTTGCGCCGGTCGTGCTCCACGGCGTAGCGGATGGCCGCCCGGATCAGCCGTTCCGAGCCTTCGATGGAAACCGGCTTGATGCCGATGCTGGCGGTGTCGGGGAAGCGGATGCTCTTGACCCCCATCTCCTCCCGCAGAAACCTGACGACCTTCTCCGCCGCGGGCGTACCCGTTTCCCATTCGATCCCGGCATAGATGTCTTCCGTGTTTTCACGGAAAATCACCATATCGATCAGATGAGGCCGCAGCACGGGCGACGGCACTCCCTTGAAATAGCGCACGGGCCGTAGGCAGACGTAGAGGTCCAGCACCTGCCGCAGGGTCACATTGAGGCTGCGGAAGCCTTCGCCCACCGGGGTGGTCAGGGGACCCTTGATGGCCACCAGGTACTCCCGGATGACGTCCACGGTCTCCTGCGGCAGCAGGCTCGGAGGACAGTCGTCGCCGTAGACCTTATCGGCCTTCTCCCCGGCGTAGACCTCCATCCAGGCGATCTTCTTCCTGCCGCCGTACGCCTTGGCGACGGCGCCGTCCAGCACCCGCACCGCGGCCGCCCAGATGTCCACCCCGATGCCGTCACCTTCGATGAACGGGATGATGGGGTTGTCCGGAACCTGGAGCTTGTCGTCGGAAAGCGAAACCCTGGCGCCTTCGGCCGGCACATTGACGTGTAGATAGCTTGCCATGACTCTCCTCTGATCTTCGAGATTGGCTCAAGAACTGGTGTGGTGTCCCATTCGGTCTCAAGGACGCTGAATCCGGGCGGTGGCCCAAGCCATGGATTCGACGCGGTTCCACCTGTCCGGCTCAACCTGTCTGGCTCAGGTTGGGAGTGCGGTGTCGGTGTGGTGTCTTAACGAATCTCCGATGGGGAGTCAAGCGAGCGGGCTCCGCCCCGCCGCCGATGCGTTCCGCCCGCGGCGCGCATGCGATTTTCGGGTGAACCCGCTATATTGACGGGCTTGGATCACGTGGCGGAACCGCGGGCCGGGGTTGGCGTCCGGAGTATCTCCTGAGCGTGCGGATGGACAGGGTGTCGAAGGCGTACGGGCCGCTGTGGGCCCTGAGAGAGGTGCGGCTGGAGCTCACGACCGGGGAGTGGGTGGCGCTGCTGGGCCCCAACGGAGCGGGCAAGACCACCCTCCTGCGGCTTCTCGCGGCCCTGGCCTATCCCACCGCCGGCGCCATCGAGCTGTTCGGGCAAACGCTCTCCTACGGCAATTTTCCGCTTCGCGGCATGATCGGGTTTCTCGTCTCGGGACCCCACCTCTACGACAACCTGACGGTCAGCGAGAACCTCCGGTTCTTCGTTTCCCTGTACCGCCAAGACGCCACCGCGGAGGAGCGGGCAGAGGCCTTGAACGAGGTGGGGCTGTACGAAAAGAACGGCGAATACGTCTCGACCCTGTCCCTGGGCATGCGCTGCCGCCTGGCCATCGCCAAGTGGCGGCTGGTGAACCCCAGGCTGCTGTTGGTCGACGAGCCCTACGGCGCGCTGGACCCCTCGGGCGTCGACATGCTGAACCGGTACCTGGAATCGCTCTGCGCCGCCGGCGGCATCGTGGTGCTCGCCACCCATGACGTCCCGCGCGTCCTCGAACGGTGCTCCAGGGCCGTGATCCTGAACCGGGGCCGGATCGTCTTCGACGAACCCCGGCGGGACCCCTGGGACAGCTTCCATGCCGCCTTCGACACTCTTCTCCCAGCGGACACGGGCGGCACACGTTGACCGGCGCCTTGAGACAGGTCTACTGGCTTCTCTGGAAGGATCTCCTGCTGGAGGTGCGCCGCCGCGACAACCTGTTGTCGATGTTCTTTTTCGGCCTCTCCCTGCTGTTTCTCTTCTCGTTCGCCTTCGAGATTTCCAGTGAAAACGTGTCCCGCATGGCCCCCGGCCTGTTGTGGCTGGCGTTCATGTTCAGCGGCACGTTGGCCCTCGGCCAGCTCTTTCAGGGCGACCGCGAGAACGACTGCCTCGACGCGCTGTTGCTGGCCCCCATGGACCGGGGCGCCTACTACCTCGCCAAGGTTGTTTTCAACTTCTCGCTGATGCTGCTGCTGGAAGTCTTCATCCTGCCCCTCTTCGGCATTCTGTTTCGACTGGACTTCTGGCATCTGCTGCCGAGCGTGCTGCTCTACACCCTGCTCGGGACCCTGGGCTTCTGCGTCGTCGGGGTCCTCTTCGCCGCGGTGACCTTGCGGGTCCGGGCCCGCGCCCTGCTGCTTCCCGTGCTGCTCTTTCCCCTGATGATCCCGGTGATGCTGGGCACCGTCCGCACCCTCCAGATCATCCTGGGCGCAGGCGCCGCGCAGGACCTCATCCCCTGGTTCCGCCTGCTGGTGGGCTTCGATCTGATCTTCATCACCGCCGGTTTCCTGCTACTGGAGTGGGTTCTCGACGGTTGAAGGGCCCGGATTTGCGGCTCGTTGTTTGGGAATTGCCCCCGGCGATGCTATCATTACGCAGAGACGGCTCGTTCTCTATCATTTCCACGGATGCGGGACCTCATTCCCATTTTCGCAGCAATCCATGGCTCGACGAATTCTCGGCACGCTGGCGCTCGTCCTTATCGTGACGGGGTTGTATTGGGGTCTGGTCGAGGCGCCGCCGGACGCACGGCAGGGGGAAACCCAGCGCATCATGTACCTCCATATCCCGAGCATCCTGGTGGCGTACCTGTCGTTCTTCATCGTATTCGTGGCGAGCTGCCTCTACCTGTGGAAAGGCGAACGCCGGGACGACATCCTCGCCCACTCGGCCGCGGAGATCGGGGTGCTCTTCACCGCCCTGACCATCGTCGAGGGCGCCATCTGGGGCAAGCCCACCTGGGGGGTGTGGTGGACGTGGGATGCCCGCCTCACGCTCACCGCCATCCTTTTGCTGATCTTCGCCAGCTATCTGCTGCTCCGCTCGCTGGTCGAGGACCAGCGGCGGGCGGCCGTATCCGGGGCGATACTCGGCATCATCGGCTTCCTGGATATTCCGTTGATACACATGTCGGTGTACTGGTGGCGCACCCTGCATCAACCCCCTTCCATCCTGCGCCCGGACAAGGCGCCGTGGGACAATATCGATCCGGCCATGCTGTGGCCCCTGGGCATCAACTTTCTGGCTTTTGGACTACTGTTTTTCTACCTGCTGTCGTTGCGCGTCCACCTAGGGGAGGTGGAGGACGAAGCGATTCGAAACAGGCTCCATGACGCACCGTGACCGGCGGTTCTTTCGAGGTATGAATCCATGGGACACTGGGGTTTCGTTTTTCTGGCGTATGGCATCGTCTGGGGCAGCATCCTCATCTATACCGTGCTCTTGAAGCGGCGCATTCAGGCGGCGTCCCGCGAGGCTGCACGCCGGGACGGACGGCCATGACACGGCGCAAACGATTTCTCATCGGCGGGTTGATCATCGTCGGGGGGCTGAGCTACCTCATCTACGGCGCCATGCAGGAAGCCGTGGTGTATTTCTCCACCCCCACCGAGCTTCGATCCGAGACCACGCCGCCCGACCGGTTCCTGCGGGTCGGAGGCATGGTCCTGCCCGGCTCCCTCGAGCGGAACCTCGACCGGCGCACGTTCCGGTTCCGGATTACCGACGGCCGGGAGTCCATCGCGGTGCATTTCCAGGGCGTGCCGCCGGATCTGTTCTCCGAGGGCAAGGGCGCCGTGGTGGAGGGGCGGCTCGGGCGGAACGGCGTCTTTCGGGCTTCCACCGTCATGGCCAAGCATGCCGAGGAGTACAGCCCGCACCGGGACGGCGAAGACCCGGCGAAGAAGCGGAGCTTCGTTCCCGCTCGGTCCACGGGACACCAATGACCGGGACCCTGGGACATGGCGCGGTCCTCCTGGCGCTGGCTCTGGCGGTGTGGGGAATCGCGGCCCCGATCCTGTACGCGCGCACCGGCCACGAGCGCTTCCACGCTTCCGCCCGCTATGCCATCGCCGGCCAGTTCGTGCTCGTGACCGTTGCCGCGGGGGCGCTGATCTACGCCTTGGTGGCGACCGACTTCTCCATCCGGTACGTGGCCCTCAACACCACCCGGAACACTCCGGTATACTACCGCGTCACCGGCCTATGGGGCGCTCTGGAAGGGTCACTGCTGCTGTGGGAGTGGATCCTCATCATCTTCTCGGCGCTGGTGGCATGGTGCTACCGCAAACGCATGCGGGAGTTCATGCCCTGGGTGCTGATGGTGTTCTCCATCGTCTCGGTCTTCTTCCTGGCGGTCATCGCCTTTGCCTCCAATCCCTTCGAGGCCCTGTTCCCCATTCCCGCCGACGGCCGGGGGCTCAACCCGCTGCTGGAAGACGCCAACATGCTGAGCCACCCGCCGCTCCTGTACACGGGATTCGTCGGGCTCACGGTACCCTTCGCCTTTGCCATGGCCGCGCTCATCCGCGGCAAGCTCGACCACGATTGGATCGTCGCCACCCGGCGCTGGACCATCACGGCCTGGTTCTTTCTGACCCTCGGCAACCTCGTCGGCGCGTGGTGGTCCTATCACGTCCTCGGCTGGGGCGGTTACTGGGCCTGGGACCCGGTGGAAAACGCCGCCTTCATGCCCTGGCTGCCGGCCACCGCGTTCCTGCACTCCGTTCAGGTCCAGGAACGGCGCGGGATGCTCAAGACCTGGAACCTGCTCTTGATCATCATCGCCTTCAGCCTCACCCTCTTCGGCACGTTTCTCACGCGGTCGGGGGTTCTGTCCTCCATCCACGCCTTCTCGTCCGGACCCGTGGGGATCTTCTTCCTGGGTTTCCTCGCGTTCGTCCTGATCTCGTCGCTGGGCCTGCTGGCCTGGCGCAGCGATCAACTGCGCGGGCAGCCCGTGCTCGACTCCGTGGTGAGCCGCGAATCGGCGTTCGTGCTGAACAACGTCGTGTTCATATCCGCGCTGTTCACGATCTTCCTGGGCACCGTCTTTCCGCTGCTGTCCCAGGCCGTGGCCGGAGTCCAGGTGAGCGTCGGTGCGCCCTATTTCAACACCGTGACCGCGCCCCTGTTCCTGCTGCTGGTGTTCCTCATGGGAGTGGGTCCGCTCATTGCCTGGCGCCGGGCTTCGTGGGACAACCTCAAGCGAAACTTCACCTGGCCCATGGTCGCGTCCCTGGCCGTCGCCGTGGGGCTTTTCGCCGGCGGCATCCGCTCCTTCCTCTCGCTCCTGGGGTTCACCCTCTGCGCCTTCGCGGTCTGGACCATGGTCTTCGACACCTTTCTCTCCCTGCGCGCCCGGCGGCGACAGGCCGGGGAGGGGCCGTTGCGCGGGCTCGGCACCCTGATCCGGCGCAACCAGCGCCGCTACGGCGGCTTCGTGGTGCACCTCGGGGTGGTCCTGGTGGTGTTGGGCATCGCCGGCTCCATGGCCTACAGCACCGAGCGGGAAGCGACCCTGAGCGTCGGCGAGACCCTGACCGCGGGACCCTACCGGGTGACGTTCGAGGGGCTGCGGGGCTCCGAGCAACCCACCCACTACCGGGTGGAGGGCACGTTCCAGGTTTCGCGGAACGGCCGCGCGCTGGCGCATCTGTCACCGGCCTTGAAGTTCTTCCCGGCGCAGGACACGCCCATCGGACGGGCGGTTTTCCGCAGCACCCTCAAGGAGGACCTGTACCTGATCCTTTCGGGATTCAGCGAACTGGGGCGGAACCAGGCCACCCTCAAGGTGTTGATCCGTCCCCTGGTGCTGTGGATCTGGCTGGGCGGAGTGGTCATCACCCTCGGCACGCTCATGACCATCCTGCCCATGGGGCGAGCCGCACGGACGGAAGCTTGAGTCCCGCGGCGCGAAGACTGCTGCTCACCCTCATCGGGGTGGGGCTGCTGGTGATTCTTCTGGGTTACGGGTTCCACCGCGACCCCCGCTACATCCCCTCGCCGCTGGTGGGGCATGCCGCCCCTGACTTCTCCATGGAGCTGTTCGACGGCAACCGGGTGCGCTTGTCCGAGCTCCGCGGCAAGACCCTCCTGCTGGATTTCTGGGCCTCCTGGTGCCTGCCCTGCCGGGAAGAGGCCAGGGACCTGGAGGCGGCCTGGAAACGGCAGGGAGGTGACACGGTCTTCCTCGGCATCAACGTCCAGGACAAGAAAGCCGACGCGCTGAAGTTCATCGACGAGTTCGGCGTCACCTTTGCCAACGGCCGAGACCCCGAGGGGAAGATCTCGGTGGACTACGGCGTCTGGGGCATTCCCGAGGCATTCTTCATCAGCCCCGCCGGACGGATTACCTACAAGCACGTGGGTGCGATTCCGCCGGCGCTGCTGGAGGCCAAGCTGCTGGATGCCCGACGCGACCGCGTTAGTGCCGACAGCGGCCGAGGTGAGCATCAGGCCATACGATGAAAATCGGACTTGGTACAGCAACCTGGACGCTGATCCTCATCCTTTGCTTCAATGTGTACGCGGACGAGGCGCTGGAGGATCGGGTACGCGCCATCGCCTCGGAACTCCGTTGCGTGGTGTGCCGGAGCCTGTCCGTGGCCGACTCCCCGGCCGAGATGGCGGTGCAGATGCGCGACATCGTGCGCGAGCAACTCGTGGCCGGCCGGACGCCGGACGAGATCCGGGCCTATTTCGTCTCCAGGTACGGCGAATGGGTCTTGCTGGCGCCGACCGCCCAAGGATTCAGCCTGACCCTGTGGGTCCTGCCCTTCGCGGTCCTGCTCGCCGGCCTTGCCTTCGCGGCGTGGTTTCTGCGCCGATGGAGCGGGCGGGGCAGGAACGAGCCGGAGGAACCTCTGGATCCGGAGTTGCTAAAGCGGGTCCGCGCCGAGGCCGTCGGTGACGACGACCCCCAGGACCGACCGCCGGATCCGCTGGACGGCGAACAGGACCGCATCTACCAGGACCTTTGGGAGCTTGACGCTGATCGTCAGGCAGGCAAGCTGTCCGAGGCCGACTACGAGGTCCTGAAACAACGGTACGAACGTCAGGCCGTGCGCCGGCTCGAGGAGTTGGGTGGAAGTGCGGCGCCGGTCCGGGAGCCCGAGATGACGCACAGCACGGATTCCAAGGGGAACGGACGCGCCTGGGCCCTGGCCGCCGGGGCCGCCGTCCTGCTGGCGGGCGGCATCACCCTGGGACTGCTGTTGGGCCAGTCCCTCAGACCCCGCACCTCGACGGAGGACAGCATTACCGGCGACTTTCTGACCGGAACCGGCCCACAAGGAATCAGCCGTCCGTCGGCTTCGGAAGCATCCGCGGCGGCGCTGCGCCGGGGACGGGAGGCGTTTCAGCGAAAGGACTTCAAGAATGCCATCGAAGCCTTCCGGACCGCGCTGAGCGAAGACCCCGGACACCCTCTCGCCAACGCCTACATGGGGATGATTCTGGCCCAGGCCGGCCACACGGATGCCGCCCTGGCCGCACTGGACCGGGCGCTGTCGCGCTCCCCGAGCCTCCCCCTGGCCTTGTGGGCCAAGGGCATGACCCTCTACCAGGAAGGCCGCGACCCGGACGGAGCCCGGGAGCACCTCCAAAGGCTGGAGCGGCTGCTGCCCGCGGGAGAGCGGCGGGACGCCGTCCGGGAGATCGTGGCGCGGATCGGCCAAGCGCCGGAAGAACCGTCCAAGGCGCCGTCCGGGCAGCGGATCGAGGGAACCGTGCGGCTGGAGCCCGTGCGGACGGTCGAGGCCGGTGGACGGTCGACCCTCTACATCGTCGCCAGGGCGGCCGGATCCGGGGGCGGCCCTCCGCTGGCGGTAAAGCGGATCGTCGCGCCCACGTTTCCGGTCTCCTTCTCGCTTGGCGCCGGCGACGTCATGATGCCTGGAATGGCCTTCGAAGGACCGCTGAATCTCAGCGCGCGGCTGGACCGGGACGGAGATCCCCTGACGCGTGAACCCGGAGAGCCGACGGGAGCCTACGAAGATAATCCCGTGGAGCCCGGCGCCCGGAACGTGGTCATCCAACTGCGGTAACGTCCCGTCCGGTTCATTCACACGCCGACGCTGGACGAGCACTCCGTGCAGGGGCGTGTTCCAACCCGCCCCTTGCACATGCCACTCGAAAAGGAACGCCGGAAAGACGGTTCAATCGGTTTCGGGAAGCCTCTGATACTTGCCCTTGAAGAAGATCAACGGCCGTTCGCCGGCCGCCTGCGCGTGGATGACCTGGCCGAGATAGATGGTGTGATCGCCGCCGTCGTAGCCCTGCCTGACCGTGCACTCGATATGTCCGATGGTCTTGTCCAGAACGGGAATGTCGTTGCCGCTCATGTGCCAGGCGGTGTCCTGGAACTTCTCGATGCCCTTGGTGGCGAAGCGGTTGGCGAGGTGCTCCTGGTGCTCTCCGAGCAGGTTGACGGCAAACACTCCGGAATCCTCGAAACAGTTGTAACAGTTGGCCTTCTTGTCGATGCAGACCAGTACCATTGGCGGGTCCAGAGAGAGGGAGGAAAAGGCGTTGGCGGTGATCCCGGTGGGGATTCTGTCCTTGTCCACGGTGGTGATGATGGTCACTCCGGTGGCGAAATGCCCCATGACATGCCGGATCTCTCTCGCGTCCATGATGCACGGGGTAACAGACAGGCCGACGCGTTGTCAATTACCGCAGGGGCGCCGGTGGCCCGGGTCAAGGAAACCGTTGGTGGATCGCCAGTGGTCATGGGACAAGAGCCACTGGACCTTCCGGGAGGTGAGAGGGTGGAAAAGCCGCCGCCCGCGGGGTCTCAGCTATCGAGCTCCGGCTTGGGCAGCGTCATGTAGGGGATACTGTCGTCGTCGAGGGTTTCGCGCTCTTCCGCGGTGGCGGTCCCGTGGATGGGCCGCTCGTCGATCTCGCCCTCGTGTATGCGGCGGGCCTCCTTCGCGAAGTGGGCGCCGACGTCCTCGAAGTTGTTCCTGATATAGTGATGGGCCTGGATCAGCGCTTCCTTGAACTGCTCGGGCGTGGGCATGACCGGCCTCGGCCCCCGCACGGCGGGCGTCGTCGCCTCCTCCTTCTTCTTCAGCACCGCGCAGGCATGGGGCAGCTTGGCGATGGCCGTGGAGCCGCACACGGGGCACTCGATCCGGTTTTGGGACAGTTGCTCCTGATAGTTCTCCGGTCCGGAGAACCATCCCTCGAAACTGTGGCTGTTGTCGCAAGTGAGATCGTAAATGACCATGTCCGTGTCCCGTCCGGCCCTGTTTCAGGGGTAGTTCCACCCTCTCATTATGTCAGGATAGCAGAAAATCCGTCACCACCTCGACGAACGTGTCCCGCTCTTCGATCTGCGGCTCGTGGGCGGAATCCCGAAACCGGTATACCTTGGAGTCGGGCACGATGCGCTGCAGCCGCTCGTCCCAGTCGGGCTGATTCAGGGGGTCGTGGTCGCATGACATGATGAGCAACGGAACGTCCACGCTGGAGAGCTGCCGCACGAAGGCCTCGACGGTGGAGCCCCGCTGGTATCCGGGCCGCTTCAGTCGGGCCGCGGACAAAGCCTCCCACGCCCCCGGTGCGATGGAGTCGGCATGGCGCGCCTCCACGCATTCCCTAGTCAGCCACTTCTCGTCGTGAAACAGCAGCTTGAGGAGCTTGCGCATGTTCTCCACGCTCGGGCTGTAGTCCTCCAGGTCGGCCTGGGACTCGCTCTTGAAAACCCCCGCGTTGCCGCAGATGGTGACCATCTTCTTCATTCTCAAGGGCGACGGGCTGCGCACCGCGCTTCTCAGCAGCGTTCCCCCTCCGGCCGAATTGCCCACGAAACAGGCCTCGCCCACGCCGACCACCTCCAGGAGCCGTGCCAAGTGGGTCATGCGGAACCCCGAGGGATCGGAGAAGCTGTATATCTTGGCGGTGCGGCCGTAACCCAGCATGTCCGGAGCGATGATGTGAAACGTCTCCGCCAGCTCCCCGATGGCCGGGCCCCAGGTGGCCTCCGCCGAGGCGCCGTACTCGCCGCCGTGGAGCAGCACCAGGTCGGGCCCCTCCCCTGCCTCCAGATAATGGGTCTCGATGCCGCCGACCCGAAGCGTTCGATGCCGGAAGTCCCTGCTCATGGTTTCGTTCTCCGCACGCGGACGGTTTTGCAACCCGCCCTTGCATCCGGCCAGATACAGCCGGCAACCAGGATCCTGCCGCTACCGGCTCGTCGTTACAACGTATCTACCAGCCCAGTGCGTAACCGTCCCGGCGCGGGTCGGCGGCTGCCATCAGCGTGCCGTTCCGGGGATCTTTCGCGATGAGCGCGGCGCCGCCGAAGGACCACGGCTCCACCACGGTCACCGGGTGGCCCCTGGCCGCCAGGCCATCTACCACCTCGTCCGGGAATCCCCGCTCCAGGCGCAACGCCTGGGAATACCCGACGTTGGGCGGCGTGCCCGGCACGTGGCTCCAGCGGGGAGCCTCCAGGGCGCATTGGGGGTCCATCTTGAGGTCCAGCAGGTTGTGCAGCACCTGCACGTTGGTCTGGGGCTGGTCGTCCGCTCCCGGGGTGCCACCCACCGCCAGGAACTCGCCGTTGTGGAACACCATGTACGAGTTGAGGGTGTGGGCCGGGCGCTTGCCCGGCTGCAAGGCGTTGGCGCTTCCGGCATCCAGCATAGCGCTGCAAAGTCGATTGTTCATGACGATGCCGGTATCCTCCGCCACGACGCGCGACCCGAAGACGGAGAAGACACTCTGGATGAGCGAGACCACGTTGCCGTCCCCGTCCGCCGCGCACAGATAGGTGGTGTCGCCGCCGCCGGCGGCGTAGGACGAGGTAACCGGCCCGGCCGTGTCGGCGATGTCGCTCCGGCGCTCGTCGGCGTAGTCCTTGCCGATCAGGCGCCGGACTTGCGGATCGCCGAAGCGCGGGTCGTCCAGATGGCGGATGCGATCCTCGAAGGCGATCTTCTTGGCCTCCACCATCACGTGGGCCAACTCGGTCCGGCTCAGCGACCTGTAGTCGTACCCCGCCAGCAGATTCATCATGGTGAGGACGATGAATCCCTGGGACACCGGCGGCTGCTCCAGGAGTTGATAGCCGCGGTAATCGGCGCTCAGCGGCTCCATCCACTCGGCGAATCCGCCTTCCAGATCCGTCTCCTCGAACAGTCCGCCCCGGGCTCTTATGCCGGCGCACAGGCGCGCTGCCACGTCGCCGCCGTAGAAGCCGTCCCGGCCGTTGCCGACGATGGACTCCAGCACCTTCGCCAGCTCCGGTTGGCGCAGCACCCGCCCGGGTGTCAGGTCCTCCAGCGGCGCCCGGAAGTATCGGTGGACGTCGGGCCAGGAGGGCGCCCACTCCTTGATGGAACCGGCCAGGGCCGGATAGAGCGGAAAACCGTCACGGGCCAGCGCCACGGCGTCGGCGCAGATATCGGCCAGGTCGACGGTGCCGTACCGGCGGTGGAGCTCCAGCCATCCGTCCACCGCGCCGGGAACCGAGATGCTCAAGGGCCCGGAGGTCGGAACCGCGTCGAGTCCGCGGCTCCTGAACGCCTCGATGGTGGCATTGCCGGGAGCCGGCCCGCTGGCATTGAGCGCCCTCACCTTCCCCTCGTCCTTCATGTAGACCAGCGAGAAAAGGTCGCCCCCGAGGCCGCAGGCCTCGTGCTTGACCACGGCCAGAACGAACCCCGCGGCCAGCGCGGCGTCCACGGCATTGCCGCCCTGCTGCATGATCTTGAGGCCGGCCACGGATGCCAGCGGATGGCCCGCGGCGATGACGCCCCTGGTGCCCATGACGAGCGTGCGCGCCGCCTTGCCGTAACGGATTTCGTGTGCAGGCTGGGACATGACAACAGGTCTCCTAGCGTTCCTCGATATGCAGAATCCGGGCGGCGTTGCCGCCGAGTATCCGGTCCCTGGACTCCGGCGCCAGCCCCAGGTCATCGAGGGCCTTGAGGCTGTTCTTGATGAAACCACAGCCGTCCTCCGGCCCATAGGGATAGTTGGTGCCGAACACCATCCGTTCCGGCCCGAAGAAGTCCATTACGCACCTGAGCGTATTGGCCGGATGATCCGCGGTATCCACGAAGAATCTCCGGAACGAGTCCAGCGGGTTTTCCTGGAGGCCGTAGCGTTCGCGCATCTCGTCGGTCCGTCCGGTGTAGATGTTGATGGCGCGCTGCCCGAAGAAAGCGAGCACACCGCCCACGTCCGCCACCACGAACGGCAGTTCCGGGAAGCGTTCCATGACCCGGCCGTAAACCAGCCGGGTCATGGCCACGGTGCTGTCGAAGGCCCAGCCGTAGATCAGGACCGGCATGATATCCAGGCCGACGGCCTCGGTCGCCAGCGGCGCGGTGGGATGGAGGTACACCGGCAGCTCGTACTCCGAGAGCTTCTCGTAGATGGGAAAGAAGACCTCGTCGTCCAGCGGACGGCCGTTGAGATTCGTGAAGCAGCCGAAACCGCGGAGCCCGAGATCCTGGAACGCGCGATCGAGTTCCTCCAGCGAAGCCTCGATGGACGACGTAGGCAAAGTCGCCAGACCGACGAAGCGATCCGGATGGCGTTTGCACATGGCCGCCAGCTCGTCGTTGGCCACCCGGGCCATGGCCACGGCGTCGTCCGGATCGTAGCGGTCGGCGCCGGGGGCGGGGATGCTCACCACCTGCACATCCACGCCCTGCCGGTCCATGTGCTCCAGCCGCTGCTCGACGTCGCGGCCCTTGAAGATCGCCGTGTTGATGCGGCAGGCCAACGTCTTGTCGTAGATGTACGACATGCCGCTGTAGGGGTCCGGCGGCTCCAGGACCACGGCCCCGTCCCGCTCCCGCATGGTCTCCATGTAGCGCTCGGGGAAGATGTGGCTTTGAAAATCGATGATCATGATCCGAGTGCCCTATGGCCCCCGCACGATGCGCGGCAGTGCCGGCTCGGACCTCACGGTCCTGGAGCCCACCGAGCTGCCGCAACGCTGGCAACTGTAGTCGTAGAGGTCGCCGTCGGGCAGCACCAGCAGCAGCCGTTCGCGCACCGGCATGGCCTCACCGCACTTGTTGCAGTAGAGCAGCGACGCCGACAACTGTTCGAAGCTCTTCTCCATCACCTCACGAGCCCGCGGCCTTCGCCTCGGCCTGGACCTTCTCCATCAGGTGCGGCGGCAACTCCTCGTAGTGCGAGAACTCCGACTGGAACTCCCCCCTGCCGCTGGTCATGGAGCGGAGATCCGAAGCGTACCGCAGCACCTCGGCCATCGGTACCTGGGCCTTGATGATCTGGCTGCTGCCCTTGGCGTCCACTCCCAGCACCTTGCCGCGGCGGCTGTTCAGATCGCCGATGACGTCCCCCATGCAGTCGTCGGGCACCGACACCTCCATGGACATCACCGGCTCCAGAAGCACCGGCTTGGCGCGTTCCATGGCATTCTTGAAGCCCATGGAGCCGGCGATCTTGAAGGCCATGTCCGACGAGTCCACCGCGTGGAAAGATCCGTCGTAGAGGGTCGCACGCAGGTCCATGACAGGGTAGCCGGCCAGGTAGCCGGAGGCCATGGTCTCGACGATGCCCTTCTCCACCGCGGGGATGTAGTTGCGAGGGATGGCACCGCCGACGATCTTGTCCACAAACTCGAAGCCCTTGCCACGCTCCATGGGCTCGAGCTTGAGCCAGGTGTCGCCGTACTGGCCCCGGCCGCCGGACTGTTTCTTGTACTTCCCCTGGGCGTTGGCGGAGGCCTTGATGGTTTCCCGGTAGGGGACCTTGGGCGCCTTCAGCTCCACCTCCGCGCCGTACTTCCGCTTGAGCTTGTCGACCACCACCTCGATGTGTAGCTGACCGGTGCCCGACAGGATGAACTCTCGGGTCTGCTCGTCCCGGTGCAGGCGGATGGAAGGGTCCTCCTCCATCATCCGGTGGAGGCCCTGGGGCACCTTGTCCTCATCCGCACGGGTCTTGGGAGAAAGCGCGAAGGAGATCGACGGGGTGAACTCCATCGGCCTGGGGTACTCGATGGGGGCCGATTCGTCGCACAACGTATCTCCGGAAGCCACTTCCTTCAGCTTCGCGGCGGCGACGATTTCGCCCACGCCCGCCTCGGCCACTTCCTCGTGCCTGGCGCCCTCCGGCCGGAACAGGTGGGTAATCTTCTCCCTGGCGTCCTTGCCGGCGTTGTAGACCGTGCTGTCGGCTCGCATCGTGCCGGACAGGATCCTCATGACGGACAAGCGGCCGGCGAACGGATCCACGATGGTCTTGAAGACGAACGTGGAAAGCGGCCCGTCGGGATCCCTGGATCGGGAATCAGCCTCACCCGTCACGGGGTTCTTCCCCTCGGCCTCCGGCTCTTCCAGCGGTGAGGGCAGCCATTCCACGAGGGCGTCGAGCAGCGACTCGATACCCATCCCCTGTCCCGCGGAGCCGTAGAGGACCGGAAACAGCGTACCCGTGCGAACACCCTCGCGCAGAGCCTCCGACAACTCCTCGAAGGTCAGCTCCTGGCCCTCGAGATACTTCTCCAGCAAAGCATCCTGGGTCTCGGCCACGTTCTCCATGAGATTGACTCTCATCTCTTCGGCCCGTTCCTGAAGCTCAGCGGGTATGTCCTCCCCGGTATCCTTGCCGTCACCGCACAGCGCCTTCATGCGGATCAGGTCGATCACCCCGCGGAAGTTCTCACCGTGGCCGATGGGAAGCTGCACGTGGATACCCTTGACGCCCAGCCCCTCCGCGATGGCATCGACCGCCTCCACCGGATCGGCCTCTTCCCGGTCCATGCGGTTGACGAAAAAAATGCGGGGCAGCCCGCGCTCCGCGGCGTGGCCCCAGAGACGCTCCGTCTCCACTCTCAGGCCGGCCCCGGCGTGCAGCACAAAGACCGCCCCACCGAATCCCGCCAGCGAATGGATGGTCTCCGGCAGGAAGGTGGCGAAGCCCGGCGTGTCCACCAGGACGCAGGTGGTCTTCTTCCATTCCAGAGAATGAAAGGCCGTGGAAATGGAAACCTGCCGCTGGATCTCCTCGGGCTCGTGGTCGAACACCGAGGTCCCGTCTTCCACCCGGCCCAGCCGGTTGGTGCGGCCCGCCGCGAACAACATCGCCTCGCCCAGCGACGTCTTTCCCGCCCCCCGATGCCCCAGCAATCCGACGTTCCGTAACCGGCCAGCTTCAATTGCAGCCATGAATCAACCTCCCTCAGGATCTCCGTTCACGCTCTCCGCTTGCGCAGCGACGGGGCCGCGTTCTTCTCGTAAATAAGCCGTAACCCTTCCAACGTCAAGAATTCGTCCACCTCCTCGATGACCGCCGATTCGTGGGCGATGAGCGACGCCACGCCTCCCGTGGCCACGACTCTCGCCTTGATCCGGTTTTCCCGCCCGATGCGCTGAACGATGCCGTCCACCAGACCGACGTAGCCGTAGTAGATGCCCGATTGGATCGAGTGCACCGTGGACTTGCCAATGACGCTCGCCGGACACAGAACCTCCACCCGTGGAAGCTTCGAGGCGCGCTGAAACAGCGCCTCGACGGCGATGACCAGGCCGGGGGCGATCAAGCCTCCCAGGTATTCCCCTTTCTCGGATACGCAGTCGAAGGTGGTGGCGGTGCCGAAGTCGATGACCACGCAGGCGGCATGAAAACGGTCATAGGCGGCCACGCCGTTGGCGATTCGGTCCGCGCCCACGTCCTGCGGGCTGTCGTAGAGGATCGGCATGCCGGTCTTGAGCCCCGGCCCCACCAGCAACGGCTTGACGCCGAAGAACTTCCGTCCCAATTCGTCGATCATGCCCACCATGGGCGGGACCACGCAGGAAACGATGATGGCGTCGACGGCGTCGCTGCCGATGTCCTCGGCGGCCGCGAGATGGCCGATGAGCGCGCCGTATTCGTCCACCGTGCGTTCCGGCTGGGTCACCAGGCGCCAGTGGGTCACCAGCTCCCGGCCCCGGTAGACGCCCAGCACCATGTTGCTGTTTCCGATGTCGATGGCCAGCAGCATTACGGCGCTCCTTCCATCAGGAAAACATCCCCGCTCACCACCCGCTCGGTATGGCCGTCACGGCACTTCAGGACCAGGAAACCGTCCCCGTCCAGCTCCCGGACACGCCCCACCAATTCCCCCTCCGGCGTCCGGGCGCGAACCCGGCATCCTTGCATACGCGCGTATGCGTTCCAACTGCGGGCGATGGGTGCGAACCCGCGCTCCTCGAACTCGATATAGCGGCTCTCCATGTTGCGCACCAGGGATCGGGTAACGGGGAGCCGGTCGACCGGCTCCCCGGCCTCCTCCATCACGGAGGTGGCGCGTTCGCGGATGTCGGGGGACATGAGTGTCCGCGGATAGTTGAGATTGACGCCGATGCCGACGATCACGAACAGCGTCCGGCCAGGCTCGCAGGCCAACTCGCTCAGGATGCCGGCCACCTTCCTGCCGCGCAACAGCACGTCGTTGGGCCACTTGATTCGGGGCGCGCAGGGAACCTGATCCTTCAGGGTGTCCGCTACCGCCACCGCGGCCAGCAGGGTCGTCTTCGCCGACTCCGCCGGATCGAGACGTGGGCGTAGGATAAATGAAATGTACAGGTTGAGATTTGGGGGCGAAACCCACGTGCGGCCCATCCTTCCCTGCCCCCGGGTCTGGGATTCGGCGATGACGATGGCGCCCTCGGGCGCGTCCGCGCCGGCCAAGGCATGAGCCGTCCGGTTGGTGGACGCCAGTTCCGGGTACACCTCGATGCGGCTGCCCAGCCGTTTCGTTCCGAGGTCCCGAAGAATCCCTTCCGCGGTCAGCGCTTCGCGGGTGGCCGGGTCGGTATGCCGCCTGGCGGAGAACATGATACCGGAACGAGCCGGAGACGCTTCCATCGCGGGGCCGGGGAGCGACCCCACCGCGGTCACTGGGCCTGCAGCTCCCGGATCCGGCCGAGGCTCCGGTTGAGGGCTTCGATCTTCTCTTCCATCTCCTGCGCCTTCTCCCTTTCCCGCTCCACCACCTCGGTCCGGGCCTTGGCCGTGAAGTTTTCGTTGTCGAGCTTCTTTCGCACCCGCTCCATCTCCGCCTCGATCTTGCCCAAGGCGCGGTGAAGGCGGCTGCTTTCCTCCTCCAGGTCCACGGCGCCGTCCAGCGGAACGTACACTTCAGTGGTGTCGACGATGGCCGTGGCCACCTTTTTCGGGCGGACCCCCCGGGAGAGATATTCCGGCGGCTCTGCCCACGCCAGCGTGCACACCATGCTCTCGTGGGCGCGAACGAGAGACAGCCGCTCCTCCGTATCGAACAGCATCACCCTCACCTTCCTGGAAGGTGGAACGTTCATCTCGGTACGGAGATTCCTGACCGCCCGGATGATTCCGCTCAGGAACTCGACCTTGTCCTCCGCGTCCCGATCCGCGGGGAGGTCGCCGGCCGCGGGGTAGCGCTGGACCATGATGTGGTCCCGTCGGGGGGACGCCGTGCCCTCCCGCGCCGTCACCGCCTCCCAGAGCTCCTCGGTCACGAACGGCATCAACGGATGCAGCAGCAACAGGATGTTCTGAAGGACCGTGTGCAGTGTCCTTTGGGCGGCGAGGGAACCGGCGCCGCGGTTGAGCCGCAGCTTGCTTGTCTCGATGTACCAGTCGCAGAACTCGTGCCAGGTGAACTGATAGAGATGGTGTGCGAAATCGTTGAAACGATACGCGGTGATCGCTTCTCTGGCCCGTTCGATGGTGGCCTTCAGGCGGGACAGGATCCAGCGGTCGGCCAGGTCCAGGTCTTGCTCGGCCGGCTCTTCCGCCGGTCGGCGGCGTTCCTGCAAGACCTCGTCGTCGAGGTTCATCAGCACGAAGCGCGTGGCGTTCCAGAGCTTGTTGACGAAGTGCTGGTAGCCGGCGACCCGGTCCTCCGCGAGCTTCACGTCCCGTCCCATGGCCGTCATGGCCACCAGGGTGAAGCGGAACGGATCGGCGCCGTAGCGGTTCACCATGATCAGCGGATCGATGACGTTGCCCTTGGACTTGGACATCTTCTGTCCTTCCTGGTCCCGCACCAGCGCGTGGACATAGACGTCCCGGAACGGCACCTGGTCCATGAACTTGAGCCCCATCATCATCATCCGCGCGACCCAGAAGAACAGGATGTCGAACCCCGTCACCAGCGCGGCCGTAGGATAGAACGCCTGAAGGTCGGCGGTCTTGTCGGGCCAGCCGAGGGTGGAGAACGGCCAGAGGGCGGAGGAGAACCAGGTGTCCAGGACGTCGGGATCCTGCACGAACCGGATGCCGCCGCAGGTGTCGCACCGGTCCGGCGCGGCTCTCCCCACCACCGGGACGCAACCGGACGCGATCCGGTTGCCGTCCGTGTCCAGGGACTCGTTACAGCCGGTGCAATACCAGGCGGGGATCTGATGGCCCCACCAGATCTGTCGCGAGACGCACCAGTCCTTGATGTTCTCCATCCACGCGAAGTACGAGCTCTTCCAGGTCTCCGGAACGATCCGGGTCCGGCCCCGGCGCACCGCTTCCATGGCCGGGTCCGCCAGCGGCTTGATCTTCACGAACCACTGGGGTGTGAGATAGGGCTCGATGACCGTCTGGCAGCGGTAACACTTGCCCACCGCGTGACGGTAGGGTCGGACCTCCGCCAGCAGGCCCTGTTCCTTGAGCTCCCCGACGATCCGTTCCCGCGCGGCGAACCGGTCCTGACCGCCGTAGCGCTCGACCCAGGCAGGCGCCCGGCCATCTTCGCCGACGAAAGCCTCGGACCGGACCGCGGCGTCATCATCAAGGATATTAATGACTTCGAGGCCGTTCCTCAGACCAATCTCGAAGTCGTTGAAGTCGTGCCCGGGAGTGATCTTGACCGCACCGGTGCCAAACTCCGGGTCCACGAAGGTGTCGGCCACCACCGGAATCTCCCGGCCCACGATGGGCAGCCGCGCGTGGCGGCCGATGCTGTCTGCGTGACGCTCGTCCTCCGGATGGACGGCCACGCCCGTGTCGCCCAGCATGGTCTCGGGCCGAGTCGTCGCCACCACCAGATCACCATCCCCTACCAGGGGGTAACGCACCTGCCAAAGATGGCCGTCCACCTCCTCGTGCATCACCTCGATGTCCGCGAGCGCCGTCTTGCAGCGCGGGCACCAGTTGATGAGCCGTTCCGCGCGATAGAGCAGCCCCTCCTCCCAGAGGCGGACGAACGCCTCCCTCACCGCACGGGAAAGCCCTTCGTCCATGGTGAACCGCTCGCGGCTCCAGTCACAGGAGACGCCCAGCGCGCGCAGTTGTCGCAGAATGGTGTGGCCGGTCTCCTCGCGCCAGCTCCAGACTTTCTCGATGAACGCCCGCCGCCCCAGGTCCGTCCGGTCCAGGCCCTCGGCGGCGAGTTGCCGCTCCACCACGTTCTGGGTGGCAATGCCCGCGTGATCGGTTCCGGGCACCCACAGCACGTTGTGGCCGTCCATGCGCCTGAAGCGGCACAGGACGTCCTGAAGCGTGTTGTTCAGGGCATGCCCCATATGGAGGGACCCGGTCACGTTGGGCGGCGGGATGACCATGGAGAACGACGGCGCGCCGGGACTCGAAGGGGTGAAGTGCGCCGCCTCCGCCCAGCGCGCGTACCACTTGCTCTCCACCTCCTGATGACTGTACGACCTGGCGATTTCTCTAGGCATGAAACTTTTCTCTCGGCTAGTGTCGTGTATCCGCGGCGTTGCCCCACCTCGTGCGGTGTCGGTCACGGTCGGGTTTGAAACCCGGCCCTACGTCTCGTCGTCCGGCTCTTGGGAAACGTATCCCTCCACAACCTCGGTCAATCAGCATGCTGGCCATATCGCTGAAATCCTATAGTAGCAGACAATATTCCGTCCGACGAGCTTGACAATGCCATCGCTGTTGATACATATAAACACCCTCCCGTTCGTGCGAAAGTGGCGGAATTTGGTAGACGCGCAGGATTCAGGATCCTGTGGGAGCAATCCCGTGGGGGTTCAATTCCCCCCTTTCGCACCACCCCTTCGCATTTCCCTTTACGGCCCCCTTCGGCCTTGTCCCGCGAACCAGTCACCTTGACCTACCCGGTGATTTGTGCAATCTGTATTCAGCACCAGCCTGAACGGAGTCACTTCTGTCCCAGCAATACAATGAGAGAAATCCTCAGGATGTCCTGACGGATGTCGCCGAAGAGTTCCCCTGCGATCTGGTGGACCCATACAGCTTTGTGGCCGACCAACTGCGGTTGGTGGAGCGAAGGCTGCTGGACTGCACCTGCTCCAAGGAGCGCGAGATCAACGAGATCGCCTCACGCCTGATCAAGGACGGCGGCAAGCGCGTCCGGCCGGTGGTCACGCTCCTCACCTTCAATGCTTTCGACGGCGAGCGGGAAGATGACGTGGTGGACATCGCCGCGGCCATGGAGCTGATCCACGCGGCCACTCTGCTGCACGACGACATCATCGACGGCGCGGAGTTCAGACGTGGGAAGGAGTCCGTCTACAAGCGTTACGGACTCACGCGCACGCTGGTCACGGGGGACTTCCTTTTCATCAAGGCATTCGAGTTCGCGGGCAGGTTCGACGAGACCGTGGTCCAGTGGACAGCGGACGCATGCACCAGCCTGACCGAGGGCGAGGTCCTCCAGAGCTCCTTCAACCGCAACCGCACCGTCACCGCCCAGGACTACATCCGGATCGTCGCGCGCAAGACCGCCCCGCTCTTTCAGACCGGGGCCAAGCTCGGCGCCTACATCGCGGGGGCGTCTTCCGAGCAGGTGGAGGTGGCGGCGAACTTCGGGCTCAACCTGGGCATCGCCTTCCAGATGATGGACGACGTGCTCGACGTCGTCGGCAGACGCGACCTGCTCGGGAAATCCACGGGCATGGATCTTCGCGACGGCAACCCTTCCCTGCCCATCGTCCTGTCTCTGCTGGACGGACAACAGACGGTTGCCCGGGTCTTTCAATCACAAACCCCGACGGAAAACGACATCCAGCGGGCGCTGGACGCCATGGGAAACGGCACGGTCATCGAGCGTGCCAGGAGTTTCTCTCGCAAGTACGCGGTCGAGGCATCCCGGGAAATCGACAAGCTGCCGGTTTCCGCGGCGCGAGACGGCCTCAAGGTCCTGGGACGCCTGCTTACGGACCGAGACAGCTAGGCCCGTGTCCTATATGAACCGTGGATAATCTGCTGGTCCTTTTCGCCGTCGGCTGCGTTGCTCCGCCTCGCGTGGTATCGGCCACTGCCCGTTGTCGCGCCTTGCCGACGACGAAAAGTCCTGCGCACCTTGTCCACGGTTCATACGGGACGCCACACTATTGCCCGCGCGCTCCGTGACCGGTCCATGTCCGCCCCTCACGACACCTTGGTCAGGAACCTCTTCGACCGGATTGCATGGCGTTACGACCTGCTCAACCGGATCATCAGCTTCCGGTTGGACTCGCGATGGCGTCGCAAGGCAATCGGCGCCCTCCGGCTTTCCGACCAGCCGGCCCTCGTTCTGGATCTGGGAACCGGCACGGGTGCGCTGGCCCTGGATGCATGCAAGCTCCTCGCTCCAGGCTCGCGGGTCGTCGGCCTGGACTTTTCGCGTTCCATGCTCATGCATGCCAAAGATCGGACGTCCCGGGCAGGCCATGCGGCCAAGGCGGCCTACATTCTGGCCCACGCCCTGGACGCGCCCGTGCGAAGCGAATCCTTCGACGCGGTCATGAGTGCTTTCGTGTTGCGCAACGTCGGCGACCTGGGATCGTTCTTTCGCGAATCGTACCGGGTGCTGAAACCGGGCGGACGAATGGTTTCGCTGGACATGTTCCCACCGCCCCAAGGCGTTTTTTCGCGACTCTACTGGTTTTACTTCGGAAGGCTCATGCCCTGGATCGGCGGCGTCGTGAGCGGCGACCCCACGGCCTACCGATACCTGTCCGACTCGGTAAGGGCGTTCGTCCCGCCCGAGAAGGTAGCCGACACCATCGCGTCCGCCGGTTTCGTTGACACGCGCACCGTGCGATACCTCCGGGGCGCGATCTGCCTTCAGGTTGCCACCAGACCCCGACAAGGGTCCTCGATCCGATGAACCCCTACGGCGCGGCCTTCGTGATGTTTCTTTACCAGTTGTCGGTGGGCGGGCTCGTGGGCCTGTCGGTCACCCCCTTCAACGACCTGGAGCGTGGCTTCTACAAATCCACGGCCGGCGTACTGGTGCTGGCCGCGGTGCTGGCGGTCTGGGGCTACCTTGATCTCCTCCCCGAAAGACAGGGTTGGGGGAAGATCGTGGAGCTCTGCCTACTGGCGGGTTTCACCCTCTTTCTGACACTCTACTTCGTCACCCTCTGGGGCGAGCGGGCTTTCCTGAGGGCGCGTTTTTTCTCGACTGCGATCCTCACCGGACTGTTCGGTCTGGCGGTCGCGTCGTTCGGCTTCATGCCGACGGAACCCGGGCCGGTGGAGGCGGTGGTTCTTCCCCTGAGCTTCATCGTTTCCTCGCTGTTGCTGGGGGCGGTCACCGTGGGCATGCTGATCGGCCACTGGTACCTCATCGAAACGGGCCAGAGCCTTGATCCGTTCTTTCGGGTGTTCCGGTTCTTCGTGGCCATGCTGGTCATTCAGACCGTCCTGCAACCGTTTGCGGCCGCCCTGCTCTATCTGCTGGGCACCAGTGCTACGGTGGCGACGCTCGAACGTCTCTTCAGCGACCACCTCATGCTGCTGGCTTCCCGCTTCCTCGTGGCGCAGCTCGGTCCGCTGGTGCTGTCGTACATGATCTGGAAGACGTTGTCCGACTTCAAGAATACCATGGCGGCGACGGGGCTCTTCTACATCGCCTTGCTCGGTGTCTTTGTGGGAGAGCTTCTGTCCAGCCAGATTCTCGCCTTGACGCTGCTGCCTTTGTGAACCGCCCCGGTGTGCTTAGAAACGGCTGCCGGCGTCACCCCTGGGACTTGTCCGCGGTGGTCGACGGAGGGGGCTGCTCCATGGCAGCCGGACGCTCGCGGTCCATGTGGGGATAGGTCTTTATCTTCGTCACCCGGAGACCGTGGTCGCCCCAACCCAGGTCGTAACCCACCACCATTCCCTCCCGGAGGCCCTTCGGCGAGCGCACGGGACCTGACATCAGGACCATTTGATACGAGAACCTGACATCCTTGCCGCTCGCGGTGCAGACCACCCCCGTGCCCTTCCGGTGCGAAAGTCGCCGGATGATGCCATGGTAGTACAAATCCGACTGCTCCTCGGCTGCAAGCCGGTCCGTGTCCCCCTCCGGAACCTCACCCTTGGCGTCGTCTTCAACCATTACCCACCACGCCCGATTGTCGGATCGTACCCACGGCCCCAATCCTATAGCCACGGCAAGGAAACTTCAATACGGGGAAGCTGATCGACACGCGTCGTTGGGATTTCGGGCTCGACGGAAATGTCGAACGCCATAACCTTTCGATATCTATATGAAACTTCCATATCCCCCATGGCATCGACGACGATATTGTCGACAACGTCGCCGCAAATATTTGAAAAATCAACAAGTTGGTCGCTGGCACAAAGGTTGCTTCCTTCCACATGCGATGGTCTGCGACACCAAAGGATGGCCCTGCACACAAATGGTTATCCAGAGGCGGGCAGGAAATTATTGACAAATAGTCCCCACCTGAGCCAAATGGAGATTGAAATGCTGTCTACAGAAGCGAAACTCGCCGAAAAGACATTCACCGCCAACATCCTCTCCCAACCCAAAGCCAGAGAACTTGCCGACATAGCCGAAGAGTTCTCCCTCGGCGAGTTTTTCTCCGCCGCCGGGCTCCATCGGGAATCCGCCAACTCGTTCTTTATCCTGGAGACCAAGCGGGGCAAGTTCATCGTGTCCATTGAAGGGATCAAGAGCGAGAACGAGGTCAAGCATGACATCGAGCTGCTGTTGTTCCTGAGGCGTCACGGCTTTCAGTGTCTTGCACCCCTGAAGAGCCGCGGCGGGCAACACTACCTTCACACGGACGGCAGGTTCATCTCAGCCAGTCGCAACATCGACGGGGTAGAGGTGCTGGTGGGTAACCTTACCCTTGGACAGCTCGCCGCCTCGGGACACGTGCTGGCCGATCTCCACCTGATTGGCAGGGGATACAAGAAGGGGGTGGAAAACCGCTTCTCCTTCCCCAAGGTGGCGGCGTTGTATCAGGAGGTGCGGAAAAACCTGCCGGCGCACCTCAAGACCATCGTTCGGGTTCTGGACGACGAGGTCAACTACCTGGAAGGCTATCTGGACAACAATCTGCCCAAGGGCATCATTCACGGGAACCTTTCCTGGGAAAGCATGAAGTTCAAGGGCTCCCGCTTGGTGGGGATCATGGACTTCGACCGTGCCTGCCGCGGAAAGTTCATCTGCGACCTCGCAACCACGGTCAATGCCGTCTGTTACTACGAAGGACGTTACCGTCTGGACCGGTTCGAGGAGTTGATCGTCGGCTACGAGGGCCTTCGGCCCTTGTCGCTGCCCGAGTGGGACTCCTTCCCCAACGAGCTTCGATTCTCGGCCCTGCGGACGGCCGTCATCAGCCTGCATGACTTCTATCTGCGTGAGAACGGGGAACGGCAGCGAATTCAAAAGACCTTCATCGACTTCTTCGAACGGCTGCTGATCCTGAGGCGGGAGAAGGACGGCGGGATGGAGGACCTGCTCCTGTCCATGGCGACCGGTTACGACTATCGGAAGTATCAGAAGTCGAAGCCGTCCAGATAAGTCTCAACCGGGGGTCGGCTTTCTGTCCTTCATGCCAGCCTCGGGGGTCAGGGACACGATGAAATGCTACGTAATCGGTGACGTGCACGGATGTCTGCCCGAATTGGCCTCGCTCGTGGAGTCGTTGCCACTGAAGCGTGGGGACACCGTCATTTTCCTCGGCGACTACGTCGATCGCGGCCCCGACTCAAAGGGGGTGATCGACTACCTCCTGAACCTTCGCAAACGGGGCGAGCAGACAACCGTGTTCCTGCGAGGCAACCATGAAGACATGATGCTGTCATTCATGGGACTTTCGGGACACCACGGTGACGCGTTTCTCCTGAATGGCGGGGTTGCCACACTGGCGAGCTACGGTGTCGCCGCGGCGGCAGGGGACGCTGCCGCCGCGGATGGTCAACGTCTGGCGGCGGCTCTGCCTCCGGAACACGTCGAGTTCTTCATGAGGCTGGAACCGTGGTATTTCGTTGACGGCTTCCTGTGCGTGCACGCCGGCATCAACCCGGAGCGGGCATGGGACGAGCAGATCGGCGAGGAGCTGATCTGGATTCGGCACGAGTTCATCGTGAAACCGCACGCATTGCCCCAGACGGTCCTGTTCGGCCACACCCCCATGAAAGAGGTGTTCTTCAATCTCCCCTACAAGATCGGCCTCGATACCGGGCTTGTCTATGGCAACGCCTTGAGCTGTCTCGAAGTAACCGGCCGGATGCTGTACCAGATACGGAACGGCAGACGCGATGTCTCGGTGACGGACGTGGCCCGTCACTGGAAAGGATAGGAGTCCGGGTATGCTGCCGACGGCACGGGCGGGTCCGAACCCGTCCACGCTACGGGTGCACGGACTCCAGAAACCATTCCGTCGGGATTTCCCGCCCCACGCCTTTGGCTTTCGCGTCCTCGTAGACGGCGCTTCCGACCGCAGCGAACTGGACCCCGAGCCCGATATTGTTGACGAAGCAGGTTGACTCGTCCTGCCGGGTCCGCCCGGCCACCTTCCCCGCCACCACGTCCTTCAGTTCAGGAGCATCGATCCACGGCGGCGCCTCGGGCCGTGCCACCGCCTGCTTGTCCGCGGCGGTGAGGAACTCGATGGGGTCGTGGGCCTCCACTTTCTCGTCCCCCATGCCGGCGATGTAGTTCTCGGGTGCGATCCTGCGCGTATGGATGACGACCCGGTCGGCCCGGCCGATGGTGTCGTCGCCGAGCTCGGAGGTCTTCACACAGGTGAAATGCACGCCGGGCCTCACCCATTCCGGCGGGATCACGCGCGTGATGGCGTTGGTTGCCGCCACCAGCACCTGGGCCTTCTCCGCCACCTCGCTGGCATCCGCGCAGGGTTCCACGGGAACACCGACCCGCGTCGCCATCTCTTCGGCGAACGACTCGCGGTTCGCCTTGGTGGGACTGAACACCAGAACTTTCTCAAAGGTCCGCACTTTGCAAAAAGCCTCGGCATGGGCGCGGGCCTGCCAGCCGGAACCGAAGATCCCGAGATGGGTCACGTCCAGCCGGGCCAGATACCCGGCGGCCAGGGCACTGGAGGCGGCCACGCGAAAGGCCTGGATCACCCCGTCCGGGAAGATGGCCAGGGGCTCCCCGGTTTCGGCCGAGAACAGCAGCACAAGGCCCACCCATTTGCCGCCGGGGGCCTTGGGGATCTTGTCCTTGACGATGCGGCCGCCGCGGTCCTCCCATCGGATGACGTCGGAGTTCAGGCGCAGGGCCACCACCCTGGGATCGAACAGGCCCGCCTCCATGGACTTGAAGGCGTACACGCCCGAGGTCTCCGGAAAGGGCAGGTAGAGATCGGTGCGCGGACGGTTCACCGCCTCGCCGTCGGAGAGCTGCCGGTATGCCTTGTCGAGCACCTCGATGCAGGAATCCATCGAGAGCAGCTTCTCGATCTCGTCGTTGTTCAGGATAAGCATGGCGATGTACCTTCAGTCCCTGATGTCCTGGAGCAGCCATTCCGTGGGAATCTCCTTCCCCAAGCCCTGCTCTCTGGCCAGCTCGTAGACCTTTCCGGCCACCGCATAGAACTGCGCGCCCTGAACGTTGCCCCGTTCCGAGTAGGTGATCTGTGCGGCTGACGTCCTCCCGTTCCGCCTGCCGGAGAGCAGGTCCGCCAACATCACGTTCTTGTCTCCGCCCTGGACGCCGTGGGCGCGAAGGCGCTTGCGCTTCATCTTGAAGCCGGGGTCGTCTTCCGGACGGGCCGCGTAGGTAATGTACTCGTCGGGCAGGCCCAGATCCTCGATCCCCCAAGGCGCCGGCGACGTGCCCAATCGCAGCGACACGTCGATGCGGTCGAAGGTCTCGGCGTCCGGGCGGCCGCCGATGGAGGTGATGTGGGCACCCTCCTCGACCGCTGCTCCCTTGATGATGTCCACGGCGGAGTCGGTGCAGCCGGCGATGATATCGGCGCCCTTGTAAACCGCATCCGGGTCGCTCAACGGGACCGCTTCCACGTCGAACTGCTCGGTCATCTCCCTGGCATACCGCTCCCGGTTCGCCCTGGTGGGGCTGTAGACCTGGACCCGCCGGATGCCGCGGACCTGCATGAATGCCTCCATGTGGGAGCGGGCCATGCCGCCCGAGCCCACCATGCCCACCACCGCGGCGTCCTCCTTCGCCATGTACTTGACGCCGATGCCCGAATCGGCGCCCACCCGCATGTGCTGGAGATAGCCGTCGTTAAGCAACGCCAGCGGCTCCCCGTTGTGGATGCTGGTGAGCAGGATCAGGCCGCAGAAGCGTCCCGGCCGCACGCAGTATTTCTCCTGCGTCGTCGCCCCATTGTACTCCTGCTCGTAGATCACGTCCGACTTCATCCGAATGGCGAAATATCCGGACGTGGAGCCTCCCTCCATGGTGCCCCACTGGTACATCTTCCCGGGATCCCGGGTCGGCACCTGCAAGTCGATACGCGGCCGGCACACCGCTTCCTGTTCCACCAGCTCGACGTACGCCTTCTCCAGGGCCGCCATGGTCACATCCATGGTCAGGACCTGCTTGACGTCGTCGTTGTTCAGAATAAGCGTCATGGCGGGGTCCCCCGTCCGGCCCTTTACAGCGGTTCGCGCGATTCGGCGCCATCGATGGGCAACTCGATGCCCAAGCCCTTCTCACGGGCCAACTGGTAGAGCTTGCCGCCGATGGCCACGTCAGAGATCCCCACGCCGCCGGTGTTCTTGAACAGGGTGATCTGGCTCGCGTCCGTACGTCCCGGCCGGGCACCGTTCAGGATCTCACCGACCTCGACGATCTTGTCCCAGGAAATGATCCCGTTCTCCAGCCGCTCCATGAAGTCGCCGGGCTGGTCCACCTGCAGGGTCTCGCGGGAGTTGACCCCGATGACCTCCGCCCGCCGCATGCTCTCGTCATCCAGCTCCTGTCGCATCCTGGGGACGAAACCGCCGCGCTTGAGACCGATGTTGCTGACCACGATGGAGGTCAGGTGGACCCCTGGCTCCAGCCACCGACCGTCCAGCACGGGGACGTTGGAGCTGGTGGCGGCAACGACGATGTCGACCTCCCGCACGGCCTCCCGGGCGCTGTCCACGGGGACCACCTCCATCCCGGTCAGGTCGCTCATCTCGTCAGCAAACTCCTTGCGGTGCGCCGGGTTCGGGCTGAATACCTTCACCTTGCTCAGGTCGCGGATCTCCCGCAACGCGAGCAGGTGGTACTTGGCTTGGTTCTGAGACCCCAGCATGCCTATCGTGGAAGCGTCCGGCCTGGCCAGAACGTCCGTACCCACCGCGCTGTTGGCCGCCGTACGCAGCGCGGACACGCCGCTCAGCGACAGCTCCCGCGGTCTCGGCTCGCCGATGATGATGCAGCGCAGCTCGCCGGTCTCGGAGTCGAACAGCACCTGGGTGGGCCGCCCGCGAACGGGAAATGCCTCAATGGAGTGCTCACCACGGACCGGGTTCCTGGTCCATTCGCAATGGGTCATGAGGCCGGTGACCCCAACCGCCGGCAAGCCCCCCTGGTGGACGCTGACGCGCACGTTGGAGGGCATGTGGGTGCGGTGCCGCACCATGCTGATGTCCGGGTTTCGCCCCCACTGGGCGAAGCCTTCCCGGACCAGCCCGATGGCCTCCTTCATGGTGACAAGCCCGTCGATGTCTTCCGGCTGCAAAATCAGGATCATGGCGACAACCCTTTCCGTTGTGACAGCCCTTCCAGGCCGCCGTCCCGAAGCTCGTGTATCAACGGCAAGTCTCCTTCGAGAAAATCCAGCCCTTCGAGTTCATGGGCGGGCACCCAGGCGATACGCTGGAACACCCGGTTCCGCGGCTCTCCACCATAGGCTTGCACCTCGAAGAACGCCAACTCCACCCGGGTTCCGTCGGCGTAGACGTAGGCGTGCCGAAACACCTCACGGGCACTTTCCACCGCAATGTCCAATTCCTCCTCGATCTCCCTCCCGAGAGCCGCCGCCTCCTCCTCCCCCGCTTCGATCTTGCCCCCCGGAAACTCCCATTTGTACGGGAACGCGCCGTCGCCCCTGCGCTGGCATACCAGGATCCGATCACCCCGGGAGAGAATCCCGGCCACCACTCTCAGTGTCCGGTTCAACCGGCGGACGCCTGGGGCGGGGTTGCGGGCGAGTCTTCCTTCTTCTTCGGCCGGCGCAGCTTGCCGGTGACGTTGTCCCTGATCCACTTTGCATCCCACCACTCCAGGGGCAACACCGCCACGCCCTGGACATAAACGCCGTAGTGAAGGTGGTCGCCGATGGCCAGGCCGGTTTCGCCGGTACGGCCGATTCTCGCTCCCTTCTTGACGGCATCCCCCGACGCCACGTTAATCGAGCTCAGATGAGAGTACAGACTGCACAGTCCGAAACCGTGATCGATGATCACGGTATTCCCGTAAATGCCCAGCGTTCCGGCAAAGCTCACGGCGCCGCCGTTGGCCGCGGTCACCGGATAACGCCGGGTCACCGCCAGGTCGTATCCAAGGTGCCGCGCCTCATCGATCTTCTCCCCGCCATGGGAGTAGAAGCGCCGATCGGCAAAATTGGCCTGGACCGCTGAATTGGGAAGCTGGGTGAAGCGGCCGTTCCACAGCTTCATTGGCGCGGAACGCCGGCAAGTCTTCCGGATGGCCTCCTCATTCCTCTTTCGAAGCTCGTGATTGACCTTGAGGAACTTATCCTGAGGGCTCCCCCCATAACCGCCGGCCTCGGTCAGCAAGGGCTCGATCTTGTCCCGAATGAAGCCCTCCGACACCTGCACCTTCACCTCCCGGTACCTGAGCGGCCTCACGTTGTACGCCAGTGGCGACTGCCGTGTATTGCCGGCATGGTCTTCCGCCACGATCATCGCCCGTTCGTTCGAGGAAACGTCGTAGGGATGGGAGAAAAACGCCAGATAGGCGTCCCGGTCCGCCAGGAACCCCTTGTAGGCGGGGAAGAAATAGCCGCCGATCTCGATGCCGCTACGGACCGTATCCGGGGACGCCTTGTAGGTCACCAGCCCGCTGCCGCCCTGAGTGACGTAACGGTCATCGGCGATGACCTCCACCGAGGGAGGCCTGAAGTCCACGGTCACGTTTTTCTCGAAACGGTTCTTGTTGCCCCTGAAGAAACTCCAGTACGAGCGGTCGGCGGCGGTGATGGTCAGGACCGCGGAGCCGTCCTTCAGCTTGTGCCGCGCGGGGTCGAGTTGCACCGAAATCGCCGTGGACTCGACGGAAGACTCGAACTCCCTGAAATGGATAGGACTGGATTCCCCGGCCGTGACCATATCGATCGAGACGTAGGCAAGGCCCCTGCCTCGATCATGAACCCTGACGACGAAAGGACGGCGTCCCAGGGTGGAGCCTTCCGGGTGCACCTGGATCCGGGGCGGGTGCCATTCGAACTGTCGGAAGACGAACACCCCCGCCGCGACCAGCATCACCACCCCGAAGACGATACCCGCCACACCCGTAAATCTGCTCGGTCGATTCATGGCGCCCTAGTCCGTGTTTCCAGGAGCCTGTTTCCAGGAGTTGCCACGGGACGCCCCGGCCGACGCCGGAGCCTTCACTCCGAAAGCTCCCATGTGGTGCCGGACGGACCATCCTTCAACATGATCCCTTTCTCCTTCAGTACATCCCGGATGTCATCGGCCTGGCCCCAGTCCCTGACCTTCCGCGCATGGTTCCGCTCCTCGACAAGCCGCTGGATCTCGTCCTCGGAAAGCGCCCGGCGCATGAGCCCCGCCCTCCGTTTGTCCTCGAGGAACCGTTCGGGAGGGGTCTGCATGAGCCCGAGCACATCGGTCATGGCCCGCAGCGCGTTCCGCCTGGCTTCGAGCGCTCGTGTTTCTCCCCGGTCCAGCAGCCGGTTGACGGCCCGGAGTTCCTCGAACACCACCGCCAGGGCCCTGGATGTGTTGAAGTCGTCATCCATTTCCCGGCGGAAATCATCCATCGGGCCCGGGTCCGAGGCGCCGTTTCGGGACGGCCCGAGAATGCGGTTTCCCCGGCTGGCGGTCTCATGGATGCGGGCTACCGTCCGCTGGGCCTCGGCGAGGGCGTCCTCGGAGAACTCGATGGGGTTTCGGTAGTGGGTGGTCAGCATGTAGAGCCTCAGGGCCACGGGGTCGTAGCGCTCCAGCACCTCCTTGATGCTGAGGATGTTCCCCGTGGACTTCGACATCTTCTCCCTGGCCAACCGGACGAAACCGTTGTGTATCCAGTAGCGCACGAACGCCGCTCCGGCGGAGCATTCGGACTGGGCGATCTCGTTCTCGTTGTGAGGGAAGACCAGATCCTGTCCGCCTCCGTGGATGTCGAACGGTTGACCGAGATACTTGGTGCTCATGGCCGAGCACTCGATATGCCAGCCCGGCCGTCCCCTGCCCCAGGGACTTTCCCAGAACGGCTCCCCCTCCTTGCTCGTTTTCCATAGCGCGAAGTCCATGGGGTGCCGCTTGCGGTCGTCCACCTCGATTCTCGCCCCGGCCATCATCTCATCGAGGCTCCGACCCGACAGCTTGCCGTAGTCGCCGAAGCTCTCCACCGCGAAATAGACGTCGCCCGCGACTTCGTAGGCCTTGCCGCCTTCCACAAGTCTGGAGATGAGCGCGATCATCTCCGGGACGTGCTCGGTCGCACGCGGCTCCAGCGTGGGCTCCAGCAATCCCAGGGCGGCGGCGTCGCGGTGGAACTCGTCGATGTACCGCTGTGCCAAGTCAGCCGGCGCGATGTCCTCTTCGTGAGCCCGGTTGATGATCTTGTCGTCCACGTCGGTAAAATTCCGGACGAAGCGGCAGTCGAAACCGAGGAAGCGCAGGTATCGGTAGATCACGTCGAACGTCAACAAGGCACGGGCGTGGCCGATGTGGCACTGGTCGTAGACGGTGACGCCGCACACGTACATATTGACGCTGCCCTGTTTCAGGGGGACGAACGGCTCTTTCTTGCCGCTCATGGTGTTGGTGATGCAAAGAGGCATGTACATTCAATATTACGTCACGCCGCGGGATTTGCAAACGCCGCGGCCGCGCGAGGACGAACCCGCGCACGGGGTTGCGGAAGTAGCCAAAAACGCTTACATTTCGAGATCATGAAGAACCAAGGACCCTACGAGGATCTGCGCGAGTTCCTCGCCGTGTTGGAGGATGCCGGGAAGCTCATTCGCATCACCCGTGAAGTCAACAAGGACACGGAGTTGCAACCCTTGGTCAGGCTGCAATTCCGAGGCCTTGAGGACAAGGATCGCAAGGCGTTTCTATTTGAGAACGTAACCGATTCCAAGGGCCGTCACTACGACGGCTCGGTGCTGGTGGGAGGGCTGTCCGGCTCCACCGACATCTATTGCATGGGCCTTCAGTGCGGCCCGGAAGAGGTTCCGGACCGGTGGTTCGAGGCCATGGAGAACCCCATTCCGCCGGAAATCGTGCCCCACGGCCCGGTCATGGATGTGATCCACAAGGGCGACGAGCTGGCGGCGAGCGGCGGCTTCGCCCGGTTTCCCATTCCCATCGCGACGCCCGGTTTCGACAACGGACCCTACATTACCGGAGGACACTGGATCAGCAAGGACCCGGAGACCGGCGCGCGAAACGTCGGCAACTACCGCGGACTGGTCAAGTCCCCGCTAAGGTGCGGCGCCAACTCGGGCACGCCCCAGGATCTGTCGGCCCACTGGGAGAAGTGCCGGGAGCGGGGCATCCCGCTGGAGGTGGCCATCGCCGTGGGCACGGTGCCGGCGGCGTCGTACACGGCCACCCAGAAGGTGCCGCCGGACATGGACGAGCTGGCCCTGGCCGGCGGGCTGGCGCGGACTCCCGTACAACTCGTCAAATGCCGGACCGTGGACCTGGAAGTGCCTGCCACGTCCGAGGTGGTCTTCGAGGGCATCATCCCCACCCACTACCTGGAGGAGGAAGGCCCCTTCGGCGAATCCATGGGCTACGTCGACCCCAGGACCATCGGCCCGGTGATGGAGCTTACGTGCGTCATGCACCGGAAGGACCCCATCTGGGTCTCCATCATCAGCCAGGTGACGCCCAGCGAGAGCTCGAAGATCAAGGCCATGGGAATGAGCACCCTGGTGCACCGCTACCTGAGCCGCAAGGGCTTCGAGTCGGTGCAGGAGGTGTACATGATGGAAGACTTGGTGAACATGAGGCCGTACGTCGCCGTCCGGATGAAGAAGAAGGACGACGACGAGCCCCGGCGGGTCATGGACGCCGTCCTGCAGTACGGCGACCGGGTGGGGAAGTTCATCGTAACGGTGGACGAGGACATCAATGCCAGTGATCCCGTGGCCGTGACCTGGGCCATCACGCACCGGTGCCAGCCTCACCGGGACGTCACCATCGTGCCCGACCGGCCCTTTGGCGCCACCCCCATCGGCATGGTGGTAAGCCACCCTTCCAGCCGCTACGACAGTACGGACTCGGCGCTGCTGATCGACGCCACCCGCAAGGCCGACCTGCCGCCGCTGTCGCTGCCGAAGAAGCCCTACATGGAACGGGCGGTGGAGATATGGAAGGAGCTGGGCCTGCCCGAGCTCAACCTCAAGGAGCCGTGGTACGGCTACCTCATGGGGCTCTGGCCCGATGAACTGGACGAGGAAGCGCGGCTGGCGGCCGCCGGCGAGTACGAGAAGGTGGGCGAGAAGCTGAAGGGCACGCGCGTCAACGTGGGCGAGGGGCAGACCCTCAAATCCATCCGCCTGGAATGGGGCAAGACCCATTCCGGCCGGTCGGTGTGACGGGAGCCTTTGCCTCCGCACTTCGGCGGATGCAGTCTCCGAGGTGTAGAGGCGGGTTCAAACCCGCCCGTGGCCGCATGGAGTAACCGCTAGTAACCGCTCGAGGTCAACGATGAAAAAAGACGTGGTACTGAACGTCAACGGCGAGGAACACGATGTCGAGATCGAGCCCAACCGCCTGCTGCTGGAGGCCCTGCGCGAGGATGTGGGCCTCACCGGCACGAAGGAGGGTTGCAGCATCGGCGTCTGCGGGGCGTGCAGCGTCATCGTCGACGGCCGGCTTGTGAGCTCCTGCCTGACTCTGGCCGTCACCTGCGAGGGCAAGCGGATCGAGACCATCGAAGGGTTGGCCCGTGACGGCGAGCTGCACCCGCTCCAGCGCTCCTTCGTGCAGTACGGCGGGCTTCAGTGCGGCATCTGCACTCCCGGCCAGATCATGGCCGCGAAGGCGCTGCTGGACCAGAATCCCAACCCCACCACCGACCAGGTCAAGGAGTGGATGTCGGCCAATCTGTGCCGCTGCACGGGCTACTACAAGATCCTCGAATCGGTCATGGCGGTGGTGGAAGGCAAGGTGGATGCGGAGAAATCCGACGAGGCCGTCCGTCAGGCCAGGATCCAGAGCCTTTACCAATCGGATACCTACAAGAGCGACGCCTCCGAATAGGAACGGAGGACGGCCGCCTTTATGGGGGAAACATGAGCAAGGCCGAAAAGTTCGCGGTGCTGGGACGGAAAGTCGACCGCTTCGAAGGTTACGACAAGGTGACCGGAAGCGCGGCCTACGTGGCCGACGTCTTCCTGCCGGGAATGTTGACCGGCCGGATCCTGAGGAGCCCCTTCCCTCACGCCCGCATCCTCGACATCGACACCAGCCGCGCGGAGAAGCTTCGCGGCGTCAAGGCCGTGGTCACCGCGGAGGACACCTTGAAGAAAGGATGGGGGGTGTTCTTTCCGGACCAGTATCCCCTGTCCGTGGGCAAGGCCCGGTACGTGGGTGAGGAGGTGGCGGCAGTGGCGGCCATCGACCGCGACACCGCGGAGGAAGCGTTGGACCTGATCGAGGTGGACTGGGAAGAGCTGCCGGCGGTGTTCGACGCGGAAGAGGCCATGCAGGACGGCGCCCCGCTCATTCATGAGGAGAAGGAGAACAACGTCGCACTCACCATCGACGTCGAGCGCGGCGACGTAGACGCGGCCCTCAAGGACTCGGATCTGGTGATCGAGGACACCTTCGAGAGCGTGCCCCAGTGGCACTCGGCCATCGAGACCATCGGCAGCGTCGCCGACTACTCGGCCGGCGGCAAGTACACCGTCTACATGAACACCCAGACCCTATTCATGGCCCGTATGCGCATCGCCTCCGCCCTGGGCGTGCGGGAGGCCGACGTGCGGGTCATCCAGACGGCCGTGGGCGGAGGCTTCGGGGGCAAGTCCTGCGACGACAACAACGCGGTGGTGAACGCGATTCTGGCCCGCAAGGCGCGCCGCCCGGTGAAGATCATCAACACCCGGGAAGAAGAATTCCTGGCCGGCAGCCGGCCCCGGGTCAACATGAAGGTGTGGGTCCGCATGGGCTTCAAAAGCGACGGCCGCATCCGCGCCAAGCACATGCGTGTCATCGCCGACAACGGCGCATACAGCGGCAAGGCCCCGGCCATCACCGGGGTGGCGGCGCTACGGCACGACACCTGTTACCAATACTCGGACGTCCGCTCCGAGGCCTATCTGGTCTACACCAACAAGATCCCCACCGGCGCCTTCCGCGGCTTCGGCAACCCCTCGGCGGAGTTCTCCGTGGAGCAGATGATGGACATTGCCGCGGACGAACTGGGCATGGACCCGTTCGACATGGCGCGGCTCAACGCCGCCCATCCCGGCTACGTCTCGCCCCACGGCAACCGTGTCATTAGCTGCGAGCTCACGCAGTGCGTCGACCGCACCGAGCGGATGATCGGCTGGAAGGAGAAGCGGGCCAACCGCAAGCCCAACCGCGGGCTGGGCATGGGCTGCACCGTGCACGTCAGCGGCAAGCGCCACTTCGGCGACTACGACGGCAGCTCGGCCACCATCAAGATGAACGAGGACGGCAAGGCGTTCATCCTGAGCGGCGAGGGAGAGACGGGCCAGGGGCACTGGACCGCCATGTGCCAGATCGCCGCCGAGGAGCTGGGCGTCCCCTTCTCCGACGTGGCCATCTCCGAGGCCGACACCGACCTCGCCACCTTCTGTCTCGGCAACTACGCCAGCCGACTGACCTACGTCGGCGGCAACGCGGTGAAGAACGCCGCCGCCAAGGTCAAGGAGCTGCTGTTCGAGACCGCCTCCGAGATGCTGGAGGCCGACCCCTCGGACCTGGTGTCCCGAGACGGTTTCATTTTCGTGCAGGGCGCGGAGCAGCGCTCCATCAGCGTAGCGGACGTGGTGCGGGGGCGGCAGTTCCGGCGCGGCGGCGCTCCCATCGTGGCATCCGGCAGCTTCGACGCCGACTCGGTGAGCCAGGACGGCGAGCGCTTCGGCAACGAGTCCGGCGCCTACAACTTCGGCTGCCAGGCGGCGGAGGTGGAGGTGGACCCGGATACCGGACGGGTAACGGTGATCCAGTACGCGGTGGCGTCGGACTGCGGCACGGTGATCTTTCCCATCGGCGCCGAGGGCCAGGTGGAAGGCTCCATCGCCCAGGGACTGGGATACGCGCTCATCGAAGGCATCCGCATGGAGGAAGGCCGCCCGGTCAATCCCAACTTCAGCGACTACCGGCTGGCGTCCATGCGCGACATGCCCAACCTGGTGCACGAGTTCGCGGATTCCTATGAGCCCACGGGTCCCTTCGGCGCCAAGGGCCTCGGCGAGCTGGGCATGGACCCGGTGGCAGCCATCATCAGCAACGCCATCTACGACGCCGTGGGGGTGCGCATCAAGACCCTCCCCATCACCGCGGAGAAGGTGCGGCGGGCCATTCAAGAGAAGAGGAACAGGAGCTGAATCATGCGGGCCCATTTCGACTACATCGAGCCCACGAGCCTCGACGAGGCCTGCCGGCTGCTCCGGGAGCACGGCGGCGACGCCAAGCTGCTGGCCGGCGGCACCGCCCTGGTGATGTGGATGCGCATGGGCCTGTTGAGCCCGAAGTTCGTCATCAACCTCGACACCGTAACGGGCCTCGACGGCATCGCCTTGGATCCTTCCGACGGCCTGCGCATCGGCGCCGGCGTCAAGCACCGGGACTTGGAGCTTTGTCCTGAGATACAAGAGCACTATCCCCTGCTCCGGGAGACCTTCTACAAGGTGGCGCAGCCGCGAATCCGGCTGATGGCCACCGTGGGCGGCAACCTGAGCCACGGCGACCCGCTCACCGACCCGGGGGCCGCCTTCATGGCGCTGGACGCGGAGGTGACGCTCCGCAGCAGCCGCGGCGAGCGCACGCTGTCGGTGGAGGACTTCTTCGTCGATTACTACGAGACCGCCCTGGAGCCCGACGAGGTCCTGACCTCCGTTCACGTGCCGCCCCCAGCCGGGCCGGCCTGGTCCCACATCAAGTTCACGCCTCGGAGCGAGGAAGACTTCGCCACCGTGGGCGTGGCGGTCACCATGACCGGCGAAGGCAGCCGTTGCGACGACGTGCGCATCGCCCTCAACTCCGTGGGTCCCATCATCTTCCGCGCCCGGGCGGCGGAAGAGATCCTGCGTGGCAGGGAGATCACGCCGTCCGTGCTGGAGGAGGCGGGAGCGGCGGCCGCGGAAGCGTCCGACCCCATCGAGGACGTACGGGGATCTTCAGAATACAAGCGCGAGCTCGTAGCCGTGTTCGTGCGCCGGGCCGTCGAACAGGCGGCCGGCCGGCTGGGCTGACCTTGGGACCGGGGGCATCCTCATGACCATGGACGAAAACTGGGACGTGGTCCTCATCGGCGCGGGGCAGAACAACTTCGCCCTGGGTACCTATCTGGGCATGGCGGGCCTCGATACCGTCATCTGCGAAAGCCGGCTGGAGAACGGCGGCCGGCTCTTCTCCGAAGAGATCACCCTCCCCGGCTACTGGCACAACAGCCTCGCCTACTTCCAGGACAACCGTGAACTCTCCCCGGTATGGCGGGAGCTGGACTGGGAGAACGGCCACCACGCCGAGTTCGTCACGCCGCCGGTGATCAGTTCGCTGCTGTTGCCCGACGGCGCTTCGGTGTCCCACCACCAGAACCTGGACGACACCCTGGCGTCCATGGCGCGGCATTCGGCCGAGGACGCCGCGGCCTGGAAGGACGTCCATCAGCGGTTTCGCGCCATCGTCCGCGATGTCGTCATCCCCTCGTACTATGAGCCCCCCGGAGCCCAGGGCGAGCTTGAGCAACGCATCGAGTCCGATCCGGCCGGGGCGGACTTCATCCGCTTCTCGCGCATGACCGCCGCCGGGCTGGCGGAGCACCTGTTCACCAGCGAGGCGGTACGGACCCTCGTGCTGTCCCAGATGACCATTCCACGGGGCTGGGCGCCGGACTACCCGGGCGGCGGGCGCGAGTTGTTGGCGCTGATCGCGGGGGACGAGGCGCCGCAGCTCGCGCGCGGCGGCTCCCATTCCATCGCCCAGGTGCTGCAACGGGCCTACGTGAAGAACGGCGGCCAGATCCGGGCGTTCCATCACGTGGAGAAGATCCTCGTGGACGGTGGCCGGGCCGTGGGCGTACGCCTGCGGGACGGCCGCGAGTGGAAGGCACGGCTGGCGGTAGTGTCCAACGTGGACCCCTACGGCACCTTTATCGAGATGGTGGGCGAGGAGCATCTGGAAAAGAGCTTTGCCCAGGCCGTCCGTTCCATTGAGCCCGACGAGTTCTCCTACTTCCAGGTGCATCTGGCGCTGAAGGCGCCGCTCCGGTTCGCGGTGCACGAAGCAGCGGACGAAGCCGTGGGCATGGCCATGAACGTCAACTACGGGCCCCGCTCCAGCGACGACCTGAAGCTGATGTGGAACGAGATCCGCGCCGGCGAGTTCCCCGGGCACTTCTGCTTCCATGTCACCTGCCCTACCCGGTTCGACCCGTTGCAGGCCCCCCCGGCCAAGCACACCGCGTCGCTGTTCATGCCGGTCCCCTACCAGCTCAAGGGCCGACGGCCGGAGGAGTGGGTGAGCATCAAGAACGACTTCATGGAACGGGTGCTTTCGGAGTTGCGCGATGTCGCCACCAACCTCACGGACGACAACATCGTCATGAAGGTGGCCATGGACCCGTTCTACCTCGCGGGGCGCTGGCAGAACATGCGCCGTGGCTCGGTGTGGGTGGCCCGGAAGACCGTGGAGCAGATGGGCGAGAACCGTCCGATCCCCCAACTGGCCCACTACCGGACGCCCATCCAGGGGCTCTATCAGGTGGGCGTGGCCACGCATCCCGCGGACGCGGTCATCGCAGGCTCCGGAAGGGCCGCGTGGAGCATTATCCGGCAGGACCTTCACCTCGGCGGCAAGTGAATCGCCTTGGCGAGCTGATCCATGAAGGCAGGTGAATCATGGCGAAGTTGCTGTATTACGACGGCGTGGTGATCGGCGCCGGCCACAACGGCATGGTCTGCGCCGGCTACCTGGGCAAGTCCGGACAGAAGATCCTCGTCATCGAGAAGAACATGGAAGTGGGCGGGGGGCTCGACTCCCACGAGGACCGGAACTATCCGGGGTTCTGGTACAACATCCACTCGGTGTTCCACCGCGGCCTGATGATGCTGCCCTGGTTCAAGGACCTCGAGATGGAGCGCATGGGCATTCACTACTACAAGCCCGACCCCGGGGTGGTGCAGCACTTCCTCGACCGAACCTACCTGGGCTGGTTCGCCGACATCGAGCGGACCGTCGCCACCATCGAGCAGTATTCCCGGAAGGACGCCGTCGCGTTCCGGGACATCTGGAGCCGCTGGCAGCCGGTGGTCAGGAACATCGTCTTCCCGGAGACCTATTGCCCGCCCATCCCCATGGGCGAGAAGCGGCCGTTGCTGGAAGGTCTGGCCGAGGGCCGGGAATACCTGCGCTACTTCGACACCACGCCGGAACAGTTCATCCTGGAGCACTTCGAGCATACCCGGGTGCGGGCCTTCATCGGCTTCCTGGCGGTGATGCGGGGCTACGAGCTGGACGCGCCCAACACCGGCTATCTGGTGCCCGCCATGATCGCCTGGGGGGTGAACCCGCAGCTCTGCCGAGGCACTTCCCACGCCCTGGGCGACAACCTCGCGCACATGCTGTCACACAACGGCGTCGACTACATCGAGGCCGTGGGGGTGGAGCGGATCCTGGTAGAGCGGGGCCGCGCCGCCGCGGTGGTGCTGGAAGACGGGACGGTGGTGCACGCCAAACGCTTCATCGCCTCCAACGTCAACCCGGTGGAGACCTTCATCAAGCTGGTGGGGGCGGAGAATCTCGATCCGGAGTTCAGCGCCAGAGCGGCGGGCTTCCGCTTTTCCAAGACCACCCCGATCTTCGCCACCAATCTGGCCCTGAACGAGCGGCCGCGCTACGTCACCGAGGACGAGCATCCGGAGGTGGCCGACGGCTTCATGCACATCGTCGGCCTGGAGACCTACGAGGATCTGCGCAACCTGTTCGAAGACTGTCGTTCCGGACAACTGCCGCGCAAGCCCTTCATGAACGGCGCCACGCCTTCCCATCACGACCCCACGCAGGCGCCGCCGGGCAAGGCCACCGCGTTCATGTGGCAGCTCGCCTCCTACAACCTGTGGGGCAATCCGCTCAACTGGGACAAGGCCAGGGCCGAGTGGTTCGAGCGACAGCTCGGTGTGTGGCGCCAATACGCGCCCAACCTCACCGACGACAACATCCTGTCGCGCGACTCCACCACGCCGCTGGACATCGAGCGCCACGACCGCAACATGTACGAGGGGGACTGGATGGTCGGCGAGTATTCCGGCGACCAGGCCCTGGAGAACCGCCCCTTCCCGGGATGGTCCCAGTACCGCACGCCCGTCTCGGGGCTCTACCTGTGCGGCTCCTCGTGCCACCCCGGCGGCAACATCACGGGCGCCCCGGGATACAACGCGGCCCAGACCATCGCCCGTGACCTGGGCCTGAAGCTCTGGTGGGAGCCGCTGGACCTGCGGCGGCAGCTCCGGGAGATGAACGAGCGCGCGGCGGCCGTGGACTAGTGTCCTGTCCGGGTAAAGCAGGAATCTACAGCCAGGCATGGGAATGGGTCCGTTTGCGGTTGGATTTTCGTCGGATATTCCCGATATTCCTCTCGAATCCGCCCGCTGACGGCCTCCTTTTCCCTGCCTCTCGCTGCGATTCACTTACCCGGACAGGCTCCTGGACCACGGCCGGCACGGGCAGGTTTGAAGCCCGCCCCCACGACGGCTGCGCCGGACGCAGCAGGTGATATTCCCGATTTTCACAGGAGGACGCATGGGACGGATCGAGGACAAGGTCGCCATCGTAACCGGCGGCGCCCGCAACATCGGCGCGGTCTATGCCAAGGCGCTGGCGGCCGAAGGCGCCCGCGTGGTCATCGCGGACGTGCTGGACGGTTCCTCGGCGGCCAGGGCCATCGCAGGGACCGGGGGGCAGGCCGTAAGCGTCGAGGTGGACGTCTCCCGGGAGGACGGCACGCTGCGCATGGCGCAGACAGCCATGGACGCGTTCGGGCGCATCGACATCCTGGTCAACAACGCCGCCATCTACCTCGGCATCAACCGGCGGCCGTTCTACGAGATCTCCGAGGAAGAGTGGGACCGGGTGACCGCAGTGAACATCAAGGGGGTCTTCCTGTGCGCCAAGGCGGTGTTTCCCCACATGCGGGACCAGAACGGCGGCAAGATCGTCAACATCTCCTCCAACACGGTCATGGCGGGCACGCCGAACTTCCTTCACTACATCGCGTCGAAGTCCGCGCTCGTGGGCATGACCCGCTCCATGGCGCGGGAGCTTGGGGCGTACGGCATCAACGTCAACGCCATCGCGCCGGGCCTGGTGGAGCACGAGGGGCAGACCGTGCCGGGTGAGCTATCCGCGAGCCGCGTGAGCGCGCGGTCCATCCGGCGGCGCCAGGTGCCGGAGGACCTCACCGGCGCTCTGCTCTACCTGGCCTCTCCCGACAGCGACTTCGTCACCGGCCTGACCCTCGTGGTGGACGGCGGCGACGTCCTGCACTGACGGGCTCGTAGCCCGCGGGACGTGACTGTGCAGGGGCGGGTTTCAGACCCGCCCCTGCACAGCGCCGCCGGCCGATACGAGGACACGCTCATGGCGAAAAGTCTCCGCACGTTTCTGGACGACCTCCAGCGCCTCGGACCCGGAGAAGTGGTCCACGTAAACCGGCCGGTGAACCCGGCGCGTCACGACGTGTCCGCCCTGGTGGCACAGTTGGCGCACCGGAAACAGTTCCCGGCGCTGCTCTTCGAGCATCCCCAAGGTCTCCACGGGAAACCCTCCGAGGTCCGGCTCGCGATGAACTGCGAGGTCTCCATGGGCAAGTTCCAGACCGCCCTGGATGTACCGCCGGAGACGACCCGCGCCGAGCTGGCGCTGGAGTGCCTGCGCCGGGAGGCCAACCCGATCCCGCCACTGGTGGTGGAGCCGGCGGAGGCCCCGGTCAAGGAGGTGGTCCGGCGAGGTTCGGCAGTGGACCTCTTCGAGTTGCCGGTGATGCGCCACCACGCCCTGGACGGCGGCCCCTACATCGACATGCCCAGCCTCGGCCGCGACCGCACGTCCGGCGTGTACAACGTGTCCTATCACCGCATGGAGGTGAAGGACCGAAACCACACCGGCTTCTACCTGTCCTTGCAGCACATGTGGCGCATCTTCCGCGACTACGAGGAGAACGGAGAGGAGTGCCCGGTAGCCGCGGTGACCGGACATCATCCCGCGTTCAACATCGGCGCCTGCTACCGCGGACCGTTCGAGGCCGACGAGCTCGATATCATCGGCGGCTACCTGCGGGAGCCGCTGCGGCTCACTCCGTCCGAGACCTTCGGCGACCGGTTGATGGTGCCGGCGGACGCGGAGATCATCATCGAGGGGGCGCTGATGCCCGGCAAGCGGGTGGTGGAGGGACCCTTCGGGGAGGTCCACGGCTACGTGGGGCCCCAGGGCTTCCGGCAGGCAGCCGCCCTGGAAGTGCGCGCCGTCACCCGCCGCGGGGACGCCATCCACCAGTCCGTCATCACCCCGGACGGCGACAAGCCGTGGATGGACCTGGCGCGGGAGGGGGCGTACCTGCGCCGCTGCCGCGAGGCCGTGCCCGGGGTGACGGCGGTGTGCAAGAACGGCCGCCACGCCCTGATGAACGTATTCATCGCCATGAAGAAGATGTCGGAGGGAGACCCCGGCCGGGCGGCGGCCGCCGCGTTGAGCTTCGACCAGTGCAAGCACGTGTTCATCTTCGACGACGACATCGACGTCTACAATCCCACCGAGATCCTCTGGGCGCTGGCCACGCGGGTCCAGCCGCACCGCCAGGTGTCGCTCATCACCGACCTCATGCGCGGCCCCTTGATCGATCCCTCCATGGACGAGGGCATCCGCACCTCGGCGATGATCGTGGACGCCACGCGGCCGCTGGATCGGCCCTTCTCGCCAGTGTCCAGGTGCCCCGAGGAAGCGTTGAAACGTATCCGTCTCGAAGACTTCGTGCCACGGGAGGTGGTGGAAGCGGTCCCGGTGGACCGGACGACGTACTGGAGTTGAGACGCTGGCGAACCGGGTCGTGCCGGGCATTCCCCGTGTCGATTTTGCATCCGGGCGGTGAATCCGGTACACCCTGACCCGAACCCATGAACCCATACATCCCGTGAAAGGACACCCATGCGACTAGGACTTCCGGATTTCGTTTCGAATTCCTACTTCCCCGCGATCGCGGCGGTGGAGCTCGGCTTCTTCAAGGCCGAGGGGCTGGACATGGAGCTGGAGCTCATCTTTCCGGTACCCAAGACCTTCGAGGCGCTGAGGGACCACGAGCTGGACTTCGTGGCTGCCTCGTCCCACGCCACCCTGACCGCGTTCCCGGACTGGAAAGGGGCCAAGCTGCTGGCCGCGCTGGCACGGCACATGTACTGGTTTCTGGTGCTGCGGTCGGATCTGAACGTCAGGCGCGGTGACATCGAGGCCATCAAGGGCCTTCGCATCGGCGCGGCGCCGGGGGTCGACCTGGGGCTCAAGCGGCTGCTGACGGCTGCCGGCCTGGACCCCGAGGCCGACAAGATCCGGATCCAGCCGGTCCCGGGCGCCACCGCCGCCGGCGTCTCCTTCGGCGTGACCGCCGCCAAGGCCCTGTCCGAAGGCGTCATCGACGGCTTCTGGGCCAACGGCATGGGGGCGGAGGTCGCCGTGCGCCAGGGCGCCGGCACCATCGTGCTGGACATCCGGCGCGGTGAGGGACCCGCGGAGGCCCGGGGCTACACCTTCCCCGCGCTGATTACCTCGGACCGGGTGATTGCCGGCAACCCCGATGCCACCGCTGCCGCGGTCCGGGCGCTGGTCAAGACCCAACGGGCACTGGTGGAGAACCCCCGGCTGGCCGCGGACGTGGGCAAGGCGTTGTATCCGCCCGAGGAGGCGGGGCTCATCGCCACCCTCATCGAACGCGACGTCCCCTACTACGATCCCCGGATTCCGGAACCCGTGATATCGAGCATGAACCGGTTCGCCCGGGACATCGGCCTGCTTGCCGCACCCGTATCGTACGAGGACGTGGTCGCGGTGCGGTTCAGCCACCTGTGGGAAGGCTGACGCCGAACCCTCCAAGGAAGGAAACCCCATGGATCTTTCACGCTTCTCCATGAAAGGACGCACCACCATCATCACCGGCGGCAGCGGCGGCATCGGCCGCTGCTGCGCGCTGGCCTTCGCCCAGGCGGGCTCCAACGTCATGATCGCCTCCCTCCCGCCGGAATCCATCCCGCCGGTGGTCCAGGAGGTCGAGGCCCTGGGCGTCAGCGCCGCGGGCCTTGCGGTGGACGTCTCCGAGGAGGGTCAGGTCAGAGATCTGGTGGCCGCAACCCTTGATCGGTTCGGACGCATCGATGCGCTCCTGAACGTCGCAGGGGGTTCCTACAGCCGAAACCCGTCCATGCCGGCGTTTCAGCGCGGGCCGTTGCTGGAGCTCGCACCCGAGGACTTCATGGGGGCCTACAACGTCAACGTCAAGACCGCTTTCCTGTGCTCCAAGGCCGTTGTGCCGCACATGAAGGAACGAGGCAAGGGCGCCATCGTGAATATCGGCTCCATATCCGGCCGCTCGACCAAGCACGAACGCCCGAACATGGCCGCCTACGGTACGGCCAAGGCTGCGGTCATGAACCTGACCTTTCACATGGCGAACCAGTGGGGGCCGGAGGTGCGGGTGAACGCGGTGGCCCCGGGGATCATCGACACGCCCCGGCCGGGCGGCACGAGCCTCGCGCGAATGGAGCCGGAGGGACTGGAGAACATTGCGCTGGGGCGGCACGGAAAACCCGACGAGGTGGCCGGCGTCGCGCTGTTCCTGGCTTCCGACGCGGCCTCATTCGTCAACGCTGCGGTGGTGGACGTCAACGGCGGCGAATAGCCGGCGTCCTTCGGGCCGAACGGCCGGGCAGGATAACGGAACCCGCTCACGTACCCTTCGGTGCATACGGCGAGACTTGGGTGGAGACCGCCGGCGCACGGGTCAACTCGATGAAATCGGCAAGAACATGAACGGTCTCGTCGAGTATCGGGTCGTCCCTCGATGACGCGGCGGCGGTTTTTTTCTCGTTGTAGGCCTCCAACTCGGCAAAGCTGGCGAAGGGCTTCTCGCCCTTGGCGAGGCGTCGGGTGTTCTCGCTTTCGAGCTCCCGGAGGTCTTCGCTCTTTTTTCTTGCTCTCCGCGTCTTCTCGCTCAGCGAGACGGTGGTCTCCCCCCGCTCCTTTTCGAGACGCGCGATTCGCGCCTTGAGGTGGGCGAAGTCGGGGTCCGCGTTCACGCGTCGCCGGTGCCTTGCCGCCAGGGTTCGAAGGTACGGCGCGGTCCCTCCGGCCCGGGAATACCGGGTCTTGTCGATGGAGTCCCACGCGAGGGCGTTGTCCAGCGAGCTTTCGCCCACTTTCGTCTTGTCGATGACGCCCGGAAGCTCGATATCGGGGATCACGCCACGGTGCTGGGTGCTTTCCCCGGAGATCCTGTAGAACTTGGCCTGGGTAAGCTTCAGGTGTCCCCGGCGAATCGGAATGAGGGTCTGCACCGTCCCTTTGCCGAAGGTCTGCCCACCCAACACCAGCCCCCTGCCGTAGTCCTGAACGGCTCCGGCGAAAATCTCCGACGCCGAGGCGCTGAGACGGTTCACCAAGACCGCCAGCGGGCCGCGGTAGATGACGCCCGGATCCGTGTCCGAGTGAACGCGGATGACCCCCCGGCCGTCACGGACCTGCACTACCGGACCTCTATTGATGAACAGGCCCACGAGCTTGATGGCTTCCTGAAGCGCTCCGCCACCGTTGTCCCGAAGATCGATGACCAGCCCGTCGACCCCGGCCTCCTTCAATTCCGCAATCAACCGTCTGACGTCTCCGGCCGTGCTCTTGTAGTCGGGATCTCCGGCTCGAAGCGCGACGAAGTCCACGTAGAAGGTCGGCAACCTGATGACGCCGATCTTCTCCGTGCGTTCCTCGAGTTTGACATCCATGACCCTGCTGCTGGCCTGCTGATCCTCGAGATCGACCTTGTTGCGAACGATCCTGATGATCCTTCGTTCCTCCGTGATGCTGACCTGGGGAATGATATCGAGACGGACCGTGGTTTCCCTGGGCCCGCGAATCAGAGAGACGACCTCGTCCAGGCGCATCCCCAGGATGTCCACCATCCCCCCTTCCTCGCCCTGTGCGACACCGACGATACGGTCCCCGGGCTGCAGGTCACCGGCCTTGTCGGCAGGTCCGCCGGCAACCAGCCGCAGCACCTTGACGCTTTCGCCGTCCGCTTGCAGCACGGCGCCGATGCCCTCCAGGGACAAGCTCATGTGTATGTTGAAGTTCTCACTCTGATGAGGCGGAAAATATGCGGTATGGGGATCAATGGCCCGAAGGAATGCGTTGATGTACACGCGAAACGCATCGGCCTTGTTGGTCTGGGCCAGACGAGTCAGTTGGTTGCCGTAACGCCGCCGGAGCGCCTTGCGGACATCCTCCCGTCTGTTTCCTGCCAGCGTGCGGTTCAACACGTCTCCCTTGAGCTGCCTGCGCCAACGCGCCCGAAGCCCGGCCACGGACGGCGCCCAGGCGTCATTCTGCCGTGCGAGGCTCTCCTCCTTCTCGAAATCCAGGGTGTCGAAGTCCTCATCGATGATGCGGATCACAAACCGGAGGCGTTCGGCCAGCCGCTGCCGATAGCGATTGAAGATCCTGAACGCGGGGTCCAGGTCTCCGCTCTTGAGCAGGTCATCCAACCGTGTCCTGAGGGGCCCGAATTCTTCGATGTCCGCGGCCCGGAAATAACTTCGCGCGGGATCCATGGCTGCGAGATAGGAGTCGAAGATCCTGCCGGAGGTCTGATCGTTCAATGTGATGGACTTGTAGTGACCGTTGGTGAGCTTGTCGAGGATCTCCGTCCCGATGACCCCCTGGCGGCGGTCCGGCGACAGATCCGCCAGCGCCGGCTCGGCCGCCTGTTGGGCCCAGACCAGGCCGGTCAGCAACCAAAGAACCGAGACCGCGGTTATCAGGCGTCGCGTGATGCGTGGACGTGAATGATACACGGGTTGTCTTTCACGACCGGGCGACCCCGGTCTACATTGATCAGTCTAGACGAACGTCTGCCCCCCATCAAGGCGCGTTGTCGTTTCGCGGAACACCAGTCGTTCCGGAAGGGTCGTTGCTTCGGAAAGGCTTTCACGTTAGCCTTGAAACAATTCCTCGGTACGCTTCGAGGCTTGGTACGCTTCGGAGTTCAGTGCGCTTGAGATCTCATTGAGGTTCAAGGCCCGGTCTGCCTCGAAGGAGCGGAATCCGTGAAGCTGCCACGAAACCCCACTCGTGCCGTCCGTATCGGCGCAACCGTGATCGGAGGCGATCATCCCATCGCGGTTCAGAGCATGTGCGCGACCCATACCCAGGATGTCGCGGCCACGGTGACACAGGTCAACGACCTCGTCCAGGCCGGGGCCGACGTGGTCCGCATCGCCGTGGACAGCAAGAAGGATGCGGCGGCATTGGCGGAGATACGCCGCGCCACCGAAGCCAACCTGTCGGTGGACCTTCAGGAGAACTACCGGCTCGCGAGCGCCGTGGCGCCCCACGTGGACAAGATCCGCTATAACCCCGGCCACCTCTACCACCACGAGCGGCAGAAACCCTGGCAGGACAAGGTCAAGTTCCTGGTGGAGGTGGCGACGGCCAACGACTGCGCCATGCGCGTCGGGGTCAACTGCGGCTCGGTGGATCCGGAACAGCAGGAAAAGTTTCCCGAGGACGACTCCATCTCGCCCATGCTGGCCAGCGCCTGGGAGCACTGCGAACTGCTGGACAGCCTGGGCTATACACGCTACTGCGTCTCGCTCAAGGATTCCGATCCGGCCAAGGTCGTCGAGGTGAACAGGCGGTTCGCGGCCGAACGCCCGGACGTGCCGCTCCATCTCGGCGTCACCGAGGCGGGATTGCCGCCGGACGGGATCATCAAGACGCGCGTCGCCTTCGAGCAACTCATCAGCCGGGGCATCGGCGACACCGTCCGGGTGTCGCTGACCGTCCCCAATCCGCAGAAATCCGAGGAGATCGCCGCCGGACGCGACATTCTCTCGGACATCGCGGAAGGCCGGGTGCGCAGCGTCGTGGACTACGGCCGCGACACCCTGAACATCATCAGTTGCCCGAGCTGCTCGCGAGTGGAGAACGAAAACTTCGTGGAGCTGGCGCAGCAGGTCAAGGAGATGACCTCCTACGCCGCCGAACACGCCATTACCATCGCGGTCATGGGTTGCCGCGTCAACGGACCCGGCGAAACCGACGACGCCGACCTCGGGCTGTGGTGCGGCCCCCGGTTCGTCAACCTCAAGCGCGGCAGCGCGGCGCTGGGCGCCTTTCCCTACGACGAGATCCTTCCGCGCCTCAAGGACGAGCTCGACGACATGATAATCCGCCAGGCCGGCGCCGCCGAGTGACGCGGCCGGAGCGCGCGCCCTTCCACCATGCACTTCTGGCACCGGATCGATAAACCCATCATCGGCCTCTCCCCCATGGACGGGGTCACGGACGCCTCGTTCCGCCTGGTGGCGGCCCGATACGGCCGGCCGGACCTGTGCATGACGGAGTTCACCAGCGTCGAAGCCATCTGTTGCGGCGCCGAGGGGTTCGTGCGGGACCTGTCCTACGGCGACTGTGAGCGCCCCGTCCTGGCGCAGATCTACGGCCGGACTCCCGATGCCTTCTACCAGGTGGCGCACGTCGTCTGCGACCTCGGGTTCGACGGACTCGACATCAACATGGGATGTCCGGCCAAGAACGTAGCCAACAAGGGTTGCGGCGCCGGGCTCATCCTCAATCCCGAGCTGGCGGTGGCCATCATCCGCGCGGCGCGCCGAGGGCTCCGGGATTGGGCCGCGGGGCAGCGGCTGGAGGACGTGGGGCTGGCGCCGGACGTGCTGGAAAGGGTCCGTCACATGAACCGCGGGCGCATACCGCCGGCGGCCCGCAAGGTGATCCCCCTCTCGGTCAAGACCCGGGTGGGGTACGACAAGGTGGCGGTGGACGAGTGGATTCCGGTGCTGCTGGGCGAGAGACCCGCAGCCATCTCCCTGCACGGCAGGACGTTGAAACAGATGTACAGAGGGCTCGCCGACTGGGACGCCATCCACCGGGCGGTGGAGCTGGCCCGGGACTTGCCCACGCTGATCCTTGGGAACGGGGACCTCAAGTCCATGTCCGACGCGGTGGAGCGGATCCGGCAAACCGGCGTGGACGGCGTGCTCCTGGGACGGAGCGCCATGGGAAACCCCTGGGTCTTTCGCGACAAGCAGTGGGCCAAGGATACCTTGGCCGGGGTCTCGAGTCCGGGCGGCGCGGGACTCGACGTGGGCCGGAAAGAGCGGACCCGGGTGCTGCTGGAACACAGCCGCCATTTCGAGAGCCTGTGGGGCGAGCGGCGCTTTCCGGCCATGCGCAAGCATCTGGCCTGGTACTGCAAGGGATTCCGCGGCGCAGCCCAATGGCGCGCGCAGATGGTCCGTGCCAGGAACGCCGATGAAGTGGCGCGCATTGTGGGAGGGGAAGATATCGCGGAGCCGCACGCCAACACGGGTTTCCCGTTGCCCGACAACGACCCTGCAACCCTCGCTGGACCCGGATCGGGCTGACCCCGCATGCGCATCATCCTGGCGTCGACCTCGCCGCGACGGCGCGACATTCTGGCCCTCCTCGGCGTCCCTTTCGAAGTCCGCCAGCCCGACTTCCAGGAAACCACCCGCGAAGACCTGACTCCGGAGGCCCAGGCGCTGGAGCTTGCGCTGGGGAAGGCCCGGTCGGTAGCCTCCGGCGAACCGGATGCACTGGTGGTGGGAGGCGATACGCTGATCGCCTTGGGCGACGAGAAGATCGGCAAGCCGGAGGACCCGGACCACGCCGCGTCAATCCTCCGCAGGCTCTCGGGACGGACGCATCGCATCCTCACCGGCATGGCGATTGTCAACCGCACCACGGGCCGGGAGTTCACCCACCTGGAGCGCGTCGAGGTGCGCATGCGCCACTCCACCGACGCCGAGATCGCCGACTACCTGGCTCGCGGCGAATCCATGGACAAGGCGGGCGCGTATTCCATCCAGGGTGAAGGCCACTACCTGATCGAGGGATTCCGTGGCGACTATCTCGCCGCCGTGGGCCTGCCGTTGCGACCCATCGCGCACATCCTCCGGAGCCTCGACGCCGAGGTTCCGGAGGATGTCGAGAGATTGTACCGTGAACGGTCCCTGTGGACCTGGAGCCAAGTCTCCATGACGCCAAGCCGGGAGTCTCCGCCGTAGAAAATCGACCATCCTGTATAGTGGCATGGCACGTTTTGTACCACCCTATACGGTTTCATCAGGCGCCAAAAAGCGTTCTACGGCGCAGACTCCTAGCCCAACCGCAGCAGCACCATGCCGGCCATGATGGTCAGGCTCCCGGGCAGGATCGCACGCACCCGGGCGCGCTCGTCGAACACCAGATAACCCGCGGCCAACGCGAAGAGGATCTCGGTTTGCTTGACCGCTTCAACGTAGGAGGTGAGGGTCAACTCGTAGGCAAGGCTGTGGCAGACGCTCGTCAGGGAAGCGCACAGCCCCATGGCCATGAATGCATTCCCATGGCGCGGAATGGCGCGGAAGTGTGTGCGGGAGCGGTGCAGCGCCAAGGGAAGCACCATGAGGGAGGCAGCGAGGTAGCCTGCCAGGTTGGCGAAGTAGACGTCGGACCGGAGGATCAGCAGCTTGACCAGCACGACCGACGGCGCGTAGAAGAAGGCCGCTGCCAAGGTGTACCGTAGGCCCCGGTCGACCAGCAGCTCGCGTAGCGGGGCCCAGATCGAGATGCGACCCTTCTGCACGTTGAGGAGATAGACGCCCGCGGCGCTCAGCAGCACGCCCGCCAGCCCGGCTGCCGAGGGTATCTCGTGCAGGGTCAGGTAGGCGAAGAGCACCAGGAACAGCAGGCTGAGCTTCCACAGCGACGTGACGACGGCGATGCCGGACAGCTTGAGGGCCTTGGAGAGGCTGAGGGTGGCGATGGACTGTGTCACGCCGAAACCGACGACGCAGGGCCAGAACCCGTCCTTCAACTCGGGCATCCCGTGCAAGGCCGAGGCCACGGCCACGAACGGCAGCATAAACGTGAACCGCCCCCAGACGTTGATAATGTCGTCGAGCTCGTGTCCCAGATGCTTCATGGAGATGTTCCGGAGCACCTGGAACAAAGCCGAGAGAAGCGCCAGTACGAACCACATAAGCAGGACAGGCTAGTGTCGTATCCCGTAAATTCGCAAGATAATTGACTGGTCTTTTTGCCGTCGGCTGCGTTGCTCTTCCTCGCGTGGTATTGGCCACTTGTCGTCATCGCGCCTTGCCGACCACAAAAAATCCTGCGCATCTTGTCTTGCGCATTTACGGGATACGATACTAGGGAACCTCTGAAAAATCTCCCTCGCGTCCTGTTTGAAGCGTTTTCGACTTCGGAAAATCAATGAATTACCGCCGGTTCCAGGATCCTGGTGAGGGTTTTTCAGATGTTCCCTAGTATCTGGCAGGCGAGAATGCGAACGCGGGGGGCGGGCCGTCTTCCGCTATGACGATGAAGGTAGGGGGGATGCTTGACGCCAAGGCTCGCGAAGGGCTATCACGTCTTTATCAAACTCGAAAGGGAGACCCTCGATGGTTGACAAATTCGAAGATCATTGCTGGCAGGACGTCATCAGCCAGGAGATCATGGACATCTACAAACCCTACCGCAGGGACATCCACGTCGGCGAGCGGCCGGCGCTCTTGGCCATCGACCTCTACAACCTCGCTTACCGGGGCGGCCCCAAGCCGGTGCACGAGGTCGTCAAGGAATACAAGAGCGCCTGCGGCGTGCATGCCTACGACGCCATCGAGCCCACCAAAGAGCTCTTCGCCCTGGCTCGCGCCCAGGGACTGCCGGTCCTCTACACCACGAGCGAGACGAGGAAAGAGGTGCAACCCGCTTCCGTACACGCCACCAACCGGCAGATATCGCGCATGGACGAGGACGACTACGAGATCTACAGGGACTTCGCGCCCGAGCCCGACGACATCGTCATCTACAAGGAGCGGGCCAGCGGCTTTTACGGTACGCCGCTCATCGCCCATCTGACCAGACTCGGCATCAGCTCACTGATCGTGTGCGGCGAAAGCACCAGTGGTTGCGTACGGGCCAGCGTGGTGGACGCCTATTCCAACGGCTACCACGTCTCCATCGTCGAGGAATGCGTCTTCGACCGCAGCATCACGTCCCACAAGGTGAACCTGTTCGATCTGCATCACAAATACGCCGACGTCATGAAGCTGGCGGAGGTAAGGCAGCACTTCAACGAGCAGCCCCTCAAGAAGGCGGTCTAGACCGTCTCTGCTTCGGCACGAGGGTTCCGGCCCGCATTTCCACACTTCCACACCACGAACGCCGGGGGCGGGGACCCTTCGCCCCCGGCGTTCTATTGCAGACTGTAGAGTCTCGCGCTGTTGTCCCAGAAGATTTTGCGCTTCGACGAGTCGACGAGCCCGTCGATCTTGAGGAAACTGTCCACCGCTTCCGGCCACCGCGAGTCGGAATGGGGATAGTCGCTCGAGATCACGATGTTGTCGTCCCCAAGCCTGCTCACCACGTCCGCCACCAGATCCTCCTCCACATCCGTGGCGATGTAGCACTGCCGCAGGAAGTATTCGCTGGGGTTCATCGAAAGCGGCGTGTCGCAGAGGTCCTTGCGCAGGTCCCAGCGCTCGTCCAGGCGATAGAGGACCCACGGCAGCCAACTGCAGTTGCCCTCCAGGAATGCCACCCTCAAGCGGGGAAACCGCTCCAGCACCCCTCCCCCGCAGAAGCTCCCTACCGCGAGCATGAGCTCAATCGGGTTGCGATAGGCGTTCATCAGGATGCCTTCGTTGGGCAGGCCCTTGAACCGCTGCGCCACCTGGTCCATCCCGGGGTTGGCCGCCGGATGAAAGCAGATGGGAACGTCCAGACGCTCCGCCTCGCGCCACAGCGGATCGAAGCAGCGCTCGTGGATGTGGCGGCCGTTGGCCGGCTCGGGCACCAGGCACAGGCCGATGGCGCCGAGCTCGGTGACCGCGCGACGGGTCTCGTCCACGGCCATGTCGACGTCATGGAGGGTGATCAGCGCCGAGGGCTTGAGCCTTTCGGTGTTCTCCTTGCAGAAGTCCGCCACCCAATCGTTCCAGGCGCGGCACAGGGCGTTGGCGTACTCCGGCTCCAGACGGTCGTCGCAGTGGAGCGGGAAGGTGCGGAACAGCACGGCCACGTCCATGCCTTCCACGTCCATGGCCTCCACCTGCGACACGGCATCGTAGTTTCTCGCCAAAGGCCTGGTGTAGCGATGCGCCACCTTGTCCTCGCCCGGGGTCACGTTGGGTTGCGCCGTAAGCCCGGACTCTCGCACCTGAGAACCGTCGCCGAACTTGAACTTGACCTGACCATGGCGCTTCCTCGGCTCCCCTCTGGGGATCCGGTCGCCCCATTCGGGGTCCATGTAGTTGAGATAGAGATCATGCGGCTCGAATACGTGCATGTCGCTATCGAATATCTTGAAGCCGTTTCGCGCCATGGTCAGGACTCCTTTTTCATCCTGCTCCCGGCCCCGTGGACCGGGAGACTCTGCCAATGTCCGGTGAGAATTCGGTCAGGAGGAGCTTCCGGCCGAGCCGTACTGAATCGTCCCCGCCTCCGCCAGTTGGTCGATCCGTTCCTGGCTCAGCCCCAGTTCCCGGAGGATATCGGCGGTGTGCTCCCCCAGCTCGGGCGGCAGGGCGGATACCTTGAACGGGGTGTCGCTCAGATTCACTCCGCTCCTGACCGTATGGATGGGGCCGTGCTTCGGATGTTCCAGCTCCATGATCCGGTCCAGGTGCTTCACCTGAGGGTCGTCGAATACCTCGTCGAGCCGGTTGATGGGAGCGTTGGCCACGTCGTGCGCGCTCAGCGCCTCCAGCCAGTGCCGCCTGGGCCGGGTCTCAACGATGTCCTGCAGCAGGGCCTTGAGGGCGTCGTAGTTCGCCAAACGGTCCTCACGGTCCCGAAACCGGGGGTCGTCCGCCAACTCCGGATGCTCGATGGCCTGGGCGAGGCTCACGAAGAACTTGTCGAGATGCGACAGATGGATGACGAAAGGGAGTCCGTCCCCCGCCAGTAGCGCGTAGACCCCGGCGGAGCGCCCTCGGCTCTCCACGTCCGGAACGTCCCCGGTGGCGAAATACTGAAGGATGCTGCGGCCGATGAACGCCATGGATGCCTCCATGAGGGAAGTCTCCACCTTCTGGCCCTTGCCGCTTCTCTCCCGTGCCATCAACGCCGTGAGGATGCCGTAGCAGGCGAACATGCCCCCCAGATGGTCCGAGAAGGCCAGGCCCGGCGGCCGAGGCGCCCGGGGGTCGATGATCTGACTCAACAGGCCGGTGAGGCACTGTCCGAGGGTATCGAAGCCCGGTCGCCCGCGGTAAGGCCCGGTCTGTCCGAACGCCGATATGCCGCAGTAGATGAGACGCGGATTGAGGTCGCTGAGCCGCTCGTAACCGAGCTTCAGCCGGTCCATCACTCCCGGCCGGAAATTCTCCACCACGACGTCGGCCTCCGCCGCCATCCGGAGAAAGATCTCCTTGCCTTCCGGATCGCGCAGGTTCAGGGTCATGCTCCGCTTGTTGCGGTTGTAGCTGCGGAACAGGGGACTGTACATGCGCGGCTCCCTGCCCCACTTGCGAAACGGGTCGCCGCCGTTCGTGTTCTCGATCTTCACCACCGCAGCACCCATGTCCGCCAGCAACATGGCCGCGAACGGGCCGGCGATGTAATTGCTGAGATCAAGAATCCTGATGCCGTCGAGGGCTTGTGCCATGGGTGTAGTCCTCCCTGGAAACTGCGGCCGTGGTTTCCTTTATAGGAGCCCCGCGGCAGGCGAGTCAAAGGCGCCTTGACTTGCGAGACCGCCAACGGTATTCGGGTCGAGCAGCCCGACGCTTCCAGAGGGGAGATTGCGATGAAGAACGGCCTCAGGATTATCGACTCGGACATGCACATCATGGAGCCGCCGGACCTCTGGGAGAACTATGTCGACGCGCCGTTCAAGCAACACGCGCCGCGGGTCGTCAACGTTCCCAGCCGGGGCGATTTCAACCTGCTCCTGCTGGACGGCAAGGAACCGCGAGCCAAGAGTCCGTCTCTGGCCAACGACGCGCGCATGATCGGCAAGAAGCGCCAGTCCACGCGCGGGGACGTGATCGATTTCGCCCGCGCCCAGGGCTTCAACGCCAAATCCCAGATCGAGGCCATGGACATCGAGGGCCTGGACGTGGCGGTGCTGTTCCCCACCGCCTGCCTGCACATCATGACCGTGCCGGACATGGACCCACTGCTGGCGGAGGCCATCTGCCGGGCCTACAACAACTGGCTCTACGACTTCTGCCAGGAGGACCCCACACGCCTGAAGGGCGCCGCCATGCTGCCGCCCCACGACGTCTCCCTGGCCATTCGGGAAGCCCGGCGCGCGGTGAAGGAATTGGGCTTCGTCACCGCCTTCCTGCGGGCTACACCCCTCCCCGGCGACACTTGGTTCGGTCTCTACTGGGAGCCGCTGTGGGCGGAGCTGGAGGAACTGGGAATGCCCGTGGGCTTCCACGAGTGCACCAACTCCGGCTACTATCCCCACATCGAGCGCTTCGGCCGGAACAACCGCCTCATGCGCCACATCTGCAGCCACGTCACCGGGCAGATGGTCACCATGGTGGACATCATTGTGGGCGGCGTGCTGGAACGCTTTCCAGATCTCAAGGTGGCGTTTCTCGAGTGCAACTGCGGCTGGGCGCCGGCTTGGCTGAGCCGCATGGACACCCACTGGAGCCAGTTGGGCGCCGCGGACGCCCCCATGCTCACCATGAAGCCCAGCGAGTACTTCAAGCGCCAGTGCGTCATCGGATGCGAGGGCGAAGAGCGGGAGGTGGGCTCGGTGATCCAGTTGATGGGCGACGACAACATCGTCTTCTCATCCGACTATCCCCACAGCGACTCCGAGTTCCCTCACGCGGTGGACGCCTTCATGCAACAGGAACTGCCCGTGGAGCACGCCCGCAAGATCCTGTGGGACAACTGCATCAAGTTTTACGGGATCGAAGCGTCGGCCGGAAACGAGGCGCCCCCGCATGCCTGATGCCATTTTGCGTTTCGGCGTTTTTCTGGCTCCCTTCCACCCGCTGAACGAGAACCCGACCCTTCTGTTCGAACGCGACCTCGAGCTGATGACTCTGCTGGACCGCCTCGGCTATGACGAGGCCTGGATCGGCGAACATCATTCCGGCGGATTCGAAACCATCGCCGCGCCGGAAATCTTCATCGCCGCCGCGGCCAGAGAGACCCGGCACATCCGTCTCGGAACCGGCGTCAAGTCGCTGCCCTATACCCATCCTTTCATGCTCGCCGACGCCATGGTCCAGCTCGATCACATGACCCGCGGACGCGCCATGTTCGGCGTGGGGCCCGGCGCGCTGCCATCGGACGCGGCGCAGATGGGGATCGACGCACGCCGCACGCGGCGCATGATGAACGAGGCGCTGGACGTGATCATCCCGCTGCTCGAGGGCGAGCGCGTGAGCGCCAAGACCGACTGGTTCACCCTCGAAAACGCCAGGCTGCAGCACGCCTCCTTCACCCGACCGCGGATGGAGATGGCGGTGACCACCATCCGCTCGCCCGCGGGCGCGCTCCTCGCCGGTCGCTACGGGCTCGACCTTTTGTCGCTGGGCGGGCATTCGGACGACGCCCTGGCCGCCTATGCCACGAATTGGGGCATCTACGAGGAGGCCGCGGCCGCCCACGGCCGCACCGCCGACCGGCGCAATTTCCGCATCGCCGTACAAATGCACATCGCCGACACTCGCGAGCAGGCCATGGAGGACCTACGGTTCGGTATCGACGCCTGGGGCGGCTACGCGCGTGACGTGCTACCCAACATGCCGGTTCCGAAAGACGTCACCGACGTTCGCGAGTTCATCGTCGGCAGCGGACGCGCCATCATCGGAACACCTGAGGACGTCATCCGGCAGATCGAGCACATGCAGGCGGGGACCGGCGGGTTCGGGATGGTGTTGTTCATGTGCCACGACTGGGCCGATTGGGAGGCCACGCGACGCAGCTACGAGCTGTTCGCGAGGCACGTGATCCCCCACTTCCAGGGCCAGTTCGATGGAAGAAAAGCCAGCTATGATGAGGCGGCCGCGCGGCAACCGGAATTTCACGCGGCCGCGTGCGACGGGGCGGCCGCGGCCAAGGCGGAATACGACAACAAACGGGGACGGCAAACAGGATGAGAGACTGATGCGGGGAGCGGGACGATGATCAAGGGCGCGCACACGATGTTCTACGCTGCGGAACCCGAGGCGCTGCGCGCGTTCCTCGTGACAAGCTCGGATTCACCTCCTGTGCGGACATCGGCGGCGATGGGTTCAAGGTGTGAGGTGCAGGCAGGCCACAAATTGCCGTCGACTCAAGCCTGCAATTCAGCCAACAGCTCTGCGAGCAACCCCATGCCGGCGCCCCAGCCCTTGTCCATGCCGTCCATCGCAGCGGCGAAACAGGCAATTTCAGCGGCGCCCGCCTCATGCGGCACCCAGGTGAGGCACATCCCGGTCCGACCGCCCTCTTCCGCGAACGTCACTGTCGTCAGCAGCACCCGCGGCCAGTCAGCCATCACGGGATTCGGAATGACATTCCAGTCCGCATCCGAGACCGAGTGCAACCAGACCAGCCGCTCGGGCGCGGTCACCTCGGTGTACTCGACCCGTTGATAGTTGGAGTTGCCGCCCCACTGCATTTCCACCAGCCAGAGTCCGCCGGGTCTCGGATCGAGGCGATGGACGACCGTCTCGATCCCAGGCCCGTACCAGCGCGGCAACAGTTCCCCATCGGTCCAGGTCTTCCACACCAGATCGCGCGGCGCATCGAATACCCGCTCAAGCACGTAGCTCGGCAAATCAGCCACCAGCGCCCCTCCTTTTCCCGACCGTCTTGAGTCTTCCTGCAGATCATCGAGTGCATCAGCACTCGATGACTACGGATAACTCTTGCCATGGCCCGCATTCTGCATTTTCCGTAGATCGCACCTCGCATGGAATCATGGAAACCGGGCGGTCCGGCGAGGCTTGACGACATTCCCTTTCAGGAATATATCCATAGATGAATCGGCCTGTCGAGTACACGAATGAGTTCGGTGAATGGTGGAATCGCCTGATGGAGGTTCAGCAAGACGACGTTGCCGCGATGGTCGAGTTGCTGACGGAGCACGGACCTGGACTGCCGTTCCCCTATTCCTCCGGCGTTACAGGTTCTCGCCACGGCCAAATGCGTGAGCTTCGCATCCAGAGTGCCGGTGATCCCATCCGCATCTTCTATGCTTTCGACCCGAGGCGGTCCGCGATCCTGCTAATCGGCGGCAACAAGGCGGGAAACGATCGGTTCTACAGGCGATATATACCTATCGCGGACAATCTCTACGACAAGTATTTGCAAGAGTTGAAACGGAAAAGGTTGATCGAATGAGTAGACGCAACACCTTTGGTGACCTCACCAAGGACTTTACGCCGGAGCGCCGTTCGCGGGTGGATGCCAAAAAGGCAAAGCTTCGCGCCGCCATGCCGCTTCACGAACTCCGACAGGCGCAGGCGCTGACCCAGAAGGCCCTCGGCGAGGCCTTGAACGTAAACCAGCCGGCGGTCGCCAAGCTGGAGCGAAGAACAGATATGTATGTTTCGAGACTCCGCGCCTACATCGAAGCGATGGGCGGCACACTGAATATCGTTGCCCGGTTTCCGCAGGGCGACGTCGCGATCGCGAATTTCGCGGACGAAGACGAGAATTTCAGGTCATGAGCCTCGCCAGCCCTCCGAACCATTGACTTCCGATATTGACAATTTGCTGCGTCGGCGTCGGGTGACGAAAAGCACCGACATACCCGAGACTATCGACTGGTCCGGGGCCAAGCGTGCTCTGTCATATCGACCAGTGAAACGGCAGATCACCTTAAGACTGGATGCCGACGTAGTCGCGTGGTTCAGGGCAAACGCCCCAAGTGGACGGGGATATCAGACCGAAATCAACCGCGTGCTTCGCGAGCATGCTCGGCGGACCTTGAACCGCTCCTAAGAAACTTCAGTCCGTCCTTGTCGGCTTGCTTCGGGACTCCGCTGCGGATCGATGTTCTTCTCAGGCATACCTGTTGCGCGTTCGAAAGCAATCACTGCACCAGGCATGCGTTCAAACTCCCACGGAAAGTGACCCAGAACTTCCGCCATCAGCTCACCCGCAAGGACCGTTGGCACTGTGGCGCGTTCAGTATCAATGGATTCCCCAGGCGTCACTACGCGACCGTCCTTCATATCGATGTAGAGGCAGTCTTGCCGGATCTTTTCGAGTTCGCCGGTTTCAGCTTGATGCAATATCCTGCGGACAGTGTCCTTACCCAACACTCGGTCCAGGCGCGCGTTGATCAGTGCTCCTGAAACTACTCCAATGAAGTGTTTCCGCCGGTGACTACGCTCGACTGCGTCCCCTTGAGTAGTGGGACGCGGTACATCACAATAAACGAGATCCTGCGCGAGGCGCGTCAGTTTGCCGACCTCTTCGATGACAAGGATGGAAAAGAACGTCGCAAACCGGAACTTTCCAAGCTGGTAGAACCGACACGCTTCCGACCACAATCCCTCGACGTGTTCAAGGAGGGTCTTGTACTGCTCCAAACACTCATCAAAGGTCTCACCCATCAGGAGCGAAGGTTGTGTTCTGAACACTTGCGACAGCTCCTCATTGAGCTTAGAGAACCGCCGGAGGCCATCCTTGCGTGCGAGTTCCCTCGTGATCGCGTCATCTTCCGGTTTGCCACTCAACTCAACGAGTTTCTCATTCAGTTTGTCGTAGCACCTATCGCCCTCAATTGTGGACCTCGACCCCACCCCCTCAAAGGTCATACAGCCGGGCGCAGTTATCCCAGAGGATCTTCCGCTTGGTCTCCTTGGAGACGCCTTCGACCTCCAGGAACTCTTCCACGGCGTGGGGGAAGTCCGAGTCCCCGTGAGGGTAGTCCGTCGAGTAGACGATGTTGTCGTCGCCGATGAGCTCGGCGACCATGGGTAGTTCCTTCTCGGATTCGGTGGAGATCCAGCATTGCCGCTTGAAGAACTCGCTGGGCTTCAGCTCCGAGATGTTGGGGTTCCGGGCCTTGGCCACGGCGCCGTCCATGCGGTGGAGCATGAAGGAGACCCAGCCGCAGTAGCACTCCAGGAACGCCACCTTGAGCCTGGGGTGGCGCTCCAGCACCCCGCCACCGATGATGTCGATCATGGCCATCATGTTGGACATGGGATGCTCGCAAATGTGGCGCAGGAGCAGGTCGTCGCCGAACACGTCGCCCATCTGCCGGACCTCGCCGGCGGAAGCGGCGGAGTGGAAGCCCATGGGAATGCCCAGTTCCTCCAGCGTGGACCAAAGGACATCGTAGTAGCGGGAATGCCACGGCAGGGACCGTAACGGCTCCGGACGCGCGAACACGGCCACGAAGCCCAACTCCTCCACCGCCCGCCGGGCCTCCCTGGCGGCCTCGGTGACGTCGTGGAGGGAGATCATGGCCGCGCCCTTCATCCGCTTGGGGTCGGTCCGGCAGAAATCGTGGAGCCAGTTGTTGTAGGCCCGGGCCACCGCGGCGCCGAGTCCGGGTTCCATGTCGTCGCGCATCATGACGCCCAGGCCGATGGACGGATACATGACGGCCAGGTCGAGCCCCTCCTTCTCCATGGCATCAAGCTGCGACACCCCGTCGAAGCCCCGTGCCCGGGCGTCCGCGATCTCCGCGTCGATGCGCGTGGCGTCGAAGATGCCGCCGCGGTAGGCCGGCGGGTAGCCCTTGAGGATCTTGCCGTCGACCATGACCATGGCCGAGCTGCGGGTGGTGGTGCTCAGGATCCTGGGCCCCCGGTCGCGCCACTCGGGCTCCATGTACTTCTCCCAGAGGTCCGCGGGCTCGCGCACGTGCATGTCCGAGTCCATGACCTTCAATCCGTCTTTCATGAGAGCCGTCCTGTTCCCTGCTTACATGGGTTTGTCAACGCGACGCACATACCGACCCGGAGCTAACTGGCGGCCATCACCCGGGCCGCCGCTTCCTCACAGGCCGTGTCGGTAAAGAAATCCGGATTCACGCCGGAATAGAAGCGCACCGCGTTGGTGAAGCTGAAGTCGCGAAAATCCTCGTCGGTGATATGCCCCCGGTCCACCAGCTCGTGGGCCTCGGCCACCACCCCGGTCATGTCGGTAACGTCCCAGTGGCCGATGTCCGAGCTCATCATGGCTCCGAGCCGGGCGCCGAAGGGGTTCAGCCTGTCGTTGAAGGCCCAGGCGATCATGCGGTCGTCGGCCTCGCAACCGAAGTAGAAGCGCGGCACGAAGCGATCCCGGATGTCCTCGGCCTTCTCGATGCCGCACTGCGACCAGTCGTCGAGAATTTCCGGACGCCGCTGCTTCCGGCCCAGCGACGCGCGGATCCGGTCGAGCTTCTCCCCGTCTTCGATGCCGCCGTACTCCGCGACCAGCTTCATCATGAGATCGACGTCGAGGCTCTCCGGATCCAGCGCGGCTATGGCGTCCCGGTTGCGCTTCTCCCAGTGCTCCAGGATGTCGCTGTACAGGCCGCATGCCCACCCGACGCCGCACTCCAGAAAGGCAAAGTTGAGCATTGGAAAGCGATAGGTAACCCCTCCGAAAAACAAGGCTTTGCACATGGCCTCGCCGGCCGCGGCGAAGTGGCCGATGTGGTTGTACATGTAGTTGGACACCGAGCGCCGGCTGCCCCAGCCCTGACCGCTGGCGTGGGACGTCGGAGCCACGCCCAGATCGAGGCAACGCTGCCAGAACGGATCGTAGTCGTGGTCGCTGTCCAGGGCCAGTGTGTCGATGTAGCGAGCGAGAGGCGCCAAGTCCGGCCGCTCCTCCCGTACCCGCGGGATGGGACGGTCCACGTGGGAGATGACGATGGTCTTGAGGCCCAGATCGCGGACGGCGTACTCGGTGTCCGCGATGGCCTCTTCCGGTGTGTGAGTGGGAATCACCGCGGCCGGGGTCATCCGGTCCGAGCATTCGCCGTAGAATTCCGCGTGAAACTTGTTCAATGCCCGGCAGGAAACCCGCCGCAACTCCTCGTCCTCGAACCGGGGCGGGCTGCTCAACCCCTCGGTAGGATAGAGCACGGCGAAGTCGAGTCCCAGCCGGTCCATTCTCTCGTGCAGCAGGCGCGGCAACGACGCCGTGGCCCGGTCCAGGGTGTTGCGCGACGGACGCGCCCACCAGGGCGGACAATGCGCCCGGACGCTGCGACGCTCAGCCTCGGTCATGGAGGACCAACGGCTATTGGAGCGGGCGCTCATGGCCGCGGCATAGCGCCGCGGCATGTCCGCGCCGCCCAACTCCTTGAGATAGTCAAGGTAGAGCGGCGTAAGCTCGACGGTGTGACCGTCGGTATCGATGATCGGGTGGTCGAGCCGGGCGCGGACCGCTTCGGATTCGAAGGTCTGTCCTGAACTCATCACTCGCTCCCCTTTTCGTGCGGTTCCCCTCTTCGCGCGCCGGGTCCATGCCGGCGAGCCGCGGCGTCACACCTCTTGCGCCAGCGCGTCCAGATCGCTGACATAGTCCTGCAGCGCCGAGCCCAGGGTGAATTGCGGTTCCCAGCCCAGATACTCCTTGGTCCGCGTGATGTCCAGCGGCTGCTTCGCGCCCTCATGCGTAGTCCCGTCCGGCACGACCTCCACCTCCAGACCCGGATAGATCGCTCTTGCCTCCGCCACCAACTCGTCGAAGGTAGTCACCAGGCCCGTGCCGATGTTGAACACGTTCACCCGCGGCGCCGGCACGGCAGCCGCCAGATCCACCGCCCTGCCCACGTCCTTCGCGTAGATCCGCTCCAGCGGCCGGGCCTGGCGCCGGGGAATCCTGGCGACCCCGCCGTCCCGGCCGCATGTGAGCAACGTATGCGTGATGGCGCCGCTCTCGGCCCCACCCAGGAAATGCCCCAGACCGAACACGTGGGCCAGCCGCACCACCATCAGCTCGAAGCCGAAGAGCCCCTGGTACGCCTCCAGCACGAGTTCCTGGACGGCCTTGGAGTTGCCGTAGGCCGTGCTGTCACCCCGCTGGAGCGTTTCGGGCACGAGTGTCGATCCCTCGAACGCGCGGTTGTAGACGCTCAACGTGCTCACGTGCACCACCCGCCTGACTCCGGCCAACCGTACCGCCTCGGCGACGTTGATGGTGCCCTGGATATTGACGTTGAAGGCCCAATAGCCCTCCTGGGCCACACGGCCGGCGATGATGGCCGCCGTGTGCAGCACCGTATCAATGTCATGGGCCTTGATGATTCCGGTGAGGGCCGGCAGATCCAGCACGTCCCCCTGAAGGGATAGGTAGTCCGCGGACCCGAGCCTGCTCTTCAGAAAGTCATCCCGCGGCTGGAAGTCGAGGAAGACCAGACGTTCGCCCCGCACCGCGGCACAGGCCCCGAAGGAGGCGCCAATAAGCCCGCTGCCCGTGATCAGAGTCGCCATGCCGGGCAATCTAGCACGGCCGGCGGAGGGTTGGGAGAGGGGCGCGACTGGCGTGGATTTTGCTGACTTGCATGACGTTCAAGGAACCCGGAAACTGAGTCAACAGTCGTTACAGAACGAGGAATCGCGGAGGTGAAACAGTCATGAACTGGACATCCAGTGAGATTGTCGGAGTCCCGAGTTTTCTCTTACCTGGATTCGTGGCAGCGGCCATCTTCTACTCACTTACGTCGTATCCCAAACCGAGCCCATTCGACCGCGTGGTCCAAGCTCTGATCTTCACCGTGATTGGGAAGGCCATCATGGACGGAGTCCTCTTCTTTGGGTGCATTGTGGACGACGATCCTTGGCGCAAGGAATGGGAACTCCTGCTTTCTGTCTTGGTCGCTGTTGCCCTTGGACTGCTGACCGCTTACTTTCTCAATTGGGATACGTTGCATCGCCTTCTTCGTCGGCTCGGTGTAACCAGAGAAACCTCCTACGCGTCCGAGTGGTACTCCGCCTTCTCGCGCCACTGCGAATGCTATGTTATGTTGCACCTTAAAGGAGAACGTCGCCTTGAACGTCGCCTTTTTGGCTGGCCTGAAGAATGGCCAAGTCGTCCCGACGAAGGCCACTTCCGAATCGCGGAAGCCGAATGGCTGGCCGACGAAAAACGGATACCTGCGACGGGGGTATCCGCGATTTTGATCCCGGTCGACCAAGTCGAAATGGTCGAGTTCGTGAGCGAAACTCTGGAAGAACCCGAGGAGTTGAGTCATGGCTAAGGAACCAAACCCTCCGCCTTCAAGGCGTATCCACACAAGCAGCGTCTCGACCAAAACCAAAGACATCAGGAAGCCGTCGCCACCGCCACCACCGCCACCAAAAAAGCCGGACTAGGCAAGGCTTCCGAGGCCCGGGCCAAGCCGCGGCTCAGCTCACGCCGTAGAGCTTCGCGCAGTTGTCCCAGAGAATCTTCTTCAGGGAGCTTTCGCTCAGGCCTGGAGTCTGCATGAACTCATCCACCGCGTGGGGGTAGTGCGCGTCTATGTGCGGATAGTCGGTGGAGATTACGATGTTGTCGCCCCCGAGCCGGCCGATGACGTCGGTGACGAGATACTCGTCGACATCCACAGAAATGTAGCACTGGTCCAGGAAATATTCGCTGGGCTTTCTTGACAGTGGGACGTCGGCGAGGGCTCCGTGGAGCTCGGCCCTTTCGTCCAGACGGTAAAGGAGCCACGGCAGCCAGGCGCAATTGCCCTCAAGGAACGCCACCTTGAGGGTTGGGAACTTCTCCAGCACGCCGCCGCCACAGAACGCCGACACCGCCAGTTGCAGCTCGATGGGATTGCGCAGCGCCATGGCGATGACGCTGGAGTTGGGGTGGCCGTAGAGCTCCCGCGCCACCTGTTGCTGCTTGGGGTTTGCCGGCGGATGGAAGCATAGCGGCACCTTCAGCCGGTCGATCTCCGCCCACAGGGGATCGTAGTACTGGTCGTGGATGCGCCGGCCGTTGACCGGTTCCGGACAGACCGACAGGCCCACCGCGCCCAACTCGGTCACCGCTCTTCGTGCCTCGTCCACGGCCAAGTCCACGTCGTGCAGCGTCAGCAGCCCCGACGCCTTCATGCGCTCCGGCCGCTCGCCGCAGAAGTCCGCGATCCAGTCGTTCCACGCCCGGCACAGGTCGTTGGCGTATTCGGGCTCGAAGCCGTCGTCGCAATGGAGCGGAGAGGTGCGGAACATCACCGCCACGTCAAGCCCCTCGTTGTCCATGGCCACCACCTGTGACGGCGCGTCGTAGCCGTGCTCCAGGGCGTAGTCATAGCGGTCCGCCACCTTGTCCTCACCGTGCTCCAGCAACTTCTCCCGAGGCCGCATCACCTTGCCGTTGCCCAGGCTGAACTCGATGCGGCCGTGCTTGGTGCGGGCCTTGCCGACGGGGACCCGCTCACCCCACTTGGGGTTCATGTACTTCTCATACAGATCCCGAACGTCATAGACGTGCATGTCGCTGTCGAAGACCCGGTACCCGTTCTTGGCCATATGGGTACTCCTCTCTTTGGCTTTGGCCGCCGTGCTATGAGAGCTGGATCAGCTCCGGCGGAAAATCGTTCAGGCACTCGGTTCCCGAATCCCTGATGGCGTAGGTGTCTCCGATGAACAGACCTCTGGTCCGCGCCTTGTCCACCAAGTGGACCTGCAGCACGAATACCGTGCCGTTCCGGAAGACCATGTCGTCACCCTCGAAGAGTTTGTCTTCCGCCAGGCTCGTCAATTCCGGGCCGATCTGCGGCTCGTGGCGCGGCTGCGCCCCAAGCATCCCCTGCAGATAGCCGCCCCATGCATCGTAACCCGCGGGCTTGATCACGTTGTTCGCGGCATTCACCGCGTCCGAGCCGGTCCCGCCCACCTTCAGGGTCTCGGCAACCCGGTGATAGGCCTCCACCGCGATATCGAACATCCGCCTGAACTCGTCAGTGGGGGGACCCACGAACATGGGCTTTCCGGTCTGCGCCTCGTAACCCTTGTAGAGGATACCCAGCTCGTTGTTGATGATATCCCCAGAGGTGATGACCCGTTCCGAGGGACGGGGCCTCTGATCGCCGACGTCCGAGTCCGACATGGGCGTGGAGCTGAGCTGGATCATGCCCATCTCACCACCGTTCCAGACCACCGCCTCGTATACGATGGCGAAGGCCTCGGCCTCGGTCATTCCCGGCTTGAGCTGTGCCGTCAGCGCCCGGAGTCCGATGTCCTGCACCAAGGCCGACTTGCGCACCGCCTTGAGCGACGGCGCGTCGCCCGCAGCCTCGACACGCCCGAGGCCGTCGCGAGCATGGGACGCCAGCAGCCAAGCCCTTTGGTTCGGTCAGAGCAGCCTGATGGGACAACGCGCGACAGAGATATTCACCCAGGCCGGAGCCAACTTCGCGTGCGAACGCGCGCGGCTTTTCCAGCGCGCGATCGAACCCTGCCTGGCTGTCGGCCAGACGGAACGTCTCGAGCACCTCGCCGCCGCTGGTCGAATTCGGACCGACGAGCACGAACTCGCGTGTGTTCGTCACCAGCAGCAGTTGGTAACGTCCCCAGTACCGGTTCACCTGCTCACTGTCCGCGATCAGCCAAGCGTTATCGGCGGCGGATTTGACCTCGACAACGCCTCGCTCGGGGGGCTGCCCTTCCCTGGTGGGCCTCCCCTTCTGCACCTGCTTCGCCGTGTAGAAGCCAAAGTCAGGATGGCCCGCACCTGATCGGCCAACTCGCCGACGCAGAACACCTTGGGCTTGAGCATCGTGCCCACCGCGTTGAGCAGGTTCGCCAGCGGCCCGTAGCTCGATCGCTCCTCCGTGGAGCCGCCGGATGCACGCACCCGCCGAAGGTCTGTGAAATAGGCATCCACCGCCGCCGTCAGTCTTGTCGTGCTCCTCGTCATCGGTCGTCATGGCCCTAGGGTGATGTCGCTCCGAGTTTCTCAAGTCGCTCAATCCACGCACTAAAGTGCGGACATTTGGATCGGATGTTCTCCAAGCCGATGTACTGAGCCACGTCTGGGCCTACTGTCGGCTTCAAGTCATCGTACTCGGGAAATTGCTCGATGATTCTCTTCGATGGGGCCGTATGTTGCCCGTCGTCGATTTGTTCCGGAGACTGGACGTCATCGACAATTTTCTGCAAAGCGGAGATTCCGGAACTTGCGTTGTCAAGGAACAAGGCCAACCGGGATGCATCGCAAAACAAATACGCTTCAAATTCATGCAACTGAATGAATGGGATGAAGCGGCTGTCTCCAGTCTCATCAAGCCACGACTTCTCGAGGGCTTCCACTTGCTTATAGGGGTCCATGCGTAGCTTTTCGGCTTCCTTAAGGCTAGGGAAATTCGCATGCAAGGCATAGAGATCAATCATGGTCGTGAAAAACACGTCGTTTCCCGACTCCTGCTTGAGACGACGCTTGATGTCATTCTGCATCGCCGTGAAATTCTTTCCGCCCCCTCGATGAACCCTTCCTTTCTTTCGGGCGTGCGCAACCAGCACCGGTTTTTGCACGTAGACGCCGAAGTTCGCCAAATGGCACTTCAAGAGGGTATCAGCGAACGTCTGTTCTGTTTGACCCTCGACGAAGAAGTGGAGACGGGCCATTAGTGAGGCCCCGCACCGATGATATTCTTCTCCCAGATCTCGCCGAGCGAATAGTCCTCCAGCCATGCGTCAAGCTTATCGGCGCCCGGTCTGTCGAACTCCGTAGCTTCACCGTTTCGTTCGACAACGACGATGTCCTCTGGTTTGAAACTGTCGAGAAACACGCTGGACTGCGTGCTGACGAGAACCTGAGTGTGATGGCTTGCAGCTCGAAACAGCGAGGCAATCACATTAAGCGCATATGGATGCAATCCGAGTTCCGGTTCATCCACCACGATCAGGCAGGGGAGAGCTTCCTCGGGTTGCAACAGCAGCGAAATCAGGCAGATGGCACGCAGAGTCCCGTCCGAGAGCTGATGGGGGCCGAAAACGAGATCGGAATTCCGATGCCGCCAGTTAAGGATGATATCTTTGTCGGCCGACCCGGTCGGCTCCAGATCGAAGTCCTCAAAGAACGGCGCCGCTTGCCGGACCGTCGCGACGATCCGGCGATACACCCCCTCCTTGCAGGACTTCAACTCATACAATATCGCCGCCAGGTTCGCCGCGTCGGGCATGAGCCAGCGATTGTCGCCGACGTAACAATACTGGCGGACTCTTGCAGTCGGCGACGTATCGTGGAAGTGGTAGACCCGACAGCGATTCAGCAAATACCTTAGCGTTTTCGCTGTAATATCGCCTTCCTCCGCTTTGTTTCCGATCCCTGTTTCCTGATGGCCCGTGCCCAACGACACTTCCCTGGGTTGCGGATAAGCTGTCTGACGGAAGAAGAGATGCTCTTCAGCAAAGATCAGAGAGTCCCCGGCGGCGTGGAACAATCTCATGCGGTAGGTGCCCGTCCCATTCTCAACCTCGAACTCCATTTCCGCCTCCAGTTGGGGCGTCATCCTCGGGCCGAAGTACAGATTGGCTGTGGCCCGTCCCGTGGTTCCGATATGTTGCTGAAGTCGTCCGGCCATCAATTCGTTCACCAACTTGAAAAAGGCGATGAGATTGCTCTTCCCTGCTCCGTTGGTGCCGATCAAGACATTGAGAGGTCGGAGCTCCAGCGTCATCTCCTTGATAGAGCGAAAGCCCTTGATCCTCATTCTCTTAAGGCTCGACATGGTGCATTCTCCTCACCTACCCTGGAGATTCTGCGACGTGCATCAAGCACTTGCATCGTCAACCCATCTTTACCATACTCCTGCACAAAGGCCATGAAGTCAGGACGTTACGGGACGGAAAAGCCCCTAGCCATGCCAAACACGAAAACGATGAGGGTTCGCCTCAACCGTGCGCTTGGCGACTTCGTCTCGGCATGTGCCGGGGAGAACGAGGCATACGGAAACGTCAGCGAATACATCCGCGATCTGATCCGGCGCGACAAGGAACGATGGGAACGAGAGGCTTTCGACCGCCTTAAGGCTGAACTGACTCTCGCCTTCAAGGCGCCGGATGACTCTTTTCATCCGCTCCCGGCATCGGACGTCATCACGAGGTCCGGGGGAGGGGGCGCGTTCACCTACTGGCCAGTCCTTCCCAGATCCGCCACGTAGTCCCTGAAGCCCTCCTCCATTGTGTACTGCGGCTCCCATCCCAGCACATCTCTGGCCCGGGAAAGGTCCATCGGCTGTTTTACCTGGGTACCCGGCACCGGACCGGGCAGGATTTTCACATCGAGACCTGGGAGAACTCCGCGGATGGCCCGTACCAGCTCGTCGAAGGTCAGCACTTCGCCGCTGCCGATGTTGAAGCAGGTCTCCTCGGGGAGCGGGATGGTGGCAGCGATGTCGACAGCGCGGCCCACGTCCTTGGCATAGATGTATTCGAAGTCCGTGGTGAGGGGTCGGAGTACACGGGCGACCTCGCTGCGCAGGCCACATTGCACGAGGGTCTGGATAAGGCGGCCGCCGGCGGAGCCTCCGTGGAAGTGACCGAGGCCGTAGAGTTTCGCCAGCCGGAGCACGATGACCTCGAAGCCGTAAAGACGCTGGTAGGCCTCCACCATGAGCTCCTTGGCCACTTTGGTGTTGTCGTACAGCCGCCCGTTCCCACGGGGAAAGTCCTCACGCAAGGGCGCGAGACAGTCGCGGCGCTGGTCGTAGACGCTGAGGGAACTGATGTGCACCAGCCGTCTCACGCCGGCGAGCCGAACGGCTTCGAGGACGTTGATGGTTCCCATGACGTTGATCCGGACGCCGGTATACGGTGCTTCCGCGACCTTGGTGCCGACCAGACCGGCGGTGTGCACCACGGTGTCCACGCGGTGGCTCACAATGGCATGAAGCAGCGCGGGAAGGTCGAGAATGTCTCCCTGGACAAGCTCGATATCCGCTCCCGGAACCTTCTTGTCCAGGAACACGCCGCGAGGCTTCGCGTCATAGAAGACCAGCCGGGCATCCCTTCGCACCGCGGCCTGGGCGAAGGAGGTCCCGACCAGTCCCGAACCGGTGATCAGCGTGGTCACGGACGAATCTCCCAATCGCTCGGTTTTCAGTGCGCCGCGGGTGCGACTCCGGTGGCCAGCCTCAGCCGTTATCGTCGTTCCCGGGCAGGAAATACCCACCGGTGACGGCGTCGTGCCAGGTCCTGGCCACGCCCGGCGCCACCCCGACGGGCAGGTCCGTCTCCGGCGTCCAGTAGGAATGGACACCTGCCTGGAAGTGCACCAGTGCGGTCTTGGGGGCCGGCTCCATGCGGGCGAACATGGGCATCACCAGGCTCCGGTAGGTGGTGGTGTCGTGGTCGCGGCTGTCCTTGGTGACGCAGAAGAGGACCGGCGGCACCGGCTTCACGTCAGGGCCTTGAAGCTCTTGCCCGTAGCCCAGAAATTGCCGCACCAGCGCTTCGGTGGCGTCTGTATCCAGGCCCATGCGCCGGGCCGAGACCCGGGCGGCTTCTTCCAGCGACGGTTCGATGTTGGTGCTGACGATGTACTCGCACTTGAACTGGGGCTGGGTCTTGGCGGCCTCCCAGGCTTCCATGACCTCCTCGATGACCAGCGGCAGCCGCATGAGGGCCACGGGGCCGTCCTGGCCGAGCTTCTCGGGCCCGATGTAGCGCGCCTTGTCGCGCCAGGTGCGGATGTAGAGCTCGTAGAACGGGTCCACGCGGCTGGTTTCGGTCACGCGCTTTTCGAAGTCGCCGATGGCGCCGAGAGAACCGATAATCTTGAGCTTGGCTTCGTTGATGTAGCCGAAGGCGGAGTTCTCGACGGCCATGACGCCGGCGACGTTGGGCACCCGCTGGGACAGCATGAAGACGAACGGACCGCCGGTAGAGTGGCCGTGCACGTAAACGGAGTACTCCCCGTCCGGAAGATTGCGCGCCATCACCTGCTTGCCGCCTTCCTCGAAGGCCGCCGGCCAGCCCGCAAGACGGTACCAGAAGGTAGTGCCGGGCTTGGCATGAAGCACGGTGCGGGTACCATATCGTTCGCGGATGGAGTTGTCCTTCACCACCTCGTACTGATCCGGGGTGACGTGCTCGCCGCTCAACCAGATGGGCGTGCGAATGGCGCCGTCCGGGTTGATGGTGTCCCCGGGCCAGTTCCGTGACGGGTCGTCCAGATAGAGACGCCCCGGATACGTCATGGTGGCGACCTTGAACCCGAATTTCCCTGCCAGTAGCCGCGCCACCGGCGCCATGGTCTTGAAGTCGCCGTCGCCGCCGGAGAGAAGATAGACCCCCGCCTTCCGCCCGTCCGCGCCCACGAGAATTCTTCCGGGGTCCTCGGGCTCGTAGATCTGCGCGCCGATGTCCCAGTCCATCCCCACCGCCTGGATGCGGAACAGGTCCTCGTATTCCTTGAGCGGAATGTCCGGCATCGCCAACACCGCGCCGGAGTCCGCCAGACACCGCTCCCGCGACACCTCCGCCGGTGGCTTCCAGACTGCATTCCCCTTCGTCATCAACGTCTCCCCTGCCGAAAACGCGCTCGGCTGCTCAGTCCATCCCGTACAGCCGGGCGCAGTTGGTCCACAGAATCTTCTCGAGAGACTGCTTCTTCAGTCCAGGAAGAGACCGGAAGGTGGCGACCGCCTCCGGCCAGCGGGAGTCGATGTGCGGATAGTCGGTGGAGAAGACGATGTTGTCATCGCCCAGGTAGTCGATGACGCTGACCACGAGTCCTTCGTCCACGTCTGCGGAGATGAAACATTGCTCGCGGAAATACTCGCTGGGCTTCTTTCGCAGCGGGATACCCGCCATGGCCCCCTGGAACTCGCAGTACTCGTCGAGGCGGTACATCAACCACGGCAGCCAGCTACAATTGCCCTCGAGAAAGGCCACCCGCAGCTTGGGGAACCGTTCCAGCACCCCGCCGGCGCAGAAGGCGCTGACCGCCAGGATCAACTCCACCGGATTGCGCAGGGGATTGACCAGCAGTTGTTCGTTGGGATGCCCCTCAAAACGGCGGGACACCTGCACCTGATTGGGCCGGGCCGGCGGATGAAAGCAGATGGGCACGTCGAGTTCCACGGCCTCGGCCCAGAGGGGGTCGAACTCCCGGTCGTGGATGTGCCGCCCGTTGATGGGCTCCGGGCATAGGGACAACCCCACCGCGCCCAACTCCTTCACCGACCGCCTGGCCTCCTGGACCGCGAGGTCCACGTCGTGAAGCGTGATCAATGCCGACCCCTTGAGCCGCGACGGACCGGCGCTGCAGAAGTCCCGCATCCACTCGTTCCAGGCCTTGCAGAGATCGTTGGCGTAGTCGGGCTCGAAGTCCTCGTTGGCATGCAGCGGCGAGGTGCGGAACTGCACGGCCACGTCCAGTCCTTCCTCGTCCATGGCTTCGATCTGCGACAAATTGTTGTAGTTCTGGCTGGCGGGCCGGGTATACGCGTCTTTCTGGCGCTTCTCGTGAAACCCCACCACTTTGCCCGGGGTCCGGATGGGGGTACCGTCGCCCAGGACATAGCGCGTCATTCCATGGCGCGTGAGCCCCTTTCCCTCCCGTTCCTCCCGCGGCGCTCCGCGGGGGATGCGGTCACCCCACTTGGGGTTCATGTAGTTGAGGTAGAGGTCGTGTGGCTCGAACACGTGCATGTCGCTATCGAGTATCCTCAAACCGTCTCTCGCCATGGGATCCCTCCGTTCCCGGCGGGCCGTCTCAGCCCTGGTCCGCCTCACCTTCGGTATACGCCTCGGCCAGGAAATCCGCCGTATGCATGACCCGAATGGACGACCCCTGCTCCCGAAGCGCTTCCCGGATCCGGAGGATGCAACCTCGATTTCCGGCCGCCGGAATTCTCGGCCACGTGCCGCCGATGGAACGGGCTATCTGGCTCGAGGAACCCGGGACATGGTGAAGGCCGTGGGGCTTGGCCGCCCGGCTCACCCAAGCGTTGATGACGCCGCTCCGGACCACCGCGTGCCGGTTGGCCGGATCCAGCTCGAGGATCCGGTTCATGCGGGTCAGGCTCATGCGACACTACGCCGTCGTCGCCCACGATGTCGCGGAAAGAGCCCGGAAGCCGTTGGGTGACCGTGATGATGCACCGCTTCCGGGGCAGGCGTTGCCAAAGGTCCCCGCCGTTCGATGGCTCTCCGGCTACGGACGTCAGCCGCCGTAGAAGGTCTTCTCTCCCAGATCCTTGAGAAGGAGCGTGGCGTCATCCGCGCGGCCCGAGATCTCGGCCCTGACGCCGGCCTCCACCACCTCTCCGATGAACACGGAATGGTCGCCCTTCTCCACGGTATCCACGAGCTTGCACTCCACGAATGCTGGCGCATTGGCCAGCACCGGAGCGCCCGTCGCGCCGGCGGAGAAAGCCTCACCGCCGATGGTGTCCCCTTCCCGTTCCAGTGACTTGAAGAAAGTGAAGGCCTGACCCTGCTGCCCCTTGCCCAGCACGTTCAGCGCAAAGCTTCCGGATTCCTTGATGATATCATGCGCCCCCGAGTCCGCCTTGACTCCCACCGCCACCAGAGGAGGCGCGAAGGACGCCTGTGTCACCCAGTTCACAGTGGCCGCGGCCACCCGGCCGTCTCTGGCTTCGCTCGTCAACACATACAAACCGTAGGGAATCATGCGTAGCGCGGTCTTCCTGGCATCGGCGTCCATTCTCTCCTCCTTGAATCTCCCGGGATCGCCCGCGCCGCGGCCATGCGGACACGGACCGTTGAATTTACAGCAAAATTAGCAATTTCCGGGAAAGCCGTAAAGCCACGAACCTTGTTCCCCGTCTGAGTTGCGCGCCATGGTTCGACCAACCCCTAGCGGCCGGTCCCTCCCAGGAGGACGATTGGACCCGCACCGACCACAGAGAGCCAGGACTTGACGACGAACGGCATGCGGTTCTCGAATTGGCCAAGGGGAAACCGACTACTGACCCCGAGAACCACACGGGCGAAGGCATCTTCTTTACGTCACGGTTGTTCGACGGGTTCGATATTCTTTCTCGCAATGTCTTTCTCGCATACGACAGCCGTACACGGGAGGATCGGATCCAGGAAACCCCGGAATTTCGCGGCAATTTGGTGGTCCTTGAACTGGACAACGACACTCGGAACACTCTGAAGCAAGTGTTCGATGAGCATTCGGAGGATGGAGATGACGGATTTTCGAAAACCGTCGTGCCAGTTGGCTTGATATCGCGCTCACAAGCCAAGCGTCTGTTGACGCGTTTTGACCGCTTCAGGAAAGTGATATTGGACTTCACCGGAGTCGAACGGATCGGCCAGGGCTTCGCTGACGAGGTGTTTCGGGTGTTTACCCGAGCACACTCAAACGTCGAGCTTGTCCCGTTCAACGTGAATCAGCAGGTCGCTGCAATGATCCAGCACTTGCGCAGCACGGTTTGATCGGACAATTCCCTAACGGATCCGGGGGTGTCTGATACGACCACGTGGTCCATTGGAACACGGGACCAACAGGCACGGACATCCCGGGTCTCCGTGCCAATATTGAAAGATTTCTGGTAAATTCAACTGGGAAGGCACGGTCCGAGCCAACATCATGCCACCCAAAGTCCACATAGACGGCCACGTGGGCACCACCGGCCTGCGCATACGTGACTGGCTTGCGGGCCGGCGCGACATCGAGTTGTCTACCCTGGACGATGATCAGCGCAAGGACGCAGCGGCCCGGCGCGCGGCCATGGAGGCGGCGGACCTGACGGTGCTGTGCCTGCCCGACGAGGCCGCGCGGGAGGCGGCCCAATGGGCCGCGGAGTGCGGCGCCCGGCTCATCGACGCCAGCACCGCTCATCGTGTGGCAGCGGGATGGACCTACGGGCTCCCGGAGCTCGATGCGACGCGGCGGGTCGCCATACGGGAAGCCCGCTTCGTGGCCAACCCCGGTTGTTACCCCTCTGCTTTCATCTTGCTGACGCGGCCGCTGGTGGATGCGGGACTGCTGCCTCACGACGCCCCGGTTTCCATCCATGCCCTGTCGGGCTACTCCGGCGGCGGACGCGGATTGATCGAGAAATGGGAGAGCCCGGAGCAGGGCATGAGATCACTGCCCTACGAGGCGCCCTATGCCCTGGGTGCGCGGCACAAGCATATCCCCGAGATGCTGGCCTACAGCGGTCTGACCGTCGAGCCGCAGTTCGTGCCGGCGGTTGGACCGTTCCGCTGCGGCATGCGGGTGGAGGTGCCGATTCATCTCGGCATGGTGCCCATGGGCGGAACCGGCACAGCGATCCCGGACTGTCTTCGGGAACGCTATAACGGGGAGCCTTTCGTCCGGGTGGTGCATCATCCGGACCCGCGCGAGGTGCAGGATCAGAGCCTCGACCCGCGGGCATGCAACGACACCAACGTCGTGGAGCTTCACGTGCTGCCCCACCCTTCCGGCCACACCTTGCTGGTGGCTCTTCTCGACAACCTGGGCAAGGGCGCCAGCGGCGTGGCCATCCAGAACCTGAATCTGATGCTCGGCCTTCCCGAGACCGCGCACCTGCCGGACTGATACCCGGCCCCATCCTCCCCTGGATCCCGGATCAAGTCCGGGATGACGTTCGGCGTGCACGGGGTGACGTTTCGCGGCGTCTCACGCCACCACGGCCTCGGGGTGTCCGCTACCCCGCTACACCCTGCCAGATCAGCTTGACCTCCATCACGATGATCAGGGTCACGATGACGCGGTTGAACCATTGCCTGCTGATGTGGGGAGTCACCCGCATGCCCAGGGGCAGGAACAGCGCTATGGGGATGAGCGCGAGCACGCCCTGGCCGAGACGCTCCTGATCGAGCAGGCCGGCGGCCAGGACAAAGAGGAAATGCATGGTGGTGAGGCCCAGAAACATCGTCGACGCCGCGAAGATGTACGCCTCCTTCTCCAGTTGGAACGCGCGCACCCACGCCGCCACCACCGCGCTGGACATGCCGGCTGCGCCTTGGGAGACACCGGCCAAGACGGCGATGACCGGTGAGAGGACTCGGCCGGATCGACCGGTGAAGCGCAGTTCGATCCGGAAGGCCAGCAGCAGCAGGTAAGCGCCCACACAAACCGCCAGCACGAGGGTCAGCATGCGCTCGTCGGCAGTGGCCAGGAACCAGGTGCCGCCGGCCACGCCCAGGGCGCCCGCCATGGTAGCGAAGGCGAGCCCCGGCACGGTGTGGAACCTGGAACGGTAGGACCACATGATCCAGAAGTTGCTCACCATGTTGGGAATGGTGACGACGATGACCGCCTGCTGGGCTCCCAGGAAGCCCGCCATGATGGGAACGGCGATGAGCGGAAGGCCCATCCCCGTGGCTCCTTTTGAGAATGCACCGGCGCCCAGCGCGACAAAGATGATCAAGAGGGCTTCGAGGTGCATTTCAACAAGTCAGTGTCAGGGATGGGAGGCCGGGTCAAGCCTGCCACCGCCGGTGCCCGCACTGTCGTACCGGCGTCACCGGCTCTTGCAGCACAACTTCATCCGGAGTAATGTGCGGGCCCGTGAAGCAGACTACCGGCTTGGGTGGAAGACAAGGGCTGTCCAGCCGAATTGCCAGCAGGAGGGATTTACCATGCTGAACGCTTCAAAAAGGCTCTTTCAATTCGTGGTTCTCGCGGTCTTCCTGGCGTTGCCTGCGGGCGTGCCGGTGCATGCAGCCGAGTCCGGGAGCACGTTGCGGTACGCCGCCGGGAGCTTCGGTGAGGAATCCATGGACCCCACCCGCACCTCCATCAGCGCCTCACTCGGACTGGTGGGGCCGCTGTGGGACTGGCTCACCGAGGTGGACGCCGGCGGCAAGCTCACGCCGGGGCTGGCCCTGAGCTGGAAGCCCGGGACGGACGGAACGTCCTGGACTTTCAAGCTGAGGCCCGATGTCAAGTTTCACGACGGCAGCGAGATGACCGCCGAGGACGCGCAGTTCACCCTCATGGAGGGTTTCCGCCGGCCCAAGGCCAAGAGTTCGCGTGTGAGGCAGTTCCGCAAGGGCATCAAGGAGGTTCAGGTCATCGGCCGCCACACGGTGAAAATCGTCACGGCGAGACCGTGGCCCACCTTTCCCTATGACGTGTCCAATCAGCCCGGCATCGAGGGCATCGTGCTCCCCAAGGCTTACATCAAGAAGGTCGGCTGGGACGGCTTCGCCCAGAAGCCCGTGGGCACCGGCGCCTGGAAGTTCGTCAAGCACGAAGTGGGCAACTTCGTCGAGTTCGAGGCCGTGAAGGACCACTGGCGCATGCCTCCCCGGTTCGACCGTCTCCGCACCGTGCTGGTACCCGAGGCCTCCACGCGCGTGGCCATGCTCAAGACCGGTCAGGTGGACGTGGCGCGGATCTCCCTCGACGAGGTTCCCGACGTGGCCAAGGCGGGCTTCAGGATCGCCGAGGACCCGCAGCCCACGTCGGTGCGGCTCCACCTCTATGCGACCTACTACGACAAGGCCGGCCCGGTGAAGGACGCCCGTGTGCGCCAAGCCCTGAACCTGGCCATCGACAGGGCGGAAATCGTTCAGACCCTGTTCCACGGCAAGGGTACGCCGGCGGCGGTGTTCCCCATCTCCCCCATCTCCATCGGGTTTCCCACGGACCTGAAGCCGTATCCCTACGACCCGGCAAAAGCCAGGAAGCTGCTGGCGGAAGCCGGCCACCCCAACGGGTTCTCCATCAAGCTGTTCGCGTTGCCCACGGGCGGCTTCACCCAGTACCGCCAGCTTGCCGAGATCGTGGCCGGATACTGGGAAGTCATCGGGGTCAGGACGAGCATCGTCCCCACCGACATCGGGGCGTTTCGTCCGCTCTACATCGCCAACCCGCAGTCTCCCAGGATCGTGGGGCAGGCCGGTACCTTCGCGACCACCGGACGTCTCAACGGCTCCGATGATCTGCGTATCTGGTGGTCGGCCAGCGGCAGGATCATCAAGATGGCCGACAACGTCGACGACATCGCCAGGCAAGCGGCAGGCGAGGCCACCATCGACGGCATTGCGGCACAGGTGAAGAAGGCCTACGAGGTGCTCCACCGCGACTATCGGGGCGTGCCCATCGCCGACGTCAAGGGGATCCTCTGGGCCTACGGCAACGGCGTGACCGGCATCCGGTTGCGGCCCCACCGGGGTTACATCGAGCCCAGCCTGGTGACCGCGACCCCGGTGAAATAGCCGCGAGCGAGAGAAAATTCCAGCTCACAACCGCGGATTCGATGCAACGTTACATCGCCGGCAGGCTGGTCCAGTGCCTCGTCACGTTGCTGGTGATCAGCCTGCTGGTGTTCGCCCTGGCGAGGCTCACGGGAAACCCGCTGGACGTGATGCTGCCCATCGATGCCTCGGCCGAGATCCAGGACGAAATGAGCCGGGAGCTTGGCCTGGACCAGCCCGTGTACGTCCAGTACGGGCGTTTCGTGCAGCGTCTGCTGTACGCCGACCTGGGCACTTCGATCCGGACCCGCAAGCCGGTGGCCGAGCTCATCGGCCACCGGCTTCCCAACACCCTGAAGCTGGTGAGCTTCTCCACCGCCATGGCCCTGCTGATGGCATTGCCTCTGGGGGTTGTGGCCGCAACGCGAAAAGGCGGGTTCTGGGACTTGGGAGCCCGCACCGTGGCGCTGCTCGGCCAGTCCGTACCCACCTTCTGGGCGGGCATCGTGCTGATATCCATCTTCGCCGTCCACTTCGATGTCCTCCCGGCCGGACGCAAGGAAGGGATCGAGTCCTACGTCCTGCCGGCCGTGACCCTGGGCCTTTTCGGCTTCATGCTGGCGGGCGTGGTCCGGCTCCTGCGCGGTTCCATGCTGGACGTGCTGGACAGCGAGTACGTCAAGTTCGCCCGCCTCAAGGGGCTGGCCGAATCCGTGGTCACATGGAAGCACGCGTTCAAGAATGCATTGATCCCGGTAGTGACGTTTGTCGGGTTCTATTTCGGCATCCTGATGGCCGGCAGCGTGGTGGTGGAGACCGTGTTCGCCTGGCCGGGCATCGGCCGGCTGGCGTTCGAGGCGGTCCAGTGGCGCGACTACCCGGTGATCCAGGGCGTGGTGCTGCTGGTGTCCACCATTATTCTGGCGGGCAATCTTCTGGTGGATATCCTGTACGCCTACATCGATCCCCGCATTCGCTATGGCTGACGTGGACACCACCGCGGCCGCGGGAAGCGATTTTCCCAGGTCCGTGCGTACCCGCGCGCGCAGGCTGCTGGTGCTCCCCCTGCTGATCCTCGTCACCTTCGGCGTGCTCGGGGTGCTGGCAGACGTGGTAGCGCCCTATCCGCCCAACAAGATCGCCCTTCGGGCTCGCTTGCTGCCACCCTTCTGGCAGGACGGCGGTACTCTGACACATCCGCTGGGCACCGACCGGCTGGGCCGGGACATCACCAGCCGCATCATCCACGGCGCGCGCGTATCCATTGCCGCGGGTTTGGCGGCAGTGGCCGTCGGAGGCGTCATCGGCACCCTGCTGGGGTTGATCTCCGGCTACTACGGCCGCTGGGTCGACACCCTCATCATGCGCACCACCGACGCCATGCTGTCGTTGCCCATCATCTTGATCGCACTGCTGTTCGCCGTGGTGTTCGGCCCGAGCTTCAGGAACCTCATCCTGGTTCTGGGCCTCGTCATGTGGGCGAGGTTCGCCCGGCTCGTGCGCGGCGAGGTGCTGAGCTGGAAGGAGCGGGAGTTCGTGGCCCTTGCCCGGGTGGCCGGCTGCTCCTCGTTCCGTATTCTCCAGCGACACATCTTCCCCAACATCGTCAACCCGCTGGTGGTGCTGGCGACCCTACAGGTGGGTTGGGTGATCATCGTGGAGGCTTCGTTGAGCTTCCTGGGGGCGGGCATTCCCCCGCCGACTCCCTCCTGGGGGGCCATGATCGCGGACGGGCGCTCCCACATCGCCACGGCCTGGTGGTTGTCATTCTTCCCCGGCGTGGCGTTGGTGCTGGTGGTGCTCTCCATCAACCTTCTGGGGGACTGGCTGCGGGACTTCCTGGACCCCAGGACCCGGAATCTCACTTGAGCCAACAACCGTGGCCGCCGGTCACACATGAGGAGGCTGCAACATGTACGGTTATCGCGCCCGGATCGGCTATACGTCGCCGCCCTACCTGACGGAGACCTTCCCCTACGAATTCTACAAGATGGTTCCGGAAGGCGTGACGCTCGTCCTCACGACCCTTGCCATCAAGCAGCTTACCGAGAAGGAAACGACCCGAAGCGTCGAAATGACCCTGGAGGCGGCACGGGAAATGGGCAAGGCCGGGGTCGATATCATGGTTTTCGGCGGCGTGCCGCTGAACCTGTCCATGGGCTACAACGGGCTGGAGGAGACCATGCGCAAGACCGAAGAGGAAATCGGCGTCCCGGTCACCTCCAGCATCACCGCGCAGGTCAACGCACTGCGCGCCGTGGGCGCCGAGAAGCTGATCCTCCTCCACCCTTTCACCGATCCGGAAGGCTTCCACGCGGAGTATGTGACCCACTACGGTTTCAATCTGATGGGGTTCAGAGGCGCCCGGAAGACCGTCGCGGATCTCGCCACCATCTCACAGGACGAGGTGAAAGGTCTGGCGGAGGCCCTCCATCGAGACTACCCCGAGGCCGACACCCTGTACATCCCCGCACCCCACTGGGGTATCATCGAGATCATCGAGCCGCTGGAGCAAGAGCTCGGGATCAACGTGGTCATCGCGATACAAGCCATCGTCTGGGAGACCCTGCGCCGCTCCGGCGTGAACGACCGCATCAACGGCTACGGGCGGCTGCTGCGGGAACACTAGACGACCAGCTTCCTGCCATTGGTCCTCATACATGGTCGCTGCACGACTATCCCGAAGGCACGAAAATTGTACTTTCACAGCATATGAACGGCGGATAATCTGCTGGTCCTTTTCGTCGTCAGCTACGTTGCTCCGACTCGCGTGGCATTGGCTACTGCTCGTTGTCGCGCCTTGCCGACGGCGAAATGTCCTGCGCACCTTATCCACGGTTCATATTGGAGACCACACTAGAACAGATGGCAAGCCACATTTCGCCCCGGGGCTGCCTCCTGGAGTTGTGGCTCCTCCTCCGCGCACCGGGCCATGACCAAAGGGCAGCGCGGGTGGAAGCGGCAGCCGGAGGGCGGGTTCATGGGGTTGGGGACCTCGCCGGCAACGACCATCTCGTCCGCATCCTGCCCGCCCCGGACCGGCAGGGCCGCGGCGATGAGCGCTTTGGTGTAGGGGTGCAAGGGCTCGGCGTACAGTGCATCCGCGTTCCCTTCCTCGACGATCCGTCCCAGGTACATGACCGCCACCCGGTGGCTCAGGTGCCGGGACACGGCCAGGTCATGGGTGATGAGCAGATAGCTCAGTTCGTTTTGGTCCTGGAGGTCCTTCAAGAGGTTGATGATCTGGCTCCGGATGGAGGCATCGAGCGAAGCCACCGGCTCGTCCAGGACGATCAATCGCGAATGGGTGGCCAGGGCGCGGGCCAGAGCGATGCGCTGCCGCTGACCACCGCTGAACTCGTGGGGATAGAGCCGGGCAAACGCCGCGTCCATGTTGACGTCCTTCAGGACCTCCGCGACCCGCTCGCGCAGCGCCTGTCGCGAAAGCCCGGCGTTCACCTCCAGGGGCTCGCCGACGATGTCGCCCACCCGCATCCTGGGGTTGAGGGAGCTCTGGGGATCCTGGAACACCGCCTGCACGGTGCTCCGGTAGTGCCGCAGGTCGCTGCCCGACATCCGTTCCAGGCCGACCCCCTGGTAGAGGATCTCGCCGCCGCTGGGGTGCTCCAGCAACAGGACCATCCTGGCCGTGGTGCTCTTGCCGCAACCCGACTCCCCCACCAGTCCCAGGGTCTCGCCGCCGTCTATATGAAAGCTGACGTCCTCCACGGCCCGGATCCAGCCCAGATTGCCGCCGAGGATCAACCCCTTGGCCACGGCAAAATGCTTGCTGACGTTCCTGGCTTCCAGCAGGGTAGTGTCGCGTTTCATGGACAGGCTTGCGAAGGTGCACAGGAATTCCTGCCGTCGGCAAGACGTTCCGACGGGCATTGGCCGATATCACGCGGGGATGAGCAACGCAGCCGACGGCGAAAAGGACCGGCAGATTCGCAAGCGTATCCATGAAACGCGACGCTAGCAATCATGCTCGTCCTTCACGTGCAGCCAGCAGGCCACGCTGTGGTCCTCGTCGAGTGTCGTCACCGGCGGAGACTCCGACCGGCAGATATCCTTGGCCACGGGACAGCGCGGCGCGAACGCGCAGCCCGGGGGCAGATCGTAGACCACCGGTGGACTTCCCTCGATGGACTGGAACCGGTGGACCTTGCGGTCCATGCGCGGGATGGACCGCAGCAACGCTTCCGTATAGGGATGCGCGGGACGTTCGAAAAGCGCCTCCACGGTCAACTGCTCCACGATCTTGCCGGCGTACATGACCGCCACCCGGTCACAGATCCGCGCCAGGGCGCCCAGGTCGTGGGTGATGTAGATGATGGACAGGTTCGATTCCTGCTGAAGCTCCTTCAGCAGCCGCAGGTACTGGGCCTGGATGGTCACATCGAGCGATGTGGTGGGCTCGTCCGCGATGAGGACCTTGGGCCCGGCGGAGATGGCGGTGGCCCCCACCACCCGCTGCCGCATGCCGCCGCTGAACTGATGCGGATAGTCTTTCAACCGGGACTCCGGCGCGGGTATGCGCACGAGGCTCAGCAGCTTGGCGACCCTTTCCCGAATGCCGGAACGTGACACGATGCCGTGGACCCGCAACGGCTCCGCCACCTGGTTGCCGATGGAGAACACCGGATTCAGGGTGCTCAGGGGATCCTGCAGGATCATGGCGATCTGCCGACCCCGGACGCGGCGCATCTCGTGCTCGGGTATCCGGAGCAGGTCCCGGCCGAGGAACAGCACCTGACCCGAGATAATGCGCCCGGCCGGTCTCGGCACCAGCCGGAGGATGGAGAGGCTGGTCATGCTCTTGCCGCAGCCCGACTCGCCCAGAAGCCCCAGCGATTCCCCCTCGTTCAGCGTGAAGGAGACGCCGTCCACCGCCTTGCCCGTTCCCCACCGAGTGAAGAAGTACGTCCTCAGGTCCTTGACTTCGAGCAGGGGTGCGGGCGTGGCGCAGGAGTCGGTATCCATGGGCATCCTCGACGACGCGGCATCTTGACACAAAAAAGGCCATAGTAGTAACGGTAAACGCGGCGAAACAGCCGGCCACGAGGCAGTTGACCCGGCCTTTCGGCTGATACCGAAACGGCTCGATCGGAGCACGCATCATGGAAGATTTCACCAACACGCTGGTCATCGACGCGGACGGCCACGTCAACGAGGGCGACGTCGACTTCAAGCCTTGGCTGCCCGAGAAGTACAAGTCACTGGCGCCGGTGCGGCTCAAGGACAACCGTGGCGGCAACCGGCTGCTGCTGGAGGGCCGTATCTGGCCCGCCAACGAGGGCCCCGGGCCCGGAGTGACGGGCCCCATGACCAGGGAGGCGCGAAAGGGCCGCCCGGGAATGATCGACCCCGGGGAACGCCTCAAGGACATGGACCTGGAGGGCATCGACGTGGCCGTGATCTTCGGCACGCAGATCGCCCTTACGGTCAACGGCCTGATGGACAAGGGCCTCGCCGGGGCGCTCTGCCACGCCGTCAACGAATGGCTGCTGGAGTACTGCTCCGCCAACCCGCGGCGGCTGCGGGGCGTGGGTCTCATTCCGTGCCAGGACCCGCCGGCGGCCGTGCGGGAGCTGCACTATCTGGCCGAGCACGACGCCGCCACGGCCATGCTCCCCACCAACGTTTATGGCCGCAACATGGGCGACCCCATGTTCGATCCCATCTACGCCGCCGCCCAGGAGATCGGCATGCCGCTCTCGGTCCACCCGCAGACGGGGCACGACGGCGTTCCCGGGGTGTCCGGGGTCATGGGCGCCGGGAGCCGCCGCTTCTACAAATACGTCTACGTCCACATGACCGCCTTCCCTTTCGAGCTGATGATCGCCATGATGCACATGCTCGGCGAGGGTGTGTTCGACCGCTATCCCCGGCTGAAAGTGGCCTACATGGAAGGCGCTGCGGGTTGGCTGCCCTTCTGGATGGAGCGTTTCGACGAACACATGGAGAAACTGGCGCCGCAGATGCCCGAGATGCGGCGGCGTCCCAGCGAGGTCATCCGGAGCGAACAGATCGTCCTGTCCTGCGAGTCCGAGGAAACCGGACTGGACCGGGTGCTGGACGCTTCGGGACCGGCCACCGTGCTGTACGCCTCGGACTATTGTCACTGGGACTGCCACTTCCCCTACTCCGTCCGGGATATCATCTCCGGCGACGACCTGAGCTTCGCCCAGAAAGAGTTGGTCCTCTACAAGAACGCCGTCGAGTTCTTCGACCTGCAGGATCCGCCGGAACCCAAGGCATTGGCTTCGGCCATGGGCACGTGGGACAACGGGCACGACGGGGAAGCGTAAGCACCGTCCGTGAACATGGAACTCGGGAGGAGCGCCATGGACAACCAGGCACGCATCGGCCTCATCATTCCGTCGGCCAACCGGCTGACCGAGCCGCAGTTCAACCGGTACGCACCCGTGGACGTCGATATCCACGTAACCCGGCTCCGCATGACCGGAGAATGGCACAAACCGCTTGCGGAACTGCGGGGAGAAATCGAGGAAGCGGCGCGCGCGGTGTCCGACACCGGGCCGGACGTCATCGTGTTTCATTGCACGGCAAGTTCCATGGAGGACGGCCTCGCCGGAGAGGAGCGCGTCACCGAATGGATCAGCCACGCCAGCGGCTGCGTCGCCACGACCACCAGCCATGCCGTCACGGAGGCGTTGAACGCGCTCACGGTGCGGAGGCTCGTGCTCATCAGCCCCTATGTGGAGGAGACGAACCGGTCGGAACTGCGCTACATGACGGAAGCCGGCTTCGACGTAATCCACGAGCTGGGGCTGGGACTTCCCGGAAGCGACGCCTATATCGCGGTCACCCCGGAGCAATGGCTGGACATCGTTTGCGACAACAGCCGGCCGGAGGCCGAAGGCTACTTCCTGAGTTGCACCAACACGCGCATGATCGAGATGATCGAAGCCGCCGAGAGCCGCCTGGCCCGTCCCGTGGTGTCCAGCAACCAGGCGACGTTGTGGGCCTGCCTGCGGCGGATGGGCCGCTCGACGTCGATCGCGGGTCTCGGCCGCCTCTGTGCCGAAGGCTGAAGACGGTTCTCAGCCGGGATTGCGCGGCCGTGTACGGGCGGCGCGAAACCCGCCCGTACACGGCCTTTCACGTTTGACAAGCCGTCACCCGTAGCAGTAAAAACGGTCAGGCGCACCGTCCGCGCTTCCGCGCTTTCCGACCCGCGGTACCGATTCTCAAGGAGGCAATCATGGCAGGAGTCATCGATGCGGATACGCATATCGCCGAGCCCGAGGCGATGTGGAAGTTCTTCGACGAGGAAATGTACCCGCGCCGGCCGGTGCTGACTTCGATTACCGACGACACGCTGTACGGGACCCGCAACAAGTTCTGGCTCATCGACGGCAACATCTTCCCGAAACCCTCCGGCAAGGGTGGTTTCAGGCTGGTGACGCCGACGGCCGCGACCTCGGAATCGGAACGGGACGACAGTCTCATCGCCAGCCGCGAGATAACCGACGTCGACGTGCGGCTGAAGGACATGGACCGCCTGGGCATCGAGACCCAGGTGATCTACCCGACCCTGTTTCTCATCTATCTCACCGACGACGTGGACCTCGAGATCGCGCTTTGCAAGGCCTACAACCGCTACATGTGGGAGATCGAAGAGAAGGGTCGAAAAAGGCTTCGCTGGAACGCCATCCTTCCGCTGGGCTCGGTGGACGAGTCGGTGAAAGAGATGCGGTTGGCCAAGGAGCACGGCGCCGTGGGCATCTTCTTTCGCGGCATGGAGGGGGAACGGACCCTGGACGACCCCTACTTCTTTCCCGTGTATGAAGAGGCCAACTCGTTGGAGCTGCCCATCTGCATCCATACGGGCTCGGGATGCCCCACCCTTACCAACATGTTCAACCTTGAGCGCAACCACACGTTCGCGCACGGCAGGGTGCTGCCCATCTTCGCCTTCCGGGACATCATCCACAACCGCATCCCGGAGATGTTCCCGAAGCTGCGGTTCGGGTTCATCGAGGCGTCGGCAGGCTGGGTGCCGTTCCTGCTGCACATCCTGCGTCGCCTGCTCAAGCAGCAGTTCAAGTTCGAGTCCAGCGTCGAGTTGTTTCAGAAGTATCGCCTGTTCGTGGCCTGCGAGGCCGACGAGGACATCCCGTACCTGATCCGCTACATGGGCGAGGACAACATCATCATCGGCTCCGACTACGGCCACACCGATCCTTCGTTCGAACCGGAGCTGGCGCAGACCATCCGGTCCCGGGAAGACCTGTCGCCGGCCATCGCCGACAAGATCCTGTGCGAGAACCCGAAGCACCTTTATTCCTTTTGAGGGGCTTCGGCGGCCGGGAACCTCCAGTCGCCGCACCAACCAGGAACCGCGTCCCATGATGATCATCGACTCAGACACGCACATCGCCGAACCCCTCGCCATGTGGTCCCACATGGACCAGGGAATGTATTCGCGGCGGCCAGTGCTCGCCTCGGTGCCCGAGGATACGCTCTACGGCCCCCGGAACGCTTTCTGGCTCATCGACGGCAACATCGTGCCGAAACCCAACGGCAAGGGGAGCTACCGTCTGGTCACGCCGTCGGCCACGAAGCTGGAGTCGTCGCGCAGCGACAGCCTCATTGCCAGCCGCGAGATCACCAGGCCCGAGGTCAGGTTGGCCGACATGGACCGCCTCGGCATCGACGTCCAGGTCATCTATCCGACGCTCTTCCTGGTCTACCTGACCCACGACGCCGGGCTGGAAATCGAACTGTGCCGAGCCTACAACCGCTACATGTGGGAGGTGTACCGCACCGGGCGAAACCGGTTGCTGTGGACCGCGGTGCTGCCGCTGCTCTCCATCGAGGCCTCCATCGACGAGATGCGGCTGGCCAGGGAGCACGGCGCCGTGGGCATCTTCTTTCGCGGCATGGAGGGGGACCGCACCCTGGACGACCCCTACTTCTTCCCGGTCTACGAAGAGGCCGCCAAGCTGGATCTGCCCATCTGCATCCATACCGGCATGGGGGCGCCGTCGTTGATCAACCTGTTCAGCTTCGAGCGGAACTTCTCGTTCGCCCAGGGCAGGATCCTTCCGGTGTTCGCCTTTCGCGACCTGGTGGCGAACCGCATACCCGAGAAGTTTCCGGGCCTGCGCATCGGCTTCATCGAAGCCTCGGCGGGCTGGGTGCCGTTCATGCTGCACATTCTGAAGCGGCTTCTCAAGAGCGACTGGAAACACAAGTCGGACAAGGGGCTGTTCGAGGACTACCGCCTGTTCGTCGCCTGCGAGGCCGACGAGGACGTCCCGTATCTCGTGGACTACATCGGCGAGGACCATATTCTCATCGGCTCGGACTACGGCCATCAGGACCCCTCCCACGAGCCCGAGCTGACCGCCACCATCCGCGGCCGGGAGGATATCCCGGAGCGAGTGGCCGACAAGATGCTGAGCGACAACGCCAAGCGGTTCTACGGGGTCGTGGAACCGTAGGCCCTGCCTCGTCGCTACCCCGCTTCGGAACGAAAGGAGAATTCCATGCGCGCGAACGCCTTTCCGGTCATCGACGGCGACGGACACATCATGGAGAACGCCAGCGAGATGATGCCGTTCATGGGCGAGAAATACGTGGGCAGCGACGGGCAGCCCGCCTGGGCCCGCATGTACTCGCTGTTCCCGTCGCTGGACGGATGGACCCGATTGTCGAACATGAGCTCTTCCGGGCTCAGGGACTACCCGGACTGCGACATGTGGATATCGTTCCTGGACGATTGCGGCATCGACCGGACCATCGTCTATCCCACGGCGGGCCTCGGTTTCGGGCTGATCCAGGACCCGGCCTACGCCGTCAACATCGCCCACGCATACAACACGTGGCTCCACAGCTACTACATGAAGCAGACACCCAGGGTCCTGGGCGCGGCGTTGATCCCGGTGCACAGCGTCGACGACGCCGTCAACGAGATGCGGCGCGCCAAGGAGGAGCTGGGCATGCCTGCCGCCGTACTGCCCTCGGTGAACTCCCTGGGCAAGGGCTACGGCCACGAGAGCTTCTTCCCCATCTACGAGGAGGCCTGCCGCCTGGACATGGCGCTGGCCATTCACGGGGCACCCAGCCGCGGCCTCGGATTCGACTACCTCGACACCTTCGCGGAGGTCCACGCGCTGGAGCATCCGATCCCACTGCTGATTCACCTGACCAACATGGTGTTTCAGGGTGTGTTCGAGCTCTTTCCGGACTTGCGCGTCGCCTACCTTGAGGCGGGCGCGGGCTGGGTGCCGTTCATGATGGACCGGCTGGACGAAGGCTACGAGCGGCGCGGCAAGAAATGGGCGCCCCGGTTGAAGCACTCACCCAGCCAATACATCAAGAGCGGCAGCGTCTACGTCTCCGTCGAGTCGGAGGAACGCACCCTGCCCTTCGTCATCCAGCTTTTCGGCGAGGACCACATCTTCTTCGCGTCAGACTACCCCCACGAGCGCCCGCGCGAGGAATACCTCAAGGATATTCCGGAACTAGCGGCGAGGGAGGACGTCCCGGACACGGCCAAGCGAAAGATTCTGGCCGACAACGCGAGCCGCTTCTACCGGCTGAATTGACAACGCCGACGAATAACCTATAATAGGAACTTGAAAACTCGGTTACTGTTCGGAGGCCTCCGCCGGGAGAGAGATCATGGCCAAGACATTTCAGCAGTTGATGGACGAGGCGCGCGACACCGTGAAGGAGTTGTCGCCTCAGCAGGTGCACGAGCTGCTACGGAGCAACGGCAGGCACGTGGTGCTCGACGTCCGGGAAAAAGAGGAATACCGGGAAGGACACCTGGAGGGCGCGGCATCGGTGCCGCGGGGTTTCCTTGAAATGAAGATGGACGCCGAGGTACCCGACAAGTCGACTCCCATCATTGCCTATTGCGCCGGGGGCGTGAGATCGCTTCTCGCCGGCAAGGTGATGCAGGAGATGGGCTACGAGGACGTGATCTCCATGTCCGGTGGATATACCGCCTGGAAGAACGAGGGCTATTCCTTCGCGCAAGACCGGCAATTCACGCAGGAGCAGCTCACCCGATACAGCCGCCACTTTCTGCTCCCCGAGGTGGGGGAAGAGGGACAGGCCAGGCTCCTGGACGCCAGGGTGCTGATGGTAGGCGCCGGCGGTCTGGGGTCGCCGTCCGCCTATTACCTTGCCGCGGCCGGCGTGGGCGCCATGGGAATCGTCGATCACGACGTGGTGGACCTGTCCAACCTGCAGCGTCAGATCCTCCACACCAACGACCGGATCGGCGAGCTCAAGACGGAATCGGCGCGGCAGACCCTTCAGGCACTGAACCCCGACGTCAACGTGGTCCCCTATGCCGAGCGGCTGAGCTCCGAGAACGTCATGGAGATCATCAAGGACTACGACATCGTGGTGGACGGCTGCGACAACTTCGCCACCCGCTACCTGGTGAACGATGCCTGCGTGATGACCGGCAAGCCCAACGTCCACGGCAGCATCTTCCAGTTCGAGGGGCAGGTGTCGGTGTTCCACCCCGGCAACGGACCCTGCTACCGCTGCCTCTATCCCGAGCCTCCTCCTCCGGGCATGGCGCCGAGTTGCGCCGAGGCCGGGGTGCTGGGAGTCCTCCCCGGGCTCATCGGCACGATCCAGGCGGTGGAGACCATCAAGCTCATCCTCGGCAAGGGCGATTCCCTGGCCGGGCGGCTGCTCCATTTCAACACGTTGACTATGGAGATCAATACGCTCCGCCTGCGGCAGGACCCCGAGTGCCCGATGTGCGGCGAAAAGCCCACCATTCACGAGCTCATCGACTACGAGGAGTTCTGCAATCTCCAGGGAGCGGCCTGAGGGTCCTCACCCACCGCAGACCGTGATGAGCCAACCCTCCTACGGCGGTCTACGACAGGAACAGATGGATCAGCTTTAGTGCCATCGCAGGCGGGCTGGCCGGATGCGTAACATGACAATCCTCGCCAGGCACGTTCTCCAATCCACCCTTGTACGGGAACCGTAGGGACACGGTTCGACAGCCCGTGTTCGGAAGTTGCTCCCGAACATCCTTGACTTTAAGCTTCACCCTACCAAGAATGGGCCTGAATGCAGCCGACTCCCAAGATTTCGATGGAGTTTTGCCAGAGAGGATGCGTCGGTGGAAACCGCGGCTGCCGATGGCCACGAAATAAAAAAGTTTTGCTGATCGACATCGACCCACAGACGAACCTGACGTTCTTGTGTGCATCCGTTGAAGACTGGGAAAGGCGCAAGTCCAAGGTCGGCACAATCGCCACGATGTATAAGAGACATTTGGACAAGAAACCTATAGAAGCCAAAAAATACCTGTGGCAATCCCCTATCCGTTTAAGGAACGGGCGTCATTATCCCAGGATTGATTTAGTACCATGCGATATAGACCTGATCGGCGAGGATATTGGTAGTGGCCAAATCGCCGGGGCGTATCCGAGTATGGAAATGATGAAGTCAAATGCACAGCAGTTTATGCGCGACCGGCATTTCCTTACCAAAGTCATCGACGAAGTCCAGGAGAACTACGATTATGTTCTCATAGACTGCCCACCGAACCTCTATCTGATGACGCAGAACGCACTGGTTGCGAGTGACTATTAGCGAGTGACTATTATATTGTGACTGCGATACCAGACCATCTTTCTACTATTGGCCTGAACATATTGATAAACAAAGTTAAGCAAATCGACGGTGATGTGAGACATAAAGCCGCGTTGACGGGCGCCAAATCGAACCGCCATCGCGTAGCCGAATTCGGTGCGGTACTTTTCGTCCGGGTACGGATCGGAGGTTCAATGCTGACGACGGCACATGCGAATAAGATGGAGGAGGTTCGATCATCTTTGGATTCGAAATGCTTCGAAACGCACACAACCGAGTTGATTGGGTATACGGAAGCCGCAGAAAACAGTCTGCCGGTGTGGCTACATGATTCTGACAATGCCAGGCGGGCTACGCGAAAGCAGGAGTATCCAAAGATCGTCGACGAGCTATTGGAGAGATTCTGACAATGAGGAACTCTACAAAGTCGACGGGGAAGAAGCTGGAGGGTTTTCTGAGGAACCTGTCCGAGTTGGTTGACACCTTGCCATCAAGGGAAACGAAGTCCCGCCTGGACCAGGAACTGGAAGCCTTGATCAAGTTTCTGCGGGATTTTCAAACCAGCTTGAGATCGCTTCCCACGGGAGAAGACGGAGACGGGATAGCGTCAACGATAGAAGCGATAAAAGACTATGTGCATGTTGCCGAATCAGATCCTGCCATGTCGCGTCTTCTTGGCCTCTCATCGGAGAATAGGGTGTCGAGGAAGTCTTCGCGCAATTTCCTCACGGAACATGACCGCAAGGAAGTAAAAGCCGTGGCAGAGGAATTAAAAGGACTACGGCCTGGGGATGTCGAGCGTAAGTTGGCGGACAAAGGCAAATACAATGTTGCAATGCTACGACGGATTGGCGGGGAACTCGGACTAACTATCCCATCCAAGGCAACCCGGCTGTCGATAATCGACAATATCACCAGAAAGACGGCCGATCTTCGGGGATACGCCTACCTTAGACATGGGTATAATACCAGCATCGGTGGAGTGGTCTCGGAAGCTAAAGGAGATCTGGGCGAACATCAGCCAAGGCAGGAGGAGAGACCCTAGATTCACCCCACTCCCTGCCTGGTGCTCCTTCAGAATTCTGATGACGGATCAACGGCTCTTGCGGTACGGCGTACGCTGGGGACGGACCGTGATTTCCACGGGACAGGTGGCGTTCGGCGCCGTGAGGACGAAAAGAACCGCCTGCGCCACGTCCTCGGGCTGGATCATCCTGGCCCGGTCGAGATGTTTCACCGGCGGTATCATTCCGGTGTCGACGAAACCCGGCAGAATTGCCGCCACCTTGATGTTGTGCTCCCGGACCTCCTCGAACAGTGATTGGCTAAAGCCGATGAGTCCGGCCTTCGAAGCCGCGTAGGCTGCGGACCCCCCCTGCCCCGCCCGCCCCGATATCGACGCGATGTTTACCACGGCGCCCCCTTGCCTCGCCATGAGCGTGGGCAGAACGAGCTGGCTCAGGATCATGGGCGCCAACAGGTTGACCCTGAAGGTCTGCTCCCAGTCCTGCACCCGAGCCTTGACGACGTTGGCTTTCACGCCCCAGCCGGCGTTGTTGATCAGGAAGTCGATGGTCCCGAAACGGTCGATGGTCTGCCGCACCAGCGCCGCGATGTCCTCCTGACCCGACAGATCGGTGCGGAGCCAGAAAGCCTGTCCGCCCCGTGCCGCGATCTCGGCCTGCACCGCCGCGAGCTGGTCCGCGCTTCTCGACGCCAGCATCGTTCGACAGCCGTTCTCCGCAGCCAGCAGAGCGATGGCGCGGCCAATGCCCCGGCCCGCGCCGGTCACCATGCAGACCTTGTCCTGGAGAGGGTTCACTGAACGGTGGGATGCGGCTCGGGCTGGGCCACCATCACGGGCGAGCCGTGGTGGTGGATCATGAACCAGCCGTCCGGGCGTTGTTCATAGATGTTGGTCGTGAGCACCACGGCGCCGTTGGTCTGCCCTCGCTGAGTGGAATTCAGATTCTCGTACAGCGTGACCCAGGCCAGGTCGCCCAGCACCCGTGTCTTCACGTTGGTCAGCGTGAAGCCCATCTGCTGCGTGTTCTCGAAGATTTGCTGCCAGCTCTCCATGACGGCATCCCAGCCGGACAGCAGAGCCCATCCGGGATGCACGCATTTGATGTAGTCCTCGCGCAGCCAGATTCCTTCCATGCACTTGAAATCGAGACTTTCGAACGCCTCGTAAAAGCGCCGGTTGACGTCGTTCACGGAATCTTCTGCGGTCATGAGCCCCTACCTTCCACCACCCCTGGATTCCCGCTTCCGCGGGAACGAGGTATTCGAGGTGCGGTATCGTTTCGTACCAATGACGCGGACACGAATGGTCCGACTGCTTTTCATTCGTTCGCAGGGCCCTCAATGGCTCGGGCGCGGGGCCATGACCACAAGCAGCTTCAACTGCTCCGGGCCGGGATTCTCCACGCCGTGGGGCTCTCCCGACGGCGCCAGCGCCATCTCGTCCTTGCCGAGATCCCGCTGCTCCCCGCCGATGCTGAACAGTCCTCTGCCCTCCAGCACGAAGTAGACCTTGTCCGATCCCTCGTGAGTGTGCACGTTTTGGGCCTGTCCCGCCTCGAAGCAGTACACGTCGCAGAACAACTGCTCCGTCTCGAAGACGCCGTTCTTCTTCATCTTCTCGGGTGAGAATCGAGCAACTTCCGAAACCCTTTTGAACACTTCCATGAGAGACCTCCGAGCGAAACGGTCATGGTATCACAGGCGGCTTTCCATGCAAAAGTTCCGTGGATCTGCTATTTTTTCAGCATGCACTCGGCCTTGGTCCGATACCACGAGATCGCCCTCAAACGCGGCAACCGCGCCTACTTCGTCGAGCATCTCAAGAAGAATCTCGGCACGGCCTTGCGGGGCATGGGACTCAAGGAGATCCGCAACGCCTCTTCGAGATTGCTGCTGAACTTCAACCACGACGTACCGCCGGACGAAGTCGCCGAGCGGCTTGGCCGCGTCTTCGGCATCGCCAACTTCTCACTGGTGGAACGTACCGAGAATGACATGGCGGTGCTGGGGGCACGGGTTGTCGAAGCCCTCCAGGGACAGTCCTTCAACTCTTTTCGCGTCGAGACCCGGCGGGTGGACAAACGTTTTCCGCTGACCTCCAACGACGTCAACCGTGAGTTGGGCGCCTTGGTCCAGGCCCACTCGGGGGCGCGCGTGGACCTCACCCGGCCCGAGTTGACGGTGTCCGTGGAGATCCTGCCGTCGAGTGCGTTCCTGAGCCTGGAACGCGCGCCGGGACCCGGCGGCCTTCCGGTAGGCACCAGCGGACGGCTGGTGTCGCTTATCTCCGGGGGCATCGATTCCCCGGTGGCCTCCTACCGGATGATGCAACGCGGCTGCCGGCTCATCTTCGTCCACTTCCACAGCAGTCCGTTCCTGGACCGCTCGTCCCAGGAGAAGGCCAAAGCGCTCGTGGACATGCTCACCCGTTACCAATTCGTGTCGCGGCTCTACCTTGTCCCGTTCGGCGAGATTCAGCGCCGGATCGTCGCTGCCGTGCTGCGCCCGTTGCGGGTGGTGATCTACCGCAGGATGATGCTCCGGATCGCCTCCACCATCGCCTTGAAGGAACGCGCACGGGCGCTGGTAACCGGGGAGAGCCTGGCCCAGGTGGCCTCCCAGACGCTGCCCAACATCGCGGTGATCGAGGAGGCCGCGCGACTTCCGGTGCTGCGGCCGCTCATCGGCATGGACAAGCAGGAAATCATCGACCAGGCCATGAACATCGGCACCTTCGAGACCTCGGTCCTGCCCGATCAGGACTGTTGCCAGCTCTTCGTCCCGAAACACCCGGCGGTAAAGGCCACCCTGCGGCGAGCCCGGGAGGCCGAGGCGGCCCTCGACCTGGAGGAACTGGCAAGCCTCGGAGCGGACCACGTCGAAGTCGAGCGCTTTCATTATCCCGAGCCGAAAGCAGGCCAAGGGCTGCGCGTGGCCTGACGACAGCGCGGGTCGAGGTAAAAAAAGAGGGGGGGACCCGTCCCTGCACAGGTGCAGAAGATGCAGCTTCAATCATTCATCCGCGAGACGTGGCAGGCGAGCATCGTCCCGGCGTTGAAGGAGTACATCGCCATCCCCAACGAGTCTCCGGCCTTTGACCCGCAGTGGCGGGAGCACGGACACATGGACCGCGCGGTGGATCTCTTCGCGCACTGGGCAAAGGCCCAGAACGTTCCCGGTCTGGATCTCCACGTGGCACGGGCCCAGGGACGGACGCCCCTTCTGCTGATGGAAATACCCGGAACGGGACAGGGGACGGTGCTGCTCTACGGTCATCTCGACAAGCAGCCCCCCATGGAAGGATGGCGCCCGGACCTGGGGCCGTGGACACCTGTTCTGGAGGACGGCAGGCTCTATGGCCGCGGCGGCGCCGACGACGGTTACGGCATGTTCGCGGCCCTGACCGCGGTCAAGGCACTGAAGCTCGATTCCGTTCCCTGCGCCCGTTGCGTTATTCTCATCGAGGCCTGCGAGGAGAGCGGCAGCTTCGATCTCCCCCACTACGTCAACGCCCTGGCGGACCGCATCGGCACGCCGGACCTGGTGGTGTGCCTGGACTCCGGTTGCGGCGACTACGAACGGATGTGGGTCACGACCTCATTGCGGGGCGTCGTCAACGCCACGCTTTCGGTATCGACCCTGACCGAGGGAGTTCATTCCGGCGCGGCCAGCGGCATCGTCCCTTCGAGCTTCCGTATCCTGCGGCGCCTGCTGAGCCGCCTGGAGAACGAGAACACCGGGCAGATCCTGCCGGACGGCCTGCACGTGGAGATCCCGCCCGACCGGCTGGTCCAGACCAGGGCCGCGGCGGCGGTGCTCGGCGCGACGCTGAACGAAGGCTATCCCTTCCACGCCGACACCGCACCTGTGGACGACGATGTCGCCGAGCTGCTGCTGAACCGCACGTGGCGACCACAACTCGAGATCATCGGCGCCGCCGGCATCCCGACCCTTGAACAGGCCGGCAACGTCCTGCGCCCGGAAACCCGGGTCAAGCTGTCTCTGCGTCTTCCACCTACCGTCGATCCCGACACCGCGGTGGCCTGTCTGCGGGATACCTTGATCCGGGATCCGCCGTACCGGGCCAAGGTGACCTTCGACGCCGGACAAGGCGCCGGCGGCTGGAACGCCCCGCCGTTCCGGCCTTGGCTGGAGGAGTCCATGACCCGCGCTTCCCGCGAGTTCTTCGGCAGGGACGCCTGCGCCACGGGCGAAGGCGGCACCATCCCGTTCATGGCCATGCTGGCAGAGAAGTTCCCGAAAGCGCAGTTCATGATCACCGGGGTGTTGGGCCCCGGGTCCAACGCCCACGGCCCCAATGAATTCCTGCACGTCGAAACGGCCATGAATCTCACGGGCTGCGTCGCGCGCGTGCTCCAGGACCACTATCGGGCCGCCAACGCGGCCTGAGACGCACCACGACCTCGACTCCGTTTCGAGCGAAGCCGGAACACCGGAAGCCCTCGGACAGGATTCGAACCTGATTCGAGGGAACAGAAAACCCGAACAATCCCCTCCAAGCCGCACTCGATCGAACTCGGGGCAGCCCTCCCATTCCCGCGCCATTGACAATTTCTATGACGAGGAAGAGTTGGGATGGGAGTTGTCGCATACAGTATACGCCCAGGACTCGACGACCATCGACCTGTGCCTTTCGTTGTTTCCTTGGGCGCCCTTTCGGCCCACCAAGGCTGCGGTCAAGATGCATACGTTGTTGGACCTGCAAGTCAACATTCTTTCGACGAATCCATTCCGCCCCGAGCGACCGAGACCAAGGCATTATCTGCGACCAGAGCGTGGCCCTGTCAGGCTTCTACAGTCGAAAACACTACCCCCTCCATCTGCGACGCATCCGCTTCAAGGATAGCGAGTCCAACAAGACCCTCGTATTCCTCACCAATCTCTTCGATCCTCCGCCAACCACTATCGGCGCCCTGTACAAAGCCCGTTGGCAGGTCGATCCGTCATTCCTTCCCGGTCTCATCAATTTCCTGTATTTTCTCAAAAGGCGCGATTCTCCGGCGCGGAACCGCATGGATAGCGAAATCATGACGGTCCGCGAGGTGGCCGCATACCTGAAGCTTACCGAGAAGACGGTCTACCGCCATGCGGCCGACGGCAGAATCCCCGGCTTCAAGGTCGGCGGGGCCTGGCGGTTCCGGCGCAGCGAGATCGAAAGGTGGATCAAGCGGCAATCCGCCGGGCAGAAGAAACGGGGAGCGAAATAGTGTCCAGTTCGAATGTCGATGTTCGGAGTCCCGGCAGCTTTGTCCGGCCGACATCGGAAACCCTGTCAGATGATTCCATGAAGTTCGCATGTGGTACGGTCATTCCGCCATCCATCGTTCTGCGCCGCGCTGATTGGATCCTCGAAGTGGCCCTGTGGCGTGGACTGGAAGATGTTCCAGAACCGTATACCGCAATAGGCTCGAACGCTTGGCAGGGAATGCGCGCGCCCTTTGAACCGGACGCATCCCCGGAGGTCCGGCAATGACGGTTCTCGATGAGGTCAAGCCCGGCGCCATGATCCGGGGCGTGGTTCCGGGCCATCCGGTCCGGATCGTCTCGGTCGACTGGATCGGCAACCAAGCGATCAACCTGGTCTATCGCGAGCCGGCGGGCGGCGCACACAGGGTTGTGGAGGACAGGACATGAATGACCGGCAAGAGTCTCTCGAACTCGAAGTGTCGAATTTCGGACCAATCGTCGAAGCCAGGGTCGATCTGCGCCCGTTGACGGTATTTGTCGGGCCGAGCAACACCGGCAAATCCTATCTGGCGATCCTGATCTACGCGCTGCATCGGTATTTCAACAGCAATATATATCCCTTCCGTCGGCGCTTCTCTCCGATAATACACAGACTCGGAACCGATCCGTATCGTAATGTCCTGGATGCCCTCGACGGCGTGGCGCAGGCGGTCGCGGGCTATCAGGAAACAACGGACGGAACGAGCATTGTCTTGCCGGCGCCCGTGTCTGAATGGCTGCGTTCCAGATTCGATAGGCAGGGACACGAGATTGCCGGTGAAATCCGTCGATGCTTCGGTTTCGACGAAACCGGGGCGTTGATCTGCAAGGAAGACGGAAACGGCACACGCATCGTTTTGCGGCGTTCAGCCAGTAATTCGACAGCCTTGGAGCATATTTTGACTCTAAAGATACACAATACCGAATTCAGGATGACGGTTCCGGCAGGAGAACCGATCCAGATCGGTTCGCGGGGAACCGAAGAGTTGATCGGGCTTTCGAACCGCGTGGTGTTTACCGATCCCATGGACAACGAACGGGATAGTGAGAAATGGAGGTTGGCGGTGGCGCTTGGCGAACTGGTCCTGCCCCATTTCGTGAGCCCCCTGCATCTTCCCGCATTCTATCTCCCCGCCGGCCGGACCGGCGTCATGCATGCGCGCAACGCGGTCGTCAACGCCCTGATCGCAAATGCGGCGATGACGGGGCAGCGGCCGGCCGCACGAACGCCCATGCTCTCGGGAGTCCTCGCGGATTTCCTCGAACAGATGACCGAAATCAACCCTTCGTCAGATCGGCGGCGCAAGCCTCGACAGGACCTCGGCGCGCAGATCGAAAAGGCCATACTCGGCGGATCGGTGCGCGTTGAGAGATCGGAGGCAGTCGGCTACCCTCACTTCACCTACAAGCCGGAGGGATGGAAAGACGACCTGCCGTTGATGCACGCTTCCTCGATGGTGTCGGAGCTTGCCCCGGTGGTGCTGTATCTGCGCCACATGGTCGTCCCCGGAAACGTGCTGATCGTCGAGGAGCCGGAATCGCATCTGCATCCGGCCATGCAGGTCGAATTCACCCGCCAGCTCGCCATGCTCGTTGATGCCGGCGTCAGGGTGATCGTCACGACGCACAGCGAGTGGGTGCTCGAGGAGCTCGCCAACATCGTGCAGCGCTCCGCACTGCCCGAGGCCAGCGGCAAGAAGACCGGCAGCGCCAATGTCGCCCTACGCCCTGACCAGGTGGGGGCATGGCTGTTCAAACCGAAGCTCCGCCCGAAGGGATCGGTCGTGGAGGAGGTGAAGCTGGATAAGGAAACCGGCCTCTATCCAACCGACTACGATGCAGTGAGCGAGGCGCTGTACAACGAGAGCGCGAGAATTTTCAATCGCACCCAAGACGGGAGCGTCGGATGATCGGACCGGTTGCAGCAGTTGCCGAAAAGGTCCCCGGTTGCTGCCATGTTACGCACTGCAATAAGGATAGGTGCCGCATTAGCTTGGAGGGCGCGCCGTCCAAGCGAGTCATTGTCGATATGGACTGCGCCACGCTGCCAATTCCAGGTAATCAGAAACGGTGCGACTATCTGTTTGTCGGCGAAGAACACACTGCGGCCTGGGTAGCGCCCATGGAATTCAAGAGCGGCCGTTTCAGCGTCAGTGCTGCAATGGAACAGCTTGAGGGAGGCGCCAGAGCGGCTGACACTTGGCTTCCATCAAGCGTTTCGTTTCAATTTGTTCCAATCCTGGCGCATGGGAAACCGATTCATCGGAAAGACCTCAAGGCGCTTCGCTCCAGGAAACCGCAACTGCGTGGGCAAAAGAAAATAATCGAGTTGATCAGATGCGGTGACCCACTGACCGCGGTGCTCGGCGCATGACAACTGCCCGCAAGAAGCTCATCGAGGTGACATCCCGCTGGAGGCGATCAACGCCGCTTCGGCGCAGGATATCCATCGTACTGATGGGTATAAGGATTCGAGCTTGATGCGGGCATCCTGGGTGGTGAAGCGCCAGTCCACCCGAACCGTCTCCTGATTGCGCCGGTTCCGCCATGCCTGGACCTCGCTACGCAGGGCGCCCTGGTCGGGAAGGCGACGGTCCAGGCACCGTCGCGCGCCCCAACTTCAGAGCTTGGGCGATCTCCTCGTCCTTCATCGGCCGGTCGTCTTGTCCCTCATCGCTCATCAGCACGATCCGGGCATGGGTCTGCTTCTAGGCCGCGCTGCGTCCTCGCGACACCAGCCCCTTGAGCTCCGCTCGCTCCTGTGGACTCAACTTGACTCGGTACTCCTTCCCCGGCATGATGATGCTCTCAAGGTTTAATCCCATGACCCAATGATGACCCAAACACTTGGAAGAATACATCAATTACCACTCAATTCTATGATGGGAGACCACTAGTGTCGAGTCAAACCGCCGTCATCGCCGTAAATGCCAAGTTGGGGACGGTGAGGCATAAACCAAAGGGGGACCAGGACATGAGCAACAGGAACAGGCGCAAGCGTTTGGCACGTTTGACAATGTGCGCGGTAATGGCCGTCGCCTTGACGGCGCCGTCCGTCGCCGCGGCGGCGGATGCCGTGCAACTCCGATTCGCAACGGTGGGCCTCGGATCGGCCTGGTACAACTATGGTGCTGGCATCGCCGACCTGGTGAAGCCCAATCTCCCGGCGGGCTCGACGGTGGACGTGCTACCGATCGCGGGCACCTTCGGAAACATCAAGCTGCTGCAAAGCGGCGAAACCGAGTTGGCTCTCAGCTTTCCCATGGCAGCCGCCGAAGGCTGCGGCGGGTTTGGCGAGTTCGACAAGAAGCAGGACAAGGTGCGCGGTCTCATGGGCGGGCTCGACGTGTACTATTACGGCACCTTCGTTACGGTGAAATCCGGAATCAAGTCATGGGAAGAGATCGCCGGCGGCAAGGCACAACTGATCACGACCAAGGTCGGCGGCTCCGGCGAGATGGGCTTGCGCCAAATCCTCGCGCTTTACGGAAGCAGCAAGGCGAGCGTGGCCAGGAAGGGAGGCAGCGTCAAGTCACTGGCGCGCACGGCCACGGCTGCCGCCATCGGTGACGGCAAGGCCGACGGTTGGTCTCACGTTGTGACCAGAGGACATCCCGTAGCCACCGAGCTGACGACGCTCACGGACATGAAGATGCTGCCGCTATCGGACAGTGTGATCAAGGAAATGGTCGACAAGCACGGATGGGTGGAGGCGGTCATTCCGCCCAACACGTTCAAGGGCCAGACCGCGCCCGTCAAGACCGTCAAGGCGGCCACCAATGTCATGATTCGCGAAGGCGTTTCCGACGATGTCGCCTACACCGTCACCAAGACCATCATCGAGAATGCGGCCAAGCTGCGGAAAATCCACGCCGGTCTTTCCAGCTTCGACCCGAAAGCCGTGGCCAAGGCCGGGCTGATCGGCAACTGCCCGTTCCATCCCGGCGCGATCAGGTATTACAAAGAGAAGGGCATGATGTAGCCTTCCGGGCCCCGTGCCGCGATGGCCTCCTTCGGCTTGCCCGTCGTGTCACCGACCATACCGGCGCGCGTTGTCCGCTACGTCTATGCGGGTAGCGCGCTGGTATGGTGCTTCGTGCAGTTCCTGCCGTTGTACACGGGTGGATACGAGTACGAGATCGTTCTGCTGAGCACGCACGTAGGCTCGGCGGTGGCGGTCGCCCTGATGATGAACGGAATCGCCGGCGCAAGGCGGCGCGAGGAGGGATGCGTTCCCCTTCTCGACATGATTCTGGTTGGCGCCGCCCTTGCATGCGCGGCGTATTTCGTGAGTCAGGGCCAGCGAGTGGCGGAGCGCACGGAGGGTGTGGACGCCGTCCATGCTCTCGACTACGTTGCCGGCATCGTTTTCATCGCGGTTCTGCTGGAAGCATGCCGGCGGGCCGCTGGCACCACGCTCATGCTGGTTGGGGCCGTTTTCATCGCGTACGTCTTCACGGGACCCTATCTGCCCGACCCGATATCCCATCGCGGACTATCCCTAAAGCGGTTCATCGACCTTCAGGTGCTCTCGACATCGGGCATGTTCGGAACGCCGGTCTCGGCGTCGGCGAACATGGTCTTCTACTTCGTGCTGGTCGGCGCATTTCTTGAACGTTCGGGGGCCGGCAAGCTGTTCGTCGACATCGCCTATGGAGCCACGGCCCGGTCCTGGGGCGGCGCCGGCAAGGCGGCGGTCATCGCCTCTGCCTTGTTCGGAACAGTTTCGGGCAGCGCCGTCGCCAACGTACTGCTCAGCGGCCTGATGACCATCCCGCTGATGATCCGTTCGGGCTTCAAGCGCACGCTTGCCGGCGCCATCGAGGCGACGGCGTCGACCGGGGGACAGCTCGCACCACCCATCATGGGCGCGGCCGCCTTCATTCTCGCCGACGTGGTCGGCGTGCGCTACGTCGAAGTGGTGTCCGCTGCCATTGTGCCGGCGGTCCTGTATTACATGTCGCTATTCCTGCTGGTCCACTTCTACAGCCTGCGCAACGGGCTCAAGCCCGATCTCGACCTGCCGATCCGGCAGCACCTGGCCGGACTGGCCGAGCGGTGGCATCTCTTGATCCCTCTCGGCTTCATGATCTACCTGCTCATCTCTCAATTTTCCTTGATGACCACCGGTTCCTACACCATCGGCCTCATCATCCTGGTCAGCTTGCTCCGCAAGGCGACCCGCATGAAACCCGGTCTGATTTTCGAAGCCATAACGGGGGGCGTGCGCTCGGCCTCCGAGGTGGCGATTCCTTCGGCCATCGCCGGCATCATCGTCGGAACCTTGGTGCATACAGGCATGGCACTGCGACTTCAGCGTTGGCTTCTGGATGTCGCCGGCGACTCGCTCGCCGTTTCGCTCGTAGGGGCCATGGTCCTCACCATCATCCTCGGCATGGGGATGCCGACGGCGGCGGCCTATCTGGTTTCCGCCATCCTGGTTGCGCCGGCCCTCCAGACTCTCGGCGTACCGGCTTTACCGGCGCATTTGTTCATCCTCTATTTCAGCATCCTCTCGATGGTGACACCGCCGGTGGCGTTGTCGGCCTTCGCCGCGGCTGGTATCAGCGGCGCCAATCTATGGGGGACCGGGGCGCGGGCTTTTCTCCTGGCCGTGCCCGGGTTTCTCATCCCCTATGCGTTCACTCTCAATCCCGCGTTGCTGCTGATGGGCGAGGCGCAAGAAATTCTCCAAGTGCTTGCCACCGCCTTCGGCGGCGTGGCGGTGATGGCCGCCGCGTCGGGCGGCTATTTGTTCGGCCCCCTGCCCATGGTCCTCCGCGTGCCCCTGTTCTGCGCGGGACCGCTGCTCATCGTGCCCGACCTGGGGACGGACGTCATCGGGCTTGGCGCGATTGTCATGATTGTTGCTGTTCAGTTCGTTCAGCAACGAAGGCTGCGCCCCGCTTGACAGGTTTGGCCGGCGCCACGACCTTCAGGTTGTGAGGTTGGAGAGCGGTCGGTGTCAGGAGGGGTTACGCCAAATTGGGACGTGACCGGATCGCCACCGGATCCTGACAGGCGCATGCGCGAGGCAATCGATCTGGTGTTTCGCAGGTTCCGGTAGGACAACCTGTTTGTTCCCGATGCCGCACTGGAGGACCGACGCCTTGTACTGGCGGAGTTGTGTGATAATGTAGGCGTGATCGTCGACAAACCGTGTGTGATCGAATTCCGAGAAAGGAGGGTAGGAGTTCGGTGTTCGCACCGTCCAGTTTAGCGAGAATGGCAGAAGCATCCTGTGTACAGTGGTGCTACCGATGCGCCGATCTATAACCTGATGCCATCCGTTGAAAGTCCAAAACGAGAGAACAGGAGGGACAAACTTGAAAGCACTGGGTATACTGTCAGTTGGAGCATTGCTTTTGGCCGGGGCTGCGTCTGCCGCCGCGCAAAGCAAGCAGAACATCGCGTGGGGCGGCTCGAATCCGGGCGGTGTGATGTACTACATGGTCGGCGTTGCCGGCACGATCATCTCGGAAAAGCTGCCGCAATATAACATCACCCAGGTGACCACCGGTGGCTCCACCGAAAATGCCAAACGCGTCATCAAGGGCGAACTCGACATGGGCATCGTTTACGGCGCCCACGTCTTCATGTCGCAAAAACCCGAAGGGCCATTCAAGAACGGCGCCAAGGGAACCATGTTCCGGGGCATCGCCAAAGCATACAAGGGTCCGACCTATTTCGTCACCCTTCCCGGTTCGGGGATCGAGAAACTCGCCGATTTGAAGGGCAAAAAGGTGGCCCTCGGCCCACCAGGCTCGGGGACGGTGTTCAACTGCTCGAACATCGCGAGGGCGGCAGGCATTCTCAGCAGCCTCAAACCCAGCATGATGACCTTCGCGGACGCAGGTCGGGCGCTTGCCAACGGGCAGATCGACGCGCTCTGCCAGTCGTCGGCGCCCGCCGCGGCGGTCAAGGAACTGGCGGAAACCAAGGGCGCGGTGGTGCTGGCTTACACGGCGTCGGAAATGAAGGCTATTACTTCAAAGTATCCCTTCTACGTTCCGTCCACCATGCCGTCGACCACCTATAAGGGCGTACCCGCGCTCGAACTTCCCTTTCTGACCGTCTATTGGGTGGCCCACGAACGGGTCTCGGCGAAAGCCGTCGAGGACATCCTGAACCTGGTCTATCAGCCCGACATCCGCAAGCGGCTCGCCGCCGGTCACAAAGCGTGGAAGCAGATGGAGCCCGACATCAAGAACTTCGAGGCATTGGGCGTACCCATGCACCCTGGCGCCTTGGCCTACTATAAATCCAAGGGGCTTCATAAGTAATATTCCGACCATTCCTGCGGGCGGCCGAGTTGGATTATCACGGCCGCCCGTTCCTTCTTCATCGCGAGCCTGATTTTTCGAAGGAAGACTATAGGGTGGCAGCCCAGGAATCTTGGTTTGCCCCGGTTAATGGTAAGCACCGGACGGTTTCCGGGCCGTTCGCCATTATCTACGGGTTGATCGCGGCCTTATTTTCCCTTTGGTATCTGTATACGTCCGGGTTCGGCTTGGTCTCCACCGAGACCAACCGGGGGCTCTATCTTTTGTTCACGGCGGTGCTGGTATTCATCCGCTTTCCGGCCCGGGCGCGAGCGCCCGGCCACCGGCCCAGCGTCATCGATTGTGCTCTCATCATCCTGGCGGTGGCGTCCATCGGCTATTGGATGGACCAGTACGTGCCTTATGCCATGTTCCGCGTCAGCGATCCCAGCCAGTGGGACTTTATCATGGGGATCGCCGCCATCGTTGTGGTGCTGGAAACCAGCCGGCGCGTGTTGGGACCGGCCATTCCGATCATCGCCATCATCTTTCTTCTGCAACTCTATTACGGGCCTTACCTGCCTGGGAAACTCAGCCATTCCGGCCTGCCGGTGGTCCGCATCGTCGAATTCACCTTCTCCACCCAGGAAGCCATGTTCGGCGTCGTCACGGCGACCTTCGCCACTTTCGTTTTTCCGTTCATGATTTTCGGCGCATTCCTGGAGCGCAGCGGCGCAGGGGCCTTTTTCATGGACCTGGCCACGGCGCTGACGGGCAAGTGGCGGGGCGGCCCCGCCAAGATCGCCACGGTCAGCTCGGCGCTGTTCGGCTCCATTTCGGGCTCATCGGTGGCCAACGTAGTGGCGTCCGGCGCGTTTACCATCCCGATGATGAAGAAAATCGGTTTCAGGCCCCACCACGCGGGCGCCATCGAGGCAATCGCATCCACCGGCGGCCAAATCATGCCCCCCATCATGGGTGCGGGCGTGTTCATCCTGGCGACCCTGACTCAGACCGGCTACCTCAGCATCGCGGTCATGAACGTGATTCCGGCGGTCCTGTTCTTTTTCTTTGTCCTGTTGATGGTCGACCTGGAGGCGGTGCGTACGGGCATCAAGGGCATGCCGGCGGATGAAGTGCCCAAGGTCCGGGATGTGCTGCGCCAGGGTTGGCATTTCTTCATTCCCCTGGTGGTCGTCGTGACGCTGCTGTTCAACGGGTATTCCCCGGACCTCGGTGCGTTCTGGGGCACTATCTCGGTCATGGCGCTGTCGTGGCTACGCAAGGATACGGCCATGAAACCCCGCGATATCTTCCGGGGCATGGTCTCCGGCGGGCATTCCAATACGTCTGCGGGCGCGGCCATCGGCAGCCTGGGCGTGATTATCGGCGGCATCATCCTGTCCGGTCTGGGCCTGAAGTTTTCCGCCGTCCTGGTAGAGTTCGCGGGCGGTAACCTTCTTCTGACGGTGGCCCTGGTCACGGTCATATCAGTGATCATCGGGATGGGGAGCAGCACGACGGGCTCCTACATCATCCTCGCCGTGGTTGCGGCCCCTGCCCTGGTGCAACTCGGCGTGCCTGAGGTGCCGGCCCATCTGGTAGTGTTCTACGCCGCGTGCCTATCCAATATTACGCCGCCGGTCTGCGTTTCTGCCTTCGCGGGTGCGGCCATCGCGGGCGCGGACCCCATGAAGACTGGTTTCGCGGCCTTGAAGTTCGGCACCACCCTAGTGCTGATCCCGTTTAGCTTCGTCTATGTTCCGGAACTGCTGCTGCAGGGCACGGCGCTGGAAATCGCCGCAGCCGCGGTCAGCTACCTGTTCGGCTATGCGGGGCTCGCCATCGCCATTCAGGGTGCCGACTACCTGGCGGGGACCGTTGAACCGTGGCGCAGGACGGTGTTCCTGGCCGCCGCAGTGTGCTTCCTTTTGCCGATGATTTGGTGGCTGAAGGTGGCAGGCGTGGCCCTGTTCGCCGCCGCGTGGGGCCTGAGGGCACCAGGGAAGGTCTGAACAAACCCGATATTGTCGGGTACAAGGTTCATCGCGTCGGTTGGTGAAAGCGGGAAGCTGTCCGAGAGCGGCCTGTGGTTGATTTACACGGAAACAAGAGCGAATCAAGGTGCGGTCTGCGACCGAGCGGCCCGCTTGCCGCCGCCTTGCGGCAGCTCCGGACGGATCGGCCCCGGGTCAGGCGGTGGCGTAGCGCCCGGCGATGAGCAGATTGGTGCTAGTGCCTGGTCGGACGTAAGGCAACAGAGAAAGTCAAACCTGGGGCTCAGGTCCTGCTGGATGGTTCAGTCGCTTAGCGAGCGCCCGGAGCCGTGAATCCAGCGGGCCAGACTCTCCAGGGCCATGCGACGGTGGGAAAGTCGGTTCTTGTCGTCGCCGAGCTCGCCGTAGGTCCTTCCCGAGGCCCCCTCGGCCATGAAGATCGGATCGTAGCCCCAGCCTTCTCCCCTGCACTCCAGGGCAATGGTGCCGGCCACGGTAGAGGGGAAACACTCAAGCGAGCCCCCGGGACGGCAGTAGGCGAACACGGATCGGAACGTCGCGCCTCGGTCCGGGGCACCCTCCAGCAGCCGCAGGATACCCGGGTTTCCCAGGGTCCGAAAGACGTACGCCGAGTAGGGGCCGGGGAAGCCCTTCAAGCCGTCGATGAACAGCCCGGTGTCCTCCACCATGGCCGGACCGTCGAGTCTTCGGGACGCCTCCCGGGCCTTCTCCGCGGCGACCTCCTCCAGGACATCGGCCTGGATCTCTCGAAGCTCCAGCACCGCCATCTCCACGGATATTCCGTATTCCCCGAGAATGGCGCTTGCCTCGCTGAACTTGTGCGGGTTGGAGGTGGCGAATTTGAGCGATTTCTGCACGGAATCCAAACCGTCGAGGCTGGAATCGACGACTTTACCGGGAACAAGCTGAAGGAAGGGGGGATTGGAGCGGGTGACCGGGGTCGAACCGGCGACCTTATGCTTGGCAAGCATACGCTCTAGCCAACTGAGCTACACCCGCATCTGAAACACTTTCTACCCTATCCGTCCTCGCTTGTCAATTTGCGCCGCTCGTTTAACGGGAACGCAAGGCCCGCAGGAAGCCGACGTGATACTCGATCCCGGACCAGACCGCAAGCACGGTGGAAAGCCACAGAAAATACATGCCCGCGACGAAGAAATCGATTTCCAGGTAGGGGTAGTGGAGCATCAATCCCACCAGGGCGAAGGTCTGCACCAGCATTTTGTACTTGCCCAACTCATCGGCCGGAATCACGATACCCTCGCTCAGGGCGATGCCGCGGAGCACGGTCACGGCCACCTCCCGGGCGACGATGATGACCACCAGCCATACGGGCACGTACGCGTCTCCGGGACGATCGATGGCCACCAGCATGATGAGTGCGGTCACCACCAGCAGCTTGTCGGCCAAGGGATCCAGGATCTTGCCAAAGTCGGATACGCTCTTGTTCCGTCGCGCCAGATGGCCGTCGAGCATGTCGGTGACGGATGCGATGATGAAAACCAGCGCGGCCAGCGCGCAGGACACCGGGTCGGTGAACGCGAGCAAGTAGCCCAGGAAAGGCACCAGGAGGATCCGGAACAGGCTCAGCAGGTTGGGTAGTGTCCACATAGCGTCGGCGGACGGTTACGAGGCCGTGTACGACCACCTCGACCACGCGATCAACAGCACGCCCAGAACGACCATGGAAGTGGCCATGGCCTTGCGCCGCGTGATCGGATCGGAATCACCCAGGATAAGCGGAGAAAGCCCCAGGGTAAAGAGCGAGAAGCAATGCACCAGCGGGGAAACCACCGCGACGTCCGCCATGTTGAGGGCCGTGAACATGAAGAAGTAGGCAACGAAATGCACGAACCCCACCAGCGCGAAGCAGCCGAGGGTTTTCCGCCCGCAAGTCCTGAGCCGGCCCAGGCCGTGTACCGGGACATAGGCCGCGGACATGGTCAGAAACGAGGTGGTCACCGTGATCGCCGCCCCCACCATGGGAGCCGGACCGGCAAGAAGGCCGAGGCGGACCACGTTGTCACGCAACCCCGCGAACAACGCTCCCGCCACCGGATAGGAGAGGTCCCAGGGGCGCCATGATCTCGATTCGCCCTTCCACGAGAGGAACACCAAGCCGAAGACGACGGCCACCGCCCCCAAAAGGTTCGCCGGACCGGGCTGCTCATCCAGGAGGACCATGGCCAGCAGCACGGCGAAGAGGGGCGCCGAATTGAGAACCGCGGTGGCCGCCGAGGCGCCCATCCGCTCGATGCCCTTGAACGCCACCAGGCGGAACAGTCCCGGAACCACGAGACCCGAACCCGCAAAGATCAGGTTGGCGCCGGCCCAGAGCTCCGAGAAGTCGTGAAACGCGAAAACAAAGAGCCACAGGAACACGCCGTTGCAGAAGAGGTCCACCACCAGGCCGCTGAAGGGGTCCAGGTCCCGGACGCCTCGATGAACCAGCGTTGCCGTAACGGCGAAGGCTAGCGAGGCCAGCAGGCCGAGCGCAACGGCGAGCAGGCGTTACTCCCGTGTTCCTTCGGCACTCTCCCTGGCCGCGTCCTCGAGGGATCGGCCCTTGCGAGTCTGAACCACCGAGTAGATCAGCGTCCCCACCATCAACAGGAAGATGGCCACCACGGTGGGGTGGGTGAGCCAGGCCGCTCCATAGGCGCTGCTGGAGATCCACAGATAGTTCTCGACGATCGTGCCCAGCACGAGGCCCAGCACGAATGGCGGCCTCGGCCAATGGAACAGCACCATGACGTAGCCCACCACGCCGAAGATGACCGTGACGATCATGTCGCTGAAGTTGTTGTGGGCCGCGAAGGCGCCCAGGAAGACGAACATGAGGAGAAAAGGAATCAGCAGGTGGCCCCGGACGAAGGTGAGCTTCACGAGCTGGTTCAGGAACAGGAAGCTCGCGCCCACGGTGATGATGTTGGCCACCACCAGGATCCACACCATGGCAAAGGTTATGTCCAGGTGCTTGGTGAGCATCTCCGGGCCGGGATTGAGGCCGACGATCAGGAACGCTCCCAGCAGGATCGCCATGGCGCTGCTTCCCGGGATGCCGAAGGCCACCGTGGGGATGAGGTTGCCCCCTTCCCGTGAGTTGTTGGCCGCGCCGGGTCCCAGCACCCCTTCCACGGCGCCCTTGCCGAAGCGGCTCTTGTCCTTGGACGACTGCACCGCGTGGCCGTAGGCCAGCCACTGCGAGACGCCTCCCCCCAGACCCGGCAAGGCGCCGATGAACGCGCCGATGAAGCCGCAGCGCATGGTCAGGCCGAAGTGTCGGAAGGTGTCCTTGACCCCTTCCATGACGCCGGTGATCTTCTCCACCTTGGCCTCGGCGATGCTGGTGCCGCGCACCGCCAGGTCGATGATCTCCGGGATGGCGAAGAGTCCGACCACCACCGGGCCCAGACTCAGGCCATCCCAGAGATATAGTGTGCCCAATGTGTAACGCAGCGTCCCGGTCTGGGGATCCACACCGATGGCCGCCAGCATGAGCCCGATGCCGCCGCACAGGAGCCCCTTGGTGAGGGACGACCCGCTGAGCGATGCGATGAAGGTGATGCCCAGGATCGCCAGCATGAACAGCTCCGGAGAGCCGAAGAACAGCACCAGCGGGCGCATGATGGGAATGGCGAGGGCCAGGATGACGGCGCCTTCAAGGCCGGCCACCAGCGAACTCATGAGCGCGGCGCCCATGGCCCGGCCGGCTTCCCCCTTCTTGGTCATGGGGTAGCCGTCCATGATGGTGGCGGCGGCCGTGCCTTCTCCCGGGATGCCGAAGAGGATCGAGGTGAGATCACCGGTGGTGCCGGTGATGGCGTGCATGCCCAGGAGAAAGGCAAAGGCCGAGATCGGCTCCCCGATCTTGTAGGCGAAGGGGAGCATCAGCGCCAGGGTGGCCAAGCCACCGAGGCCGGGGAGAATCCCCACGATGAATCCCACCAACGCGCCCAGGAGCAGGAAGCCGAAGGCCGGCCAGGAAAGGACGTGAAGCAGTCCCTCTATGAAGGCGTCGAGCATCATGGCCTGTCAGCTACCTCCCCAGGAGCCCCCTGACGCCGTCCACCACCTCTTTGGGCTGGCTTACGACGCTCTTGGCCACCTTCTGCAGCTCCTCGCCCCTCAGCAGCTTATAGGGCACCATCCGCCCCTTCTTCGCCTCGGCCGCCAGCTCCGGGTCCTGCAAGGCCTTGGCGTAAGCGTCGCGCAACATCTTCACGCGGTCTGCCGGTACACCCGGCGCGACACCGAACGGGCGCCCGAAGTCGCCGCTGGCGAAGATCACCTTGGCCATGGCCCGGACCAGCTTCGGGGCATTGTACTTGTCGAACAGCTCGGTGAGGGTGGGCACGTCCTTGAGCCTCGGATCCCGCTCCTCTCCGCTCTGAGCGAGCTGCTTGACGAACTTGTTCTTGTGCCAGGTCAGATAGGGCTCCCGGCCGAAGTGCGGGGGAATGGTCATGCCACGGCAAAGCACCTCCCCTCGTTCCACCGCCAGATCGATCTCGCTGCCGCCGGGATAACCCATGACGAAATTGAAATTCGCTCCTACACCCTTCTCCAGGATCTTGCCCATGAGATAGCTGTTGCCCGCGGTCCCGGAGTTGCCGAGTCTGGCCGGGTCCTTCTTGTTCTTGATCAGGTCGTCGACGCTCTGGTACTTCGAGTCGCTGCGGCAGAAGAGCACCGAGTGGCTCACTTCCTGCGTGCCGATCCACTGGAACTTGGCGATGTCGAAGCGCACCTCCTTCCGTCCTACCACCTGGTCCAGGTACAGTCCGGCCAACGGCATAACGAGGGCCGTGCCGTCCTGCTTGGCGATGTTGTAGGTGTAATTGGCGGCGATGAGTGAGCCCGCCCCGGGCATGTTCTGGACGATGATGTCGGGCTTCCCGGGAATATACTGGCCCATGTGCCGCGCGAACAGCCTCGCCCACCGGTCATAGAATCCACCCGGCGAGCAACAGACGAGGATGCGGATGGTCTTGCCCTCGTAAAAATCCTTGGCCCCGGCCTGACCGGCGAAGCTCATGAATATGAACCCGGCCAGCAGCAGCACGAGAAGAGTTCGACAAATCGATCGCTTCGTCATGGCATACCTCCCTTGTTTGGCACCCAATGTTTTTTCTGACTCGCTGCTCTCGCCCGTGTACACATGTCCAGTCAATCCAGACCCAGCCAGAGAAAGATCTTGCCGTCGGGAAACGGCAGCAAAAGCGTACGCTCGAACAGCACGTAGTAAACCAGCCACGCCGAAGCCGTGAGTATCAGCGACATGGGCCATCCTTCCCTGGACTGCAACTTCAGATAGCCGAACGTCATGGCCGCGATGGTGATGGAAAACCCGATGAGCCAGATGCCCGCCAGGAACCCCACGATCCAGGAAAGGATGGTGGCGGTGCGGCGCACCGCCACGGCCCGGTCGACGGTCTGCGTGAGCTGGAAGTCGGCAGGCGCGCTGTCGGAGACGCCCTCCGCTCTCGGTCCCCGGAGTTCCAGCACGATGTTGATAATCGCCAGGATGACCATGGGAAAACCGATGGCCCAAGGGTACAGACGGGCCTGCCAGCGCCAATCCCAAGCCTCCCAGAGCAGATAGCCGAAGAAGACGAGGACGACAAAGCTGAAGATCGTCCGGGGTGTCAGTTGCACGCGAAAATCCCGTTGCCCGCTACCCGGCTAGTTCCAGCCGTAGAGCGCCTTGGCGTTCTCTCCCAGGAACCTGGCCTTGAAGTCGTCGGAAATGTCCGTCCGTTCCTTGATGGTCTTGGTCACGTTGGGGAACATGCCGTCCCAGTGCGGGTAGTCGGAGGCGAACACGATGTTCTTCTCGCCCACCCGCTCGATGCCGTAGGGCAGGCTCTCCTCCTCCGGCTCGGCCGCATAGTACCAGTTCCCCGCCTTCATGTACTCGCTGGGCATGGCCTTGAGCAGCGGCGCTTCCGACTGCCGGTGCTCGTACTCCTCGTCCATCCGGTCCATCCAGTAGGGCACCCAGCCGACGCCGCACTCCAGGAACGCGATGCGCAGCTTCGGAAACCGCTCCGGCACGCCGCCGTACATCAACGCCGCGCAATCCAGCATGGTCTCGAAGGGACGGCCGATGGTGTGCTTGAACAGGAACGTGTCAAAGCGGTTCTCGCCCGCCGGCCCCGAGCGCGAGTTGTGGATCAGCAACGGCACGTTGAGCCGCTCCAGCTCCTCGTAGATGGGCCAGAAGAGCTCCTGCCCCAAGTGGTCCTTCATGCCGAAGGTGCCCACCGTGATGCCCACCACCCCGAGCTTGGTCACCGCGCGGTTGATCTCCGCCACCGCCGCCGGCACATCCTGGAAGGGCGCGACGCCGACGCCCTTGAGCCGTTCCGGCGCTTCGCTGCACATGCTCGAGATCCAGTTGTTGTAGGCGCGCGAGAAGGCTCCCGCGTAGGCCTTCTCCGGCATACGGTTGACGTGGAACGCGCCCGTGGGAAACAGCACCGACATTTCGATCCCCTCGGTGTCCATGTCACGCAGGCGCGTGGGAACGTCGGTGATGTTCATTCCCAAGGTGCCGAACATGCTGGAGTCCCACTCGTCCGAGGGCAGCAGCGAGCCCTCCCGCTTGTTCCAGGGGTCTTCCATATGGGCGCGGATGTCCGCGTCCCGGTCCCTGACGTGTCCGTCGGCGTCAATGATCTTGGCGTTCATGTTTCCTCCTTCAAACCGATTTCGTGTTCCAAAGCAAGCAACGGCGCTATGGTGCTACGGTTCTTCCCCTGGTGTGGAGGATTCCTCCCTGCCTCTACGAGAACCTCACCTGCGCCGGGTTCAACGCACCGTACCTGGCCTTGTTGGCGGTGATGTCCAGGGCTTCCGGCATCTTGTCGATGCCTTCGAGCTTGTGCGTGATCATGGGATCGATGTTGATGCGCTTCTGCGCCACCAGTCGCGCGGCAAGGGTCATTTCCCCGGGATGAGCCAGCTCCGGCGGGAACATGTAGGTGACCCGCTTGGCCCGGAGGTAGTTGAAGTCCAGGGTCACCGGCTCGTGGAAATGCGGGATGCTGAGCACCTTGCCGCCGGCGGCCACGCACGCCACCGCCTCCGACACGGTGGCGCCGCCGGACAGTCCCATCTGCGGACTGCCGCTGGCCGCCTCGATGACGAAGGGGATGCCTTTGCCGTGGCTCAGGTCCATCACCGCATCGACGACGTTCTCTCTGGAGGCGTCGATGGTGACGTCGATCCCCAGCTCCTTGGCCAGATCCAGTATCTCCGGTCTCATGTCGGTGCCGATGACGGTGTCCGCGCCCGCGGCCTTGGCCGCCTGGGCCGAGTTGAGCCCCATGACGCCCTGGCCCAGCACCAGCACCGTGTCCCCCAGCGTCACCCCCAGCACCTGGATATTGTGAACGCAACTGGTGAGGGGTTGCAACGCCGATACCTCCCAGTCGCTGATGCCGTCGGGAATCTTGGCCAGCGCGTCCAGCGGCACTGCCGCGTACTCGGAGAACAGCCCCGGGAAGTCCCGCCCGATGGTGCCGATCTCCGTGTGGGTGGCGCCCACCCGGTCGCCCGTCGCCAGACCATAGGCGTTGTCTTTCTCGATCTCGACGATCTCGGCGCAGAACTCGTGGCCGAACAAGGGCTCGGGACCTTGGGCGAGCTTCTTTCTGACCTTGTCGTAGCTGTTGGAGCGCTCGCCGTAGAAGAGTTGCACCTCGGTCACCGAGGGCTGCACCACCCGGGTCTTCAAAACCGCCCAGCCGGGCCGACTTTCAGGGTCCGGCAACTCCTCCAGCCGCATGTCCTTGAACGCGTGTGTCACCCAACCCTGCATGGCGCTTCCCTCCCTCCAAAGACGTGACCCTCATCTCCCATGACAGCGAGCCCGAGCTGGATTGGAACGGTCGTGTCCGGTTCAGGCGTAATGCAACCAAACACATGAGGAATGGCTGCTTTCGCTGACTAATAGTGAAAGCAAGGGGATTTTGCAAGGCGAGGCGGAGCGGTTTCGGCATGGGGATACCGCAGCTTGCATGTTCGCGGGCCACAGTCTATGATTGGTGATCAGCCAACCCGGGTTTCAATCCTCCAGCGAGCAACTTTCACACACAACGGCGGTGTAGCTCAGTTGGTCAGAGCACGCGGCTCATATCCGCGTTGTCGCTGGTTCAAGTCCAGCCACCGCCACCAGTTCCTTCACACGCCACCTTCTACCGCCGCGCCTGCGCGCCACGAGTCATCCCGGGCGTCCACGTGGACGGTCACGATGTCGGTGTCGTGGTACCGCGTGATGGACCCTGGAGGCAATGTGACGCTGTGGGGAGAATGGACCTGCCTGCCCGTTTCATAGTAGACTCCCCGCGACTTCCCCGCGCGAAGGGACAAGGCCGGGCTCGTTCATGCGGCGGACGGCTGCGTCCATGAAACGCGCGTGGAGTCCCGGATCACGCGGGAATACGACCGTATGGACGTGCCCCATGAGTCCGACATCGTTCAGCGCGTTCACGAGGCGGCGCACAACCTGGGATTCACCGTCGACACTGTCGCCAAGGGCGGCGGATGTGACGCCAAGGTATTGAACAAGCGGGGCCTCCAGGTCACCAACCTGGCCAGCGGCATGCGGGACATCCACACGGTCCATGAATGGCTCGATGTCAACGACCGGTAACCGCCGCCCGGATCATCCACGAGGTCCTTCGGCTGGAGGGATGCCGTCAAACATGCTTGGACGTAAGCTTGAAACGCTCCTGAAGGAAGACCGGGGTCAGTTTTTCGAGTTCGTCAGCGCTTACGAGCAGAAGAAGCGCGGAACTCGAACGAAGCGGCCCCGGGACCTCGCCCGCGAGATCGCGCGCATCCTCAACGGAATGGCCAACGCCGACGGCGGGGGCCTTCTGGTAGGCATCGAGCCCGACAAGAGCCTCACCGGCCTCCCCTTTTCCGAGCAGGAGATCCGTGAGCTGGAAGAGGTGCCTCAGAACCTTCTCAACCCACCTCTGCCATCCCTGTACGAACGAATCGACCTCGGCAACCTGCTGCTGCTCCGATTCGAAGTGAGTCCGGGCCTGGAGATCCGTCGGGTGGCCAGCGGCAGGACTTTCTATCGGATCGCCTCGGAGAACCCGGCGTTGGCGCCCGAGCAGCTCCGGCTGCTGAAAGAGGCGAAGCTGTCGTACTCCTACGAGCGACAACATGCCCACGACGCGACATGGGAAGACCTGGACGAATCGGCGCTGGAGTCCTTCGCGAAGCGCATCGATGCGCGGGACGACCCCCGATCCCTGCTGACGCGCACGTACCATCTGGTTCGCGGCTCCGCGGACCATCCCCAGATTTCCATGGCCGCCCTGCTCCTGTTCGCCGCGGAGCCGACGAGGTGGCAGCCGCGCTGCGGCATCGATTTCGTCAAGTACGAGGGCACCGAGAGAGCTTATGGCGAGTCCCTGAACGTCGTCAAACGGGTGCGCATCGACCGCCCCTTGTGGACCCTCATCGACGAGGCCGTGGGACGCATCAGGGAGCACATCCGCGAGCGGATGGTGTTGCACGACCTGTTCTTCCGGGAGCGCCTGGAATACCCCTCCTTCGCCTGGCAGGAGGCCCTGGTCAATGCCGTCGCCCACCGGGACTACGCCATCACCGGCGCGGAGACCGAAATCTGGATGTTCGAAGACCGCCTGGAAGTGAGAAGTCCGGGCGCGTTGCCGGGGCCCGTCGCCGTGGATCACCTGAACCGGCAACAGCGGGTTCATTTCTCGCGCAACCCTCTGCTGGTGCGCGTGCTGTCGGACCTGGGCTACATGCGCGAGATCGGCGAAGGCGTGCCACGCATGTTCCAGGAGATGGAGCAAAACGCGCTTCGGCCGCCGGAGTTCTCCACCGAGGGCTTCTTTTTCACCGTAACGCTACGCAACACCCCCATTTACGACGATGAGACCATCCGGTGGCTCGACCGCTTCGACCGCTCTCGCCTCAGCTTTCGCCGACAGCGACTGCTGGTGTACGCGCTGACCCACGACAAGCTGCTTTCCACCGCCGATTATCAGCGCATCGCCGGGGTCGACCGGGATACCGCCTATCGTGACATCCGCAGCATGGTGAAAATGGGCATCCTCGCCCCCATCAAACCCAAGAGTCGGACCTACCGGGTCGTGGAACCGATATGAGCGACGGTTTTGCCCGGCTCGCGGGGGTCGCGGGCGGGTACGCGGAGGCCCGGATCCTGCAGGCCGCCGTGGGACTCGGCGTGTTCGACGCACTGCGGGACGAGGAGGATGCCGACGCAGCCGCGGTGGCAGCCGCCATCGGCGCCGAGACCCGCGCCACGGGTCTCCTTCCGGACGCCCTCACGGTCACGGGACTGTTGGAAAAGGATGGTCCCCGCTATCGCCTCAACGACCTGTCCGCGACCTATCTGCTGAGCGCTTCGCCCAGGGATTTCAGCGGCATGGTCCGCTTCGACGCCATGATGTGGGACGTCTGGGGAAAGCTGGAGGACGCCGTCCGTACCGGACGGCCCGCGCGCCTGCCGGACATGTACCAGACCGACGAAGCCGAGACGGAGATCTTCATCGAGGCCATGGATTCGCTGGTCAATTCCCGAAGCGACGCGGAGGTCATGGCCGACGCCCTGGATCTCGGCGACCCACGACGGCTGTTGGACATGGGGCCCGGACCCGCCACCTGTTCCATCGCCCTGTGCCGACGCTACCCGGCCCTTCGCGCCACCCTCTACGATCTGCCCGGGACTCTGCCGGTTACCGAGCGCTACGTCCGCGCATCGGGTGTGGCCGACCGTATCGAATGCATGGCCGGCGACTATCGCACGGACGCCATTCCCGGCGGTTACGATGTCGTTTTCCTGTCGAAATCATTGGTTTCGGGCGGCAGCCTTGTCATCAAGGACCACATTCTGGGAGGGAGCCGCACGGAGACCGACGAAGGCACCGTCTTCAGTCTCCTGATGCTGCTGACGACGGACCGCGGGCGCTGCTACACGCTGGACGAGATCCGCGGTTGGCTCGGACGCGCCGGTCTGGTGGAGGCGGGTCGGGTGGAACTGCCTCCACCACTGACCTCATCGCTGGTCATCGGACGCAAACCCTGAGGGGGTCGGACACGGTCGAGGGCGAAGATGGCATCCGGGCCCACGGGATCGGATGCCGGTGGATCGAGGGCTACTCCAGAACAGCCGAGGGAGAGATCTTGAAGGCTTTGTCCCGCACCTTGGTACGCGCATGCTCGGTCCTGGCTCCCTGAAACTTCACACGCAGCTTGGCCAGGCTTTTCCGCCGCCTGCGCCGCCGTTTTATTTCCATGGTTCTCTGAAGAGGCATGACGGGGATGGTTAACACAGACATGCCCGGGCCGCAAGCGAACGGATGCCCGTGGTCAGACCGCTTCTCCGGCGTAGATCCGCATCACCTTGTCGAGCAGCGCGATGGCGTCGGGCTTGCTGCGCTGGAACGAGTTTCGCCCGATGATGGATCCGAATCCACCCCCTTGGTGGATGGCGCGAACCTCCGACAGCAGCGCATCGTCGGTGGTGGCGGGGCCGCCCGAAAAGATCACGATGCGCCGCCCGTCGAAGGCCGACTGCACCACGTGACGGATCCGGTCCGCGGGATCGGCGATGGGGACGCCTTCCTTCTCGTAGACCTTGCGCGCCGCGTCCTGCTCGATGTTTTCCCCGGGAAACTTCACCTTGATGATATGGGCGCCGAGCTGGGCGGCGATCTGCGCCGCGTAGGCGCACACGTCGATGGCCGCCTCCCCTGCCTTGCTGAGTCCCGATCCTCTGGGATACGACCAGATCACCACGGCCAACCCGTTCTGCTTGGCCTCCCGGGCAATGGCACGGATTTGCTGGTACATCTCGAAACGGTGCTCCGAGCCGGGATAGATGGTGAAGCCCACGGCCACGCACCCCAGACGCAACGCGTCCGATACGCTGGAGGTGACCGCCTGCAGCGGGTCTTTCTCGTCGTTCAGCAGATCATGGTTGTTGACCTTCAGAATGAGCGGGAGCTCACCGGCGAAATCCCGGGCTCCGGCCTCGAGAAAGCCAAGCGGCGCCGCGTACGCATTGCAGCCTGCATCCAGCGCCAGCTCGAAGTGATAACGCGGGTCATAGCCTGCGGGATTGGGGGCGAAGCTACGGCCCGGGCCGTGCTCGAAACCCTGGTCCACGGGCAGGATCACGAACTTGCCGGTACCGGCGAGCCGGCCGTGGTTGAGCATCCGGGCCAGATTCGTCAGAGTCCCGGGACTGTCGCTGCCATACCAGCTCAGAACCTCTCGTACTCTCTCGGTCATCACTCATCCTCCTCGGGCGGACTCATCCTTCCGCCATGAACCGTTCATAAAGGGCGACGTTCTCAACGCTGCCGATGGCGACGGGCGTGCGCTGGTGGATGGCCTCCGGCATGATGTCCAGCAGCGGACCCCGACCGGTACCGGCGGCGCCGCCCGCCTGCTCCGCCACGCAGGCCAGCGGCGCGCACTCGTAAAGCAGGCGCAGCTTGCCGTTCGGGCTGCCGGAGTCCCCGGGATAGAAATACACGCCGCCGTCCAGCAGGCAACGGTGCAGATCGGCCACCAGCGCGCCCGTGTAGCGCAGGGAGTGGGGTCTGCCGCTGGGCTTGTCCCTGTCGGTCACGTAGTCCAGATACTTCCGCACCCCGGGGTCCCAGCCCTTGTGACGCCCGACGTTGGCGCTGTACACCGTCCCCTTGCGCGGACAGCGGATGTCCTCGTGGGACAACTTGAATTCCCCTACCCCACGGTCAAGCGTGAATCCGTGAACGCCGCTGCCAGCCGTGTACACCAGCACCGTGCTGGTGCCGTACAGCACGTAGCCCGCGACCACGAGTTCCGAGCCCTTCTGCAGGAATTCTTCCGCTGAAAGCTCTCCCACCCGGCTGCGCTGAAATATTCCGAAGATCGTACCCAGCGGAGCGTTGACATCGGTATTGGACGAGCCGTCCAGGGGATCCGTGCACAGCAGATACCGGGCATTCTCCGACGTGCTCATCACCACGGCCTCATTCAACTCCTCCGACACGATGCCCGCCACCAGGCTACAACCCGCGAAGGCATCCATCACGATCTCGTTGCCGATGACATCGAGCTTCTTCTGCATGTCGCCGGTGGCATTGGCGTCGCCGGCCAGGCCCAGCTTGCCGCCGAGGGCGGCCTGATCGATCTCCCGTGCGAGCATCTTGCCGGCCAGGGCAATGGGCTCCAGGAGCGGGAGCAGATCCCCACCCGCATCCTTGCGCCAGCTTCCCTCCTCGATGAGATGCCGACTCAGCGTCTTGCCTACGGCCGTTTCCACTACCCTCGATCCCCCTTGTTGGTAATCTTTTTCGGAAGCGCTTTGTCCGAATATCCATCATGCGCTACTGCCAACAATACAATTCTGTTGAATACCGGGGCCTCCCTTCGTGTAGTACAGGAGAGCATGGAGCCACTTCCGGCGCCAAGCCGGATAGTCGGTTCGCGCTACCGTATCGATGTAACCATTCTTGTAGTCTTGCAGTCCTTACCCAGGTTGAAAGGGGGATCGGCAAAACGGTATCGACAACCTCCGACTTCATGTGCCCGACAATCTCAAGGCAATCTGCGTCGTAGAGAACTCCGTGGTGCATGGTCAGGAAGGGTTGTTTCACCTGATGATCTCCCACCATGTCGTCTTGTTGACCCTGACAGTAACTTGTGGCATGGCCCGCAGAAAGTCAATGCGCAAGCGGCCGGCGGAGCGCTGCCCCGTAAACGCGAAGGCCGGGGAAATGCACACATTTCCCCGGCCTTCGCTGCCATGCTCCACGCCGGACCGACGGCAAGGGAGTCCCGACCCCGGTCCGGCACGACTCGTTGTTCGAACCCGCCGGCTACGGCACGAACAGACCGTCGATGAAGGACTCCGCCTCCTTGGGGAAGATCCCCAGGGCGATACCGTCCTTCAGGTACTGTTTCTGGTTCGCCAGATTCTTCGCATTCGGCCATTTGAAATCGGCCGGAAGGAGGAAAGGCCTCACTCGCTCGTAGCCGAGGTCCACGACATCTTTCCCCTCCAGCCCGAAGATCTTCTTGGCGTACTTCCGGAAATGATCGGGGTCGTTCTGTACACCGGCGATCATTTCCTGCCACGCAGCGCGTATCTTCCCGACCAGGTCGGGGTTCTTTTTCGCCCAGCTTTCCTGCGCCCCCACCCAGCCGAACATGTGGATGTCCTTGTTCAGGACCCGGGTGATCACGTCTCCCAGCTTCGCGATGGAGCGGTACTTTCCCGAGGCCAGCATCCTGGTCACGTGCGCTTCCCAATGCAGCGCGGCTTCCACGTCGCCCTTCTCCATCACGGCGATGATGGCCGCGGCGCCCAGCTTCTTGAGCTCGAAGTCCTTCTCGATGCTTACACCCTGCTTCCTCATCATGAAATCGAACAGATTGTAAGCCGACGTCACTACCTGTGGGACGGCTATCGACTTTCCCTTCAGGTCCGTGATGGTCCTGTAGGGGGAGTCCTTACGAACGAGGATGTAATTGTGCATCGTCCTCATGTAGGGCTGTACCAGCTTGAGAGGGATGCCTTTCATGTTGGCGCGCAAGGCAGACTCTACGGTAGCCAGGCCCACGGGAATGGCGTTGATGGCGATGAGACGCTCGACGTTGGCCACACCGCCCCAGCGCGGCTTGGCGATGAAGCCGTGCTTGCGGTCCAGCTTCTTGTCGATCATGTACTGGCCGCCAAGGCCGAAGACACCGCCGGAGGGCAGGCCGAACTCCACCACCGGAAGGTCGGCGCTCAGAGCCGGCACGGACAAGCCCGGGGCGAACAGGAACAGGGCCGCGGCCAAGGCAAGCAGACGAAACCGATTGATTCCTGCGATCTTCATGTTTCCTCCTTCACCAGGTTGAGTATGGTTTCCAGCACTTCCTTCTTGAACTCGATGAACCGTATGTCGTCGGTATCCCGCTCCGAGGTCTTGAGGGGATTATCGTAGACCGCCGCGATGCGTGCCGGTCTGGCGGAGAAGATCACGATCCGGTCTCCCATGTAGGCCGACTCTTCGACGTCGTGGGTCACCAGCAACGCGGTCTGCTTCAGCCTGAAGCATATCCGCAGGGTGTCCTCCCGCAACTGCCGGGCCGTAAGCTGATCGAGTTTGCTGTAGGGCTCATCCATCAACAGCACCTGCGGCTCGATCACCAGCCCGCGCGCCAGACCTACCCGTTGCCGCATCCCGCCGGACAGGTAGAGGGGGTACTGTTTGCGGAAGTCCGAGAGGCCCACCAGTGCGAGGTACTTGTCCAGCCGCTCGTTCCACTCCTCGGCCGGTACTCCCATGCCCTTGAGGGCGAACTTCAGGTTGTCCTCCACCCTCTTCCAGTTGAGCAGCCTCGGGTCCTGGAACACGTAGCCCAACTGCGGGTGCGCCCGCTCCCCATCCTCGCCCCCGGAAATGATCTCGACCCGCCCATGGTCGAGCCGCTCCAGACCGGTGATGATGTTCAAGAGCGTCGACTTGCCGCAGCCCGACGGCCCCAGCAACGCCGTGATGCCGTATTCCTTGGTGTCGAAGGACACGCCGTCCAGCACCAGCAACGGCGAGCCGTCCTCGCGTGAGAAATACTTGACCGCGCCATCGATCCGTACGTACGCCACCTTAGTATCCTGCCCCACAAACACGTTTGTGCATAGGCTTGTCCTTCTCGCCGTCGGCTGCGTTGCTCCTCCTCGCGTGGTATCGGCCACTGCTCGTCGTCGCGCCTTGCCGACGACGAGAAATCCTGCGCATCTCCACAAACGTGTTTGTGGGGCAGGACACTAACGCCTCCAGGCCTCGACGCGCGGCCGCCAGCGGGTGACGCTACGCTCCAGGAAGCCGATCACGCCGAACTCGATGAAGATCATCACGAGCAGGAACGTGATGGCCCATGCCAGCACCGCCTTCATCGAGAAGATGTCGAACCCGTGCATGACGCGATAACCGACGCCGTTGCTGAATCCGAACATCTCCACCAGGACCACGACTTTCCACGCAAGGCCGAGACCGTACCGTATGGCGGCGAGGAGGTGTGACACGAGCTGGGGCAGGATCACGTCCAGCAACTTGGAATACACGCTGGCGTGGAAGGCGGTGCTCATGTCGATGAGGTCTTTGTCCAGAGACTTGGTTCCCTGCCAGATGCTGATGGTCAGCATGGGAAAGATGGTCACGGCCACCGCGCTGTAGGCGCTGAACTCCGTGAGGCCGAAGAACATGATCATCATCAGGGCCCAGATGAGCCCCGGCATGGTCAGGCCCAGGATCACCGGAGGCTCGAAGAAGCTCTCCAGGTTCCTGAAGCTGCCCATGATGATCCCCAAGGGGATGCTCACCAGCATGGCGAAGCCGAAGCCCACGAAGACGCGCCACAGGGTGCTGCCCATGTTGTCGAAGAATTCGCCCGTCCTGATGATGGTGAGCACCTCCACGATCGTGTCCCATGGCTTCGGCACCAGACTGGGCGGGAAGAGCAGGCTGAGCAGCCACCACCCCACGAGCAGGGCCACGATGGAACCGACCCGAAGGGCCACGTCCCAGCCGGTCTCGCTCAAGATGGAAGTGCTCTTGCGCGGCCCTCTGACCGTTTCCGTGTCGGGCGCCGCCACGGGCCCCTGCCCGAGCGTCAGTCCCTCCTGTTTCTCCATGGATGGTGTCTCCGTGTAACGACTGGATTCCGTGCGGATTCGCGAACCTGCGTGCGTATAGCACAATGCACCAACGGTGGGACAATTCAGGCCAACGTTCCAGCACGAACCAGTGCGCCGATGTTAGTCGATCGCACCATGGCTGTCAAATAACGGCCAGGGTCTCCGGACGGTCGTATTCGGATCGGGATACGGCGGGGCATCCTAAATGCCCGTAGCGTTGTCAACGACGGCAGGGAGGGGCCGGCACACTCTTTACTGCCCATGAGAGGATTGATATATCCGCTGCCAAGCCGTTGGTCGGACTTGGCATGGTATCTCACCAATGGTTGGCAAGGAGGAGCATCATGAGGAGCGCCTACGGTCTCAAGATACCCGAGATCGACCCCGAGCTCACCCGGGTGGGGCCGGGCACGCCGTGCGGCGAGATGATGCGGCGGTACTGGCAGCCAGCATGTTTGTCGGCCGACCTCACGGACCTGCCCAAACGCATCCGCATCCTCGGCGAGGACCTGGTGGCGTTCCGGGACGGGCACGGCCGCGCCGGGCTGCTGTTCTTCCGTTGCAGCCACCGGGGCACGTCCCTGGAGTACGGGCGGGTGGAGCAGGACGGGTTGCGTTGCTGCTACCACGGCTGGCTCTACGACGTGGAGGGGCGCATTCTCGACATGCCGCTGGAACCCCCCGAAAGCACGGTGAAGGATCATCTTTGGCACCCCGCGTACCCGGTGCAGGAGTTCGGCGGACTGGTGTTCGCGTACATGGGACCGCTGGACAAGATGCCGCTCCTGCCCCGCTACGACGTGCTGCTGGCGGAGGGTGGCACGCTGACGGCCCGGTTCGGCCCTCGCGTGGGCGGAGCCCGGGACTGCAACTGGCTTCAGAGCGAGGAGAATCTCATGGACGCGCTCCATGCGGTGTGGCTGCACACGGTCCACAGCGGAGCCCAGTTTCCCACTCAGGCCCATTCGACGCTGCCGGAACGTCTGGTCTACGAGGAGACCGACATCGGCATCCGCTTCGTCATGACCCGCCAACTGAAAGGCGGGCGCTGGGCCGACGTCATCTGGGAGAACCTCATGCCGCTGAACGTGCACCTCACCTACACGGACGAGCCCGTGACCGAAAAGGTGAAGCAGGTGTCCTTCTGCGTTCCGGTGGACGACACCCATCAACTGGGGGCGACCATCCGGTGGCTGCCCGACGGTGCCGACCCTTCGGCCCCGTCGGGCCGTGAGAAGCTGGCTCCCGCGGGCCGGGGAACCCGGGACTACGAGTACAGCCAGCGCTATCCCGACGACAAGGAGGCCCAGGAGGGCCAGGGGGAGATCGTCGTCCACGCCATGGAGCACCACGTGAGTTCGGACGAAGGCGTGCTGCTGTTCAGGAAGATCCTCAAGACCGCCATCGACGACGTCAAGGCCGGGAGAGATCCCAAGGGGATCATCAGGGATCCCGACAAGGCCGCGTGCGTGGCCACCACCGCCGGAGCCGTGATACGCGAGGGGCGGGCCACCGCGTAACCCGACGGGCTGCTGCGCCCTCCGCCCTGCCCGCCCGCGCCTCGCATCGCCAAGCCCCATCTGTTACACGATGGATTGTCCGGCGTCGGGTGCCGGAGCCCCGGATGCGGCTCCGTTCACCGCGCGACGGACGAAACCTCGACAGAGGGAGACGGACGTGAGCCATTTTTTCATCGGTGCTTCGACCCTACAGGCCCTGCTGGCCTCGGAAACCCTCTACGCCTGCATCGATGTGCGCGAACGCGGCGAGTTCGCCAAGGCGCAGATCCCCGGGACCAGCCCGGTCAGCCGCGGGACGCTGGAGATCCGGCTGCCGGTGATGGTGCCGGAGCGGCGCGTTCCCGTGGTGGTTTGCTGCGACGACGGCCGCCGCAGCGCGCTCGCCGCAGAGACACTGACACGCATGGGTTACACCGATGTCCGTGTCCTCTCGGGCGGCCTCGACGAGTGGCAGCGGCAGGGCTTGCCGGTGCGGTCCGGCTGGGGCGTTCACGGGAAGGAATACGGCGAACGGGTCGCCCACGACGACGCCGTCCCCCACGTGAGCGCCGTCGAGCTGGCGCGACGGCGCAACGCGGGTGAGGACGTGGTGGTGGTGGACGTACGGTCGCGGGAAGAGTACCTGCGGGGACACGTGCCGGACACGTACCACATCCCCGGCGGCAATCTCCTGCTGGACGTGCCGCGGCTGCCGTTGGCGGAAGACACGACGCTGGTGGTGAGTTGCGCGGGCCGGACGCGCGGCATCCTGGGCGCAAAGATGCTGCACGACAACGGCTTCACGAACGTCTACGCCCTGGAGAACGGCGTCATGGGGTGGTTCCTGGCCGGTGGCGACATCGCCTCCGGCCCGGGCAGGGAAGTGACCCGGGCGGCCTCGCCGTCCCGGTCGGCGCAGATCCGGCAGGCCGCCGCGGCGCTCGTCTCGAAGGACCGTCTCCGGCGCTCCCCGCGTGACGCCTTCCGCGCCGTGTACGAGTCCGGCGAGGCATTCTACCTGGTGGACGTGCGGCTGCCCGAAGAATACCGGACGGGCCACATCCCGCGCTCCATCTCCCTTCCCCTCGGGCAGATGGCGCTGGCCCACGAGAACTTTCTGGCAGTGCGCCGGGCGCCCGTATTCGTGGTCTCGGACGACGACGTGCGGCCGGTCTGGGCCGCCTCCCTGCTGCAACGTCTGGGCTTCCGCGACGTGGCGATTCTTGACGGCGGGCTCCGCCAATGGGACGCCGCCGGCCTCGCGCTGGCGCAGGGGACGCCGGAACCCGCGGTCTACGGGTTGCCGGAAGCGCAAGCCCGCGTCACCTTCATCGACGCGCCTGCGCTCCAGGACCATCTCCGTGCGTCGTCCCCCGCGCTGGATGTTCGCAGCATCGGCGAATACGGGTTCGCCCACGTCCCGGGCCTCCGATGGCTTCCCCGCGGCCGCCTGGAACTCGCCATCGAGCGCATGGCGCCGGACAAAACCCTGCCGCTGGTCCTGGTGTGCGACGACGCCACCCGGTCGACACTGGCGGCCGATACCTTGCGGCAACTGGGCTATACCCGTATCCGGGTGCTCGATGGTGGAACCCGGGCATGGGAGAGCGGCGGACGGGCGATGGAGGACGGGCTCGAGGGTACCGGCGTCTCCACCGAGGATGCGCAGGCGGACTTCGGACACAGTGTCTGGAGCGGCGCCTTGGGAAAATCCCGCGAGGATATGGAACGCTACCTGTCCTGGGAAACCCATCTCGTCAAGGACGGGGAATCCCCGTAGGTCGGATTGGCGAAGCGTAATCCGAGGGGCGGCGGCCCGGTGGTGTCGGTCCAGGAGCCTGTCCGGGAAAGTCAGGGGCCGGGGAGCTTTCCCGGCAGATGGTGGAACAAGTAGGCGCCCGCGAAACCCACCAGCGGCGGCAACGCGAGACTGGCCACGAACCGGACCACCGATATCTCGAGACCCAGTATCGGAATTTCCCAGATGATCAGTCGATGGAACCCCAGCAGCGACCATGCCGTCAGATAGGCGATGATGGGACCCGAGCCGGCGCCCGAGGTCAACAGCGACGCGACGATGGGAAAATGCATCATCGGACCGCCCGGGGTGACGGCGCCCGCGGCCGTGCCGATCAGGAGCCCCCGCATACCGGAACCTTCCCCGATCCACTGCGAGATCAGGTCGGTGGGAATCACCACCTGGATCAGACCCGCCACCGCAAAGGCGAAGATCATCTTGGGCAACGTCATCATCAGCAGTTGGCCGCCGTTCGACAGCCCGTCCATCGCCCGCTGGATACCGTAGGAATGGACCACGAAGACACCGACGATGATGCTGGCCGAGAACATGAGCCAAAAGCCGGCGTCCATACCGAACCTGCCTTTCCTGCGCGGTCTCTCGTGCATGTTACGCCGTCTTTCCGGTCCTGAACCAACTCCACGGGGATGGGATGACCGCCACGGGTGCCCGCGACGCCGAAGCCGCAAGCGGGATCTCAACCGGCACGGGGCAGCCCCGTAACTTGACACAAAAGAAGCGGCGATTGTAGGTTTTCAGCACTGTGGAACGGTACGAAGAACATCGAGGACGGGCATGCTGAGCAAGGAAGACAACGAGATTTTGACACGCGTGGGTCCGGGCTCGCCCATGGGCGAGATGATGCGACGCTATTGGGTGCCGGTGGTGCTTTCCGACGAGCTGGAAGCGGGAGGCCGGACCAAGCGGGTCCGGGTGCTGGGCGAGAGCATGGTGGCTTTTCGGACCGCCCGGGGAGAAGTGGGCCTGCTGGGTGAGTACTGCTCCCATCGGCGGGTGTCGCTCTATTTCGGCCGCGTGGAACCGGACGGCCTTCGGTGCTGTTACCACGGGTGGAAGTACGGACTGGACGGGCGCTGCCTGGAAATGCCCAACGAAGCGCCGGAAACCGACTTCAAGCACGCCGTGAGACACCCCGCCTACCCCTGCCGGGAGCACGGCGGGCTGGTCTGGGCGTTCATGGGCGATCCCGCCCGGCTTACCGGGCTGCCGGACTTCGAATGGCTGAACTTGCCGGACAACCAGCGGTTCATCTCCAAGTATTACCAGCACAGCAACTACTTCCAGGCCATGGAAGGCGGCATCGATTCGAGCCACATCTCGTTCCTGCACGCACCCCTGGACACGGCCGACCGGACGTCCCTTGAGAACATCGAGAAGGCGGGGTTCGGCGTGGACACCGCGGTGGGAACCTCGGACCGCAGCCCCCGGTTCGAGGTGGTGGACACCGACTACGGGGTCATGATCGGCGCCCGCCGGAATGCCGAGGACAACCGCTACTACTGGCGCATCACGCAGTTCATCATGCCCTTCTACACCATGCCGCCGCCCCAGGATGAGGATCCGATCCTCCATTCCCACGCGTGGGTCCCGGCGGACGACGAGCACCTGATCAACTGGACCATCACGTGGCACCCGACACGCCCGCTGAAGGAGGAAGAGCTGCTGTCCCTGAATACCGGCTTCAGCGCCCACATCACGGACTACGGACCGCCCATCAACGGACCTTACGGGGACATCCGACCCGCCGCGGGCCCGGCCGGCGACTACGGCATGGATTGGGAGGCCCACCGGACGCGCATGTTCTGCGGCATACCCGGTTTCGGCATGCAGGACCGCGCCATGACCGAAAGCCAGGGCCCGATCTACGATCGTACCCTCGAACGCCTGGGCGCCAGTGACTCCGCCATCATCCGGGTGCGCAAATGCCTCATCGACTCCGCCAGGATGATGCGGGAGGAGCAGACCGAGCCACCGGGACTGGACCCCACGCTCCACCACGTCCGCGCCGCCTCCGTCCGGTTACCCAATGACGCGATGTGGGTCGAAGCAGTGAAGGATCAGGTCAACATTACGCCGTAACCAGCAGTGTTCATTGCGCAATCAAGTCGCTCCGGCTCAGCCGCTCCCCTGGATTCCGGCTTTCGCCGGAATGACGGTTCCAGACATCGCAGGCGACTTTCGCTCGGACCAGGAGCCTGTCCGGGCAAGCGAAAAAAACGTGAGGAGGATCACACGTTGAGCTTTGGAATGAAACAGGCAAGGGCGCTGGTGGATGCAGGCATCCACGCGGCGGAGGAAAAAGGTTATCAGGTAACGGTGACGGTGGTGGACGGCAGCGGCAACTTCATGTGGGCGGGGCGCATGGACGGAACCAAATTCGTGGCGCCGGACATCGCCCGTGCCAAAGCCTACACCGCGGCCGCTTTCCGGCAGAGCACCGCGGTCCTGGAGGAGAAGGCAAACCCGAAGCCGGTCTTCTACACCGGGGTACAGGTGGTGCACGACGGGCGCATCGCCATCGGCCAGGGGGGGCTGCCCATCTGGATCGGCGACGAGGTGGTGGGAGGGATCGGCGTGAGCGGTGCCGCGCCCCAGGAAGACGAGGAAGTGGCGGCCGCGGCACTGGCGGTCGAGGGCTATACGGTCCCAGCGGCCGACGTGGCCACGCGGGCGGCCATGGGGCACTCGAGGTAGCCGAAGCGTGGCTCGCCTTCAGGGAAAGGTTGCGTTCATCACCGGCGGCGGAGGCGGCATCGGCGCCGCCACCGCCATGCTCTTTGCCGAGGAAGGCGCCGGGTTAGCCTTGGTGGACCGTGACGGCGCCGCCTCCGAGGCCGCAGCCTCGGAGGTCCGCCGCCGGTTTCCTTCGGCGGACGTGCTGCCGGTGGCGGCCGACTTGAGCGACGAGTCGGAAACGCGCCGGGTGGTGGATGCCGCGGCCGCACGCTTCGGCGGCCTGGACATCCTGGTCAACGTCGCCGGGATCCGCGTATACGGCCCTCTGGCGGAGGCCGACGCGGGCAGTTGGGACTCCATCCTGGCGGTCAATCTCATGGCCACCGTCCACTGTTGCAAGGCGGTCGTGCCCCTGCTCCGTTCACGGGGCGGTGGCAGCATCGTCAACGTGTCTTCGGTCTTCGGAGTTGTCGGGCGGGCGGGAATGGGGCAGTACGACGTGACCAAGGCCGCGGTGGTGAGTCTCAGCCGGACACTGGCCATTGAAGAGGTGGACCAAGGGATTCGGGTGAACGCCGTCTGTCCCGGCCCCACCATCACCCCTTTCCACGTCGCGCGGGCCAAGGCCCGGGGCGTGAGCGAGGAGGAACTGCGCCGCACGGGCGCGCGGCACACCCTGATGAAACGCTGGGCGGAGCCCCGGGAGGTGGCCTGCGCCATCCTGTATCTCGCCGGCGACGAGTCGTCCTTCGTCACCGGCACGGCGCTGGTGGTGGACGGCGGCGCCTCCGCGGCCGCCGCCGGCCGCTCGTAAGTTCAGACCGCGGCGTCAGTCCGCCAGCGGCACCACCGCAAAGACGTGGGGCACATCGCCGATGACCCGGCTGCGGTGCCCGCGGCCGGTCAGATCATCGGCCAGCATGATGTCGCCGGCCTGAAACCGTCGCACCTCACCGCCGCCGCATTCAATGTCCCATGCCCCCGAGAGGGCGAACAGGTATTGGCGCCGGGGTGCCGGATGCCAGTCCAGCAACACGCCGGGCGGCACCCGGCGTACGTTTACGCTCTTGGCGGCCCCCAGGGACGCGCTTTCCATCCGGCGGTCCGGCTCGTACTTGAGGTCGAGTTCCTCGAAGTGGGATTCGCCGTCGTCACCGCTGTAGAGTCTCACTGTCTGCATACGGCCTCTGCCTTCCTTCCTCTCGCACGGGCGCGCCGGCGCTGGCTACTTGTTCAGTGATTTCTTGAAGGTTTCCCCGTTGTCCGCGATCAGGTCATAGAAGCCATTGAGCATATTCACCCAAGCTTGACCCGTCACGGGCTCGATCTTGGCCTTCATCTTGGCGAACCGCGCCAGCACCTCGGGATCCCTGGCCGCGGTATCGAACGCCTTCTGGAGGATCGCCAACCGGTCCTTGGGCATGCCCGGCGGCGCCGTCACCACCCGGTGGGATGCCAGCACCGTGAGTGCCGGATGCCCCAGCTCCCCTATGGTGGGCACGTCGGGAAAGTCCGGAGAACGTTTTTCCAGATACACCCACAGCGGCCGCAGGTCGCCCTCGTGAACGAAGCGCATCTGACCCGGGGAGTCGAGGCCCAGCGCACGGCCATGCCCCTCGCCCCGCACGATACCCATGTTGGATTCCGGCGCGCTCTTGTAACCCAGAATGAACCGGTGGTTGAACTTCAGGACCGCCGCGCTAAGGGCCTCGGTCACCCAAGCCGTACCGCCGACTCCCGTGCCGGTGATCAGGACCTCCGGGGCCTTCCGCAAATCCTCCAGGCTCCTGAACGGCGTTTTGGCGCCGACGGCAAAGACGTATGGTCCGGCCGAGATCTGTCCGATCCAGGAGAACTCCTTCAATTTGTACTGCGGCTTCGGGTTGTCGAACAACTCCGAGACGATGGCGCCTGGAATGTTGACGGTGGAGATGGTGTAGCCGTCCGGCTTGGCGGCCCAGGTCAGGTTCCAGGCGATGTTGCCGCCCGCGCCGGGCCGGTTGCGGATGATGACATTGACGCCGAGCGCTTTCTTCATGCCCACGGTCATGGCCCGACTGTGGAGGTCGAAACCGCCTGCCGGTCCGTAGGGTATCAGCCAGGTGATCGTCCTGCTAGGGAATTTATCCTCGGACCACGCCACCTGCGCCGGCCCGACGGTCCCAAGGACGGCCAAGAAAGAAATGACTCCGATCACGTTACGCAACACTGAATACCTCCTTGCCAATTCCAATTGCTCCTCCACTTTGCATGGTACTCCACCATATATCAACCGGCCCGCGCTCGGGTTCACCCGCGGGCCGGCCTCTCCAACCTTCCCTCACCCTCTTTCCAGACCCTGGCCCCTGCCGTCGTCGGCAAGACTCCGGAAGTAGCCCAGATCTCCCTGCCCTTCGCGCAGAATCTCGATGGTGTCGTTCGCGAGCGAGATCACGCTGGAGGCCTGGACCGGAAGGGCGCCGCATTCCATGATGAGATCCACCCTGTGCCCGAAAATCCGTTCCAGATCGGCCGGGTTGGTAACGACTTCCTCGTTACTCTCGTTGGCGCTGGTGCTGACCACGGGATTGCCGAGCTGCTCCACCAGCGCCAGCGGCACCGGGTGGTCCGGGATCCGGATGCCCACGGTCTTCCGCCTGGACTGAAGCACCCGGGGGGTCTCCCTGGTGGCGGCCAGCACGAAGGTATAGGGTCCGGGAAGGAACCGCTTCAGAATGCGGTGCACGAAGTTCGACACGTGCCCGTACCGGCTCACCTGGACCAGATCGGAGCACACGAACGACATCGGCTTGTTGGCGTCACGCCCCTTGATGCGGCGGATGCGTTCCACCGCGGCCTTGCTGGTGACGTCGCAGCCCAGGCCGTAGATGGTGTCCGTGGGGTAGACGATGACGCCGTCGCGCTTCAATGCCTCGACGGCGCGGTCCACGTGCCGGCCCTTCAGATGCTGGGGATCGATGCTCAGAGTGGTGGCCATGGCGGTTTCCCGGAACCGATCGTCTCAGGGCGAGGAAACGTCCGTGCGCCGGGTCATGAACAGGTCGGCGGGAAGCCGGGTACCCAGCTTCCGCTTCCTGGCCTGCGTCAACACCAGGTGACCGACGGCGGCGAACTGGATGCCCATGCCGCAGTTGTTGTTGTGATGGGTGATCTCCGAGGCGGTGGTGCGTCCGGGAATGGCGCCGATGACGAGGTCGCCGAGCTCGTGGACCTGCTCCCAGCCGATGACGCCCTTGCGCAACGGCGACATCAGTTCCGGCTGCTCGTCGATCTCCACCTGCTCCCTGGAATTCACCACGATGAGGTCGCAGTTCTCGATGGCGGCGTCGTCCAATTCCCGGCGCTTGTCGAACCAGTCGGGGCCGATCATGGAAACGAGATGCGTGCCGGGCTCCAGCCAGTCCCCGTCAAACACCGGGTCGCCGGAGTTGGTGGCCGTGACCACGATGTCCGAGCCTCGCACCACGTCTTGGGGATGCCGCACGGCCCTTGCCTTGACGCCGTAACGTTGGGTCACATCCTCGGCAAAGCGCCGGCGGTTCTCCTCCCGCAGCGAAAACACCTTGACCTCCTGAATCTTCCGCACCGCGCACAGGGCGGACACCTGACCGTGGGCCTGGGCGCCGCTGCCGAAGATGCCCAGCACCGAGGCGTCCTCCCGGGCCAGATACTTCGCCGCCACCCCGCTGGTGGCGCCTACCCGAAGCGCCGACAGGTAGTGGTCATGCACGATGCCCTTGAGGACACGGTCCTTGATGCTGAACAGCAGCACGAAGCCGGCGAAATCCCCCGGGAACTCCATGCGGCTCGCGCCGCCGACGTTGCGGAACCGGATCCGCGACGAATCGAGCCGCACCGCCGCGGTGTCGAAGGCCGGCACCGCTCCGGGAATGACATTGAGCCAGTACCAGGTGCGCTCCAGGCCCTCCAGTGGCATATGCAGCCGGCGCCGGGGAATCCCCTCGGCGACCTTGCGGCCAAGTTCCCGATATGCCGTCTCCACGGCCTCCACGACGTCCCCCATTTCGAGGATACCCTCCATGTCCTCGTTGGTCAGGACCAGCACGTCCTCGTCAGCCATCGTGAAACCCTCTCGCCGAGTTGCCGCCACCTCTGCCACGCCTCTTCCCCCATCTGCCGTCGCGACGGCGCACAACATGACGCAATTGCCAAAAAAACCGATATTACAGTAAGTTAAGATGGACCACAAGACGCGTCGTTTCGACAAATCGAGGTTACGAGCCGGTGGGCGTGTCGTCGTCCTTGCCGTGGAGGGCGTACCAGTAGATGCCGTTCATGTAGCGCCAACGCCGGACGGTGGCGTCGCGCACGGCTTCGATGGCCTGTTGCCGAAGCTCCGGGGTGTCACAGTACTTCTCCACCAGCGCGAGTCCCTTGGAGCCGTGCAATGCGTCCGCCTCGATGTGCTCCTCGAAGAAGCGTATCTCTCTGGCGCCGGAGGCATGGCCGTAGTGGTCCCTGAGGGCCGGTACGACCTTCTCGCAGATGCCGAGGAACTGGGACTCCAGGCCCACGAACATGGCCGCCAGCGCTGCTTGCCAGCGCCGCTGGTACACTACCCGCCAGCCCCAGTTCTGCAACCCCTCGGTGCCGGGCAGCACCGGGTACCCGTCCACGCAGTCCCTGGGCAGGCCGCTGGCGGCGACGTAGTCCTTGAGCATGTCGAGATGTCGGTCGTCGGGATTCTCCTCGTCGCCGAGGTTCTCGTAAAGAAACGCCTTGGCGTCGCGGTGAGGGACCTGGGAAGCCTCGTAGGCCATCCAGTCCAGGTAGTCGCTGACGTAGTGGTAGTGCTGGGTGCAGTAGATGGCCGTCTGCTCGGGGGTCAGCTCGCCCCGCGCCCACTTCTCGAAGAACGGATGGTTCCGGCTGTGCTTCGCATCCCGGACCGCAATCAATTCGTCGCCAAAACCCATGACTCCATCCTCGCCGGCTACGCGGGTCCCGTTTCCGCCGCCCGCCGCAGCGCCTCGTAGAAATCCCGGTACGGGGTACCGGCGATCTCCTGGGGCATCTCCCGGACGATCTCCACCGTATGGGAACCCGGCAGGACCACACCCACGACGGTGCGGACCACGAGCCGGTCGCCCGCGCCGTCACCCCCGTGGACAATGCCCACCACGTGCCTGAGCCCGTACTTGCCGCGGCCCGGTCTCAGGTCCCTCAATGCCAGCGGCGTCTCGACGCCGTACTTGAGGTCCCCGGGCCGGCGCACGAAGGTGTCCCAGACCGGCGCTTCACTGCTTGAAGCCATACGCGCTCCAGTTCTTCAGCACCTTCTCCCGAACCTCCTCGGGGAAGATCGAATCCAGCGTCGCCTTCACCGGAGTCTCCCACTCCCGCGACCATTCCCCCGGCCAGGTGCAGTCGTACAACACCGTGGCGCCCTTTTGCGCTGCCCGCTCCGCCTGGCTGTAACAGGGGGTCAGCGTATTGGCGCGGCCCTCGTAGTGGATCACGTGGATGCCGTTTGCCGGGTGGCACTTGGTGGAGAAGGCATGAAGGACCTTCCCCACGTCGAACACGTCGGTGTCGGTATCCACCAGGAAGAGCTTCGACAGGAGCGCCCGGCGCGACGTCAGCACCTGAAGCACCTTACTGGCCACCTCCCGGCCGCCGTAGTCCACGCTCATGACCGCCAGATGCACGGCGCCCTCGGGCGGCACGTACACGTCCCGTACCGGCACGCCGTGGCGTTCGAGCCGACGCTTGATGGCCAGGGCGCCGGACAGGGCCGTCACCGTCGAGCTGTCGTCCTTGTAGCCGGTGGCGTCCACCGTGAGCACGGGCTTCTCCCGGTGGGTGACCGCGGTGGTCCGGAACAGGATGCCGTTGCCCATCTCCCCGGTACGGTAGCCCGGGTACTCGCCGTAGGGACCCTCCAGCCCCACCCGGTCGGGCAGCACCTCGCCCTCGATGACGATCTCGGAATGGGCCGGCACCAGAAGATCGCTGGTCTCGCAACGGACCACATCCACCGGCCTGCCGCGCAGACCGCCGGCCAGGCTCGCCTCGTCACCGCCCAGGGAATAGGTGGCGGCCGCGGCGAAGTGCGAGAGCGGGTCCGTGCCGATGGCGACGGCCAGGGGCATGGGCTTTCCCCTGGCCACGTAGTGCTCCTGAAAGACCTTGCCCAGGTGGCTCGTGGGCCGAGGGAAGCCGGTCAGGTGGTGCGCGTCGTAGACCATGAAGCGGTACATGCCCCAGTTGACCCAGCCGCTGTCCACGTCCTTCGAGACGACCAGGTCCCACGTGCCCAGGTAACGGCCGCCGTCGCCCTCGTGAAGCATGGGCGTGGGCAGATCAAAGAGGTTGACGTCGGACCCCATGCGGATCACCTGCTTGCACGGAGCTTCACTCACTTCCACCGGATCGATGGGGTTCCCCTCCCCCTTCTCATAGGCCTCGTAGATCTCCCGCACCGTGGCCGTGGCGGGCAGTCCCAGGGCGATGGCGATACGGCGCCAGGTCGCCACCGGATTGACGAACACCGAGACCTCGTCGATGTAGTCCGAGACGCGCTTGAACCACACCGCCGGGCCGTCCTTCTCACAGGCCAGGCGGCTGATGGCCCCAAGCTCCAGATCCCAGGTCACCTCCTTTTCCACCTCCACCAAGTCGCCCGACCGCCGGAGGGCGTCGATAAAGCTTCGATTGTCGTCGAAAGTCATGATGCAAAACGTAGAGTGCCCGGCAGTCGATTGCAAGCGCGCACACGGTTGCCGGCGGGGCGTCCAGGCCCGCCGGCCGGCTCTCTACCGCGGGGTTTCGTCGAGGGCAATGAGGGTGAAGACCTTCTTCATCTCCCGTTTCCCGAACTTGCCGGAGAGGCGGCGCATCACCTCGCCCTTGTCCTCGGACAGCTTGATGCCCACCTGGCGGTATTCGGCCATCACCCGGCTCTTGAACTCCGTCTCCTCACGCACCGCGGCGATGCACTCGTCGATGCAGATCCTGAAGCGCTCGATCTCATCGTCGGAGTACTCCTCCGCCAGGAGCGGATGGAGCGTCTCGTAGGTGAGCACGTCCTGGGTCTCGAACAGGTTCCAGCAAGTGGCGGTCACCGCGGCCTTGTTGATGCCGGCCACCCAGTGCACCTCCTCCACGGACTCGGGCTTGCACTTGAACAGTACGGTGTCGTCGGCCTGCGTGCGCACGTACCACACGGCGCCCTCGACGCCGGTGATCTTGCCGTCCTCCGCCGACCGGTTCCCGCTCTCGAGCCTCTGGCGGATCGCGCCGTACTCCGCCACGGGGTCCTTCCCCGCTGCCAGTGTGCCGTACAGCGTCGCCGCCGGAACCCCCCGGCTGTCCAGGACTGACGGCGACAGCGGCCTCCCCCCTTCGCCGACGCCGAACAGCAGCATGCAGTCCAGGGGTTCCTCGTACAGGATGAGATGGGTGTTGCGCCTGCCGTAGAGCTCGAAGCCCAGGGAGCAGCGGTTGATCCCCACCAGCTCCGGGATGACCGGATAGCGCAGCAGCATCTCCCGCCACATGTCCAGGAACGCGCCGAACCGCCCGTTGCGCAACACCGGAGACAGACGGAGCTTGTAGGTCAGATAACGGCGCCCCTGGGCGTCATGATAGGCATAGGCCAGAACGTTGGTGCCGTCGTATTTCTCGAAGATCTCGATCGCGCGAACCGGCGGGAAATTGAACCTGCCCTGCCGGTCGAAGGGGTAATGCAGCTTGGGCGTGGCAAAGACGAGCTGCGGGGCGGTCTCCTCGTTCACGTGAGTGACGGCCAGCGCCCCGTACCGGTGATCCGGCCTCATGGACAGGAAGCCGCGCAGGGCGACGTCGTTGAACGGATCGACGACGTCGAACTCCTGAAGCCATTTGGCGTCCAGGGACAGGCCCCGGGTTGCGATGTCCATGTTTTCCATGTTCGTCATCGCACCGGCAAACGCCAGCCCGGCATCCCGTACCTGGAGCAAGACGCGGGCGGGGTTGAAGCCCGCCCCCTACGGTTCTTCGTACCGGAAAGCATCGGGCCCGGAACCCTTCACGCCCCCCTCGCGCGTGTCACGACGGTCTCCTGTCCCGGATGCGCCGCACCTTGATGCGGTCCTCGACGCCCAGGGACCGGCCCAGCTCGCCGGGCGTGAGCAGCACGGCCTCCATGGTGAGGTTCGTCGCCACCTTGAGCTCCCGTTCCAATTGTCGCTTGATCTCGGCGCCGGTCTCGCAGCCGGGCCGCATTTCCACCTCCACCGTCAGGGTGTCCTGCTGTCCCACGCGATCCACCGTCACTCGATATTCCCGGGTGAGCTGAGGCAGACGCTCCAGCGCGGTCTCCACCGAGGTGGGATAGAACGGGATGCCGCTCACCTTGACCATGTCGCTCAGGCGGCCCCGGAGCCTGGAGATGCGCCGGAAGGTACGGCCGCAGCCGCAGCCGTCCTCGATGAACTCGCACAGGTCCTCGATGTTGTAACGGATCACCGGCGCCGCCTCCTTGAAGAGGCAGGTAACCACCAATACGCCCTCACCGCCCGGCGGCACGGGCTCGTGCGTCGCCGGGTCCAGCACCTCGAAGATGTAGGCGTCCTCGTTGACGTGGTAGCCGCTCCGTTCCTCGCACTCGAAGGACGGGGAGCCGGTCTCCACGCTGCCGAAGTTGTCGTAGGCCGCCACGCCCCAGCGGTCCTCGATGGCGCGCCGCGCCGGCTCGGTCATGGTCTCGGAGGTATGGATGGTGCGTCGCAGGCGGAAGTCCTTCCTGAGATCGAATCCCTGCCGTTCGGCCACGTCGGCGAGGTGGAGCACGTAGGACGGCGTCCCCGCCAGCACGGTGGCGCCCCAGTCCCGGGCGATCCTGACCTGTCGCTCGCTCGGGGTGACGCTGCCGCTGCCGGTGGGCACCACCAGAGCCCCGAGCCGCATGGCGCCCTCGGAGGCGGTGAATCCCACAATGAACAAGGTGTAGGCGAAGACGACCTGGAGGATGTCCCCTTCCCTCACCCCTTGGGCGTGGAAGCGCCTGCTCCACAGCCGGGCGATGATGTCCCAGTCGTTACGGGTAAAAAAGAAGGGCTTGGGATTGCCCGACGTGCCCGAGCTTGCCTGGACCCGCACCGCGGCGAAATCGCCCTGATAGTCGCCGAAAGGCGGGTGGAGCCGCAGGCTGTCCTCGAAGTCGCTCTTGCGGATCACCGGGAGCTTGCGGATGTCGGCGGCGGTGCGGATGTCCCCGGGTTCGAGTCCGGACGCCTTCCAGCGGTCCCGGTAGAAGGGGACGTGGTCCCAGGACCGTTGCACCAGCGTCGCCAGGCGCTCTCCCTGGAGTTGCCGTACCACCTCCGGCGAAGCCGCCTCGATTTTCAGGCTCTCCGGAGCGCCGGGGTACATCCCGGTCACGATCGCATCCGGCCCCACTTAATGTCCATTTCCATTCGCATCCAACTTCCTCTCGGGACCATCTCGGACGTCCGTGATGAGTACCTTCTCCACGTCGTCGTTGTTCAGGATACGGGTCATCGCGCGACATCCTCTCCGCCTCGGCCACACCTCACGTCTCCGGCAACCGGACGCGCCCCCACAAGCGACGGGAGACCCGCTTATGCCTGCGGCTCGATCAGCGACACCGCGCCGGTCTCCGGGTTGTAGCGCCGGCGGAGGATCCGGGTGAGATCCGCACTGAGGAACCGGAAGACCACCGCAGGTGATTCCGCCACTCGCGTCGAATGGATCTGTCCCGTCAAGTAAGAGTAGACAACGCCGGGTCCCAGCTTGTGGACCTCTTTGGTGTGCAGGTCGGCCGTGTCGGCGTTCATCCCGTCATCGGTGCGCTCGTAGAGGGGTATTTCCGTCAGTCCCTGATAGGCGCCGTAGACCACCCAGCACGGCCCGTGGTCGTGGGGCAGGTTGCCGTGCCCCTCGGGGTGCACGTGTCCCATCTGGACGAAGCCGTAGTCCGGATCCCGGTAGAGCTCCCTGGACGGGTCCGCATCACGGATGATTTCGGCCATCCAGGGGTCGTCCGGACGGGTGGACGCGAGCATCCGCTCCATGGCCGACTTCACCCTGAAGGGCAACTCCGCGTCGTGACTGTCCTTCCAGAGAGAGCGAAGCTCCTCGATGTAACGGTCGAACGTGTTGCTCGTTGTCGTCGGGTCGAGTGCCATTTCACACCTCCTCGGTGGTGCCTGAGACCTCTGTCTGCCCCTACGGGGCCATCGACGGCGGGATTATACAGCAACACCGTGGGGAATCACAGCGGCCGAGAGCATGGTAGAGTGCGGACCGCCAACTTGACAACCCCGGACCGTTCGGGGATGATCGGCGGGTCCTGACGCAGAAGAGCCCCCCTTCCATCGGAGCCATCGTGATACTTGCCATCGACAACACGGAAACGCAGCGCCTCCTCGACATGGACCTCGGCATGGCGGCCATCGAGGAAGCCTATCGGGACCTCGGCACGGGGGTCTCCATCACGAGTCCCCGAATCGACCTCCTCACGCCCGATTCCTACGTGGACGGGGACGGCAACACCCTGCCGGGCGCCCATAGCCTGAAGACCATGTCGGCGGCCACACGGAACTACGCGGCCATTCGATTCCTCACGGACAAGCTCTTCTGGCAAGAGCGCAACGGCAACTTTCGCCGTGACCGGACCACGGGGACCAGACGGGCTCACAGCGTGACACGGGGGTTGCTCCTTCTGTTCAGCGTGGAGAACGGCGACCTGCTTGCCCTCATCAGTGAAGGACACATACGTAATCTGCGCGTGGGGGCGGCCGCCGGTCTGGCGGCCAGATATCTGGCCCGTGCCGACGCGTCCGTCCTTGGCGTGCTGGGCACCGGATTCATGGCGCGCGCACACATGGACGCCATGCTGAACGAAATCAAGGGTATCAAGTCGGTTCGAGTTTTCAGCCCCAACCCACTGCATCGAAAACGTTTTGTCGAGGACTCTCGGGAAGAGGCATGCCCGGAGACGGTAGCCGTGGACAGCCCGGAGGATGCCGTCCGCGGGAGCCAGGTCGTCGTCCTTGCAACCAACGCCCTCATGCCGGTGATCCAAACCGGCTGGCTGGAGCCCGGGATGTACGTCTGCTCGGTACGCCACTGCGAGATTGCGCCGGAGACCTTCGGCCATTTCGATGTCCTCGCAGTCAACTCCAAAGAAAATCTGGGACCAACGACCTTCGTCGCCAGGAACGCGATGGGGCCGCTACCGCAGCAGGTCCTGCTGGATATCGAGAAAGGATATCCTCCGGGCGACGCGGTGGAGATCGACTGGGCCCATGCTCCGGATCTGCCGGACCTCCTGCTGGAGCGTCACCCCGGCCGGACGGATCCGGCACAGATCGCCTGCTTCAACAACAGCGTCGGTTTCGGGCTTCAGTTCGCCGCCCTGGCAGGGAAGGTCTACGAAGCGGCCGTGAGTCGGGGAGCCGGACGGGAGGTTCCCGACCACGTGTTTCCCGACCTGTTCTAGTGTCGTGTCGAATCAGCCTTCAGACGTGCACTGCGTCTCCCGCAAGCGCACGGCTCCGTGGACGTGAGCGGCGCGGCCGTTGCCGCCCGGCGGTCACGAATCCAGTCCCAGCAACTCGGCCGCCGTGCCGCCCAGGATCGCGTCCTTCTCGGCGTCGGTCAACGGCAGGCCCCGGATGGCGTCGATGTAGTCCCGGAGGGCTGTCATGCCCTTGCCCGTATCGGTGCTGACCCCGGTGAAGTCCTGGGGGTAGTCGGTGGCGAACACCAGCCGGTCGGGCCTGATCCCCTGAAGCGCGCAGCCCAGGGCCGTAGCTCCCCCTTCGAAGCCCGCCATGTCGAAATAAAGCATGTCGAAGTAGTGCTCGAAGGGTTTGTCCAGCGTGCCGAAGCGGTAGGCCTTGGCCATCAGAGGGTCCTTGACGCCGGCGATTCCGCCGCCGAAGTGGCCGATGACGAACTTGAGGTTCGGGAACCGCTCCAGCACGCCTCCGGCCACGATGCGGGTGGCGGCCACGGCCAAGTCCACCTCGCGACCCAGGATGCGGGCCAGATCGTAGTCCATGAGCAACTCATAGCCCTCGGGGACCATGGCGGGATGGACGAAGATGGGCACGTCGAGGGCACCGACCTTTTCGTAGAACGGATAGAGCTGCTCCGAGTCCAGCGGCAGACCCCGGAACTGGGAGGTGATGGCGACGCCGTGGAGCCCCAGCTCGCCCACGGCCCGGTCGAGCTCGGCCATCGCGGGCGGGCCGCCCAGGAGCGGCGCCTGGGCCAGGCCGACGAAGCGTCCGGGGAAGCGGCATTGCAGCTCCGCCAGGCAGTCGTTGATGTAGGCGTTGTCCTCGAGGGTCGCGTCCCAGCCCAGCAGACACGACAGCACCGAGACGTCCACTCCGGCCTCGTCCATGTCCCGGATCTGCATCTCGGCATCGTAGAGCCGGGCGTGCATGGTCAACCGCGGCACGCCCGTATCCAGCTTGGCGAACAACGGCTCTTCGGAGTAGAGCCCGTGCTTCTTGGCGAGATCCCCGGGAACGTAGTGATGCTGGAAATCGACGATCATGAAACCCTCCGGCGATGTTCGAGAGAGCGGACCGGCGGTTTGTACGCAAAGGCGCGGTCGACGCGGCTCCGGCTTACGGCGACGGCGAAAAGCCCTTGTCCAGCCACTCGCCCAGGTCGGCGCCGAACCACTCGGTGGGGAGATCCCGGCCCAGACCCTTCTTCTTGCAGGCCTCGTAGATCACCGCGCCGGCGGCGGCGAACTGGATACCTACGCCGGTATTGCTCTTGTAGTAGATGATCTCGTCGTCGTTCTTGCGCCCGGGATTCTGGCCGATGAGGACCTGGCCCAGCTCGCAGATCTTGTCCCAGCCGATCTTCCCTTCGTCGATGAGATCGAGCATCTCCCGCTGTTGGTTGTGAAGGGACGTCTCGCGGTTGTTGAGCACGATCAGCTCCGCCCGGAGGAAGGTGGCGGCGTCCGCCTCGGTACGGCGGTGCACCCCGTCGCTGTTGACGATGGTTGTGACGAGCTGGCCGGGCGCCAGCCACTCCCCGTCGAACACCGGCGCGCTGGCGTTGGTGGCGCACATGATGATGTCCGCGCCCTCCACCACCGCCCTGGCATTGTCCACCGGACGTACCTGGACGTCGAGCTTGCCGGTCATCTCCATGGCGAACCGTTCCCGGTGCTCGCGGGTAACGCTGTAGACGCGCACCTCCCGCACGTCCCGCACCGCGCAGATGGCGGCGAGGTTCTGCTCCGCCTCGTTGCCCGAGCCGAACAGCCCCACCACCCGGCTGTCCTCTCTGGACAGCGAGCGGACGGCGACGCCGGTGGTCGCACCGACCCGAATTGAAGAGAGACTGAAATCATGGATGATGGCCAGAGGCTCGGCGTTCTCGAGGCTGAACAGCAGCACGAAGCCCCAACTCCGCCGCGCGGGGTACGGGTAGTCCATGCGCTTGAGACCGTCGACCATTCGCTCCCGGACCACCATGGAGTCGTAGCGGAGCGCTGCCACGCCCGAGCTGGGCACCGCGCCGGGGATGATGTTGGCCATGTAACCGTCGGAATCGCGGTCCGGCGGCACCTTGTACCGTGTCCGGGGCCTGTTGACGGCGACGCCCCGCGCCTCCTCGGCAAAGGCCCGCTCCATGTCGTCGATGATGTCCTCTACCCGGAGCACCTGCTTCACGTCCGGGTCGGTGATCAGCAGCATTGGCAACTCCCCTCTCGGTCCTTGACCGGCCGAATCGAACCGGCATGCACTCGGCGCCGGGCGTCACGACGGTCTTCCCGTGACGAACCGTGCCATGTCTACCAGATCGGGGCCTTTGTGACGAGGAGGCGTTACCTCATCCGGCTTGCCCGCCGCCGCGCCCATCTGGTAGGCTTTACCCAGCAACCAGGTTGGAATCCAGCCGTTGTTCCCGCATTGCCGAGCGCGAGCCGTTAGCTCAGCAGGTAGAGCATCTGCCTTTTAAGCAGAGGGTCGCCGGTTCGATCCCGGCACGGCTCACCATCCCTCGCCATCCAATTCGATACCGTCCATGCCATCAGCCATCGGTTTCGCCCTGGAGAACGTCCTGGCTACGTTGCAACCACGGGGCATGTTTGGCTTTTTCAGAACCCGCACCGGTGAAGAGATCGCTCTCGTCATCGAGCGGCAGGGGAAGCGTCCGGGTTTCGAGCTCAAGACGTCATCAAACCCCAAGCTCACCAAGGGTAGCCAGACAGCCGCCCGGATACTTGATCCGGACAGGCTGTTTGTCGTCGTTCCACAAGGAAGCGCCTACCCGATGGAGGCCGACCGGGTAGGGGTGACGCCGCTGGATGAGATCGACCGCCACCTGTGATTCCGGCAGGGTCCCGTATCCGGAGCAGCAATGCAAAGGGGACACGGGCGATCAGGCCCTCACGGCGAACGCCGCTCGCTCCAGTCAGGTCAGCGTCCACTCCTGTCCGTCGATGGGGTCGCCGTCGACGCACACGTAGTCCATCTCGTCGTCCGTGCGGACGTTGCCGCCCGAGGCATCGACGCGCCGGACGTCTTTCCGATCGGCCTTGTAGGCGGCGAAGCGCAGCAACGCCAGCGGCGCGTCGCCGGTGCTCTCGAACTGGTAGTAGTGGCCTTCGGGCAAGAGGATCCCTTCACCCTTCCCGAGCACGGTGCGGTTCGCGTCCTTGTCGAAGAACGTCGCCTCCCCGTCCAGCACAACGAACATGTGGTCTTCACCCGGGTGGGTATGAAGCTTGTTTTTCCTGCCGGGCGCATAGTAGTTGAGACCGCTCATCAGAACGTCGGTCCGCACCAGCGGCATGTGGCTTCGGCCGCCGGTGATGCAGGGAGTCTTGACGGAAAAGGTTTGCGCGCTCATGGGTTTCCTCCTCGGGAACGGTCGATGCACTGCGATTTCTCCTTACACGCCTACCCCCATTCCGATAGAAATTTCAAGGTCCATTGGCTAGGATTGGCGGAATGGATGCAACCTGCGTCATCGTGGTGCGGCACGGCGAAACCCATTGGAACATCGAGGGGCGGCGGCAGGGGCACCTGGACAGCAAACTCACGGAAAAGGGACGCGCTCAGGCGGAAGCGCTGTCCGAACGGTTCACCCCCGAGAGTTGCAACGCGATCTACAGCAGCGACCTCGGCCGCGCCTTCGAGACCGCCCGCATCATCGCGAAGCGAACCGGTCATGAGGTCATTGCCGACAGCCGCCTGCGCGAGCGCAACCTCGGCATCTTTCAGGGGCTCGACGGCGACGAGATCCGCGAGCGCTACCCCGCGGAGTACGAGCAGCATCGTAACGGCGGGGCCGGGCACGCGATGCCTTCCGGAGAGAGCTTCCGGGCGCAGACCGAGCGGAACATGCTGTGCCTGGAGGAGCTGGCGCAAGGGCACACCGGCGAGATCATCATGGTGGTCACCCACGGCGGCGTCCTGAGCGCCCTGTTCCGGCATACCCTCGCCATCTCGCTGGACGCGCCCCGGCGCTTCTCCTTCAAGAACGCCAGCGTCAACCTCTTCAAGTACCAGGACGGGATCTGGGGACTGGAGACCTGGGGCGACATCACTCACCTGAAGCGGCTGGGCGCCCTCGATCTGTCGTACTTCTGACCCACGGCGGCACGCGGCCCGTTCCCTCAACGAAGCGTGGCCTCGCGAATTGACAGGCCACCGGCGATCGGATACTCGTTCCCATTCCACGAGGGCAACATGGTAGAAGACAAATCGGCCGGGGCGAGGTTCCGCCGGGCGGTGAGCGAGGAATCCCCGCTCCAGATCGTCGGCGCCATCAATGCCTACTGCGCGCTGTTGGCCCAGCGGCAGGGCTTCCGTGCCCTCTACCTGTCCGGAGCGGGCGTTGCCAATGCGTCCTTCGCCCAGCCCGACCTCGGCATCACCACCCTGAACGACGTGCTCGAAGACGTGCGGCGGATCACCGCGGCGAGTCCGTTGCCGCTGCTGGTGGACGTGGACACCGGCTGGGGCACGGCCTTCAACATCTCCCGCACCATACGCGAGATGATCCGGGCCCAGGCCGCGGCGGTCCACTTGGAGGACCAGGTCCAGGCCAAACGGTGCGGTCATCGCCCCAACAAGCGGATCGTCTCCGCCGACGAGATGGTGGACCGCATCAAGGCGGCCGCCGACGGCCGGACCGACCACCGGTTCGTGATCATGGCCCGCACCGACGCCTTCGCCAATGAGGGACGGGAGGCCGCCCTGGAACGGGTGCGCCGCTACGTGGAGGCGGGGGCGGACATGATCTTCCCGGAAGCCGTGCACACGCTGGAGGACTACCGCGCCTTCTGTCAGGGCGTGGACGTGCCGGTGCTGGCCAACATGACCGAGTTCGGCCGCACGCCGCTGTTCGGCGTGGACGAGCTGCGAGCGGCCGGGGTCGGGCTTGTGCTCTACCCGCTGTCGGCGTTCCGCGCCATGAGCCAGGCCGCCATGGACGTCTACCGTACGATTCGCGAGGACGGCACCCAGAACGGCTTGACGGACCGGATGCAGACTCGCGAGCAGCTCTACGACGTGTTGGGCTATCACGACTACGAGGAGAAGCTGGACGCCCTGTTCAGCAAGGAATAGCCAGTCTCCCGATCCGGCTCCCGCCATGAGCAACACTTCCGTGCGTGACGCCCAACGGCCCCGGCCCGACGCGGTTCTCTCCGACATGGCCACCTATTCCCTCACCGGCGGACCGTTCCCGGAAGAAGCCCGGGAGACGGCGCGCCTGTGTCTCATGGACAGCCTGGGCTGCGCCCTGGCGGCGCTGGAGTTCCCGGCGTGCACCCGGCTGCTGGGACCGGTGGTGCCCGGCGCGGCCATGCCGGGGGGCGCCCGGGTGCCCGGCATGGCCTGTGAGCTCGAACCGGTCCAGGCCGCCTTCAACATCGGCGCCATGATCCGTTGGCTCGATTTCAACGACACTTTTCTGGCGGCCGAGTGGGGGCATCCCTCGGACAACCTCGGCGCCATCCTGGCAGTGGCGGACTACCTCGACCGGCGCGCCGGAGACAATGGCGGCGTCACCATGGGCGACGTGCTGACGAGCATGATCAAGGCCCACGAGATCCAGGGCGTCATCGCCCTGGAGAACGGCTTCAACCGGGTTGGCCTGGACCACGTACTGCTGGTGCGGGTGGCCAGCACCGCGGTAGTGACGGCCATGCTCGGCGGCGACCGGGAGCAGGTGGTGAACGCCTTGTCCAACGCCTGGATCGACGGCGGCGCCCTCCGGACCTACCGGCACGCGCCCAATACCGGATCGCGCAAGAGCTGGGCCGCCGGCGACGCCGCCAGCCGCGCCGTACGGCTGGGCCTGATGGCGCTCCAGGGAGAGATGGGCTATCCGTCGGCGCTGTCGGCCAGGGGCTGGGGCTACTATGACGTGCTGTTCGGTGGCCGCCCGTTTTCGTTCAGCCAACCCTACGGCAGCTACGTCATGGAGAACGTACTGTTCAAGATCTCCTTTCCCGCGGAGTTCCACGCCCAGACCGCGGTGGAGGCGGCACTGGAGCTTCACGGCGCGGTCAAGGACCGGCTCGCGGACATCGAGCGCATCGTCATCGAGACCCAGGAAGCCGGCGCCCGGATCATAGACAAGACCGGACTGCTGGACAACCCCGCAGACCGGGACCACTGCATCCAGTACATGGTGGCGGTTCCGCTGATCCACGGCCGGCTCACCGCACGGGACTACGAGGACGAGGCCGCCCGGGACCCGCGCATCGACGCGCTGCGGGAAAAGATGGAGGTCCGCGAGAACCCGGAGTTCACGGTCGATTACATGGATCCGGACAAACGAGCCATCGGCAACGCCGTCCAGGTCCACTTCAGGGACGGTGGGGCCACCGCGCGCGTGGAGGTGCCCTACCCCATCGGCCACCGGCGTCGGCGAAGCGAGGGAATGCCGCTTCTGCAGGAGAAATTCGAACGCCACATCGCCTCGCGTTTTTCCCGGGACCGGTGCGAGACGATCCTCGAGGCCTGCGCTTCCTCGGACACCCTGGAGCGGATGCGGGTGAGCGCCTTCATGGACCACTGGGTGGTTGCGGACGAAGACCGACCAGGGGAAGGAGACCTTGAATGAGGTGGTGCAGATTCCAACGGGACGGCAAGACGGGATTCGGTATCCTTGATGACGCGGACACCGTCACCGTCATTGCCGGCAGTCCCTTCGGGAACTACGCCGTTACCGGCGAAACCCATGCGCTGGGCGACGTCAGGCTGCTGGCGCCCGTGGTGCCGCCGACCTTCTATGCCGCCGGCGTCAACTACCGCGAGCACGTGACCCATGCCGCGTCCCTGCGCGGCGAGGAACCCGTGTTCCCCAGGGAACCTCACGTAGGGTACCGGGCGATCAATGCTCTCGTGGGCCACGACGACCCCATCGTCATCCCGCGCGACGCTTCCGGGCTGGTTCAATACGAGGGCGAGCTGGTGGCGGTCATCGGCCGGACGTGCCGGAACGTGCCGGAGGACGAGGCCCTGGACTACGTGTTCGGCTACACCATCGGCAATGACGTGAGCGAGCGCGCCTGGCAGAAGTCCGACCGGACCCTGTGGCGTGCCAAAAACACCGACACGTTCAAGCCCATGGGTCCCTGGATCATCACCGACCTCGACCCGGACGACCTGCACGTCACCATCACGCTCAACGACCGGGTGGTGGGCGAATACGACGTCGGGACCGCCATCTTCGGCGTAGCCCGCTACATCAGCGCCATGAGCCGCTACATGACACTGATACCGGGGGACGTGCTGTGGATGGGCACGGACGGCGCTACCGAGAACATGAAGGACGGCGACGTGGTGGCGGTGGAAATCAGCGACATCGGCACGCTGCGCAATCCCGTCCGGCGGGAAGCCGCCACGGACGGCGGGTAGGCTCCGTATCCGTCCTTGCGGCTTGCGACCGTTCCCTGGGACCGAGGGCGTCCCACCCTCGGCGAGGACAAGATGCCCTCGCTCCCGATTGCGGGCGTCGGAGGTCGGCGGTTCACGGCTGCCATTCCTTTTCCGAACCAATGTCCGAACTCTTCCTCATCTTCATGACCTTCCTGGCCTCCACCACCGCGGCGGTGGTGGGGCTCGGCGGCGGCATCCTGCTCATCTCCGTCATGCCCGGACTGATTCCGACGTTCGCCATCATACCGGTGCACGGCATGGTCCAGATCTTCAGCAACCTCACACGGACGCTGTTCGGGCTGCGCCACGTGGCGTGGTCCTTCTTCGCGCCCTTTCTCGTGGGCGCCGTGCTGGGCGCGTCCCTGGGCTCGATGGTGCTGGTGGACATCCGTTCCGACTACTTGCCGGTGATCCTCGGCTCCTTCATCCTGATCATCACTTGGGCTCCCACTCTCGGGAACGTCCCGCAGATACCGGGCAGGTTCGGCGTCCTGGGTGCGTTGCAGACCTTCCTCTCGCTGTTCGTCGGGGTGGTGGGACCTCTCAGCATGCCCTTTCTGATGCGCGAGAACCTGACTCGGGATCGTCTGGTGATCACGCACGCAGTGCAAATGACCGCGGTGCACGTCCTCAAGGTGACGACGTTCTTCCTGCTTGGATTCGCCTTTGCGCCGTACCTTTATCTGATGGCAGGCATGATCCTGAGCGCGACCCTCGGTTCCTACGTGGGCACCCGTTGGCGCGCGCGGGTCCCGGAGGCGCTGTTCCGGAAGATCCTCAAATGGGTCATCACGCTCCTGGCGTTGCGGTTGATCCTGCGCGTGGGGCTCTAACACCGGAAAGGAGGCGATGAAGAGCCATGACGAAGGAACGTATCAAGGACCTGCTGGACGACGGCGCCCCGGACAAGGACGTGACCGTGGAGGGGTGGCTGCGGACCGTCCGTCACAGCAAGAACGTCTCTTTCCTCGACATCTCCGACGGGTCGTGCATGTCCGGGATCCAGGCAGTGGCCGCGCCGGAGCTGGCCAACTATGAGGCCGAGATCCGCAAACTCACCACCGGCTGCTGCGTGCGCGTGGCGGGCCGGCTGGCGGAGTCGCCGGGCAAAGGGCAGCGTTACGAGATACGGGCCGGGACTGTTGAGGTGGTCGGTCACGCCGACGACGACTACCCGCTCCAGAAAAAGCGCCACAGCTTCGAGTTTCTGCGCACCCTCGGGCACCTGCGCATGCGCACCAACACCTTCGGCGCGGTGATGCGGGTGCGGAACGCCGCCGCCCGCGCCATTCACGGGTTTTTTCAGGAACGCGGCTTCATCCACCTCCACTCGCCCATCATCACCCTTTCCGACTGCGAGGGCGCCGGCGAAATGTTCCGGGTCTCCACCCTGGACCCCGACCGGACGCCGCGCACCGAATCCGGCGCCGTCGATTACTCCCGGGACTTCTTCGGCAAGGAGGCGCGGCTCACGGTGTCCGGGCAACTCGAAGCGGAGATCGCCGCCCTGGCCCTGAGCAACGTCTACACCTTCGGGCCGACGTTCCGCTCGGAGAACTCCAACACCAGCCGGCACCTGGCGGAGTTCTGGATGGTGGAGCCGGAAATGGCGTTCTGCGACGTCCAGGGGGACATGGACCTGGCCGAGGCGTTTCTCAAGCACCTCGCCAAGGGCGTGCTGGAAAGCTGTCCCGACGACATGGCCTTCTTCAACGAGCGCATCGACGAGACGGTGCTGGAGACTCTCACCCACATCGTGGACCAGCCCTTCGAGCGCATGACCTATACCGAGGCGGTGGCGATGCTCGAACGTTCCGGGCGCTCCTTCGAGTATCCGGTGTCCTGGGGCGTCAACCTCCAGAGCGAGCATGAGCGGTACATCGTCGAAGATCACGTGCAGCGACCGGTGATGGTGATCGACTACCCGAAGGAGATCAAGGCGTTCTACATGTACCTCAACGACGACGAGCGGACCGTGGCGGCCATGGACGTGCTGGTGCCCAGGATCGGCGAGATCATCGGCGGCTCGCAGCGGGAGCACCGCCTCGGGCAGCTCCGGCAGCGGATCCGCGAATGCGGGCTGCCGGAAGAAGAGTACTGGTGGTACCTGGAACTGCGGCGCTACGGCTCGGCGCCTCACGCCGGATTCGGCCTGGGCTTCGAGCGTCTGATCCAGTTCATGACCGGCTTGGGCAACATCCGTGACGTCATTCCCTTCCCGCGGGTTCCCGGCTTCGCGGAGTTCTGACCGGCAGTGTCCCATGCGCCGGATGTTCGGGCTCTACACGGGGATGCACCGGGGTGAAATCATGCCGTTTCGCCGGGAGCGGGTGGACCTGGGCGCGAGGCTGAACCTTGATACGGCCTGAAGTCCGGCATACGATTTCCATCGTGACCACCCCCGCTTTCGACACCCACAAGGCCCTCAAGGAAGCCGGATTCGACCATACCCAGGCCGAAGCCGTTGTCGCCACGGTAGGCGACGCCATCGGCGGGAATGTCGCCACCAAGGCCGATATCGCCGAGGTCAAGGGAGAACCGACCCCCGTCAAGTGGATGCTGGGCGTCAATTTGGCCTTCTCCACCGCCCTGCTGCTCAGAACCTTCTTCGCCCATGTACTATCGCTCTCCGGCGTCGCCCGCGGCTTCCACCCCCAGGGGCAACGGCGCGGAGGGCGATGGTTGGGCCGATCCGGTTCAGTGTTGCCACATGGACCATGTCGGTCGAGGCACCCCACGACATTTGCGGGGCGGAACGGGCCTTGATATGCTCCCCCCCTTTTCGCCACGACCCCAACCCGGAGGCTCCCGGATGATCGAAGCACCGTTTCCACAGGAAGAGTACGAATCACGTCACCAGCAGATTCAGCGGCTCATGGAGCGGGATGGGCTGGACCTCGTGGTGGCGTCGGCCCGCGACAACTTCTGGTATTTCACCGGCCTGATCAGCTACCAGTTCGACCACCTGATGCGGCCCGAGATCTGCTTCATCCCCAGGGAAGGCAAGCCCTTCGCATTGGTGTACGGCAACAACAGGACCAAGGCGGAGGCCCTGCCGTGGTTCGGCGAGGTGCGTAGCTACGTGGACGTGCCCTTTCCGCGGGAGATGCTGAGCGAGTTCCTGACCGACATGGGCTACGGTTCCGCCAAGGTGGGCTTCGAGCTGGACGACGACCAGCGGCTGGGCTTCCCGGTCAACTATCTCACGCAGCTCACCGAGGCGCTGCCCAAGGCCAGGATCGAGGACGGATCCGCAGCGCTCACCGAGCAGCGGCTGTTCAAGAGCCCGCGGGAGATGGAGAACATGCGGCGGGCCTGCGACGTCTCCGTGCGTGCCTTCGACCGCATCCTGCCCGACCTCAAGGCCGGGGTCACCCGGCGGGAAGTGGCCGAGCGCCTCTACATCGCCATGATCGAGGAAGGCGCCCACCCGCGCCATCCCGGCTTCCTCATGCTGAACGCCTCCACCAAATACGATGAACGGCGCTACGAGAAAGGCGATCGCATGATCGCGGACTTCGGCGCGTGTTGCGAGGGCTACTACGGCGACATCACCCGCATGGCGATCTTCGGCGCGCCGAGCGCCGGCCAGACCCGGGAGCACGGGCTGGCGTTGCATCTGATCCGGGAGTGTGTTGCGGTGATGAAGCCGGGGACTCCCATCAGCGAAATTCCCCGTGTGGCCAACGCCGAGCTGAAGAAGAACGGTTACCCCGAGGTGGCAAGCCCCAAACGCATCGGACACGGCATCGGCATGGCCCGGGCCGAACCCCCGTCCATCAGCGAGGCCGAGGTCCGGACCGTGGAGGCGGGCATGGTGCTGGCCATCGAGCCCAAGGTGCGCATCCCGGGCGCCTCGGTCCATCTGGAAGAGGACATATTCATCACCGCGGACGGGGCCGAGCCGCTGACCGCCGGAGCCGAACGGCTCAACGTCATCGAATAACGACCACGCCGGGCCGCAGGGTCCGACCCAAGGGGCGATAGCCGGGGAACGCCATGGCCAACGGAATCCTTTATCTGTCCAACGATGACGTGAAGCGCCTGCTCGACCTGGGCGAGGCCATCGACATCGTCAAGGCCGCGCTGCAGGACCACAGCGCCGGGCGCGTGGGCTGGTCCGTGCCCGAGGACCTGGCGGTCAAGCCCGGGGAGGGATGGCAGTACTGGGTCACCGGCTGCTCACTCGCCGCCGCCGCCGGATTCCGCTTCCGCGCCATCAAGGCCGCGGGCGGGAGCCGGGACCCGTCGCGTCCGCCCCAGGGCCCCCGGCGCATCCTCATCCTGAGCGACCGGCAAGGCGGCGAGGTCACCGCCATCATGGACGAGGACTGGTGCCACTCGGTGAGGACCGGCGCCGCCGCCGCGGTATCCTGCCAGAGCCTGGCGCGCCAGGGCGCGTCGGTGATGGCCATGCTGGGGGTCGGCGACACCGCCCGGGCCACCGTGCCGGTGATGGCGCGCGCCTTCGACCTCAAGGAGGTGCGGGTGCTCTCCCGCCGTCCCGAGACCCGGAAAGCCTTTGCCCGGGAGGTCGGCGAGGAGCTGGACCTGAACATCATCCCCTGCGACAGCGCCCCCCAGGCGCTGGACGGTGCGGATCTGGTGGTCTCCGCCACCACCACCTCCGAGCCCTTCGTCAAGCAGGACTGGATCACCGAAGGGGCCGTCGTCTACTCCATCGGCAAGCATCAAGAGCTCGAAAGCGCCGCCTACAAGGACATGGGCAAGCTCGTGGTGGACAGTTGGGCCCAGTGCAAGAAGAAGTCGGACATCGACCGGATGCTGCGGGAAGGCTTCCTCACCCCCGACGACGTCTACGCCGAGCTGCCGGACGTCCTGGCCGGGAAGGTTGCCGGCCGGGAAAACGACCGCGAACGGATCTTCATGCGCGCCATCGGACTGGTGAATCAGGACATCGCGCTGGCCGCGTGGCTGTATCGAAAAGCCCTGGAGGAAGGCGCCGGGACCCGGCTGCCCTATTGAACACCCTCCGGCGCGCGACTAGGAAATGGAGGGGCGGGTCTCAAACCTGCCCGTGCCCGAGCCGCTGCGCCGCTCGGGGGAGGCAGGTCGAGCCAGTCATGGACATCTTCTTGCTCATGGGCCAGTCCAACATGGCAGGCCGCGGCCTCCTCGAAGACGTGGAGTCCATCCGCAACGAACGCATTCGCATGTTCCGGGACGGCGCCTGGACCATCGCCGAAGAGCCTCTTCACCATGATCGGCCCACCGCCGGCGTCGGGCTGGCCATGAGCTTCGCCCAATCGGTGCTGGCGGTGGACCCCGGCCTGGAGATCGGCCTGGTGCCGCGCGCCGTCGGCTCGACCCCTCTCGCAAGGTGGATGCCCGGCGCCGACCTCTACGAAGACGCCATGACCGCCGCCCGCCAGGCTGCCCGGGACGGCGCCATCCGGGCCATCCTGTGGCATCAGGGCGAGCACGACTCCAAGTCCGACGCGGACGCCTCCGGCTACTCCAGCCGATTCAGCGCCATGATCACAACGCTGAGAGAACGGCTCGACGCGCCTTCACTGCCGGTGGTCGTCGGCGAACTGGGCGGCTACCTCACCGAAAGGCCCGACTTCCCCCACTTCCGCACCGTCAACGCCGAACTGCGCAAGGTCCCGGCCGCCCTGCCCCACTGCGTCTTCGTCAGCGCCGAGGGCCTGACGGACAAAGGCGACAACCTGCACTTCGACGCCCGTTCGCTGCGAATTTTCGGTGAACGCTACGCCACCGCGTATTTGCGGTTGCAAAACGATCCAAGGCACCGATAGGGCGGGGAGATCCACAAGCTGTTTCCCCGCAGGAAGCAGACGGGATTCCGTGCTCATGTCGTCCGATCCTGTTTTCCATGCCCGTTCATCCGGTCCCGAACCACCCGATTCACGGCGAGCACCAACAGAAACCCCAGTATGCAGAACACAAAGACGAGCCATAAGGCGCCGTCCGGTTCCGGAAGAACATTGATCTGACGGAGGGACGGCGCCTCCCCGGGGCCCGACACGGTCGCCTTGAACGGCCAGATCCTTCTCAGGGACCCGGCCATGAAACCGACGAGAAGCGCGATGGTGACCCTGCGGTGGCGGTGCAGCAGCCAGCTCAGAACCCGCACGAATGCGAGGATGCCGAACACGGCCCCGGCGGCCAGGGGCAGGAGGGCGAGCAGGTCCCGGTCACGCACGGCATCGATCGCGTACTCGTACTGGCCCAGGACCAGGAGGATGAAGGAGCCGGAGACGCCGGGAAGGATCATCGCGGTGATGGCGGCGACCCCGCTGAGAAAGAGTGTCGCGGGGTCGTGGGGCATGGCCAGGGGGACCAGCCCCGCCAGCCACCAGGCGATGCCGGCGCCCAGGAGCAGACACGCCACCGCGGTCACGGACCAGCGCAACCGTGCGGCCACCGTGACGATGCTTGCCAGGACCAATCCGAGGAAGAAGGCGAACAGCGGAACAGGCCGGTGGTCGAGCAGCCAGCCGATGGGGCCGGCCAAGGCCAGCATGGCTGCGGCGATGCCCACGCCGAGGACCATGAGGAACCGCCAGGGGATGGAGGCCGCGGCATCCCGAAAACGCAGCCGAACCAGGAGGCTCGGGAGCCGCCAGTTGAAGGACTTGAGGGCGTCCACGAGCTCGTCGTAGATGCCCATGATGAACGCCATGGTGCCGCCGGAGACCCCGGGAACGATGTCCGCCGATCCCATGGTCACGCCGGCAAGGGCGATGTACAGGTAACGCTTCGGCCCGTTGGGCGGGCGCATGATCGCGGCCACCCCCGCGCTACAGACCCAGCGCCGCCTGCTTCTCGTTCCACGCCGCGCTCAGATCTTCCTTCTCCTCCCCTTCCATATGGTTCAGGGCCTGGACGACGATGTCCACGCCCACGAGATCGGTCCAGCCCTTGAGCAGCCGCAGGGTCACGCCGCCGGGGACGTCCCGTCCGAAGCCGACGCCGTTGATGCTCTTGACGGGCACGATGGTGGGGCTGGTGCTGGTGAGGAAGGCCTCATCCGCGTTCAGGCAGTCATAGGGCGTCAGGTTGGCCTCCTCCACCTCCATGTCCAGCCGTTCCGCCAGCTCCCCGAGCACGGCCCGGGTGATGCCCCCCAGCACGTTCTTCGCGCCCGGGGTGTAGATCTTCCCGCCGACGACCGCGAAGAAGTTGTGGGCGTTGCTCTCGGCGATGTTGCCGTCCAGGTCCAGCATGAGGGGGATGGCCTTGGGGTCCGCCTGCCTGGCCTCGAAGGCCGCGATGATGTGGTTCATCTTGTTGGTGATCTTGGCCTTGGACTCCAGGCACTGAGGCGGAATCCGCCGGGTGGCCGGCACCACGATGGTGACGCCCTCGACGTAGTAGCGGCAGAACCCCGTAAAGTCCACGTCGAGGCAATAAATGGCCACGGTGGCTTCCTTGCCGGTCCGGGAGCCTTTCGAAGAGCGCTCGCCCCGGCTCACCACCTGCCACACGGCGTAGTCGTCGTCCGGACCCAGGAGGTCCTTGTTGCGCTCGATCACCTCCAGTGCCGCCGCTTCCATCTCCGCCTGCGACAGGCCGCAGTCGATCCGGGTGTACTTCAAGGACCGGAACAGCCGGTCGTTGTGCTCCTTGAGCTTGAACGGCACGTGCCGGAAAGTGCGAGTCACGTCATAGACGCCGTCGCCGGCGTGGAACCCGTAGTCGAGAACCGACACCCTGGCCTCGCTCTCGGGCACGAAGCTGCCATTCAAATAGACGATCTTCTCATGCATTGCGATTCCTCCACCGCAGGACTCCCAGGGACCAGGAGCCTGTCCGAGTATGCGGATCTACTACGAAACTGTCGCACGGTCCATTTGCCGACCGATTTGACAAGAGGGCGCCACTTGCCGCAGTGTAGCGTAGGGGACGGTAAACGCCCACCTTGCCTTGACGAAGAAGGGAAAGGACTGATGCTGATCAAAAGGCCCGACGACATCAAGAGCAGCGAGATCACGGACAAGGAACTGTACCTGACCCGGCGACGGTTCATCCGCACCGCGTCGCTGGGAGTCGCCGGCATGGGCTCGGGTCTGCTGGTTCCCGGCCTGCTCGGCCCGATGGGCGAGGCCCGGGGCGCCACGAAGCTCACGGGCGTCGGCAAGAGCGCCTTCTCCACGGACGAGCCGCAGACGCCGCTGAAGGACATCACGAGCTACAACAACTTCTACGAGTTCGGCGCCGACAAGTCGGATCCGAAGCGGTATTCCGATAGCCTCAAGACCCGGCCGTGGACCGTCGTGGTGGAAGGCGAGGTGAACAAGCCCAGGACCTTCGACATGGACGAGATGCTGAAGATGCCGCTGGAGGAGCGGGTCTACCGGCTGCGGTGCGTGGAGGCGTGGTCCATGGTGATCCCCTGGATCGGCTTCGAGCTGAGCCACCTGATCAAGACGGTGGAGCCCACCGCCAACGCCAGGTACATCCAGTTCGTCACGCTCCACGATCCCGCGCAGATGCCCGGCCAGCGCCGGGGCATCCTCGATTGGCCGTACGTCGAGGGCTTGCGCATGGACGAGGCCATGAATCCGCTGACGATCCTCGGGGTGGGACTCTACGGCGAGGTGCTGCCCAATCAGAACGGCGCGCCCATCCGTGTCGTGGTGCCGTGGAAGTACGGCTTCAAGAGCATCAAGTCCATCGTCAGGATACGCTTCGTGGAGAAGGAGCCGCCCACGGCCTGGAATATCGCGGCGCCCCAGGAGTACGGCTTCTACTCCAACGTGAACCCCACGGTGGACCATCCTCGCTGGAGCCAGGCGAGCGAGCGCCGCATCGGCGACTTCTTCAGACGCAAGACGCTCATGTTCAACGGCTACGAGGAGCAGGTGGCCCACCTGTACAAGGGAATGGACCTGAAGAGGCTTTATTGACGTGACCCGGATCAAGCCGTTCACCTGGATCAAGGCGTCGGTGTTCGCCTTGGCGCTGGTCCCCGCCGTGCGGCTCATCGTGGGGATCTTCACCGGCGGACTCGGCGCCAATCCGGTGGAGTTCATCACCCACATCACCGGCACTTTCGCGTTGGTCTTCCTGATGGTCACGCTGGCGGTGACGCCGCTCCGGCGGATCACCGGCTATGCCGGTCTCATCAGGCTGCGGCGCATGCTGGGGCTGTTCGCCTTCTTCTACACCTGCCTCCACCTATCCACCTTCGTCGTGCTGGACCACTTCTTCGACCCCGCCGCCATCTTCGCGGACATCGTCAAGCGGCCGTACATCACCGCGGGGTACCTGGGGTTCCTGCTGATGCTGCCGCTGGCCGTCACCTCCACCGCCGGCATGATCCGCAGACTCGGCGGCCGCCGCTGGCAGCAGCTTCATCGCCTCATCTACCTCTGCGCCATCGCCGGGGTCGTCCATTTTCTCTGGCTGGTGAAAGCGGACATGAGGAAACCCCTCGTCTTCGCCGGTGTGCTGACAGTGCTGCTGGGCTACCGCATCGCCGTGTGGCGCAACGCGCCGTGGTCGAAGAAGCGGACCGCCCGCAAGTGATTTGACATGAACGCGGCCTCCCCGTTATAAACCTTGGACTCTGCAAGGCGCGGCCGCCCTTTCGACCGTGCCTTCGACCGGAATCCAGACACACCGGGAGCGATTATCAGGCCATGAAACGAACGGTTCGGGTGACCGTCAACGGACGGTTGTACGAGGAGGAAGTGGAGCCGCGCCAGCTCCTTTCCTATTTTTTGCGGGAGACCATCGGCCTCACCGGCACCCATATCGGCTGCATCGTCGGGGAATGCGGCGCATGCACCGTGGAGCTGGACGGCAAGCTGGTGAAGTCGTGCCTGATCTTTGCGGTGCAGGCCAACGGCAAGGAGATCACCACCGTCGAAGGGTTGGCGGAAGGCGACACGCTGCATCCGGTCCAGGAGGCCTTCATCAGGAACTACGGCTTCCAGTGCGGATACTGCACCCCCGGAATGGTCATGGCGGCCCGCTCTCTGTTGAGCAGGAACCCGGACCCCAGCGAGGAGGAGATCCGCGAGGGTCTGGCCGGGAATCTGTGCATGTGCACGGGGTACATGCAGATCGTGGCGGCGGTGAAGGAAGCCGCGGAGCAGGATAAAAATGGCTAGCTCGAATGAATACGTCGGCCTCGCCACCCGCAGCAAGGAGGGGCCGCGGCATGTAACCGGACGGGGTCAGTACACGGACGACTTTACCGAACCCGGCATGTTGCAGGCGGTGTTCATACGGAGCCCCCACGCCCACGCGCGCATTCTCGGGGTGGACGCCGAGGCCGCCAAGAGCCGACGGGACGTGTTCGCCGTAGTGGCGCCCGAGGACATGAAGCGGGACACCAGACCGTTCCGGCCGGGACGTTACGCCGCCGGCCTGAAGAAGCCCGTGGAGGAATACGCCGGAGCGGTGGACAAGGTCCGCTACGTGGGTGAGCCCTTGGGCGCCATCGCAGCGTGGAACCGGAGCACGGCCGAGGACGCACTCGAGTCCATCGTCGTGGACTACGAGATCCTGCCGGCCATCAGCGACGTCCACCAGCCCATGGCTGGCGAGAACCCTTCGCTCATCTATGAAGAGCTGGGTTCCAACGTGGCCTGGCAAGGGTCCCTGGAATACGGGGATACCGAGACGGCCTTCCGGCAGGCGGACCGGGTGGTGCGGGAGAACCTCAAGATCCACCGGTACAGCTCGACGCCTCTGGAGCCGCTGGCGTGCATCGCCTCCTTCGACCGATTCAGCCGAAAGCTCACGGTCCGCACCAACACCCAGGTGCCGGAGAACATCTACGACGCGCTGCGGGACGCCCTGGGCCTGGACGACGTCCGGGTCATCATCCCGGACATCGGCGGCGGCTTTGGACAGAAGATCCATCTGATCCGGAAGTACGTGGTGATCGTTGCGCTGCTGGCCATAAAGTCGGGCCGGCCGGTGAAGTGGATCGAGGATCGCAACGAGCACATGATGGCCGCAGGACACGCCTGCGAGCAGGAGTTCGACGTCGAGGCGGCGGTAAGGAACGACGGCGCCGTGACCGGGCTGCGCTTCAAGGAAATCGACGACGTGGGCGGATCCGTGAGCACCCTCACCATCCATTTCACCAACAAGCTCAACAACCTCAGCAACACCTACAAGGTGCGGAACATCCGCATGGACGGCTACTCGGTGGTCACCAACCGGTGTCCGGTGATCCCCAACCGGGGCATCGGCAAGCCGGGCATGTGCTACATCTGGGAACGCATCATCGACCGGGTGGCGCAGGATCTGGACATGGATCCGGCGGAGGTGCGCTTCCGCAACCTCGTCCAGCCGGAGCAGATGCCCTACACCACGCCCAACGGCAACATCTACGACAGCGGCGACTATCCCGGCCTGCTGAAGCGGGCACTGGAGAAGGTGGACTACCCGGGCATCAAGGAAGAGCAGGCCCGTGAGCGTGAAAAGGGCCGATACCTCGGCATCGGCGTGGTCATCGGGGTGGAGCCCGGAGGCCGTAACGCTGCCCGGGACATGGCGATCTTTCCCGAGATGAAGGAGACGCCGGGGGCCGGCGGCATCAACGGCGCCACCATCAAGCTGGAAAAGAACGGCACCATCGCCCTGTATCTGGGTTCCCCCAACTGCGGGCAGGCCCACGAGACCACCACCGCCCAGGTGGCCGCCGGGATCCTCGGCGTAAGCCCTGACGTGATCAGCACCACCACGCCCTTCGACAGCGACGTCGCGCCCTGGGGCGTGGCCGCGGCCAACAGCGGCAACAACTTCCACCTCTATGACATCGGCTCCATCATCGGCGCGGCCAACCAGCTCCGTGAGAAGATCCTCAAGGTGGCGGCGCACATCCTGGACGCCCAGGAGTCGGATCTGGAGATTGCCGACGGGGTGGTGAGCGTTCCCGGGTTCCCGCGCCGCAAGCTCACCTTCGCCGAGCTCGGCAAGGTGGCCTACAACAACCAGTCGCTCTTGCCCGAGGGCATCGACGCCGGGCTACAGACCACCTTCTACTACACCTTCCCACACGCGCAGCCCAACATGGTGCCGGGCAAGAACCGGAAGGTCCGGGCCCAGTTCACCTTCGGCGCCGGCGCCCACGTGGCGTTGGTAGAGGTGGACCCGCGCACCGGCAAGGTCGCGGTGCTGCGCTATCTCATCGTCGGCGACAACGGCACCATCATCAACCCGGACGTGGTGGACGGACAGATCTACGGCTCCGCGGCCCACGGCATCGCCGTGGCCCTCGGCGAGGGCTTCGTGTACGACGACGAAGGCCAGCTCCTCACCATCACCCTGACCGACTACGGCAAGTGCTCCACCGCCGAGACCCCTCCCATCGAGGTGGAGCACCGGCCCGCACCCTCGGCGTTCACGCCGCTGGGACAGAAGGCGGCAGGCGAAGGGGCCGCCATCCCCTCCCCCGCCGCCATCGCCAGCGCGGTTGAAAACGCTCTCGAACCGTTCGGGGTGCGGATCCGGCACCTGCCGTTGACTCCCGAGCGGGTGTGGCAACTGATTCAGGAGGCTCGGGCATGATCCCCGGCGCGTTCGACTACCACGCACCCGCCTCCCTGGAAGAGGCCCTGTCGCTGCTGTCCGCCAACGTGGACGACGCCAAGGTTCTGGCCGGGGGGCAGAGTCTGCTCCCGCTGATGAAGCTCCGGCTCGCCAAGCCCGAGGTCATCATCGACATCGGCGGCCTCGCGGAGTTGAACTACATTCGTGAAGAGGACGACCGCATCGCCATCGGAGCGCTGGCCACCTACACGGACGTGGCCGAATCCGAGCTGACCCGCAGCCGGTGTCCGCTGCTGGCCCAGACCGCGGGGGTGGTGGGCGACGTCCAGGTAAGGAACCGCGGCACCATCGGCGGCGGACTGGCCCACGCCGACCCGGCGGAGGATCTGCCGGCCGCGGTCCTGGCCCTGGACGCGGAGCTAAAGGCGACGGGCCCCGACGGCGAGCGCTGGATTCCCGCCCGCGATTTCTTCATCACCATGCTGACCACCAGCCTCATGCCCGAGGAGTTGCTCACCGGGATCCGGATGCCCCCCCGCGACGGCTACAAGTCCGCCTACCGGAAGGCGTCCCGTCAGGCCGCGGGCTTCGCCATCGTCGGCGTCGCGGTGTGCCTGAAAGAATCCGCTGACGGCGTCTGCGAGGACATCACCATCGGGATTACCGGCGTGGCCGACGTGGCCTTCCGCGCCGAGAAGGTCGAGGCCGCCCTGCGCGGACAGAAGCTCGACGACGACGCCATCGAGCGCGCCGCGGTGCTTGTCACCGACGGGGTCAACGCCATTGGGGACGTCAATGCCACTCCCGCCTACCGCTCCCACCTCGCGCAGGTATACGTCGCACGAACCATCCAGGCTGCCAGAGACGGGTGAAGTCCCGGCCCTGATGTGGTCCCGGAAAATCGGACAGGTAGCCAAGGTGTATTCCATCGGAGAGGGAGGGATACGCAATGAGGACACGACGACGACGCCATCCCAAGCTCGGCTTGAGCCGACAATGCCGCTTGCTTTCGTGAAGTCGATCCACGCTGTACCACACGCTCAAGGGCGAGAGTGCGCAGAACCTTGGATTGATGCGGCGGATCGACGAACCGTTTCTGAACTACCCGTTCTACGGCAGCCGCCAAATGGTCCGTCATTTGTGACAGGATGGGGGTCCGTGCGGGTCGTCACCGGGTTCGGCGTCTGATGCGGTTGATGAGACTTCCGATGCGACTACTCTGTAACCAATTAACAACAAGGGCGTTAGTGGCTTGACGTGGGATGTGCCCCCCTGCCGAAACGTCCAACCGACGACAGCATCCTTGGCGAGGGATGCTGGTGCAGTCCAGCGCAGCCGCATCAAGGAGAAGAAAGCAACAGATGCAACGACAGGGGCACGACGCCGGTCAGTTCATCATCCATCTTCCACACGGGCGCAGATCCGGAGAATCCGGGCCGCCGTCGCTGAGCGGAAACTACGTCCGGCACAGGCTGCGCAGATCCGAAGCCATGCGGTCATGCCATTTCGGGCTGCGGAAGTCGTCCCCTCGGCGTTCGGCTCCCTCACAGAGCCGCCAGTATAGATCGGGATCGTCCATCAGCCGCTCGATCGCGGCTTTCAGGCCGCTGGTCGAGCGAGGCTCGACCAGCAATCCGCACTCCTCGTGTTGAACGAGTTCGGGAACCCCGCCCCACTTGGCGGCGATGACGGGCAGGCCGATCTGGAAAGCTTCGAGGATGACGCCGGGATAGCCCTCCATGGGACAATAGCTGGGGAACAGCAGCAAGTCGTGTTCACTCAAAATCCGGGGCATGTCCTTCGGCTCCAGCACGCCGCCATAGGTCGCCCGGGGATGGCCCTCGAACAGGGACCAGTCCGTGTCGGACATGCCGGGTCCGAAGACCTGAAGATGACACTGCTCGGGCAGGTGGCGGCAAGCATCGAGGGCCTCGGCCAGCCCCTTGTCCATGTGCAATCGGGCGACGAAGATCAGCTTCCGGAGATCGCCGCGCCGCCGTCGGACCGTGGCGGGCGCCGCGACGTTTCTCGTATTGGGGAACCAGCGAAAAGTTGTCCGGTGGTTGAAGTCCCGGTACAACTGCTGCGTCTCGACGTACACCAACGAACAGCGCATCCAGGTTCGATCGGCCAGCCAGCGGGCCATGGCGCCGTATCCGCGATACACCAAGCTCAGCTCGGACCCGGAGAGCCGCAGCACCAAGGGCCGGCGTGCGATCCTACAGATTATCCAGACGGCCGATGCCAGGACGAGCGCCGAATGGGGGACTATGACGAGGAACACGACCTGGGTGTGTCGGATCTTCTTCACGACGCCCCGGATTACCCGCAAGAATCTTGCCAAGCGAAAGACATGGATTCGCCACGGGGAGAGATTGGTCACACTGCCCGACGTATCCAGAACATCCAGATCGAAACCCCGCTCACCCAACTCACGGACCGACTCCGCGGCCAGCACTGTGTTCCCCCCGACCACGTTGGTGGAGGACGCCCCGGAGCCCAGCGGAGCAATGACCAGGATTCTCGTCATCTTGATCCTCATTGGCCGAACACGGATCGACCGGTTGCCCACAAGAAACCCGCCTCGCTACCTCGCGGCAACCGGATCGGAAGCAAAGCGATTCGCGTCGTTCGGCCGAAGACCATCGCGAGGAGGAGGCAGCGGCCGATCAGGCCGAGGGTCATGGCCCAAGCCGCCGCGGCGTCGCCGAGTTGCGGATAGAGCAGAACAAGCGCGCCAAGATTGCCGCACAATCCGAAGCCAACCACCCACGGGCGGATATCCGGGCGATTGACGCCCTTGAAGTGCGTCACGAAGATGCCCACGCCGGCATATGCCAGGATCCCGGGCGCGACCGCCAATCCTCCGCCGGCGAGACTGATCGTCAGAGCGGAAGACACGCCTTGCGATACGCCAGCCTACTGCGCCATGACGAAATACTGCGTGCCCGACTGGGTGCCGGGCGTGTCCGGACCTCGCAACGCATCCTTGGCGCCTAGCCTCGATTGCGGCATGGTGCCCCGACCGCCATGGCTGGATCCGCCCACTTTTCAATGGGAAAGGGCGCCGGTCTCGGTCGAACCGACCCGAATCGGAGCAAAGAAACCGATTCCCCAGCTCAGGTGCATGGTGGCGAGGACCAGCGGGAGCAGGATCGCGGCGTACGAACGGCGACGGATGCCGGCCATCAGAGAGCCGAGCGCCAGGGTGAGGACGTACGTGAGCGGCAGTGCCGCTGCCGCCCAGGAGGCACCGGCCATGGCCAGGAGCAGCGAGGCGATCAATCCCAGCAGCAACAGCGGGCTGGCGAGGTGCCGGGGCAGCAGGGAGGCCGGATGTCGTCGCACCACTACCCGCTTCCATCGGCCGTAATCGAAATATTGCCAAGCGAGGGCCCTCAAGGTGCCGCGGGGCCGGTAGGTAACCACGAGTCCGGGATCGAACCACACCGTTTTCCCGTGCGCTGACAGACGGTAGTTGAGTTCGTAGTCCTCGGCTCGGACCAGGGCTGCGTCGACGCCGCCCACCGTCTCCAACGCATCGCGCTGGTACGCGCCCAGGAAGACGGTGCCGACCGGCCCCGCACGGCCGCCCAGTCGGTGGCGGGCGCCGCCCGCCCCTAGGCGAATGGTCATCGCCATCGCCACCGCGCACTCGAAGAACGTGGTGCCGGGCGGCCGTTGTCGGCCGCCGACAACGGCCGCCCGCGTCCTTTGCAACGTGTCCACCGCGCGGTGCAGGTATCCACGTGGGAGCACCGTATGGCCGTCGCACCGCACGATGATCTCTCCGGTCGCCACCCGGTACGCCGCGTGGATTCCGAACCCGATGATCTGTTCCGGATTGGGAACTATAATCACCTTCGGGTACAGCCGCCGAATCAGATGGGATGTGGCTATAGGCCACAAGCGGGTCAACGTCAAGATGCCACCTCGCATCGAAGAACATCCGATCGATGAAAATGCACAGCCGGGAAAACCCGGCTGACCGCGTCAAGTTCCGCTACCCCGACGACGTGGAAAGCTCCAGGCGGTTTCCGCTCGGGTCGATGACGTAGACGGAGTATCCCTTGCCGTCGCCGTGGCGGCGGATCTCGCTTACCTTGGCGCCCCTGGACTCGATTTCCTTGACGAACTCCTCGGGCTCGCCTGAACCTTCGATCTCGAAGGTGTGGTGAGGCACGCGCGGGTGGCGGTCTTTGGAGGCATCGAATACGCCCAGGACGGCGTCGCCGAGATTGAGCCGGACGACGTCGACGCCGGCGACCACGTGGCGCTTGCGAACGGTCGCCCCGAGGACGTCCCGGTAGAAACTCACCGTCCTATCCAGGTCCTCGGCGTTGAAGTTCCACGAACGAAACTGCGTCAGCTTGGACATGATGAAACATCCTCCTGCGAAAGGGCCTTCCTTGGTGCATCCTCATCCCCGCCCCTCCTGGATCCCGGACCAAGTCCGGGATGACGTATTCGGGTTTTCCTGCCGGTCTCGGGAACAGGCCTGTCGCGCCTATTTCGTAGACTCTACGCGTGCAGCTTCGAACAAGCCATCCGGATTTTCAAGCTCATCGAATCGCCACAGTCGCTCCAGGAGGGCCATCTGCCGCGTCCGGGACAAGACACCCGACGTAAGACCCAGGAATTTTTGCTCCAACTCGCCGTCCGACAGCGGATTCCGGCCATGGCCCTTGGGATAGTCCGCGGTTCGGGTCAACCGGCGCCCGGAACGCAGGGCGATCTCCATTTGCGCCCGCTGCCGCCCGGGGTAGTCGCGGGTTGCCTCGGGGTCCTCCTTGACCTCGACCTTGCGCATGAGCGGCCGGAGAACCGGGTCTTCGATACGCTTCTCGTCAAAGCTGGCCGGGATGAGCGCGCCGTCGGTCAGGGTAACGGCAACGACATAGGGCAGGCTGTGATCCGCGGTTTCACGGGTCTTGGGATCCCATTTCTGCGGCTCGCCCGCGGCGTTTCGGACCGCCACATCGTAGGTTGTGATGCGGATCCGCTCCAGGTCGCCTAGGTCGAACTCATCCCTTAGCTCCAGGGCCATGGCGGCGCCGGCCTGGGTGTGGATCTGCGCCGGGAAGTACTTGATGCTCGTGTCCGTGAGCTTGAACGGCACGCCTGCCCGCCCGTCGCCGAATCCGTCGAGCTGCAACGGCCCGGTCACCTGTTCGAACAGGCCGTAGCGGCCCTCGAAGGGTTCCGGCGGCCCCTCCATCCCGCCACGGGCGAGCAGCGCGGCGAAGACCCCGTTACGCACGGCCATGGCCGTGGCGCAGCCCTTCCACATCGACAGCTCCCCCACCCGGGTCTGGCCCAGCGGCACGTGGGACACCGCGGTCATGGAAATGGCATGGGCGATCCGGTCCTCGGGCAGCCCCAGGACCTTCCCTGCGGCACAGGCACTGGCCATGCCGATGAAGAGTCCCTGATCCCATCCCTTCTCGCGGGTGGCGAAGCGGCCGGCGAACTGCCCGTAGATCTCATAGGCCAGCACCACCGCGGCAATCACCGCACGACCGGTGGCGCCGGCTACGTCGGCCGCGGCCAGCACCGCCGGCAGCATGTCGCTGGGATGTCCCCCGCCCGGAGACACGAAGCTGTCGTTGCAGTCCAGGTAGCGGATCATGGCGGTATTGGCGAAGGCCGCCACGTCCGGCGAGGTGGACTGTCCGGTGCCCAGGATTCGCGACGCGCCGGCGCCCTGGACCGCCGGCGCCAGATCCCGGGCAATGCGGCACGGCTCAGCGGCAAAGGCCGCCAGTGCACAGCCCAGGGAATCCAGTATCCGGCGGCGGGTTTCGTGAACGGCGTCGGGAGGGAGGTCCCGATAGTCCATGGAGGCTGCGTAGGCGCTTATGAATCTTGCGGTGGCATCCATGGGGTCAACCGGTGCGACGGGCGTGGCTCGCGACCACGGCCGCAGTCGGCCGGAACCGATCCGACGCGAAGGGCGATTTCATCCCGTCCTCTCCCTTGCGTCCGACCCCCGCAGGGCCACAAAGAATCGCTTGAGAACCGCGCCGCACCGCTCCCCCAGCACGCCTTCGGTGACGGCCACGCGGTGGTTCAGGCGCGAGTCATCGCAGATTCGGTAGAGCGACCTCACGGCCCCGCCCTTGGGGTCCGGGCAACCGAACACCAGCCGTCTGATCCGGGCCTGCACGATGGCGCCGGCACACATGACGCAGGGCTCCAGGGTGACGTAAAGCGTGCAGTCCTCCAGACGCCAGGAGGCCCGCGCCTGGGACGCCTGCCTGATAGCCAGGATCTCGGCATGGCTCGTGGGCTCCGCCAGAGCCTCACGCCGGTTGTGGCCCTGCCCGATCACTTCGCCGGCGCGCACCACGACCGCTCCCACGGGGACCTCGGCCTCACGTCGCGCCGCGTCGGCCTCCGTCAGGGCCTGGGCCATGAATCCCTCGTCCTCTTTCTGCGACGCCTGGTCCGTCATGGGACAGTCTCTACCATGGTCCCGGGAGCCTGACCGGGCAACCGGGAGTCTACGCCAGATCCGCCAGGTCATCGAGCACCTCCCGCGCGTGCTGCGCGGGTTTCACCTTCTCGTAGATCCTGGCGATCTTGCCCTTGGGGTCGATGAGAAAGGACATCCGGTGCGTGCCTTCGTATTCCCTTCCCATGAACTTCTTCTTGCCCCAGACGTCGTACAGCCTCACTACCTCTTTCTCCTCGTCCGCCAACAACGTGAAGGGAAGCCCGTGTTTTTCGGCGAACCTGGCGTGACTCTTGACCGGGTCCACGCTGACCCCCAAGACCTTAGCCCCGGCTTCATCGAATGCCGCCACATGGTCCCGTATACTACGGGCCTCTTTCGTTCAGCCGGGGGTGGCGTCCTTGGGATAGAAAAACAGCAACACCCATTTGCCCTTGTAGCCGGAGAGCTTGTGGGGCCTGCCGTCCTGATCCATCAGCCGGAAATCCGGCGCCTTGTCACCGGGCTTGTGCTTCATCGCGTGGTTTCCTTCCTGTCAAGAGGAACTCTCGATCTTCTACAACGCAAAGTGAGCGCTGCCAAGCGGGAACAGGCGTAGCGGGCACAAGCCCGGCGTGCTTGACACCGGCGGCTTCACGAGAGCAGAATCCGCCGTCAGCATATGAGGCACGAAACCCCATACGGAGGAGCCCCCATGGAAACCGTACACAAACCACGAAGCTACGGCGAGCACTCCGACCATTGGCTCGACTTCGAGGAGAGTCCGCGGCGCGTGCGGGTCACGTTCGGGGGCGAGACCCTCGTGGACACCAAACGCGCCATGCTGCTGAGGGAGGCGGGGCACGTTCCGGTCTACTACTTCCCGCCGGACGACGTGCGAATGGAGATCCTGACTCCCAACGACCACCATACCCGCTGCCCGGTCAAGGGCGAGGCTTCCTACTGGAACGTGGCCGCGGGAGGCAAGACGGCCGAGTCGGTGGCCTGGAGCTACATCCATCCCCGGACGGAATCGCGCGACATCGCGGGATACCTCTCCTTCTACTGGAACCGGATGGACGCCTGGTACGAGGAGGAGGACGAGGTCTTCGTCCATGCCCGGGATCCCTACAAGCGAGTGGACGTGCTCAACAGCTCACGCCACGTGCAGGTGACCCTCGGGGGCGAGATGGTGGCGGATTCCAGGCGGCCCCGGCTGGTCCTCGAGACCGGACACCTGATCCGCTACTATCTGCCGCGCGAGGACGTGCTCATGGACCTGCTGGAACCCAGCGACACCACGTCGCGGTGCCCTTACAAGGGCATGGCCGGCTACTGGTCCGCCAACGCAGGCGGCAAGGTGTTCGAAGATACCGTCTGGAGCTACGAGGACACCATTCCCGAGTGCCCGAAGATCAGGGACTTGATGTGCTTCTTCAACGAGCGGGTGGACTCGATTCACGTGGATGGGGAGCCGCTGGAGACTCCGAAGACCAAGTGGTCTCGAGGCTAGAAGCCTGTACCCGGGAGGCTACGCCGCCGAAGAGGACGCGGGGCGATCGGTGGCCGCTTCCGAAAGCGGGCCATCCGCCTCGCGCAGCCTCGGGAACAGTTCGTCGAGGCTCCGTATCAGGAGCTTCGGCTTGGCCGCGGCCAGCGTCTCCTCGTCGTTGTAGGAGTATTCGGTGGCCAGGGCCACGGTGAACACCGAGAGATCGTTGCCGGCCACCGTGGCGAACTCCAGGTTGTTGCCCGCCCGCAGGTAGCTCGCGGTTCCGGACAGCAGAATCACCTCGAGCTTCCTGTCGAGCTTCCGGAACAGGTGGTAGATGCCCTGCTCCTTCCTGAAGTAGGTCTCGTCGCGGTCGATGATCTCGTCGAAGTATTCACTGATGCCGTGCTCCTCCATGACCCGGTGCTTGTAGCGCCGGCCGCTGGTGGTAAGCACCATGTTGTTCAGGCCCGCGTCCCGGGCCCCGCGCAACGACTCCTCGACGCCCGGGATGAAGTCCGGCGGGTTGACGTCGAAGCCGTGCCGGCGGGCGATCTCCAGGGCGTGACCGCGTATCTCCCGGCGGACGCCCTCGTTGTAGATGATGCTCGGGTCCCGCCGGTAGTCTTCCTCGAACAGGATGGGCGCCAGGAAGAAGTCGAACGGGCCGTCCGCCACCTTGCGCAGTTCCTCGAAGGAAAGTTCAGGCTTGTGGTAACGTGGGAGGATCTCGTTGGCGATGACGTGAACCCGATGGATGTCCGTCTCGATGGTGTCGGACATGGTCCGCACCAGGCATCTCTTGACCGGCGTCGGCGTATCACTCATGGCAATCCCCTTTGGGTGCTGGCTGGAAAACTGATCCAGCTTTAGCTAATCTGCCGGAAGCCTGTCAATCAGTCCGAACTTCCCGGGGGAAGTTCAGGCCGGTGGAGATATCATGCTGAACCTGACTCTGGCGTGCGGCCACTATGACCGCACCGCGGCCTTGCGGGACGGGCGCGTGCGGCCCGACGGCATCCGGCTCAACTGCCTGACGCTGAAGGTGGAGGAAACCTTCTGGCGCATGATGCAGTATCGCGAATTCGACGTGGCCGAGACCTCCCTGGGCGGCTACGTGGTGCGCCGGGGGCGTGGGGTCGACGACCTGGTGGCGATTCCCGTGTTCCCGTCTCGTTTCTTCCGCCAGTCCTGCATCTTCGTTCACGGCGGCTCCGGCGTCGAAACGCCGCAGGACCTCAAGGGCAAGCGCATCGGTGTTCCGGAATACCAGATGACCGCGGCCGTGTGGGCGCGCGGAAGCCTCTCGGACGACTATGGCCTACGCGCCGAGGACGTCGAATGGGTCCAGGGCGGCCTGGAAGACCCGGGACGCCTCCCCTTCGAGCCGGTGGCGCCCGCCGGCATCAGCCTGGGCTTCGCCCCGCCGGACCGGTCCCTGGCGCGGATGCTGGCGGACGGCGAGATAAATGCGTTGATCACGGCCCGGACGCCTTCCACATTCGACCCTTCCAGCGGCAGCGTGCGCCGGCTCTTCCGGGAACCCTGGAAGGTCGAGCGGGACTACTTCAACCGCACCGGCATCTTCCCCATCATGCACACGGTATCCATGAGGCGGGAGCTTCTCGATGAGCATCCTTGGGTCGCGACCACCCTGATGAAGGGCTTTTCCGAGGCCAAGGACTTGGCGATGGCCGACCTGACGCAGACCAGCGCCCTGCCCCTTACGTTGCCGTTCCTGACCGAGCACGCCTGCCAGACGGTGGAGACCATGGGCGAGGATTTCTGGCCCTACGGCCTGGAATCCAACCGCAAGACCCTTGAAACATTCTTGCGTTACATGCACGAGCAGGGCATGATCGACCGCCGAATACCCATCGAGGATCTGTTCGCCCCGAGCACCCACCGCACCTTCCGGATATGAGCCGTCTGCGTCCGGCGTGAACCGCACATCCCTTTCCAGGACCCAATCAGCGGTAAGGAGTTGAAAATACGGGCGAAACCGTGATTGGACTTTGTGCAGGTTGTTAAAACAGGCTTGTCACGGGGCTTCCAACCGGCTTCAATGCGCGCCTGTGAACAGGTTTTCCACAGGCGCGGTGGATGGCGTCAACAAACCGTCAGGCGCGTCATGTCACCCCCAACGGCCGTCGGGTTTCAGACGTAGTGCTGGATCTCCTGGAGGGAAGGCGGGAAAAACAGCTCTTCTACCGCGGGCTTGTGCTTGATCATGCCTTGCTCAAACTCGTAGCGCACCGCGGCCTCGAGCACGGGCCGGTTGGCATCCAGGCTGTAGGGCCAAGGGTCGGGTCCGAAGATTGCATGCTGCTCCTGCAACTCTTCCCTGGCCCACACCAGGGCAAGGCTCCGGGGATCCCGCATGCGTTCGTAACAGACCTCCTTGGAGCGCTGGAGGGCCTGAAGAAGACTGACCGCCACCCACGGGGCGCGCTCGAGTATCTCGTCCTTGATCACCACCGTGTGCATGATGGGAAAGATGCCGCTCTTGCCGTAGTACTCGACCTCCGCCTGCCTGGGGTCCGGGAACAGCAGCGCCACCTTGTCCGAGCCCGCCCGGATGGACGGCAGAACCTCGGGATAGAGCGCTCCATCGAGATCCCCCGCGCACAGCATCTCGTCGATGTTCCGGCCTCCGGCCACCCGGTGAATCTTCATCCACGGAGCCGGCTCCAGCGGCACGTCCTCTTCTTCCTGGCACCACCACTCCACCGTGGCCAGGTCCAGACCATAATAGTCCTGCAGGATCCCGCGCATCCACAGGCCCGCGGAGTTCTGCAACGTATCCAGGCCGATCCGCTTGCCGTTGAGGTCGGAGGGTTTTTCGATGCCGCACCCGGTGCGCTTGACCATGTAGCCGTGGCGGAAACGCCGGTGCGGGAACGCGGGAATGGCGGTGAAGTCCCGGCCCTGGTCATGGGCCACCAGGTAACCCACCAGCGACAGTTCGCACGCGTCGAACTCTTCGTGGCGCAGCATGCGGCCGTGGCGCTCGGGCGACGCCATGGTGATCACGTTAAGATCGATGCCCGCGGGCTCCACCACCTTCTCCCAGAGCGGGCGCAGAAGATCGTAGCTGCCGCAGGCGAAATTCAGGTTCAACCTGGACACTATCGGCTCCTTACGTGTTTGCGGTATTCCTCGGGCGTGTCGATATCGATGAGGATACCTTCCTCGCCGGTTTCCAGCTCCAGGGTCTCCTCGGGGTGCCCCCGCACCACCGGCTTGGCACCGGTTTCCAGGGACGCCGCCAGGAACTCGGGAAAGAGCCTGCTGGAGAACAGCACCGGATGGCCGCGCCTGCCGGCAAACCGGGGCACCACAATGAGCTTCCGCTCGGCCCGGAAACGCTCGATCAGCCGGTCCACCAAGGTGCCCTTGATGAAAGGGTGATCCACGAGATGCACCAGGATCGCCTCCACCGGCTCGCCTTCCAACGCCCGGATGGCGGTCTGCAAGGAGGAGAGCTGTCCCCGGGCGTAGTCCGGATTCACCACGGTGTCGACTCCCAGATAGGCGATGGCCTGCCGCATGGCGTCCGCGTTGTAGCCCAGGACCGCCAGGGTCCTGTCCACGCCGGTCCGCTCCAGCGCGCGGACGATGCGTTCGATGAACGGGACGCCCTCCACCGGCAGCAACGCCTTGGGGCTTCCCATGCGGGTGGACGCACCTGCGGCCAGGACGACGGCAACGACCATGATTCGCGATAACCTTTCGGAGAGTATGTTGGCGCCGGGCTACGCCAACCAGTCGATAAACCCGGCGCCCACCACTAATTACAGGCCCTCAAGCTTCCGGAGGGTCTCGGCGTAGTCCGTCAGGGCCTTGTCGAGGGGGTAGTCGGGCTCAAAGCCCAGTTGCTCCGACGCGCGAGAGAGATCGGTCAGGATCCGGGTCTCCGGATAGGCCATGGGATTGCTACCCTTCTGCAACGTCACCCTGGACTCCGGGAACTGCTTCTTCAGCTCCGCGAGGATGTCGTCGCCGTTGACCATGCCGCTGCACCCGATGTGGAAGAGCCGGTCTTTGTGCTTCGGCTTCAGCGCGGCGAGAACGGTCGCCTTGGCCGCGTCCTTCCCGTAGAGGATCTCCGTGGGTCCATAGGGCCATTTTATGGCGGCGTCCTCACCCTTCAGCGCGGCGCGGATCATTTGCTGGATCCCCTGCTCACGGGTCGCCTTCATGGTGGTGGGCGACGGGCCGTAGAGCCCCCCCACGTAGCGGACGCACACGAACTCGAACCCGTACATCCTGGAGTAGGTGTTGCCGAGAAACTCCGAGCCGCCCTTGGTGGCGGCGTAGACCGACGGTGGATTGATCGGGATGGTCTCGTCGATCTTCCGAAGACCCTCCCCCAGCGAGCCCAGATAGACCGTGCCGGAACTGGGGAAGGTGATCCGCGGCACGTTTTCCAGCCGCGCCGCCTCGAGCACGTTCACGGTGCCCATGAGATTCAGGCGCACGCCGGTATAGGGGCGCCGCTGCACTTCCTCGCCGAGGAACGCCGCCAGATGGATGATCTGGCCCACGTCGTGATCGCGAACCGCACTCAGGAGCTGCGGCAGGTCGAGGATGTCGCCGCGCACCGTTTCCACCGACGCCGGATCGACTTCGACCGCGTTGAGCAACCGCTCGTTGACCGCCACGTCGAAGATCACCGGGCGCTCGCCGCGCTCCTGCAACATCCCCACCACATAGGCGCCCACAAGACCGGTACCCCCGGTCACCAGAATGCTCTTCCGTGCCATTCGCTTCCTCCCGACAAACGTGCTACGGGAACATGTACTCCACGGGCGGCGATTCGAAGTCCGTCTCCACCGTGTCGGTCCCCGGAACCTCCCTGGCCACCGAGATGATCTCCTCCTGCAACGCGGGCTGGGTCAGGATCCCGGAGACGTGCACCACTCCGTCCGCCGCCCGTACACGCACGTTCAGATTCCGCGTCTTGGGCGACACGATCAGCGCCGCCTGAACCCGCGACGTCAGTGACAAATCCACAAACGCCCGCTCGGACTCCGGGGTTTTCTGGTACTCGACGCTCCGGGCCGCGTCCTCGATCAACCGGGCCACGGTGTCGACGGTCATCTGCCCGACGTTCAGAACCAGGTCGTAGCGCGACGGGTCGCGCCAGTCGGCGCCAAAGACGGCTTCCATCCGCCGGGACCGCGCCTTGTTGACGTTTTCCACGTAACGCCGGCCGCCGGCCTCGTCGAGCCCTTCCCGCTCCCGTACCTTTTCCACCTGGTACTCCAGCGGCGCCGTCAGCAGCACCTTGAGCGCGTGGCTCACACCCGGCAGGAGTTCCTGGCCCATGTGGCCGTGATATACGAGCTCGCCGTCGCGGGCCATTTCGCACATGGCGGCCTGGAGCGTAATGCGATACAATCGGAGACTCTCGCGCCAGCGCTCCCACCAGTGCGGTCCCGATTCCAGTACCTCTTCGTATTTGGCCTCGGGGATACCGTAGCGGTTGCTCGCCTCGATCAGCACCTCACGGTCCACGCACGAGTAGCCCAAATCCTCGGCAACCCGCTCGGCAACCTCCGGACCCGCGCCAAAGGCGCCACGAATGATCGTGATAATCGGCATGGGCTTTCCTCCTGTCGGCTCTGTTGTCAATCGCGGCCGAAGCCGTGACCTGTCCCGCTGCCAAACAAATTAAACCGTCTCGCATGACGTTGCAAGATAAAACAGGCTGATTCAGACCCTTTGCACGGACGCGGACACGGATGTTGTGCCGCAAACCGGCTTTTGTTACACGTTCACTATCCAACGGGCTTCCCGCATGACTTCCAAGGAAAAACTGCTGGCGCTTCGGGACGAGTTGCGACAGACGTTCCTGGAACGCGGCGAGCTCATCGACGGCGCCCTCGCGGCTCTGCTCTCGGCCCGGAATCTGCTGATCATCGGCCCGCCGGGCACGGCCAAGTCCATGCTGGCCGACGAGCTGTGCCGCCGTATCGAGGGCGCCAGCTACTTCCAGTGGCTGCTGACCCGTTTCACCGCGCCGGAGGAGATCTTCGGCGCGGTGAGCCTCAAGGGGCTGGAGCAGGACGACTACCGGCGGGTCACTACCTACAAGTTGCCCGAGGCCCACATCGCCTTTCTGGACGAGGTCTTCAAGGCCAACTCCTCGATCCTCAACTCGATCCTGTCCATCATCAACGAGCGCCGGTTCCACAACGGCCGGCACGTCCACGACGTACCGCTCATTACCCTGTTCGGCGCCAGCAACGAGCTGCCCGAGGACGACGAGCTGACGGCGTTGTACGACCGGTTCCTGCTCCGCTTCGTGGTGGACTACATCCAGGAAGACTACCGCTTCCTGCGCATGCTCGAGGCGCCGGCGCGGAAAGCCCGAATCCGCCTCACCCTCGAAGACCTCAACCAGATGCAGCGCGAGGCCGGCGCGCAGCCGGTCCCGGCCCACGTCTATCGGAGCATGGCCGAGATCCGCCGACAGCTCGGCAAGAAACAGATCGTCGCCTCCGACCGGCGTTACCGTCAATCCCTGGCGCTGATGAAGGCGCACTCGTATCTGGCGGGCGACACGCAGGTCTCGGACCGGAGCCTCCTTTTCCTGGAACACGTCCTGTGGCGGGAGCCGTCCGAACGCGCTGACGTCGGCGCCACCATCCGCGAGATCGTGCTCGGTTACGAGCAGGAGGCGCAGGAGCTCCTCTACCAGGCCCGGGAGATCGGGGAATACGTGCAACGCCCGTGGGAGACCGGGGAGCTGCGCTCCCAAGCCCTCATCGAGGGGCATACCAAGCTCCGCAACATCCTCGCCCGGGTCGACCAGCTCCTCGAGAAGGCATCCGGCTCGGACCGTCCCCCGGGTCGGGTGGAGGGCGTGCGGGACGAGATCCAAACCCTTCAGAAGCGCCTGCTGGAGGGCTTGTAGTGGCCCGCCGGACCCCGAAGAAGAAGGCCCCTCGGAAAGCCTCGGCGCCTCCCGCTCTGCCCGACGACACCAACTGGATCGAGAGCGATCGCTACGACCGGCACGCTTACGGGCAGCTTCGCCGGGACGCCGTCTCCCTGCAAGGGCTGGAGCGCGCCGGCCAGGCCTTCGTCCCCCACTTCCCCTCGCTCCTCCGGGACGTCTTCTGCCTGCTGTTCAAGTACAACGTCGTCTTCGCCGGCGAATCCGACGTGATGCCCAGTGCGGCAATCAACCGGACCCTGCTGACCGCGCTGCACGACGGCGAAGTGGGCCGCCTCCTGAGGGAGATCACCCTGCTGGACGAGGGCAAGGCCGGCCTGTGCACGCTGCTGGTGGGCGAAGGGTTCCTGGCCATGCTCAAGTCGGAGAAGCCGTGGACGCGCCACGACATGATGGACACCTGGAAGCTGCGGCAGCAGGAAGAGGACTTCCAGAAGACCAGGGAGATGCTGGAGCACGCCGGCAAGCTGGGCGAGCAGGAGGACGGCGCCGGCAAGGAGGAAGCGCTGGCCGAAATCGAGGAGCGGCTAAAGAGCAGGCTCCGGGGTGACGCGGCCTCCATCCGGCAAAAGCAGCGGCAGTTGACGGAGGATCTGGACCGGGTCGGGAGCGAGGCCCGGGCACGGGTGCGGGCCTCGGCCATTCGCGCCGCCCGGCAGCTCGACGAAGCCGTGGAGGAAGCGGAACGCTGGGGCAGCGCCGTGGGGTCGGGAGGACGCCTCCCCGCCGACCGGCGGCTCGAGCTGGGCCGGCGGCTGGCCGGCAACGACAAGCTCAAGAAGCTCATCCGCATGGTGGGCAGGATGAAGACCCACGCCCTGGCGTTGCGCAAGCACACCTTCGAGCGGGCCAACGAGGAGCTCCATTCGGTGGAGCAGGGAGGCGCCCTGGAGCACCTGCTGCCGCAGGAGCTGGTGACGCTGCACCACCCGTTGCTGCACCGGGACTTTCAACGCCGACTGCTGGAGAACGAGCTGTTGCAGTACACCCTCCGGGGCATGGAGGAGAAACGCAAGGGTCCGGTGGTGGTGTGCCTGGACGGCAGTTCCTCCATGGCAGGCGACAAGGAGATCTGGTCCAAGGCCGTCACCCTGACCCTGCTGGAACTTGCACGCCGCCGGCGCCGGCCGTTCCGCTCCATCTGCTTTTCCTCCAGGGACACCGCCCTGCACGTCCTGGACCTGACCACCCGCCGAGGCAACGACGTGGCGCCGGACAAGCTCATGGATCTCGCGGAACACTTCCCCGGAGGCGGGACGGACTTCGAGACGCCGCTGGACGCCGCCCTGGAGTGCCTGAAGAAATCACGATATAAAAAAGGGGACATCGTTTTCATCACGGATGGGGAGTGTCAGGTTTCGGCGGAGTGGTCGGAGCGCTTCCGCAAGGGAAAGGACCGGCTGGGCTTCTCGCTGTTCTCCATCCTCATCGACATCGGCTCCAGCTCCCTTGGCGCCTTGAAAGAGTTCAGCGACCGGATCACCACCATCACGCAACTCACCAGCGAGGGCACAAAGGAACTGTTCATTCGATTCTGACATCGTCGGGAGAAACACATGACCCAAAAGCTCAGCTTCGGCATCCTGCTACCCACACGCGGAGTCATTCTGGCCAGGACCGCGGTCCCGGACCTCAGCCCCGTCTTCAACCTGGCCGACGCGGTCGAGAAGGCCGGGTACGACTCGGTGTGGATCGGCGACAGCGTCACCGCCAAGTCGCGGCTGGAGGTCATCAGCACCTTGGGAGCGCTGGCGGTGAAGACCGAGCGGGTCAGGATCGGCACCGCGGTGCTGCTGGCGGCCATGCGCAACCCGGTGGTGCTGGCCCAGGCCCTGGCCAGCGTCGACGTGTTGTGCCGCGGGCGCCTGGTGGTGGGAGTGGGCGTGTCCCGCAACGACAAGATGTTCGAGGAGGAGTACACGGCCTGCGGCGTTCCCTTCAACCAAAAGGCGGGACGTCTCAGCCAGGTGCTCAAGATCATGAAGCTTCTGTGGGCAGAGGACGACGTCACCCACGCCAACAGGTATTACACCATCGAGAATCTCTCGCTGCTGCCCAAGCCGGTGCAGCGGCCCGGAATCCCTCTATGGGTGTCGAGCAACGACGTGGACAGCGGACTCAAGCGGGCCGCCCTCCACGGCGATGCCTGGATCACCAACATCCCCTCGCTCCCGGTGTTCAGGGAATCCCGAAAGAAGCTCGAAGACTTCGCCAGCGACGCCGGGCGCAACCCCGACGACATCCACCGCTGCCTGTACCTCACCATCCACATGGACCCGGACGCCGACAAGGCCCGCAGGGAGGGCGGCGCGTTCCTGGAGGCCTACTATCACAAGACCTACGAAGAGGTCTCCGCGCAACTCGTGGTCAAGGCGGGCGGCACAAACGAAGTGATCGACTTCATCAACGAATACGCGGAAGCGGGGATACAGACCTTTATCGTCCGTTTCGCCGCCAGGGACCAGTTCCAGCACCTCGACGTCTGCAGCGAGCACGTCATGCCGCACTTCCGGTAAACGGAAGCAACCGGGTGTCCCGTACCGGGTGACATGAACGCCGATCGCGTGCTGGTGGCGGGAGCCGGACCCGTGGGGCTCGTGGTGGCGCTGCACTTGGCTCGACATGAGGTGCCGGTGACCGTGCTGGAGGCGGAGCCGGCGCTGCCGGAGACCCTGCGAGCCTCCACCTTCCACCCGCCCACCCTTGACATGCTGGCGCCGACCGGGGTGCTGGAAGCCTTCCTGGCCATGGGGATCAAGGCCCCCACCATCCAGTACCGCGAGCGCGCGGGCTGCATCGCGGAGTTCGACTTCGGACAGATCGCCGACGTCACGGCGCACCCGTACCGGCTTCAGTGCGAGCAGTTCAAGCTCAACCGGCTGTTGTACGAGAAGCTTGCGGACCTGCCCGGCGCCAAGGTGCTCTTCTCCAGCGCGGTGACCGGTGTGGAAGAAGCCGCCACGTCCGTCACCGCGGTGGTGGCGCAAGGCCGCGCCACCCGGCGCTTCCGTGGCCGTTTCCTGGTGGGCGCCGACGGCGGCCGCAGCAACGTACGGAAGTCCCTGGACATCCCCTTCGACGGGTTCACGTGGCCGGAGCGGTTCCTGGTGGTGAGCACGCCCTTCCCGTTCGAGGACCACCTTGCCGGGCTCGCGCCGGTGAGCTACTTCGCCGATCCGGAGGAGTGGTTCTTCCTGCTGCGGGTCCCGGGACTCTGGCGGGCGATGTTTCCTACCCGGCCGGAAGAGAGCGACGCCTCGGTGCTGAGCGACGCCAGCGTCGAGCGACGACTCCAGCGGGTGCTTCCGACCGGGCAGCCCTACCCGGTCCGGCACAGAACGCTCTACCCGGTGCACCAGCGGGTGGCCGAGCGCTACCGCCGGGGGCGCGCATTCCTCGCCGGCGACGCGGCCCACATCAACAATCCCCTGGGCGGCATGGGCATGAACGGCGGCATCCACGACGGCTACAATCTGGCGGACAGGCTCGTGCGAGTGTGGCGCGAAGAGGCGCCGGCCTCGGAGCTCGACGGCTACCATCGACAGCGCCGGCCCATCGCGCTGGAATACGCCAACGTCCACTCCACCAGCAACAAGCTGAACCTGGAAGCCCGCGACCCGGCACGGCAGCAGCAGTTTCGCCGTACCATGCGCGAGACCGCCGCGGACCCGAAGAAATCCTACGAGTACCTGCTCCGGATCTCGATGATCGCCAGCCTCAGGACTGCCGCGAAGCTGTAGCATCCTGGCGTCAGGCCCGGATTCCACGGACTTGCTTGACAGAAGGCGTTGCCGACGACAGACTAGTGTCGTGTCCGGTAAATACGCAAGATAAAGTCGCAAGACAAGATGCGCAGGATTTCTTGTGGTCGGCAAGGCGCGATGACGAGCAGTGGCCAATACCACGCGAGGAAGAGCAACGCAGCCGACGGCAAAAAAGACCCGTATATTACCTTGCGTATTTACCGGACACGACACTAGCCTCTGGTCCGACCCACGGATACTACCGCTTCGACGGAGACCGGGATGCCCAAGGTACTGACGCAAGAACAGGTGGACGCCTATCATCGCGAGGGATTTCTGTTCCCCGTCCGCATCATGGACAGGGAATCCGCGCGGGAGCTCAGACGAAAGCTCGAGGACGTGGAGCGGACCATCGGCGGGGAAGTACAAGACCGCTACCGCATCAAGGCCCACCTCCCCTTCCCCTGGCTCAACGAGTTGATCCGCCATCCGCGCATGCTCGACGCGGTGGATGACATCCTCGGCCCGAACATCCTGTGCTGGGGCTCCAGCTTCTTCACCAAGAACGCCCACGACCCCCGCTTCGTCTCCTGGCACCAGGACACCACCTACTACGGCCTGGAACCCCGGGAGACCCTGACCGCCTGGTTCGCCTTCACCGACAGCACCGTCAAGAGCGGCTGCATGCGGGTGCTGGCCGGCTCCCAGACCCAGGGCGCACGCCGGCACGTGGAGACCTTCGCGGAGAACAACCTCCTCTCCAGAGGCCAGACCGTGGAGGACGTGGACGAGTCCCGGGCAGTGGACGTGGAGTTGGAGGCCGGCGAGATCTCCTTCCATGGCGAGACCACGATCCACGGCTCCAATCCCAACGAGTCGGACGACCGGCGTCTGGGGTACTCGATCCATTTCATCGCGCCACACGTGCACCAGACGCTGTTCGACCATGCCAGTGCGGCGCTGCTGCGCGGCACCGACACCCACGGCTACTGGGAACCCGAGCCGGTGGCGAAACGGGACTTCGACCCGGAATGCCTGGCCGCTCTCGACCGCAACCACCAGCAGTACAAGGCCAACAAGCAGGAGGGTTGATGCCGGACAAGCCGTTAAGCAACAAGGTCGTCATCATCACCGGAGGCGCCGGCGGCATGGGCACGATCATGACGCTGGCCCTGCTCGAGGACGGCGCCCGTGTGGCGGTCGTCGACAACCGGGAGAAGCGGGTCCAGGCCATGGCCCGTAGCACCGCGGGCGTGGCCGACGAAGGGGCGCTCATCACCCTCACCGCCGATATCACCAGGGCCGATGACTGCGAGCGGGTGACCAACGCGGTGCTCGACCGGTTCGGACGCATCGACGCGCTGGTCAATGCCGCCGGCATCGGCATGCAGACCGTACGTGCCAACTACATGAGCGAGCCCGTGCGTTTCTGGGAAGTGGAGCCCGACCGCTGGCAATCGGTCATGGACGTCAACTGGAAGGGAGCCTTCCTGATGGCCCGTGCGGTCACCCCGCATCTGGTGAAGCAGGGATCCGGGCGCATCGTCAACGTGACCACGAGCCTCGACACCATGTTCCGTGGCGCCTACACGCCCTACGGCATGTCCAAGGCCGCCCTGGAAGCCGCCACCACGAGCTGGGCCAAGGACCTGGAAGACAGCGGGGTCACCGTCAACGTGCTGGTTCCCGGCGGCCCCACCAACACGAGCTTCATCCCCGACAGCGCCCCCTTCGACCGCACCAGGCTGGTCCAGCCCGGGGTCATGGCCGCGCCCGTCCGCTGGCTCGTGTCCGACGCGTCCCAGGGCATTACCGGCTGCCGCTTCGTGGGCAACGACTGGGACGCGGCCCTGGAGCCGGATGAAGCCGCCAAGGCCACCTGCCGCCCCGCGGCCTGGCAGGACCTCGCCTCGCAGGCGGTCTGGCCCACCAAGGATTAGCTTCCGCGGCTGCGCATTCCACACCTGCGCGGCCGTGCGTTCCACCTCTTCCTGATCATCCCGACTGTGTTTGATGTGCCCGGCGGGCTTTCATCGGTGACAGCGTGGCGGCCGGCGCGATGATAAGTCGGTGCAGCTCGTGCGCGACGGCGAAGTCGACATGATGCCCATGTGGAACACCCGCGCCGGGGTGGCGGTGGAGCAGGGAGCGCCCCCTCGAGGTGGTCCGGAACCAGGCCCGCATGCGCCGCTCCAATTGGGTCGTGGCCCGTGGCACGCCCAACGCGGCGGAGGCTTGGGGTTCGCCCAGTTCTGCCTGAAGCCGGAGAATCTGGAGGTTTTCCGCCGCCTGATGAATACCGGACCGTGGATTGCCGGAGCCCATGAGCACATTTCGGAGAAAAAGGCGCGCATGATGTCCACGTGGAAGGACAACCTGCCGCTGGTCTATTCGCCCGATCCGCTCTGGGTAGGCACCAATCTGAACGCTCTGACCGACCCGACGCTGTCCCTCGCCAACTACCGGGAGTTCTTCTCGTCGCCGCTCTACTCCAGGGTGCTGGGCAACACGTTCTGATTCGTTTTTCTGGTGACCCTGATCTGTCTGATCCTCGGTTATCCGCTGGCCTACGTCATCGTACGGTACGGCGGTACGCTGGGTTTCGTCCTGCTGCTGGTGGTGGCCATGAGCTTCTGGAGCAGTTTTCTCGTCCGCACCTGCTCATGGCTGGTGATCCTGGGCAACAAGGGGCCGGTGACCAGGCTGCCGGCCTGGGGGGCTTCGACCCGGTGCCGCAGATCCTGTTCAACGGCTTCGCTACCACCTTGGGCATGGTGCACATCCTGATCCCCTACGTGATCATGTCCATTTACGCCGCCATGCAGAAGATCGATCCGAACCACCTGCGGGCGGCGGCGAGCCCGGGCGCTGCTCCCTTCCAGGCTTCCGTACGGTCTTTCTTCCCTTGAGCCTGCCCGGCGTGGTGAACGGCTGCACGCTGGTGTTCATCATCTGCCTCGGCTTCTACTTGACGCCGGTGCTGCTCGGCGGACCGCGGGACCAGGTGACCGCGGGGTTCGAGGAGATCACCGCCGGCACGCTGGAGCTGGACGGCCGTTCCCTGGCCAACGTCCGGCCCTACCGCCGCAACATCGGCATGGTGTTCCAGAACTACGCGCTGTTCCCGCATATGACCACGGAGACCAACGTGGCCTTCCCGCTCAAGATGCGGAAGTTCCCCCGGGATCGGAAACCGGACAAGCCACCGGCTGCCAGCGCAGATTCGATTGACAACCCCATGGGGATTTGTCATGGACCGACATAACCCACCGACAGGAGGTCATCATGGCTTACAGCGCAAAGGGTCGTACCAAGGACTTTCCCGTTTTCGACTGCGACAGCCACATCTACGAGCCCCCGGAGGTATGGGACAAGTACATTCCCGAGCGCCATCGCGAGTTGGCCAAGACGCATTTCTACCGGGACGCCGACCGCCTCGTGCTGGTGCGCAACTCCCGTATCAGCTTCCGGAGCCCCAACGAGTGGAAATATCCCGCGGAGACGTGGCACCCGGGCCTTACCAAGCATGAGATCGGCAACACCCCGCCCGGCACCAGGGAATGGGACGAGAAGATCGGCCGCAACGCCAGCGCGCGGGACCCCCACGTGCGGCTCAAGGACATGGACGCGTCCGGAATCGACCAGGTGATGATCTTCCCCTCGACGTTCGTCTACCTGCCCCTGGTGGAGAACGCCGAGGCCGCCCTCCTGTGCGCCCGAGCCTACAACGACTGGGTCTACGACTACTGCGGCGCCGACCGGAAGCGGATGTACCCCGCCGCGGTGCTGCCCCTGCAGGACGTGGACCGGGCCATCGACGAGCTCCGGCGCGTGGCCAGGCGGGGCTTCAAGTCCGCGCTGGTGCGGCCCATCATCGCGCTCAACCGCTATCCCACTTTCCCCGAGTTCGACCCGCTGTGGAAGGAGTTCGAAGATCTCGGCATGGTGCTGGGGATGCACACCTTCCCGTCCCGTGGCGAGCCCCTGTCTCCGGGTCTCGAAGAGCGCATGGGGGCGGATAGAAAGCGCCTTTTCGCCGACGAGGACACCGTGCTCGTATACTCGCCCGGCCAGTTCGTCGCCAACATCATGCAGGCCATGGGCTCGAAGCAGGCCGGCGACGCTGCCTACGGCTTCATCGCCGAGGCCATGACCTGGACCGGCGTGGTCCTGATGACCGGCTGGCTCGAGAAGTTCCCGCGCCTCAAGGTGGCGATCCTGGAGTCCAATTCGAGCTGGCTGCCGTTGGTGCTGGAGAAGGCCGAGGGCTACCTCGACCTCTACAGGCACACCAACGAGAACATCGGCGACCCCAAGGAAGTCTTCTACAAAAGCTGCTTCATCGCCTTCGAGGGCGACGAGGAGATCACCTTCCGGCTCTGGGACCTGTACGAGGACATCGGCCTGTGGTCCTCCGACATGCCCCACCTCGACGCCGCGGACGTCTGGGAAGCCATCGACAACATGACCAAGCACAACGTCCCGAAAAGCGCCCAGGAGAAAATGCTGGGCGGCAATGCCCGCCGCCTTTACGGCATCGAGCCGGAGCTCGTGGTCACCCAGGCCCCGGACGAGTACACCCCCGTCACCATGTCGCGGTTCGCGTCGTGACGTTGCTGCAAGCCGAGCCGTTCACGGTGCCGGAGTCAACTGATGCCGACTATGAAATGGATCACAACAGGGTGATCAGGAGGTGGAAGAAGCCAGATCGCGTAATTGACGCAATCAATCAGCGGGGCACACAAGGGCGACGCCTTTCGATCCTGACCTGCGGCGGTGTTTATCCCGCAAGGCTTGATGATCGTACTCCACAGGGCAAGGTTACTTCACCACTTCCGATGAAAAATCGGAAACTTGTGCTTCGAGCGTGGCTACCGGTGATTTCCCGTAAGCACGTGCAGTCATGCCAATAAAGGAGTCCATATCTGCTGCCTCTTTATCAGAGGCTGATGCAAGTGGCCTAACTGCACATAACCGGTACTTGTCTTTGCTTCCTTGCAATTTGAAGGCCATGAAAAATTTTATGTATTTGGCACCTTTGACAATGCTCACTGCGATAACAATTACCCTCGCCGTTCCGAAGGAAGTTTTTTTCATTGGATAAACCTCCCCGAAGCGATGGCTGCCAACGTTATGGCTAGACGCGAAAGCGTCATGCCAATCAGAAAAAACCAATGGGTTTACCATTCTTGACACTGGAACGAATCGTCGCAGTCAAAGCTACGGTCCAGATGCCGAGGAAAAAGAACCCAGGAAGGTCCGCTTGGCGCCTGTCCAACTGCAAGTCCTGGAGGCATTGAGCGGATAGACCACGGGCACTCCCAGACTGTCCTCGATGTCGTCGATGACGTCCAGGACCTTCCAGGCCGAGCCCAGCAGATAGAGGGCCTCGACCCCGGAATGACGGCGGAACGATTGCTTGAGGTGCTCGGCGATGTCGGCGGCCGGGATGTGGGGCACCTCGTGGAACGGCACGTCCATGCCTTCCATGGCGATGACGTCGAAGCCTGCCTCCCGCAGATATTGGGCAAAGATGTTGTTGAGGTTGTCGGGCAGGTACGTGGCGCCGAGGAATCGTTCGACCCCGAGGGCCCTGAGGGCGCGCACGTGGTTCTGCCCGGAGGTGAACATCGGCACGCCGTACCTCTTTTCCCAACCCTCGATGACCCGGCGCTCGCCGTCGAATCCCAGGATCATGAAGGGCGGGGCGCCGAGCACGCGGATGAGGTCGGGCTTCTGCTCCATCAGCCCCGCGGCCTCGGCCTCGTAACCCGGTATGGAACGGGTGAACTCCTCCTCGGTGCCTTCTTGAAAATCCATGGTGACGTAGACGAGCTTGATGCTCGACGGCAGCCTGGGATCGAGCTCGGTGTCGCCGAGGACTCCGGAGCGGTTGGTGGGCCATACGGAGCCCACCAGAAATTCACGGTCTTGCTCCGCCACGTCCGCTCAGTCCTCGTACGGGAGGTCGGACTCATCGGTCGCGGCCCATCCGGCGCGGCTGTTCCAGTAGCGGTGGGCCGACGGCTGTTCGCCGGGCTCGTCATCAAGGCTGCCCGCGGGAATGGTCATGCGCTGCAGATCCCGGGTAGGACGCGGCACCGGGCAGTTGCACTTGGTGCAGATGGCGATGGCAAAGGCCCGCGCCTCGGGCATGTCCCACCGGGAAATGACCTCCTCGCCGGAGATCCAGCGGAACTGCTCCGGCGGCACCGAGATGTTGCTGGACTTCACACCGCCCGTGGCCTTTCGGCAACGCATGCAGTAGCAGTGGGTGAACCGGATGAACGGGGGGCTTATCTCGTAGCGGACAGCCCTGCAAAGACAACTGCCTTGTAGCATCGCGTCTGCCATCATCTCCTCCGTAGCAGGTTAGAATCCGTAGAGGCGCGCCGGGTTGCCCTCGAGGATCGCGTTCTTCCCCGATTCGCTGACGTCGTCTCGCTCCAGCAGCGTCCTGGCCGCGAAGCGCTCGCGGTCCGAGTGGGGCATGTCGGAGCCGAAGACGATCTGTTCCTCCCCCACCAGACCCATGACCTGGGGCAACATGCCGTCCTCCACCTCCGCGCTCCAGTACAGGTTGCCGCGGCTGAGGTATTCGTTTGGCTCGGCAGCGGCGTTGACGGTGATCTGCGGATAGAGCCTGGCCAGCCTTCGGGCGTGAGGGAAGCGGTGATTCAGGCGGTCCATGACGAAGGGAATCCACAGGCACCCCGCCTCCAGGAAAACCACCCTCAGCTTCGGGAACCGATCCAGCACGCCGCCGGTCATGAAGGAGACGAAACCCATCAGCACCGGCATGAGGAACGCGGTCAGCCACGAGGGGTAAAGCTCGCTGTAGAGATTGTTCAGCGAAGGGCACGCCCAACCCACGTGCACCCCCAGGGTCAGGTCGGTCTCCGCCATGGCCTCGTAGAACGGCAGAAACATGGAGTTGTCGAGCGTGTGGTCGCCCGCGGTCCCGAGCACCATGATGCCCGAAGCCCCGAGGCTTTTGGCCTCGTACACGCCCTGCACGGCCGCGGGCACGTCTTCCAGATTGACCACGCCGGCCCATTTGAGACGGTCGCTCCCCGCCAACGTATCGCCCATCCAGCGATTGTACGACGAGCACAGGGCCGTCATGAGCGGAGGCTCGGAGGTCAGCGGATAGGCCAGAAAGAGCGTTGGATAGATGACCTGGACTTCGATGTTCTCGGCGTCCAACGCTTCGAGACGGGCGTTGAGATCCGTCAGCTCCTGGCTGTCGAGGCTGTCCAGGTTACGCCCCTCGATCAGCGCGCCGTGCCTGGTGGGCTTGCCGTCGATGCGGGCCGGGGTGCTGAAGTTGTTGCAACCCGGGCCCGACCGCCGCGGGAAGACCTGCTCGCCGATCATCCAGTAGAACATGCCCCCAGACCCGACAATGGCGGGGCGCCGGGACCGGAACGCCGGATCCAGGTACTTGTCGTCGAAGGTCGCCGGGCACTCGTTCACGTGACCATCCGCATCAATGACTCGCATAGCCGTACCCATTGCCGATTTCAGGTGGCAAGTCAAGGCGAAACCCCGGATGTACCCCACCCGGCCAAGGTGCGCCGTTTGAAGTTGGTCTTGTACATGATCCATAATTGGGACATGACATGATTCGAGTCAACGTAGCCGACGCAAAGGCGAATCCGTCCCGGTATCTCACCAGTGTCGAGGACGGGGAAACCATTCTTGTCTGCCGACGCAACATGCCGGTAGCCGAAATCCGACCGGTCGCGAGACCGCCGACGGAACCGAGACCCGTGGGGATCGATCGGGGAATGACCCTCCCGTCCACTTTCTTCGAGCCGTTGCCCGACGACCGGCTCGACGCGTTCGAGGGAAAACCCCGGAACCCGTGAAGTTACTCCTCGACACCTGCACCTTCCATCCAGCGCCGGTTCTCTGGTAGCGCGCACGCCCCGCCACGCTCTTTCCGGTGTCACGGGTTCGTGTTACGCTCCGGGCCATCCATTCCAGGCAGGGAGGACCCATGCAGCTCATCGAGCGCAGACTCAACAGTCAGGACCACGGCGTCGCAGGTTTCCTCGTGCATCCTCAACGGACGGAGCCCGGGCCTGCCTTGCTGCTGATTCACCCGAAGTCCGGGCTCACGGACTACATCAAGATCGAGGCGCGCAAATTCGCCGCCCTGGGATACAGCACCTTCGCTGCCAACGTGTTCGAGCAGCTCGGATACCCCGCGGCCACGCACATCGAGACCGGTTCCGGGATCCAGGCCAAGACCTCCGACGACGAGTTCACACGGGCACTCACCGAAGGCTGGCGGTTCCTGCTCTCCCAGCCCCACGTGGACAACAAGCGGGTGGCGGTGTGCGGCTACTGCATGGGCGGGAGGATCGCCATCAACTTCGTGGCGGCAACGCCGGAGGTACGGGCCTTCGTTGGTTACTATCCCACGGTGCGGGACGAGCCCCCGACCGACATGAGGCCCATCCCACCCTGGGAGAAGGCCAAGCGTATCCGCTGTCCTTCCATCAACCTGTACGGCGCGGACGACGTCGTCACCAACATCGCGGTCCAGGACAGGATGATGTACGCGTTCCGTGAGAACGGACAACCGTTGGAATGGCACTTCTATCCGTTCGGCGGACACGGCTTCGTGGACCCCGGCGCGGTGGGCTATCACGCCCATGCCGCCGGTCTCGCCTGGCCCTCCGTGGTGGACTTCATGGAACGCGAGCTGCAGTGGGCTCCAGAGTCCTGAAACGCTGTACAAAGATCCTGTAACCCGGGAAAGGAGCCTCCATTGGCCCGGTTCGTATCCGAAGACCTCCCCGACGATGCGCTGGCGCTCCTGCGACCCGGCGACCTCGAAGGGAAGCAGAATCGCGTGGTCCAGATGATCACCGTGGACGAGGAAGGCTGGGCCAACGCCGGCATGCTCAGCTACGCCGACGTGATCGCCAGGGACGGCGGAAATCTCGATCTCGCCACCTGGGGCGATGGGGAGTGCGCCACGGACATCAGGCGGAACGGCCGCATCACGCTGCTGGTGATCGATAAGGACATGGCCTACTACGTGAAGGGCCGCGCTCGGGAAGTTCGAGCTACCGGGGACGCGCTCACCGACGTGAACGATGCCGGCGGCCATTCGGCCCTGGCGTATTTCCACATCACCGTGCAGGGCGTATTCGAGGACCGGGTTCCCACCGCCAGGGTGCTGGGCGGCGTCACCTTCGAGGGCTCGGAATCCGAGCAGATCGCGCACGACGCCATCCTGAAAAAGCTCGCATCCATCTAGTGTCCGATCCATGTCCCGGCGAGTATCCTTTGGTGTGACTCCGATCCAGACCGGAGTGGATTTCGACCATATCCGTGAGGTGGCGCTCCGGGCGGAGGAACTGGGCTACGACTCGGTATGGCTGAACGATCACTTCTTCACCTCCAGGCTGTTCCATCCGCTGCCGCCGCCCACCGCCCCCTTCCACGAGTCATGGGTCACCCTCTCGGCGTTGGCGGCGCTGACCCGGCGCGTTCGCGTCGGCACCCTCTGCTCCAACGTGTCGTTCCGGAATCCCGCGCTGCTGGCCAAGATGGCCGCGTGTCTGGACGTGATCAGCGGAGGACGGTTGGAGCTCGGCCTAGGCGCCGGCTGGTTCGCGGAGGAACACACCGCCTACGGTTTCCCCTTTCCCGACATGGGGCAGCGGGCCCGACAATTGACCGAAGCGGTGGCGATCATCAAACGAATGTGGGTGGAGGAGGCGGTAACCTTCAACGGCGAGTGTTTCCGGACCGAGAACGCCTATTGCAGCCCCAAGCCCCTACAGTCGCCCCGTCCGCCCATCACCATCGGCGCCCGCGGGTCGCGGACGATGCTGAAGGTGGCGGCGCGGTGCGCCGACCGCTGGAACATACAGACGCCCATCAGCCCGGCGCAGTACCGGAGAAAACTCGCGTTCCTCGAACGGCACTGCGGAGAGGCCGGGCGCGACCCGTGGGAAATCGGGCGCTCCTTGTGGGCAGGCACGATCATCGGCCGGGACCGTGAGGAATTCGCCCGTGCCGCCGAGGCTCTGGATCTGCCGCATACGGCCTATCTGGACGCTCGAATCGCGGGGACGCCGGAAGAGTGCATTCGCCGCATCCAGGCATTCGCGGAGCTTGGCGTGACCGAATTCATCCACTACTTTACCTTCGAGGAGCTCCGCAGTGTGGAGATATTTGCAACGCAGGTCATCCCTGCGTTCCGGTAGCGAGAGGATCGACTTCCCTCAAGGGAGAAGACGCAATGGCGCACAGTGAAGGATCAACGGGATTGCCGTCGGAGCCGGATATCACGACGGACGTGGTCATCATCGGATCGGGAGCCACCGGCCTGCCCGCGGCCATCGCGGCGGCCGACGCCGGGGCTTCCGTGCTCGTGGTCGAAACCAACTACGACGTAGGCGGACATGCCATCCTGAGCGGCGGCAACGTGCCGTTGGGAGGCGGCACCAGCGCCCAGCGGAAGTACGGCATCGAAGACTCGCCGGACACGGTCTTCTACGACCTCACGGACTGGTCCGTGGTGCAGGTCAACGGCTCGCCGGACTACCGCTACAGCGACCGCGCCGTGATCCGTGCGTTCGCCGACCATTGTGCGGAAACGTATGAGTTTCTGCTGGCCAACGGTGTGGAATTCAAGGAGATTCCTCCCGACAGCAGCGGCGCCCATTCGACCGGAAACTCGGCGCCACGGGAGAATCACGCGTTTTGGACCCACGGCGCCGGCTTGGCCAGCCCCAACGGCAGGCCCGGCACCGGATTCGTGCGACCGTTGGAGACCAGCGCCCGCGAAAAGGGAGTGAAATTCCTGCTCAACTACAAGATGACCGGGATCATCCGGGAAGGCTCGGCGGACGACGGGGACGGCCGCGTCCTGGGCATCACCGCGAAATACACACCCACCGTGCTGCCCGGCAGCACGACGCCGCTGCAGAGTTATCGGTCCGAAGGCAACCTGAACCGCACCGAAGCCAACCTGACCATCCGCGCGGGCAAGGCCGTCATCATCGGCACCGGCGGTAGCACCAGCAACGTGAACTTCCGGCGCATGTTCGACCCCCGACTCACCGACGTCTACCAGGTCGCGGGCGAGCCCTACACCTTCCAGGACGCCAGCGGCGAGATCGCCGCCATGGCCATCGGCGCGTCCCTCTGGGGTCTGGCCAACCAGACCCTCGAGAACGGCGACAACATCCGGGTGCAGCGGGCCTTGGGCACCCGCTACAACTACTTCCCGTGGGACCTGAACAGCCCGATCTTTCTCCTTGTCCGGGCCGCGGGCCTCGCCGTAAAGGACTGGCACGACCTGATCCTGGTCAACCAGGTGGGTCAGCGGTTCTACGACGAGACCAGGGGCGACTACCCCGGCGGCAACAAACACAAGGACATCGACCCGTACACGCCCGGCGACCACCGCAACGCCCACATCGAGTACGACCCCCACGGCTCCAACTTCTTCAACGCCGCGGTGGCCATGAATGCAGGCTCCAAGGGACCGGACTACTCGGGCGGGCCGGTATGGGCCGTCTTCGACTCCGACGCGGTTGCCCGGGAGGGCTGGAAGGTCACCCCGCCCCACGTCGATACGGACGGCTATTTCTTTACCGCGGACACCCTCGCCGAGCTCGCCGCCGCCATCCGAAACCCCTGGCAGGCCGTGCCCATGACCGGAGCGGCCCTCGATGCCACGGTGCACCGCTACAATTCGTTCGTGGACTCCGGCGCCGACGAGGACTTCGGCAAGCCCTCCCCCAAGTACAAGATCCGGACGCCGCCGTTCCACGCCGCCTGGGGCACTCCCCTGATCCACGACAGCCGCGCCGGACTGCGGATCAACGAGAGGTGCCAGGTGATGGACATGGACGGTGAGGTCATCCCCGGCCTCTACTGCGGCGGAGAGTCCGCCGGCGGTTTCAATCAGCACGGCATGGGACGCTGCGCGGTGCAAGGGTACATCGCGGGGAGGCAGGCCGCGGAAGGGTGATCAAGGACAGCTCGGCGGATCTTCAACACGCCGGATGAAAGGGTACCGACGCGCAACGACGGTTATCGGGCGCACAGCCAATCAGCACCGGCCGCGGCCCGTGGCTCAAACCGACCACGAGGCAGTGTGGCAGAAGGTATCCATTCCATTGCTATCTGGCGGTCCATACGGAAACTCCGGGTGATGAGGGCAAGGGATGGATGGGAAGCATTGGCGGGGACCCCCAATGGTGGCGGCTCACATGACGCTTGTTGACAAGCCGGGAAACGAGTCGTTGGTATTGTCTTCACCGCGGACACCCTCGCCGAGCTTGCCGCCGTCATCCGGAACCCCTGGCAGGCCGTGCCCATGGAAGGCGTCGTCCTGGAAGCCGCGGTGCGGCGCTACAACTCTCTCGCGGATTCCGGCATCGACGAAGACTTCGGCAAACCGGCCCGAAAGTACAAGATCCCGGCGCCGCCGGGCGGCGAGTCTCTGATGCGGGCGACGAGCGATGCGAGGAAGATCGAGCAGCTGATGCAGGGCATTGGCCGCCTGGCCAAAGGGCCGGGCCGGGTATATCTGGTCGGGGGAGCGTGTGCCGTGACGATCGGATGGCGACCAACCACCGTAGATGCCGATCTCAAGCTCGACCCGGAGCCGGAGGGCGTCTTCGACGCCATCGCAACGCTGAAGGGCGAGCTGGACATGAACGTCGAGCTGGCAGCCCCGGATGATTTCATCCCGCCGGTGCCGGGCTGGAAGGAACGTAGCCGGTTCATCGCACGCCATGGACAGGTGGACTTCTTCCACTACGATTTCTATGCCCAGGCACTGGCCAAGATCGAGCGCGGGCATACGATGGATCTGGAAGACGCGCGGCAGATGACTGTGCGCGGATTGATCGACGTGGTGGAGCTCGCCCGTCGGTTCGACGCCATCGCACCGGACATCATCCGTTATCCAGCCATCGATCCGGACGCGTTCCGAGCGAAGGTCGAAGGGTTTACCGGAAGCATGGTCCATGCGAGCCCCCGGTGACGGCATCCCCGGGGAGGAGTTGGTGGCGGCCGGGGTCGAGGCGCTCGGCCGGGGGGAGCGCGGTGTCGAGGCGCTGCTCGTCGCAGTCGGGGCGCCGCGGCTGCGGACGCTGGGGATTCCGGTGCCGGAAGCCGCACGCTTGCCGCGACGCCCGGAGCTGGCGCTTTATCGCACCATCCGACGACGACACCCCGCCGACGCACACTCACGGTACAATGCCCTGATCCGTCGGCTGGTCAGCTTCGAGCGCGAGCTCGAGCGGCGCCGGTTCTCCGTGACGAGGCGTTCCGACCCCGGTCTGTAACCATGTTTTCCGAATCCCCCGCAAGGACGGAGAAGAGCGGCAATCCGCCTGACTGAATGAACCCCTACTCCGCAGTCGGCATCGTCGGCATCGCAGCACCGGGGGCGCCCTTTGGGGTAGAGATGAAACCCGGGTTGCGTTCCGGTGTGACAACCAGACGCCGACCGGCGTCCTAATCCCGCTTCCTTGACGCTCAAACCGTCGGGCGATGAAAGCCGTTTCCCAATCGGCGTTTAGCCCGAGCGGCGCTTGAGCGGCAGCGCCCGCCGCGCATGAGAAGGAACGGTTCGCGAACCGCCATGCGGCTTCCGAGCGGCACTATAGGAAACACGAGATAACGGAACAACACGCGCGCAGGCGGCGTCAAGAGTTCAGACCGCGCCGTCGCCGACAGGGCGGCCACCTCCCGGCATCGCTGCAACGAGACTAAAAGGCGGCGGGCCTCGGCAAGCTCCATTTCGCCATGCCGGGCGATGACGATGTGGCGGCTTCGCCCCTCGATGCTGGCCTGCACGATCCAGACCTTCCGGCCCGACGGGTGGATGCGAAGCCCGAAGCCGGGGAGCGTCCTGTCGAACAGGATGGTGTCCTTCGGGCCGGGCCTGCTGTCACGGGCCAGCCGCGCGGTAAGGTCAACCGTTGGCATGTTCGCACCCTCCCTCGCACTCCGCGCCGCTACCGGCCAAGGCCGCGCTTATGCGCCCGGACTCCCGGTCGACGGCGTCGACAACGGAGCGGTCGGACAGATGGACATAGCGCTCGGTGGTTTCGACCAGCGCATGACCGGGCAGCATGGCGACGGTCACCATGCCGACGTCGTTCATGGCGGCGACCGACGCCCAGCTATGGCGGAGATCGTGAAGCCGCAGTCCGGGCAGTCCTGCCTCTTCGCGGATGCGGTTCCATTCGAACGCGATGATGTGGCCGAAGGCGGGCAGGATGTGGTTGCGGATCAGGTAGCGGTTGGACTCCAGCGTGCTGGGCTTCCAGTGGCGGGCGTAGCGTTCGAGAAACTCCTCGACAAATTTGGCCATCGGACACCCTGGCGTTTTCGGCCCGTTGTCGGTCTTCGCCGGTTCGATGAAGCTGGCGAGGAGGCCGCGGGCCTCGCGCCACGCCTCGGGGACCGTCATGTCATCGGCGTCGCAGATCCGGGCATAGCGCCGTTTCCCGTGCACCATGCGGGCGAGGAAGAACGTGCGGACGCCGGTGGGCTGGATTGCGACGCCAAGGCCGGTCACGATGTCGTCTCGGATTTCGTACTTCCTGGCGCGGGGCTTGGCGGCGCGGAGACGCTTGGGAAGGTGGACTTGGGTCAGTCATGGTTGCGGCTCCCTGTTCGGGCCGCGCGGCCGACCGGTAATGCAGGAAGCGGCCGCGGCGGCGTTTCGTCGGGGAAGCCACTTGGAGTCGCAGGAGGGGATGAACCGTAAGGACTTGTAACTACGGACCTTTTCTCCGGTTCACGCGATGGCGGATGCTGGCAGGAAGTGCATCAACGATGCGTCACTGTGTGACCCGAACCGGTTGGCACGGCAGACCGTGCTGCAGAAGAAACTCCGTTGTACTGTCCCCTGAACCGTGTATGTGTTACAAACACGGTCCATCAACGAAGGTTCTGAACAAGGCAGCCACCATCCAGGAGGGTTGCGCTTCACCGCTCGAAAAGAATACCGCGGGCAGTTCGACGTCCGAATCGATGAACGGCTGCATCGACGGCTGGCACTGGAAGTCGGGCGGGTGGGTATCAACATGAACGCCCTGGCAGTCCGGGAACCGGCTCGGAAAACCGGCCCATGGACCGACTGGAAGAAGGAGGAACCGCCATGGAAGAAACCATCATATCCGCAGACTCGCATGTCATCGAGGTCCCGGATCTCTGGGAGAAGGGGTTGCCGTCGTCCCTGCGGGACCGGGCGCCCAAGGCCTATTTCGACGAGGGACGGGACGCCTGGATGTTCGGATCGCCGGACGTGCCGGCCCAGGCCGTGGGCGGGCTGTTCATGGCGGGTCAGCAGCCGGAAAACGTGGAGAGGTACCGCCGGGCGGGCTTCTCGGTGGCGCGTCCCGGGGGCTGGGACCCGGTGGAGCGTATCAAGGACATGGCCCGGGACGGCGTGTCGGGTGAGGTCCTGTATCCCAGCCTGGGACTCGGATTCTTCTGCGTAGACGACCCCGCGTTCCAGGAAGCGCTGTTCCGGACCTACAACGACTGGCTCATCGCATACTGCCAGGGTGCGCCGGACCGGCTGTTCGGCGTCGCCTTGATCTCCGCCTTCGACATCGACCACGCCGTCGCCGAAATGGAACGCTGCAAGCGGGAAGGAATGGTCGGCACCCTGATCTGGCAGGTGCCCCACAAGGACCTGCCGTTCACCTCGGATCACTACGAGCGCTTCTGGGCCGCCTCTCAGGAAATGGACATGCCCGTGCATCTGCACATCCTCACGGGATTCGGCGACAGCATGCACCGCCAGACCGCCCGTGGCATGCAGCGCTACCGCATCGGCGTCGAGCAGACCCGGGAGATTGAGGACGCGCTGTTCGACATCATCTTCTCCGGCGTGCTCGAGCGGTATCCCAAGCTCAAGATCGTGTCGGTGGAGAACGAGATCGGCTGGATCCCTTTCTGGCTCGGACAGTGCGACAAGAACTTCCGCCGCCATCGCCACGCGCAGCCCCTGCCCATCGACAAGGCGCCCAGCGAGTACTTCGCCCGTCAGGTCTACGCCACCTTCTTCAACGACCACATCGGCGGGCGGCTGTTTGGCTGGTGGGGCGCGGACAACTGCATGTGGTCCAACGACTACCCGCACCAGAACTCGACGTGGCCCCACTCGCAGGACGTCATCGCCCGGGACCTGGGCAGCCTCGACTCGGGCGACCGCGCGAAGCTGCTCAACGCCAACGTCGCGAGGCTGTACAACCTGAGTGTTTCGCCACTGATGAATGCGGCCTGAGATCCTATGCGCACCGGGCGAACCAACGCCCGGTGCGGGCTTACCCCCTTTCGCCTGCTTCATGCACTGATCTCCGACACTAACGACGCTTGCCTTTCATCGCTCGTCGGGCAGTCTCGTACGAGCCTCCTCCGAGGCCAAGCAAGGATCATCGCGGTGGCGACGCTGAAGGCCTTCGACGACGCCGACCCCGTGAGTGCCGATGCCCGCCAGCCTGTGATGGCATGGTACCATCAGGTCAAGGCCGCCGACTGGAGCAGCCCCGCGGACGTCAACCGGGAGATTCGCAGCGCCAGCATCCTCAAGGACGGCCGGGCCGCGTTCAACATCGCCGGCAACAAATACCGTATCGTGGTATGGATAAACTATCCTTGCCGTGTCGCGTACATCCGGTTCATCGGCAGCCATCAGGACTACGACGCCATGGATGCCCAGACGATTTGAGAGTCGAGCCATGGATATTGCACCCATCAAGACCAAGCGAGACTACCATCGGATGCTCAAGGAAATCGAGGATCTGATGACCGCGAAGCGAAACACGCCGGAGGGCGACCGTCTCGATGTTCTTGTAACCCTCGTAGAGGCATGGGAAGCCAAACACGATCCTCTCGATCTTCCGGATCCGGTCGCCGCAATCCGCTATCACATGGAACAGAACGAGTTGGCGCCCAAGGATTTCGTACCCTATATCGGCAGCCACAGCCGGGTCTACCAAATGCTCAATTACAAGCGCCCGTTGAGCCTGAGAATGATTTGGCGACTGCACCAGGGTCTGGGCATTCCGGCAGAATCGTTGATCAAGACCAACATTCACACCATGGCCAACGAAGCGCCAACACAGGATTCCCACGCATGAAGACCGCAATCCTGTTGGGCGCCGGCTCGTCGGTGCCCGCCGGATTCCCGTCTACCCGATGTTTGACGGATCTGGTTTTGTCCGGCAATGGTGTCGAGAGACATTCCAGCGGGTCATACAAAATCACAAGCGGCGTAGAGGCGTTGGCCGGCGCTGTGCGGCTCCCAAACCGCATGGTGCGGCGCCTTCATGCGGAAGCGGAACGCTATTTTTCCGCTCGATGCGACAGACCTGCCAACTATGAAGATATCTTCTACTTGGCCGACCAAGCGCTGGCCGAAGTCTTGGGTGAGATGGAGAACCCCGCCATTCGTGCCTTCGTTGAAGAGCTGCGCGCTGACCTCTCACCATTGGTCGAGGCTGTTTGCCAAAATAACGAAGACCCAAACGGCTCCTGTGAACCGGGTATTCCGGACAATTTCGAGTGTCTGGTCAAAGAAACGAACAACTACATCCGAGATGTAATCTGGCGGGGACTCTGCGTTGAATCGACCAAAACGGATCACCTGGATCCTCTTGTGGCCGCTTGCAAGTCCGGCCAACTTGCCGGTATTTCGACGCTGTGTCACGACACTCACCTCGAGCAGCATCTTGCGGACCAAGGCATACCGCTCGCCGACGGGTTTTCTGATGAGGAAGAGAACGCCCGTTACTGGAATAGGAGCTTCTCCTCAAGCGCAATCCCTTTCCTGAAACTGCATGGCTCTTTGGACTGGTTCCTTCTCAGACCTCGAAATTCCCAGTCTTGGTACGACGACAGGATCTGCATTCCCCTCGATGGCAAGCATGACCACACGAAAGGGCCAGACGGCGAGTTCCAGACAGCGATCGAAGGTCGGCCCTTACTACTCGTCGGTACCTTCAACAAGACCTCGGAATACAGCCAGGGGATATTTCGCGATCTTCACTACCAGTTCCGGCGCACCCTTCGTCAAGCTGATCAGATAGTCGTCTGCGGATACAGTTTCGGGGACAAGGGCATCAACTCGGAGATCATAGGGTGGTATTACGCCAAACAAGGCCGCCGCTTCGTAATCATTCACCCGGAACCACTTCAGCTGGCCGAGAACGCACGCGGCGCCATACGAAACAAATGGGAAGAGTGGGAACGGAAAGGTTCTATCCAGAGTGTAGAAAAGCGACTGGAAGACGTTGGGGCCGACGAGTTCCTACGAGTGTTAAAATTCACGGGAGACGCCTGCTGAAACAGTTCCACGGACTTAATTGACTCCCCGCTTTCGCCGTGTTAGCTAGATAGTGTCGTCACGAAATACCAGACCAGAGCACCAGACACCGAATCTGCACCGCGGCCAGAAACGACGCGGCATTCTTGGCGTATCGCGTGGCAATCCCACGCCAGCGCTTGAGCCACAGAAAGGCGTTCTCCACCCAATGCCGCTGCCGGTAGAGATGGATATCATACGCTCCGGGGTGCTTGCGACTGCGCTTCGGCGGAATCACCGCAATGACTTCATGCTCCTCACAATAAGACACGATGGCATTCGTGTCATAGGCCTTGTCCGCCAACAAGGACTCGGCATCCATCCCTTCAATCAACCCAACCGCTTGACTACAATCTGCTGCCGTCCCCTCGGTCACCAACGCCCGCACCGGCATCCCATGCGCGTCCACCGCCAAGTGCAGCTTCGTGTTTAGCCCCCTTTTGTGCGACTCATCGCCTGATTGCCACCAACCGCACCGCTCGCATGGGGATGCACCTTGAGATGGCTGGCGTCGATCATCAGCCACTCATAGTCCGGCTCATCCACCAGATGCTCCAGCAGCGCCCCCCAGACCCCCTTGTCCCGCCAGCGGCAAAACCGACGATGGGTATTCTTCCAGTCTCCATAGTCCGGCGGCAAATCACGCCAAGGGGCGCCGGTACGCAGAATCCAGAAGACCGCGTTCATGAACCGTCGATTGTCCTGCGCCACCCCACCCCAGCTTCCCGCCCGGCCAGGCAGATGAGGCTCCAGCAACCGCCAGACCCTATCCGAGATGTCGTGACGCCGATGAGCCAATCCCATGTGCCACCTCCATGAGCCATCGAGTGATATCGACACATAGGATAAATGTACATCTCTCGTGACGACACTGTCTAAAACGGGCTTCCCGAAACGACCGCGGTTCAACTTTCCTTTGCTGAAGCCTCCTCCCTTTCCCGCGCCGGCCCATGGCGGTCTCCACCAGGATATCCACGTGCGCGTCGAGATGGACCTGAAACCCGCCCCTACACCATCTCTTCCAGCAGCCGCCCGTACCCCATCACCGACTCGTTGACGTGGAGCCGCTTCTGGATCGCCCACACCCGGGCCGGAACCGGATGCACCACCGGCACCTGGAGGTCCTGCTCCAGGAGCTCGATGATGTCCAGCGTGCGCCAGCCCGAGCCCAGCATGTAGATGGCGTCCGCGTCCTTGTGCTTCAGAAACGCGTTGCGCGTGTGCGCGTAGACTTCCTGTCCGGCGAGCTTGCCCACGTCCTCGAACTCCACCGGAATACCCTCCATGGCCAGGACGTCGAACCCGGCCTCCACGAAATACCGTGCGAAGGTGTCGTTGATCATTCCGGTAAAGTAGGTGACCCCGAGGATCTTCCTGGACTTGAGGGCCTTCAGGGCCTCGACCTGGGTCATGCCCGCGGTGACAATGGGGATCTTGTACTTGCGTTCCCAAGCGTGGACGATGCGCCGTTCACCCTCGACCCCCTGGAACATGAAGGGCGGGGCGCCTTCCGGGTGGATCAGATCGACGCCGTAGCCGGCAAGCTCGGCCACTCGCTCCTCGTAGGCCTTCATGGCCTGCTGGAACTCGTCCGCGGTGCCGCGCTGGAAGCCGATGAAGAGCGGTATGATGCCGATGCCCTCGGGCATCATGCGGATGAACTCCTCCAGGGACCCGGGCCGCATGGTCGGCTTCACCACGCCGACGGTTCCGCGCCAACTCGTATACGCCATTCAGGACTCCTTCTTCGTTGGAGATCGGATCTTCCGGACGCTATCCGAAGCTCCGGGGATTTTCAACCGTCACGCCCGTCCGACGAGTTCGTTGACAAGGGGGCTGCTATCGGAGTACCAAGAAACGTTTTTGCCTTCATGGCGACTCCTTCACCCGCCGGAGCAATCCGACCCGACCCGTGAACAATTTGTACATCCCGCTGCTGGCTCTGGGAGCCGCCCTGTGCTTTTCCTCCGGCCAGATCTGCTCCCGACTGGGCCTCAACTACGGCACGCCCACCGGCGCCATCTCATTCTCGCTCTTCACCTCCACCGTCATCCTCCTGCTGGTGCTGGGGCCGTTGGTTTCCTTGGACGACGCGGCGCCGGCCGGGCTGCTGCTGTTCACCGGGGCCGGGGTGTTGTCCCCCTTCTGCACGCAGATCCTGCTGTTCATCTCGGCCAACAAGGTCGGCATCTCCCGGGCCTCGCCGCTGCGCAACACGACTCCCTTCTTTGCCGGGGTCGTAGCGGTGCTGGCCCTGGGGGAAACGGTGACCGTGGCCATCGCCGCGGGGACGTTGCTCATCGTCATTGGCGCCAGCCTGCTGGGCATGAGGGATTCCGAGACGGCCGTCCCGTACCAACCCATCTATCTGCTGCTGCCCGTTTTGGCGGCATTTCTGGGCGGTTTCTCGAGCCCCATGCGCAAGCTCGGCTACAGCATGATCGACTCCGTGCCGCTGGCGATCTGCGTGGTGCAGGGAGGGGCTTTCGTGGCCTTGGTGATCTATCTGCTGGCGACGGGCAAATATCGCGAGCTGATCTTCCGGCGGGAGACGCTGTGCTGGTTCGGCCTGTCGGGGATGCTCAACAGCGTTGCCGTGTCCTTCAACATGACCGCGCTGGAGATGGGGGACGTCGTCCTGGTCTCGCCCCTCATCGCCACCACCCCGCTCTTCACCGTGATCCTGAGCACCATCTTCCTGCGCTCCTTCGAGCGGGTGACGCTCAAGGTCCTGTTCGGGGCGGCGTCCATCTGTCTCGGGGGGATCGTGCTCACGGTGTTCTGAAGCGCGACGGGTGAGCCACGACGGTACAGGTTACTTCAGCAACCTCCCATATCCGGGCAGGGATGCCTTCAGACCCAATCCTTTCAACGCCTCCCAGATCCACGCCTGGGTGTTGGTGATGACGGGCTTGCCCAGGTTCGCCTCCAGCCGATCGATAACGGAGGATATGCGCCACTTGTTGCAGGGCATGTAGATGCCGTCCACGTTGGGACACTCCTCCAGGACGGCGGCGGCCAGATCGTAGCCGGTTTCGGCCGGCAGCTCCCAGATCTCCTGGGTGTTGTCATAGCCGAGACCGCGGTTGGCGGCCACTTCGATGTTGTAATGATCGAGGAACCGGATGAGGTTTTCGTCCTGGTCGTGGGGAAACGGCGAGGCCATGACCACGCGGTACACATCCATGGACTTCAGCGCACGCACCACTGCGGTCAGCACCGTCGAGGCGTTGACCGGCGTGATCTCCCGCACGGATTCCAGAACCAGCCGGTCCGAGCCCGGGCCGCGGTAGGAAAGGAACAGCTCACCGGTAATCATGAGGAAATCCAGGGGATCCCTGGTGAGGTCACGGACGACATCGGCAAATGCCTCCTCCACCTTGGCGAAGTCCTCATCCGTGAACGTGCCGACCTGGAGGGGCCGGCCCTTTATCTCGATGCCTTCCGGCAGAATGCGATAGTACTCCTGAATGGTCGGATCATCCAGATTGGGTGAGATCAGACCCAAAGTCTTCATCAAGTCCTCCATTAGGGGCGGCTTCGCTGAATATCCGGCCGCACCACGCCTCCCCTGAAACGGCTGGTACCGCCAAACAAAAAACCAGCGCACCCCCTTGGTCCAGGAGCCTGTCCGGGTAAGCAAATCGTAGCGAGAGGCAGGGAAATGGAGGCCATTTATGGGCGGATTCGAGGAGAATATCGGGAATATTCGACCAGAATCCAACCGCATACGGACCCATTTCCCTGCCTCGCAGTAGATTCCTGCTTTACCCGGACAGGCTCCTGGTGACCTGCCCGGCGGCGGCTGGTTCGTCTCGGGTATTGTTCAGCCAATCATCTCGCTTGCGTTGCGGGCACCGGTTCGGAGACCGTTCAACCCGTATTGCCCGTTCGGCTGTAGGACGCCTACCAGAGCCGACTTTCGGTGTCAAGAACCCCTTTTGAGTGGTCTCATGCCATTCCCGGGCGTTTCCTCCAGAACAGTTTTGTTGTCGGCCCTGGTGGTCAGGCTTCCGTCGAGCAGATCGCCATGTGCCTCCGCCAGCGCCTCGACACGAATCCGTATCTATCTCCTTCGTCGTGCGGTCAAGCTCGACCCATGGAGAGAAAAGCGAATCCTTACGGTATTTGATGGTCGTCCGGTAACCTTTCCAGAGCAAGGGAGACTTGAAGGAGGTGACCTGAGCAACCTTTCCGGCCTTGTCGATCGACACCGGAAAGTCGTTCAACTCGAGCGAGCAATCGCCAAGGATGCTCTTGTCGACGCTGGAAAACGCTGCGAGCAGTTCCGTCGCCCTACCGGGACGAATGCGGATGTCGGAACCCAGGATTTTCAGGCTGCGCAAGCTACCGACAAGGGCCCGCGTGCCAGGGAAGGTCTGAACAGACCCGATATTGACGGGTACAGGGTTCATCGCGTCCGTTGGTGAAAGCGGGAAGCTGTCCGAGAGCGGCCTGTGGTCGGTTTACACGCAAGCAAGGACGAATCAAGGCGCGGTCTGCGACCGATCGGCCCGCTTGCCGCCGCCGCGCGGCGGCAGCAGACGGAACGGCCCCGGGTCAGGCGGTGTCGTAGCGCCGGGCGATGAGCAGATTGGTGAACCCGAGCAGCACGGCGATACGCTGGGTGTTCTTCGCCAGCCCCCGGCAGCGCACCTTGGCGTAGCCGAAGTGGCGCTTCACGTACAGGAACGGGTGCTCCACCTTGGCCCGCACCGAGGCCTTGCGCTTCTCCGCCGCTTCCTCCGGTCCCGCCTTGTCCAACAGCTTGCGCTTGCCGGGCTTCATCGCCACCTGCCAGTCCACGTCCGTGTCCCGGTTCTCCTCGCGCTTGCCCACCCCTTGATAGCCGGCGTCGCCCCACACCTGCTCCTCGCCCCCGTGCAGCAGCGCGTGCGCCGTCGCCACGTCCGAGGCGTTGGCTGGCGTCGTCTCCAGACTGTGCGTCAAGCCCGACTGCGCATCCACGCCGATGTGCGCCTTCATCCCGAAGTACCACTGCTTCCCCTTCTTCGTCTGGTGCATCTCCGGGTCCCTCTCCCCCTTGCGGCTCTTCGTCGACGACGGCGCGGCGACGATGCCCGCGTCCACGATCGTCCCCGTCTTCAACCGGTGCCCGAGCGAGGCCGGATGCGCGTTGACCTCCTCGAACAGCGCCTTGCCCAGACCGTGCCTCTCCAGCAGGCGGCGGAAGTGCAGGATCGTCGTCTCGTCGGGCAGCGCACCCGACAGCCGCAGCCCCACAAACCGCCGCACCGACTCCACCTCGTAGAGCAGGTCCTCCATCCCGGGGTCGCTCAGGTTGTAGAACAACTGCACGCAGTGCACCCGCACCATCACCCCCAGCGGATAGGGACGCCGACCGCGCCCGGCCTTCGGATAGAACGGCTCGACCCGCTTCTCCAACCGCTCCCACGGGATCAGCGCCTCCATCTTCTCGATAAACGCCTCGCGCCGCGTCCGACGCTTCTTCAGATCGTGCTCCATCTCCGCAAACGTCGCTTGCTCCATGGCCCGCTCTCCACTCCGTCATCAATAAACCCATTCTGCCAAAACCGACTTGTTCAGACTTTTCCCAGAGGCTGCGTGCAGGCCGGTGACCGTGACCGGCCACTACAGCAACCCCTCGAACGGGCCCGAGACATCCATGGTAGCCCAGGTCGCCGAGGTGGAAGTGGATCCGGAAACGGGCCAGTTCGAGGTGCGCCGGCTCACCACCGCCCATAACACGGGCACGGTGCTGAATCCCCTGGGCCATCAGGGGCAAATCGACGGGGCGGTGGTCATGGGACCGGGTTTCGCCCGATCCGAGGACATCGTCACCGACTCCGGCAGGGTAGTGACGGCCAACCTCGGCGACTACAAGCTGCCGAATATCAAGGACATTCCGCCGCTCCGGACCCAAGTGACGGAGGCGCAGGCGGGGAGCGGCCCCTACGGCAGCATGAGCATCGGCGAGACCGCCGTGATTCCCACGGCTGCGGCGGTAGCCAATGCGGTGCACGACGCCGTTGGCGTGCGGGTGGCGGCCCCTGCCCGTCACCGCCGAAAAGTCTTCGACGCGATCCGGGGTGACGGACAGGGGCCGCCACCCCGGATCGAAGGGACCCGCGGGAAGGACCCCGCGCCGCTGAAACCTTGACGCAACCCCCCGCCGCTGTTATCTGGAAGAGGTTGATTGGAGCGCCGAGACGAGGTTGTACGGCTCGGCCGAGTACAGCATGAAAACGGGTTTGGAACCCGGGAGGACTTTGAGTCCATGGCCACCATGATAACGGAAGAGTGCATCAACTGCGGCGCGTGCGAGCCGGAATGCCCCAACAACGCCATTACGCAAGCGGACGAGATCTACGTCATCGATCCGTTGCTGTGCACCGAATGCGTGGGCTTTCACGACTACGAGGCATGCGCCGCGGTGTGTCCCGTGGACTGTTGCGTCACCGACCCCAACAACGTGGAGACCGAGGAGGCGCTCATCGGACGGGCGCGCACGATTCACACCGACACGGACTTCGGCGACACCTTCGAATCGCGCTTCCGGGAAGGTGAGGGCGCCGACCCGGCCGCGCCTGCCGAGGCCACCGCGGCCGGGTCGGCGCCGGGCGCCGCTCCTCAGGCGGCGCCCCAGGCCGCGGGAGTACCGGCCGCCGTGTTCGCCGACAGCTCCCGGTCTTCGATCTCCATTCCGGCGCCGGATCAGTGGCTGGTGTCGCTCCACTGCTTTGCCTGCGACGCCGTCCATGAAATCGAGACCGGGCGCCTGACCATCGGCAACGTGCTTTTCTGCCCTCACTGCTTCAAGTCGACGGTCGTCAAGGATGACCTCAACTACGTTGTCCGCACCACCGTGCAGCGGTTCCACGACGAGTGGGACCGCGACCTGTCGGCGTTCCGAGAACGCAGGCAACAGGAGCTGCAACAGTTTCAGGAACGGCGTGAAAGAGAGCTGAGGGCCTTCGAGAAGAGCCAGAAGAAGCAGCTCGACGAGTTCGGCAAGCGCCTGGCCCGGCTCACCGAGGACTACCAGGCGCCCGGGAAGCGCATCGGCAAGCGCGCGTTGCTGAACTGGCGCTCCAGGGCCGCCGACCAAGTGCCCTGAAGTTGGCCGCCGACTTCCACATAATCTCCCTCACCCTCCATATCGGACTCGTGGGCGCCCTGTGGCGCATTCTGCTGCCGGTGCTCCGGCACGATTCCATGCGGGAGAGGCGAGTGGAGTTGCTGGTGCGCGTGCTCCGGGTCTACAACCCCGCACAGATCGGGCTGCTGGGCATACTGACCCTCACCGGAGCGTCCCGCATCACGGATCTCAAGGCGCTGCACGGCGTCTTCTACGCGCAGGAATTCGGCGGCGCCCTGGCCGTCAAGCTGCTGCTGGCGTTCTTCGTCATCATGCTGGGCACTTGGCAGTGCATGGGCATCGCCCATCGTTTCGTCCGGCTCCACGAATCCCCCGAAGGCGTCACGGCCGAGGGCGCCGACGCGGTGCTGCGCAAGCTGGACCGATCGTCGGTGATGATGCTGGTGTTCCTGGCAGCCACGGTTTTCGCCGGTCTGTCCCTGTAGGGACCGAATCGTCGTCGTGGCGGCCACCGGGAACCTTCCCGTTTGACAACCGCGGGACGAACGGCTATTGTTCATGGGCACCAAAGCATGACTCCAGTCAAGGACAGCAAGGGAAAGCCTGCGGCCAAGGCCGGGAAGGCGGGTCGTGGCACACAGGTCAAGGGACAGTCGAAAAGCCGGGTCAACGATCCCGGCACGGACGAGGTCGACGATCAGGAGCTGCCGGGTGACGCGGCCGGGCGGTTAAAGATCAAGAGGCAATACAAAGAGCTCCTGGGAATTCGCATCGAGAAACTCAAGGGTCGCGTGCTCAACCGGGAAAAGATCAACAAGACCATCGAGGGCATCTATTACATCTGCCTCAAGTGCAAGAGAATCTGCCATAACCTTGACGAAGGCCTGATCCAGGACCCTGAGTCCCTTGTTTGCTATTGCGGAAGTTGCCGCAAGAAGAAGTGACTGCCACCAGCCGCGCCGGCTTCCCCCGCCACCGTTCACCTACCCTGCCCGCTCCTCCGGATTCGGCTCTGGAGTAGTCGGTGCTTCCTTCTCGATCCGCCGCGCCGTGGTGACGAAGCCCGTGTGCGCCACCATTCGGTGCTGGGGTCTCACACTCATTTCCTTGACGTGCCAGTAACGCACCAGAGTTTCCATGGTGTCGATGCAGGCGAATCCGCCGTGCTCCTTCAACGAATCCACGAAACCCTTCACCTGCAGGACCGTGGGTACGTAGCCCAGGAACACCCCGCCGGGCCGGAGCGCCCGCCACGCCAGATCGGTCTGCCGCCAGGGCTCCGGCAGGTCGAGAAAGATCCGGTCCGCTTCGATATTCCGAAGGCCCTCGGAGACGTCACCGACCTCCAGAGTCCACTGGGGCGCCTCCCCGTAGTACCGGGCGACGTTCCTTTGGGCCGCCCGGGCGAACTCCTCGCGTATCTCGAACGAGATCACCCGCCCCTGGAGTCCCACGGCTCGCAGCAGCGCCAGCGTCAGCGCCCCCGGACCGACCCCCGCCTCCACCACCGTGGCCCCCGGATAGACGTCCCCCCACATCAGGATGAGCGCCAGATCCTTGGGATAGATCACCTGGGCCTTGCGCGGCAGGTTCGGAATCAGGCGCTCGAGGGTGGGCCGCAGCACCACGAACCGCTCCTTCAGCGAGGATCGGACGCTGACGCCATCGGGCTTCCCCAGAAGGTCGTCCACCGCGATGGTCCCGCCCCTGATGGAGATGGTCTCCCCGGCCCGAAGCGTCTTCAGGTACTCCCGGTCCTTTCGGTCGAAGAGAACGACCGAGTCGCCGTCACGGAGCAGATCCCCAGCGGTTCGAAGGCCATTGAACGTTGTTGAGGCGGAAATGGCGTCCTCCCCGATCCGGATGGTATTATCAGGTCGTTACCGGCGTTCAACGGTCAGATCCGGGGGAAACCGTCAAACCAAGGAAAACGACCACGGCCTGGTTCAGGCTCGCATCAAGTTATCGGATTTTCCAGCCCGGCCACCGTTGTGTGGAGTGAATGGCGGAGAGGAGGGGATTCGAACCCCTGGTACCCTTTTGGGGTACACACGATTTCCAGTCGTGCACCTTAAGCCGGACTCGGTCACCTCTCCGGCGTGCGTTGCGGATCGGGATGCAAGAGCGGTCCCGTCCGGGCGAGAACGGATCCTCCGAGAGTGTCTAGCACTACGGGGAGAAATTGGCGACTCTTGCACCCGTGAAAATACTGCCGCGGGGGCGCCGGCAGGCCCTTTTACCCGTCAGTTCGCGATGTCCCTGACCCAGTCACGGTTGCGGCGATACCAGTCCACCAGCGCCTGCACACCGCTGGCGAAGTCGGTCTCGGGTTGCCAGCCCAGCAGCCGCCGGGCCTTTGAGATATCAGCCCACGTGGCCTCCACATCCGCCGGGTGGCGCTCTTCATGACGCACCCTCGCCTGGCGGCCCACGAGCTCCGTTACCAGGCGGATGGCGTCGTTCAGGACGATGGGCTTGTCCGAACCGAGATTGATCACCTCGTAACCCCGGGTCGCCGTCAGCGCGGCGAGAACCCCTTTGGCGACGTCCTCGACATAAGTGAAATCCCGCCGCTGGCTGCCATCGCCGAAGACCGTCACTTCCCTGCCCTCGCTGATCCATTGGACGAACCGGAAAAGGCTCATGTCGGGGCGGCCTGCGGGCCCGTAGACGGTAAAGAAACGGAGCACCGTTACGTCGAGGCCGTAGAGGGAGTGATAGGTAAAGCTCATGGTTTCCGCGGCCTTCTTCGAAGCGGCATACGGGGAGAGCGGCCTGCTCGTATCCGCGTCCTCCCGGAAAGGCACGGGCGTATCGCCGCCGTAGAGGCTCGACGTAGACGCGAGCACGAACCTGCCCACCCCCAGCTCCCGGCAGAGCTCCAGCAGATTCACGCTCCCGGTTACGTTGGCAGCCAGATAGACCCAGGGGTTCGTCACCGAGCTGCGCACGCCGGCCCGGGCCGCCAGATTGATCACTGCGTCGACACGGCCGTTCTTCTTGACGGACTGTCCGAAGGACCCGAGGGTGTCCCGGTCGCTGATATCCACGCGGTGGAATGCAAAGCCCGGGCTCCCCTGGAGCTGCGCCAGGCGCCATTCCTTGAGACGAACGTCATAGGCGTCGCTGAGACTGTCGACGGCGATGACGGAATCACCGTTGGCCAGGAGCTTCTCGCACACTTTCCAGCCGATGAAGCCGCAGGCTCCGGTGACGAAGATGGTGCTCATGGGATCGGATGTCGGAATGGCGGACCGGTACGCATTTGAACGGCACAGGCGACCGGGGACGGTCATCGATCTGAAGTTGCCGGAAGGGGCGAAACGCGCTTGAATAATCCTGACGTTATTGTTAGCCGGAACGATGTTAGGAAGTCAAGGAGACCGGCGACACCGGGCGCTGGCGGCGTTCCGCATTCGTCCCATTCACGGTAAGTCGCGGGTCGGTCAAAGCCAAGCGTCCATGAACGTCGTGCTCTTCGAACCGGAGATCCCACCAAACACGGGTTCGGTGGCGCGCCTGTGCGCCGCCACCCGCAGCCCGCTGCACTTGATAGAGCCACTGGGATTCAAGATCGACGACAAGCACCTCAAGCGTGCAGGCCTGGACTACTGGCCCCACGTCGACCTTCGATTGCACGGCTCATGGCGGGATTTCATCGACCTCCACGGCGGCGCACGATTGCACTACTTCTCCAGGAAGGCGGCGAAATCCTATCTTTCCGCTCGTTTTCGCGAGGACGATTTCCTGGTATTCGGGCCCGAGACCCGTGGCCTGCCGCAGGATCTCCTCGACGCGAACGAGGCGGACAGCTACGTCATTCCCATGATGAGCCCGGCCGTCAGGAGCCTGAACCTCGCCAATGCCGTCTCCATCGTGCTCTACGAAAGCCTTCGCCAACTCGGAAAGTTGCAACAATGCCCCGCAGACGGCAATCGGGATTGACTGAATCGTTTCACGTGCTTAACTACTATGTAGCAATCCACATCCTGGAGGTTTGGTTTATGAGGATTAGCAAGGCTCATCTTGTCTGGCTGTTGCTAGCCGCTCTGGCGGTCTTTTGGCCGCTGCCGGGCACATCACACGAGACCCCGGAAACCGCGGCGATGCAAGCGCAAATACCGGACGACCAAAAGGAACCGTTCGAATTGGTCATGGCCTATACCAACATCACCGTTGGGCCGGGCCAGGAATTCGAGATGGATGCCGAGGTCGTCAACCCGAGAAAGGCGAGCGTGCGGGTGGCGCTGGAGGCAACCTCGCTGCCCGAGGGGTGGACCGCGGCGTTCCACTCCAGATACCCGAGCTATCCGGTGGGCGGCATCATGGTTCAAGGCGGGAAATCCACCACGCTGGAACTCAAGGTCAAGCTGCCGGACGACGTGGAGCCGGGCGACTATGAAGTGGCGGTGACGGCAAGGGACGGCAAGGGCGAGAAGACCGAAAACGCCAAGGTCGCCTTTCGCGTGTCCGCCAAGAAGGTCGAAACCGGCGGACTCAAGATGGAGAGCCAGTACCCGGTGCTGAGCGGCAACACCAGCCAGACCTTCAAGTTCGGCATCGACCTCAAGAACGAGACCGACAACCCGCTGACCACCGCCCTGGCCGCCCAGGCCCCTCCGGGCTGGGTCGTCAAGATCAAGCCGCAGTTCGAGGAAACCCAGATTTCCTCCATCGCGCTCAAGAAGGATTCGACCGAGACCCTGAGCGTCGAGATTCAGCCGCCGCTGCTCGGGGAGCCCGGGGACTATCCCGTCGTCGTCAAGGCGCGCTCGGGCGGCCTCTCCACGCAGGCGGACCTCAAGATCTCTCTCTCCGGCACCCAGGAGTTGAACATGGGTACCGCCACCGGCCGGCTGAATGCGTCGGTGACCGCCGGGGAGAAGTCCCAAGTCGATTTCCTGGTAGCAAACGCGGGCACGGCCCCGCTCACCAATCTCGCTTTCATCTCGTCGAAACCGGACCAGTGGGAAGTCAACTTCCGACCTGACAAGGTCGACTCCCTGAACCCCGGAGAGGTCCGCGAGGTGAAGATGGAGCTCACCGCGCCGGACCGGGCCGTGGCGGGCGACTACATGTTGAACGTGACCACCAACAGTCCGGACACCAACAAGTCCATCGACTTCAGGGTCACCGTGTCGACACCGACCATCTGGGGTTGGATCGGCGCATTCATCGTGGCCGTGGTCGTACTCGGGCTCGCGGCGGTCTTTATCCGGCTGGGACGGCGATGAGCGGCTACATCATCGAAACCGAGGGGTTGACCAAACGCTACCGGGACAAGATCGCCGTAAACGATCTGGCTCTGCAGATCCCCCGGGGTGAGGTGTTCGGCTTTCTCGGCCCCAACGGCGCGGGCAAGACCACGACCATACTGATGCTGCTGGGGCTGACCGAGCCGACCTACGGTAAGGCGTCGGTGTGCGGTTTCAATCCCACGACCCAACCGTTGGAGGTCAAGCGGCGCGTCGGCTACCTGCCGGAAAATCCCGGTTTCTACGAGGACCTGACGGCGCGCGAGAACCTGGCCTATATCGCCCGGCTCAACCGGGTCGGCGAGGACAGGATCGACGACATGCTGCACCAGGGGCTCGACCAGGTGGGCCTCGCCGACGACGCCAACCGGCCGGTGCGGGAGTTCTCCCGTGGAATGAAGCAGCGGCTGGGCATCGCCGAGGTGCTGGTGAAGGAGCCCGAGGTCATCATCCTGGATGAGCCCACCCTGGGGATCGATCCCGACGGGGTGACGCGGCTTCTCGATCTGATCACCGACCTCCAGCACGAGCGCGGCCTCACCGTGCTGCTGTGCTCCCACCTGCTGCATCAGGTGCAGCGGGTATGCCAGCGCATCGGCATCATCGTCCGCAGCCGGATGATCGTGCAGGGGAGTCCCGACGAGCTGGGCAAGGCCATCCTGAACGATCACCAGTGGAACTTCCTCGTGGAGGTTGGCGGCGCCCCCCTCCTGGAGGAAGCCTTGAGTGCGCTGCCGGGGGTGGACCAATGCGAACCGCGAGACGCGGGATGGTTCATCCGCTGTACCCGCGACGTGAGGCCCGAGCTCATGGCATTGATCCGGGACCAGGGCCTCGACCTGATGCAACTTCGCGCCGAGGACCCCACGCTGGAAGAGATCTACCTAAAGTATTTCAGGGAGGCGTAGCGATGCCTGTCGTCTATTGGAAAGAGCTGTCGGATCATTTCAGCAGCTTCCGCTTCATGATCCTTCTCGCTCTGATCATGCTGCCGGGAATCCTTGCCGTCTACATCGCGGGGCAGGCGATCCAGCAGGCGGTTCAGAGCAATCCGACGGAGCACGTCTTCCTCCAGCTTCTCACCACCGAATCCCTCTTCTTTTCCCTTGCCACCTTCCTGGGATTCTTCGGTCCGTTGGTGGGCATTACCCTGGGTTTCGACAGTATCAGCGGTGAGTACGGACGAGGAACGCTGAGCCGAGTGCTATCGCAACCGATCTACCGGGACAGCCTGATCAATGGCAAGTTCCTGGCCGGCCTGACCACCCTAGCCATCCTGTGGGTGTCGATCCTGCTGGTGGTGATCGGTCTGGGCATCAACCTCATCGGCTTTTTTCCCAACGCCGAAGAGTTGTGGCGGATGCTCTTCTTCGCCATCATCGGCATCGCCTATACCGGCTTCTGGCTGGCCCTCGCCATGCTGCTCTCCATGCTGCTGCGAAGGACTGTCACCGCGGCGCTGGCCGCCATCGCCATCTGGCTCTTCCTCGGGATCTTCATCGGCGTCCTCGCCGGCTTCGTGGCCGGACTGATCATCCCCAATCCGGGAACGGCCGAGGAAGCGGCGCGGCTCGCTACCATCGAAACGGTCTTGGGCCGCATGTCGCCCAGCCTTCTTTACAGCGAATCGGTGCGCTTACTGCTGAACCCGGTGGCACGGAGCCTCGTCCCCATCCTGCCGGAGCAGATCGGCCAACTCGAAGGTCTGCTCGTCACACCGTTGAACCTGGGCCAGAGTCTGCGGCTGATCTGGCCGATGTTCCTGACACTGGTGGCGCTGGTGGCGGTGTGCTTCGGCATCGCCTACATCAAGTTCATGCGAACCGAAATTCGCGTCTGATACGCCCCGTGGACCTGTCCTTGTAGCCGGCAGTCCGCAGGTGGAAGGCGTAGCCCATTGAACGGAAAGGGCAGGTGTCCCGTGACACCTGCCCTTTCCACGTCGGTTGCGAATTCTTGAAAGCGGTCAGGAAGCCTCGGCGCCGGCCTTGCCCACCGCCACGATGGACTCGACGATCTTCTTGTAGCCGGTGCAACGGCAGATGTTGCCGTTCATGTACTCGATGACCTCTTCTTCCGTGGGGTTCGGGTTCTCGTCGAGCAGCGTCTTGGCGGTAAGGATCATGCCGGGAGTGCAGAAGCCGCATTGGAAGCCGCCGTACTCGATGAAGGCCTCCTGAATCGGGTGCAGCTTTCCGTCCTTGGCCATTCCCTCGATGGTGAGCACGTCCTTGTCCCTGGCTTCGAAGGCAGGCAAGGTGCACGAACTCACGGGGCGCCCGTCCAGCAGGACCGTACAGGCGCCGCAGACCTGCACGTCACAGGACCGTTTGGCCCCGGTGAGGCCCAGACGTTTGCGAATCACGTCCAGCAGGAGCTCGTGCGGCTCCACCTCGATGTCGTAGCGACTCCCGTTCACATTAAAGGATAGCGGGAGGGTCTGCCGTCTTCTGTCCGTCATAGCTGCCGGCCTCCGCTCGGTTCTGGTGGCTGGAATCGGCCAGCTAACCGGCCAACTCTGTGCGAATGTCGTTGAAGGCCCGGGTCAACAGGACCTTGACGATGTGTTCCTTGTATTCGGCCGATCCGTGGAGGTCGCTGATGGCGTCCGCCGCGCGTCCGGCGATATCGCCGGACGCAGCCATCAGGTGCGCCGCCTCGTCCAGGCTCTTCTGTCGCAGCACCGCCTCCGCCTCTTCCACGCGCATCGACTTGGGTCCCACGCACCCTACCGCGACCCGCACGTCCGAAACCGACTCCCGCGCCTCGTCCGCGATCACGTGCAGCGCCACCCCCGCGCTCGGACGTTCCAGATATCCGAACTTGCGGTAGCGTACGGCGGCATTGCCGCCGGGCACCGGGACCACGATCCCGGTCAGGATCTCATCCTCTTCCAGAGCCGCCTCGTACGCGTCCACGAAAAATTCGCTCATGGGGATCTCTCGGGACCCGCCTGCCTTTTGGGCGACCACGGTCGCATCCAGGGCCAACAGGAGGGTCCCCGGATCCGCGTGGGGCTCGGCAAAGGTCAGATTGCCGCCGATGGTCCCCACCTCGCGCACGCGCAGGTTGGCCACGTTCCGCTCCATCTCCACCAGAACCGGCAGCTTCTGCTGCAACGTCTCCGAACGTTCGAGCTGACGGTGGGTGCTCAACCCGCCCAGCCTGACGCTGCCGTTGTCGTGCGTGATCTGGTCCAGACCGGGTATCTTCTTGACGTTGACCAGGCAATCGAAGTGAACGAGCCCCTCCTTCATGGCCAGCAACAGCTCGGTACCCCCGGCGTAGACCTTGGCCGAGTCGCCATACCGGGCCAAGGATTCGGACGCTTCCCTGACGCTCTCCGGTTCTTCCAGACGGAACGGACGCAGCATGGATCAGGCTCCTCCCTCGAGTTCCTTCTTTACCGCATCCGCAAACTTCGCCATGTCGTTGTCGGCCTTGCGTTTGATAATGCTGTGCCCCAGGGTCGCCAGCTTGCCGAGAACGTCCACCGAGGCCACGAAGGAGAGTTGCGTCGCGTCGCCCTTTTCTTTCAGGGAGACGTCCAGGTCCACCTTCAGGTGGCTGCCGATCTTGTTGTCGCTGCCGGATGCCCGGGCCTTGATCCGCTGCTTCGGCTCGTTCTCCAGCACTTCGATCGTGATCGGGAAAGTGACCTTGAACGGACCCACTCGGGCCACCATCCTGGCCTTGTAGCGCTTTCCCGCCTCGACGGTCGAGGCTTCCTCGCAACCGGGAACGCAGGAGATCAGCCGGTCCACGTCCCACAGAAAATCCCAGGCGATGTCTCGGGCGACACCGATATCGATGCTGTTCGCGAAATTCATGACGGGATTCTTAGCAGAATCCCGACCGCCACATCAAGCGCGTTCGTTGAAGCCCTCCAGCACCTGGAATTCCTGGGACAGGTAGGTCTTGAGTTTCTTCTTGACCCGGTGCTCGATCTGGCGGACCCGCTCACGGCTGATGCCGTATCGCTCGCCGATCTCGCGTAACGTCAGCGGCTGCTCCGCCAGCAGACGCTCCCGGAAGACCACGAGATCCTTGTCCTTCAGACCCTCGCCAAAAGTCTGGAGCCGGTCCTTGATGGCCTGGCGGTACTCGTCCTCCGCAAGCCGCTCTTCCGGCGTGGGATTGTCGTCCGTGAGGGTATTCAGCAGGGTAGCGGTCTCGCCCTCGCCCATGGGCGCGTCGGTAGACAGATCCCGGCCCGAGAGCCGTTGATCCATCTCGATCACCTCGGACTCCTTCACGTCCAGCCGTTGCGCGATGAGCTTGGCGCCGGGCACGAAGCCCTCGGCTTCGAGCTTCTCTTTTTCCTTCTGCAGGTTGAAGAACAGCCGGCGCTGGGCCTGGGTGGTGCCCAGCTTGACCATCCGCCAGTTGTTCATGAGGTAACGGATGATGTAGGCGCGGATCCACCACACGGCGTAGGACGGAAACCGCACGCCCCGGTAGGGGTCGAAGTTCTTGAGGCTCTCCATGAGCCCGATATTGCCCTCCTGTATCAGATCCAGGAGGTTGCGGAATGCCCGCTCGTACTCCCGTGCGATCATCACCACGAGGCGGAGATTCGACCTGACCAGCTTGTAGGCAGCCTCGATGTCGCCGAACTGCTTGTATTGAACCGCCAGATCGTGCTCTTCCTCGCGCGTGAGCACAGGGTAACGGCGGATTTCGGATAGATAGCTTTGCAGCGCGTCGAAAGGAACCAGCGCGCCGGAGGGCTCTGCCGCCTGCTCGGCGTCGTCCCCGGCCTCGCCCACCTCGTCCGGCAACACCGCTTCAGCGGTCACATCCGGGGCCGGTGCAGCACTCTCCTCAACAACTTCGATGGGCGGGTAAACAGCCATGTCGCAACGCTGAATCTACCGTTTTCGCGGGGTTTATTCAAGAACATGCCGCTACCTTGACATGACGCGCAACCGGTCCTATTCTAGGCGGGCATGGCACTCACGGAGACCATCACGGGCTGGTTCGAGCGCAACCGGGCGAAAAGGGGGGACCGTACCACACGCACCGTGCTCGCCGACAACTACCGGGAGCTTGCCCGGCTGGCCAACCAGCTCAGGTTGCACGCGGAAAAGGCGCCCTACCCCTTCGTGGGCGAGCGGCTGGGTCAACTCGCCGCCGAAAAGGAGAAGAGTATCGCGCTTCTGTTCGAAGGGATCGAGCGTCTCGGCGCCCGCGTCGCCAAGTTCGACACGAGCATCCCGTCCGGAAGGAACCACTGGGAACGAATGCACCAGGACGTGGAGGATCAGAAGCGGGTCGAGGCGAGGCTCACGGACGACGTTTCCCACTTGGCCCTTGAAGCCCCGGACTACAGTCAACTGCTCCGGCAACTCGTGGAGGTCGAGCGACGACACAAGGCGACGCTGTTGGACCTGCTGGCCCGGGCCGACCCCCAAGCCGACCAAACCTGATCGCGCCTGGCCCCGAGACCTCCGACCGAACACCAGGACTATTGTTCAAGGCGCGGCCGCCTTCGGCCGTCCGAGAAGGCTACGTCCAGGGCGATGCCGGCGGCAATCGCGTCCCATGCCTGCTTTTCCGACAAGCCCGCGGAACGGAAGCACTGCCACAGGCTGATGATCTCCGCCTCGCTGGGCGGGTCGAAGGAGTCCAGGCCACCGTTGCCGGTCATCTCTGTGCGGTGCATCTGCATACGACTCCCCATGACGGTGGTTGTGGTGGGAAGGCTGCGGGGGCGGGAGCGAAGTGCCGCTCCACGCCCTCCCGCTACCCCGCCGGCCATCAATCGATGCAAGCCAGCCCGGACACCTCTACCATGCAGTCCGGATTGTAGAGTCCTGTTACCTGAACCAGGGTAATGGCAGGGAAGTGCTTTCCGAAGATCGCCCGGTAGGAAGCACCGATCTCCCTGCGGTTCTCGTGGTAGGCATTGACGTCGGTGACGTACATCGTCAGCGTCGCGTAATCCTGGGGCCGGCCGCCGACGCCTTCGATGGCTGTCCGCAGGTTCTCCCACACCTGCCGGAACTGGGCCGCGAAATCCCCCTTGCCTATCACCTCGCCCTCGGCGTTGAACGGAGCCTGTCCCGCCACCAGCACCATCCGCCCGGAGGAGATCCTGACCAAGTGCGAGTACCCCACGGGATTTTCAAGCCCGTCCGGATTGATCAGCTCGAATGCGATGATGCGCCTCCTCCGCTCGGCTCGAACCCGTGCCCCGCGCTCCGTGTAGGGGCGGGCTTCAAACCCGCCCGTGACACGACATTCCTTAAGAATCCCACGACAAGGAGTCAAGTACCCGAGCGCCGTTTTTTCTTCCGCCGCGCATCATCGGCGTCCGAACGCGTCGATGAACTCGCGGATTTCCGTCACCACATCATCGGTACAAGGGACGTACGGAAGGATCACGCGCGTGGCTCCGGCCTCGCCGTAAGCCTTTACCCGTTCGAGAATCTCCGCCACGGATTCGCCGGCAACCAACGGCAAACCGTCCAGGAGCCGCTCCGTAACCTTCCCGGCCGCGGCATGGAAACCCGACGCGCGCCAAGTCTCGCGGATGGCCGCCAGCTCCTCGCCGAATCCCATGCGGGTCAGCAGGTCGCGGTAGTAGTCGGCCAGGGCGTAGTAGGTCAGGATGCGCCCCAGCGCCAGGCGCGCCGCCCTCCTGTCCCTGGCAACACAGCAACGCACCTTGCAGATGATCTCCAGCGCGGCCGGATCCTTGCCGGCGAGCCGTGCGCCCTCCCGGGCGTTGTCGGCGATGCGTCGGATTTCCCGCGGGTTGGCCATGTTGATCAGCACACCGTCGCTCAACCGGCCGGCCAGCCGGCTCATCTGCGGCCCGAAGGCCGCGAGGTAGACGGGGATCGTCCGGCCGGAGGGCTTGAACGCCAGCTTGAAGCCGCCGGCATGATAGAACCTGCCCTGAAAATCCAGCTTTTCGCCCCGGAGGGCGCTCCGGACAACTTCCAGATACTCCCGAATGCGCCCCAACGGATGGTCGAACTCCACTCCGTGCCAGTTGGCGATGGTGGGATTGGATATCCCGAGCCCGAACAGGAAACGCCCGCCGGAGAGCTCGTCGAGGCCGGCGCCGTGAAGCGCCATGCTCACCGGTGTCCTGCCGAGCATGTGATAGACGGCCGTGCCGAGCTTGAGCCGGCTGGTCACCGCGGCGACCGCCGCCAACATCACCGTCGGATCCTTGTTGTTGGCCTCCCCTCCCCAGGCGCAGTCGAACCTGCTGTCTTCCGCGGCCCTGGCCAATGCCGGAATGGCGTCCATGGGGAGTTGGGCGCCCGAGTTGAATTCGATGTCGAGCTTCATGGGAGGTCGCAAGTAACACCGTAGCACCCGCCGGTCAAGCGAAGTGGCCCCGGTCGCCGGCAACCCGACCCGCGCTCTTGAAACTCCGGGGACGATCCAGTAGTTAGCTTTGCATGATCATCGACGCTCATGCCCATCTGGTGCCCCAAGGCTGGCACCACCCCAAGTCGCCGCAGGCCATCTTCGATATCCCGCGTTTGCGGGACGAGCAGCAACGCGCCGGGGTGGACCTGACGATCTTCGGCAACAACTGGATCCGCACCCCCGCGGACAAGGACCCCTTCGACATCGTGACGGAGTTCAACGCGTTCGCGGCGGAGACCACCGCGCGTCACTCCGACCACCTGCTGGGGCTGGCGTGCGCGGTGCCCTTCGGCGATGACCGGTTCCTCAAGGAGACCGAACGGGCGGTGCGCGAATACGGGCTCAAGGGGATCATGATCAACTCGAGCGTCGCCGGAGAGTACCTGGACTCGCCCAACGCCGGGCCGTTCTTCGAACTGGTCACCGACCTCGACGTACCCCTGTTCGTTCATCCGCCGCGGGTGACCATCGGGGCTGAGCGGATGGAGATCTTCCGGCTCCCCGAAATGGTCGGACGGCCCTTCGATACCACCCTGTCCCTCGCGCGCTTCATCCTGACCGGCGGCTTCGAACGGTTCCCGAACCTCGTGATGATATGTTCCCACGTGGGCGGCGCCCTGCCGATGCTGCCCGGACGCCTGGACTTCGGCTACGAGCTCCGCAGGGACGACAGCTTCGGTCCCTGGGAGCCCGACGTGCTGCCACGGGCGCCGAGCACCTACATCGAGCAGCTCTACTACGACACGGTGAGCCTTCATGCCCCGGCCGTCGCCTGCGCCGTGGAGACCGCGGGCGCGGACCACGTACTGTTCGGCAGCGACTTCCCGCCGGTGCCGATTCCCCTCGAGCGCTCGGTGGACGCGGTGCGGGACATCCGCCTGTCCGACTCGGACAAGCGGAAGATCCTCGGCGACAACGCCGTGCGGTTGCTGCGACTGGGGCAATAGCTGGGACGGTGGATGGCTCGGCCGTTCTTGACGGAGCCACCGGACACTTGGTGTCGTGCCCCGTCGATTCGCAGGATGAGGTGCGCAGGACTTTTTGCCGTCGGCAAGGCGCGATGACCAAAAGTCCCGCGCACCTTGTCCACGGTTGATATGGGACACCACACCAGGGCTGGCCGTCAGCCCCACACGAAAAACAGGCAAAGGTGGCTCGTCAGGTTGGCGTAAATCCCGGCCGCGACATCGTCCATCATCACGTACCAGGGTCCCTGGCGGCGGTCGAAGAACGACACCGGCGGAGGCTTCCACACGTCGAAGAGGCGGAACAGCACGAAGGCCGTCAGGATGAACTCCCAGCGGCCCGGATAGCCGAGGCTCACGAGCGCGAGCCACTGACCGGCTACCTCGTCGCATACGAAGTGGGACGGGTCCTTCGGTCCGCCGTCGCGCCGTAGCACAACGCCCACGCTGACCCCGCCCAGGACGAACACGGCGACGATGGCCGGCACCAGTACCGCGGCCTGCTGTAGCGGGCCGACCAGCACGTAGACCAGAACCGCAAAAGCGCTGGCCACCGTGCCCGGGGCCACCGGAAAAAACCCCAGGTAGCCGACGCTGGAGACGGTCGTAGCCCATGTGGCATTCCGTTCCATGAATCTGCTGTCATCCCTGCTCACGCCGCTGCTCCGCTTCGCGGCGCGCAAGAACCTCCCGAAACGCCGGGGCGTCGTTCACTTCTCGGGTCTCGGCCAAGACGTCCGGGTCCGCTGGGACCCCTTCGCCGTACCGTACATCTCCGCCCGCGGCGAGGACGACCTGTTCTTCGCCCAAGGCTACCTGCACGCCCAGGACAGGCTGTGGCAGATGGACCTCAACCGGCGGGTGTTCGGCGGGCGGCTGGCCGAGATCTTCGGCGACCGGGCGATGCCCCGCAAGGATTTCGCACGGCGCCTCCGATCCGGCAGCATGGCCGGGGTCGACCACTTCATGCGGGTGCTGGGCATCAGCCACACCGCGGCGCTTTCGCTGCCCCTGCTGTCGGAGCGATCCGCCCGGGCCGTCGAGGCCTATTGCGGCGGCGTCAATGCCTACGTCGCATCGCACCAGCGCCGCCTGCCGGTGGAGTTCCGCGTGCTGCGCTACGAACCCGCCCCGTGGCAGCCGGTGGACTGCCTCACTCTGGCCAAAGGGTTCGCCCTGTTCCTGTCATCCGCGCTGATGACGCGGCTCACCTTTCTAGCACTCCACGGACGTTTGGAGAACGACCCCGACAAGCTCCGTTCGCTGGCGCCGCGTTACCCATCCTGGGGCGCCCCCGTCACCCGCGCCGTCAGCGACCACGGCGCCGCGCTGCTACGCTTCGTCAACGGCAGCTTCGCCGACGCCCCCTGGCGCCCCAGGGGCCAAGGGAGCAACGGCTGGACCGTCAGCCCGGAACACTCGGCGGAGAATCAGGCGCTCCTGTGCAACGACCTGCACCTCCGGATGACGTTACCCGGCATCTGGTACCTGAATCACCTTCGGACCGTGGCCGATTCGGGCGAAACCGGAACCCTTGAGGCGACGGGCGCGTCGCTGCCCGGATCGCCCTTCGTCTACGTCGGACACAACCGGAATATAGCCTGGGGCTTCGTCGCCGCCTTGTGCGATGACGGCGACCTCTACCGGGAGCAGCTTCATCCCGAGCAGCCGGATCGCTACCGAACGCCCGACGGCTGGGCCGGATTCGACTCCCGGCCCGAGACCATCGCGATTCGCGGCCGCCGCCCGATGGAAACCGTGGTCCGCCACACCCGGCACGGGCCGGTGCTGTCGGACATCCTTGCGCCACCATCCGAAGATTCCGATGACCCGAACCGGGAAGTCCTGTCGTTCCAGTGGACCGCGCATACACCCGGAGACGATCTGGGGCTGCTGGATGGTCTCAACCGGACGCCGGACTGGAACGGCTTCCTGTCGAGCCTCGAGCATCACGTCGCCCCGTCGCTGAACTGCCTCTACGCCGACACCCGAGGCAACATCGGCTATGCCCTGGCAGGGAAAATCCCGCTACGGCGGCGGCAGGAGCCCTCGTGGCTGCCCCTGGAAGGCTGGAACGCCGCCCACGACTGGACCGGCACCATTCCCTTCGACGAGCTTCCCCGGCTGTACAATCCTCTCGAAGGAATCGTGGCCACGGCCAACAACCGCATCGCCGACCCGGATTACCCCTATTACCTGTCCGACCTGTTCGAGCCCCCCTACCGGATCGAGCGCATTCGCCGCAGCCTCCGCCGCGACGTCCGGCTCGATATGGAGTACATGGCCCGCCTGCAACTCGACACCCGGTCGGTTCAGGCCGAGCGTCTGTTGAAGGCCCTGCGCCCGGAGCTGCGGGACATCGGCTGCGAGGAGCCTGGGCTGCGCCGGTCCGTGGAGTTGCTCAAGGAATGGGACGGCAATTGCAACGCCCGGTCAGCGGGCGCCGCCCTCTTCCACGTCTTCTATCACCGGCTCATGTGGAACATCTGGGGAAAGGAGCTCGGCGAAGAACTGTTGGCAAGCTATACGGAAATCCTGAACCAGCCCGTGGCGCCACTGGACGACATCCTCACGGACCCCGGTTCGGTGTGGTTCCGCGACACCAGCCGCAGGGAGATGGTGGCGGCGAGCCTGCGGGAAGCGACAGCGGAACTCACGAAACGGCAAGGCCCCCACCCCGATCGCTGGTCCTGGGGCCGGCTCCATACCCTCACCCTGCAGCACGCGCTTGGAACCAGGAAGTGGCTGGCGCCGTTCTTCTCGCTGGATCCCTCCGCAGCCGAAGGCGATGGCTGCACCGTCAACAACTCCTACTACCGCCACTCGCGCCCCTACGATCAGGTCATCGGTGCATCGCTCCGGATGCTGGTCACTCTGAGCGATCCGATCCGCTCACATTTCGTCATGGTTCCGGGCCAGGCCGGCAATCCAGCGTCGCCGCACTACTGCGACCAGATCGAGCCGTGGCGAACCGCCCAAGCCATCCGGTCGGCGGAGTCAGAGGAAGAGATGGAGGAGTGGCCGCTGCTGGTGCTGACTGCGAGCCCCCGAAGATAGGAACGTATCCGAGTCATCGAACCGCCGTTCCCTGCAGGTCGGGTTGCCATGCTCTCAGGACAAGCGGTCTACGAGCAGCCGCTCACCGACCCGCAGTTCATGCACTTGTAGCAGGCGCCGCTGCGCACCATGATGGCGCCGCAGTCGGAGCAGGACGGGGCGTCCTGCTGGTAGAAGCCCTCGGCCATGCTGTATCCGGTGCCGGAGCTTTCCACCGGCTTGGGCGCCGGTGCGGGGGCCTCGGCCAGCTCTTCCGGGTCCCGTGAGACGACGCCCACCTCGGTCTGGGCCTTGCCGTCGAGGAACTTGGTGGCGAGCCAGCGAAAGAGGTAGTCCATGATGGACTTGGCCATGGGGATGTCGGGGTTCCGGGTGAAGCCCGAGGGCTCGAAGCGCATGTGGCTGAACTTGTCCACCAGGACTCTGAGCGGGACGCCGTACTGCATCGCCATGGAGATGGCGGTGGCGAAGGAGTCCATGAGCCCGGAGATGGTGGAGCCTTCCTTGGACATGGTGATGAAGATCTCACCCGGCTTGCCGTCCTCGTACATGCCCGCGGTGATGTAGCCCTCGTGTCCGGCGATGTCGAACTTGTGGGTGATGGACCGCCGCTCGTCCGGCAGCTTGTGCCGCAGCGGACGCGAGTCCGCCGCTCCGTTCGGCGTCTCCGTCTTGCCGCTGGTGCTCAGGGGCTGGGTGCGCTTGGAGCCGTCCCGGTAGATGGCGACGGCCTTGACCCCGAGCTTCCAGGCCTCGACGTAGGCTTGTGCGATCTCGTCCACCGATGCGTCCATGGGCATGTTGATGGTCTTGGAGATGGCGCCCGAGATGAACGGCTGGGTGGCCCCCATCATGCGGATGTGCCCCATGTAGTTGATGGAGCGGCTGCCGTTGGCCGGCTTGAACGCGCAGTCGAACACCGGCAGGTCGTCTTCGCGAAGGTGCGGCGCCCCTTCGATGGTGCCCTGCTCGTCGATGTATTCGACGATTTCCTGGATCTGTCTGGCGTCGTAACCGAGCCGCTTGAGCGAACGGGGAACGGTGTGGTTGACGATGGTGAGCATGCCGCCGCCCACGAGCCTCTTGTACTTCACCAGGGCGATGTCGGGCTCCACCCCGGTGGTGTCGCAGTCCATCATGAAGGCGATGGTGCCGGTGGGCGCCAGCACCGAGATCTGCGAGTTCCGCACCCCGTGCTCCTTCCCTCCCTCGCACACCGTGTCCCACACGTCCCGCACCGCGGTGAGAAGATCCAACGGTACGTGCGCCGAGGAGATCTTGTGCGCGTGGGTACGGTGCATATCGAGCACCTTGAGCATGGGGTCCAGGTTGACCGAATAGCCTCCGAAGGGTTCCAGCCGGTCCGCTATGCGGGTGGACTGGAGGTATCCCTCGCCCGTGAGCAGCGCGGTCAACGCCGCGGCGTAGGACCTGCCCGCATCGGAATCGTAGGGCAGCCCCAGGGACATGAGCAGCGCACCCAGATTGGCGTAGCCCAACCCCAGCTCGCGGAAGTCGCGCGCGTTCCGGGTGATCTCCTCGGTGGGGTAGGACGAGTTGTCCACCAGGATGTCCTGGGCCGTGATCATGACGTCCACGGTGTGGCGAAAGGACTCGGTATCGAATCCGCCGTCGTCGCGCAGGAACTTGAGCAGATTCAGGGAGGCCAGGTTGCAGGCCGAGTTGTCCAGGTGCATGTACTCCGAGCACGGGTTGGAGCCGCTGATGCGGCCGGTGCTCGGGCACGTGTGCCAGTTGTTGATGGTGGTGTCGAACTGCATGCCGGGGTCGCCGCACAGATGGGTCGCCTCCGCGATCATCCGTAAAATATCCTTGGCGCGAAAGGTCTCCGACACCTCGCCGGTGGTGACGAAGCGCGTGTCCCATTCGCCGCCATCCAGTACCCGCTCCATGAACTCGTCGGGCACACGCACCGAGTTGTTGGCGTTCTGGAAGAACACGCTGCCGTATGCCGGACCGTCCAGGCTGGCGTCGTATCCCGCCTCGATGAGGGTCCAGGCCTTCTTCTCTTCCTCCACCTTGCAGTTGATGAACTCCACGACGTCCGGATGATCCGCGTCCAGGATGACCATCTTGGCCGCGCGCCGGGTCTTACCGCCGGACTTGATGACTCCCGCGGAAGCGTCCGCCGCGCGCATGAAGGAAACCGGCCCCGATGCCGTGCCACCGCCCCCGAGTTGCTCCTTTGCCGAGCGAATCCGCGACAGGTTGACGCCCGAGCCCGAGCCGCCCTTGAAGATCACGCCCTCCTTGCGGTACCAGTCGAGGATCGACTCCATGGTGTCGTCCACCGAGAGGATGAAGCAGGCCGAGCACTGGGGCTTTTCCTCGATGCCGCAGTTGAACCACACCGGGCTGTTGAAGCAGGCCTTCTGATGCACCAGGATATGGGTGAGCTCGTCCGAGAAGGCCTGTGCATCGCCCTCACCGGCAAAGTAGCCGTCCGCCCGGCCCCAGCCCGTAACCGTATCCACCACCCGGCTGATGAGCTGCCGGGCCGTGCGCTCCCGCTGGGGCGTCCCCAGGGGGCCGCGGAAATATTTCGAGGTCACCACATTGGTAGCCATCTGCGACCAGGCCTTGGGCACTTCCACATTGTTCTGCTCAAACACGACCTTGCCGGTCTCGTTCCGGATGGCCGCGGAACGGATCTCCCACTCCACCTGGTCGTAAGGATTCTCGCCCGCCTTGGTGAAATACCGTCGGACGCGGATGCCCGGCGCCTGGCCCTTGCCGGCATCCTGGCTGCGCGGCGCAGCCGATGTGGTCGTCGTGATGGCAGACATGGTTCCTCCTGACACGATATTATAATCGGTCCTCATCTTGTGTAAAACCCGTAGCGTATCCACCACATATAGTGTTTGTCAACAGAAAAACTGCAGCTTATCCAGGCTTGGACACAACCCGCTGCAGTGCCACGGTCGTCGGCGTCGCAGCCAAGGCAGAGACGCTGTTGGGGGAGCGTTGCTCGGACGAGCCCGCCTCATGTGCACGAGACGGCAGAATCGTCCATCCGAATGGCAAGGTCAAATTTCGGAGTCACCCGACCCCAAGGCTTGGGATCCGACAAGCTCAATGATCTGCGGCAGTGTCATCGCGCCGATCCCTCGGGCCTCACGCAACAACAGCAGGGCGGCGACAGTCGCATCGGTGCTCGCTGCAACCCGTTGCAATTTCTCCCGGACGGTTCGTGGCAAAACATCGCCCATGGCATCCAGAAGATCGGCGTCTATTCGCTGTTCGAGAACGCGTTCGCGTTCGTCCTCGTCGGCTTGGGAGAGCGCCTCGCGCCACTTGTCGAGATGTCTTGAGCGGAGTGCCAGCAGGTCGATTCCCGGATTGCCCAACCGAGCGGCACACTTCTCCACCAACGGATCGAATTGATGCGCCTCCCATACGAGGGCGATGCGTCCCTTGAGGTCGACGACAAGCCTTGGGCCATCCTCCGGATCATCAAGCAGGTCACATGCTTCAACCGCGCCCTGGAGCACTTCTTGAAGCCTTCCCGCGAGGTAGTCACAGCAAGCGGCGTAATGCGCGGCTTCTCGGGGAGTTCCGTACCCGCACGCATCCTTGAACCAACGATGAACGAAAGCGTATGTCTTCTGATCCCGCTTCTTGATAATGCCCAAATTGTGAGTCAGGTAGCTCCGCAAGGTAGACATTTCGTTGCGGAATGAACTGCTGGCCTTCAGTGGCGGCAGATTCGCTAGGAATGCAATGGGGAACCTTGCCGCTTCGTTGACGAGCGCATATCCCCAGATGACCAAACGATAAAACCCCAACTCATCGCCAAAGTCGGTTGGCAACGGCAGCGAGATTTCAGCGCAACTGTTCGGACAGTGGATGGAAACGCGGGTACGAAGTGTCTGGTACAGGTTGCCGAGCTGGATCGGTGTCATCGGCTCCGCATCTAGTGTGAGATCGGATCGGCGATGGGGCCGATGTAGCTGAAGGCGATACCGAAACCTCGCAGTTCTCGACCATGGGCGAGGTCCTCGTTGGGAAAATCTTGCGCCCGCACCAGGATTGGCCTCTCGGTATCCTCTGATCGAACCCGCCACTTGTTCCCGCCCATCGCTTCGACGCGTCCCCGAAATTGACGTGGAGAGCCGCTCTCGCCCGTCGCCACGAGCCACCGTCCCACCCGTGAGCGGTCCTCATATTCGGTATCGCGCGAGAGCGACTGCCACATTTCGACAGCGCGCGTTGTATCATGGTGGAGCCAGCACAACACCGCTTCGAGAAATCGCTCCCGGTTGCGCGCATCGGCGCCGGCCCGTTCATTGAGAGCTTCCACGATCTTACGCAACTCAAGAATTCGGCCCGTGTCCACCGGTGTACGGCCACGCTGGTTGAAAAGCAGACGCTCACCCGTTTCCTGCGCCCATCGCAACCTGAGCAAGAGCCTCTGACAGCGGTCGTCCAGCGTGACTCCCTTGTCAATTCGGCTGGATATGTAGTCCGCCGCTTTCGCTGCGATTTCGCGAATCTTGTCATCGAAGGGCGGCCTGCTCATGTCCATCTGCCGCATCCGACGCCTTGCGATGAGGAAGGTCGCTGCCTCGGGCGCGACGCTTTCCAACTGCACAAGCGTCTCTTCGCTCATTTTTGCGTCACCCATAACGTCTGCAACCCGCTTGCGACGCTTGAGATACTGCACTTTCTGATCCAGGGCGACCAAGCCCTCGTGCGGATCACTATCTTCCCGTAAACCGTCCGGGCTCTCCGCCGTCCGTGGGTCCACCGTGAACACACCGTCTGCGAAGTCAATCGTTGCGTCCAGGTCGGCCAATACTTCCGCGCATTGCGCATTCGACAGTTCCCCTTTTTTCGATTCGAGCACGTCGCTTGCCGTCCAGAGGGCGATGTCGATCGGGTAGGCATTCCTGCCAAGCCCGATGGCCTTCTCGCTTGCCACCCTGGCGGCGAGATAGTCCGACCAAAAATCCTTTCCGTCGCCGGACCGCGCGCGTTGAACGGCGAGGTATCCGTATATCGCCGAGCGTTCTGCAACGAGGCTTTGCTTTGTCTTTCTGGATACCCGAATCTTCTCGTTGTCAATCTCACCCAAGGTCCTTTCAACCGTATCGCGAGCCTCATCCAGGACGGCCAGTCGTTCATCCTCGGTTCCATTTGAATCAGAGTCATCTTGCGACTGGAACACTGCACGGCGCCGGAACACGCACTCACGTAAAACGATGTCTGGATCGAATATCCCATTCTGCTCCCGCAATTCCTTGAGCGCGTCGGCGAACCGCAGATAACCGGAGCGGTACGCCTCTTGTCGAGGTCCGTTCCGATCTACCTTGAACAGCAGGTCGAGCAGGAACGAACGCTCGATGCTTCGATCCACTCCGAATCTGACGCCGCTGATCAGCTCGATCAGCCGCTCGATCTCCTGAGCAGGAGTAAGCTTTCGTCTGCATATCAACTCTGCCTCAAGTTGGAGGCGTGGAGAGATCAGGAAGTCCGCTCCTTCTTCATCCTGCCTCCAACGGAACAGATCGAGATCGCCCAAAAGATGGATGATTTGCTCCAGATGAAGTCCGCCTCCGTGACCAAGCACCCGGAAGACAAGATTAACGGGCACCGGGCTATTCAGCCGACCGGCCACCATGACATAGTCAATAAGTCGTCCCGCATCGTCCGAGCCCAAAGCCGCGAGCTTCGCGTCTTCCTCGAACAACGGCGAAGTCGGACTGGCAATGCCCAAATCGATCAACTGCCGTGCAATGGGAGAAAGGTCCACGGCTGGTTGTGGGACCCGCCGTGACCGTTCGCGCACCAAGCCTTCGGTAGCTCTCGCTTCCGATGATACGCCTGCGGCAAGCCGCTGGCGTGAGACGGGCAACCGGCGATACAGCATGGCGAAGATCGAGTCCGTGTCAGAGGCATGAATGTAAGGAGGCAAGAGATCATGGCCGAACCTCTTCAGCAGTTCCCTGAATCCGGACGACTCGGCTGGCGAAACATGGGCAGGCGCCTCGACAAGCCGGTTCGAATTGACCCGGATCGGGATTCGATAGCATGTGCCTATTACAAGCAAACGTCGCCCACGACTTCGCAACGCGGACGCCAGATCCTCATAGCGTTGCGGCGGTTGGCCGGAGTCGCAGACCAAGACCGTCGTCGCCCCCAGGTGCTCGGACTCCAGACAGAATGCTTCGATGTCCAGGGGACTTGGTACCCGATTCGTGGCCACCACAGCAGGCAGGCGCAGTTTGCAACGTATCCTTCGGGTCAACCGCGCTAGCGCGATGCTCTTTCCAGCGCCCGACTGCCCATGGAGGATGATCACATCGTCGGAGTCCGGTTGCCCAAGCCGCTTCAGTTTCTTGGTCACCGTCTTCCAAAGGGTTCCCTCGAACTCGCGTTCTATCGCAAACCCGCGTGACACCCCTTCCACCAGCAATCTGAAGTTGCCAGGGGTACTGTGGAATCGGCGAAAGGCGTCGTCCGATTCGGAGCCCCCCAGTGGCTCCGGCTCTTGCGTCCATCCATCGTCTACGATGGACGCCGAAGCTTCCACTCTGAGCCGCAAGGCTGGCGTTATGTCCAGCACCGCTCCCTTGGCGATGGACACCATGCCGGGCTCGTCCGGTGCAGCGGACCCTGCAATGTCAAGCACGCCGTGAAGTTCAAGTTGGTCGATCGCGGTTGTCAGGGTCGTCGGCGTCACCGCAAGCGATCCCGATTGGATCATCTCGTCGGCGAGGTTCGAGTCCAGGGCGCCGGCACGGCCAAACCATATAACCTTGGGGCCGGCTTGGCCGGACAACGGCGCCAACAAGGAGTCTATCGGCATCCAGTCCTCACTTGGGCTGTAGCCCGAGATGACCACTAGGCCGCGACCTGTTGCAGTTTCCGCAATGCGGTTTACCAGTGTCGTTCCGTGGAGGCTGAGGCGGCGCGTCAGATCGCCATGGTTTCTGGGTGCTCGCTCATGCTCAACGGTTTCGTCGGACTTTCCAAGGAGATAGTGGATCGGAGGTCTTGAGCGGCTGCGGGACGCCCTCGCGTAGGTATCCTTGGACAGCACGGCCTCGGGCTGCCGCCCCCTGGTTTCAAAACGCCGCGCAAACCGTGGATCGATGGATGATGTAAACACGGCGCTCCAAGCGACATCGAAGATGCGCATGGCGGCGTCGGAGGGGACGTTGCGGTCGAATCGTTCGGAGAGCCATGCCATGTCCGTAACACTCATGGCCTTATTGATCACGGCATGCCATCCTGCATCGCGGTCGGCGCACCCCACGCACCCCAAGTGGGCAAGAAGCGCCTCCAGTATGGCGTCGTTGGTCGGGTCAAGACCCTGTCCGGCGAACAACACCAGCGGCCGCTTGTCGCCGAGCGCGTCGGCGAACATTGCAAGGGGATCAGTCAACGAGTTCGGCATGATCCATCTCTGCCGTGCAGTTTACAGGGTGAGTTCGGTGTATGCGAGCGCCCCGATTGTGTTGTCAAGGATATTCTACTCGCCTAGAGTAACCTCATGGAGCGACTCGGCGACATTCTCGACCGCACGGTGCAGCGGCTGCCGCTCAGGCGGAGGCTCGACGACTATGCCCTCTGGGCGATATGGGACGACACCGTCGGTGCGCCCGTCGCGCGCAACGCCCAGCCCGAGAAGATCCGCAACGGCACCCTGTTCGTAAGGGTACGGGCGTCAACGTGGATGCAGCAACTCCAATACATGAAGGATCTCATGGTGGAGAAGCTCAATCAGCGGCTGGAGCGGGAGGTGGTCACCAACATTTTCTTCGTGATGGGAGAAATACCCGCCGAAGCACCGCCCGAAGACTCCTGTTCCCCTCCCGTGGCGGTGGACGCAAGCCGGCTCCCGGAGGGCGAGTTGGGCCATATCAGCGATCCCGAGCTCCGGGACTCCCTGCGACGCCTGTTGCTGAACCATCTGAGGAAACGGGGCTAGTGTCGTGTCCCGTAAATACGCAAGATGATTTACTGGTCTTTTTGCCGTCGGCTGCGTTATTTCTTCCTCGCGTGGTATTGGCCACTGCTCGTCATCGCGCCTTGCCGACAATAAAAAATCCTGCGCAACTTATCTTGCGTATTTACGGGACACGACACCAGGCCCCAGCAACCCGGCCATCTCGTCCGTGTATTCGTCCTCGAGCCGGTAAATCACCAGCGGCGGCAGCACCGTCAGACTCGTCCGTGCGCCCTTGACGCCTTCGGCGAGGACCAGCGTCGCGGCCGAGCCGGCGAACGAATGAACGAAACGCACCCGCCTGGGCTCGAGGCCGTGCTGACGCATGACCGAGAACAGTACCACCGCTCTTTCCGACGGGTACACCAGGCACATCGGGCCCCGGTGCCGCAAAAGGTACGCCCCGGCGCGGACGAAGTCCGACAGCCTCCCCTCGACCTCGTGCCTGGCCAGCAGCCGTTCGCGGTCGGGATTGACCCGGCCGCTCCGGCGCGGCCGGTAGGGAGGATTGCACACCGCGGCGTCGAAGCCGCCGGCCGTGAAATCCCTTTCCACGTCGCGCACGTCTCCCCGGACCGTACGGACCCGCTCCCCAAGGCCGTTCAGAGCCGAGCCCCGCTCCGCCCGATCGACCATGGCCTCCTGCAACTCCACGCCCGTCACCTCCACCCCGCGGTTCAGCACGGCCACGGACAAGGCGATGACACCGTTTCCGGCCCCCAGGTCGACGATCCGCGGCCTCCCCCGCGGTTCCACGAAGCGCGCCAGCAGCAGCGAGTCCAGCGAGAACCGGAAGCCGTCGCGCCGCTGAATGACGGCAACGCGGCCGTCGAACACCCTGTCGATGGTTTCCCGTGTGTTCATGGCAAGGGAAGACACACCGGGGACTCATCGGGCCCCGGCTCCCGCCCAACGGACCCGGTACAACCTTGCGGCGAGCACATCCTTGCTATAGATTTGCGGTTGCATGTTCCGCCTTATGCCTTTTTTCCTCGCAGCATGATCGCTGTGCTCGCAAACATCGGCGCACGCACGCTTGGTCTCGTGACCGGCATGGGCGCGGGCGTGGTCTTCCTCGGCTCGGCCCTGGCCTGGGCCCTGCGCCCTCCCGCCAAGGTTCGCCTCATCATACAACAAATCCGCGCCATCGGGGTGGACTCGCTCCTGGTGGTGCTCCTCTCCGGCCTCTTCACCGGCATGGTGCTGGGGCTACAGGGCTACTACAGCCTGCGGAAGTTCAACGCCGAAAGCTTCCTGGGCGCAGTGGTGGCCCTGAGCCTGCTGCGCGAGCTCGGCCCGGTGCTGTCCGCTTTCATGGTCACCGGCAGGACCGGGTCGGCGATGGCGGCGGAGCTCGCCTCCATGAGGGTCACCGAGCAGATTGACGCCATGCACGCCATGGCCGTCAATCCGGTCAAGTATCTGGTGTCGCCCCGTATCGTCGCCGGGGTCATCGCCATGCCGTTGCTGACCTGCATGTTCAACGTCATCGGCATCTGGGGCGCCTACCTGGTCGGCGTCGGCCTGCTGGACTTGGGCTCGGGCAGCTACGTCTCCGGCATGGAGCAGAGCGTGCAGCTCCGGGACGTGGCCGAAGGACTGCTCAAATCCGTCACCTTCGGGCTCATCATCTCCTCGGTATGCTGCTACAAGGGGTTCCACGCGCTTCCCATGGCCACCGGGGTGGGCCGGGCCACCACCGAAGCGGTGGTGCTCTCCTTCGTGCTGATCCTGGTGTCGGACTATTTCCTGACCTCGGTGCTGCTGTAGCGCACGTCCGGAGCCTTCCATGATTCAGGTCATCGATGTCTACAAGAACTTCGGCCGGCAGGAGGTGCTCAAGCGCACCAACCTGACCATCGAGGACGGCGGCATCACGACCATCATCGGCGGCAGCGGCTCCGGCAAGACCGTGCTGCTGAAGACCATGATCGCGCTGCTGCTTCCCGACCGAGGCCGGATACTGGTGGACGGCACGGACATCACCCGGCTGGGACAGGGGCCGTTGAACGACGTCCGGAAGAAGTTCGGGTTTCTGTTCCAGGGCGCCGCGCTGCTGGATTCCATGACGATCTTCGACAACGTGGCCTTCCCGCTGCGGGAACGAACGCGCCTCGGGGAGGACGCCATCAGCCGCAAGGCACAGGAACGGCTCGAGCAGGTGGGGCTGAAGGACATGGGCTACAAGTACCCGGCGGAGGTGAGCGGCGGCATGAAGAAGCGGGCCGGATTCGCCCGGGCGCTGGTGACGGACCCGGAGATCGTGCTCTTCGACGAGCCCACCACCGGCCTCGATCCGCTGCTGGGCAAGAGCATCCATCAGCTCATCGCCGCCATGCAGAGCCGTGTCGGCTTCACCGGGGTCATCGTCAGCCACGACATTCCCGAAGTCTTTACAATATCCCACCGCGTGGCTATGTTGGCCGACGGAGTGATCGTCGACAGTGGTCCCGCCCAGGAGTTCCTCGAATCGCACAATCCCGCGGTCAGGAGGTTCCTTGGGACCGAGGCTCTGGAGACGGACCGCACCACCTCCGAAACGACGGACACAACATGAACCACAGAGCTACGGAAATCGTCGTCGGCATCTTCGTGGTGGCTGGCCTCCTCTGCCTCGGCTACTTGGCCATTCGGCTGGGCAAGCTCGAAGCCTTCGGCAACTCCGGCTACGTGGTGTACGCCGACTTTGCCAGCGTGGCCGGGCTCCGTCGCGGGGACTCGGTGGAAATCGCCGGCGTCAGCGTGGGCCGGGTGGACTCCCTGGGCCTCGTCGACGACCGCGCGCGGCTGACGTTGCGCATCGACCCGGGCGTGGCCATCCAGGAAGACGCCATCGCCTCCGTCCGGGCCAGAGGGCTTATCGGCGACAAGTTCATCTCCATCTCCCCCGGAGCCTCCGAGCGGCTCGTTCCGTCCGGCGGCCGGATACGCGAGACCGAGTCGCCGCCCGACATCACCGACCTCATCGGCAAGATGATCGGCGGCAACCTGACGGAAGGCGCGCCCTAGCGTCGCATGCCCTTCAAGAACCTGATCCAGACATCCCGTAATCACCTTTCGTTCTACGGCTGGCGGATGGTGCTGGTGGGCTGCCTCTTCCGGTTTCTCGGCGGGGGGTTCCACTTCTACGGCTTTACGGTCTTCGCCCTGCCATTGGGAAAGGACCTGGGCATCAATCGCGCGGCCACGGGCCTGGTGTTCGGCCTGGCACGGGCCGAAGGGGCCCTCGAAGGCCCGTTGGCCGGGTATCTCATCGACCGTTTCGGCCCACGACCCATCATGATGGTGGCCGTCCTGCTCACCGGCCTGGGCTACGTGCTTCTCTACCGGGTCGAATCCTACTGGACCCTCCTGATCCTCTACCTAGGGGTGGTGTCACTGGCCTTCGGCGCCGGCTTCATGCACTGTCCGATGGTGCTGGCCAATAGCTGGTTCATCCGCTATCGGGCCAGGGCCATGGCGCTGGTGAGCTGCTCCATCGGCGTCGGCGGCGCCCTGTTGGCGCCGGTCCTGGCGTACGTGGTGCACTACTACGGATGGCGCTGGGGGATGGTGCTGGCGGGTGGCGCCTTTCTTGGGCTGGGGACGCCGCTGGCGGCCTTGGTACGGCGCTCGCCCGAGGACATGGGTCTGGCGCCGGACGGAGACAACCATCCACGCCCGACCCAGAGACCCGGTCAACCGGTGGAAGGCGGCGTGGCCCTGCCCGAAGCCGACATCGGCGTTTGGGAGGCCCTTCGCGGCGCTCCTTTCTGGCTCCTGGTCGTCTCGACTCTGTTCCGCGTGTTGGGTCTCAGCACCGTAATTGCGCATTTCGTGCAGATCATGGTCTGGAAAGGCGTAGACGAGCTGGCTGCCAGTTGGTTTCTCGGCGTATTCGCGGCGCTGTCTCTTCCGACGCATCTGGTGGTGGGTTGGCTGGCCGACCGGCTCAACAAGGCACGGGTCATGGCCGTCTGCATGCTGATGGCGGCCGGCGGCCTCCTGCTGCTCACCTATGCCCGGAACACATTCCTGCTGTGGTTCTTCCTTCCCTTGTTCTCCCTGGTGGAGGCGGTGTTTCCCGTAACCTGGGCTTTGGTGGGAGAGCTCTACGGGCGGAAGCATTTCGCCAAGGTGCGCGGCAACATGGGCTTCTTCTACCAGTGGGGCGGGCTGATCGGACCCTTTTTGGCAGGCGCCATCTACGACGCGACACAGAGCTATGAGCCCGCGCTCCTGGGTATCGCGGTCCTGTACGTGATTTCAGCCTACGTCTACGTGCAGCTCGGCAAAACCTGGCTTGCCCGAATGCGGGCTTCCCAGGCTTCGTAGCCCGTGCGTTTCCACTCCCTCTTCGAGGTCGTGTCCCTCACCCTCCCAGGGAGATGGCGGCCGTGCCCACAATGACGCAAATCGCGCCGGCGACGGTCCGGAGCCGGATCTGCTCCAGGTCCCGGAGAAAGATCACCGTCCCCAACAGCACCCACAGCGGGCTGGTGCCCACCAGCGGCGAGACCGTGATCACGCTGCCGATGCCCAGGGCGGTGATCACGAACAGGATGCCGCAGGTCTCGGCGGCGCCCGCCGCCAGGAAAGGAAGCATGGCGCGCCGGTCCCAGACCAGCGGCTCGCGGCTCAACGGCATGTAGGCGAGGAAGCAGACGAGGGAGACGATCCCCACCAGCGCGGCGAAGAACAGCGGCTCGTGGGAGATGGATAGCGCGTACCGGCGCATGGGATGAACGATACCGGCCAGCAGAGAGGCCGTGAGGGGAAACAGAAATTCCCACCAGCGAAACGACCGCACCTCTGCGGCAGGTTTCCAGGTGATGAGCACGATGCCGCATACCACCGAAACCACACCCGCGAGGACCAACAGGGTGGCGTTCTCGCCCAGCATCGTGATGGCGATGCACACGCCGAACATCGGATGGGTCGACCGTATCGGGCTACTGCGGGAAGCCCCGACCCTTTGCACGCCGGTATAGGTACAGAGGCGGATGATGGGCTGGAGCATGCCCGCGACGATGAAGACGTAGACGGCGGCGGCATCCACCCGGGGAATCCCGCCGGTGAGGAAGACCGCGGTCCAAAGGCTGACCGTGTGGACGCTCAGGGAGATCAGGGTGACCGTCTTGGGCGTCGAGTACAGCATGCCCCGGCGCGAGGTCACCAGCACGCAGGCGTAGGACAGCGAGGCGCACAGCGCGATGACCTGGGGTGGTATGGACATGCGGCGGCATTCGCCCCCGCCACTAGCGGGAGGTTCGGGGGTCGGGCGAGGGCTCGCCATGCCGCGACAGACGCGGCATGCGCAGATCGGGAGGGGCGCCGCCCCCGTCGCACCACGCTTCGATGACGGCCAGATCGGCCTCAACGTCCGCCAGAAACTCCGTCACCGGGACGCCCAGACAGACGGGCCGATAGGGTTCGAGCTTCCGAACGGCCGAGCGCAACAGCTTGATCGTGCCCTGCGGCACTTCCTGCTCCCACTTGAAGTAACCGGCGGCCACCTGAATAATGCCCTGATAGAACTCGCGCTCGGGCCCGTGGTCCTCGAGCCAGAGCTGCTCAAGGGTCTCGTGGGCCTCGTAGAAGAGTCCCCGGTTGAACTCGTCGAGGGCCGTGAGAAAACGTGGGTCGTATTCCATGACGTTCAGAAGATTGATCCTCGACCGGATGCCGCCGCGGCCGGGCTGCCCGCCGCGAAGCCTTCACTTATAGCAGGGGCCGGGTGCCCGTACCACACAAGTGCTTGAGAGGACATGCGCGCAAGCCCTGTAAAGGACCCTCCCATGACGAATCTTGCAACACTCACCATCGACTCTCTGTCCCACGGTCCCTGGGGGCTGGGACGGGACCACGGCAAGGTCCTCATGGTTCCATGGACGGTCCCCGGAGACCAAGTGGCGGCGGAGGTCGTGGAGGAGCACAAACGCTACTCGGTGGCCCGGACGGTATCGCTGCTGCGGCCGGCGGCGGCGCGCCGGACCACTCCGTGTCCGTACGCCGACGCTTGCGGCGGCTGCTCATGGCAGCAAGTTTCCTACGACGCGCAGCTTCGCGCCAAGCAGCAAAACGTCGCCGACGCCCTGGCCCGGGTCGGCGGTCTCAGCGGTTTCGAGATCCATCCGATCCTGCCGGCGCCTCGGGAGTATCACTACCGCCAACGTATCCGCCTGCACGTGGACGACCGCCGGAGGCTCGGGTTCCGCCGCGCGTTTTCCCGAGACCTGGTGGAGGTCGCCGAGTGCCTGATCGCGGACCAGGACGCGGACAGCGGCATCGGCGTGGCGGCCGAATGGGTTCAACGCCTTGAAATGCGGGTCTTCTGCGTCGAGATCCTGAGCGCCGACCCATCCGGTCAGGTCATATTTTCCGCCACGACCCGGCACCGATTCCGCGGCGCCGACGCCCGCGTCTGCAAGGATGCCGTGGCCGGACCGGTGGCCGGCATCGTGATGGCGGGTCCCGGCTGGCGCCGCCAGTGGGGCCACACCACCCTCTCCTTCGTGGTGGATGGAGACCTGACGTTGCGGCATGACGCCGACACCTTCGGACAGGTCAACCCCGACGGCAACCGCAGGCTGGTGGACGAAGTGCTGTCGTGGGGAGCCTTCGGAGCACGGGACCGTGTCCTCGAGCTCTACGCCGGCGCCGGCAACCTGACGCTTCCGATGGCACGGCGGGCGGGCCGGGTGACAGCGGTGGAATTCGACCGGAAACTCGTTCTGAACGGCAAGCGCAACGCCGAGGACAACGGACTCCACAATGTCCGGTGGCGCCGGCAAGATGCCGCCAGAGCCGTGGAGGACCTGATCCGCCAGGGCCGGCGCTTCACCACGGTGGTTCTGAATCCGCCCCGCGCGGGAGCCAAGGAGGTGGCCTCGAGACTGGCCGCCCTCGGCGCCCGGAGGATCCTGTATGTCTCGTGCAACCCGGCGACGTTGGCGCGGGATCTGCGTCAACTCGCGAACTTGGGCTTCACCCTCCGGCGCGTCCGCCCGATGGATCTCTTCCCGCAGACGTTTCACGTGGAAGCCTTGGCCGAACTGATCCTTGCCGAACCTTCCGGCCCATCGGTCAAATCCGACGGTTAGGCCATTTTTACAGGGAGTTACAGATACCGTTCCATTTTCTTCTTGCAACCCTGCGGAGACCGGCAAACAGCATTTCCCGCTCTCCGCAGGGTTGAGCCAAGGGCTTCAACTAGTGTAGACTCCTCCGGGGAGGAAGAAATGACCCAGCCGAAGAAAAGGGTAACTCCAAAGGTCACCATCATCGACAGCAACGGCGCCAGCCAGACCATCAACTACCTGCTCGAAGACCGGGACGAGCTCGAATGGCTGATGGCGGTGGGACGCAACAAGAATGGCGACATCTTCTTTTACGACACCGGCGGCGACATTCTCCATGACCTCGGCGCCCTGGAGTACGTGAAAGAGCGCATCCTCAGAGACTACTTCGGCGAGATGGATGAATAGACACTCAGGCGGACGGCGGTACAGGATTCAACGGGCCGGCCTCGCTGAACGCTGACGGCGCATCCAGAAGAACGCCGCGGCCGCCGCGATCATCACCGCGCTGAGATACTGCCCGCGTGACAGTCCCCAGGCAAGCCCCAGATGGGCATCGGGCTCACGGAAGAACTCCACCACGAACCGGATGACGCCATAGCCGCCGATAAACGCCCAGGTCACGGCGCCATGCATCCGCACCCGCGTCCCCAGCCACAGCAGCACCGCCAGTAAAACGGCTCCTTCGAGAAACGCCTCGTAGAGCTGGGAGGGATGGCGCGACAACGGACCCCCTCCCGGGAAGACCATGCCCCACGGCGCATCCGTCGTGCGGCCGTACAGCTCACCGTTGATGAAGTTCCCCAACCGGCCGAGGCCCAGGCCCAGGGGCGCCGCCGCGAAAATACAGTCCGCCGCCGGATAGAACGGCAACCCCTGCTTGCGCACGTACCACCATCCCGCGAGCATCGCCCCCAGCATGCCGCCGTGAAACGACATACCGCCGTGCCAAAAGGCAAAGAGCTCCAGTGGATAGGCCAGATAGTACGAGAGATTGTAGAAAATCACGTAGCCCAGCCGGCCGCCCAGCACCACGCCGATGGCCACGTAGCTGACAAGCTCCGCCAGTTGCTCGTTGTCGAACGCGAGGCCTCTCCTGCGTGCCAGCCACCGGGCTACGAAAAAACCACCGACGAACCCGAACAGGTACATAAGGCCGTACCAGCGCACCGCCAGAGGTCCCACCTGAAACGCGATCGGATCGATTTGGGGAAAAGACCACACCTGCTGCACCCCTGCCGGCGACGGCCGGCCGTTCAGCCCACCGGCCCGCGGGCACGGCCGCGCCTGATACGGAACGCGACCCACCCGCCCAGGACAAGGCCGACGGCGCCCACGACAACCGCGGAGCCGTAGCCATTCGGCGGCGCGGTTTCCGCCGGGCTGCCCGCCACATGCGCCGCCCCCTCGTCATCAAGCAGCGCGGCCACGAGCCCACGCACGTCGTCCTTGTACCAATCCTTGTATCCGATGGTCTTGGCGATGACCTCGCCCTTGCGCCCGATCAGCACCGTTTCCGGCAACCGTATCACGCCGTACCGTTCCGCGATCTCGGCCCGACCGTCCAACAGCATCGGATAGGTCAGCTTCTGTTCCTCGGCGAACGCCCGCACCAGCTCCGGCGATTCCATGAAGTTGACGGCGACCACCTCGAGTCCCTTCCCGCGAAACTCCTGGTACAGCCGTTCCATGGCCGGCATCTCCAGACGACAGGGAGGACACCACGTGGCCCAGAAGTTCAGCACCACCAGCCTGCCGCGGAAGGACGTGGAGACGACACGGGTTCCGGCCGCGTCCTCGGTGATGAAGCCGGGAGCTTCCATGGAACCTTCCTGGACCATGAAGCCGAGCTTCTTGAGAGCATCGTCTTCGGCGGCGCCCGCAACCGCTGGGCACAGCACAAGGAGAAACAAGGCAACCAGATGGCGTTTCATGAGTCCACGGACTACGAGGCGGAGCGGCCCGGCCCGAGGGCGAGCCCTCCGTCCCCGCTCGCGGCGTTCACCGCATCGTCCTCGGCAATGAGCCGGCGAGCCACCAGCACCAGAATGGGGATGATGTACATGTGGCCGCTGACCCACATGATGCCGCCCCCCAAAGCCTGATCGTGAATGGGGCTCAGCGCCTCGATCCCGGCCACGGCGCCGTAAAACGGGTACAGTATCCGCTCGGGCAGGGAAATCGCCATGCCGAGAAGCGTGTTCTGAAGGGTCGCAGCCACCAGATATACGATTCGCAACCCCAACGGCCGCTCCGGGCGGAACAGCGGCGCCGCGTTGACGATGGGCCACCAGAAAAGCACCGCGGCGGCGAAGAACAGCCAGTGCTCGAGGTCGTGGAGCCACCAATGGCGGAGCGCCGCCTGATACAGCGCCGGGTGATGCCAGGCCCAGAGGTTCATCACGTACAGCGTCCAGGCCGCCGGCATGAACGTCAGCGCCGACAGGGCGGACCGCAGCGGGGCGCCGTCACGAAAGAGCCCGGCAAAGCGCTCCCGGATGCCGGCCGGAAGCCCCCAGACCACGGCCGCGAAGGGGTTGGCCAGAAGTATGCTCAAAGGAGCAACCATCAACAGGAGGATGTGCTGCACCATGTGCATGCTGAGGCGCTCCGCCGCGAGCCGGTCCACCGGAGAAACCAGCGCGGTCAGCAGCGCCGCGATACCGGCGAGGTAGAGAGCGAGTCCGGACAGGGGGGCAGCGCCTTCTGCCTGGCGCCGCAGGCGGGACCATCCCGTGAGATAGACGCCGGTGGCCAGCGCCAGCACCAGGACGATGTCCACCCGGAAGGTCCAGTTGATCATTCCGAACAACGAGACCAAGGCGTCGAACGGCAAGGGCTCGTGCCCCACCCCGCCGTGGCCGTAAAGCAGCCCCGGCCATGAGGCCGCGGCCAGCGCCAGGCCGGCAGCCTTCCACCCGGCTCGCCGCCCGAGTCTCAAGCGCCCGGTCCCCGCCGGCCGTCCGGGTTGCACCGGTGCCCGCACCGACGGTGTCACTCCGGGCCTCACGACACTCTCCACAGGATCAGCCCCCAGGAAGGCAGGAGCGCCACCGTGCCAAGGAACCAGTAGAGCACCGCCGGCGCTTTCGCGGCCTGCGCCTTCAGCCATCTCACGCAGAACTCCGTGGCGATGACGCCCAGCAGTCCGCCGGCGGACGCCGCTGCCAGAAAGGCCTTCAGCGTCTTGTCCGGATGGTCTCCCGACAAACCGTCCAGCAGTGCGGTCAGGGCGATGATCCAGGCCGGCGCCGTGGCCGCCAGGCCCACGAGCCAGTACCGTTCGGGCCTCCGGAGACGGTCCCGAAAGCACCACGACACCAGCACGCCCGCCAGCACGCCGAAGACTCCAGCCCAGATCGATAATGTCATCCCCCTGCTTCCTCCGGTGGCGTCCGAACGCGGGCGGGTTCAAAACCCGCCCCTGCACGGAAATCTAACAGCCGGGACCGTGACTTGAAAGCGTGGGCCGGGACGGGGCGCGGTCCTTGCCGGCCATGCCCTCCGCGCGTAAGACAGTAACATCGAGGCCCGACATGCGCTTTTCCCCGTCATCCCTGTTCGATCTCGGCGAGCTTCCCGCGACCCTGCGACGGTCCCTCGGCCTGGTCTACGCGTCCAGCCTGCTGGTGATCATGGGAGTGAACATCGTTCAACAGGTGCTGCCGGCCATGATCGGGCCTCTGGGCATCACCGACGCGGACGTGGGACTCGTCATCGGCGTCTACACCGCCCCGGCCATCGTGCTGGCGCCTCTCCTCGGAGTCGCCGCCGACCGCTACGGCCGGCGACCGCTGTTGGCCGGTGGATTGCTCCTGTTCGGCGTCGCGGGAACCGCCGTCGCCTTGGCCCCAAGCTTTGGATGGGTGCTGGTGCTGCGCGCCGTTCAAGGTATCGGCTTCAGCGCCGTCATCCCGCTGACCATCGTGCTCATCGGCGACCTGCTGGAGGGTCGCCGGGAAGTCTCGGGCCAGGGCCTGAAGGTTTTCATCGACCGGATCGGAGAACTCGTGCTGCCGCCATTGGGCGGCGCCTTGGCGCTTGTCGGATGGCGCTGGCCGTTCCTGTCCTATGCGGCCGCCGTCCCGCTGGGGTTGCTGGTGTTCCTCCGGATGCCGGAGACACGGGGAACCGGCACGACTTCGCCGGGACGCTATCTCAAGGACGTGGCGCGGGTGGTCCGGAACCCGCGGCTTTTGCTGGCGTTCGCCGCCGGCTTCCTGCGGTTCTTCCTGGACTACGCCTTCTTCACGTATTTGCCGCTGTTCGTGGTCCGGACCCACGGCCTGTCCACCGCGGGCGCGGGATTGCTGCGGTCTCTCCACGCCCTGGGCGCCATGGTTACGTCGAGTCAGGCTGGCCGGCTGGCGGCCTCGTGGGACAAGGGAAGCCTGGTCCTGTGCGCCTTCATCGGAAGCGGCCTCGCGCTTCTGGCCGTCCCCTTCGCTCCGGGAACAGGCACCCTGGCTCCGGTGCTGGTACTCTACGGGATCGCCAACGGGGTCATCTCTCCGATGCAGAAGAGCCTGCTGACGCAGAATGCCCCCCTGGAGCTGCGTGGCGGGGTCATCTCCCTGGACCGGCTCAGCCAGCAGATCGCCAAGACCGCCGGGGTCTCCGGCATCGGCCTGCTGCTGGGAGTCATGGAAATACCCACGCTTTTCTGGATCATGGCGACCCTGTCGTTCGTGAGCGTGGGTTTGATGGCCCCTCTGGCCTGGAGCGCAAGAGACCGGGCACAGGGCGAAACAGCGACCGGATCGTAAGGATTTACGTTCGATGATTCAGGATCCATGATTGGGCCCATCGAACGACGGCCTGTACGCAGGAGGACTCCCATGCCCAGGTACATGCAGGATCACATCCATCTCAGGAGCCGGGACCCCAAGGCCGCGGCGCAGTACTACCACCACATGTTCGAAGCGGAGATCGTGGAATCCATCCAGACCGACGGCCGCCCACGCATCGACGTGGACATCGACGGCATGACCATCTGCATCGCCCAGGCCCGGCCGGACCAGGACGTCCCGTCCGCGCCGGGCAAGCCATGCATCGGCCTCGACCACTTCGGGCTTCAGGTGGAGGACCTGGACGAGGCCGCGGCGGAACTGAGGAAGCGCGGCGCCGAGTTCTTCTCGGAGCCGCGTCTGCTCCGCCCCGGCCTCAGGATCGCCTTCGTGCGCGCTCCGGACGACGTCCGGATCGAAATCCTCGAAAGGCGCAATAACGCGAAGTAGCCCTTACGCTTCCCGGTACTCGGCGCCATCGATGGGAAGCTCGGTGCCCCGCCCCTGCTCCACCGCACGGCGGTAGAGCAGCTCGCCGATGACCTGGTCGCCCACGCCCCAGAAGGCGTTGTTCTTGTAGAAGCTGATCTGCTCCTCCGAGGTCCGGCCCGGCACCTGTCCGGCCAGAACCTCGCCGAGGTCCCACACTTCGTCCCAGGTGATGACGCCCTGCTGGACCGGATCCCACAGCACCCCGGGCTCGTCCAGGATCTCCTGCCGCTTCGAGTTGCAGACGATGACGTCGCAGCGCTGCAGCGTCTTGTCGTCCACCTCGCGCCGCTTCTGCCGGATGAAACCGCCGCGCATCAGGCCGATGTTGCTGGAGACGATGGAGCACAGGTGGACTCCCGGCTCCAGCCAGTCGCCGTCGAAGGTGGGTACGTTGGAGTTGGTCACCGACAACAGCACGTCCACGCCCTGCACCGCCTCGCGATTCGTAGCGACCGGCCGCACTTCCATGTCCAGGATCTCGGTCATCCTGGCGGCGAACCTGGTGCGGTTCTCCGGGTTGGGACTGTACACCCTGGCTTCCTCGAGACCGGGGATCACCGCCTTGCACGCGGTCAACTGGCACTCGGCCTGGGCTCTGGAACCCAGCACCCCCACCACCCTGGAGCTCTGGCGCGCCAGGTGCTTGATGCCCACCGCCGTGGAGCAGGCGGTCTGAACGTTGACGACGTTGTTGGCTTCGGGCAATTCCCTGACCCGGACCTCCCCTATCGTGATGGCCTTGAGCTCGGCGTTGTTGCCGTCGAACATCACCCGCACCGGGCGCCCCCGGGTGGCGTAGGTCTGGATGCCGTTGTCATGGATCATCACGTGCTCGCAGTGGGTCAGGATTCCCGTGACCCCCGCGGAATTCGGCGCACCCTGGTGCACCGTCACCCGCGCGTTGTCAACCGAGTGTACGCGGCGCCGCAGCGCCCCCAGCTCCCGGTTCCGGGCCCAGTCCATGTACCCCTGCTCCATGGCGTCCACCGCCTCTTTCATGGTGATCAACCCGTTCATGTCTTCGGGACCCAGCAGTAGTACCGATGCCATCGCAACCTCCCTGATATCGATTCGTTCCCCGACACCGTTCAATCGAGCGGCGCCGCTCCGCGCTTCATCAATAGATAAAGCCTTCCCGTGCTCTGCATGTATCCGGCCTCCGCCCCCGCCCCGTCACCCGTCCCGAAATACAGGTCCACCCGCGCCGGACCCCGGATGGCCGCGCCCGTGTCCTGATTGAGAACGAAACGCCTCACCGGCCGCCAGCCTGCCAGCCCGCCGTGCTCGCCCACCACCGGTGCCCGGGTCTCGACGAACAGGAGAGCGCCCTTGGGGTAGACCCCGTGGTCCGTGGCGGCCGAGCGCCCCGCCGTCAGCGGAACGCCGAGGCTTCCCAGCGGCCCCTTCTCCCCCAACCGGAAGAAGATGTACCGCTCGTTCCGCGCGAACAACGCCTCGCGCTCGCCCGGAAACTCGGCCAGGTAGGCGCGGATGCGCTGCATCGACATGGACTCCCGGTCCAGCTTGCCCTGGTCGATGAGGACCTTGCCTATGCTGGTGTAACGCCTGCCGTTGGCGGCCGCGAAGTTGAGCGGCACCTCGCGTCCGTCGGTCATCCGCAACAGACCCGAGCCCTGGATGTGCAGGAAGAACCGGTCCACCGGATCCCGAAGCCAGGCAATCTCGTGACCCTTGCCTTCGAGCCTGCCCAGGACGTCGATGTCGTAGCGGGTGTATCCGACCGCAGTCTCCCCCCGTGCCCGACGCATGCGCAACCCGTCCGGCTCCCGGTAGACGGGATAGCGGTAGTCGGCGGTCTCCATCGGACTGGCATCGATCACCGGCTGGTAGTAGCCGGTGAAAAGGACGTCACGCCGTGCCCCGCTCAGCGGTGCGGGAAAGAAATCAAACCGCGCCGCCACCCGGTTCGGCCAGTCCTCGCCCGATACCGGCGATTCGTCCAGGAGATGCAGGAACTCGGTCAGGGACGACCGGACGTCTTCCGCCGTCACCCGCCTGGGCCACTCCCCCAGGAACCGCTCAGCGGGAACGGCGTCGAGGAACCGCAGGCTTTCCGCCACGGCCGCCCGAAGCGACCGCACGCCGTGGTCATCCCGGATCTCCGGCGGCGCCACGGGCACAGGCGGCGCCGGCTGGCAACCGCCGAGCAGTTGGAGCGCGGCGACTACCACTACGAAGATCCGCACCGCCCTCCGCCCGTCCGGCCATGACGCTGGTTCCAGGACGCTCAGTCCCGGACGTCCTGGGTGAACCATTCCGTGGGCAGCTCGCGGCCCATGCCCTTCTCTTTCGCCATTTGGTAAACCCGTCCGGCGCAGGCCGCGAACTGGAGACCCTGGGTTCCCGCATTGATGAAGAAGGTGGTCTGGTCGGGACTCGTCCGGCCCGGTTTGCGCCCCATCTTCACGTCCATGAAAAAGTCGAAGTAGTCGCCGGTGTAGTTGTCCACCGTGGGGTTCGGGATACGTGCGATCTCCTCGGGTTGCCCGGCCACGTAGCCCACGTTTCCGTGGAGCCGCACCATGCCCTCGTCGAGGGCGACCATGGTGTTTCGCCCGAGCTTAACGGAGACGTCGCAGGCCTTCACCGCCCGGGGGCCGATCTCGCAGGCGCGGACGCAGGTGACGTGGGCGCCGCGCTTGAGCCACTCGGGATTGTCGAACACGACACGGGTGGAGTCGGTGCAGGCGGAGATGATGTCGGCGCCCCGCACCACGTCCTCGGGCCGGTCCACTGCCTTGACCTTCAGACCCAGAGTCTCGCTCATCTCGCTTGCGTAGACCTCCCGGTTCGCCCTGGTGGGACTGTACACCCGGACTTCCTCAAGGTTCCGGACCTCGTTGAAGGCCATGAGGTAGGTCCGCGCCATGCCGCCGGACCCGAACATGCCCACCACCGAGGCGTCCTCCCGCGCAATGTACCTGGCCCCCAGCCCGGCACAGCCCCCCACCCGCATATGCTGGAGCACGCCGTCGTTGACCATGGCCAAGGGCTCGCCGTTGGCGATGCTGAACACCATGATGAGACCGCAGTAGTTGCCGGGCTCCATGCAGTATTTTTCCTCGGTGTCGCCGCCGGGCCAGTAGACCACGTCCGACTTCATCCGGATGGCGAACGTGCCGACCGTGCGGCTGGCCCCTTCCATGGTGCCCCAGCGGTAGTAACCGTCCGGACGCTCGCAGGGCACCCACACGTCGAGCCGCGGCCGGTACACCGCGTCGTTGCGAGCGAGATCGTCATAGCCCGTCTCCAGCGCCTCGAGACAGGCCTTCATGTCCATTAACTCTTCCACTTCCTGGTTGTTGATGAGCAGCATGCGGTATTCCTTCCGGTAGATGGACTGATGAGGTTATGGCGACAGGCCGTACCGGCGGCCCTCCGGAATGAGCGGGTTGGCACGCACCTCCTGACGCACCCGGAACCATCGGAGCCCGTCAACGTCAATTTCCTATACGATAGGACCTGCTTTGAAAAGAGCCTGCGGGACGCCATGAAACCGAACGGAGGACATGCTACAAAACCGGACAAACCATGAACGCCATCATCGACAACAGACAACGCCGCGTCGGGGACTTCCTGCGGGAACGCATGGAACCCGGCGCGAACCTGTCCATCGTCTCGGCCTATTTCACCATCTACGCCTACGAAGCCCTGCGCGACGTCCTGGAAAAGGCCGCCCGCACGCGCTTTCTCTATGGCGAACCGCAGAGCGTCGACGCACTGGACCCTGCCGCGGGTGAAGCCAAGTCCTTTCAGTTGAATGAGGACAACGGCATCGCCCTGAAACAAGCTCTGGCGCAGAAGCCCCTAGCCCGGGCCTGCGCCGCCTGGATCGAGAAAGAGGTCGATATCCGCACCGTCAAACAGGCAAATTTCTTGCACGGCAAACTCTATCACGTCGCGCGCCGGGACGGTGGCAGCGCAGCTATCGTCGGAAGCTCCAACTTCACGCGCCGCGGACTCGGGTTCGGCGCAAGGCCGAACATCGAGCTCAATCTCGAAGTCAGCGACGAAACGGACCGCGAGCCCCTCATCCGCTGGTTCGACGACCTGTGGGCCGACAACACCCTCACCCGCGACGCCAAGCCGGAGGTCTTGGCGGCCCTCGAACGCCTCGGCCAAGCGTATGGTCCGGAGTTCGTCTATTACAAGACCCTGTTTCACGTTTTTGACGACTGGCTCGCAAAACGCGGAGAGCGCGACGGTCTGCTGTACGACATTCACCTCTACGACACGGAGATATGGAAGGCCCTCTACGAATTTCAGAGGCATGGCGCGACCAGTGCCATCAACCGGCTGCTGCGCCACAACGGCTGCATCGTTGCCGACAGCGTCGGCCTCGGCAAGACCTGGACGGCCCTTGCCGTCATCAAGTTCTTCGAGCTGCGCAACGAGCGGGTGCTGGTCCTGTGTCCCAAGAAGCTGGAGGAGAACTGGGTTCGGTACACGTCCTGGGCAGCCTACCGCAACAACCCCTTCGAGAGAGACCGTCTCAACTACACGGTGCTCGCGCACACCGACCTGAGTCGCTACGAGGGCCGGGCGGGAGCCATCAACCTTGCCAGCTTCAATTGGGGCGCGTTCGATCTCGTGGTCATCGACGAATCGCACAACTTCCGCAACGAGGGCCGCGACCGAACGGACGAAACGGGCAACGTCGTCAGGCACAGCCGTTACAACCGGCTGCTGGAAGAGGTCATCAAGGACAGCGTACACACCAAGGTGCTCATGCTGTCCGCAACGCCGGTGAACACCAGCCTGCGCGACCTGCGCAATCAGATCCACCTGATGACCGAAAAGCGCCGCGACGCGTTCCGGGAAACCCTCGGCATCAGCGACATGCAGACGTTGTTCGGCGTGGCCCAGCGTCAGTTCCTCCAGTGGGAGCACGAACGACGCGCTGGCGAAAAAGCCGACAAGAGCGTCTTGATCGAAAGGTTGGGCACAGATTTCCTGGCGCTGCTGGACGCCGTCACCATTGCCCGCTCCCGTGCCCACATCCGCCGTTTCTACCCCAAGTTGCACGAGGAGATCGGCGGGTTTCCGCAACGGGCCGCGCCTGAGAACCTGCATCCGGCGACGGACTGCAAGAAGGAACTCTCCTATGACGATCTGCACGACCGGATCGGAGAGTTTCGGCTGGCGGTCTACATGCCCTCGCAGTATTTGAAGGACACGTCGGAACTGGATGCGGAGAAACAGAAACTTCACTTCGATCAACGCGACCGCGAACACTGGCTCATCGGCATGATGCGCGTGAACCTGCTGAAACGCCTGGAAAGCTCGGCGCGTTCCTTCACTCTCACCACGGGACGCATACTCGAAAAGATGGACGATCTCGATCAGAGGATCGAAGCCTGGCGGAAGCACGGGGTGAATGAAGCCGTCGAATCCCTGCCCGAAGAGGACGACGAGGACGAGGAGTTCACCGTCGGCAAGAGGCAACGCTACCGGCTCGACGACCTCGACGTGGAGCGCTGGCGGCGTGACCTGCGCGAGGACCGGACGACCTTCGGCAAACTGCACGGCTTGGCGAAACAGGTCACGGTCGAGCGCGACGCCAAGCTGGCCGAGCTCAAGAAAGTGTTGGCAAACAAGGTCAACCACCCGAACACCGACAAGGACGGACGCCGCAACCGCAAAGCGCTCGTCTTCACGACCTTCGCCGACACCGCCCGCTACCTTTACGATGATATCGTGGACTCGCACATTGGGCGGGAGCTTGGCGTTCACATCGCCCTCGTCACGGGCGGCGACGGCAACCGGAGCACGACGGGCGCGTCGAAATTCATCGATATCCTGGAGCAGTTCGCCCCGCGGGCGCAGCAACGGAAGGAGACGGGTGCGGAAATCGACATCCTGATCGCGACCGACTGTCTCTCGGAAGGACAGAATCTCCAGGACTGCGACTGGGTGGTGAACTACGACATCCACTGGAACCCAGTGCGGCTGATGCAGCGTTTCGGACGGATCGACCGGCTCGGAAGCCGCAACCGGCAGGTCGCCATGACCAATTTCTGGCCCACGAAGAACCTCGACCGCTATCTGGATTTGAAGAATCGCGTCGAGGCGCGCATGGCGTTGGCGGACGCCGCGGCCACCGGTCTCGATGATCCGCTGAGCAAGGACGCCGAAGTCGTCGAGGCATCGGCCCAGGGGGAACTGGCGTTCCGCGACGAGCAGTTGAAGCGGCTCCGCGAAGAGATTCTCGATGTCGAGGAGGCGGACGATGGCGTGGCCATGAGTGATCTCACCCTCGACGATTTCATCGCCGACCTGTTACAATACATTCAGAACAATCGCGCGGAACTCGAAGCCGCGCCGCTAGGCATCCATGCCATCGCCGATACCGACTCGACGGCCGATTCCGCGAAGAGTTCCGCGCGGACCAACCTCTTGCCCGGCCAACCGTCCGCACAGATCCGGCCCGGCGTGATCTTCTGCCTGAAGCAGAAAACCACGCCGACCGAGCGGGCCCCCAACCTCTTGCAGCCATACTTCCTCGTCTATGTCCGCGACGATGGTACGGTGCGGTATACGTTCCGGCAGGCGAGACAGAGCCTCGCCTTGTTCCAGGCTCTCGCCGTGGCGCAGCCGGAGGCCGCGACGGCTCTGGAAGACGCCTTCGACCAGAAAACCCGCCACGGCCGGCGGATGGAGAAATACGACAAACTCCTCAATGCCGCTCTGCGAAACATCTCCCGTACGTTCAGCGACGCGGAGCAGCGCCAGCTTGGCCAGGAGCGCGGCGCGAAGCTCGCCAAGGCATCGGAACGGCCAGACGGGGCAGAGAATTTCGAACTGGTCACATGGCTTGTCATCGTAGAGAAAGCCGAACCTTCATGAAGATGGCCGGAAGATTGTCCGGCGGCGACGCGTCAGCCCGTCCCACGCAAGATCCGCATCCAGACTCGGCAATTCGCTGACCCCAATCTATCTCAACAGCGACGATGCCATGCGTATCCTCTCTCTTGCGCCTTTCGCGGCCAGTCTCCAACATGTTAAAATATGCAAAGGAGAAGCCGCGCCATGGCTGAGTTGCTCAACGACCGGGAGATACAGGAAATTCTAGGAACCGTCATCAAGGACGGCGACGAGACCCGTGTCCGTCCGAACTCGTATGTGCTGAGATTGGGCTCCGCCGGAGAATACCTGACCACGAGCAAAGAATTTCACTTGGGGGAGGGTCCGAGGGACAAGAAGGGCATCAAAGTTCCACCAGGGCAATCGATTGCGCTTACTGCCTTCGAGACGATTGATAGTCAGTTTCAATCGGTTACGAACGAGTATGCCGACATCCGGGATTCCATCACGCGCCTGGAACAAGATGTGGAGAGGATCGGCACTGCCCAACACAGCTTGACGGATCAAGTCCGTCAAGTGGTCCGGGAAGAACTGGCTCAGGGTACAGTTACGGAGCAAGTACGCAAGGTGGTTCGGGAAGAACTGGCTCAAGGTGCGGTTACAGAGCAGGTGCGGAAGGTAGTCCGGGACGAGCAATATCGGTGGTTGGGGGGCGCCGTGAGCGTGTTGATCGGACTGGGAGGCTTGGGACTCTCTGCCGCCAAATCCGAATTCATGGTCCAGATGCTGGACAGCCACGGTGACTGGCTCGGCCCCGCAATCACGGTGGCGGCAGTCATTTCCATATGGCTGCTGTTGGGACGACGGTAGCTGCCGTCGAGACTTCCAGCGACACCGCCAAGCGAAACAGATGGGTCCAGCCGCCAATCTCAAGTGAAACTCTCTCCGAAGCGATGCGTGAAGCCTTGAACGAAGCGTTGTCCGGTTTCGCCGGTGACGGTCCGCTATGCGAGCGGGCGGCGACGTTGTTCGGGGTGCTCGGCTATCGGAGCACGCTGACTACAGAGGCAGGGACCGTGGTCGAGTTTCTCGAACGGTTCGATGCCGCAACCCGCCTGACCAAAAAGCAACGCGACCTTTTCGGCTACTGGCGAACCGTCGAGTTTGTCTTCCAAGTCGCCGACGAACAGATCGCCAAGCAGCAGGGTCTCTTCGGACCAGCGGGCTTCCAGGAAGGGCGGATTCAGTCCTTCCTGTTCGTCACGGCGGAACTGAAGGACCTTCCCTACAGCCGCACTACCCTTGCCGGAATGACCCGCGCCGTCAACCGCCTTTTCAAGATGCCGGTCATCATTCTGTTCCGGCACGGCTCGACCTTGACCCTGGCCGTCATCCATCGCCGCGCCCACAAGCAGGATGACAACGAGGATGTGCTGGAGCGGGTGACACTCGTCAAGGGGATCCGTACCGATACGCCACACCGGGCGCATATCGACATCTTTGCCGACCTCGCGTTGCCTGGCTTGGTTTGTACCGGCGTCCGCACCTTCGACGAACTGCACGCCGCTTGGGAAAGAACGCTCGACATCGAGGAATTGAACCGGCGCTTCTATCGCGAATTGTCACGCTGGTTCGATCGGGCGGTCGAGGAATGCCGTTTCCCGGACGACGGCGCCGGGGACGGCAACCGGGAACGACACGTCATCCGGTTGATTACGCGGCTATTGTTCATCTGGTTCCTGAAGGAGAAGGGGTTGGTGCCGGATGAGTTGTTCGAGGAAGGCTTCGCCGACGCGACGCTTAAGCATCATGCTGCGGACCGGACCGACTACTACCGCGCCGTGCTCCAAAACCTGTTCTTCGCCACCCTGAACACCGAGATCAGCAAACGCGCCTTCAGCAGGAAGACCCACAGCACCCATCGTGACTTCAACAAATATCGTTACCTCGCGCTGCTAGCCGATCCTGACGGCTTCGTGACTAAGCTGAGATCCGTTCCCTTCGTTAATGGCGGCCTGTTCGATTGTCTGGACGATTACGAAGGTGTCCAGGAAGGAGGGCGACGCATCGACGCCTTCACCGACAACATCACGACCCAGGGCCGCGACCTGGACGTGCCTGCGCGGCTGTTTTTCGATGCGGACGGCCTGTTTCCCTTGTTCCGTCGCTACAAGTTCACGGTGGAAGAGAACACCCCGCTTGACCGGGAAGTTGCCCTCGACCCCGAACTGCTCGGGCGGGCCTTCGAGAGCCTACTGGCTACCTACAATCCCGAGACACGCGAGACCGCGCGCAAGGCCACGGGTTCCTACTACACGCCACGTCACATCGTGGACTATATGGCCGGCGAAGCGCTGGTGGCGGCGCTGGCCGAACATAGTCAACCGACCGACGGCGATGTTAATTATTGGCACGAGCGCTTGCGCTATCTGTTGGACTACGAGCGAGCCTTTGACGACGCCGCCGGACTCTTTGAGTCCGAGGAAATACGAAACTTGGTCCGCGCCATCTCCGAACTGCAGGTGCTGGATCCCGCAGTCGGCTCCGGCGCCTTTCCCATGGGCATGCTCCACAAGCTGACCCTGGCGCTGCGACGACTCGACCCTGACAACCGACTGTGGGAGGCATTGCAGAAGGAACTGGCCGGAAAACGGGCAGCATTGGCTTTCAACACCCGCAACCAGCAGGAACGTGCCACCGAGCTGGCTGAAATCAGCGATACCTTCGAACGCTATCGGGACTCGGACTTCGGACGCAAGCTCTACCTGATTCAGAACAGCATCTTTGGCGTGGACATTCAGCCGGTCGCCTGCCAGATCGCCAAGCTGCGCTTCTTCATCTCGCTGGCCATCGAGCAGGAACCCGACCTCACCGACAACGAGAACAACTACGGCATCAAGCCGCTTCCGAACCTGGAAACCCGCTTTGTCGCCGCGAACACGCTCATCGGCTTGCAGTTGTCTGAAGGGAAAGAATTGTTCGAAGACATGATACAGCGGAAGTATGAGAAAATAAAGGCGATACGGGAAAGTCATTTTCTCGCCAGCAACCGGAAGCAGAAACGCCGGTATATAGGCCAGGAGAAAAAGCTCCGAGGGGAACTCGAACAGGAGTTGGACACTGTCCTGAAGGACTTGATGGCCAGGGAACAACGGGAAATCGACAGGAAAGTCGCCCTGTTACCAAACAAGGAGAACCAGGAGCGCTTGCGGAAAACGGAACGGGAAAAACTTCAAGCGCGTGAGTCAAGGTTGCGCGCCAGCCTGGACGGTTTTCAAAACATAGCCCGGTGGGACCCTTACGACCAAAGCGTCCATGCCGGCTGGTTCGATCCCGAATGGATGTTCGGGGTTACGGACGGTTTTGACGTCGTGATCGGCAACCCTCCTTACATTCAGTTGCAGAAAAACAACGGCAAGCTTAGTATGCTTTACAAAACCACCGGATATGACACCTTCTCCGGGAGGGGGGATGTCTACCAGCTTTTCTATGAAAAGGGCTGCCGGTTACTTAAGCCTAAGCCGACCCACGGGCTGCTGGTCTATATCACGTCCAATAGTTGGCTGAAGGCGGAATCCGGCAAAACCTTGCGCCGTTACTTTTCCGAGCGGCACACGCCGCTACGCCTGTTGGAGCTGGGTAAGGATACCTTTGAAAATGCCATTGTGGACACCAGTATCCTGATCGCACGCCACGGCCATAGTGATGAGACGGGTAAAGCCGTGGACATGGACCGTTTGCTCGATAAGGCATTCCCGCCGGCAGAACATCTTTGGGGACAATTGCGTCCGCGGGGCGACAAGCCTTGGAGCGCGTTGTCGTCCGTCGAACAGGTGATTATGGAGAAGATGGAGGCTAAAGGAACACCTCTGAAAGAATGGGATATAGCGATTTACCGAGGAGTTCTTACTGGGTACAACCCTGCGTTCATCATTGATAACGCAACTAAGGAAGCGCTGGTTGGTGAAGACCCCCGCTCAGCGGATATCCTCAAGCCTGTGCTGCGAGGCAGGGATATTCGGCGGTATCGGGCAGAGTGGGCCGGACAGTGGCTGATAGCTACATTTCCTGCTCTCGCAGTCAAGATCGATCACTATCCAGCAGTGAAGAGGTATCTGCTGTCTCTCGGCAAGCAGAGACTGGAACAATCAGGTTCAACCCTTCCGGATGGCACGAAATCCAGAAAAAAGACTGGACACGCGTGGTACGAATTGCAGGATACTTGCGCTTATCACGCAGATTTCGCCAAGGAAAAGCTGTTGTGGATGGACCTGACCGAGGACGGACGATTTGCGCATGATACGGATGGAATGTTCTGCGTGAACACAGCATTTATGATGTCTGGTCCATCAATCAAATACCTGTGTGCCTTGCTAAACTCGAAACTGATGACGTGGTTCATGCGCAACACGGCTCTGAATTCTGGAATGGGTGTGACGCGATGGATCAATGCTTCTGTTGAAGCCATCCCCATCCCTAAAATATCCGGTGTGCAGCAACGCCTGTTTATCCGTTTGGTCGACTGCATTCTGAAGGCAAAGGCGGCCGACCCGTCGCTGGACACCAGCGACCGGGAAACGGACATAGACAAGTTGGTGTATGCTCTTTACGACCTTACCCCAGAAGAATCAGCTGCTGTCGTAGAGGGAGTCAAATCAAATCCCGCAGGGCATCGGGAACGACGTGCAAAGCGTGCTTTGGCGAGTCGGCTAGTTGCTGGCCGTAAAGTCTAGGTCTAAGATAAAGGCTGACCTTCCACTGCGGCGATCTCTGCCGCTGTCAATCCATATAGTTGATAAACACGTCGATCAAGCTCGGCTTCGGTGGCAGATACGTCTAAGTTTGTGCTAGGCACCTTAGTGGATTTCCGTATCCGTTCTACAAGGTCGATGAATGGACATTGCTTTGTGGCGGATATTCTGGGAATGGGCAGGCGCTCAACAGCAAACTTTTTCCATTGCATAAGCCCTACTCCTGTAGTCAGTGCAATGTTTCGCATCAGCCAAGTGATAAGGGCGCTATTCAGAATTGCACAAAGAAATTTCAGGGATGTACCCGTCATAATGAACCCTTTGTCGTTGCAATACATTCCCGTGTCGGAGTAGGCAAATCGGCCTCTATTGGACATATCCATCCAAAACAATTTCTCTTTGTTAAAATCTGCGTGATAAGCGCAATTACGAAGATTGTACGGTGTCCTGCCTCTGTCCTGTCGTTTCTTCAGTTGGATATACGACTTGTCCAAATGATTCTTGACGGCTGGATAGCCGTCAATATCGACGGGCGGAATATCACCGTATCCGTTATGCGCGTCGATCAGCCACTGTCCGGCCCACTCTACCCGATACCGCCGAATGTCCCTGCCTCGCAGCACAGGCTTGAGGATATCCGCTGAGCGGGGGTCTTCACCAACCAGCGCTTCCTTAGTTGCGTTATCAATGATGAAAGCGTCGTTGTAGCCGGTTTTGACTCCGTAGTTAATCGCTTACCCGTTGCTTGTTTTGTCGTGTCTTGCGAGTTTCAGGGAACTGAACCATCCCGGAAAGAGACACCAAATCCAACAAAGGAGTTCCTTTTGAGCTACCCATCTACGGCCGAGCAAGACGTCCATACCGCTGTCCTCATCTCCGCATTGGCGACGAATACCCGCATTGCGTACGCAAAAGGATGGGCCAGCTTCACCAACTACTGCCACGCCGAGCGGATTCCCGACCCGTTGTCCGCCCCACCGGATACCGTGGCCAAATTTCTTGTGCACCTCGCCACCCAGCCAAGCCCGAAAAGCGGAGCAGTGCTCTCAATGGGAACCGTCGCTCTCTACAACAGTGCAATCAGCAAGCAATACGCGGACACTGGCAAGATCTCCCCAACGAATCATCCCAGAGTCCGGGCCACCCTCAAGGGGTTGGCACGGTTAAAGGGCACGGCTCCACGGCGGGTGAAGGCGCTGCGAGAGCATCAGATCCAGGCCATGCTCGACCAGTGTGCGGACACGCCGATTGGCCTGCGAAACGGCGCTATCATGGCACTCGGCTTTGCGGGTGCACTGCGACGCTCGGAGATCTGCGGCCTGCGGGTCGCTGATGTCGAGGTGATCACGCCCCCGGATGGTGGCCCCCGGCGGATGTTCATCACTGTCCGGAAGTCCAAAACGGATCAGGCAGGAAAAGGACACAGGATAGCGGTCCCGGAGGGCAAAGCGATCCGGCCCATCCATCGCCTGCGGGCGTGGCTGTCGGTGTCGAGGATTGCACACGGCCCACTGTTCCAGACGATGAAGCGGGGCGGCTCGGTGCAGGGCAAGCCACTGCACCATTCGGACATTCCGCGCCTGGTCAAGCACTACGCCACGCTGATCGGGCTAGACCCGAAAGAGGTTTCAGGGCATTCGCTACGGGCGGGCTTTGTAACGAGCGCGGCAGTGCATCATGCACGTCTGGATAAAATCATGGAAATCACCCGGCACACCAATCCTTCCACCGTCATGAAATACATCCGCGATGCGGATTCTTTCAAAGATCATGCTGGGGAGACATTCCTGTAGGGCGGCGAGGGTTGGCTGCCGCATCGAGGATGCCCAGCCAACGCGGGATCAAACAGTCGGCGCAATATCGAATCCGAGTGCAATGGCGTTTCCACGAATGCGCTCGTCCAGAGACAACGGACACATCTACGCCACCAGACTGCGAGCGAGCAGTGCCGTGGACAGGTGAATGGCATCGAGCGTTCGTATCGGCTCGCGGGGGAAAGCTTGTCGTGACCGCGCCACAACCTCACTGTCGATGGAAAGCCACGACCCAGTGGTCGGCGGCGATTTCCCGTTGCGCCTCGACTCCACGATCCTCACCGAGCAGCCATGCCAGGACGGCGCTGGACTCGGCATAGAGATTCACCGTTCGCCCCGCTCCTCATCGAGCAGCCGCTTGGCTGCGCCTTGGGACAAGAACGGCTTCATCGCTGGATACAGGTCACGCCGATTGGACGCCTTGCCTGCACGGGCGTGTCGCACCAGACCCGGGTAGGCAGCGGTTCCGGGTAGGCTAACGGGCTGACGCAACTCAGCCACGACTTCGCTGCGATCCGTGACCAGAATCTCCTCGCGGCGGCGAACCATCTGAATATGCTCACTCAGGCGATCCTTCAACTCCCGAATACCAACGGTTATCATGGTGCCTATTGTAGGCCTCGCGTGGCTACAAACTGCAAGCCTTTCGTCCAACAGACCGGACCCATCACGTCCACTCGATGGATGGCGGCACTCAGCGCGACTGATCGCCGTCGAAGCACCGTGAAGGCTTCCAGGGTGAAGCCGCAGTCCCTCTCGTCCGAGGCAACGAGGAATAACGCACGTCAAATCCCGGCAGTTGATGATCACAGGCCTGACTTGTATGCTTTCAGGCCGGCCGTGGACGCCTGACGAATCATCCCTGGAACCGAACCCCATGGACGCCGACATCATTGCGAAGCAGCGGACCGTGATGCAGGAGCTTGGCCTCGACGCTCTCGTTGCCGGCTCACCCGAGAATCTGGCCTACACCACGGGGTTCGTGGTGCCATCTCAGCTTCTCATGCGGTGGCGTCACGCCATGTGCATCGTGGAGCAATCCGGCCACACCACCGTGGTGACCATCGACATGGAGGAGACCACGGTCAGGGCCCACGCCGCCTTCGACGATATCCGGGTGTACCGGGAATTCACCGACGATCCCATCCGGGAACTGGCCGGCGCACTGAAGGATCGGGGGCTGTCCGGAGGCGCCGTGGGCGTGGAGATGGAATATCTTCCCGCCGGAGACTTCGCCACCCTCCGCGACCTTCTGCCCGACGCGGACTTGGTTGCGGCGGACGGGATCTTTCGGGACCTCCGGCAGGTCAAGACCACACGGGAGATCGGGCTCCTCCGCTCCCTGAGCCGCATCACGGACCGAGCCATCGGTGAAACCCTGGCGCACGCCCAACCCGGCATGACCGAGCTGGAGCTTGCCGGCGACCTGACCGGCCGGATCTTCTCCGGCGGGGCGCAGGACTTCAAGCTCATGATCATCGCCTCCGGAGAGCGCAGCCAGTTCCCCAACGTGGGCCCCACCGACCGAGCGCTACGGGAGGGGGACCTGATCCGCATGGAGATCTTCGGCGTCCTGGACGGGTACCACGCCGGGGTCTGTCGCACTGCGGCGGTGGGCCAGCCGACGGCGGAACAGACGCGCATCTGGGACAACCTGATCGAGTGCAAGCACCTGGTCATGGACCTCATCAAGCCCGGCGCCCATGCCGGGACCGTGTACCAACGGTTCCTGGAGAAATTCGATGAGCTGGGCCTGGAGCCCATCAGCTTCGTGGGCCACGGCATCGGCGTGTTCCTGCACGAAGAGCCCTATCTGGGGCGGTACGGCGGGGAGGCGCTCGAGGAAGGCATGGTGGTGGCCATCGAGCCGCTGGTGTACATTCCCGGCCGCATGGGACTTCAGAACAAGGATATGCTGCTGGTGACCCGGGACGGCTGCGAGCTGCTGTCGGACGCCACCGCCACCGACGAGCTGATTCGAATCGGCCGGGAGCCTGTCCGGGCAAGCGAATCGTAGCGGGAGGCAGGCTCCTGGCGCTCCCACCGGGAGCATGCGGGTATGGCAAACAATCCGTGATCAAGCGCCATACCCGGTCCTTCGGGCGGCCGGGCAAACCCGAACCACGACACGGAATCCACGCATCGGAGCGAAGATGAAGATCCAATCCATCGAAACCATTCCCGTCAGGCTGCCCACGCGCCGGGTCCACCAGTGGGCCAACCTGAAGACCCCCATCGGGGTCTACCTGCTGGTCAAGCTCACCACCGACGACGGCTGGACCGGCCTGGGCGAGGCTCCAGCGCTCAAGGACTGGGGCGGCGACCACATGCGCTACTACGGCGAGACGCCCGCCTCCGTGACGGCGGTAACCCGGGACATCCTGGCGCCGAGCCTCGTAGGCGAGGACCCGCGCCGCATCGAGTGGATCCATACCCTGATGGACCAGGCCGTGAAGGGATATCCCTATTCCAAGGCGGCCATCGACATGGCGCTCTACGACGTGGCGGGAAAGGCCGCGGGGGTGCCCGCCTATCAGCTTCTGGGCGGGCTGTACCAGGAGTCGGTCTCCATCTCTCACAGCATCGGCCTCATGGACATGGACGAGGCCGTGGCCGAGGTCCGACGCGTCCAGGCGGAAGGCATCAGGACCATCAAGCTCAAGGGCGGGGTGGAGCCGAAACGGGACGTCGAACTGCTGCGCCGAGTCCGTGAGACCCTGGGGCCGGACATGAACCTCACGGTGGACGCCAACAACGGCTACAGATCCGCCAAGGAGGCGGTGCAGGTGACCAAGGCGATGGAGCCGTACAACATCCTCTATATGGAGCAGCCCGTGGAGGGCCTCGACGCCATGGCCGAGGTCACCCGGCGAGTGGACACGCCGATCATGGCCGACGAGAGCGCCTGGACCACCTGGGACGTCCTGGAGATCATCGAGAAAAAGGCGGCGGACATCATCTCCATTTACGCCACCAAGCCCGGCGGCCTGCTCAAGGCCAAGAAGGTGGCCGCCATCGCCGAAGCCGCGGGGTTTCCGTGCAACGTCAACGGCTCGGTGGAGATGGGTGTGGGCAACGCCGCCAATGTCCACCTGGCGGCCTCCACCGCGGCGGTGAATCTGGCCTGCGTCATCCCCGTAACCGTCCCCGACGCCGAGGCTTCGGGACGCATCGCCGGCATCTACTACAAGGACGACATCGTCACCGAGCCGTTCGAGTTTGCCGACGGCGCCGTCAAGGTCTCGCACCGCCCGGGCCTGGGCATCGAGCTGGATGAAGAGAAAGTGGAGCGGTATCGGTTGGACAAGCGGCAATGACCTTCTTGGGACGCCGGGCTCTCTCATGAGCATCGAGAAAGTGGCCGTTCTGGGGGCGGGCAACGGAGGGTGCGCCACCGCGGCGGACCTCTCCGTCCGCGGTTTCGAGACCCGGCTCTACTCCCGTTCGGAGAAGACACTGGAGCCGCTCCGGCGGCGCGGCGGAATCGCGCTGGTGGAGCACGGGCAGGAGACCCTCGGGCGGCCTTGTCTCATTACCTCGGCGCTGGCCCAAGCCGTGGCCAGCGCCGACCTCGTAACCATCGCCGTCCCCGCCGTCGCCCACGGGTTCATGGCCCGCTCCCTGGCGCCGCTCCTCACCGAACATCAGATCGTGCACTTGAACCCGGGGCAGACCGGGGGCAGCCTGCACTTCGTGCACGAGCTGCGGCGGGCGGGCTGCCGCACCCCCGTCCGGTGCTGCGAGACGGTCACCCTCACCTGCATCTGCCGCATGGCCGGACCGGCACGGGTGGAGATCTACCGGCGCACCGCCAACCTCGGGTGCGCAGCCTTCCCGGCAGAGTTGGGTCCGGAAATCCTGCCCGAAGTCGCCGCCGTGTTCCCCAACATCGTGGCCGCGGAGAACGTGCTGGAGACCGGCCTTTCCAACATCAACGCCATCATGCATCCCGCCGGCATGGTGGGCAACGCCGGCTGGATCGAGCAGCACGGTGGAGAGATCCTGTTCTATCGGCAGGCCCTCTCGCCCGCGGTGGCGCGCATCATCGAGGGAGTGGACCGGGAACGCCTGGCCATCGTGCGCGCACTGGGGCTGCCTCCACGCACCTTCGTGGAGATCTTTCACGCCGCCGGCCTCACCTCCGAGGCCGCCCTTGAAAGCGGCTCCGTCTTCCAGGCCACGCAGGAGAGCGAGCCCAACAAGACCATCGCGGCGCCCGGGACCCACGACCACCGCTACGTCCACGAGGACGTGGGCTACGGCCTCGTGCCCATGGCCGAGCTGGCCGGCCTGCTGGGTCTCGATGCCCCGGTCATCCGGGCGCTCATCACCCTGGCCTCGCAGATGAACCGCACCGACTACCGCCGCGACGGCCTCACCCTGACGCGAATGGGGCTTCACGGCACGGACCCCGCCAAGCTCCGTACCACACTGCAGCACGGGTTCCGATGAACAACCGTCCCATTACGGCACGGTGGCCGGCACCCGCAGTTCGATTGCGCCGTCGATCTCCGGCAAGGCCGCCGATGCGCGGGGAAGTGGGGCACCGTGTTCAATACACGACTCTGCCATCTCGCGCGCGAGACCCTGCGCAATCTCGACGGCCTCTGTGACGCTGTGTCCTTCCGCAACCAGGCCTGGGACATCGGAGTTCGTGGCGAGAAGGCCACCTTCGTCCAGTGGTTCGATGTGGAGTCGGATCGCTGCTTTGTTCATGGTTCTTTCGTCCTGGTACCGATTACCCGTACCATAGTCATCCTTTCTCATCCTTCCCTGGAACTCTCGATAGTGTCCGATCGGGGCGGTCCAATAGTCGGTCACTGGAGGACCGCCCTGATTGGACACGGTCTTTCTCACCTTAACAAGGCCCTAGAGATGCGTTATAGTAGCGCTTCTTGATCCCGTCGTTCCTCAGTGTTCGGAGCCGGTCGATGGTGAAGAATTGGACAGAAATTCAGGACTACGAAAGATCGCCTGCCGAACTCGCCCAAGCCGAGCTGCGTCACTTGGCACAAATCTGGTGCGAACAGCGCGCCCGGTTGAGAAGTGGAGACGCGTTCCAGCAATTCGAGGAGCGCCTCAAACGCGAATGGGCCATTGAAACCGGGTTGATCGAGCGGCTCTATACACTTGATCGCGGCATAACCATACTGCTGATCGAGCACGGCATAAACGCCGCCCTTATCCCTCACGAAGGTGCGCGGAACCCGGAGTCCATCGTGTCGATGATAGCGGATCATCAACAGGCTGTGGACGGCGTATTCGATTTCGTGAAGGGTAACCGCGCCCTGTCCACCAGCTATATCAAGGAACTGCACGCCCTGATGACAAGGCATCAGGATAGTGTGGAAGGCGTCGACGCATTCCAGAGAAAGACAAAGGTTCCCCTCCGCCGCGGCGACTACAAACTCCAGCCCAACAATCCCGTGCGCCCCGATGGAACGTTGCACAAATATTGCCCGCCTGAACATGTCGCCTCGGAGATGGATCGGCTTATCGAGATGCATCTTGATCACGGTGACGTTGCGCCGGAAGTGGAAGCTGCGTGGCTGCATCATCGATTTACCCGGATACATCCTTTCCAGGACGGCAACGGGCGCATTGCTCGTGCCCTTGCGACACTGGTATTCGTCAAGGCCGAAGGGTTTCCACTGGTGGTCAGGGACCGTGAACGTGCGCGCTATATTGATGCGTTGGAAGCCGCAGACGCCGGAGATTTGGCGGTTTTGGTGGAATACTTCGCCAGTCTGCAGAAGGACGAGTTCGTAAAAGCCCTCAGCATTGCCGAAGACGTCCACAAATCCCACCGCGCCGAGGATGTCATCGAATCTGTCCGTCTGCACTTGGTGGCGCGCAGGGACTCATTTGTAGCCGAGCAAGATTCGGCAAAGTCCGTCGCCACGTATTTGTGCGATCAATCGAAACGCCGTCTGGACGAGATTGCAAAGGAATTGCGTGCGGCTATGCAGGACATCATCGGACACGCCGAGTTCTTCACCGATTACGCCGCGGCCGACGGACAGAACAGCCACTACTTTCGCTACCAGATCATTCAGACTGCGAAGGCGCTGGGCTACTTCGCCAATACCCAGACTTATCGCTCCTGGTCCCGTTTGGTGATGAAGAACGCCAACCAGACGGAGTTGTTGATCGCCTTTCATGGAATCGGTCGTGAGTTCCAGGGGGTGCTTGCCTGTTCCGCGACCTGGTTTCAGCGCGTGGAAACAGAGGCCGGAGAACGCGAGATCGGCGCGGTCACACCCGTCACGGATCGTGTGTTCCAGATCAACTACAAGGAATCGCAGGAGGAGGCAGAGGCGCGGTTTCTGCCTTGGTTGGAGACCGCCATCGTCCGCAGCCTGAACCTGTGGCAATTCTCGGTCTCCTAGTCCCTTGTCTGTCAAGACCCTTGCAAGATAGCGAAGAACTGACGCCATGCACGCAGGCTTGTGCTTCGACGGCTTCTACTCGATCCAGGAGATGATCGAGCTGGCTCAACTGGCCGACGACATCGGCATGGACTCCATCTGGATGTCCGACCACATCTGCTTCCGGGACTCCATCGCCTCGGCCACGGCCTTTCTTGCCTCCACCCCGCGGATCAAGGTCAACCCGGCGCCGCTGAGCCCCTATTCGCGCCACCCCATGGTGACCGCCATGGCACTGGCGACCATGGAGGAGTTCGCCCCGGGACGGGTGGCGGCGACGGCGGGGACGGCCAACCCCACGGCGCTCCGGGAGATCGGCATCGAGGCCGACCGGATGCTCAGGACCATGCGCGAGTACATGGAGTTGCTGCGCAGGCTGCTGGCCGGCGAGACCGTTGAATTCAAGGGCGAGGTCTTCACGATGCACGGGGCCAGCATGGGGCTCACGCCACGGAGCGAGATCCCCATCTACATGACCGCGGTCCGGCCCCGGATGCTGCGGCTGGCCGGCGAGACCGCCGACGGCGTGCTGCTGTCCGCGGGCTGCACTCCGGCCTACATCCGGCGCTGCGTCGCGGAGGTGGAGGCCGGGGCCGCCCGGGCCGGAAAGCCGACCGAGGGGGACGTGGCCGGCTTCATCGCGGCCTCGGTTTCGGACGATCCGCGGGAAGCCATGGACGCCGCCAAGACCTTCCTGGCCTACATCTTCCGCAACAAGCATCACGCCGAGAACCTTCGCCTTGGCGGCGGCACGGTAGATCAGGACCGGCTGGCGGACGCCATCGGCCGGCGGGCATGGGACGAGGCCAGGGACCTCATCAGCGACGAGGTAGTCCACGCCCACTCGGTGACCGGCACCCCGGAAGAGTGCCGGCGACACCTCGATGAATTCGTCGAGGGCGGACTGGATATTCCCCTGCTCATGCCCTTGGGTACCCAGGAACAACGCAAGCGGGTGGTAGAGATCGCGCGAGAGGGTTAGGCATTTCAATCCATGAAACGGGAAGACCATGGCACAAAACACCACTGATCATTTGAAAAATCTTGCCGGCCTGTCAGAGCGCAAGCTGTCCGCCATGACCGACATCCGGCGCAGCCTCCACCGCCACCCGGAGGCCGGCTGGACCGAGTTCCGCACCACCGGTATCGTGGTGAAACGGCTGCGGGAGCTGGGATACCGCGTGGAGACGGGAACGGACTGCGTCCATCCGGACGCGGTGCGCGGGTGGCCCGAGGACGCGGTAGTGAAGGAGAGCCGGGCCCAGGCGGGCGACCTGGCCCGTGACATCGAGGTCCCCGGAGCCGTGGGCATTCTCGAGCGGGGCTCCGGCCCCACCGTCGCGCTGCGCTTCGACATGGACGCTACCGAGGTGTCCGAGTCCACCGACGCGGCGCACCAGCCGGTGGCCCGGGGATTCGCTTCCGGAAAGCCCGCGGTCATGCACGCCTGCGGACACGACGCCCACGTCGCCATCGGCCTAGGCGCCGCGGAGTTGCTGGCCGAGGACCCGAACTGGCGCGGCCGCATCAAGCTGCTGTTCCAGCCGGCGGAGGAAGGCGGCCGCGGCGCCCATCCCATGGTGGAGGCAGGGGTGGTGGACGACACGGACTACTTCGCCTGCCTGCACATGGGCGGGCCTAACCTGCCGTTGGGGGAAGTGGCCCTGGAGGCCACCCATTTCCTGTCCTCCGTCAAGATGGAGACGCGCTTCCGCGGCGTGGCCTCTCACGCCGGCGGCGCGCCGGAACGAGGCCGCAACGCGCTGCTGGCGGCCTGCCAGGCCACCCTGGCGCTGCACGCCCTGCCCCGCAACGGCCAGGGCGCCACCTTCGCCAACGTCGGCGTGCTGAACGGCGGCACCGGCACCAACGTGATACCGTCCGACGCCCACATGAAGTACGAGGTGCGGGGCGGCACCGACGAGATATGCGAGATCATGGAGGAGGGCGCGCGCCGCTGCCTGTCCGGCGCGGCCACGCTCCAGGGCGTCGAGGTCCGTACCGAGATCACCGGCCGAACCATCGGCGCGAAGTCGGACGGCGAGATGAAGGACCAACTGGCCCGGGTGGCCGGGTCGTCGCCCGTGGACTTCCGCATCCACGACGCCCGGCCCCTGGGAGGCGGCGAGGACGCCACCTACTTCATGCGTCGGGTCCAGGAGCGCGGCGGCAAGTCCCTCTATTTCCTGCTGGGCGGTGGCTCCCCCACGGGACATCACACGGCCACCTTCGACGTCGACGAAAGGGCCTTGGCCCACGGCGCCATGCTCATGGCCGGCATGGTGCTGCGGCTGACCGGCTCCGGCCGCGGCGAATGACGCGAATGGAAAAGGACGCGGGGCGACACGGGAGGCGGACCATCGGAACAGAGCCTGATCGTGAGCAGACGCACGGAGCGACGCGGAATGGTGGCAATGACGGCACCGCCTGAGATCAACATCGACGCCGCGGAACTCGTGGACCTCGCCGGCGAACTCGTCAGGATACCGAGCTTCTGCCCCGACGAGACCCCCCTGGCCCTTTTCCTGCACGACTACCTCTCGGACCGCGGCTATCAGGCGACCCTTCAGGAGGTGGAGCCCGGACGCTGCCAGACCATTGCCACGCTCAAAGGCACTGGCGGCGGCCCGAGCCTGATGTTCAACGGCCACATCGACATCAATTCCCTGACCCGCGGGAGCAAGCGGGACCCCTGGACGCCAGTGGTGGAGGGGGACCGCCTCTACGGCCACGGGGTCCAGAACATGAAAGGCGGCGTCGCCGCCATGATCACCGCGGCCGAAGCCGTGCGACAAGCAGGGGTGACGTTGCGCGGGGATCTGACATTGGCCTGCGTGGTCGGCGAGACCCAAGGCGGCGAAGGCTCGCACCATCTCATGGAAAGCGGCTTCCGCACCGACATGGCGGTGCTGCCGGAGCCCTTCGGCCTGGGGAACCTAGTGACCGTGCACGGCGGCATCGTCCATTTCGCCGTCCACGCCTACGGCGTCACCGGACACGTGAGCAGGATCGAGGAGACGGTGAATGCCGTGGGCCAGATGACCCGGATCATCGAAGCTCTGCGCAACGTCCAGTTCACCTGTACACCCAGGGCCGACCTGCCCGACCTGCCCCGCCTCAACGTGGGCAGCATTATCGGCGGCCGAGGCGAGGGCTACGTCCTGACGGAACCACCCTACGTGCCCGACCTGTGCACCATCATCGTGGACGTCCACTTCGTGCCGGGACAGACCGCGGACTCGGTCATCGCCGACGTGAGGCGCGCCCTCGATCCCCTGAAGGACGGCGACCCGCGCTTCGACTACGCCATCGAGATCCCGCCGCCGGCCTTCTTCAAGGGCTGCCGGAGGCTGGTGATGGACCCGTTGGACGTTCCAGCGGATGCGGCCATCGTGCAGGCGGTAGCCCGGAACCACGAGAAGGTCACCGGATCGCCGCCCAACCTCATCGGCGCCCACCTGCCCATGTCCTACTCGGCCGGCGATAGCTGCTGGCTCTGGAAGCACGGCATCCCCTGCCTCCACTACGGCCCCGGCGGCGGCTTCCTGGACCCTGGCCCGGACGGCAGCTACATCTTCATCAGCGAGATGGTGCAGTGCGCTGAGGTGCTGGCCCACACCGCCATGGATGTCTGCGGCACGGCATGAGCGCGTCCTTCGACGTCACCGGGGCGGTGGACCTGCACGTGCACTGCGGGCCCGAAGGAATCCCGCGGCGTTTCGACGCCGTGTCCCTGGCCCGACACGTGGAGCAGTCGGGGCTGGCCGGCGCCGTGCTCAAGTCGCACATGGCGGCCACCGGAAGCTGGGCGCAGATGGCCCACGACGTCACCGGCATCCGCCTCCACGGCTCGGTAGTGCTCAACCACTACGTCGGCGGCATCAATCCTGCGGCGGTGCGGGGTTCTCTGGGACCGGCGGCCGGCGGCGAGCCCTACCTCAAGGTCGTATGGCTGCCCACGGTCCACGCCGCCGCCCATCTCACCGCGCGACGCCACGAAGGCGAACAATACGACATCCCGCCCGAGTGGTGCGGCGGCTCCGTCTCAAGCCTCGCCCGACCCATTCATGAGGTGGAGCCCATTAACGTGCTCGCCACCGGGCTACGGCCGGCCTTGGACGAGGTCCTTCGGCTGGCAGCCGATCACGACTTGGTGCTGGCCACCGGACACGCGGGACGGGACGGGGTATTCTACGCGATGGAGCGGGCCAATGCCCTCGGTGTACGGAAGGTCGTCATCACCCACCCGTGCTACGACCCGCCCGCCCTGAGTGTCTCGGAACTCACCGAACTGGCCGCCGACGGCGCTTACATCGAGTTGAGCTTCATCCTGGTGGAACTGGGTCTGGTGTCGTTCGCGGAAACCGCGGCGATCTTCAGGCGGGTGGGCGCGCGCCGGACGATCCTGTCAACGGACGTCGGTCAGGTGGACCGGGTAGCGCCTGCGGAGGGACTGGCAAAACTTGGAGCGGGACTGCTCGCCGAGGGGATCCCGCGCGAGGACATCGACACCGCGATGAAGCACAACCCCCGGCACCTGGTGTCGTCTCTCTGACCCAGCCTTACCCCGTCCATTGCCGTTCGCCCTGAGCCCCTCGACAAGCTCGGGACAGGCGTAGCGACGGCGAAGTCGAAGGACGGCCGCATCGGGACCACCCATTTCCCCTACCAGGCCATCTCCAGGCACTCCAGCACCTGCGACGCCGAGTGGATCTTCCTGGGGTTGTTGTGGGTGCTGATATCGTCCAGCGCCGCCTCGGCCAGGGACGGCAACGCGTCCCGGGGGATCTCCAGATCCCGCAACCGCAGGGGCAATCCCATCCTGACGTTCATGCCGTAGACCACCTCCGGCGCCTCGGCCGCGGCCTTGACGTCGTCCGACTCGCTGACGCCCATGGCCCGAGCGATGCGGGCCATGGGCCGGGTGGCGCCATCCAGGTTCCAGCGCATGGCGTAGGGCAGCATCAGCGCATGGATATTGGCGTGGGGTACGGCGAACCGGCCGCCGATGACGTGCACGATACCGTGGTGGATGCCGGTCCATGCGCTGTAGACCCCCATGCTGGAGAGGCAGGCAGCCACCTGCATCTCGCCGATGGCTTCGAGGTCGTTCATGTCCGCCACCAGCCGCGGCAGGTAGGCGGCGATGGGCCCCACCGCCGCCAGGCAATAGGCCTGGCTCAATATCTGGGTCCGGGTGGAGTAGATGGCTTCCACACAGTGGGCCAGGGCGTTCATGCCCGAGGCTGCCAGGAGCTTGGCAGGGGCGGTCTGGGCAGCCTCCGGATCCAGCATCACCACCCGTGGCGACATTTTGGGGTCGGCCAGGATGAGCTTGTGTCCCCCTTCCGCCAAGCCGGCGGAATAGCTGTACTCGCCGCCGGAGAACGTGGTCGGGATGGCGACGTGCGGCAACTTGGGCGCCGGCATGTCCGGCACTTCCTTCTTGTCGGGCGGGATGAAGTGGGTGGCCAGGTCCTTCAGCGGACGGCCCTCGGCCATGAGCGCAGCCATGCCCTTGGCGGTGTCGATGGAGCTGCCGCCGCCGACGCTGACGAAAGCGTCCGCCGCCGCATCAGCGGCCTGCTCCGCCGCCACCGTGATGGAGTCCGTGGGCGAATGCGGCTTCACCGTGTCGTAGACCCCCACGCAGAGGTCGCCCAGGGCCGACCGCACCGCATCCAGCAGATACGACCTGGCGATGGACGGCGACGTCACCACGAACACCCGCCCGGCGCCCAGGCGCCGGACCTCGTCCGCCAACTGCTTCACCACCCCGCGGCCGAAAACGATACGCTCCACGCGCGGATTGCTGTACTCGAACGCTGGAACCGCCATCCGTCACCTCCTCGATGATCCGTAAGATGTGGGCACCTGCCGTATTTGTCAACGCCGTGGAATCGGACCCGCGTCTCACCACCGACAACTGACCGGGTATTGCCGGATGGCTTCGTCCGGCGTGAGGATGGTGGCGTTGGCACCGAGGGCGGCTGCAACGAGAAGGCGATCGAACGGATCCCGGTGATGGGCGGGCAGTTCGGACTCGCGGTAGATGTCTGTTCGCCTCAGGCTCAGACAATCCAGCCCCCAGGTGTCGATCTGGCGTTCGAGCCAATGCCGTGGCGGGTCGGGAAGCACGAGCTTTCCGGCGCTCCACTTCAACCCAATCTCCAGTGCCGAAACGTCGCTCCACAGGAGTATCGAGTCGGAAGCGTCGATGGCTCGCACCGACGCAGGGGAAAGCTTCTCGGGCTCCGTGGACAGCCAGATCAGCGTGCACGTGTCCAGCAGGTACCGGCTCAAAGGCCCCACTCCTTCAGTTGGTCGTCGGTGAGGGGCTGGAACGCATCGGCGGGATAGTGCACGGGCAGAGAGGTGCGCGTACCGACTTTCGGGCGCCGGTTCGCAGTCCGCTCAACGGCCGTCAATCGGGCCACCGGCGTAGAGCCATTGAGTATGATGATGGGCTCACCACCCTGGATCTCTTTCAACATCCGGGAAAGGTGGGTCTTGGTCTGGTGAATCGTAGCCGTTTTCATGGTGTGAAAATATGACTTAGTCATGATTGAGTCAAGGCTTGACTGCCGATTGCCACGGCTCAGCCGCCGTGGCTGAGCACCCAAACCCCGGCGACGATGAGAATCGCGGCCAGCCCGTCCCGCAAGGTCACTGTCTCCAGGGTCTTGAGCGTGAAGTGGGACAGCACGAAGGTGATCAGCGGCGAGATGCGCCAGATGGGCGCCACCAGCACCGCGGGTGCCAGCAGCAGCGCCTTGTAGGTACAGAGCGAAGCGATGGCCTCTGTGATTCCGGCGATACCGAAGAGCAGCGCGCTGTTGATCGGCAACCTCTCCCGCCGGGCATGGATGCCCAGCCAGGGACCGGCGGTGAACATGAACACCAGGGAGGTAATGTGGTTTATCAGCGTCCCCAGCGCCGGGAGCGCCGCGGCGACGAGTCCCCACTTCTTGAAGATGGGGTTGATGCCGAAGGTCAACGCGGACAGCAGCGGATACATGAAATAGACCATCCGGTTGGGGGCCTCCGCTCCGCCCATCGGGGTCACCGTGAGCAGGAGCACGCCGGCCACGATGACCGCCACCCCCGCCATGATCTCCCAGCCCACCTGCTCGCCCAAGAGCGCCCACCCCAGGACCACAGTGATCAGCGGCGACGAGTTCTTCACCGTGACAGACTTGGATGCGCCCACGCTGTCGATGCCCAGGTTCAGGAAGATCTTCCCCATCGAGGCGGCCACGCCCGTGAGCATGAAGGGAAGGAACGCCCGCCAATCCACCACCACGAACTCCCCGCGCCATGCGGTGACCGCCAGCAACGTTCCCAAGGACCAGTACTGGGTCATGAGCGTGGCCATGCTGACGCTCGACTCCGCCATACCCTTCTTGAGCAGAGACGGGCCCACGCCCCAGATGATGCCCGCGGCGAGGGCGTAGAGGACGGCTTCGGTGGTATCGTCGATCATCGGATGGACACGCAAACGGATAGACCAAGGTGATGACAACGTCAATCACGCCACGAATCCCCGGTTCCCATCACGCAGGAGACCTTCAGCCTTGAATTTGACAGGAAAAGCCGGAAGGGTTGAATGCGCCAACAAGAAAGCTAAGATGGGATCGACGGGTGCAAGCGCAGACGTGGGCGCCTGCCCGACACCCGTCCTCCCACGCGTCAGGACCGAAGGCTCGATAGAGAGGCGATACCCTATCCATGAGCGCGATTCTCCTCATCAACCTCGACGCCCTCCTCCATCGGCGCGGTGTGGAGGCGGCGCGGGTGGAGTTCAAGAGGTCGTGGGATCAATCCACCACCGGCCCACAGGTACTGCGGACCATATGCGCGTTCGCCAACGACCATCACAACCTGAACGGCGGCTACGTCGTCATCGGCGTCGAGGATCGGGATGGAAGAGCGCCCCTGCCCCCAGCCGGCCTGTCCGCCGAGGAGGTCGAGGCGGCGCAGAAGTGGATTCGCGGCAACTGCAACCGGCTCGATCCTCCCTATCCTCCCATCCTGTCGCCAGAGGTAATCAGCGATCGACACATCCTGGGAGCGCCGTCTGCGTTGCGGGACGCGGCTCACCTGCGGGCTCTGGGAGATGACGATGGGGCTTTCCGTCGTATCGAGTCCACGTGGATGTCCCACCAGGGTTCGGCGGTCCTCTCATCGGAGATGATCCGCATCTACGCGGAAAGCGGCGAAGTCGGGCGAGCCGAAGAAGTCCTGAAGACTTTCGAAGCCCAAGGGCCGGGAAGCGCGGTCTCGCATATCGCGAATACCCTGATCGAAGCGCTGGTCAAGATCGGTGACGGGGAAAAGGCGCTGCGGTGCTCCGGCAGAGTCGTCCCGCCCTGTTCGGTGAGGACGCTATCGACGCCGCCATCTTGGCCCGACGCGCCGGAGATTCCCACGTCGCGCACCGGTACTTCGAGCGCGCCGGCGACTCGGTATATGCCGACCCGCGGGCGCTGCTGGAGTTCGCGCAGACCAAGCTCCGGTTGGCGGCGGAAGCCCACCGGCGGCGGCAATGTAACTCGAACCGCCATTTCTCACGGAGGCTCGGGCGCTGCCGGAGCGCGTCATCCAGCTCGATGCCCCGCCAGCGCGCCATGCCTGGGCGTGGCGCGACTTGGCGCGTACGCTCAACTGGCTGAAGGCGCCGGTTCGAGTCGTCGAAGAAGCCTATCGCAGGGCGGTCGATCCGTTGCCGGACGAGCCGAGGTTCGTTCAGGAAATGGAAAAGACGGGAAGGACCCGGGCATGACTGCAACAAAGAGGGAATAGAGGAGCCCAAACCATGAGCGACGTCCATTTCATCGACACCACCGTGCGCGACGGCAACCAGAGTCTCTGGGCGCTGAACATGCGCACGGATGCCATGCTGGCGGTGGCGGAGCACATCGACGAGGCCGGTTTCGAATCGGCCGAGTTCTTCGTCACGGTGATGTTCAAGAAGCTGGTGCGGGAGCAGAAGGAGAACGCCTGGGACTGGTTCCGGCTGGGCGCCCAGCGCTTCCGGAAGACGCCGTTGCGGCTCCACGGCGGGCTCAAGATCATCGAGAAGATCCCGGTCTGCGTGTTCGAGCTGATGATCAAGCGGATCATGGACTACGGCATCACGCTTACCCGCACCTCCAACTCCTGGAACAACTACGACGAGTTCAACGAGGAGAAGACGGCGCTCAAGAAGCTCGGCATGGACACGGTGGTGAACCTCATCTACTCGGTGTCGCCGCGCCATACCGACGAATACTACGCGCAGAAGGCCCGGGAGGCCGCGGCCATCGATCCGGTGCGGATCTGCTTCAAGGACGTGGGCGGTCTGCTGACCCTGGAGCGGGCCCGGACCCTGATCCCCATCGTCCTGGAGAACATCGGCGACACCCCAGTGGAGTTCCACGCCCATTGCAACAACGGGCTGGCGCCGCTGTGCTATCTCGAGGCGGTGGACATGGGCCTGACCACGCTCCACACATCCATCCCGCCGCTGGCCAACGGCTCCGGGCAGCCCTCGATCTTCAACGTGGCGCGGAACCTCCGGGCCATGGGCCACAACCCGATCATCGACGAGGAAGTGCTGAGGCCGGTGACCGAGAAGCTCCACTACATCGCCAGGCGGGACAATCTGCCGGTGGGCCGGGTGGTGGAGTACGACGAGTCCCAGTACACGCACCAGGTGCCCGGGGGCATGATCTCCAACTTCCGCCACCAGCTCGCACTCATCAACATGCGCGACAAGCTCGACGCGATCCTGGAGGAATGCGTCCAGGTGCGCAAGGAGTTCGGCTATCCGATCATGGTGACGCCGCTGTCCCAGTTCGTGGGCACCCAGGCGGCCATCAACGTCATCGCCGGCGAGCGCTACAAGGAAGTGACGGACCAAGCCATCCAGTACGCCCTGGGCTACTGGGGCAGGGAGGGCGCGGAGTACATGGACCCCGAGGTCAGGGACAAGATCATCGAGCGCCCGCGGGCCAGGGAATGGGAACACTGGGAATTGCCGGCGCCGTCGATCCAGGAGGTGCGCCGGCAGCTCGGCGCCACCCACGTGTCCGACGAGGAGCTATTGCTGTGGGTCTTCGCCGGCGAGGAGGCGGTCAAGGCACTGCCGGACGGCGGCAGACCCAAGGAGTACCTGAGCGCCGGCACGCCCCTGGTGCGGCTGGTGGGCGAGCTCACCCGCCAGCAGAAGGCCAACCACATCTACATCCGCAAGCCGGACTTCTCGCTGAGCCTCGGCCGGACCCAAATGCGAGGATGATTTTCGGGAAAACTCCGATCAGGTGAAGAAGGCTTTGACGACCAGACTGACAACGCTGGCGAGGATGAGAGCCACCATGACCTCCAGGCGGATCAAGCGATACTTGAAACTCGCGATTTCTTCCGCCGCTTCGCGGGCCTTGTCATCCGAAACACCAGCGGCCTTGAACGCATCATAGGTCTTGGACAGCATCATGGCCATGTGCCGATTATAGCGCTTCACTTGGCACATGCAAAAGCCTTGTCCGGTAATGCGCGGGCCTGAAACTCCGATCCCCTTTTTCGAGCGAGTTTGACATGGTTCCGGCGATCGGATAATCCCGAAAGACGGGACTCACCGCCCGCGACCGCTCCAATCCATTTCCAAGGGGGACAAGAAGTGACCTCAGCCAATCCTCAACGGATCATCGACGGCGACGGACACGTTGTCGAGGACATCGCGGCCATCCTCAGGCACATGCCGCGGGAGTACGTCGGCCGGAGCTTCTCCGAGGCCCGGGGCAAGAGCCCGTTTCCGCCCATCGACCACCTGCACTCGGCCAACCGGCACTATACGCCGGAAGGCGCGTTCGCGGTGGTGGGGCCCGAGGGTTGGGAGGATTTCCTGCAGGACGTGCGCATCGACGCCACGGTGCTCTACACCAGCGCCGGGCTGGCCTTCGGCAAGATCGTGAGCCGGGACTGGGCCGTCGAGCTGGCGCGGGCCTACAACAACTGGATCCACGAAACCTACGTGGCCAAGAGCCCCCGTTTCCAGGCCGTGGGGCTCATTCCGCTGCAGGACCCCAAGGCCGCGGCGGAAGAGCTGCGCCGGATGGTGGAGGAGCTCGGCCTGTGCGGCGGCATGCTGCCGTCCACCGGCGCCAACATGCCCCATCTCGGGTCCGAGCGGTACTGGCCCATCTACAAGGAAGCGGAGCGGCTGGGCTGCGCCATCGGCATCCATGGCGGCGGCCACGAGGGCATGCTCATGGACGACCTGACGCCCTACGCGCCGGTGAACGCCCTGGGCCACCCCATGGGCCAGATGATCGGTTTCGCCGGGATCATCTTCAACGGCGTCCTGGACAAGTTTCCGGGGCTGCGCATCGGCTTTCTGGAAGCCGGCTGCGCCTGGCTGCTCACCTGCCTCGAACGTTTCACCGGCTCCTGGGCCAGCCACGTGCAGTACGATCCGCGCGGCCGCTTCCTGAAGCTCGCCGGCAACATGAACATGACCGACTACATCTGTCGCCATATCGACGAGGACCGGATCTTCGTAGGCGTCGAGGGCGACGAGCTCTCCATCGCCGAGGCCGTGCGGGTGGTGGGCAACAAGCCGTTCCTGTTCTCTTCCGACTACCCCCACGAGGTGGACGCCGCCACCTGCAAGCACGAGCTGCAGGAGCTTCAGGAAAACGAAGATCTGACCAGCGACGACAAGGACGCCATCCTTTTCCGCAACGCCGCGCGTTTCTACCGACTCGGCGAGGGCCCGGCGCAGGGAGCACCGGCACAGGTTTGACCAGGGGACTGCGGAAGCATCGGCCTGGAGGCCCAAGACAAGAACGGGAGGCCAACCGTGAGCACGTTACAGGAACAACAGGCGCCGGTCGTCGACGGCGACGGTCACGTGGTTGAAGACCACGAAGCCATCTGGGAGAGGATGCCGCAGGAGTACCGCGTGGGCAACTGGTCCATGCGCAGCCCCTTCGCTCCCAACGACCACCTCCACGCCGCCAACCGGCATTTCGTTCCCGAAGGGGCGTTTGCCAAGGTGGGACCCGACGGTTGGCTCGATTTCCTGGAGGACGTAGGCGTCGAGCGGACGGTCCTCTACCCTTCCAACGGTCTGGCCTTCGGCCGCGTGGTGAGCCGCGACTGGGCCATCGAGCTGGCCCGGGCCTACAACAACTGGCTCCATGACGAGTACACGGGCCGCAACCCCCGTTTCCAGGCCGCGGGACTCGTTCCCCTCCACGAACCCGAAGAAGCGGTGGCTGAGCTGCGCCGTATCGTCGAGGAGCTACACTTCGCCGGCGCCATGCTCCCGGGAACCGGCGCGAAACAGCTCCAGAACCACCTTGGCGACGAGCGCTACTGGCCCATCTACGAGGAGGCGGACCGACTCGGTTGCGCCCTGGGCATCCACGGCGGCGTGCACGACAACATGGGGCTGGACGACATGAGCCCTTACGCGCCCGTGAACGCGCTGGGGCACCCTTTCGGGCAGATGGTCAACTTCGCCGGCATCATCTTCAACGGCGTGCTGGACCGCTACCCCAACGCCCGCTTCGGTTTCCTGGAGGCCGGCGCCGCGTGGTTCGTGAACTGCCTGGAGCGCTTCGAGCGGTCCTGGAGCAGCCACATCCAGTACGACCCCAACGGGCGCTTTCTCAGGCTCAAGGGCAAGGAATCCGTCACCGACTACATCCTCAGGCACGTGGACGAAGGCCGGATCTTCGTGGGCGTGGAGGGCGACGAGCTCACGCTCCCCTTCGCGGTCCGCACCGCCGGCAACAAGCCGTTCATTTTCTCCTCCGACTTCCCCCACGAGGTGAACCACGCCACCGCAAAGGAGGAGATTCAGGAGCTGCGGGAGAATCCCGGGCTTACCGATGACGACAAGGCCGCGATCCTGCACGCCAACGCCCGGCGTTTCTACCAGCTCGGTTAGCAATTTTCCGGGCATTCCGTGGCAACGCGGCGCCAACCTCCCCTCTCGGTGCCCTTCTTCTACGGCTGGATCGTCGTGGCGCTGACTTTCTGCGTGAACGTCACCGCCGCCGGCACCCGCTCCGCCGCAACGCTGCTGATCCGTCCCCTTCAAGCCGAGTTCGGCTGGTCCCGCGCCGCGGTGTCCGGACCCGGCAGCCTCAACCTCCTTCTGTTCGGCATCGGTGCGCCGGCGGCGGGCTGGCTGGTGGACCGCTACGGCGTCCGCCGGGTGGTCATGTATGCCCTGGCTGTGATCACCGCGGGTCTGATCGGGACGGCCATCATCCGGCAGTGGTGGCAGCTCCTGCTGTTCTGGGGCCTGCTGGTGGGCTTCGGCACCAGCGCCACCCCGGTCCTCGCAGCGGCGGTGGCCAATCGCTGGTTCGTGAAGCACCGCGGCGTCACCCTTGGCTTGCTCACCAACGGCAACGCCGCCGGCCAGATGATCTTTCTGCCCCTGCTCACGAGCGTCATCGTCGCCATCGGCTGGCGCGGCAGCATGTTTTTCATGGCCGCCGTCGCCTTTGGCCTGATGACGCTGGTCTCGCTGTGGATGCGGGACGAGCCGGCCCACGTGGGCCTGGAACCCTACGGCCGGGAGGAGAGCGCCGGGGCCGTTCGACCCGAGCCGGCGGTATCCGCGACACCCATCCGTGACGCCTTTCACAGCCCGACCTTCTGGCTCTTGAGCTCGGGGTTCTTCGTCTGCGGCCTGACCGCCAACGGGCTCATCGGCCTGCACCTGATACCGCACGTCGTCGAAGACCTCGGCATCGGCATGGCCGTCGCCAGCGTGATCGTCGGCGTCATGGGCGGCATCAGCTTCGTCGGCACCCTGGGCGCCGGCTGGCTCGTGGACCGGATTGACCCGCGCAAGGTCCTGGCCCTGGCCTACTTCCTGCGCGGCTGCTCGCTGTTCCTGCTGCCCTTTGTAGACACCGTGCACGGGCTGGTGCTGTTCGCCACCGTGTACGGCATCGACTGGTACGCCACCGGCCCGTCGACCGTGGCCATCGCCGCGGATACTTTCGGCAGGCACGCGGTGGCGCGCATCTTCGGCTGGATCTTTCTCGCGCATCAGCTCGGAGCCACCGCGGCGGGCTCCGGCGCCGGGGTCGTTTACGACATGTTCGGCGAGTACCGGTACGCGTTCCTTGCCGGCGCCACCATGGCCATCCTCGCCGCGGCCCTGGTGATGCAGATTCCACCGCGGACGCCCCGGTTGGCTCCCGCGCCCGGCTCCGCGTGACGTTCCCGAACCGTCCACGCAATTCACTCGATCATCGCTCATGGAGGGTCCCATGCAACTACCGCCCATAGCCGCCACCACCATCGGCAGCTTTCCGCGACCCAAGTGGCTTGCCAATGCCGCGCGCAGCCAAACGACGTTCAATCTGGAGGGTGAACGGCTCCGCGAAGGCCTTGACGACGCCACCAGCCTGGCCATCCGCGACCAGGAGCTGGCGGGCCTGGACCTCGTCACCGACGGCGAGCAGCGACGGCCGCACTTCATCGACCATATCCTGAACTCGCTGGAAGGCGTGGACACGGTGAACCGGGTCCCCAAGGGAGTGTACCGGCGGCGCGACGACGTGCACGAGGTGCCCCACGTGTACGGCGCCCTCAAACGGCGGACGCCGGCCGTGGTGGATGACCTCCGATTTGCCAAGGGGCGCACGGACCGGCCGGTGAAGATGGCGGTGCCGGGACCCATGACGGTGGTGGACAGCACCCTCGACGAACACTACGGCGACGAGGCTGCCATGGCCATGGACGTGGCCGCGGCCATCAACGAAGAGCTGCGGGACCTTCAGGCCGCAGGCGCCGACGTGGTCCAGATCGACGAGCCCGCCATGACCCGCTACCACGAGAAGGTGGCGGCCTACGGCGCCCGGGCGCTCGACCGATGCATCGAGGGGATCACCATCCCGACCATCGTCCACCTCTGTTACGGCTATCCCGGCGGCAAGGACCTGCAGCACGAATACGAGTACCCTGAGCTGTTCCCGCTCCTGCTCGAGACCGACATCGGCGGCTTTGCCGTGGAGTTCGCCCGCAGCAACTACGATCCGGCCATCCTCGAAGTGTGCAAGGAGCGACTCGTCATGTTCGGCTGCGTGGACCCCAGCGACGTTCCGGTGCCGCCGTTGGAATCGGTGATGGCGCGCGTCCGTGACGTCCTCCGATACCTCGACCCGGAAAAGCTGCTCCTGGCGCCGGACTGCGGCCTCATGACCGTGAGCCGCGAGCTCGCCTTCTCCAAGGCCAGGCTGCTGGCCGACGCCGCGGCCGAGCTGCGCCGGACCCTGTGATAATTCTCGACGGCAACGTGCGAGCCCGTCTACCGGAGCCCGCCTGTCAGGACGCGTACCGATGTACCCAGCCGTGAAACTTCCCGACGGCGTCGCCGGGCGCCTGTATCTGGGTAGCATGCCGGGACGCTACGAGGTGTTCGAGGAAGCGTGGCGGGCCATCATCGCACACCGAATCTCTCGGGTGATCTGCCTCGTGCCGCCCGAGGAGTTGCAGGAAAAGTCGCCGCTTTACGCCCGCGCGCTGCTGGAAGAAAGGACCCCGTGGGTGCACGAGAGCTTCCCCATCGAAGACTTCGAGGCGCCCGTGGACCGGGAAGCCTTCTGGGCCCTGGCCCGGAAAGCGGCCCGGCTGCTCGCCGAAGGAGAGAGCATCCTCGTGCACTGCGCCGCCGGCATCGGCCGCACCGGCACCTTCTCCGTATGCGTGCTCCTCGCCGCGGGGATGACCCTGGCCGCGGCCCGAGCCGCGGTCAGGAAGGTCGGTTCCGCACCCGAGAACGCAGCCCAGGACGCCGTCATCCACTGGGCCGCCGGCATCCTCGCCGACTCGTGAGATTGCGGGGCCATCGCAACCCGAGTTGACACGCCCCGACCCTCGGGGCATGATTCAGCCATGGACACACTCCAGGCCGCAAAGGCTCTGGAAGGAGCGGGATTCAACGAAGCTTGGGCCGAAGCCGTCGTCCTGTAGTGACTCAAGCGTCTGCCGGATCTCCCAATCCGCACGTTCGGGTTTCGAGCTTCAAGGGAGGACATGAAGATGAGCCGCATCACGCCCCCCCTCAACTTCGCCAAATGGATCGACGATCACCGTCACCTGCTCAAGCCGCCGGTGGGCAACCAGGTGGTCTACAAGGACACCGAATTCACGGTCATGGTAGTGGGCGGACCCAACACCCGCAAGGACTACCACGTGGACGAGGGCGAGGAATTCTTCTACCAGCTCGAAGGAGACATGACCCTCAGAATCATGGAGGACGGCGCTCCCCGGGACGTCCCCATCCGGGCGGGCGAGATCTTCCTGCTCCCTCCCAAGGTGCCTCACTCGCCGCAACGGCGAGCTGATACAGTCGGTCTCGTCATCGAGCGCCAGCGGCGCGAGGGCGAGCTCGATTTGTTCCAGTGGTACTGCGACGACTGCCACGCCAGGATCTACGAGGAATCGGTGCAGCTCACGGACATCGTGGCCCAGCTCCCGCCCATCTTCGAGCGCTTCTGGAGCAGCGAGGCCAACCGCCGATGTGACGGTTGCGGATCGGTCATGGAGCCCGTGAACTGAGCCGCGGACCGCGCGCATCCCTTGCCACCCTTTACCGCGGGCTCGCCAACGGCCTGACGCTGGGGCGCTTCGTCGTCCCGGTCCCCTTCATCTACCTCATGCTTGAAACCCACCGGGGAGCTTCCGGTTCCCCGGGTGGGTTGCTGTTCGCCCTGTACCTGGTTACCGCCTCTTCCGACTTGCTGGACGGATACTTCGCCCGCAAGGCCGGAGCCGGGAGCGCCAAGTGGGGACGGCTGGACGCGCTGGCGGACATGCTGTTCAACACGTCGAGCCTGCTGGCCGCGGCGTGGCTCGGACTCGTGGGCTACTGGGTGCCGCTGGGTGTCATGGCGCTCGCCGCGCAGTTCCTGTACCGCAACCGTACCCCCCGGCCCGAGCGGCGGCCGCGGCTCCTGGAGGACCTTCCGGGAAAGGCGGCCGGGGTCGTCTACTACCTGCTGGTGGGCGCGGTGGCCCTGGGCCTGTGGCTCGACGGCGGCTGGTGGAACGTCTGGATCCATCGGGCGGGCAACGCGGTATTCGTGTACACGGCGCTGGTGTTCGCAGGGAATCTCTGCAGGTCAGCGGAGAAACGCAGCAATGAGTGGCGGTTGTAACCGCGCGACCGCGCCCGACCCATACACTGCCGCGCCGGACTCTACCGGTCGCCGGTATACAGCTTTAGCGGCATCAGACAGGCCGCCGCCAGAAAGACGAATATCCCCGCAAGGACGAACGCGTAGCCGAGACCGTGGTGGTCCGCCAGGTATCCGGCGATGATCGGCGTCGGCAGCACCGCGACCTGAGCGATCACGGTGGTCAACCCCTGTGACGACGCCTGCACGTTGGCGCCGGCCACGTCCGAGATCACCGCCGTAAGCACGTTCATCAGGGTGTAGAAAAATGTACCCATGGCGGTGATGACAAGGGTCAGAGCCAACACCGGCGGAGCTACGGCCAGAAGCAGGTAAAGAACGCCCAAGACGATCATCGAGGGGACCAGCACCGGCTTTCGGCCGTAACGATCGGACAGATAGCCCAAGGGGGTCTGGGAGAAAATACCGACCACGTGGAGCAGCATGATGTAGACGCCCAGCGCTTCGGCCGAGAAGCCCAAATCCTCGACGAGATAGACGGGCAGAAAGGTCAGAATCACCACGCGTCCCATGGTGAGGAAGCCCCTGGCGGCCGATATGGCCACGAACGAGCCGTTCCTGAGCAGCGCAAGCATCTCGCGGAAACGCGTGGCGCGGGACGGGATTGCCTCCTCCTGCCTGAAAATCCCGAGCAGGCCGCGCAGGACGAGAAAGCCGAAGAACACACCCGGCACGATTTGCCACCAGAGGATTCCCTCCCAGGGCAACGCCGCCAGCAATGCTCCCTGCGCCAACGGCGCCAGGCTGTCGCTCAACGTCGCGCCCGTGCCATGCACCGACATGGCCGTGCCTCGACGCTCGGGGAACCTGGAGGTGAGGGTGGCGGCCGCCGTGGGATGCCACAAGGCGGTGCCGAAGCCGATGAGCACGCTGGCCGCGAATGCCACCCCGAAACCGCCGCGGCTACCGAAGAGCAGATACGCCACGCCCATCATGACCAATGACGAGGCCAGGATCATGTCCCGGTGTCGGTGCAGCGTGTCGGCGAGTATGCCGGCCGGGAGATTGAGGGTGCCTTGCCCGAACTGGCGCGCCGACGCCAGCGCTCCGGTCTGAACCGCGCTCAGACCCAGTCCCGCCTTGATGAACGGCAGCGCCACCGGGAACAACTGCTGGAACCAGTGGATCGCGATGTGCCCGCCGGTGACGACGCTCAGCAGGCGAAGGCGTTCCTGCCCCAGGTCGCGGGCCGCGGCCGCAAGGCGTTGGGCGCGGGAGCGGATGAACGAGGTTGGCGGCGAAGGCGTCATCGACATGCGGTTGCGAGCCTCACTACTTCCACGGATTCAGCAACTCCACGCCGGTAGCGACAAAGTCGGCCCCGTTGCGGGTGACGACGGTAAGGCGGTGCCGTAGCGCGGTAGCGGCAATCAGACCGTCCACCGCGGGGATCCTCTCGGGACGGGCCATGAGGCGACCCCACGTATCGGCTACATCCGCATCAACCGGCAGAATGCGGTCTCCCGCCCACGCCGGCAACTCCGTTTCCAACCACGCGTTGAGCCGTACCCGGCGACGGCCCGCCCCAAGCATCATGGTCCCCTTCCGGATCTCGCCCAAGGTCAGGACGCTGACGAACATGGAGGTTTGCGGGGTCTCCAGGAACCACCGGGAAACCCGGCGCGAGGGTCTCGGCTTGAGTAGTTCCGATAGCGCGCAGGTGTCGATCAGATAGCTCACGGATCGATTTCACGCGGTAGCGACTTGTCACGCTCAATGTCCAGTTCCACGCCCACACGGGCAGAAGCCCGCAGAAACTCGGCCATCGAGGGTTGCGGGCGCTTCAGGCGGTCATAGTCGTCCGCGGACAGCACCACGGCCGCCCTGCGCCCGCGCACCGTGATGGTCTGCGGCCCCGACTCCGCGGCATCGCGCACCAACTCACTAAAACGCGCCTTGGCTTCTTGTACTTGCCAGATCATGTCTTCCTCCTGACCATTCTGGCCAAATAGCACGTGACCTCCCAAGGCTCAACGATCAGTGTCCCTCCACTCTCCTCGAAAACAGATCCGCGTAGACCCGCGGCAGGAAAATCAGCCCGAAGGAGCCGTTGGCCAACATGAACGTCAGGTGGGCGGCGAGGCTGTAGGCAAGCAGGTCGGCTTCGGCGGCGTAACCACCGAAGAAGAAGATCCAGGCGGCCTGGGAGGTGCCGAGATGGGCCACGGTGACGGGCAGCGCAGCCACGAGGTAGACGATGGGCAGGAACGCCAGCAGCGGCAGCACGGGTATCTCGATGCCGAAGAACGTCAGCGCCTGGGCGTGGACCAGGAGCGACAGGAAGAAGACCGAGCCCTTGAGGCCGAGAATCGCCAGGGCCTGGCGTAACCCGACTCTGCGGAACGTGGACAAGAGCACGTTGCCGCCCGCCCGCCGTCCCAGCGCCCCAAGCCCGCCACGAGCGATGCCGACGGCGGCGGTCCACACCAGCGCCAGCACCACCGGCAGCGCGAAGAAGACCGCCGGTGTCCCTCCGGGAAAGGCCGCCGAGCCCACGGTGGCGAAGAAGATCAGGTTGGTGGCCTCCAGCAGGATGAGCAGGATGACCGTGCTGGTGATCGCGCCCAGGGGCGTCCTGAATCGCCGGTTGAGGTAGAGCGCCAGCGCGGCCTGGGCAAGCTGCGTGTTGATGATGGAAACGATGTAGGTGGACGCCCGCACCGGCAACAGCTCCCGGTAGCGAATCGGTCCGTGAAACCAGCGGATCAACGCGGTCAGCACCGCGGAGTCCGCCAGGAAGAAGCACAGCGAGAACGACCCCATGAGCGCGAAGAACGGCGACAGCCGGGCGCGGGAGACCGCCTGCCAGAAGGCGTCGAAGGGAATGCGCCAGAAAATCACTCCGAAGACCACCACGGTGAGCGCCACCGGGATGAGCCGCACCCAGACGCTTTGCCCCTTGGGTGGAGCCGTGGCTTCATGATTGACGAAGTCGTTCACGTTCCCTGTCCATGGTCATTGGGCCAATAGTTCATCCAGCAAGTCGTTCACCGGCGTCAGTGGAAACGGCAGGAGCCCCCGTATCTCCGTGGCGTCTCCCAGGTGCTCGTTGAACAGCGTATCGAAAAGGGTCCAGTTCCAACCCCATCCCAACCGCCCGGCGACCGCCGCCACTCCCTCTGTCAAGGAGCCCGGCACGCCCAGGATCAACGGTCGGCGGCCGATGCGCGCCGAGGCCCGGCGCAGCAGATCGACGTAGGTCAAGGTGTCGGGACCCACCAAGTCCAGGGTATGGACCGGGGGATTCTCCACCTCGAGCGCCCATTGGACGGCGCCGATCACGTCCGGCAACGCCACCGGTTGTATGCGGACCCTGCCCATCTTTACCAACGGCACCACCCTCCTCCCGGCCAGATGAAGAAGGGTCCTCGTGGAAGGCGTGTCCGCCCCCAGCACCATGGGGACGCGGAAGACCACCGCTTCGAATCCGGCCCGGTGTATGGCCGATTCCGCCAAGGCCTTGGACCGCAGGTACTCATTGGGTGAAAAAAGCTCCGCGCCCGGTGCGCTCAGGTAGACGAACCTCCGGATGCCGGCTCCCTTGGCGGCCGATACCACGCTCCGGGTGGTCCCGGCGTTGGCGTCGTGAAGCCGCTCCCCGCTCCGCGGCTGAAGCGCGCCCGCCAGATGCACGACGGCCGCGGCGCCGTCGAGCGCATCCGCCAACGACTCCGGGTCGCTGTAGTCGACCTGTACGGCTGCGGCCGGAAGACCCGCCAGGCTCTCCGCCTGGCGTTGGCCGCGCGCCAGCGCACGCACACGAAATCGATCCGGCGTTTCCCCCAGACGCCGGATCACCGCCTTTCCCAACACCCCGTTGGCCCCGGTAATTACGGTATCGATGACGAGACTCCCGAAGAGTTGCTCCAATGCGCCACGCGATGATCAGTGACGAAAACGCCGCCGGTTAGCGGCTGGTCCAGTGCGACTACCGGGGGCAGCTTATCTACCTTGGACACGCTGTCATAGTGCCATCCCATGAGGGCAGGCATCGGAGTCGGCGGCGCGTAGCATCGTCCGTTGATTACTGTTATCGGAGTCTACACGCCATATTCCGATGTACCCATATGCGTTCCCTCGGAGCGAAGCAATTCGACGTAGTCGGGCCAGCATGGCTGACGTAATGGTCCGCCAGACCTTAGCTACCATGGAGCAGGACTTGCGGTATACCCACCGGTTTCTGAAGGACGGACCGCGCGAAGATCTTTTCTGGATCCGTGAAGTCCATTCCAAATCCGTGGCCGGGTTGATTTATGGCTACGACAGCCGGGGACTTGCTGGCGCAAGGTCCGGCTTAAACTGACAGTGAAGAACACCTGGCTCAAGAGCACCCTCGAGAAAATTGCCGCCGGCCACCCGCAATCGCGGGTCCACGAACTCCTGCCCTGGAACTTCGACCCGGCGTCAAGCTGAAATCCAGGTGGGCCGCCCGCACCGCTTACCCTGCATCGCGCGTTTCAATCGGCATTACGCTGCCCAGCCGGCTGACAGCGCCTCCGTCTGCTCGAGCACCGTTCGCGTCGCCTCCTCCTGCCTTTCGGGTGGATAGCCGTGCTTGCGCAGGCACCGCTTGACCAGCCGGCGGAGATTGGCGCGGACGTTCTCGCGCAGCGTCCAGTCGATGGTGACGTTGCCGCGTACGGTTTCGACCAGTTCGCGCGCGATGTCGCGCTGCGTCTCGTCGCCCAGCACCTGAACCGCGCTGTCGTTGGTCTCGAGCGCGTCGTAGAAGGCGAGCTCGTCCTCCGAGCCCAATCGCTTCGCCACGCGCATGTCGCGGGCAAGCCCGATCAGTTCCTCGATCACCTGCGCGGCCTCGATGGCCCGGTTCTGGTAGCGGCGCAGGGTCCGCTCCAGCATCTCGGCGAACGACCGCGCCTGGACGACGTTCTTCCGCCGGCGGGTGGCAAGTTCGCTCCTCAACGGTTTCTGCAACAGCTCTACGGCGAGGTTGCGCTGTGGCATGACCTGCACCTCGGCCAGAAATTCTTCGGACAGGATCGAGACGTCGGGCTTGTCCAGCCCGGCGACGGCAAAGATGTCGATCACGCCCTCGGACGCCACCGCCCGCGAAATGATCTGGCGGACGGCGTGGTCCACATCTTCCTCGGGCCGCGCCTCGGCAGGCGCGCGCTTGGCCAGCACCGATTGCACCGCCTGAAAGAACGCCACATCGTCGCGGATGCGCAGCGCCTCCTCGTGCGGCACGGCCAAGGCCAACGCCTGTGACAGTGCGCGACCGCGCCGATCAGTCGATCCTTGCCGTGTTCCTGGGCCAGCACGTGTTCCTGCGCGGCGGGCAGCAGACCCAGCCGTACCGCCGGAGCCAGCGACCCACGGCGACCGGTCGAAGCCGTGGAACAAGCCGCAGCAGACCTCGTACTTCTTCAGCATCGCGGCTACCGCTTGCCCCTGATCCAGCGCGGCCTGTCCCGTTCCGCCGCTCTCGGTGTAGGTTGCCAGCGCGCGCTTCAGTTCATGCGCCAGACCCGGATAATCGACGCCGAGGCCGCCCGGCTCGCCGCCTGCACCGGGGGTTGACGCAGCAGGTCGGCGCAGCGCGCGAAGGTGGCGAAGAGTTGGTCGTCCAGGTCGTTGCGGTCGGTCAGTACAACGATGGTGGGATTGCTCATCGCCGGCTCGCGGATGATGCGCCCGGCATGGAAGGCCATGGTCAGGCTCTTGCCCGACCCTTGCGTGTGCCGGACCACGCCGATGCGCCGGTCGCCCGGCTCACGGCCGGACTCGTAGCGGCATCTCTCCTCGCGAACCTCCGGCACCGCCTGTCGAAGCTCTGCCGCGCGCAGGTCTCGGTGACCGCCGTCTCGACCGCGTGGAACTGGTGGTAGCCGGCCATCTTCTTGACCAGCGCACCGCCGCCGTCGTCCTCGAATACGATGAAGTCGCGGACCAGCGCCAGGAACCGGCGCGGCGCGCAGACCCCTTCGAGCATGACCTGCAATTGGGGCAGGCGAGCGTCGGCCAGTGTCTCGCCCGAAATTGTGCGCCACGGTTTGAACCATTCCCGCCCGGCAGTGAGTGTGCCGATCCGGGCTTTGAGCCCGTCCGACACGATAAGCGTTGCGTTGAAGGCGAGCAGCGAGGGGACCTCCGCCTTGTAGGTCTGCAACTGTCGGAGCGCGGACCAGATGGTGGCGCTCTCATCGGTCGGGTTCTTGAGCTCGATCACGGCCAGCGGCAGGCCGTTGACGAACAGCACCACGTCGGGGCGGCGCTCGTGTCTGTTCTCCACAACAGTGAACTGGTTGACCGCGGGCCAGTCGTTCTTGGCCGGATCGTCGAAATCGATCACGCGGGCCTGCACGCCCCTGATCGCGCCGTCGGCGTCGCGGTACTCCACCGTGGCGCCCTCCACGGCCATGCGGTGGAAGACGCGGTTGCGGGCCTCCAGCGTCAGCCCTTCCGGGCGGGTCAGTAGGCGGAAGGCGTCTTCGAGCGCCTCGGCGGGAAGGCCAGGATTGAGCCGAGAAAGCGCACTGTACAGCCGCCGTGCCAGCACCACCTCGCCATAATCGGCACGCTCTGCGCCCGGTGTATCGGGAGCAATGTCGGGGCCGGGGGCGACACTTCAGCCGAGGCTTTCCAGCCAGGCGAACGCGGCGTCTTCGACGGTTGATTCGGTGACGCCTGTCACATCGCCTCCCAAGGGTTGGTCACATCGACGGCCAAGCCCTCGAAGTCCGCCACGTTCCGCGACGCAACCGTGCGGTGACGGGCCTTGGCCGTCCCAGCGATCAGCGCGTCATCCAGATGCAGGACACGACCGGACCGGCGCGCCTGCGCCCGCAACGCTGCGGCCTGCTCCGCTTCCCGACGATCCACCGGCAGGATGCGCTCCTGGTACTCTGCAACGAACGCCGACAAAGCAGCGCTTATGCGGTCGCGGCGTTGCCTCAGCGGGAGCAGATTCAGGCCAAGGCCGGCTCATGCAAGACGATAGTTGACAGCCACAGGTCGTCTTGACCCGCAAGGAACGCAACGCCCTGCGAATCCGGCGCGTCCTTTGTCAACTCCGAAACAACGGTGGTGTCGAGAAGAAAGCCGTTCACTCGACATCACCGCCGCTGAACGGAACTGCACGTTCGGGTTCGTGGCGGCTGGGGATTTCAAGATCAATCCCGCGTGGCATGTTGTCGATCAGCCACTGACCCAGGGGTTTGCGAGGCGAGGTTTTTGCACACCACGTGTCGGCGGGTACGACCACGAATGGCCGCCGGGCACCTATAGTCTGCGGCCCCTCTTCTTCGGCCAGCCGCAAAATTTCTGACAGATGGGTCTTGGCTTCGGCAACAGTCCGTACACGGTGGGGTTTGGAAATTTCCATGGTCACACCTTCGGCAACCAAACGATGTTGGACGTTATGCCAAAACGAGGGCGATGTCGGGGCCGTGGGCGACCGCCCAGCCGAGGCTTTCCAGCCAGTCCAGCGTGGCCTGTTCGACGGCGGTCTCGGTGAAGGTGGTCATTTAGCCTCCGGCTCCGGTCTCGCTACCAGCGGGTTCTCGCGATCGAAGGACCATCGCGCCGGATTGTCGAGAATATATTGGCGGATTCTCGTCAGCGATTCGTCGTTCCTCACCACGTGTTCGTAGTAGTTGCGCTGCCAAACCGGTTGACCGAGGGTGTTGTGCGCAAGGTTGATGCGCTTGGACACGACGGTCTTGAATGCGCCGATGAGACGTCCCAACGGTTTGCGCCCACGGATGTAGGGGCGGTTCGCGAACCGCCCCTACCATGGTCGGTAATGGCAATGAGGCCGTGCAGGTGATTCGGCATGATGACATATTCGCCCAATGCGACATAAGGATATTGGACTGCCAGCCATTCCCACGCCTCCGCGACCAATTGGCCGGTATGGTTCAGCGACATCTTGTCCTGTGCGATGTCACCGAAGCGAAGTTGACGGCCTTGTGTACAGAGCGTCACGAAGTACAACCCCGCCTGCGTGTAGTCGTATCCCTTCAGGCGAAGGGACTGGCGGCGATGGTGTTTCGGGTCGTAGCGGCTGGTCATTGTGAGCGATCATCCCGAACAAGGGAGGTCTGTTCGACGGCGGATTCGGTGAGGGTGGTCACGCGGCAAGTTCCGCGCGCGCCTCATCCCGGCTCGACCACGAGATAGGGTGCACGTCGTAATTTCGCATCGCATCCAGCACGTTTTCGGATACCGTTTGTTCCGAGTCGTTCAGAATCACGTAGGCACGGGAGTCCGGAGAACGTACTTCCCTGGTATCAATCCAGGAGAATGCCATCGCCTGCGCGGTATCTCGATTCGGACGACACTTGAGGCCGCCATGGAGAACGTCGAGGACCGCGGGGCAACATGTAGCCCACCGCCGTGCAGTCTACAATCGATCGCTGACCCGCCTGCGCCGCCCGGTCGAACCCAGTGCGCCTTACGCTACGGCCCTTTCCTGGCGCGTGTCCGCGTCCATCAGTACATCGAAAGCGCGTAGCCGCTATCGTTCGATTCAGGGATCACGCCAACCTCAAGGCCAGGATGTTCGCAACGGCCTTCAGGGGATGGATAGCGAGCTCAGTGTAGCGGTCGGTGGGCCGCACCTCGGCGTGACCGAGCAGCTACTTGAGCGGCCCGACGATCAGGCCCTTCGTGTCAGCATCCGGTGCGTCGGACCCGTGAGCTTCTCCACCGGGAGCCCGTAGGTGCAGGAGCCGGCGCACGCCTGGGTCGGGCAGGTGAGGCAGGCCGCGGCGCCGTCTCCCAGGGCGGCGTATTCGCTGCGCGCCAGCTTCTCGTCCTGGTAGTCCCGGGCGTACATGCGCGTCCTCAACACGTCGGCGATGGGGACGCCGTAGGGGCAGGCGCTCTCGCAGTCGTTGCAGGCGTGGCGGCAGTAGGATGCCCCGTTCATGCGCGCGTACCCCTTGAGCAGCTCGAAGTCCCCGCGGGCCGCGGTGGTCCAGCCCGAGGCTCCCAGAAACTCCCGGATCGCGCCGGAATCGGTCATGGAGATGATCAGCGCGTGTACGTCGGGATTGGACAGCACCCAGCGAAACGCAGCCTGGGCGTACGTGGCGCCGTCCTTCTCGAACGGCCGCATGTCATTGAGACGGGCGCCCATGAGGGTCTTCATGGCGATGACGCCCACGTTCTTCGTCTTCGCCTTCCTGAGGACACGCGGCAAATCGGGCTGACGCGCGATGAAATCGAAGCCTTGGGTGAAACGCTCGTAGAAGGCCGGGTCCTGACCGAAGTTGTAGGCCACCAGCAGGACATCCACCATATCCCGGTCCAGGGCATAGTCCAGGCACTGGATGAGCCGTCCCGCGTGACCGGAAATGCCCGAGAAGCGGATCTTGCCTTGCCTTTTGGCGTCCTCGACGAACGCGTGCCACTCGGGGTTCTCCAGCCGGCCCACGTCGTTCACCGCGTGGGTGAAATAGACGTCCAGGTAGTCGGTCTGCAACCGGCTCAGGCTGGCCTCGAGGGAGCGCATCATCGACTCCCTGGTCTCGGTGGCGCGGGCGTGAGTCTTGGAAGCGATGAAGACCTTGTCCCGCTTGCCCCTGAGGGCGTTGCCGATGGTGATCTCGGAATCGCCGCCACGATAGCTCTCGGCCGTGTCGAAGTAGTTGATGCCGCGGTCCAGGGCATCCAGCACCAGGTTTTCCTCGCCCGCGTCGAGCCGGCTGGAGCCGAACGAGATGTCGGAAATTTTGAACCCGGTACGGCCCAGGGGAACGTAACGCTTCACCGTGTCTTGCGCTTTCGCCTTCGCAACGCCGCTCCCGGTAAAGGGCAACAATCCGGCCGCGACCCCTGCCAAAGCACCCCGGCGCAGAAGCTCCCGCCGGCCCAGCTTCTCACTATCGTCGGACTTCTTCATGGCGTCTCCTCGGTTCTCGCGGCCATGGGTGGGACGATCGATGCGGCGCAGACCATTAACTTTCAGTACACAGGAAAGAATATGAAATGTCCAACGCGCACGGCCGACCCTCCCTCCCATCCCGGATCAAGTCGGGATGACGGTTCGGGTGGTCTGCGATGACGGATTCGGGAGTCCCACCGTCACTCCCCGGCCACCCCCACCAGCGAGTTCAGCAGCGGCTCGTCGGCCGTCAGGGCGGCGCCGGGGCCGTCGTAGACGATGCGGCCGCGGTTCATGACCACGGCGCGCTCCGAGAACTCCAGGGCGATGCCGGTATGCTGCTCCACCAGGACGATGGCGAGACCCTCCTGGGAGCGCAGGGTGTGCATGGCCTCCACCAGTTGCTCGATGATGACCGGGGCCAGGCCCTCGGTGGGCTCGTCCATGAGCAGCACCGAAGGGTTGCCCGCCAGTGCCCGGGCGATGGCCAGCATCTGCTGCTCGCCGCCGGAGAGCTGGCCCCCCTTGTGGGTCCGGCGCGCCGCCAGTTGCGGGAAAAGCCCGTAGACCCTGTCAAGGGTCCAGCCGCCGGCCCTCTGCGCCACGGCCAGGTTCTCGTATACGCTTAGCGACGGGAACACTTCCCGTTCCTGGGGAACGTGACCCAGGCCGGCGCGTACCCGATCGTAGGTCCTGGCACTGGATATGTCGCGGCCTGCCAACGCGATCCGTCCCGAGTGCAGCGTCGTGTAGCCCATGACGGTTCCCAGCAACGTGGTCTTCCCCACCCCGTTGCGGCCGATGATGCTCAGCCGCTCGCCCGGGTCGAGGGTCAGGTCGATGTCCTCGATCACCACGGTCCCGCCGTAGCCGGCGTTGACCCCGGCAAGGTCCAGCGCGTTGTCCGCAACGGCGCTCAACGGCGTCCTCCATGCAGCTCGGCGTTCTCGCCGAGATAGACCTCCTGCACTCTGGGATCCGCGCCGACCTCGGCAGGGGCGCCCTCGGTGAGAATCGCGCCGGAGACCAGCACCGTCACCCTCTCGGCAAAGCGGAAGACGATGTCCATGTCGTGCTCGATCATCAGCACCGCCATGGACTCGGGCAAGGCATCCACCGCCTCCAGCAGTACGTGGCTCTCCGCCGACGGTACCCCCGCGGCGGGCTCGTCCAGCAGCAGCACCTTGGGGCGAAGGCCCAGCGCGATGGCCAGCTCCACCAGCCGCTGCCGGCCGTAGGGGAGTTCCCGCACCAGCCGTTGGGCCTCGCCGTCGAGCTTCAGGGATTCGAGCAACGCCATGCCTTCGGCAAGGACGTCGCCCCGGGCGTCCGCGCGCCGCCACAACCTGGCCGCGAGGGAACGCCGCTCGCTGATGGCCATGCTGACGTTCTCGATCACGCTCAGGCCGCGGAACAGCGTGTTGATCTGGAAGGTCCGGGCGAGCCCGTGCTTGACCCTGCGCGCCTGGGGCCAATGGGTGACGTCGTGGCCGTCCAGCAGGATCGAGCCGCCGGAGGGTTCGACGGTACCGGTGATGAGGTTCACCAAGGTCGTCTTTCCCGCGCCGTTGGGGCCGATGAGGGCGTGCCTGGCGCCGGGCCCCAGCGCCAGCGAGAGGCCGTCCGCCACCACCAGAGCGCCGAAGCTCTTGGACAGGTCGCGCACCTCCAGCAGGGGCTCGATCATGGCGCCCTCCGCCTGGCCCGGACGCCGTAGCGCTTCGCCAGCCCCAGGATGCCCTCCGGCGCATACAGGATGGTGGCCACCAGCAGCGCGCCGATACCGAACAGCCAGTATTCCGGGCTGAGCCTGGCGAGTTGGTCCTGCAGGATCATGTACACCGGCGCCCCGATGAACGCGCCGTACAGGCGGCCGGTGCCGCCCAGGATCAACATGATCATCACGTCGCCGGAGCGTTCGAAGCTGAGCACGTCCAGCGCCACGAACTCGGTGGTCTGGGCCAGCAACCCGCCGGCGATACCCGCCATCACCGCCGCGATGGTGTAGACGCGCAGCATCTGGCGGTAGACCGGACAGCCGACGGCGTGCATGCGACCTTCGTTCTCCCGGATGCCCCGCAGCGATTGGCCGAAGGACGAGTTCACGACGGCGCGGGCGGCGATGAACACCACGAACAGCACCGCCAGCGCGTAGAGGTAGGCGGTCCGGCCGTAGAGATCGAACTCGAAGAGTCCCAACACCGGCTGCATCACCACGCCCTGCAGGCCGTCGTCGCCGCCGGTCCAGTGCTCCTGCTCGTTGGCCAGCTCCTGCAGCAGGATGGTGACGGCCAGCGTGAGCATCAGCAGGGTCAGTCCGCGAGTGTAAAGGATAACGGCGCCGCACACGAAGCCCACCACGCCGGCCACCAGACCCGCGATCAGCAGCCCGCTCAAGGGTTCGCTCCAGCCCAGATGCGCCGACAGAATGCCGGCGGTGTACGCCCCGGCGCCGAACAACGCCGCGTGGCCGAGGGACACGATCCCCGCGTAGCCCAGGATCAGGTCCAGGGACATGGCGAAGAGCACCATGATGAGGATCTGGGAGCCCAGTTGGAGGTAGCCGGGGAACAGGAAGAAACCCAGGGCCGCGGCCAGCCAGGGCAGCAGCTCTGTCGGACGGATGGCCGCGGTTCGTAGCGGGTTGCGAGACGCCGGTTGTTCCATGTGAACGGGAGTCCTTCGTGCTGCGGCGCGGTGCGGTCCTCTAGCGGGCGTAGAATCCCTGCGGCCGCCACAGCAGCAGGACGATGGTCACCGCGAAGATGAAAAAGGCGCCGAATCCGGGCATGTAGTATTTTCCCGCGGTGTCCACGACCCCGAGGATCAGGGCGGCGGCAAAGGCCCCCCGCAGACTTCCGAGGCCGCCCACGGACACCACGATGAGAAAATAGACCAAGTACTCCAACGCGTACGTGGGCGTCAGTCCGAGAATCTCGGTGCCCAGCGCGCCGCCCAGCGCCGCCAGCGCGCTTCCCAAGGCGAAGGTCAGCGTGAACAACCGCCGGATGTTGATGCCGACCGTTTCGGCCATGCGCCGGTTGTCCACCGCGGCGCGGACCTTGGCTCCGAGCAGCGTACGCTCGAACCCGTACCACAAGCCGACGATCAGCGCGAAGCTGACCAGGATGATGAACGTGCGGTAGGTGGGAAACCGCCGGAACCCCAGGTCCACCTGGCCCTTGAGGTAGGACGGCACGTCGAGCTGCACGTTCAAGGGACCCCAGATGAACGTGCACACGGCGATGCCCATGAAGACCAGGCCGATGGTCAGGAGCACCTGCTGCAGCTCGTCGGCGCCGTACAGGCGGCGATAGAGGGCTTGCTCCAACACGATGCTCACCAGGGCCACGGCGCCGCAGGCCAGCACCACGGCCAGAACGAAAGGCGCCTCCCACCCCCGGATGAAGGACACCGCCATGTACCCGCCGAGCATGGCGAACAGACCGTGGGCGAGGTTCACGAACCCCATGAGACCCATGGTCACGGAAAGGCCCACCGAGATGATGAACAGGATCATTGCGAACGCGAGGCCGTCGAACGCAATGCTGACGAGGGAATTGATCACGGAGAACGACTGGCCGACGCCGCCCCGTGGATTCACGGAGCGGCGCGGTTTCGGTGTCTTCGTTGGCCCGCTACTTCTTCTTCTGAAGCTGCTTCCACGGGTCCTTCACCATCTCCAGGGTCTCGACCTCGATGTTGGCGAGCACGTCCCCGCGCTTCTCGACCTTGCGGAGGTACTGGTTCTGGACGATATCCCGGGTCTCGGGATCGATCATGATGGGACCCCGCGGGCTGTTGAACTTCCATCCCTTCCACACGCCCAGCGCCTTGTCCGCGTCGATCCTGCCATCGAGACGCCGCACCGCCTCGTGGATGGCGGCCATGCCGTCCCAGCCCTGGACGCTGAAGAAGTCCGGGGTGCTGTCGGCGCCGTAGGCTGCCTTCCACGCCTTCACGAAGGCCTTGTTCTCGGCCCTGTCGCCGGCGGCGGAGTAGTGGTGCATGGTGATGACGCCCAAAGGAACCTGCCCCATGTTGGGCAGCTCCGAGTCCTGGGTGATGTCACCCGGGCCGATGAGCTCGATACCGGCCGTCCTCATGCCGAGGTCGTCGTAGGTCTTCATCACACCGGTGGCCCACTTCCCGGCCGGGATGAATACGTACAGCGCGTCGGGCTTGGCATCCTTGACCGACTGCAGAAACGGCGTGAAGTCCGGGATCTTGGGAAACGGGAACGGTATGTCGGCCACGACCTTGCCGCCCGCGGCGGTAAACGCCGTGGTGAACGCGGTCTTGCTGTCCTTGCCCGGCGAGTAGTTGGCGTAGGCCACGGCCGCGGTGCGGATATTCATCCTCTCGTAGGCGTGCTTGCCCAACGGGTAGGCCGCCTGCCACATGGTAAACGAGACCCTGGCGGTGTAGGGAGACCTCGTCGTAATCGCCGAGGTCCCGGCGTTCATGATGAGGAACGGCACCTTGGCCTTGCGCGTCACGTCGGAGATGGCGAAGGCGTTGTTGGAGTAGACCACCCCCGCCACGATATCCACCTTGTCGCGGGTGATGAGCTCGGTGGCCAGACGCTTGGCCACGTCGGGCTTGGGGCCGGTGCTGTCCCGCTTGATGATCTCGATCTTGTGTCCCCCGGTCTCGTTGCCGTGCAGCTTCCGGTAGAGCTCGAAGCCCCGGTCCACCTGCTGCCCCAGTTGGGCGTTGGGTCCCGAGTAGGGAAGAATCACGCCCACCTTGACGGTCTCCGCCCATACCGTCCCGGTCATGGTCAGCAAAGCCAACAAAGACGCGGCCAGAAGCCTGAAAATCTTCATGGTAATACCTCCTTCGAGTTTGGCGCGATTCGGCGCAGTTCGGGATCATAACACCCCTGTTGACGGGACGGCAACGGCTCGTGGACACGCAGCCACGCGTTCCGTCCGCGATTGGCTTTCTTCCTGTAAAGGCTATACCTATACTTCAGGCAGGCTCTCTACCATTCGACACAGGAGGCACCCGCATGAACGGCACGACCCTGTCGGCTGACGAGTACGTCGAGCAGCTCAAGAAAGAGATAGCCGCATTTCCCAAGCTTCGCATCCACCACCCCTTCGTGAAGGCCGTGTGCTCGGGCTCCGCCACCATGGACCAGGTCAGGACCTGGGCGGTGCAGGACTACCAGTTCCGCTGCGCGGTGCCGCGCATCGCGCTGCTTCGCTACGTGGCATGCTCGGACCCGGAGTTCGCCCCCAAGCTGTTCGAGGTGGCGGAGGAGGAGACCCGCGGCCTGTTGCCGGGGAGCTCCGGCCACCCGGACATGTTCGTGGAGTTCGCCGAAGCCATCGGTCTCACGCGCGCGGACCTGGAGCACCCCACCCTGCTTCCGGCCACGGCCGCGCACCTGTACTTCGCCGAGCTGGTGATCCATACGCACCCGTGGTTCGTGGTGATGGCGGCCCAGATGGGGGCTGAGGGGACATTCGGCCCGGCCGCGGCGATGCTGGGAAAGGGTTTCATCGAAAGCTACGGGATGGCCCCCGAATCGGTCCGGTTCTTCACCGTCCACGTGGAAGCTGACGAGGAGCACGGAACCCTGGCGGAGGACATCGGACGCCGCTACCTCACCTCCCCCGCGTTGCAGCAACAGACGCGGGAGATCATGTTCCGGCGCATGGAGCTGCTCTACGATATCTGGACTCTCTAGCGACGACGGCAGACGCTTCGAAACGCGATCATGAAGAATCAGGGCGCCAGGCGTCACATGGGACGAAGCATCCCCATGCGGGAGGCGGAACCGCTGCTGCGGGGCCAGGGGACCTACGTGAGCGATCTGCGGTTTCCGGGGATGCTCCACGCCGCGGTGCTGCGCAGCCCCCACGCCCACGCCAGGATCCGCGGCATCGACGTGGGCACCGCACTGACCATGCCGGGGGTGGTGCGGGTCCTTGCGGGCGAGGACGTCCGGGACGCCATCGAGCCCTTCCCGTCGAGCTTCGAGTTCCACCCGCCGCCCTGGCTCGACGCCGTAAAGCCCGTCCTGAAGGGCCCCAGGGCGCGGGTGCTGGCCCTCGGCAAGGTGCATTACGTGGGCGAGCCGGTGGCCGTGGCGGTGGCCGAGGACCGGTACCGGGCCGAGGATGCGTTGGACGGCATTGCCGTGGACTACGAGACGCTTCCGCCGGTGGTGGACCCGGAAGCGGCGTTGGAGCCGGACGCGGTGCGGGTCCACGACGATGCCGGCGACAACGTGGTGTTCCGTTTCAGCATCGCCAAGGGGGACGTGGACCGGGCTTTCGAGACCGCGCCCCACCGCATCGAGGAGCGGCTGCACCACCGGCGCCACAGCGGCGTCCCAATGGAGGGGAGAGGCGTCCTGGCCATGGCGGAGGTCAAGCCGCGGCGGCTGACCGTGTGGTCGTCCACCCAGGTGCCCCACAGCGTGCGCCGGCAGATTGCCTCCCAACTGGGACTCGCCGAGGAGACCATCCGGGTGGTAGCCCCCCACGTGGGCGGCGGGTTCGGACCCAAGGTGCTGGTCTACCCCGAAGAGGTGCTGGCACCCTATCTGGCCCTCGAATTGGGCCGGCCTGTGCAGTGGATCGAGGACCGGAGAGAGCATTTCATCAGCACCGCCCATGCCCGGGACCAGATTCACTACGTGGATCTGGCGTTCGACGAAGACGGGAGGATCCTGGCCCTGAAGGACCGTTTCCTGCTGGACAACGGCGCCTACAACCCCATGGGCCTCACCGACGCCTACAACACCTCGGCCCATTTGCAGGGGCCGTACCGGATACCCAGCCTCGCCGTCACCGGCACCTGCGTGGCCACCAACAAGGTGCCCAACGCTCCCTACCGCGGCGCCGGACGGCCCGAGGCCGCGTTCGTCATGGAGCGCTGCATCGACCGCATCGCCGGAGAGCTCGGCCTCGACCCGGCCGAGGTGCGCTTCCGGAACTTCGTCCGGCCCGAGGAGATCCCCTACGACGCCGGCATCCTCTACCGGGACGGCGAGCCCGTGTGCTACGACAACGGCGACTTTCCCGCCACCCTCACCAAGGCCATGGACGCCTGCCGCTACCACGACGTGCGCGCGCGGCAGAAGGAGGCCCAACGGGCCGGACGCCACATCGGCGTCGGCATCGGCTGCTACACCGAGGGAACCGGCGTGGGCTCCTTCGAGGGCGCCCGGGTGGAGGTGGACTCCTCCGGCAAGCTGCTGGTGTCGGTGGGCGCCAGCGGTCACGGGCAGGGACACGAGACCGTGTTCGCGCAGCTTGCCGCCGACCTCTGGGGCGTGACTCCGGAAGACGTAACGGTGGTGGGCGGCGACACCGACGCCATTCGCTACGGCTGCGGCACCTTCGCCAGCCGCAGCACGGTCAACGCCGGAACCGCCATCCACGAAGCCACCCGGCGCCTCAAGGGAAAGGTGTTCGAGCTGGCCGGTCACCTGCTGGAAGCGAACCCCGATGATCTGACCACACGGGACGGCCGGGTCTTCGTGGAAGAGCGGCCCGACCACGGCGTCTCCCTGGCCGAGCTGGCCGGCGCGGCAGTGCCCGGCTGGGCCTCGCGGCTGCCCGAGGGCATGGAGCCCAACCTGGAGGCCAGCTACTACTACGTGCCGCAGACGGTGACCTGGGCCAACGCGGCCCACGTGGCGGTGGTGGAGGTGGACCCAGGCACCGGCGAAGTCAAGATCCTGGACTACGCGGTGGCGCACGACTCCGGACCCGCCATCAATCCGCTGTTCGTCGAAGGCCAGGTGCGGGGCGGGGTGGCTCAGGGCATCGGCGGCGCGCTCTACGAGGAGTTCGTCTACGACGAGCTGGGCCAGCTCCTCACCGGCACCTTCCTCGACTACCTGCTGCCCGGTTGCGACGAGGTGCCGAACATCCGGCAGGTGCACCTCGAAACCCCCTCCCCGCTCAATCCGCTGGGACTCAAGGGCATCGGCGAAGGCGGCGCCATCGCCCCGCCGGTGGCCGTGGCCAACGCCGTGGTGGACGCGCTACGGCCCCTTGGCGGCGTGGAGGTCTCGGAGACCCCGGTGACACCCGAGCGGGTGCTGGCGCTGATACGGCGGCACCGCGCCGGACAGGGCCGCCGGTCAGGGCGCCGTCTTGCAGTGGCGGTACCTCCGTGCTAAGTGACCCGTCACCATGACAATGTCGAACAACACGAGAAACTCCATGGGACAGACCCTCGGGGAGGCCATCGCCTTTCTCGAGGCCAACTATCCCGACGAGGTCATCCGGGTCACCCGGGAGGTGGATCCGATCTTCGAGGTCACGGGAATCCTGGCCAGGCTGGAGCAGCAGCAGCAGTTCCCGTGCGTGATCTTCGAGAACGTCAAGGGCTCCTCCATCCCGCTCGTGACCAACATGCACGCCAGCTTCCCGCGGCTGGCCATGGCCATCGGACTGCCCTACGATGCCACGCCCGCGGACTTCATCCATGAATACGGCAAGCGCGAGGCCAACCCGTTGCCGCCCGTGGACGTGGACGGCGCGCCGTGCCACGAAGTGGTGCTCACCGGTGACGAGGTGGACGTCACCATGCTGCCGATCCTTCAGTACCACGAGCTCGACGCCGGGCGTTACATCACGCTGGCGTTCAACGTCATGAAGGAGCCGGACACCGGCGTCCGCAACGCCGGCATCTACCGGCTGCAACTGAAGGGGCGAAACCGCTTCGGCATCCAGATCTCCGAGACCGCCCACGGCCACTACATCCTCAAGAAGAACAAGTCCCGGGGCCTGCCCACCCAGATGGCCGCGGTCATCGGCGGCCACCCCGCCATGAACATCGGCAACCTGAGCTTTACCTCCATCGACACCGACGAGTTCAGCATCGCCGGCGCCATGCTGGGCAAGCCGGTGGAGATGGTGAAGTGCAAGACCATCGACGTGGAGGTGCCGGCCAGCGCCGAGATCGTGCTGGAGTGCGAGATCCATCCCACCGAGATGGAGGAGGAAGCGCCCTTCGGCGAGTATCCCGGGACCTACGGCCCCCAGCGCGTCAACCCCGTGGTGTACGTCAAGGCCATCACCATGAGGAAGAACGCGTTGTACCAGAGCTCGTTCGTGGGACACGCCGACAACCTGCTGCTGTCCGGGGTAACGCGCAACAGCTACATCTACCACACCTGCCGCATCGCCAGCGCCGGAGTCAAGGCGGTGTACGTGCCGCCCTGCGGCCGCTCCCGCTACATCTGCTACATCCAGATGGAATCCATGATCGACGGCGACGCCAAGAATGCCGCCATGGCGGCATTCGCCGCCGACCCGTTCCTGAAGTTCGTCGTCTGCGTGGACGAGGACGTGAACATAAGCAACGACAGCGACGTCATGCACGCCATCGCCACCCGGGTGCGCGCCGACCGCGACGTGTTCATGGTCACCTACTCCAGGGGCTCCCCGCTGGACCCGGCCTCCTACGACCCGGCCGGCGGCTCCCACTTGGTCACCAAGGTCGGCGTGGACGCCACCCGCAAGTCCGACTACCCGCTGGAGATCAAGGTCCCGGGGACCGACAGCATCGACTTGGCGAAGTACTTCGGCCCACGCTTCAGGTAGGAGCGGGCTTGAAGCCCGCCCGTGCTCGACAAGACGCCCCGAAGCGCAAAGCGGCCGGCATGGAGAGAGACGAGACGTCGATGGCCGAGAGCCCGTCATGCTGATCGACGCCCACGCCCATCTCGATCGCTACGATGAGCCGTGGGAGGCGCTGGCGCACATTCAGCGGCGGCGCACCCTGACCTTGGCCAACTCCATGGACCCCGAGTCATACCAACGGAACCTCGGACTGGCCCGGCGATCGCCGTTCGTGCTGCCCAGCTTCGGCATCCACCCGCGGCGTGCCCGGGAACACTCCGACCATATGCCGGAACTGCTTCCCCTCATGGAGCAAAGCCCCATGCTCGGCGAGCTGGGACTCGATTTCCATTGGGTGAAGGACAAGGCGACCCATCCGCATCAGATCCGGGTGTTCGAGTTCCTGATCCGACATGCTGCCCAACGGAACAAGATCGTCAACCTGCACACCAAGGGCGCGGAACGCCGCATCCTTGAAACCCTCCGGGCTTTCGGCGTGAAGAAGGCCATCATCCACTGGTACTCCGGCCCCATGGACGTGCTCGACGAGATGATCGCCGAGGGATACTTCTTTACCGTGGGGGTCGAGGTGCTGTATTCGGAAAAGATCCGGGCGGTCGCGCGGGCCGTCCCGACCCGCCAACTGCTGTCGGAGACCGACAATCCCGGCGGCAACCGCTGGCTCGCCGGAACCGTAGCTCCGCCGGACGTCATCATCGACGTGGTGGCCGCGACGGCGCGGGTCAAGAACCTGCCGCCGGAAAAGCTGGAAGCGGTGATCCAAGCCAACTTCCTGCGGCTCATGGACGGCGACCCCGCGCTGGCAAGGGTCCAGGCGCTGCTGGAACAACAGATCAACGGAGCGACAAGGAGAAGCCATGCTGTTTCTGACCAATGAGCACATTCAGGAAATCCTTGACATGAAGACCTGCCTCGCCGCCATGGAGGACGCCTACCGCGATCTCTCCAGAAACGAGGCGGCATATCGGCCGAGGATCGACTTCTACGTGCCGCGGGAGCCCCACTACTATCGTTGGGGCACCATGGAGGGCGCCAGCCGTTCGCTGGGCTACATGGCCATCCGCATGAAGTCGGACATGCTCGTATGGGAGAAGGACGGGGAGTTCGAGACCGAGGACAAGTACTGCATCGAGCCGGGCACCTACTGCGGTCTCATCTTCCTCCTGAGCGTGCGCAACGGCGAGCCCCTGGCGCTGATGAACGACGGGTACCTGCAGCACATGCGAGTGGGCGCCTGCGCCGGGCTCGGGGTCAAGTACCTCTCGCGCCAGAACTCCAAGGTATTGGGTATGCTGGGCTCCGGCGGCATGGCGCGGACCTACGCCCAAGCCATCCGCGAGGTGCGCGACATCGAGTTGCTGCGGGTGTTCAGCCCCACAAAGGCCAACCGGGAAGCCTTCGCGGCGGAGATGCGCGAGCAACTTGGCCTCAACGTCGAGACCTGCGACAAAGCCGGGGAGGCCTGCCGCGGCGCCGACATCGTGGCCCTGGCCACGGACTCCCTGGTGCAGGTGATGAAGCCGGAATGGGTCGAGCCCGGCATGCACATCACCAACGTCCGCTCCAACGAGGCCGGACCCGAGATCCTGGCCAAATGCGACCTGCAGGCGCGGCTGGGGGCCTCCACCCTGGTGCTGGACAATCCCCCGGCGGGAACCGTCCACGGCAGCGACGGCATGTTCGCCTACATCGCCGGCACCGACGAGGAGAAGGGCAAGATCCCGCCCTCGCCCATCCGCGAGATTGACAACACGGACATCGGCACCATCCCCGATCTGATGGCCGGCCGGTGGCCCGGCAGGACCAATGACCGACAGGTGACGTTCCTCAACAATCAGGGCACCCAAGGCCTTCAGTTCGCCGCGGTGGGAGGCACCGCGTTCGAGCTCGCCAAGGCCATGGGGCTGGGTCATCCGTTGCCGAGGGAGTGGTTCCTGCAGAATATCCGGGACTAGATCCTGCGCGCCCTGATCCACGGTTTATACGGGACACCGCACTGGACACAAGCCTTGCCGGAGACCCGTCATTCGTCGAAGCTGCGGACGCGGATGCGCGCCGCGCTGCTGCGCTGGTACGACCGCAACAAGCGGGACCTGCCCTGGCGCAGGACCCGCGACCCCTATGCCATCTGGGTTTCCGAGACCATGCTCCAGCAGACCCAGGTGGCGGCGGTGCTTCCCTACTATCACCGCTTCATCGAGGCGTTCCCGTCGGTGGAGGCCCTGGACCGTGCCTCCCTGGATACCGTCCGGAGCGTCTGGAGCGGCCTGGGCTACTACCGGCGTGCCGCCAACCTGAAACAGGCGGCCCGCCTTTTGGTGAGCGGGCACGGCGGCCGGTTGCCGGCGGACTATCAGGCACTGCTGCGCCTGCCGGGAATCGGCCGGTATACCGCGGGCGCGGTCATGAGCATCGCCTTCGACCGGCCCTACGCCGCGCCGGACGGCAACGTAAGGCGGGTCTACGCGCGGTTGCTGGGCCTGACGGAGCCCAGGGAGATCGACCGGGCGGCCGAGCGTATGGTATCGCGATCCCGTCCCGGGGACTTCAATCAGGCGGTGATGGAACTGGGCGCCACCGTCTGCCTTCCCTCGTCGCCACTGTGCGAGCGCTGTCCTTTGGCCCATTGGTGCCACGCTCGGGCGTCCGGGACCTTCGACGTGCCGCGCCCGAAACCCGTGCGAACCAAGGCGGTGCGCTGGCCGCTGGTCTTCGTGGAATCGCGGTCGAGGATCCTGCTCCACCGCCGCCCCGACAACGGCCTTCTCGCGGGCCTGTGGGAGCTTCCCTCCCCGGAGACACTACCGGCCTCCCGGTCTCTTGACGAAACGCTTCGGCGATCCGAGCCCGTGGCGGTCATCCGCCACGCCATCACCGACATGCGCATCACCGCGCCGGTCTACGTGCTGCAGCGCAAAATCGTGGTGAAGGGATCGGCATGGCGCTGGGTCCCCCGCGCCGGTCTCCGCTCCTTCCCCCTCTCCTCCCTCAGCACCAAGGCCGTCCGCGCCGCACGCCGCCATCTCTCCGCATCCCCGGATTGATGCGCGTGCTCGGCGCTCCGTGTTTCGGGAGACTCTGATCCATGGCGTCCTTCGACTTCGCTCCGCTACGCTCAGGACGAACGGTTGCAGGAGCATTTTTTCCCTGCGTCCCGAGCATGTCAAGGGGCCTCACGGCCCAAGGCCAATGGCAATAACTGCCAAAAATTGTGCAGTTGATTGGAAGCGTAGCGAAGCGAAGTCGAAGGACGCCATGAAGCGACTTGCAAGGCGTGAACTACAGCCGGCGCATCCATGCACGCGTTCTGGGACACGCGCGGGACCCCTCAAGGTCCCGGCCGAGCCGCTCCAGGTCCTTCGCCACGTCAACGTCGTAGGTGCCGGGCACCATCCGGACCCGAAGCTCCAGTTGCCGTGCCTTGGCCAAGGTTTGCTCCAGCACCGAAGCGGTGCTCCACGCAATGTCGCTGAAGAGCCTCTGCTCCGGCCGGGCCAGGCCGATCAGGTAGTAGCCGCCGTCGTCCGCCGGCCCCAGGACCAGATCGCTCCGTTCCTGTTCCAGAACATCGCACGCCTGCGCGACCGAAGCCGCCTGCAAGGTAGGTATGTCGCTGCCGACGAGCACTACCTGCCGGTAACCCGCGTGGCAGAGGTCCACGAACACCGCGTGCATGCGCTCGCCCAGCGAGGCGCCGCGCTGCGGCAATAGCGCCATGCCGTGCTCCGGAAGCTGCAGGAAATAGTCCCGGCTGCGTTCGGCATAAGCCACCCATGTGTCCCACCGTGCGGAAGGGATCAGGTCGCACAACACGTCCCGCAGCACGCACTCGTAGAACTCCGCCGCCTGCCCGGGGCTGAGGGGTGGACACAACCGGGTCTTGACCTTCCCGGGCGCCGGCGCCCGGGCCATGACCGCCAGCGCCGGTTTGAGGGGTTCGGCCAAGCCTGCTGCCGACCCGTCGGTGGGGACACGGGTTTGATGCGGATGAAACGATTTGCTGCCCACGGAATTTACCTGCGCCACCAGATCAACTATAAATGACCGCGCCCATGAAATCCCACCTCTTGATCCCGTGTCGCGGCGCCGTGCCGGCCGCGGTGGCCTGTATCCTGGAACACCCGAGGAGAGATCGTTCATGAACCAACGGATCGTCAAGATAGCCCTGGTGGTGCTGATGGCGGCCCTCATCGCGAGCTTCTTCATCTTCGACCTCGGAAGGTACTTCGACCTGGAGTTCATCAAGGCTCAGCGCGACGCCTATCAAGGTTACTACCTGCAGAATCCGTCCATCGCCATCGCGGCCTACGCGGCCGTCTATATCGCGGTGACGGCTCTTTCACTTCCGGGCGCCGCGATCATGACGCTGCTGGGCGGCGCGCTCTTCGGGGTGGTCACGGGCACCATCATCGTTTCCTTCTGCAGCACCATCGGCGCTACCCTGGCGTTCCTGGTGGCGCGCTTTCTTCTGCGGGACAGCATTCAGGGCAAGTTCGGAGACAAGCTCGAGACCATCAACAACGGCATCGCCAACGAGGGCATGCTCTACCTCTTTACGATGCGGCTGATTCCGGTCATCCCCTTCTTCGTCATCAATCTCGTCATGGGGCTTACGCCCATCCGCACGACCCGGTTCTTCTTCGTGAGCCAACTGGGAATGTTCCCGGGCACCATCGTCTTCGTCAACGCCGGCACCCAACTGGCCCGGATCGACTCCCTGGCCGGGATCCTCTCGCCCGCGCTGCTGCTGTCCTTCGTGCTGCTCGGGCTGTTCCCGCTCATCGCCAGGAAATTCATCGCACTGGTCAACAGGAGGAAGCCGGCAAAGGCGCGGTAGCGCGTGCTGCAACGGTTGCCGCTACACGGACTTGTCACCCGGAAACACGAGGGAACCGACTCATGCGCAACATTCCACAACTGTCGCCGCAGGATGAATACAACCAGGTGCTGGGCTCCAACACGCACCCGGCGGACTGGACCAATCCCGCTCCGGCCGACCGCTACAACCTGGTGGTGATCGGCGCCGGCACGGCCGGCCTCGTGACCGCGGCCGGGGCCGCCGGTCTCGGCGCCAAGGTCGCCCTGATCGAGCGCCACTACCTGGGCGGAGACTGCCTGAACGTCGGGTGCGTCCCCTCCAAGTGCATCATCCGCTCGTCGCGGGTGGCGGCGGAGATCCGCGATGCCGGTCTGTTCGGCATCGCCCGGCCAGGCGACGTGGAGGTGGAGGTGGACTTCGCCGCGGTCATGGAACGCATGCGCCGGATCCGCTCCCACATCAGCCACCACGACTCCGTGAAGCGCTTTAGCGATCTGGGGGTCGACGTATTCCTGGGCGATGCCCGGTTCTCCGGCCCGGAGACCGTGGAGGTCGACGGCCAAGCATTGTACTTCAAGAAGGCCGTTATCGCCTCCGGCGCCCGGGCGGTCGCGCCGCATCCACCCATCGAGGGCCTCGAGGAAGCCGGCTATCTCACCAACGAGACCGTGTTCTCGCTGACGCAGCGCCCGGAAAGGCTGGCGGTCATCGGCGCCGGTCCCATCGGTTGCGAGCTGGCGCAGACTTTCCAGCGCCTGGGTTGCCGGGTGGCGCTGTTCCACAACGGCGACCACATCCTCAACCGTGAAGACGCCGACGCCGCGGCCATCGTTCAGGACCGGTTCCTGGAGGAGGGCATTCAACTGGTGCTCAACAGCGCCATCAAACACGTGGCCACGGAGAATGGCCGGAAGGTGGTCCATTTCGAGTCCGACGGAACCGCCGACTCGTTGGTAGTGGACGAGATCCTGGTGGGGGCCGGACGCGCGCCCAATGTGGACGGCCTCAACCTCGACGGAATCGGGGTCCGGTACGAGCCGTTCCGCGGCGTTGTGGTCAACGACTACCTGCAGACCACCAACCCCCGCGTCTTCGCCGGCGGCGACGTCTGCATGGACTGGAAGTTCACCCACGCGGCCGACGCGGCCGCCCGGATCATCATCCAGAACGCCCTCTTCTACAAGAGCAGGAAGCTGAGCTCCCTCATCATGCCCTGGGCCACCTACACGGACCCCGAGATCGCCCACGTGGGCATGTACGAACGCGACGCCGAGAGTCAGCGGATCGCCATCGACACCTACATGCGGGAGCTCAAGGAGGTGGACCGCGCGCTGGCGGACGGTGAGGAAAACGGCTTCGTCAAGATCCACGTCAGGAAAGGCACCGACAAGATCGTCGGCGGCACCATCGTGGCGCGCCACGCCGGCGAGATGATCAGCGAGATCACCCTGGCCATGGCGGGAAAGGTCGGCCTCGGCACCGTCGCCAACGTCATCCACCCCTACCCCACTCAGGCCGAAGCCATCAAGCAGGCCGGCGACGCCTTCAACCGCACCCGGCTGACGCCCATGGTCAAGAAAGTGTTCCAGCGCTGGCTGGCCTGGAACCGGCGGTAGCGTCTACTTCGCCTTTACCCGCCGGCCCAGCGCGATCAGGAACATGACGCTCTTGCCGGCGGCGTGGGGCGAGAAGAAGGCGGTCACGTCGTCGTCGAAGAACGTCAACCCCGAGGCGCCGAATCCCTGGGCATAGGCCGCGAGGTAGAGGCGGCCGGCGGTGATGCCGGCCTCCATCAGCGCCAGGCGGTAGCCGCGGTTGCCATAGCGCCGGAGCACCGCATCCAGGTCGGCCAGGAAATAGACGTTGACGCTGGCATCGGCGGGGATCTCCTGACTCAAACCGAGAAAGCCGGCTTCCCTGCGGAACTCCCCTTCCTTCAGGAGTTGAAGGCGCCCGCGGCCGCGGTCCAGTGTGTAGGCGCCGGGGGCGGCGCCGTCCACGTGGTTGACGATGAGGTAGAGTTGGTTGAGCGCGAGGGAGCCGCCCGGGTCCACGTCCATGGCAACGCCGCGGGTGGCGTAGTGCAGGGCGTTGGACAACTGGGCGAAGGTAATGGCCTCGTGCGAGAAACGCCGGGTGGAGCCACGGCGCAGGATCACCTGCTCGACGCTGCCGGCGGGAAGCGCTGCCGCGGGCTCGGTCTCGAGGGGCAGCTCACGGATCACCGCCACGCCCGCGGCCGTTCCATCCGTCTCGGCGGATCCCCCCTCATCCGTGTCGCCTTCCCGCCAGCGCCGGGCCTCGACGCCGCTCTCCAGACTCGAGGCCGCGTGCATCTCCCGGATGGGAGGGTAATCCACCTCGTGGGCGGACAGCGGCCGGGTGGCGTAGTGCAGGGACGGCAATGCCTCGCCGGAAGACGCCGTAGCCGCCTCCAATCGGCCCACCGGCACGAGGCACAGGGCCGCCTCCCTGTCGGGGTCGAGACCCAGCAGATGGTGGACCGAGGCGTCGGCGAACCCCATCACCGTGAGGGCCGGGATGCCGCGCGCCGTAGCCGCCGCCAGGCAGTTGGCCAGGATGGTGCCGCCGTCCCAGAAGCAATGCCGGTAGGCGCGGTCGCGATACTTCCAGCTATTGCGCCAGAACGTGGAGGCCAGCACCAGGATGGCCGGGGCATGGGCCACCGCGGGCTCGCCGCCGCCGGCATCCACCAGCGCACTGCGGTGATCGCCCGTTCGCAAGGGCGTCAGGGCGAAACGGTCGGGGGCGAACTGATAGACACCCGCATCGAGATCCGCCAGCGGACCCGCGACGACGTAGACGTCGATATGGTACAGCGCCCCCGTGCACGCGGCCGCCCGGAAGAGCATTTCGCCGCCGAAATAGCGTCGCCGCCGGGTGACGCCGGCGCAGAGGAACAAGAGCTCGCCGAGTTCCTGCCGGGTGACTTGGCGTTCACCTTCCAGAGCGGAACGGGATATGGCCTGCAGCGTGGGGACGTCGGACGACGCCAAGTGCTGCTCCAACGGCAGTGAGTCGAGGCTCTCGTAGACCTTGAAGGGGTGGGGCCGATTGTCCCAGTCGAGGGAGTGCGGACCGCTACGGATGCTCACGGTCGAGTGCTTGGTCCTCTCGTGATAGTCCCGCGCGGATGCGATGTCTCGATTCCCCATAACGCCTCACCGATCCGTGCAGTGGTCCGGGCCGTCACACGGCAATCTGCCAAAAGTGTTTGACCAGCGTCCCCAGGCCGTAAGTCACGGCCACGGCCGCGGACACGAGCAGAAGGTTCTGGAGCACCCGGGACCTGACCTCCATGCCTGACATGAAGGACAGCAGCATGGTCACCAGGGCCACCATGATGCCTCCAACGACGATCGACCCTACCGGACCGGCCGCACCGAGGAGCACCGGCAGGATCGGGAACAATGCGCCCAGGAAATAGGAGGCCGCCACGGCGCTGGCCGCGGCCAGGGGACGCGTCTCCTCGGTCACTTCGGCGTCAGGGTCGAAGAAGTGGCGTTTGGCGTTCTCGATCCGCTGAACCTCGAGCTGCGACCGCGACGAGGCCAGTACACCCGCCGCCATGGAGATGGAGCCGGCCACGGCCACCGTGATGCTTGCCACCAGGACATAGACGGGATCGCCGAACGAAGCATAGAAACCACTGACGCTGCCCAGCACCTCCACCAGGCCGTCGTTCAGGCCCAGGAAGATGTCGCGGACCCGTTCAGCATTCAGCCGTCGACCGGTGAGGCCGGCGACGATCTCGTCCTCGTGCCCGAACTCGTCCCGCAGGATGTTTCGTATCCTCGGCCCCTGCGGCGTGTCCTTGTACTGCTCCCAGAGCCCCCAGTACTTCTTGATCCCGTAGATCTCGATGGCCTCGAGGACAAGAAACGTCATTCCGACGCCGAAGAGTCGCCGCAAGAGGACGAAAACGCCCAGCCTGAACCGTTGAACCCGATCCAGCGAAACGTCCTTGAGCCCCGCCATGTCGGCCCAGAAGGCGACGTGTCCCCGCTCCACGTTCACCAGTTGCGACAGGACGTTATGGACCTCACCGGTCTCGAGGTCACGAAGCCGGACGTACAGGGCCAAGTCGAAGGCCTCGTCCCGTGCGGCTTTTCGGATGAGCTTGTGGTCCTGGGGTTCGGTCACGATACTTGCCCCGAGGCCTTGCGCCGGGCCTCGGCGGGGTCACAGTCCGAGCCCCGGTCACGGGTGATGAGGGAGCGCAGGCGCTCGGTGTGGTCCAACCACGCCGTGCGTACTGCCTGGGGGACCTGAAACTCGTCGAGGGTCTCCCGCAGGATCTGCAGTCGGCGCGCGAACTGTCCACCCATGATGGGATGCGGCGCGTGGGCCTGCTCGAGAGGACGTCCCTCGTATTCGATGTCCGCGCCGAGGACACGCGCGGTGAACTGGTACTCCAACTCCTTGATCCGGCGACGGTCGGCGTTACGGAAGAAGAAGCCGATCATCATGTCATCGAAGATCCGGTCCACGAAGACGTCGATGACCTCGCGCAGGCGCTCGGCGCCTATCTCTTCGTACAGGGAAGCCGTGGGGAAGGTCACTCCCGGGCCGGGGGCTTCAGCATCGCGTCCAGCTCGCCCCGTTCGTGCAGCTCGTGAACGATGTCACAGCCGCCCACGAACTTGCCGTCGATGTAGATCTGCGGGATGGTGGGCCAGTTCGAGTACCGCTTCACGCCCTCTCTGACGGCCGGGTCCGCCAGCACATCGAAGCTCTCGAACTCCGCGTCGTGGGCGCGCAGGATCTCCACCGTGTGGGCCGAGAAGCCGCACTGCGGGAAGTTCGGCGTCCCCTTCATAAAGACCATCACCCGGTTGTTCTTCACCTGGTCCTCGATCTTGCTGAGTACGTCATCCGCCATGGCTTTGCTCCTTCACTGGTTTCGCATCGGTGTCCGCCTCATCGGCACGGACAACACGTCAAATCTCGACCTCGATATCGGACCCTGCCACGCGGACGTTGAACTTGTCGACCCCCACGTCCGCCGGAGGTCCGGAGGCCTCGCCCGTGGTGATGTCGAACATCGCGCCGTGCCACGGGCACTGAACGTCCTTGCCCGTGACCTCCCCCTCGGACAGCGGCGCGCCGCGATGCGTGCAGAAGTCGTCGATGGCGTAAAAGGTCCCGTCCAGATTGAACAGGGCGACTCTCCGGCCGTTGACTTCCACGAGCCTGGGTTTGCCGGGCTCCACCTCATCCGTGGTCGCGACCTTTACGTACTCTGCCATGCCATTCCTCCCTCCGGATCTCTCGAACTCCCCAAAGACCGATGCGCTCCCGCCGGCCGACGTGGTCTGGACAAACAGCGGCGAAGAGATCACCGGCCGCGGCGATTGATTCCGTCGTTAGCGAGCCGCGACCGATGCCGAGCCCTTGACCAGCCAGCGTTCGCGCATGACCTTGTCCTGGATCCGCAGCAATCCCTCGGTCAAGGCCTCGGGGCGCGGCGGGCACCCTGGGACATACACGTCCACCGGCACGATCTTGTCGACTCCCTTGCACACGGAATAGGCCATCTGGAACAGCCCGCCGCAGTTCGAGCAGCTCCCCATGGAGATCACGTACTTCGGGTCGGGCATCTGGTCATAGAGCAGCCGCGTGCGCTTGGCCATCTTGTAGGTGAGCGTTCCGGCCACGATCATCAGGTCCGACTGACGCGGAGTCGCCCGGGGCACGCAACCGAAGCGGTCCAGGTCCGCCCGCGGCCCGCCCGTCTGCATGAGCTCGATGGCGCAACAGGCCAGCCCGAACAACATGTACCACTGAGACGACGCTCTGCCCCAGTTCAACAGATCGTCGACCCGTGTGGTGAAGACCGTCTCGGGAAGACTGTTGGTAATCGGCATCGAAACCTCCTGACTGAAACCGTCGCGGAATCGCGAACCTGATGCCCTGTAACGTGCAGGCTGCCAGTAAAGATAGACCACCACGATGCGCCTTTCAAGTCCACGCTCGACCAAGGTTCCGTTGCAATACCCCGTCCGGTCCCCTATGACAGCATACATGCGTATCTGCATCCTCCTGCCAAGTGCGACGGAGATCACATCCGTCCCGGGTGTGCGCCGTGGGCTACGACGACGTCATGGCCGCCGCCGGCGCAGCCGTCTCATCGTGAGACCCGGTTCCTGACGCCATGTTCGCGCGACTCCTGCTGCTGTTCACCGTCGTTCCCCTGGTAGAGCTCTATCTGCTCATTGAGTTGGGCTCGGTCATCGGTGGACTCAACACGATCCTTCTGGTGCTCGGCACGGGTGTGCTGGGGGCGTTCCTCGCCCGGCTGGAAGGCCTTCGGACCCTGGGACAGATCCAGCGGAACCTCAACCGGGGAATCGTTCCGGCGGAGGATCTGGTGGACGGCGTGATCATCCTGGTGGCGGGACTGTTGCTGATCACGCCGGGCATTCTCACGGATGCCTGCGGCTTCCTGATGCTCATTCCGACCACCCGAAACGCCTTCAAGCGCTGGCTGCGCCGGCGCTTCGACCGGGCGACCGCCACCGTCCGCATCCACCATCAAGGCGGTCCGCGTCATTTCTGAGTCCGCGACGACCGGACCCCCGGCATCGGACGGCCGGGACCTGCTGCGACTGGCGGTCCCGGCCTCTCTGGCCATTGCCAGCGAGCCCGTCCTGAACATCGCCGACACGGCCATGATCGGCCACCTGGGAGTGGAGCCGCTGGCGGCCAAGGCCATCGCCACCAGCCTCATCGGCGCGGTGAGCTGGATCTTCGCGTTCCTCATCTTCGGCACCACGAGCCTGGTGGCGAGCCAGTACGGTTCGCGCAACTACGCGCTCTGCGGCGAGATCTTCCGGCACGCGCTGGTGGCGGCGGTGGCCGGCGGGTCGCTGGCGGCCTCCCTCTGCTTCCTGTTCGCGCCGGAGTTGTACGCCGTCATGGGCGCCGGCCCGGATGTGGCCGAGCAGGGCGTCCCCTACTTCCGTATCCGTTACGCCACCATCCCGCTGCTCTTCTCCATCTACGCGGCCGTGGGGTTTCTGCGCGGCATACAGAACACCTTCTCCCCCATGCTGGCGGCATTCATGATGAGCGGCGCCAACATCGTGCTGGACTACGCGCTGATCTACGGCAGGCTCGGGTTTCCGGCCCTGGGCCTTCGCGGCGCGGCGGTGGCGGCGGTGGTGGCCTACGCGTCGCCGTGTACCTGCGGCTGCTGCTATTCTCGGAATACACGAGGCGGTATCGACTGAACAGCGGACGGCTGCGTCTGCACCGGTTCCGCAACCTCTCCCGGATCGCGGGGGATCTGGCGGTGCGGACAGCCGGCCTGCGGATGTCGCTGGTATTCACCACGGCGATGGTAGCGCGCATGGGGCCGGTCCATCTCGCGGCCTACGAGATCGTCTTTCAGCTCTTCATCTTCTGTTCCGACACCATCGACGGTCTGGCGGTGGCCGGGCAGACGCTGGTGGCGCGGCACCTGGGCGCCGGCCATGCCCATCGCGCCCAACGCCTCGGCCGGATGCCGGTGGTTTGGGGCTGCGCCGGCGGCGCGGTTTTCGGGGTGGGCTACCTGGCCGTCCAGCAGCCGTTCCTGGAGTTCTTCACCGCCTCCACCGCGGTGACCGATCTGGTGCGGACCGAGGCATTCCTGCTGCTGGTGGCGTTCCAGCCCCTGAACGGCATCGTGTTCGCGCTGGACGGCTTTCTCCTGGGCGCCCACGACACCCGCTTTCTCATGTGGGCCGTGCTGGCGGGCGGTCTGCTGCTGTTCGTCCCCCTCACCGGCGCCGCCTTACACCTGGGGCTGTTCGGGATCTGGGCGGGCTTCAGCCTTTTCATGATCCAACGGCTCGCAGCCAACCTGTGGCGGTTGTTCAGCAGACGGTGGGAAGGCGCCTTCGCCGCGTACCACGCGTCCCGGATCGGTTAAGGCATGCCGTTCTCACTTGCTTTTCCCTGCCCGCCGGGATATGGATCGGCTGGCTGGCGGCCCCGTCGGCTGCAGGGAAGCCCTCCGGGTAATTCGGGGCGCGGGCGGGCTTCGCACCCGCCCCTGCACAGGTTCCAGGACCACGGAGCAAGGACGGGAGGGGACATCGGGGCTCCCGTCCCGGAAGAAATAATCGTAGTCAAGGAGAAACACACCGACATGGCAGAAGTCGTAATCGTAACCGGTGGCGCGGGCGGACTGGGATCCTCGGTTTGCGCCGCGCTCGCAGAAGACGGGCTCCAGGTCGTGGTCGCCGATTTCAGGAAGGATGATGCGGAGGCGGTCGCGTCGAGGCTCAAGGCGGAAGGTGGGGAGGCGCTGGCGGTGGGCGTGGACGTGGGCGACAGCCAGAGCGTCGGCGCCATGGTGAAAAGCGCCCTGGACGCCTATGGACAGCTCGACCACCAGATCAATTTCGCCGGCCTCATGGGCCGCTTTTCCATCGCGGACATGTCCGAGGATGAGTGGGACCGGGTCATTCGGGTGAACCTGCGGGGGGTCTTTCTTTGCAGTCAGGCCGCCGCCGCGGCCATGCGTCCGCGCAAGCGCGGGCGCATCATCAACGTCGCATCCGGCCGGGGCATCGCGGGCGCCCCCAACTCGGCGCACTACTCCGCCTCCAAGGCCGGGGTCATCGCCTTTACCAAGTCCATGGCCGTGGAGGTCACCCCGGACAACATCCTGGTGAACAACATCTGTCCCGGACGCACGGAAACGCCCATGGCACGGGCCGGTTACACCGAAGAACAGTGGCAGACCATCAAGGCAGTGGACCCGCTACAAGGCGGGCTGACGCAGAAGGACGAGATCACGGGGCTGGTGCGCTACCTCGTGTCCGACGCCGCGCGCTACATCACCGGCCAGACGTTCCTGCTGCGGACGCCGTAACGGCGAGCCTTGACGAATGCGTCCCTCGACTTCGCTTCACCCGGGTCGGGACAGCAATCCCGTTCCCTGAACTTCAGGAGGTGACATGTCACAGGTGGTAGTCGTAACCGGAGGCGCCGGCGGCATCGGGTCGGCCATCTGCCGGGCGCTGGGCGAGGACGGACACAGCGTCGTGGTGGCGGACTTCAACGAGGCCGCGGCGCAAGAGCTGGCCGGGGAAATCGGAAAGAACGGCGGCCAGGCCCTGGCCGTGGGAGTGGACGTCGGCGACAAGGCAAGCGTCGACGGCATGGTCTCGGCGGCCGTCAGGAAGTTCGGACGCATCGACGTGCAACTCAACGCCGCGGGGGTCATCAAACGCTGTCCGGTGCTGGAGATGCCGGCGGAGGAATGGGAACGGGTCATCCGGGTCAACCTCACCGGGATCTTCCTTTGTTCCCAGGCCGCGGGAAAGCACATGGCCGAGCGCAGGGCAGGCCGGATCATCAACGTCGCCTCGGGCCGGGGCGTCACGGGCCAGGCCCTGGGCTCCCACTATGCCGCATCCAAGGGCGGGGTCATTACGTTCACGAAGACCCTGGCCATCGAACTGGCGCCCTACAATGTAACCGCCAACGCCATCGGACCCGGCGCCACCGAGACGGACATGGCCAGGGCGGGCATGTCGGAAGAACAATGGACCCGGAAGCAGTCCACGTCTCCGCTCCTGGGGGGATTTACGCAAAAGGACGAGATTACCGGGTTGATTCGTTACCTTATGTCGGACGCCGCGCGTTACATCTCGGGCCAACTCTTTCTCTTGCGCACCGCGTAACGCCGACGACCCGCCGGACCTGACGGCGGGGGTCCGACAATGTCCACGCTCCCGGTTCACCGGTCCCGGGCGCACGCCGCGGGGACGGCAGCCGGAGCACGGAACGGAGACCGGCAGCCATGCACACCGAGAACGCCATGAGGGCCGTATACGCCATCCTGATGGTGGTCATCGGCTTCGTCATCCTCATTCCGGTGCTGGCCCTCATCTTCGGCAGCTTCTGGTCGGCCTCGCCGGTGGCCGCCGGGCACGTCACCCTCGCGAACTGGATCCGGGCGCTCACCATCCGCATCCCCGCGGACATCCCCACGCTGGTGTTCAACTCGCTGGTCTTCGCATTCATGACGGCGGCCATCTCCGTGGTGCTGGGCGTCACCATGGCGTTTCTGGTGGTGCGCACCGACATGCCCTGTGGCCGCGTCTTCGCCAAGCTGGGGATCGTACCGCGGGCCTTTCCCATCATCATAGCAGCGCTGGCATGGATCCTGTTGCTGAGCCCGCGCATCGGTGTCCTCAACGTCATGTTCCGGGAGACCTTCGGCGCCAACCTGTTCAACATCTACTCGTTCCCCGGAATGATCTTCCTCATGGTGCTCTACGAGTCTCCCATCGTGTTCCTCATCGCCATGAACGCCTTCCGCCTCATGGATCCGTCGTTGGAAGAGCAGTCCATCGCCTGCGGCAATACCGTCAGTGGAACGCTTCGCCGGGTGACCCTGCCGGTGCTGCGGCCGCTGATCCTCTCCGCTTTCCTGCTGGTCTTCGTCATCGGCCTGATCACGCTGGAGGTGCCCATCCTCATCGGCGCCCCCGGCGGCATCTTCGTCTTCACCTCCGCCATCTTCAACCTCATCGCCTCGGACTACCAGTCGCTGATCTACTACAACACCGCCGCGGCGCTGGCCATGATGGTGATCCCCGTCAGTCTGCTCTCGCTGCTCCTGTACCGCCATCTCGTGCGGCGTGCGGAGAGCTTCGTCACGGTCACCGGCAAGGCCCGGCCCGAGAACGTCCACCGCCTGGGGCACTGGCGCTACGTGGCCTTTGCGTGCTGCTCTCTCTACTTCACCATGGTGATCGTGCTGCCGGCGCTGGTGATCCTGCTGCTTTCCTTCTCCCGGTTCGTGGCGTCCCCGAGCCTCGACCTGTTGACCCAGCTCACCCTGAGGCACTGGACCGCCGCCCTGGAGGACGTGGTCTTCTGGCGTGCGCTGGGCAACACGCTGATCCTCTGCGTCACCGGCGCCACGGCCACCGTCACCATCGCCCTTGGCATCGGTTATCTCCTGGTCCGCAGCGGCGTCAAGCTCAAGGGATCCATCGAGGCCGCCACCATGCTGCCGCTGGCCTTCCCCGGCACCATCCTGGCCGTGGGTTTCGTGTGGGCCTACATCAAGACGCCGGTCTACGGCACCCTGTGGATCCTGCTGCTCTACTTCATCGGCAACTATCTCCCGTTCGCGCTGCGGACCCTGAGCCCGTTCCTGTTCCAGTTCCACAAGGAGTTCGAGGAAGCCTCCTGGACCTCGGGCGCCGGCGGCCTCAAGACCATCGTGCGCATCGTCATTCCGTTCCTGCGGGGAGGGCTGTTCTCGGTATGGATCCTGCTGTTCCAGATCTATCTGCGCGAGTTCGCCGGTGCCGTCATCCTGTTCACCTACGGCAACGAGGTGCTCTCCACCCTGCTCTTCCAGCGCGCCTTCGACGAAGGCTCCTTCGGCATCGGCGCCGTCATCGGCGTGCTGATGCTGGCGCTGTCATTGGGGCTGCATCTGCTGGCGTCGCGGCGGGAGGCGTAGGCGGTGCTTGGGCACACCAACCTGCGAATGTTGTCTGCGGCCTTCTTCACACCCGCGCCGCCACCCAGTCGTGCATGAACGGGAAGATCTCGGCGTGGTTGTCGTAGGAGCAGTGGACGGCGCCGGGGGCGCCGGAGCGGAGGAAGCGTAGCTCCTTCTCGCACCGGGCTTCGTCGTAGGTCTGACGGGCGCAGCGCGGATCGGTGATGATGTCGTCCTCGCCGTGGAGGATCAGGAGCGGGCACTCGACCTTCTCGATGCTGCCGGCCAGGGTGAACTGGCTCAGGCGCCGCCGGACCTCGCCTTCGGTGCTCGACCCGGTGATCCAGCGGAACTGTTCCCTCAAGGGCGCGTAGAACTCGTAGATGTCCCGGTAGCAGTCGTAGGGGCCGAAATGGGACACGCAGGCCTTCACGCGTTTTTCGTAGGCGGCGGCGCGGGTCACGTAGTAGCCGCCCATGCTCATCCCCATGAGGGCGATGCGGCTTGCGTCGACGTCGCCGCGGGCTTCCAGATAGTCCACCATGGCCGATACCGGCCGCTCGAAATCGGGGACCGCCGGGCTGTTGCGTAGCCTGAGCATCCCGCCCCGTCCGGGTCCGTCCACGATGAGGCAGGCGAGGCCGCGCCTGGCGGCTTCGGGTCCGCCGACGAAGTAGACCTCCTCGGCAGTGGAGTCGGCGCCGCCGGTGTAGATCAGCACCGGCGGCTTCTCCGCGGCGTCGGCGGCATGGAAAAGGTAGCCGGGCATGGAGGTGTCCCCGTAAGGCACCTCCACCCGCTCGATGCCGGGCGACAACTCCACCGCGGCGTGGAAGCTCTCGGCGGACTTGCGATAGGTCGGAACCTTCCGGTCGTCGGTGAACGGAAGCAGGAACTCGGCGACCCGGTAGTAGTTGGAGGCGCGGAAGAAGGCCTTGCGCGCGCTTTCCGGGCGGCCGCCGGCCCGTTGCTCGCGACCGTGCGCGGCGACGAGATCCGCGGTGTCGCGCCACTCGGCGTGCCAGCTCTCGGTGTCACCGGATTTGATGCGTTGCGTCGTGCGGTAGATCTCGTTGAACTCGCCGCCGCCGTAGTAGCTTTCGGCCAGCAGCCGGATGCACGCGAAGGACCAACTCCTGTTCCCCGGGAAGAATTCGAACATGGTCCTTCGCGTCGTTCCGGCGCCGCCCTTTCAGGCTACTGGTAAAGCTTCTGGATGCGCGCCTTCCACTTGTCGCCGTTATTGCTCACCTCATGCGCGATGATCTCCGGCGCCTTGGCGAAAAACGTGACGCCCTCGAGCTCCTTGATGAGGGATTCCCGCGGCTTCATGGTGCTGTCGGCCGGGATCAGGCCCTCATCGACGAAGTGCTTCTGTCCCTCGGCGCTGATGGCGAACTCCATGAAGAGCTTGGCCGCGTTGGGATGGGGCGCGTTCTTGTGAATCGCCAGCATGTTCGGCCACCAGATGGCCGGCTCCCGAAAGGTCGAGTACCCGAGTCCGGGATAGCTTCGGCCGAAGGTGAACGGCGTGTAGGGTAGAGTGAAGATGCCCAAGGGGAACTCCTTGAGCCCCACCGCGGCATGGAGCTGCCCCCACTTGGGCTCGTACCGTCCGACGTTGGCCTTGAACCTGGTCCAGTAGTCGGCCCACTTCTCCTCGCTCCCGCCGAACCAGGCATGGAACGAGGCCATGTGCACGAGATTGTTGGATCCCAGCCAAGGCGTGCGCGAGATGATCTTGCCCTTGTATTCGGGCTTGAGTAGATCATAAATGCTTCGGGGAGCCTTCTCCGGCGGGATCAGGTCCTTGTTGTACGAGGCGCCGACCACGTGAATGAAGATCGGCACCTGGTTCCATTCCTTGGGCAGCGCCTTCATGTGATGCGCGACCTTCTCGTAGCCCGCGGGTTTGAAAGACATGGTCCAGTGGTTGAGTCCGCTCAGCGGACCCGGCGACGTACCGAACATGTCAATGGCGAATATCCCCGCCTGGGATTCCTGGCTCACCTTGCGGAGAACACCCGGCGCGCCCTGGTAGCTGCCCTCCACCGTGATGCCGTACTTCTTCTCGAATGCCTGGGCGGCCTGCTTGAAGCTGGAGAACGTGATCAACCGCAGCTTGCCTTCCTTCCTGGCCGCGGCCACCAACTCGTCGCTCGACGCCAGCGCCATGCCGGAGAGGCAAAGAGCCAAGCCCAGTGAAAGCACCATCGCCTTTGTGATCAGGCTTCGCATGAGAACCTCCCTTGATTTGTCAGAGATCGTGATATGCGGCCCACACTATCGGGCTGTGGGGGGGAGCGTCAAGACCCGACACGTCACCTTCCGCAAGTTTCTGACCCACGCCGCTTCTTTCCGTTCATTATCAACAGTCCACGTCCCAAACGCGCTCGGGACAACCGGCAAAGCTTGCGTGCCCATGTCGCCGTTCACTCGTCCCCAAATAACATTGGGTGCAACGCTTGTTCCGGTGTCAGCGGTTCCATATGCGCAAGCTTGTTGCGTACTCGGCGAAGTTTCTGTGTTCGTACCTTCAATCGCTGCGGTACTCCGTCCCGATCGAGATGCCAAGCAAGCTTACCGAGATCAAGATCCAGAGGGTCCTCTATCAGTTGGCCACCTTCGCTTTCAATGGGCACCCTAATGTACCGGCCCTGACGCTCTACCAGACCAACGCGTCTTAGCTCGACCAACGGCAAAAGGACCGCAGCTTGCGCTGCCCAGAGCCTTTGTCGCACGACGCGAGAGGATCCCGATACCTCCAGCAGCGCCGAATGCACGACGGGCTGTTGAACAGGACCATCGACTGTCCCCGCCTCCCACGTCATCGGGGTCTCCGGTGTCCAGCCTCGACGCTGCGCGTATCTCTTCAAGATGCTGCATGGATTCAAAGCTTCGACGAGCGGTAACGCAAGAAGTTCCTCCGCTAGCAAGCTGTCCCACTGCGCTACCTGCGCCACCGTGTGTGCCAGAAGCAAACGATGTTCACGGCACGCGACGCTCGGGTGCGTTTTCCAAAGAGCGAAGGCTAACAAATCTGACACATCCACATCGTCGCGAAAGTCACGGCACACAAAGGCGACTTCCCGCCGCAACTCGTTGACCGCTGCTTCGCCCGACAACACCACGACAAAAACGGTCCTGCTGAGGAGGTCCACATTTCGACATGCATCCGAGTAGTTGCCAAGTGCCTCTGCCCAATGAAGCCAAGCGTTGCTGTCGATATTCTCCAGCCACAAGAGCTTCCCTTGAAACGACGGCACCACAGTCAATTCGGCAATACTGCCAATCTCGAATGTAGAAATATCGGGACACACTTGTTGCCGCAAGAAGCCAACTGGATCCGACCTGTCGTGAGAGGCATCAATGGATGTCCATTCAAAGACCGCGTGCAGGCGCTCCGCAGGTCCCTCTCCAACCCGTCAGGAGCTCCTCCCGAAAACCGGACAACTATGTTCACGCCGTCTCTGACGGTCTCTTCCATCTCGTCCACAAACGACGAGGGGCCCGGAAGACTCCAGAAATCCACCCATCAGTCTCCAACTCGGCGCAGTATCTGCGCGACCATCGGATCCATCTGCCACACGCTCACTCCTCTCCGACACACGACATGAAGGAGTTCCCCCCAGCGCAGGCTCCTCCTTAGCGAGTCACTATCTATCCCCGATTCAGCCGCAAGCCCTTGGAGTTCGCTCCATGTCGCCTCTCCTCCGGCAAGCCACTTCAGTGCATTATATATCTCGGGTTTATCGAGCCCGAACCATGAACGCTGTTCCACTACGTCCCTGTCATCGCGACCCCGAGCCAATTTATCGAGGCTTTCCTCCAGATTGCCTGTGTCTCGGTGTAGTCCATACAACTGCTCAAGAAACAACCCCCACCCCCCTGTCCCTTCCAAGATCTTCTGCCGGTCTGACGAGGAGTCCATAAACCCCACATCAACCATCCAGTGCCTTAGAAAGGGACTACGCCACGGCCGCAACGACACCCACTGAAGTTCTGATCGCTCAGCCAGTTTCCCCTCAGACAACAACTGCCACAGTTGTCCTGGATCGGCCATGAAGACTATCTGCATGAACTTGCCCTTCGCCTTCAGTCTCGCCACCCGCCGCAACGCCGTCTGCACCCACTCTTCGCTCCAGGGGAGGTCGGGCGGTGTCACGCAAATCGTCGTACTTGCCGCGCGCTGCCGTTCCCGTTGTTGTTCGATAGCCTTCTCAAAATCCCTGACGTTCATCAGGTCTTCCAACACGATTGTATCACTTGTTCCTCGCGCCTTGAGGTACCGCACCACGTCTTCGAGACCCGATGCCTTCAAACCGCACACGAGGGACACACCGTTTTTCTCACTCCGCAGCAGATCCTCCTGCTGTAACGTCATTGGGCTGCGGGATGGACCATCGGGATCCTGCGGATCACGGGATCTGAACACCTCCCTTTCGAATTCCGGTGGCGTTTGGCGATCCCTGAGAAGGTTATCCTCAATCTCGTCGCTAGTGCCCATTAACAGTAGAACGTTCGGATTGCGAAGTGTGTATCGGTCGTTGTCTTCACCGACGCCCCGCAGGACTCCCAGTCCCACCATTTCATCAAGAAGCGATCTGAAGCGATCGGTATGCGGCTCGATGTCATTGAACCCCTCGGCCCACCACCCTCTGGCTACATCGTCGATACGTCGAAAAGCGATCCCGGTTCCCAGCAGCCCCTCATGTTGGACACACTCATGTGCGATCGAGTACGCGATCACCTCGTAACGTGGGTCCAGTTGAAGGGTAAGGTGAAACCTTGACCGAATCACGTCACGAAGGCTTGTATTCTGGTAAGTCTTCTCCAATATCGTTTCGTTGATCTCATACAGGGGGCTGCCCTTAATGTGTCCCGCACACATCTCCTTGACAAGCGCCGCACCGTAAAGCTGGATCAGGCTCGGATAGTAGTTGGTCTGAGCCAGGATCCTGGTCACGAGATTCTCGTCTCTGAATCGGTACCCAGCCGCAAGCAAGGGCTCCCGGACCAATGCCTCCGCCGCGCGCCATCCTCCGTCCGCCAACAGCGGACCCACCTCAATAGGCGTGCCCAAGTGCCCGAGAGGATGATTTGCCGCCTGGACGGTACGCAACACATTGTGCAGACCCGCGAACACTACCTTAACCGATCGCTTCGTCGCATCCATCAATCCCTTGAGACGAGACAACTCAAAATAACCAGTTGCCGTTCCCGCGTGCTCCCGTCCATCTATCTCAAGGAACTTGTCCGCTTCGTCCAATAACAAAAGCAGCGTATTTCCCGCCGGCCTGTTAAAGTGTTCCTTGAGATACTCCATGAATGCGTCGACACGCCCCCTGATGTTCGGATTGGGCTCCTTTACCTCCTTGATTACCTGGGGAATGGCACTGATCCTTCGTAATGCGCGCCAAATCGCAAGCCAAATTTCCCCTGCGTCACGATCATACCCTATTCTCTCGTCCTTCAGGTCAATCCAGACTGAATATCTGCCCTGTTGCGGCCGGTGCGACATCCTCTCAACAGCTCGGAGAAGTGCGGTCTTGCCCAACTGCCGTCCGCCATATATAAACGAGGTACCTTCCGGATCCGTAATCGCACGCATTTCTTCCTCGCGTCCGAAAAACATCTCCGGTGGAACCACACCAGCCGTCGTGACGTAGGGTTGAACGAACGTAAACGGGATTGCACAGCCAAACAAAACCGGCATGCGTGAACCGCGCTGCCCACAAAGAAACACGAGCAGCAATTCATCCAGGATCAATAGCGTCCTGGACCGTGCACGCGCCATGCGGGCAAAGGCGTCTCTCCTCGCCTCGGTAAGTCGTCCGAGATAGACCACGATGGTAGCCACCCTGCCCGGAAGGGCATCCGCGTGTTGCAGGATATCCTCTTCTGTTGGGCGACCCCAAAGAAACACCAACCGGTAGTGACCATCGGCCAAAGAACCGAATCCCGGAATCGGACAGCGTTCGCGCGTCCGTATCGGATCCGTTTCGACACGAACTTCCCCAAAATTCCGCTCCGAGCGACTCACCGTGACCTTACGGACAATGAACCCCAGACTTGAGAGGAGCGTCGTGATATTTTTCTTGGCATCGTTTCCTAGCCGTCCGGCGCGTTTCAATCCAAGCCATGCTTCGAACATCTCCCTTGCGGACCGGCGCTGAGCGCCAGGGATATTATTCAACGCGATCCCTGCGAGCTCGTTGCCGTTCTTCAACTGTTCCAGAATTCGCCAACCGTCACGTTCCACCAACTCTTGGTCAATTGCTCGAGCACCTTCGGGATAAAATTCCCGGAACCACTCTCTGTGGTTGCTCGATTGCTCCTGCCACGAATCAGGTTCGTTGGAGCGCATTCGGTCGATGAGCTCATTAGCGGTGACCAGGTCGCCATCTTCAATCAACTGCTCAAACCTCTGACGGGCAAGGTCATCCACCCATGATGATATTTCAGCAAACGAGGCTTCCACATCCCTTTTCTTCGCTTTCAGGCTCTGGTCGATCTTCTTCGATATTGCCTCTACTTTGGCTCTTTCCACATCGAATCGTTGAACCTGCGACGCCGCCAGTCGTCCGTCGAGGTCGACGATATCAGCATCATATCGAGACCGTTCCGAGTCTTCTATATGACCTCCTACCGCAGCCTTCGCTATTCGGGTGCTGGTTTTGGCGATTTTCTGCCGTAACGCTTGCGTAAGATCCCTGCGCGCCTTATCCAACCGGACTTGCAACTCGTCCGCGTCGCCCGAGCCCTCCCATGCGACCCACTTGACAATCCGATGCGCCGTACTCAGGTCCCCTGCATCCAAACGATCAGCCACTGCTGATGCAAATGGAGTCGCCTCGTCGGGCGAGACGATGGATTCAAGTATGGTTCGCGCGTCGCCCGTTGGTATCCCCGTCTCGTTGATTTCCAATCGAGGAAATGCGAACAGCCCTGACGCCAGCAACTCACTCGGCTCGGGTTCCTGGTGTGGGATCACGTCCTCGTAGTTCACAAACTGTCGAAAACGGACAAGTGCTTGCTCGGCGGTGTTCGCGACGGCGCTGAGAAGCGACCGTTTTCCTGCGGTAACCTCCTTCAACTCCTTCAACTCTGTCAATGCCGGCGGTAACAAGTGCTTCACCTCTGCGCGCAGTTCGCCCAACGTCCTGGTAAGGAAATCCGATTGTGCTGGCCTGGAATCGTTGACCTGCTGGTAGCGGCGGGCAAGTTCCACTACCTCCAGCGCAAGAGCGCGGAGTTGATTCAATGCTCCCGCGTGGATATCGTCGCCTTTGCGACGACCGATTTCCACGCGATCTGTCCGTTTGACCAATGCCTCGAATGATTGCTGGTGCTCCAATTCGTCTTTAATCCTCTGCAGGGAGATCATGCCCGGGCTTCGAGCCCCCGTGATCAACTGGATCAAACGGTTGATGAAACCGTCTGCCTTGAGCCATGTCTGCCATACCTTCGTGGCCGGTTGATACTTGATCGTCTTGTGCTGTGCCTGCGCCTCCCACCTCTTTGCCTCAGCGACCAACTCGTCACGCTCAGCTTCCCAAGCCGCCTCGGAATCGACGCATCGCAAGACGGTGGGATCGATTCGGACCCCCTGAAGCTTGCAACTCTTCTTGGCAACCGTGCTGGTTAGGCGGTATACTTTGGCGAGCCGCTCGCTGGGCTTCAAGGCGCTCAAAAAGACCGCTGCACGCGCTTCCGGCACCAGCAATGCCGAGCGCAGGGTGCCGCAGAGGGCGAGCAGTACGTAGAGGTCACGGTCAGGACCCGTCGAGAACCTATCTGGTTCTGGAAACTGCTCCAGGACGCGCATCAATTCAGCGGCAACAGATCCGTCAGGCAATGTGAGGCGATCGGACAACATAGCCGCCTCGAAGAGCGCCGTAGGTGGCAAATCCGAGGTGAGGGCCACGCCATCAAGAAGTCGGACGATCTGAACCGAGTATGCAAGACGCGGCGGGATCTCGGATAGCGCCTCGACGACCGCAGTCTTGGCATCGTGCAGCAATTGATGGACTGAATCACCGGTTTCGTGCTCTGCAGTTTTTTCCGGCTCGCAGTCGGGGCTACGCCCCGTGTCACTCCCGCCCACAGGTTTCTGCCCGCGCTCCCCTTGACTGATTGAACGGTCCTCTCCGTTGTCCTCGTCCTCGGATTTATCATCCCGAAAGGGCCGCTGATAGTTACCGCCGGACTGGTCCGCACTCCCTATGGGCACTTGTTCCTCTACATCGCCTAAACAGGACGGCAAAGGGCGATCGACTTCTTCATTGGCTTCCGGCTCGTGTCGAGGAAGCTCCTCGCTCGCGTCCTCTTCCAAAGATTCGGGCTGCTCTGAAACCAAGTAATCTTGAGACGGCAACAATGCGGTGCGCAGGTCCTTGCGCGCCTGGCGTTGTTCTCGTCGCAATGACAGCAAGGCCCCTTCCAATTCGTCGCACTTCTCCTCCCAATCGTCCCACTGCGCAGCATCCGGCGGCTTGGCCTTGCGGAGGGTGTTGAGTTGGAGTTGGACCCCCGAAATATCGTTCGCCAAAACGCGAGCATTTGCCACTACGATACGGACATCTGCGTACAAATGTTGAACATCATTCCCTGCCTGTTCGTTGGACAGGGAATCGCGCAATGTGTTCCAGCTTTCCAGAATTTCCGCCCGAGCTTTGTCATCAAACCAGGAGAAGATCGGGTCTCCATCCAGATCTGCCAGGATTTTCTGAACCGGCTCGATCAGAGATTCGAACATATTCCTGGCAAGACGTTCTCGCACCGACGGCCCGATTTCCCGGAGTTGGCGGACGATGTCCGTGACCTTGGTCAAGACATCTACTTTGGGAGGGGGCCCAGCAGCCTCGTTTAGGGTGTTGACTGCCAAGTCACAGAGTTCGCTCCATCGGACAAGCATGTCCTCTGCTGGGCGATCATCGGTGTTGTCGGACGTGTCGCTGGACGAAAGAATTTCAGCGAACTCGTCTTTCATCTCGGGCACGGCCCGAATCATTGCACGCAGAAGCCGGTCGTCATCGACGATCGTCGCCACAGCAAAAGCGATTAGAGCCGTCTGTTCGCGTTTCTCGTTATCAAGCTTGTTCCACTCGTCGAGCCGCTTTCGCACATGGGACCACGCGGCCGCCACCCAAGAGGCCCACGGGACATCTTCCAGCAGTAGTTGCGCAAGATCAGGCCACTCGGCGAAGACCTGGGCGATCTGTTCCAAACCACCGTCTGCAGGATCGCTGTCGTGAACGGTCTTATCGAGAATCAGGTGCTCAAGTGATGGAACCGGATTCTCCCCTTTCCATTGCGTGGACTTGTCCTGGCCGTGATCGCTCCGTGCATAGGCTTCTTTCCAGAGTTTACGACGGAAGTCCGGATCACGGTAAACGAAAAACTCCGGGTATTTAGTCGTTGATGAAGGTTCGCCGGGTCCACGGTCAATAAGTTTTCGCATCATCCTGCGGCGGTTCCGGTCGAGTCTCAACTCCTTATTGAGTCGTTCCATTCCTTCGACGCCATTCCCAATGCAACGGGGAAGACCCGAACCAATTCGGTGTTCTTTCTCGTGTTCTTCCAACGGAAATCTCCTGAGTCGCTGTCAACAGTTTGACATGCAGTATTACCCTGGATGCTGGTTTCTCGCCACCCTGGCGCACGGTGAGTCGAAGTGGTGATTGGCTCTTGGTCGATCTGCGCAGACGGTGCGGGCACGAGTACTCTTACGCGGAGGCCTCATCCTGGGTGTCGCCGAACGAGAGAGGGGTTTGGATGGTCTATGTCCCGTAACGCGAAGTCGCGCCGTTACATTGCCGGACAGTAGCGCTGGAATGATATGTTGTATGGGTTGGAGTCGATGTGGGTTCGGACACACCTACACTTTTGAGGTGCGGCTGCAAGCTTGGGCGCGCGGGGGGCTCGTGGATACGGCGCTGCTTTTTCCGGGTGCCATCACCCCGACCCCATCCCTAGTGTGAGGGGACAAACAAGGTGGGACCACCTCAGTAAGGGCACGTGGCGGGATCGGAGCGCAAGACACAGCCGCTTCCCTCGTGGATTCCGGCGCCGTCTGCCATTTCATACGGGCCGGAATAACAGTGTCCGGGGCTCGTTCGCGCCTCCGGAACGGCGGTCTACGACACAAACGCCGTGGACAGGTCCACCCGACCGTCCAGCCGCCCGGTCTCGATCAGCATTTCCATGGTGGCTTCCGCTTCCTTGCGTTCGGTGTCGGTGAAGGTGAACTCGATCTTCGGGTAGCCGGCGGACGACAGGATATCCTGCTTGTCGCCGCCGTACTTGGCGACGAACCGGTCGGCCACCTCCTCGAGATGGGCGTTGCTGTAGGCGATGGACTTGCGGCACGCATCGAGGATATGACCCGCGAACTCAGGATGGTCCCGCAACAGATCCTCACGGGTGGCCAGCATGTGCTTGATGATCTCCGGAAGGCCGTGGAGGCCGCGCCAAGCGTCTCCGTCGGTGTAGAGGCAGCGGACGTCGGGGTCCTTCTCGCCGTGCCAGAAGACCTGGTCGATGAGCACCACCGCGTCGGCCTTGCCCTCCTTCAGGATCGCCAGCAACTCCTCCTGGGGATGGGACTCCCAACGGATGGCGGCGTCGTCCACCTGGTAGTGCTTGCGCAGGAGAAAGCAGTGCATGGCGTGGGGGTCCGAGTGGTGGCTGGCGATGAGCCTGCCGGCCAGGTCCTGGGGCGTCTGCACCGGTCCGTCCTTGCGCACGAAGATGCCGTTGCCCTTGGATGTGGATTTCCATTCCGTGGACAACCCGACAATGGGGGCGCCGCCGAGCTTGCGCTTGAGGAAGTTCGGCAGATAGACGTTGGCGAACTGCACGTCGCCCCGGATCAGCACCTCTTCCAGCTCGTGGCTCGGGGGGTCGGCGACCTCGATGACCTTCAGGTCGAAGCCGTCGGGCTTCACCAGCCCTTCCGCCAAGGCGTAGTAGGTGCGGTACATGCAGAAACGATTGCGGTAGTGTGCGAGTGTCAACTCCATGGAGACTCCTCGGGGCGGCGCTTCGGCGCGCCGCGGGCTCCCACGGGATCGGGCGGCCGGAACTACCCGACCGCCCCTGCCATGCCTGCTGGCCGAAAGGGGTCAGTCCAGGTTCAACTCTTTCCGGGTCTTGCTGCAGATGTCCAGGGCCGCCAGCGCGTAGACGCTGCTGCAGCGAATCATGTTGTTGATGCCCACGCCCCGCCGGGTGCCGGAAGGCCGGTCCCATTCCGCGCCCGTCTCCTGCTCGTCCGGGTCCACGAGATGGGTGCCGAAGCCGGCGCCGTAGGTGATCACGGACACGCCGTACTGGTGGATGCGCGAGCCGTCGCTGGTGATGCCGTAGCGCACGGGTTCCGAGAACTCCATGTCGCTGTTATTGACTTCCTTGTGCGCCTCTCCCATGGCCTTGACCACGTAGTCGGACTCGGGAATCTCGTACCCGTCGGTGGTGAGATAGAGCTTCACCCGGGCGGTGATGTCCTTTTCCCGGGCTGCCACGGCCGCACAGACCTTCTCCAGCTCCCGCTGGATCTTCATGGTGGGCACCTGGGGAAGGGTCTTGACGATGACGTAGATCCTGGTCACCGGGTTGGTGCCGGGCTTGAAGGGATTGCCGCCGTCGATGGCGCCGATCTGGACGGTGGGAAGCATGAACGGGTGCGGGAACTGCTTCTGGTAGTCGGCCTCCCACGCCTGTATCGCCTTGGCCACCTCGAACGCCTTCATGACGAAGGTCTTGGCCGGGCCTTCCACGGTCACCTCGGCCCAGGCCAGACCGGCGTTGCCGATCTGCATCCGCAAGCCCGTGGGCTCGCCGATGATGCACATGTCCGCGGTGACCCCGTGATCCATCAGGTAACGCGCGCCGACCCCGGCGCCCCGGTAGCTCTTGCCGTGGAACCGATTGATCTGGGCCTTCTCGATCTCGCCCACCACGCCGGAGATGATGATATCCCCTTTCAGCTTCGCCTTGGCCTTGACCAGCATGTCCACCGCGGTGATGTAACAGGGAAAAGCGCATTTCATGTTCACGAGGCCGCGCCCGTAGACCCGGGCCTCCGTGACCCGGGTGGGCTCGGGGTTGTCGAAATGATCCATGTGCCCGTTGAACATCAGCACCGGCCCGTCGCCGGACCCTCTCAACGTGCCGATGACGTTGGGGCGGCCATCCTCCACCTCCTGATACTCCACTTCCATGCCCAGGCGCTCGAACTCCCGGCCCAGGTATTCCGCCACCGGCTGCTCCTCACCCGTAATCGTGACGATATCGGCCAGGTCCCGCGTCATCTCCACCAGATGCGCGCGGTCGAGTTGTGCCAACACCTGCTTGCTATCCATGTGTTTGAACCTCCTTGATTGCTTCGAGCATGCCTTGGTGTCCCGCGTCACCAACCGGTCTATGAAGATGCGCAGGATTTTTCGTCGTCGGCAAGATGCGACGACGAGCAGTGGCCACTACCACGCGAAGCGGAGCAACCCAGCCTGCGGCAAAAAGGACCAGCGGATTCGTAAACGTATTTGTGACGCAGGACACTAGCATACGCTCTCGGGAACACCAACCATCAGCCCTTATCGTGCTTCAGGGACGCCGAGTTGATGCAATACCTCTGGTACGTCGGCGCCGGCCCGTCGTCGAAGACGTGCCCCAGGTGAGCGTCGCAGACACGACAGAGCACCTCCACCCGGCGCATGCCGAAGGAATGGTCCTCCTCGGTGGCGACGTGGTCATCGTTCACCGGCGCCCAGAAGCTCGGCCACCCGGTACCCGAGTCGAACTTGGTGCTGGATTCGAACAACTCCGTGCCGCAACAAATGCAGTGGTAGACCCCGGCCTCCTTGCTGGCGTGGTACTGGCCCGTGAACGGCCTTTCGGTGGCCTTCTTGCGCGTTACCGCGAACTGCTCGTCGGTGAGCTGCCGGCGCCACTCCTCGTCGGTCTTGTTGACTTTTTCCTTCATCGAGCGTTGTACTCCTCTTGTACTCGCATCAGTCTAGTGTCGTGTCCCGTAAATTCGCAAGACAAGATGCGCAGGATTTCTTGTTGTCGGCAAGGCGCGATGAAGAGCAGTGGCCAATACCACGCGAGGAAGAGCAACGCAGCCGACGGCAAAAAGACCAGTCAATTATCTTGCGAATTTACCGGACGCGACACCAGTGAACCGCGCCCGTGGCCGCAACGACTCCACCGCAAAACTCCCTTGCACGCCATGCAAAGGTCTCTCAATCTTGCTTTTTTCGTGCCTTCCGACTATCGTTGACCCATGGTAAAAAACGCCGCTTCCTTCGACACCCTTGAAGCCACCCGCGAATTGGAAGCGGCGGGCATGGACCGGCAAGTGGCCGAAGCCACCGCCGAAAACATACGCAAGGCCAGCACGGCCAACTTTGAGCAACTCGCCACGAAAGCCGACCTCGCCTTGGTAAAAGCCGACCTCGCCTTGGTAAAAACCGAGATCGAAGGCGAGATCAAGGCGCTCGAAGGCAGACTCGAAGGCAAGATCGAAGCCGTAAAATCGGAGATCACGTCCGTCAAATGGATCGTCGGCCTTCAATTCCTTCTCTTGCTCTCCGTCATCGCTCGTGTGTTCGGCTTCGTGTAAGCCCCGTCTCCGACTCACTGTCACTCCAACCCCGATTTCCTTATTCCACCAGGATAAGCAAAGCCGTGCCGAGCACGACGGTGAGAGCGCCGGCCGTGACCTTCCAATTGATCGACTCATGGGCCTGCGGAAAGATCCAGGATACCAGCAGCACGAAGAGCGGCCGCGACTGCGCGATGGGCTGCACCACCACCACGGGCGCGTACCTGAGCGCGAAGTAGCCGCAAGTGGTGCCGATGGCGGATACCAGGCCCACCAGCCAGACGTAGCTCCAACTCCGGGCCGGCCAGTCCGCGACGCTGCGCAGCGGCCGGTTCCAGATGGCGGGCAGGAAGCTCGGCAGCGCGATGGCGCTGGCGTAGAAGTTGGCCCCCAGGGGCGACGAGAACTCGTGCACCACCAGCCGGGTCAGGGCCGCGGACAGGGCCATGGCAAGGGCGCTGCTCAGGGCCAGGGCCATGCCGGCCGCGTACCGGGTCCACGTTTCCGTGGCGACCCCCTGGGCGCGGCTCATGGCCACCAGCACGCAGCCCCCCACCACCAGGACCGCGGCGGCCGCAAGCGTAACGGTCAGATCCTCCTCCAGAAAGAAGACACCGAGAAACATGGCGAAGAACACGTTGGTGGCGCTGAAGCTGCTCCCACGCGCCGCGCCGATGTACCGGATGGCGGTGAACAACGTGGTGCGGCCGACGGTGATGCGGAGGATTCCGGCCAGCCCGATCATGAACAACGGCCGGCCCCAGCCCGGCCAGCCCGCCTGAAGGTCGGCGTTCAGAAAGGCCGCGCACGTCAACACCACCAGACCGGTGAACGCCGTGGCCGCCGTGCCCAGCACCGGATCGATGTCACGCAGGGCCATGCGACCGAAGATGTCCCTCAACGCCAGGAAGAACGCCGTACCCAAGGCATAGACGATGGCGACGTCCATAACGGCTGGTTGTAGCACGCCGGAGGAACTCGTAACCAACCGGATGGGACACCCACCCCCCTCCTCCTGGATCTTCGCTTTCGCGGGAATGACGTTTCGGTGCATCGGCGGCTGTTTTCGCACCCACGACGGATCTGCCGTTGCACCCAGGCGTAGGTTGATGGAGACAACCGAAACCGCTATACCCTCCCAACTCAACCTCGCCGCCGGGAGCCGCCATGAATTTCGAGGGCACCATTACCGTAGAACATCCGAGAGACGCCGTGTGGGACTTCGTGCTCGACATCGGGAAGTTCTCGTCCTGCATGCCGGGGCTCGATTCCATCGACCAGATCGACGACGCTACCTTCGACGGCGTCATTAGCGCCAAGGTGGGGCCCATGTCGGGGAAATTCAACTTCCGTTCCACCATCACCGACAGCAATCCCAAGGAAGCCCTCACCGTGAAGATCGAAGGAAACGACTCCGTGACCAGGAGCACGGTGATCGCCGGCGTGAACGCCCGCATGGAAGAGCCCCGGGGGAACTGCACCGAGCTCAAGTACAAGGCGCAGGTGGAGATCAAGGGACGCCTGGCCATCGTCGGCGACATGATCCTGCGCGCCACCACCTCGCTCATCCTGGAAGAGTTCAGGAAGCGCCTGACCAAGGCGCTGGACGCCGAGGCCGCCAAGGCCTGAAACGCGGGCGAACTACGAAAGGGCATATCCCATGGCCGAACACTACGACGTCATCATCATCGGCGGAGGCTCCGCGGGTTGCGCCGCCGCCAGCCGCCTCTCGGAGGATCCGGGGCGCAAGGTGCTGTTGCTGGAGGCGGGGCCGGACCCCCGGCCCATTCCCGAAATGGTGGCCGAGGCCAGGAACCAGATCCGCCTGCTGATGGAGACCGACTACCTGATGATGTATCCGAGCCCGCGGGACCTGGACGGCAGCACCTGCTACAAGCTCGCCGGAAGGATCATGGGCGGCGGCTCGTCGGTGAACGTCATGGCCGCGCCCCGCCCCATGAAGGCCGACATGGACAACTGGGTCGCCGCCGGCAACCCGGACTGGTCCTGGGAGAAGGTGCTGCCGATCCTGAAACGGCTGGAATCGGACCAGGACTTCCCGGACAGTCCGCTCCACGGCAACGACGGCCCGCTCTACGTCAAGCGTCCCTTCACCTTTGAAACCCCCGGCACCGCAGACCCGGTCCGGGCGTTCATCGAGGCCGGCCGGCAAAAGGGCCTGCCACTGCTGGAGGACACCAACATCCCCGACCCGGAAGGCGTCGGGCACCCGCCCTTCAGCATCAAGGACGGCAAGCGACAGTCCACGGTGGTGGCCTATCTGGACCCGGCGCGGGACCGGGCCAACCTTGCCATCGTGTCCGAGGCCCAGGTCACCGGCCTTGACGTCTCCGGCAACCGGGTGAACGCGGTGCGCTACGAAAAGGACGGCCGGCAGGAAACCGTTTCCGGCGGGCACGTGGTGGTGAGCGCCGGGGTCTATCACACGGCCCAGATCCTCATGCTGTCCGGCATCGGCCGCGCCGCCGACCTTCGGCAACTCGGCATCCCGGTGGTCAAGGACATGCCCGGAATGGGTCGGAACTACCAGGACCACGCGGTGGTCTTCATGACCTTCGAGTGCAAGGAGGAGTTCGACGCGGACTGGATCATTCCGCGCATCCGCTACCTCTACAAGAGCCACGCGGACCGCGACTGCTCCAACTTCCACATCTCGCTGCGGCCGCCGACCCGGATAGAAGGCATCAAGCCCACCATCCCGCTGTCGGCGTCCCTGCTGGAACAGATGAACCGCGGCCGCATCTACCTCCGGAGCAGCGATCCCCGGGAGCTGCCCGTCATCGAGTCCGCCATGCTGGAGGACTCCCGGGACCTCGACGCCATGACCACGGCCATGGCGTTCATCAAGGAGGTCACCGAGACCCCGGCCATGAGAGAGCTCTACGGTGACTTGCTTACGCCCGGCCCCGGCGAGGACTGGGCGCAGTTCGCCCGAGCCACCTACGACAGCTACCACCACGGCGTCGGCACCTGCCTCATGGGCCCGGCGTCCAACAGCGAGGCGGTGGTGGATCAGACGCTCCGGGTGCACGGCATGGACAACCTGTGGGTGGCCGACGCCTCCATCATGCCCACGGTGGTGCACGCCAACACCAACGTCTCCTGCATCATGATCGGCGAGAGGTTGTCGGATTTCGTCAAGGAGGCCGGCGGGTAGCCGGTTGACGGCAAGACGCGACGACAAGGTGCAGGGGCGGGTTCAAACCCGCCCCTGCCGTGGTTCGGCTCAATCTCTGGCAAGCCTGCGGTAACGCATGCGGTGGGGCTGGCCGGCTTCCTTGCCAAGGCGTCGCCGCCGGTCCGCCTCGTAGTCGCTGTAGTTCCCTTCGAACCAGACCACCCGGCTGTCGCCCTCGAAGGCCAGGATGTGGGTGGCAATGCGGTCCAGGAACCAGCGGTCGTGGCTCACCACGACGCAGGAGCCGCCGAACTCCACCAGACCATCCTCCAGAGCTCTGATCGTGTTGACGTCGAGGTCATTGGTGGGCTCGTCCAACAATAGCAGATTTGCTTCCTCCTTCAGCATGCGGGCCAGGTGAACACGGTTGCGCTCGCCGCCCGAGAGGTCGCCCACCTTCTTCTGCTGGTCCTGGCCCGAGAAATTGAACCGGCCCACATAGGCCCGGGAGTTGACCTCCCGCTTTCCCAGCATGATCTGGTCCTGCCCGTCGGATATGGCCTCCCACACCGTGTGTTCGTCGTTCAGCGTGCGGTTCTGGTCCACGTAGCCTACCTGAACGGTTTCTCCGATACGGAACGAGCCGGACTGGCACTCGACGCCGCCGGTGACGATCCGCAAGAGCGTGGTCTTGCCGGAGCCGTTGGGGCCGATGACGCCGACGATGGCGCCCGGCGGCATGACGAAGCTCAGGTCCTCGAACAGCATCCGGTCTCCGAACGCGTGGGTCAGCCCTTCGGCCTGGAGCACCACGTCGCCCAGACGCGGCCCCGGCGGGATGTAGATCTCCAGGTCCTCCTGAACGCCCTCCTGCTCCTGGACCAGCAACTGCTCGTATCGCGCGAGCCGGGCCTTGCCCTTGGCCTGCCGCGCTCTGGGAGAGAGGCGGATCCACTCCAGCTCCCGTTCCAGGGTCTTGCGCCGCCGGGATACGGTTTTCTCCTCCTTGTTCAGGCGCCCCTGCTTCTGCTCCAGCCACGAGGAGTAGTTCCCTTCGAAGGGAATCCCGTGACCCCGGTCGAGCTCCAGGATCCAGCCGGCAACGTTGTCCAGGAAATAGCGGTCGTGAGTCACGGCGATGACCGTGCCCTGGTAGCGCTTGAGGTGCTGCTCCAGCCACTGCACCGACTCCGCATCCAGGTGGTTGGTGGGCTCGTCCAGCAGCAGGATGTCCGGTTCCTGAATCAACAGGCGGCACAAGGCCACGCGCCGGCGCTCGCCCCCCGAGAGCACGTCGATCTTCGCCTCCGGCGGCGGGCACCGGAGCGCGTCCATGGCCACCTCCAATTGACTCTCGAGCTCCCAGCCGTTACCCGCCTCGATCTCGTCCTGCAACCGGGCCTGCTTCTCCAGCAGGGCCTCCATCTCGTCCGCGTTCAGTTCCCCTCCGAACCGGCCGCTGAGCGTCTCGAATTCCGCCAGAAGCTCCATCATCCGGGAGCAGCCTTCCTCCACCACTTCCTTCACGGTCTTCTCTGGATCCATCCCCGGCTCCTGCTCCAGCAGACCCACGGAGTAGCCCTTGGAAAACGTGATCTCTCCCAGATACTCCTGCTCCACCCCTGCGATGATCTTGAGCAGGGTGCTCTTGCCCGAGCCGTTGAGGCCGAGGAGCCCTATCTTGGCGCCGTAGAAGAATGACAGGTAGATGTCCTTCAGCACCTGCCGCTTTGGGGGATGGACCTTGCCCACCCCGATCAGCGAGAAAATCACCTGTCGATCGTCGTTGCTCATGAACCCTCCCGCCGCCGGGTTTGTAAACCTGGAACGGCAACCCTACCATACACGACCGAAGACCGTTGAAAGACCGCCGGACGCCGACGGCTGCCGCGAACCTTGCCCGTTCACCCTGAGCGTAGCGAGGCGCAGCCGAGCGAAGTCGAAGGGTCCCATGCAATCGATCAGAGTGTCCCTATAACATGATCACCCAGGCGCTACCGCCACAGGCGTTCGCCCGCATGGACGAGTCCCCGGACGAGGAGTTCTACGAAGAGCCCCGGCTGGTGACCCATATCGACGACCGCGCCATCGCCGAGGTCACCCAGCTCTACCGGGAAACGCTGCCGGCCGGCGGCGCGGTCCTCGATCTCATGAGCAGTTGGATCAGCCACCTGCCCCCGGAGATGACCTTCGGGAAAGTCGTGGGGCTGGGCATGAACGAGGCGGAGTTAAAGGCCAATCCCCGGCTCCACGCCTACACCGTGCACAACCTCAACGACCGCCCCACACTGCCCTACGCCGACAGCGAGTTCGGTGCCGCCTGCATCTGTGTTTCCGTGGACTATCTGGTGAAGCCTGTGCAGGTGATCCGCGACATCGGGCGCGTGCTGACGCCGGGCGGACCGCTCGTCATCACTTTTTCCAACCGCTGCTTCCCCACCAAGGCGGTGGCCATCTGGCACCGTCTGACCGGTCCGGGACAACAACATCTCGTGGAGTCCTACCTCACCGAAGCCGGCAATTGGGAGCGCGTGCGGTCGCTGAGGCCGATCCCCGAGGGCGGCGCCGGAGATCCGCTCTACGCCGTCCTGGGAAACCGCAGCGACGATTCCCGTCCTTGAAGCTCCCTTTCGCACACGGTGCCTGGCGGCGCTAACGCCGGTGATGACGGTGACGGTGGTGACGCCGGTGACGGCCGACCTTGTAGTGGTGACGGCCGATCTCGTAGAACAGGTGGAAGGACACCGGCCAGTACGGATAGGGACGATAATGGAGGTAGTGGTGGTGATCGTAGTCGTGCCTGCGGCCGTACACCGGCCTTGGCGCGAACGGCTCGAGCCAAGTCCCGGCCGGCGTGCGGCAGCGCGTGCTCCAAACCTTGGCCCGCCTGCCGTCAATTGTGAGCTCACGTTCGAACTTGCGGCAATCCTGGCCCGCCGCATTGCGGTAGGTGAGCGTCGGCGTGACGCGGCCGCGGTGGCCGGTCGCCGCGTTCTCCCAGATCCCGGCCTGGCCGGTTCTGTTGAACTCGAGGGCGTTCTGAACCGTCTGTTCCTGATAGCGTCGGTCGGCACTGGACAACAGCGCATCGGGTGACGCCGTGCCCGCCCACACCGGGGCCATCCACAGCGCCAGCGTGACCACAACCGGAAACGTGATGGAAACTCGTTTCATGAGACCACTCCCATGTGACTGCATCCAGGTATACTCCCAGGCGGATGGGCCTACAATAGCCTGATCGAACGCTAACGCGCCGCCCGCTCCATCGCCGCCAGCCGCTCCCGCGCCTTGGCCGCGAACGGGCTGTCCGGGTGGTCGCGCAGGATGCGGTTGTAGAGCTTGCGCGCATGCTCCCGGTTGTTCTGCACTTCCTCGAACTGAGCCGTCTCGAACAACTCCTCCGCCCCGTCGCCGCAGCCTGCCAAGGGCAGCGCCAGCATCAAGACCAGCAGCACACGGAGACACATCATGCGAATCGCGTCAAACGTTGTCATCGAATTTCACCCCATGTTCGTCGCCCGATTCCCAATTTGACAGGAACCCGCGATTGTGGCGAACTGAACGCCACATCACGTATCCATAGGGACCATGCTTGCGAGCCGGGAGGGAACCATGCCGATCATCGACGCCGACGCCCACGTGGTGGAAATCGACGAGACTTGGGAATACCTCGAACCCTCCGAACGGGAATACAAGCCCGGGGTGGTCTACGAAAGGCTGGAGAACGGCGAGACGCTCAAGTACTGGGTCATCGGCGACAACAAGGTGGGCACGCCGTGGCCGGGTGGCGGCACCCGGAGCGACGCCATCACCGGCACCTTCATCGGCAACGTGCCGCTGGACCTCAAAGCGAAATACATGCTGGACGTGGATGCCCGGGTGGCGCACATGGACGAGCTGGGCACCGACATCCAGGTGCTCTTTCCCACTCTATGGGTGCACCCGCTCACCGACCGGCCGGCGGTAGAGACCGCGCTGTGCCGCAGCTACAACCGCTGGATGGCCGACATCCATTCACGGGGCCGCGGCCGGCTCCGTTGGGCCTGCGTGGCGCCGCTGAGCGACATCCCGGAAGCGCGGCGGCAGATGCGCATCGCCAGAGACCACGGCGCGGTGGCGGTGAACATCTCCGGGCTGGACTACCGCAACCGGCTGATCAACGACCCCGACTTCTTCCCGCTCTACGAGGAGGCCAGCGACCTCGACATGCCCGTATGCATCCACTCGGGCACCAACAGCCCGGACATGGACCGGATCTGGGGAAGGCCCCTGTGCGGCTACCAGCGCAACAAGTTCGTGGGGCTCGGCGCGTTCCACCTGCTGATCATGTCGAACCTTCCCGACCGCTTCCCGAAGCTGCGCTGGGGCATCATCGAGCTCAGCGCGGGTTGGCTGCCCTACCTCATCAACGACCTCCGGCGCCGTGTGGAACGGCGCGGCGGCAAGCTCAAGGAGCGCATGCTGGCGGACAACAACATCTGGGTCGCCTGCCAGATGAACGACGACCTGGAGCACGTCATCCGATACGTGGGCGACGACCGTCTGGTGATGGGCACGGACTACGGGCACGCCGACTCCTCCACCGAGATTCACGCGCTGCAATTGCTCCGCCAGCACGAGTTCCTCGCTCCCGAGAGCGTCTCGCGCATCCTCTATGACAACCCGGTGGAACTGTACGCGCTGTGAAGTGGAGTAGCAGCGCCCGACCCCTGACCGCAGGCGCGGCGTCCGATTGGCTTGAATTTTGCTCCCTGGAACATCCAAGGAGAGACACTTATGGCTAACGAGAATCCCAAGACGGTCGCCACAATCAATTTCAAGGGAGGTGTCGGGAAAACAACCGTGACATGGTGCCTGGGAGACGTTTTGTCCGAGTTTCGGAGGCAAAGGTCCTCCTGTTCGATCTCGACGCTCAGATGTCGCTTACACAAGCGATCGCCCTGAATGAGAACGGGTACTCTTTGGAACCGAGGTTTGAGAAATGGTACGAAGCGTCGACAAAAAAGGACCGAACCATCTTTAACGCCCTTGATCGATTCACCAACCGCGGCCAAAACTTCGATTTTCCTGTAGGTTTTGATTTCATCTATCGGTTGACGGAAAATCTTCACTTTGTTCCATCCGTTGAAGATCTTTACTGGCAGGAGCTGGAAGTTTTCGACCGGGACGCGGTCAAGGATTTCATGCGGAGGCTTCTGGGGAAAATCACAAATTCTCCGAAGTTGCCGAAATATGGCTATATTTTATTCGACTGCCCGCCCTCGTTCACACTATTGTCTTATAGTGTGCTTTCTTGCTGTAATTTAGTCCTTATTCCCGTCAACCCAGATTACTTCGCCTCGAAAGGCACAAACCTGATTCTGAATAGCCTGAAAATGAGAATTGAACCATTTCCTCTCCCACGAATCGGCGTGTTCATGAACAAGGCGAAGACACGGGGCAAGCTAACCAAAGAAACAAGTTTCTACATGCAAGAAGTCGAACTTGTCTGTAAACAGGCTGCTCAATCACAGGATATCAAGGCCAAATTCTTCGAGTCATGGATTCCGGATCGGGTTGGCGTAAAGAGAGCAATCAAGTCCGGAGGTGTTCCAACGGAACTGCGTGACGCATTCCAGAAGCTTTGGCAGGAAGTCGTGGAGTACATGCGATGAGCAACGGCTCTGTGTTTCGAACCAAGGAGCAGGAACTCGAACGACTTGTCCAGGAGATCGAGGATATCAAGAGTTCTGTAAGGGAAATCGGGTCAGCCGTGAGCCGGATCGAGCGACACGTAAAGCGGGCCTTCGACGTTCCAGTGCGGCCGAAGGGCAAGGTGTCGAACAAGAAGCTCATGGAGACAACGGCGTCTCGCGTCGAAACGCCGACGATTTCAGCGAAGGAAGCCCGCGCAGTCTTCAACGATCTATCCGTCCTGTTCAATGACGGACAGCGCGCCGTCGCCCACGACAAGCTCCAGAACATGCCGGTCCCTGATCTGCGAGCTCTGGCACATGAACTCGGAGTAACGTTCCGCTCCCGCCCGTCGAGGAAAAGCCTTTGCACCGGGATTATGGGACGGCTCAATGAAAGAGCCATGCTTTCGAAGAACGTGAACCTGACTCGACCTCAAGCCGGGAACGACACCGGAGTGTAAGCAATTAGTGTTGTGTACACTACACTGGGAGACCCTTTGATATGGCAGACACCAGCGAGCTGGATCCCGTCAAGTACGAGATGTTCCTGCACCGCCTCTGGGCCATCGGCGAGGAGGGCCGGGCGTCGATCCAGAAGGTGACGGCGTCCCCCATCGTTTCCCAGGGGGGCGAGTGCATGGCGTCGTTCTATACCGCGGAGGGCGTGATGATCCTGGCCTGTTCGGGCCATTTGCGGTTCGCCGCGGCCACGTCGGACGCCATCAAGAAGGTCATCGAGTGGTACGGCGAGAGCCCGGGGTTCTTCGACGGCGATCAGATCTTCTTCAACGATCCCTACATAGCCGGCGCCCACACTTATGACATGCTGATCATGAAGCCCGTGTTCCACGACGGCGTGCTGACCAACTGGATCGCCTCCAGCATCCACACCGCGGACACCGGCGGCTCGCTGCGGGGCGTGGCGACGGAGATCTTTCACGAAGGCATCCGTATCCAGGGCGCCAAGGTGGTGGAGAAGGGAGAGTTCCGCGAGGACGCCTTCCGGTGCCTGACCCAACAGTGCCGGGATCCGGAGTACGTCGGTCAGGACATCCGGTCCCAAATCGCTTCCAACAACGTCTGTGCCCGCGGATTCCTGGAGTTGGTGGAGAAATTCGGTCTCGACTTCATCGAACTGGCGGGGAAGAGAGTCATCGAGGACTCCGAGCGCATGGCCCGGGCCAGGCTGCGGAGTCTGCCGGACGGTATCTGGACGTCGGTGATTCCGGGTACCGCCTGGGATCGAAAGGGCGGCGGGGTGAAACCCTATCACGTGGTTTGCCGGTTGGAGAAAACGGCCGAGGACCTCCAACTCGACTTCAGCGGCACCAGCGACCAGATGAACGACATGTCCAACTCCACGCTGGCGGGCACCATGGCCCAGTTGGCGGTGGCGCTGACGGACTTCCTTTTCTGGGACGTGCCCTGGAGCGACGGCAAGTTCAAGCCCATCGCCGTCACCATCCCCGAGGGCAGCATCCTCAACTGCCGGTTCCCCGCGGCTTGCGGCAACGCCCCGGCGGTGGGAGTCACGGCCAAGGTGGCTCTCAGCGACTGCATCGCGCGCATGCTCTACAGCAGCGGCAGCGACGACATCAACGCCGCCTGGCAGGGCATCTGGTACAGCGGCGGACCGCTGGCCTTCTACGGGGGGCACAACCGCGAGGGGCTGGTGACCGCCCAAGGTCTCTACGACGGCCACGGCGCCGGTCTCGGCGCCACGCCCCTGCGAGACGGGGTCCCGTGCGGCGGCAACATGAACATTCCGGGCGGCGGCATCAGCGACGTCGAGCGCATCGAGATGCAGTATCCGTTCATCTACTTCACCCGGAACCATCACGTGGACGGGGGCGGGGCCGGCAAGAACACCGGCGGGGCAGGCAGCTACCGCATCTACATGATCTACGGCACCCAGGACTGCAGCGTGAACTACCCGCCTTACGGATGCCTGCCCGAGGGCGCCGGCCTGTTCGGCGGCTTCCCCACCGGCATCGGCGGCACCCGGGCGGTGTTCCACACCGACGGCGAGTCGCTGATGGCACGGTTGCACGCCGGGGAGTACCCTACCCAACCCGCGCAACTGGAGCACGAGAGCTGGGGCTCCCTGGCACATCCGGACCAGATCCAGGGGCGGGTGCCGCTTCCGGAGTACTGCATCGTGGCCGATTTCGTGGGCGGCGGCGGGGGCTTCGGCGACCCGGTGGAAAGGGATCCGGAGAAGGTCCGGCGCGACATCCGGGTGGGCGTCACGTCACGCCGCATCGCCGAGGAGATATTCGGAGTCGTCGTCACGGCCGACGGCACGGTGGACGCCGCCGCCACCGCGGACCGGCGGAAAGCGATTCAAGGGGAGCGAATGGCCCAGGGCGCGCCCCTGGCCGGCGCCACCAGCGCCCTGTCCAACGGTTCGTCAACTCCACCCGCGGGCGAAGAGGTGTTGCGGTTCCATCCCTTCCTGGCAATTGCCAGGAAGGGCGACCGTCAGGTCATTCACTGCACCCGATGCGGCCACCTCTACTGCGCGGCCCACGACAACTACAAGCGCTATGCCCTCAGACGAAAACGCGACCTCGAGGAGCTGTCCGGGCAGAAAATGCCCTCCGGGGAGCCCTACATCGCCTGCTTCTTCGAGTACTATTGCCCCGGTTGCGCGTCCCTGCTCCAGGTCGACACCTTCTGTCCGGAGTTGAGCGACGAGAGCGAGCCGGTACGGGACTTCGGACTGGAGGGGTAGCTACTGCTCCACGGGGTGGTGGTCCCGGCCTTGCCAGGCCGGAAAAGCTGGCGGCGGCCGACGGCCTTGCGATGGGGGACCGGCCCATTCCCGCGTCACTCCTTCAGGAAATCGACGGCCTTGCGGTCATAGATCTCGGCCGCGTCCCACATCAGCATGTGACAGGCCTTGTCGATGATCTCCAGCCGGAGGTCCGGCATTTTTTCCTTCAGGACGGCGCACTTCTCGGCCGCCTGGTTGCGGTCCTGCCTGCCGTAGAGCAGCAGCAGCGGCGCCCGCACTTCCACCAGCCGCTCCCACAGGCGGGGGCCGGTCCGCTTGGGCTCCACCACCCGCGACCGCTCCAGAAACCTCTCGAGATTCTTGCCCAGGCTCATGCTGTGCCGCTTCTCCAGCACCTCGGGTGTGATGAGCGCCTTGTTGTAAAGGTTCGACTCCAGGAGCTTCCGGCTATCCTCCAGGGCTGGCGGCGCGTCGCTGCCCTCACCGCCGCCGTGCCCGCCCGGCTGATCGAAACCCGGGAGTCCCTGCAGCAGGCTGCCACTGCACACCACCAGCACCTTGGCCACCCGGTCGGGGTGGTCCAGGGCGGTCTGCACCACGATGCCGCCGGCCTGGGAGTGCCCGATCAGCGCGGCCTGCCCGGCGCCGATGGCGATCATGAAGTCGGGCAGGAACCGGGTCCGGTAGGCCAGCGTGTAGTCCTCCGGGGCATCGGACAAGCCGAAACCCGGCTGGTCGTACGCCACCGCGCGAAACCCGGCGTCGGCCAGCTTGCCCATGTGGCGTTCGAACACGTCCGCGGACGAGCCCAGGGAGGCGCCGTGCAGCATGATCACCGGCATCCCCGCCCCCTCCTCCAGGTAACGAATCTTGAGACCGTCTACCGTGACTTCGCGTTCCATATGCTTATCCTCCGTAAAAATCAGCGCCGAGCAAGCTGCCTGTTCCTTATGACATTGATACGGAATAGGCAACGAATCCCCGAATCCACCTTCCCGGGGCAGTCTCCGCCGGCTTTTCATCCCTTCATGCGGGTTCCCGGAGTCCCGACCTCCACAAGCGATTCCCTCAGGATTGCAACCGGCCGGCTCCGGAGCAAGGCAATCGGATCTCCCGTACCCGCACTGCCTCTCCTGGCAGCAGCGCGTCGCACACGACGGCATCCAGACCGCAGGCCCGGCCCATGGCGGATAGCACCAGGTCGGCAACCACCCGTTCCTCGCCCTTGCGGCTCCGGGCATTCTTCTTCAGGGTAACGGAACGGACCTCGACGGACCCGCCGTCGCACACCGCCACGTGCGCTCGATGTGCGCCCTTCCTGGGGCGGTCCGTCACCAGTGCGGCGGTGCAAGACACGCCCAGCACCGGCACGTCGTCGCCCGGCCTCAACGCCAGCGCCCGCTCCCGGGCCTTCCGCGCCAGCGCCGCCGCGGTCTCAACCGACACCGACTGCTCCGGCTGCCGGCCCAGGAACGCGCGCATCGAGCGGTCGCCGTAGGGCACCAGGGCTTCCAGTACCGTGCGGGACGCTCCGGGCACGGCGAACAAATCCGCCAATGCCTGGGAGCCGCCTCCCGTCACCACCAGCACGGCCATGGACGGCCTCCGATGAATCTCCTCGATGAAGTCGGTGAGTGAGGGCGCTGCCATATGAAACCGGGAAGTCTGTTCAAATCACGCCGCGCTCGCGAAGGCTCCGGACCGCTTCGGGGTCGTAACCCAGCCCTTGCAGGACCTCGTCGGTGTTCTCCCCTGCCAGCGGCGCCGGGCGCACGAATCGCGCCGGCGTGTCCGACAGGTTCACGCTGCTGCCGACAAGCCGGGTGGCGCCACGCTCGGGGTGGTGAATCTCCCGTGGAAGCCCCAGGTGCCTGACCTGCGGGTCTTCGAAGACTTCCTCCGCGGCGTAGATGGGGGCATGGCTCAGGTCCTCTTGGCCCAGACGCTCCAGCCAGGCCGCCCGTGTTGCACTGCCGAACGCCTCGCGCAGGACGGCCGTCAGGTCATCGTGGTGGGCGACTCGGTCCTCGAACGTGGCAAAGCGCGGATCGTCGAGGAGCTCGGGACGCTCGATGACACGGGCCAAGGCCTCCCAGGACCGGCGGTGGGTGGCGAGGGGCACCAACAGCGGACGCCCGTCCCCCGCCGGCAGGCAGAACAGCCGCCCCCGCTGGAAGTTCTTCGGGGTCACGGCCTTGCCGCCGTTCAGGAACTCGGCGAAGTGCGACTCGATGAAGCCCATGCTCGCCTGCAGCAACGATGCGTCCACGAACTGTCCGGGCCGGTGCGATCGCGCGCCGCCAGGATGCCGTAGGCGGCGAAGACGCCGGTCACGTGAGCGGTAATGGAGAGGCCGCCCATCTTCGGATCGCTCGGGTCGGTGAGCAGGCTCAGCATGCCGCTGACCGCCTGCCCGATGGATTCGAAGCCCGGCCACCGCTCTGGCCGAAGGTCGTGACCGAACAGTGAACGAGCCGGGGGTTGCGTTGCCGCAGTGCCTCGTAGCCGAGCCCCAACGATTTGCGCGTTTCGGGCCGGAAGCTCTCGATGAGGACATCCGCCGATTCCAGCATCCGTAACAGGATATCCCGCGCCTCGGCGTCGCGCAGGTTGAGCGTTACGCTTTTCTTGTTGCGGTTGAGCACCCGGAAGACCGGGCTGTAGCTGTCCCGGACCCGGGCGGGGTCTCCGCTACCCGGGATCTCCACCTTGATGACGTCGCAGCCCAGGTCGCCCAGAAGGCTTCCCGCGTAAGGGCCAGCCACGTGCCCGCTGACGTCGATGGCCACCGTTCCGTCCAATGCTTCGATCACGGCGCTCCCACCAGCCTTTCGAGACGACAAGACAGTACGTCAAAAAAACCGCCCGAGGAAGGGCTTCCCCTCCCGCACCCGGAAGATGCCCACGAAGCCGAGGAGTCCGCCGATGAATCCGCCCAGAAAGACGGCGGTGGCCACGAAATCGGTCATGGGTCCCCGCGCCAGGACAGTGTACACTACTTGGCGGGCTGCCAATCCAACCACCACCGCGACGATCAAACCGACGGCAGTGAGGGTCCGGTACTTCATCGATGTGGATCCTCCGAGCCCCCTTTTGTGCTGTCCAAGGCAATGTTGACAGCGGTTGCAGGATTGCATACTGTCCCTAGCCGTTGCAAGGAATCAACGCGATGGAGGATGCCTGGACATGGAAGACCACAAGCCCAACGCCCTGGAGCGGTTCATCGAGAAAAGCCGTGCGCTGTTCGTGGCGGAGTCCGACCTGGATGAACGCTGGGCCGCCCTGACGCCGATACTCGGCGAGTTGCTGGCCGACCCCGAGGTGCGGGAGGCCTCCAGGGGATGGCCCGACTGCGTCCCGCGGGACGGACGCGCCGAGAACCTGCTGTTCTATGAGGACCCGGACTTCGGCTTCGCCGTCAACGGCTTGACCAAGGGGACCGCCCGGCAGGGAGGACGCGCGCGCATCCACGATCACGCGCACATCTACACGCTTTACGGAGTCCTGGACGGCCACGAACGCATCGAACGGTACGACCGGCTGGACGATCGCTCGAAGCCCGACTACGCGGAGATCCGGCTGGCCAGCGACAAGCACGTGGGCCCTGGCGAGATCGATCTGGTGCGGCCTTACGAGGTGCATACCGAGATCACCATAGGCGAAAGGACCGTGGCCGTCATCATCCGCAGCCAGAAGGGCGGCAGCTTCAACCAGGGCCGCTACAAACCCGAGACCAACGAATACTACGAAAGCCTGGGCCCGCGTCAGACGCCGGTGGAGATGCTGCCCGACGGCCGCTAACCTGTGACGCATGGACGCCATCAAGCTCGAGGTCATCTACAACGCCACCAACCAGATCGCGTACGAGCTGACGCAAAAGCTCATGCGCAACGGCTATTCGTCCATCGTCAAGGAGAGCCAGGATCTGGCCCTGAGCATCTGCGACCGCCAGGGACGCAACGTCGGACAGTATTCACCCAACCCGGTGGGGCTCGGCGTGGTCGGGTCCCAGCTCCGGGGAATCCTTCACGACTTTGCCCACACCATCGGCGAAGGCGACACCTTCATCCTGAACCACCCCTACCGTTACTGTCAGAACCATCCCAGCGACGTCACGCTCATCTCTCCCGTGTTCCACCAGGGATGCCTCATCGCCTTCGTCGGCAACACCGCACACAAGCCGGACATCGGCGGCAAGGTCCCGGGCACCAACGCCGGCGACGCCACCGAGGTGTTTCAGGAAGGGATCCTGATCCCGCCGCTGAAACTCTACGAGGCGGGCGTTCTCAATGAAGCCGTGAAGCAACTCATCTGCGCCAACACCCGCACCCCGGAGGTCACCTGGGGCGACATCCGCGCGCAGGTGACCTCGAACCTCCACGGCATCGACCGGCTCGCCGCGCTGGTGGACCGCTTCGGGCTCGACGACGTGCTCGCCTGCTGGGAGGAACGCATCGCCATCACCGAGCGGGAGCTCCGCTCGCGCATCGCGGCCATGCCGCCGGGCACCTACGGCCCGGTCACCGACTATATCGACGACGACGGCGTGGCGCTGGACCGGCCCCTGGAAGTCACCGCGACGTTGCGCGTCCGCGGCGACGAGCTGGAGTTCGAGTTCGCATCCGCCAGACAGTCCCGGGGACCGTTGAACCTCCGGCCCTGCGTGGTCAGGGCGGTGGCGGAGTACTGCGTGCAGGCCGCCATCGGGCCGGACCTGCCCAAGAACCAGGGTTGCTCCGCGCCCATCCGCATCACCCTCCCCGCCCCCGGATACCTGCTGAATCCTGAATTCCCGGCGCCGGTGAACATGTACGCCACTACCTGCCACCGACTCGCGCCGGTGATCATGGCGGTCCTGGCGCAGGCCCTGCCGGAACGCGTGGCCGCACCCCAGAGCAGCTCCGGCGGCGCCGTCTCCTTCAACGGCCGGGAGCCGGGCGGCGGACGGCGCTACTCGCAGTACGAGATCCTCTGGGGCGGCTACGGCGCCCGGCCCACCAAGGACGGGGTCAGCGGCTGCGCCGCGGACATCAGCAACGTCATGAGCACCCCGGTGGAGGCGCTGGAGAACGAATTCCCGGTGAGGATGCAGTGTTTCGAGATCAACCCCGACTCCGCCGGGGCGGGAAAATACCGCGGCGGCCTGGGAATTCGGCGCGGTTGGCAGGTGTTGGCGGATGACGTCACCGTCAACCTGCGCCTGGACCGGTTCAAGTTCTCGTCTCCGGGCCTGTTCGGCGCCCGCCCCAGCGCGCCGGCGCGCTGTACCCTCAACCCCGGCTCGGACGATGGACGTCCGCTCCATTCCAAGGCGGCCAACATCCGGCTGGCCAAGGGCGATACCCTGCTGCTGGAGCTCGGCGGCGGAGGCGGTTGGGGCGACCCCCTGGCCCGGGACCCGGAGCGCGTGCTCGACGACGTGCGCAACGGCTACGTGTCGGCGGAGGCGGCGCGGGACGTTTACGGCGTGATCATCGACCCTCGAACCATGACCGTGGACCCGGCGGCCACGGAACGGCAACGCGAGGAAGCCCGTGCCGGTTGACCGGACAGGACACTGACGGACGTGCTGCGCATCGGCATTGACACCGGCGGCACGTTCACCGACCTGAGCGTGTTCGACGAGCGCGACGGGCGCGTCCGCCTCACCTGGAAGCTGCCCTCCCGGCCCCAAGACCCCACCGAGGCCATCGCCGCCGGGCTTCGCGAGATCACCGCCCGGCTGTCGGAGAAGGCCCGTTACGTCCTCCACGGCACCACCATCGGGCTCAACACGCTACTGGAAGGCCGGGAGCCGCCGCCCGGGCTCCTGGTCACCGAAGGGTTCCGCGACATCCTGGAGCTGGACCGGCAATGGCGCGGCGACCAGGTGTACAACCTGTTCTTCGACCGCCCGCGGCAGCTTGTCCCCCGGCATCTGATCCGGCCGGTACGGGAGCGCGTGGACTCAGGGGGTCGGGAGGTGCTTCCCCTGGATGCGGAACAGGCCCGGACCAGCGTCGGTGCGCTCCTGGACGCGGGGGTGCGCTCCGTGGCCGTGAGCCTGCTCTTCTCCTTCGCCAACCCCGACCACGAACGGCAGCTTCGGGCGATGCTGGAAGAGTTGGCCCCGGGTGTCTACGTGACGCTGTCGTCGGAGGTGGACCCGCAGTTCCGGGAGTTCGAACGCACCAGCACCGCCGTGGTCAACGCGTTCATCGGCCCGCGAGTCAGCAGCTACGTGGGCGCCATCGAAGCCGCCATCGCCGAGGTGCTGGAAGGCGCCCGGGTGCTGATCATGCAATCCAACGGCGGCGTGGCCACGCCGGAAATCATCGCACGCGCGCCGGTGCAGACGCTCATGTCGGGCCCGGTAGCCGGCGTCGTCGGGACCCAACGGCTGTGCCGGGAGATCGGCCACAAGAACGCCATCTCCCTGGACGTCGGGGGCACGAGCTGTGACATGTCGGTTATCCCCGGCGAGCTTCTGACCGCGCCCCAGAGCAAGGTGGCGGGCTACACCGTACGCGCCGCCACCGTGGACATCGAGACCATCGGCAGCGGCGGCGGCAGCATCGCCCGGGTGGAATCCGGCCGCATCCTCAAGGTGGGGCCGCAGAGCGCCGGCGCCGTGCCCGGACCGGCCTGTTACGGCGTCGGCGATCAGCCGACCCTTACCGACGCACTGGTGGTGTTGGGGCACCTCAACCGGGAGGCGCTGCTGAACGGCGCCATGCCCATCGAGGCCGCGGCCGCCCGGAATGCCATAGCCGAGACCATCGCCCGGCCCCTGGAAATGACGCCCGAGCAGGCCGCCGCCGGCATCGTTGAAGTGCTGGCGGCCCAGGTGGCCATGTCCATGCGCTCGGTGACCATCGAGAAGGGCCACGACCCCAGGGACTTCATCCTGGCGGCCTACGGCGGCGCCGGTCCCACCGTGGCCTGCCCCATCGCCCGGGAGCTGGAGATCCCCGAGATCTGCATCCCGCGCGACCCGGGCAACTTCTGCGCCGCCGGGATGCTGCTCACCGATCTGATACGCAGCTACTCCCTCACCCGCATCAGCCCACTGGAGGAAACCCCGGCGGATGACATCCGCGAAGCGCTGCAGGATCTCCGGGACAAAGGCGTCCGGGAGCTCCGGGAGCAAGGCGTGACCCCGGATTGCATCGATACCGAAGACTTCCTGGACATGCGCTATCCCGGGCAGTCCTACGAGGTCACCGTACCGGCCGGGGACACCCGCAGGGAACACCTTGTCCGGCTGTTCCACGAAGCTCACGGGCGGATCTTCGGTCATACCGCGGAGGAGGAATCCATGGAGGTCGTCAACTACCGGGTACGCTGCATCGGCCGGCTCCCGAAGATGACCTTCGCCGCCGCGCCCGCGGGCGGCGGCATGGCCCGGCCCCAAGGCCAACGGTCCGCGTTGTTCCCGGGGAGCACCGCTCCGGTGCCAGCGCCCGTCTACCGCCGTAGCGACATCCACGCTGGCTGCCACATCCCCGGACCGGCCATCATCGAGGAGTACAGCTCCACCACCGTCGTCTACCCGTCCTTCGATCTGTCCGTGGACGCCCGCGGCAATCTCAGGCTGCAAAGCACGGCGTAGACGGTTCAGCCGTTGGATCGCAACCCTCGATCATGCTGCGGCCAGTGACCGACCGATGATCCGGGCGTGCTATCCGGACAGGGGGTCAGTAATGATAGCGGCATTGTGCGATCATCACGGACTCGCCTTCCACCTTGTAGACGAGCCGGTGTTGGTCATCAATGCGACGTGACCAGTAGCCGACCAAGCCGTGCTTCAGCGGTTCGAGTTTGCCGACGCCTTCAAAGGGTGAGCAAAGAACGTCCCGGATCAGGAGGTTGACCCGGTTGAGGAGCTTTCGGTCCGTCTTCTGCCAATGGAGATAATCGTCCCACGCATCCTGGGAGAATATCAGCCTCACTCGCTAAGCTCTCTCGCCTCGCCCGCACCGGATTCGAGCTCGGCAATCGATTGCAGAAGCCGCCGCGCGTTCCTCGGGCTGCGGAGAAGGTAGGCGGTCTCCTCCAACGCTTGATAGTCCTCCAGGGAAATCATCACCACGGAGCGGTGGTTCTTTCGAGTGACAACCACTGGCGCATGGTCGTCGCAGACCTTCTCCATGGTCTTGGCGAGGCGTGCCCGAGCGTCGGAGTATGTAATCGTATCCATGCCGTCACGCTCCCGATGGAATTGTACAGGAAATAGTACGGGTACAACCAGCCGATGGCAAACAGGGATTCTGCCGTTGGTGGATCGGCCCGACCTGCCAAGGTCCTGCCCCGCAGGTTCGCTGAGCCCTCCCCCTGGCATACGGCTGGCCCAGGAGCGGGGGCGCAAGCGCGAGGAACTGTTGCAGGCCCCCGAGGGGGAACTCGACCGGGTGGCGGCGGCGGCCGGCAGACGCCCAAGCGCCGTCTCACGGGCAAGGACAAGATCGCCCTGCGGGTGGGCAAGATCATCGGTCTCTACAAGATGGCCAGGCACTTCGAGCTCGACATCACCGAAGACGGCTTCGCCTACCGGCGCAAACAGAGCGCCATCGCCGAAGAAGCAGCCTTGGACGGGCTCTACGTGATCCGCACCAGCTTGCCCCGAGCCACCTTCAACGCCGAGGGCGTAGTGCTAGATTACAAGGGGTGGAGCCGGGTCGAACGGGCCTTCCCCAGCTTCGAAACCGCGGACCTCAAGGTCCGCCCCATCCATCACTACCGCCCCGAGCGGGTGCGCGCTCATGTCTTTCTGTCCCTGCTCGCCTACCATGCCCACCCCGCTGCAACAGCATGCCCTTGATCTACTCAGCGTCCCCCGGTAACGTACCCAGTACACAACAAAACAGATCTCCCCTTCCCTTGACCAACACAATAAGTTATACTATCTCTGTTCTTAGAAGCTTAGAATAGAGGTGGTATACTAAAGTGATTTCGGCATTCCGCCCTTCGGTATCAAAGGGTGACGTCGGCATCACGGGAGGGACACATGATGAATATCCGATCCATGAGAACGCGTTTCGGGCTACCGGCGACACTGGCGCTCGCGGTCTTCGCCACTCCCATCAGCGCTTTGGCTGACGAAAATTCCATGGTGAAGGTGTCGATCTACGAAGCGTGTTCGAAGAGCGACCAAGATTAGCTCCTTCCTGACTGCCTGCAAGTCGTAGCAGGCAGTCAGAACATCCAGGTCAATAATATTTCTTGCGCCGCCCCTGTAGGCATCTATACGAACATCAGGGCAAATGCGTTGGAACCGGAATATATAGGAGAACGCGAGACCCTTTATGGTGTTACGATGACAGTTCCGCTGGGAAAATCCCTTTCGCTCCCGCTCTCCAGGCTGACCTCCGATGTTATGGGCCTCAGGGAGATCGGATACAGGGAAGATATGGGGGCGTGGGATGCGGAGTTCTCGAAGCCATATGTTTGTCGGAAATCCAAAATGGGATGAGGATTTAGGCGAGGATGAGCCACGGTTGTTGCTATCCGGCAGCTTGTTTGAGTGGATTTCAGGCTGTTCAGGCTTGATTTTCCATCGTCCGGGCACACTGTGGCCTGCATAAGCTGTATCCCGAACACCACAATATCCGCAGGAACCTGGCGCCCCTGCGGATATTGTGGGCGATGGCCGCGAGGCCGTGGAAGATCATGTCTTTCGCCAAACCGAGGAAGCGAGTCCGGGCGAGACCATAACGGCGTTTGTAAGGGGTAAAGGGTCGTTCCCCGCCCCGGCTTGGTGCCGGGGATGCCCTCGATGCGCGGCAGATCGGCGAGCGCCCGGTTCGCCTGATGGGGGGGAAGTCGCGAAGTTCAAGTGCAGGGTGGCGATGTGCTCCCGGTCCACCTCGTCCAGGGTAAGACCGCCGTAGACCGGCAGGATAAAGCGCTCGCACGACGTTGCGGTACATCTTCCGCGTGCTCGCCTTGCAGCGCACCTCGACATGCTCCTCAAGATAGCGCGCTACGAGTTCGGCCACGCTGACGGTAATCGACGGTGCGCTTGGACAATGTTCTTGACAACCCTCCCTGACTTTACTACAGGTCAGCACCTGATCCGGCTTTGGCCGAGGCAATAATCCAGTGGGGAGATTCCCCTGACAAAGGAGGGTATACGGATGAGGAAGTTGACACTGGGGGCGTTCGGCGCGCTGGCGTTCGCTCTGCTCGTTCTGGCCGCATCCGCGCAAGCCGCGGTCACGCTGAAGGTAAGCACCTGCCTGGCAAAGACCCACGACCAAGTGGAAACCTACTTCCAGGCCTTCCACGACAAGTTCAACGAAGTCGCCAGGGGCGAGGCCAGGCTCCACTACGTGGGCGGTCCGGAGGTGTCACCGCGACAGAAACAGGGCCCGGCGCTCAGGCGGGGCCTGGTGGACATGATCTTCTGCCCCATGGGCTATTACGAGGGAATGGTGGCGGAAGCCGGCCTGACCTCGGTGACCAACCTGTCCACCAGGGAACTCCGTGATAACGGCGCCATCGACCAGCTCCAACCGGTGTGGGCAGAGAAATTCAACGGGATGATCCTGGGCTGGTGCTGTTACGGCGTCGACTTCCACATCTACACCACCTTCAAGCCCAAGGAGAGCACCAAGACGGGTCTCGATCTATCGGGCCACAAGATGCGCTCCACCGCAACGTACAGACCATTCCTCAGTGCCATGAGGGCCATTCCCGTAACCATGGCACCGGCGGAGATGTATACCGGTCTGCAGCGGGGCGTGGTCCAGGGGCTCGCATGGCCCGAGGGAGCACTGGCCAAGTACGGCGTCCAGAAGTTCCTCAAGTACCGCGTTTACCCCGGATTCTATCGCAGCGGATCCATGGTCGTGATCAACCTGAACAAGTGGAAATCGCTGTCGAAATCCGTGCAGGACAAGCTCACCAAGACCGGTCTGGCGTTCGAGCAGGACAGCGAGCCGATCCTCCGCAGGAAGGCCGACGCCGACAACGAGAAGCTGTGGGCTTCGGGCCTTGAGAAAATGGAGCTCAAGGGCGAGGCCCGAAAGGCCTATCTGCGCACCGTATACGAGCTTGCCTGGGAGGTCCGCTCGAAAAAGAAGTATACGGTTCCGTTCGCGAAGCTGAAGGAGAAGATGTACCGCGCACCCTGAGGGTCGCACCGTCGAAGCAATGAGAAACGCCCTCGATCCGAAGTGCCGGATCGGGGGCGTTTGCTTTCGGAAGCGCTGGAGGCCTTGCGCAAAGACGCCGCGCCGTAGTGCATCGTCTCAATCCATCAGATTGGGAAGGAACAGCGCGAGCTGGGGATACCAGATCAGGATGAGAATCAGGATCAGATCGCACACCAGGAACGGGATCGCCGCGTTGGCCACCTGCAGCAGCGTGGTGCCACGAGGCGCAACCCCGAGCATGACGTAGAGCAGCAATCCGAACGGTGGCGTGGTACCCGCCATCTCCAGCGTCATCAGCACGAACAGGCCGAACCAGATCAGGTCGAAGCCCAGGGCCTCGGCCAGGGGAAAGAAGATGGGCACGGTGATGAGCATCATGGAGGTGGCGTCCATGAACATGCCCAGCACGATGAGAATCAGGAACATGACCGACAGCACCACCAGACGGGACACCTCGAAGCTGGTGGCCCATTCCAGCATGCCGGCGGTGGCGCCCGAGTAGGCCAGGAGCTGGCTGAACACCGTCGAGTTCATGATGATGAGGAACACCATGCCGGCCACCCGCACGGTGCCCGACAAGGAGGTGCGAACGGCCTCCCACTTGAGCGCGCGAAAGCCCACGGCCAGGATGACCACGCCCAACACGCCGCAGGCTGCCGACTCGGTGGGGGTGGCGATGCCCAGGATGATGAAGCCGATGACCATGAAGATCACGAGGCTCACCGGCAGGATGTTGAAAGTTACGAACTTGACCTTGTGGGCCCATGTGGTGGGGGGCACGTCATAGGCTGGCGCCCCCGCGGGGTTGATAACGATCTGGAGGTACAGCATGCCGGCATACAGCAGGGCCAGGACGAACCCCGGCAGAAAACCCGCGATCAGCAGACGGCCGACGTCGATGTTGGCGACGCTGGCGAGAAGCACGGCCAGCGCCGAGGGCGGGATGATCATGGCCAGTCCGCCGGTGCCCAGGATGGGCCCCATGGACATGCGCCAGTTGTAGCCCCGCCGCTGCATCTCCGGCACCAGCAACGATCCCAGCATGGCGGTATTGGCCATGGACGAGCCCGTGAGGGTGGAGAAGATCGTGCCGCCGGCCACCGTCAGGTAACAGAGCCGGCCTCTGAGCTTGCCGAACAGGCTGTCGAGCCCGTCGAACACGCGGATCGCCAGGCCGGTATGAAAGAACAGCGCCCCCATGAGGATGAACATGGGCACGGGACCCAAGGTGAAACGGGTAATCAGCACGGTGGAGTTGTCCGCCACCTGGATGAAGCCGTGGACGCCGGCAAAGATGAAGATGCCGACGAAGTTCGTGGTGATGAAAGCGAAGGCCACGGGGACCCCGATGGCCATCAGACAGACGACCATGCCCACCAGAAGAGCGAATGCCCAGTACCATTCCATCACACGTTCTCCCGAACCTCGATGCGCGAGGTGTACATGGTGTCCACACCCACCAGGAACCGGAGGAACTCGAAGGCCACCATGGCGAACGACAACGGCATGGGCGCGAGGAGGAGCCAAAGCGGTTGGGCTTCACCCCGGATGTCCATCTCACCCGAGAGGAACGCGTCGATGGCGAGGTCCGTGGAATAATAGATGAAGAAGAGCGAGCAGACGATGCAGATGACGTAGACGAGTCTCGCCAGCACGTGCTGCACGACCGTGGGCAGGAGTTGCACCAGGGAGTCCACGAACACGTGGCCTTTCATGCGCACCAGCCACGGCGCTCCCAGCATGGTAAACCACAGGAGGCCGTACTCGACCACACCCAGGGTGTAGGAGGACGGTTGGAGCCCCACCAGACGTACGAATACCTCGGTAACGATGAGAAAGAAGATTAGGAAGACGACGATCTCCGCTCCTGTCTTGAACGCTTCCAGGAGTCTTTCGTACGCCCGCGCCAAGCTTTGCATTCCACCTCCCGTCAAGATCTTCCCGGACCGGTGCTCGATCCACCCTTAAGGAAAGTTCCTGCTTCTACCGCCTCGCAACCCTTCTGTCAAAGCAGTCCGCGGGAAATGTCCGTTTTGTTGACGGGGAACGTTGCCCGGTGTTACCACGCATCAAGCACCTGATGGGGGAGATACAGGACCCAGACCAGGTGATGGAGGCCGCCGCGGGGACCGATGCCATCGTCCATCCGGCGGCGACCCACAATCCCAACGTCGCCCCACCGGCGTCGTCCTCGAGACCAACGTCAAGGAGATACCATGTTCCCACACCTCACCCGCTTCAATCTGAGAAACTGGATCGACGAAAACCGTGGCGACTGGGGCAGACGAAGAGTCATCTGGGAGGACTCGGACTTCATCATTTTCGTGACACGGGGCCCCAACGACCGCACCGACTTCCACATCAATCCCGGCGACGAGATATTCTACCAGCTCGAGGGCGAACTGAACCTGCACTACCTCACCCCCGAGCACAAACCGGAGGTCGCGGTCCTCAAGGAAGGCGAGATGTTCCTGCTGCCCGCGCTGGTGCCCCATTCGCCGCGCCGGGACGACGGCTCCTGGACCCTGGTGGTGGAACGGGTGCGACGGCCGGACGAGAGCGATCGCTTCGTCTGGGTGTGCGGCAACTGTACCCACACGCTCTACGAAACCACCGTCAGATTCAACGAGCCCGCAGATGCGGTCCGGAAGGCCTATGAGATCATGGCCGCGGACGAGTCCCTGCGTCACTGCACCCAGTGCGGTCGGACCGAAGCCGCGGTCCGGAGCGAAGGACCGGCCTTCGTCTGGAAGGGTTAGAGTCCTGCTTGGCGAGCTTGTCGAGGTAATCCTGCCCCTGATGAATCCGCACGTTGCCGATGAAGCAGGAGTCGGTGTTGGTGGTGAGCAGGGTCATCCTGCCCTTCCACTTGGGATCCGGCAGGTCCAGGGCGGGTCCGCCTTGGAGATCTTGCCGGTGCTGTACACCGTAGCTCGACCTTGACATCCACGGGTCCTCGGCATAGGCGTTGATTGACCGAGGGGGGTACGCCATGGCCGTCATCGACGCCGATTGCCACGTTATCGAGTGCGAGGAAACCTGGGAGTACATGGAAGGCGAGGACCGGCGCCACAGGCCCCGCATCCTGGAAGCCGCGGATCAGTCGGACCCGCTCCGCAGAAACGACTTCTGGCTGTTCGACGGCAACCTGGAGCCCAAGCGGGCCTTTCCGCACGCCAACTCGGGCACGACTCCCGAGTCTTCCGAGCTGCGGGACGTGGCGGAGCGCCTGCGCCACATGGACGATCTCGGCACCGACATCCAGGTGCTCTACCCCACCACCCTTCTCGGTCTCGCCACCCTGAGCCGCCCCCGGACGCAGACCGCCATGTGCCGTGCCTACAACCGCTGGATGGCGGACATCTGGCGCCAGGGAAACGGACGTCTGCGCTGGGTGGCGACACTGCCCCTGCACACCATGGACGTGGCCCTCGAAGAGCTTCGTTTCAGCCGTGACAACGGCGCCTGCGGCTTCCTGCTGCAGGGACTGCTGGGCGAGCGCGTGCCCATCGACGAGCACTACTTCCCGGTTTACGCCGAAGCCAGCCGGCTGGACATGCCGGCGTGCATTCACTCGGGACTGGTGAACCACGCCCTGAGCGGCATCTTCCACTCCCGGGCCACCGCCTTGTGGATGGCCAAGGTGCCCATCATTACGGCCTTCCACTCCCTGGTCCTCAGCCGCGTCCCGGACCGCTTTCCAGACTTGCGCTGGGGCTTCCTCGAAGCCGCGGCCTCCTGGGTCCCCTACCTCATCACCGACCTCGGCGCCCGTCTCAACCGCACGGGGACCCGGAAGCTGGACGAAAACGTGCTGCGCCGCAACCGCTTCTACGTCGCCTGCCAGACCGAAGAGGACCTGCCCTACATCCTGCAATACGCCGGCGAGGACCACATCGTCATCGGCTCCGACTACGGCCACGCCGACACCTCCAGCCAACTGGAAGCCCTGAAGATCCTGCAGGGAAATGAATCGGTAAACCCGGAGGCCCGCCGCAAGATCGTCGACGATAACGCCAGGGCACTGTATGCGCTTTAGCCCAAACTGACGCTGAAGGTTATGCTCGCTCCTCTACCTGAGCCCGCGCCCTCCGACATCGGTAGAGCTGTCTCCGGAAATCCGCCGAAACGAACCCAACTCACTGGAAGAGTGGCATGAGCAGGGGAACGAAGCGGTGCGCCCGCGGGCCTGCCCAAGATCGTCGACGGCAACGCCAGGGCGCTTCACGGGCTCTTGGGAACAAGGAAAAGGGATGGGTGCAGAGCCGACAGTTGGGCAGCACCTTGTTGATTTGGTCATATCATGGGGCGGATCTCATCACGGTCCAGTTTGCCATTGTTTACGAGCACCGCTGTAACCGCGAAAGAGGACACGTCGAATCGCCCTGCTGCTTCTTCCCGGGCCTCATCCGAGAAATCGTCATTCAGAAACTCAACCAGACTCGCAACAGGACAAAGAAGCTCGGCCGCGAATGCGCGCTGCATTTTTTGTCTGTAAGTAGCCGCGCGAGTTGCGGGCCGGAGACTCTCTGCGGTCTCTACCAGAAGGCGGTCGGCGAGCAGGCGCGCCAACTCGAGGCGCCGCCCCGTACGCCATTTCGAACGCAGAACGACGCGACTCCCATGACCGTTCGCATGGAGCGTAAAAGCCATCGGGCCACCGGTACCCAATTTGTCCAAAGCACGTCCGTCACTTCCGCACAACTCGGCCAGTCGTACATCTGACACTTGGTCATCGCCCAACCTTTCCCGAGACCGGAGGCTCACTGCGGCATCCGCGCCGACCCGCCATGGAGCGATGTTCCCAAGCCCATCCCATGAGCCGTCCAGCGGGTCCGCCCCACTGCCAGGATCGGTATCGAAACCCGAGTTGGTTGCCGCCTCGTGCAATTCCTTCGCGGTGAGAAACTGGTCCGCCGCGACTTCCGAGATCGCACTGGCCCCCAACTCGTCACCATCCGCAATGATCTGCTCGATCTGCCCTGGATCAGCTTGATCCACGTCGAAGCCCCGGCATGCCTCAATCATTCGGTACATGGTCAGTTCGGCGTCGTTTCGCTCGGCGGCAAGTTCCCTCCATGCCATGGCGAGATCGGAATCGGGAACCGGACTTCGGCCCAGCCTTTCCAGGACTCGTCCTACCAAGTCGTCGACTCCAGCCTCGAAAGCTTCGGCGGATACCACCGTTCTCTTGTCCGACATATAGCGCAGGCGCTCCGTACGAGTCTCCGATGACGGTCTCACATCCAGCTCGATTCGAAGACCGTCGGACAATATCTTAACGTCTGGCCACAACCACCCACGACCGATACCAGCCGTCTCGTGCGCTTGTCGCCACTCCAAGCTCCGATCGCGTTGAACATTCTGATGCGCGGGTTCCCAGCGAAGACGCCACCAGTTCCAGGTCAGCCATTCAGCCAATCGGTAGGCTGAAAGATTGGCACCGTTGCGAACCCGTCCCGTCTCAAGATCCAATACTTGAGCAAGGGTATCCTCCGCGGCCTCGATAACGATCTCACTGAGGGTCACCTCGTCCGCCGCCGGCTCCGGACTTCCGGAAATCTCCCCACCTAGGTCACGGCACCAAGCGGTTCCGATATTGAGGATCATGTCCCGCGGTTCTCCCACTCTTTACGGATGAAGGTGGTGAAACTGTCGGCCTTTGTCATCGGATATCCGTGATATTCGCCAAGTCCCGAGTTGGGCCTCGTATACAATCCCGTCAGCATCGACCGCCCACACGTTCTGTGGCCAACCACCGCGTTTCTGTTCGCTCACCATACCTCGACGAAACCCCGACATCAGCAGATCCGTCGCATTCACCGCATTGTGTGACGTGGACAAATCGCATACCGTCTTGTCTGGACGAGTAACCGAAGCCGGACCCGACTTGTGATAATCGCTGGAACGATATTGCGCTTTTCGCGCCAGCTCTTCCAACTCACGCCAACTGATTGAGCCTACCGCAACCAGCACGGTCTTCCCTTTCGGTTTACTGCGCTTCTGCGGCCGCTTCAAAATACCCGCCCGTCAGTTCGTGCTGGAAATAGGCGCGCGCTCACAACTCAAGAGTCAAACACGTTGTCGCCTGTTGGGCTCATGAAGCGCGGTGCCAAGTCCCTATCCTCAAGCGGCACAGACAGCAACAACCGGCCAAAGATGGCGCGTTCCGAAGATGATTCCAATCCAGGATCAAGATTTGCCGATACACGATGAGGGCCGCTGCTTCGTCTTGAGTGGCTTCGCCCGTTCAGCCTGAGATCCGTCTGGGGGTTACTCCAGTAGCTCGCGCGCGTTGTGGCCAAGCACCCCCTCCAGCTCCAACGCTGACCAACGCCGGGCCCGCAGCGCGGCCAACACACCCTTGCTGGCGTTGGGCACGTGGGGCTCGTCGGTGCCGTAAACGAGCCGTTCGCCGCCGAAGGTGGCACGGGCGCAGTCGAGGGCGGGGCCGGACAGGGTGGCGGTGTCGTAGTAGCATCGGCGCAGGTACTCGCCGGGCGGGCGCAGACACTTCTCATAGCGACGGTAAACCCGGTCGATGCGGTCCAGGACCATGCACAGGCTGCCGCCGCAGTGGGACCAGACGATGCGGACGTCGGAGCATTCTTCGAGGACGCCGCTCAAGGCAAGCCTGGCCGCGGCCATGGCGGTCTCGCCGAGATAGCCCACGGACAGATATTCGCCCCGGTCGTTGGCCGGACCATCGAGGGGGAACGTCGGATGCATCAGCACCAGGAGGCGGCGCCGGTGAGCCTCGCGCCAGAATTCCCGGAGCTCGGATGCATCGAGCGCGTGATCGGCGATGGTGGTGGTGATGCCGGCACCCACCGCGCCCAGACCCATGGCCCGATCCAGCTCGTCCATGAGCGCGGCCGTGCCGGTCCACGGCAACGCAGCGACGAAGCGGAAACGGTCCGGGTGCTGCCTGCACACCGCGGCCAAGCCGTCGTTGACGAGCCTGGCGGTGGCCGTGTCCGCCCAACCGGTGTTGAGGGCGCCGACGGACAGGACCTGGACCTTGACGCCGGCCTCGTCCATGGTCTGCATGCGGGCGCTCAGGTCGGTCTCCACGGGCGCGGACATGGTATGGCTGCCCCGGCAGGTCAGCGACAGGCCGCGTTCCGAACGGGCCAGGGCGAACTCCGGCCGGGCCTTCAGCACCTCGTCGAAGCACCCCTCGGGATAGAGGTGCGCGTGCATGTCCACGATCTCGCCGGGCCCGATGCGTGGCTGTTCCATGGGCGTGTCCTCCCTTGAAGCGAGCGCGGGGGCCTTGGGCGGTAGCCTGCCTGCGAATTCCCGGACGCCCGTTGAGGCCGGCGTGCCGTGAGCAGGACACGGCGCTCAACCCTTCTCCGCGGCGTCCATGAGCTCCAGCAGGTAGCCCGGCTTGAGCGGCAGGCGGGTGATCTCCACCCCCAACGCGCTGGAGACGGCGTTGGCCAGGGCGGCACCGGCAGCGGTGATGCCGCCCTCCCCCGCTCCCTTGACCCCCAGCGGGTTGTGGGGCGAGGGGAAGTCCTCGGTGGAGATGAACTGCCCCCGGGGCACGTCCATGGCCGTGGGCATCAGATAGTCCATGAAGCTCGTGGCCTGAGGCTGACCGTCCTCGTCGTAGGCGAACTCCTCCAGCAGCGCCCCGCCGATGCCTTGGGCCAAGCCGCCGGCCATCTGTCCCTCGACGATCATCGGATTGATCTTGCGGCCCACGTCCTCCATCACGAGGTAGTCGAGGATCTCGATCATGCCCGTTTCCCGGTCCACCTCTACCACCGCCACGTGGACGCCATAGGGGAACGGCCGTTTGTCGGTGGCGAAGAAGTCTTCTTCCGAGATGCCGGGAGTGAAACCTCGGGCCAAGGCAGGCCCCGGCAGCGCCAACCGGGCCAGGGCGGCGAAGTCCAGGCTCCGCTCCGGCGCTCCCCTGACGCTGATGCGGCCGTCCGCCAGCACCAGGTCGCCGGCGTCGATCTCCAGCTCCGCGGATGCCAGCCTCATGAGCTTCTCCCTGACCTTGCGCGACGCTCCCACCGCGGCGCTCCCGCCCATGACGGTGGAGCGGCTGGCGTTGCTGCCGTTGCCGTAGGGCACCTTGGCGGTATCGCCGTGCACCACCCGTACCTCGTCGATGGACACGCACATCTCATCGGCGACGATCTGGCTCAACGCCGTGGCGATGCCCTGCCCCACCGAATTGATGCCGCTGTAGAGCACTACCCCGCCGCTGTTGTCCACCTCCACCCGGGCGTACTCCCAGGGTCCGATGCCGCTGGTCTCCACGAAGCAGCCGATGCCCACGCCCATGGCCCGGCCTTCGGCCTTGGCGCGGGCGCAACGCTCCCGCAGGTCCTCGTAGCCCACGTGGCGCAACGCCGCGTCGAGCTGTCCCGGCAGATCGCCGCTGTCGTAGACGGTGTAGTGGAACGGGGTTTTGCCATGGTCGTAGGGCATTTCCTCGGGACGGATCAGGTTGCGGCCGCGCAACTCCGCGGGATCGAGCCCGAGGCGATGAGCCGCCATGTCCAGCAGACGCTCGCGCACGAAGTTGGCCTCGTAGCGGCCCGGGCTCCGGTAGGTGCCCACCGGGGTCTTGCTGGTGAGCACGCAGTGGACCTGACAGTGGTAGTTCTTGACCCGCAGCGGGCCCCGCAGCATCGCCGATGACGCGATGATCGGCACGCCGCCGTGGGTACGGGTGTAGCCGCCCATGTCGAACAGGATTTCCGCGTCCATGGCCAGGACGGTACCGTCCCGACGCAGTCCCAGCCGCACCCGGTAGGACTGCTGCCGCGACTGGTTCATGGACTTGAGGTTCTCCGAGCGATCCTCGATCCAGCACACGGGCAGGCGGAAGTGCATGGCGGCAAAGGGGATCAGGAAGTCCTCGGGGTAGAACTCGCCGCGGGCGCCGAACCCTCCCCCTACCGCGGGTTCGATGAAGTGGATGGCGCTCTGGGGCAGACCGCTCAACTCCGAGAGGATGCGCCAGTTGGTGTGAGTCATCTTGGTGGGGCCCCACACCGTGAGCACGTCGCGGCCTTCGTCGTACTCCGCCACCAGTCCCCGGGTTTCCAGCGGCACGGCGGCGTGGCGCTGGGTCTCGAAGGTTTCCTCCACCACCAGGTCGCACTCGGCGAATGCGCGCTTCACGTCGCCCGTTTCCACCTGGAACTCGGCGGCCACGTTGTCCGGCACCGCGTCGTGGAGCCGGGGCGCCTCCGGTCCCATGGCCGCGCGCGCGTCCGTCACCGCCGGCAGCTCCTCGTAGGTCACGTCCGCCAGCTCCAGCGCGTCCTCGGCGACGTAGCGGTCCCGCGCCACCACTACGGCCACGGGCTCGCCCACGTAGCGCACCCGGTCCGTGGCGATGGGGGTCTGCTGCGACCGCTCGAGTCCCGGAATCTGGCCGGTGCGCATGGGGATGGTCTTGAGGCCGGGCATATTCGCGGCCGTGAGCACGCCCACGACCCCGGGCAGCTCCAGCGCCGCGCGGGCGTCGATACCGGCGATGCGTGCATGGGCGCGGGTACTCCGCAGCACCGCGGCGTGCACCATTCCCGGCCGGCGGATGTCCCCCACGTACCTGGCGATGCCCCGGAGCAGCGGTACGTCCTCTTTTCGCTTCACGCTCGAACCGATGTACGGCATGGACGTTCTTCAATCCTGTCGGAGCGCCGGCGCGTCCGCCTGCCCGTCCGACATCTCCTCCGCGGCCTCGCGAATGGCCGTCACGATGTTCCGGTAGCCGGTGCAGCGGCACAGGTTGCCGCTGATCCATTTGCGGATCTCGGTCTCGTCCGGCGCGGGGTGCTCCCGCAACAGCGCGCGGGCGGTGAGCAGGATGCCCGGCGTGCAGAAGCCGCACTGCAGGCCGTGCCGTTCCTGGAACTTCTTCTGCAGCGGATGCAGCACGTTCGCGTCCGGCGCCAACCCCTCCACGGTATCGATCTCGGCTCCGTCGGCCTGTACCGCGAACATCAGGCAGGAACGCACCGGATCGCCGTCCAGGAGAACCGTACAGGCGCCGCACACGCCGTGCTCGCAGCCCACGTGAGTGCCGGTGAGGCCCAGGTCGTCCCGGACGAAGTCGCTCAGGAGCCTGCGCGGCTCCGCCTCGCCTGCACGCTCGACGCCGTTGATCCGTAGCCGTATCGTTCGCATGCTCATACCGTACCTGCATGGGAGAACATTCGACCCCCCGTGACCCGTGTTGCGAAGGTGCGGCGCGGGCGGGTTAGAAACCCGCCCCTACGGCTGCCTGTTCCGCCTCGACGACGACAAGAACGTCCATGCATCTTCATTTGCGTACCGTGCGAGGCGCCGCGGCCCGTCGCGCGGCCTGCAGCAACGCGCGGCGGGCAAGCGCCTCGCAGGCGCGGCGGCGGTAGTCGGCGGTGGCGTGCATGTCGGAGTCCTGCTCGATGCCGGCCACGGCGCGCCGGGCGGCGTCCCGGAACAGTGCCTCCGAAGGCTTCTCCCCCAACATGGCGTCTTCGGCCTCCCGGGCGCGGATGGGCGCGGAGCCGGTGAAGGTCAACCGAACCTCTGACACCGCACCGTCCCGGTCCAGGGACACCAGCGCCGCCGCTCCTGCCAGCGCGAAGTCGCCGTACCGGCGGCTCACTTCGTGGAACGACGTGCCGCTCCGGGCGGCCGTTGCCGGAACCCGCACCTCCGAGAGCAGTTCCCCCGGCTCCAGGGCGGTGGTCATGGCGCCGCGAAAGAAATCCTCCGCCGCCACGACGCGCTCGCCGCCCTCGCTTCGCAACACCAACGCGGCTTTCAGCGTGACCATGACCACCGGCAACTCGGCGGACGGGAAGGCGTGGGCGAGACTGCCGCCCACGGTACCCCGGTTCCGAATCTGAACGTGGCCGATGTATCCCGCTGCCTCGCGCAGCAACGGCCAGCCGGCGCCGACGTCCCGGGAGCGCTCCAGCACCCGCTGCCGCGTCATGGCGCCGATCCGCAGCTCGCCGCCGGACACGGACAGGAAGTCCAGCTCGGACACGCGGTTCAGGTCCACCAGTTGCGCGGGTCGAGCGAGACGGAAGTTCATGAGCGGGACAAGGCTCTGACCGCCCGCCAGCACGCGCGCGTCCTCGCCCAGCCGGGCCAGCAGGGACACGGACTCGGATACGCTCGTGGGATCGAAATATTCGAAAACGGCGGGTTTCATGATTCCTTCGTCGTCTCAAAAGAACACGTTCGGCGGGAACAGTACAGCCACCGGCGCCTGCATGGCATTCATGGATTCGACGCCGCCGGGCCTCTGAGAAGCGCATGGCAGAATGGCGCAAACCCGATGTTCTTCATGAGCAGGGCGGGCCGGGCGCCCGCCGGGCCGGTGAGTCACCCGATAGGTATCCACCATGGTACAGGCCAGGGCGGCCACCACGATGTCGCTCTCGGTCAGGTGATCCCGGAGCCGCTCCAACACTTCCCGCCTCTGCACCTCCATGACGCACGATTGTAGTATCGGCCCCCGAAAAAAGCCAGCCACCGGAAACGGCTGTCACGTTTGCGGGATGCATGGGTTTGGGTCTATTTTCAGAAAGCCGTTCTCGTTGAGGCGATGGAGTTGTTCAAGGGCGTCCTCGTCTCAGGCTATCTTCCAACCTGGCAGATGGAAGCGCTCGCCAAGTGCCTTTCCGAGGCATTGCAACGCGCTCCGGACTGGGGGTCGGCATCAATGAGCAGGACACACTCCAAGCACGTTCAAACGTCCCTCCACTGGGGCGTTTACGATGTCGAGGTCCAGGCTGGACGGATCGTGGCGGCGCACCCGTTTGCCGATGACCCGGATCCGTCGCCAATAGGGCTGTCGATTCCGGACGTGGTTCACCATGCCTGCCGGGTCGGGCAGCCCATGGTACGCAAGGGTTGGCTGGAGCGAGGACCCGGGCATCATCGAGGGGGCCGCGGTACGGAACCCTTCACTCCCGTGAGCTGGAACGAGGCCCTTGATCTGGTCGCCGGCGAGCTGCGGCGAGTACGGGAGTCCTTTGGAAACTCGGGAATTTTCGGGGGCTCCTACGGCTGGGCCTCCGCGGGTCGTTTCCACCACGCTCAGAGTCAGCTACACCGCTTCCTGAATCAGTTGGGTGGCTATGTCCGGTCCGTCAACACCTACAGCTTTGCGGCGGGGGAAGTCATCGTTCCCCATGTCTTTGGATATGATTGGGGATCCATCCGCGGCGGAGCCACCTCGTGGCCGGTGATCGCCAGGCATACGGGGCTTGTGGCCAGTTTTGGGGGAATGCCGCTGAAGAATACCCAGGTTGGCGCCGGAGGCTTGGGCAAGCATAACACACGCGGTTGGCTCGAACGCTGCAAGGAGAACGGCGTTGAGTTCGTAAACATCAGCCCCGTAAGGGACGACGCTGCGGATTTTCTCGAGGCCGAATGGTTGACGCCACACCCCAACACCGACACCGCGCTGATGTTGGGTCTGGCTCACGTGCTGGTTCACGAGGGTCTCCACGACCAGACATTCCTGGACGGATATTGCATCGGGTTCGAGTCCTTTCGCGCCTACCTCGTGGGTGAACAGGACGGTCAACCAAAAGACCCGGAATGGGCGGCGGTGATATGCGGCATCCCCGCGACCACCATCCGCAACCTGGCTCGACGTATGGCCGCGACGCGGACTCTCATTACGGCGAGCTGGTCGCTGCAGCGTGCCGACCACGGCGAACAGCCCTACTGGATGGCGGCGGTTCTCGCTGCGATGCTGGGCGAAATCGGGCTTCCCGGAGGCGGCATCGGCTACGGTTACGGTTCCACCGGAACCATCGGCAATCCGGTGAAGTCCGTCAGTGGCATGGCACTGCCGCAAGGGGTGAACCCCGTAGAGTCCTTTATTCCGGTGGCCCGGATTACGGACATGCTCCTCCACCCCGGAGAACCGTTCGATTACAACGGGCAGCGACTGCGGTATCCCGACGTCCGTCTCATTTACTGGTGCGGCGGCAACCCCTTTCATCACCACCAGGATCTCAACCGGCTGGTGGAGGCATGGCAGCGTCCCGAAACGATCATAGTCCACGAGCCCTGGTGGAACCCTCAGGCGCGGTATGCCGACATCGTGCTGCCGGCCACCACCTCCCTGGAACGCAACGACATCGGCTGGCAGGCGGCCGATCCCATGATATTCGCCATGGAACAGGCGATTCCTCCGGTCGGTGAGGCACGGAACGACTACGACATCTTCTCGGGCCTTGCCGAGAAATTGGGGTTCAAGGACGGCTTCACCGAGGCCCGCCTGGAGAAAGACTGGCTACGCCACCTCTACGATACCTTTCGCTGCCGGTTGATTCGCGAAGGTATCGAGTTGCCACTGTTCGACTCGTTCTGGCGTGCCGGTCATGTCACCTTGCCAACGGAGGGCGAGGAGAGGGTGTTGCTCGCCCAATTCCGAGCGGATCCCGTCGCGCACCCTTTGCCAACGCCGTCCGGGCGTATCGAGATCTTCTCGGAAACCATTGCGAGCTTCGGTTACGACGACTGCCCCGGGCATCCAGCCTGGATCGAGCCGGAGGAGTGGCTGGGGGGAGAGACGGCCGGTCGTTTTCCTCTCCACCTCATCTCCAGTCAGCCCACCACGAGACTTCACAGTCAACACGATCCAGGACCCGTGAGCGTGGCCAACAAGGTGCAGGGCCGTGAGCCGATCCTGATCCACCCCACGACCGCCGCTGCGAGGCGGATAGAGGACGGGACCGTCGTGCGCGTGTACAACGATCGCGGAACCTGTCTCGCCGGTGCTCGCATCACCGGGAACGTCTCGCCCAACGTCGTCGTGCTCGCTACCGGAGCATGGTTCGACCCCGCGGCGCCGGGCGGTTTGGAACGACACGGCAATCCCAACGTTCTGACTTTGGACAAGGGGACATCACGCCTCGCACAGGGTCCGATCTCCCAGACGACGCTGGTCGAGGTTCAGAGGTTTGAGGAGGACCTGCCGGAAGTACAAGCTTTCGCCCCGCCCGACCTTGTGCACCGTGGGGCGGAACCCTGAGCTCTCCGGGAGGTTTGCGGCCGAAGGCAGGTTGCCAAGGTGTCCGCTTTGCCAATTCATCATGGATTGTCTAGGGTATTGGCGACGCCAATCCCTCATTCACCCAAACGAACCCATGCTTCTCCGGAGAAGGAAGGTGCCCGGTGGCGCCGCTGGTCTTCAAAACCAGTCTGAGGGCCGTAAGGTCCTCGGAGGGTTCGACTCCCTCCCTTCTCCGCCACCGCCGGGACTGACGCCTGGAACGCCGGCAGGGCATCCGGGGTGAATACCTTGTCCGATCGTTCCGCCTCTGCAGCGACCGCGCCCGAGCCGACGCGAGGCCGCATCCTGACCTTGCTGGCGGCGGGCCACGGCGTCACCCATTGGTTCCAGGGCATCATGACGGTGTCCCTGCCCCTGATCACCAGAGACTTCGGCATCACGTACACCCAGCTCGGCGCGCTTCGCTCGGTTCAACGCGTATCGCACATCATCAGTATCACCGTCGGCGGCCTGGCAACGGACTTCCTGAAGGACCGCAAGGGCATCCTGCTGTTGTCCCTGGTGTGGCCCTCCCTGTTCTTTTCGCTTCAGGGGTTCTCCACCACGTTCTTGATATTCGGCGCGCTCCTTTGCATCCAGGCGCTGCTGGGAGGGTTCCTGTGGCACGCACCGGCACGCGCCGTCATCGGCGACAGGTTCCCTGACCGCATGGGGTTCGCCCTGGGGGTCCATGCCATGGGCGGCAATCTCGCCGCCGCCGCTGGCCCCACCCTTGTGGGAGCAGTGCTCGTCTGGGTGACATGGCGCACGGTTTTCACTTTCCAGTTCCTGCCCGGAATCGTCACCGCGGTCTTTCTCTGGCTCTTGCTGCCGCGCCTGGGACACGCGCCGCGAGAGCGGCAGAGCGGATCCTACGGCCGGGCGCTACGCAGAGACGTCCTCACCAATGTCCCCTTGATCGGCGTGACCGTTGTGGCCGCTCTGCGATCCATCGGCGAGAATCTCATTCCGACCTTTCTGCCCCTCTACCTTTCGGTGGAGATGAAAATGGGAACGCCCGCCATCGGCGTCTATCTAGGGTGCCTGGCGCTGGTGGGGACGGTTTTCGCCCCCATCGTGGGACACCTGTCGGACCGGTGGGGGCGCAAGATCACGATCTTCGTCTCGTTGCTGACGGGTGGACTGCTGATCGGCTCGATCCCGTTGTTTCTGTCCGGCTGGCTGCTGCTGCCCGTGGTGTCGCTGGGCGGGATGGCGCTCTTCGCGGTGGGACCCATCATCCAGGCCAGCGGCCTGGAGCACGCGCCCAAGGAGATTTGGGGCGCAGCCCAAACGTTCATGGACGTCGGCCGGTCCTCGCTGTCGCTGGTCTTCCCGCTGATTGTCGGCGCGGTAGCCGACCGCTACGGCCTGAGCCACACCTTCTATCTGTTCGCCGCCGTCAATCTCCTCGCCGCGGTCACCGTTGTGGCAATCCCCAAGGCGAGGACTCCCACAAAGACCTGAACCGTGACCCGAGTGTGTCACACGGGACAACAGGAGGAAACATGACAACGGGCCACAGCGACGTATGGCGCCGTTCGGCGGCTCGGCACGACCCGGTCCGCGATCGCGCGGCTTGAGGGCGGCCGGGTGTCGCCGTCCTTTGTCACGCTGCGCCGCTACGCCGAAGCGACCGGCACACGGCTGACCGTGGGCTTGGTGCGGACCGACGAGGCGGTGTGGACGCTACAGCGGCGGAATGAAGGCGCCGAACAGGACTCCGGCAAAGAGATCAACAGAGAGGGTCTCGTCGAATATGAAGTAGAAGAAACCCAACGCCAGAGCGGTGATCAAGACCGATCCCGGCCAGTTGATGCCGCCCTGCAGTCGCGTAAAGAGCAGCGCGAACAGGAACGTTGAAAGGTAGAACCCGGAGATGAAGACCAGCACCCCGAAGATGGCGAACCACACGAACATTCGGACGATGAGGCTCATCTCGCCGGCCTTCGGGCCTGCCTGGGCTTCCACCGTCTCGGCGCCGCCCTCGGCCCCCGCGGCCGAGTTGAGGACGTCTTCCAGACTCACCTCGAAGACCTTCATGATGCCGGGATAGCGTTCGCCGGCCAGACACAGGACCGCCAGCGCGACCGTCGGCAACGACAGCACCAGCGGCACAAAGCCGGCCATGCCCCTGTACGAGAACGACCACCCGAAGAACAGCAGCGAGGTGCCCACGAGGATCAGACCGAGAAGCGTAGACCCTTTCATGACGACGCCTTCGCTTTCCGGCTCGTCAACCACGGCAGACACAGCAGCAGGATGCTCAGCAGCATCAGCACGATCGTGACGGGCCGCGTGAAGAAGATGGCATAGCTGCCCGCGGAGATCTGCAGCGACTGCACGAAGGACAACTCCGCGCGCACCCCCAGCAGAAAGCCGATGACCAGCGTGACCAGGGAGAAGCCGAAACGGTTGAACGCGAAACCGAGGATACCCGCCGCGATGGCGATGCCGATGTCCCAGACGTTCTCCCGGGCCGCGTAGGCGCCGCCGATGGACAGCAGGAAGGCGGCCGGGACAACGTATCCCACGCGCAGCGTGGTGACCCGGGCAAGGATGTCGGCGCCGAAGGCGGCCATGAGACTGGCGAGAAAGTTGGAGATCACGAAGCCGAAGATCAACACGAACACGATGTCCATGTGCTCGCGAATGAAGAAGAAGCCGGGCTGAAGCCCGTGCAGGATGAAGGCGCCGAGGAGCACGGCCATGCCCGCGCTGCCGGGGATGCCGAAGATGATGGTGGGCAGCAGGGCGCCGCCGTCCTTGGCGTCATTGGACGCCTCGGAGGCGATGACGCCCTCGGGATTGCCGGTGCCGAAGAGCTCCGGGTGCTTCGAGAACTGCACGGTCATGGAATAGGAAAGGAAGTTGGCCAGCACGCCGCCGATACCGGGGATGATGCCCGCGAGGATGCCGATGGCCGAGCTCCGCACCAGCGTCGCCTTGTAGTGGAAGACCTCCAGGAACCCCTTGAAGGCGCCGAACAGCCCGACCTTGATGCGCGCGCCGCCCTCGGCGATGGTATCGCCGCGCAGCACGTGGTTGACCAGCTCGGCAATGGCGAACAGCCCGATGAAGAACGGCACCAGCGGGATCCCGTCCCACAGGTAGTTGTCGCTGCCGAAGTTGAACCGCAGCACACCGTGCACCGGGCTGAAACCGATGAGGGACAGCAACACGCCGATGCCGGCGGACACGAGCCCCTTGAGCATATTGCCCCGAGCCGCGTAGGCCACCGTCAGGAGGCCGAAGACAACGAGCATGAAGAACTCGGGTGGACCGAAGGACAACACGATGATCTTCACGAAGGGGATCAGGATCATCAGGAAGCACATGCCGACCACGGCGCCGAGAAAGGACGACGCCGCAGCCAGCCCCACGGCCCGGCCCGCCTCGCCGCGGCGGGCCATGGGATGGCCGTCAAAGCAGGTGGCGGCGTTGGGCGCCTCCCCCGGAATGTTGAGCAGGATCGCGGGAACCGACCCCCCTTCCGTGGCCGCCCCCATCATCCCCGCCATCAGGAACATGGCGGTGCCGGGGTCCCACCCGAAGGTGAAGGTCATGCCGATGGTCAGACCCGCCAGGAACAGCCCGGGGAGCGCCCCGAGGATCAGTCCGGCCACCGCGCCGACGGCCAGCACCAGCAGATTCGCCGGCTGGCTGAGCTGACCCATCGCTTGCACAAGAGGTTCCCACATGGCTTCGATCCTCGAAGGCGGCCCCTACGGTTCCCGGTGTTGTGCTGATGGCCCGCGCCCGAAAAAGGGCACGGGCCAGTTAGAATCCATCCCTACTTGGCTTTGGCTGCTTCCCGCATCTCCTTGAGATTCGCCTGAAACAGGTTCTCGTAGTACTTCAGGTCTTCGGCTACGGAGGATCCCGGCCCCTCCACCAGCACGATGGACGACGACTTCTTCCAGTCGATGTAGTCCTTGTCCCTCATGGCCTTGAGCAGGAGGTCCTCGAGAATCTTCGCCCGGTCCTCGGGGATTCCCGGAGGACCCCCGAAGGCGCGCAGGTCGCTGAAGTAGAGGTCATAGCCCATCTCGTAGGAGGTCTTCACGTCGGGGGCGTTGACCGCGCGCTTCCTGTCCAGTTGGGCCACCGGCCGGAGATCCGTCCCGAGATAGGAGGTGACGGACGGATGGTCAATGGGTTGGGCCCAGATGTCGAAGTCGCCGCGCAGGAGCGCCGGCAGCGACTCGCCCGTGCCGCGGTAGCCGGCCACCACGTGAAAATCGATGCCGAAGGCCTTGGCGGCCAGGAACGAGCCCAACCACCGTCCCACGCCGATGCCCTCGACCCCCCAGGTGATGCGCTTGGCCTTCTGCAGATCCGCGATGGACTTGTAGGGGCCCTTGGCCGATACGTGCAGGCCGAAGGCGTCCGCGCCGACGCGGGCGAGCCAAGTGTACTTGCTGGTCTCGAAGCCGACGGGCGTTTCCGACAGCATCTGATCCCCGAGCATCCCGGAAGCCTGGAAGTGGGCGATGGTGTAGCCGTTGGGCTTGGCGCGGTACATGAACACCGAGGCGCGACGGCCGGCGGCGCCGGTGACGTTCTTGACGATGACGTTCACCCCCTTGGGCAGGAACTTCTTCATGCTCCGGGCGGTCGCGCGGGCGATGGCGTCGTAGCCGCCGCCGGGCGAGAACGGCACGATCAGGTTGATGTTGCGGTCGGGAAAGGCGGCCTGGGCCTGGGACAGCGGCAAGCTCGCGGCCAAGCCGAGCACGGCGGCGCCCAACAGGATTCTCGTTACCGGATTGCGCATGTTGATCCTCCCTTGATTCAGTCGGTACTCGTTCGAGGTCCGAGTCGGTTGTTGCAATGGGCTAAAGACGGGTCGGTGGTAGCCGATATGGGAAAGAGGTCAATAGATATCAGGTTTTATGGGTGTCCCCCGGACTTGTCAAGGGTCACGGGAAGATTTTATCCGTCGAAAGTCACTGGAAACAAAAGGGTCCGAGGCTCCATCGCATGCGCTCCGGGGCGCGGCCGGTTGCATGGGACAATCGTATTGACTAAGCGCTAAGCAGGGGCTAAGGTCCACGTAGAAATCCTTCGACAGGCTCAGGACAGGCTATTCAGGTGAGGTCCCTATGTCGGTGAACATCGCAATTCTCGTCGGGAACCTTGGCAAGGACCCGGAGGTCCGTTTCACTCAGAGCGGCCGCGCGGTAGCGAATTTCTCCATCGCCACCTCGGAGGTGTGGACCGGCCAGGACGGCAACCGCCAGGAGCGCACCGAGTGGCACAACATCGTGGTGTGGGGCAAGCAGGCGGAGACCTGCGGCCAGTATCTGGCAAAGGGGCGGCAGGTATTCGTCCAGGGCAACATCCGAACGCGATCCTACGAGGACAAGACCGGGAACACGCGCTACGTCACCGAGATCGTCGCCCAGCGGGTCCAGTTCCTCGGCGGCGCGGGTGGCGCCCGAGCCTCCCAGGAAACCCCGGACCAGGGCTTAGGCGAAGCCTCGTCCTCGTTCCCATCACCACCCATCGACGACGATATTCCGTTTTAGGCTTCATCGTCAGCACTTCGCACACATGACGCGCGGATAGCTGCTTCGTCGGAGTTCCATTTGCGGTTTCCGCCGTGGGACGGGCGGCCGTCGTTGTCGCGCCTTGCCGACGACGAAAAGTCCTGCGCACCTTGTCCACGGTTCATACAGGACACCACACCGGCCGTACCCGCCAAGCTTTCCGGCCGCCTCTGGTCGGCGGCAAAGCTATGGCGACCGTGAAACCAACCGTTCCGGAACACGGGCTGTCGCAGTCTTGACGGTTTGGCCAATGCCCAACCGTGAATTCAACCACACATATTCACCAGGAGAGCAATCATGAAGACGCTTTTTGACGCACGGCAGAAGAATACTCATTTGCCCGTTTTTTGCCCTATTACAAAGCTGCAATGCGCAAAAAGAGGACCCCGCTGCTTTCGAGCCGCCCAAAAAGCCAGATCCGGGACTTCATCGACGACGAGAAATCCCTCGGGCGGGCGACCAAAAGCCAAATCGCGACGGCCATCGGCATTCGACCGAGCCACTTCTCCAACCTGCTGAACGGGCGTAATGAGTGGAAGCTCAACCAACTGGAAAAGCTGGCGGATTTCCTGGGCGTTCCGATCGCGCACCTCTTCGAGGAACGCGGCGAGGATACCGAGATCCGTTCTTCGGAGGAGAGCAGACAGACCCCCTCGGAGGACAGGATCATCCGCGCGTTGAGGACCGAGAGCCGGTCTCTGCGTAGCGGGTTTCGCGCGGACTTGGGCGCTCTGCTGCGTGGGCGCGCCACCGACGGGCAGGCCGTCCGGCCCGAAGATTATGGCGGGGACGAAGCGCGGACGGCCTACCCGGACGCACCGATCAGCCTTCCCGGTGCTCTTCCCATCGAGATCCGCGATCTGGACGCCCGGTACGACGGACCGCCGACCGAGCCCACCTCGGAGTCCATCTGGTTTGGACGCGATTGGTTGCGCCGCCATGGGCTCGATTCCAGCCAGTGCCTGATCATCAGGGTGCAGGGCAAGTCCATGGAGACAACGCTGCCTGACGGCTGCTCCGTGCTGGTGAACCGGGGCCAGCGGCAGCGGCGCGTGGGGCGCATCTACGCGCTGTGCACAGAGGAGGGCATGGTGGTCAGGCGCGCGGGCAGAGACGGCGCCGGCCGGTGGCTGCTGGAGAGCGATCACCCCGACTGGGAGCCGGAAGCGTGGCTCGACGAGGCCGAGGTCATCGGCCAAGTGCGATGGATGGCGCGGATGTTCTGACCCGCGGCCCGGGAAGATGCCTTGCACGAAACGTACGTTCACCAGGACCGCGCCGGGTTGAAGGGCGCTGGCGTACAGGAACCTGCCGAAGCCTTCGATGGCCCCCGCGACGATGAAAAACTTCCGGCTTGCCCGGACGTTCCGCCGGATCCGGCTCCTCCGGACCGCGAGGGCGTAGGCCGGGACCACCGCCAAGGCCGCGCAGACGGCCGAGCTTCCCTTGATGGGCGCGGCACGGGAAACCCCGATCTTGGCCATGCCGATGAAGAACAGGCGCCATGCGTATCAGATGACCGGGCGGGAGTGAAAGGCATCGTTCCGCTGCACCGGCGCCTCGACCTTGACCCCTGCCCGGTGCCGGTTGTAATAAGGATGGGCTTGAGCCGCCACCGGTCGCGCCCGCATGCCGGCCGCGGACGGGCTCACATACCGGGGCTCGAAAGGAGAGCGAACAAATGGCTGGGCTGGTCAAGATAAACGTGGAAAGCGCCGAGGCGGTCCTCGGGCTTCACTGGTTCGTGGCGCAGGAGGAGAGGCTTTTCGAGGAAGAGGGCATGGAGGTCGAGATCTTCCTGCCCGGCGTCCGCGAAACGAAGTTCGACGACGGCGACCCGCGCCGGACCGATCACACGCTGGTGAAGTCCACCAATTACCAGTTCCTGTACGAGCAGAAGAAGGTGGACATCTACCGGGCCTGCTCATGGGGACAGGTGCGGCGGGCCTACGACAGCGAGCGCCGCAGCCCCATCTGGACCAAGCGTCCGGCGGTGGTGTGTCAGGGCGTCTATGTCCTGCCCGACTCTCCGGTCAACGCGCCCATGCAACTCGGCAGCAGGAGCGTCGGGGTCCAGTACCATCAGGGCTCGCACTATCACACCCTGTCCATGCTCGAGGGGTTCCTCTCCCGGGACGAGATGAACGTGGTGCACGCCGGCACCGTGAGGGAACGGTTCGAGGCGCTGGAGAACGGCGAGGTGGAAGCGGCCACCTTGATGGAACCGTGGATCGCCCTGGCCGAGAAGCGCGGCTACAAGAAGCTCGTGGAAGGTCACTACCTGGGGGTGGAGAATGGTCCCGCCGACATGGATCCCGACCTGCTCAAGGGCATGCTGCGGGCCATCAAGAAATCCGTCACCTACATCAACAAGGACCCGAAGAAATACATCAAGCACATGCTGGCGGAGATCCCCGAGCACTACGCCGACGAGCTCACGCCGGACGACTTCTACCTGCCGCGGCTGCGCTACGTGGATCCGGAGCCCTACACCGAGGAAGAATTCGAGCGCCAGTACAAGTGGATGCTGACCTGGGACCTGATTCCCGAGGATGCGGACTACAGTGAGTTGGTGTGCAACGTGACCGTCTAGGGACCCTCTGCAAAATGGCGCGCCGGCCCCTGGTGCTGCGGTTCTCCGGGTCCGGTTTCGGGTTGACTTGCTGGAGATACAGGGCGGTGGCGCGCTGGGTGGCGGACCGGACCTGCATGCGCTCCGCTCTGGTGTACGTGGAAACGCGGCAGTCGCGCCGCAGCTTCGGCGGCAGGGCCAACTTTCGCTGGGCTCCCCAATACGAGAGACGTGGCGGCACCTAGGCGCGTCAGACGCGACAAGGTCAACAAGCTGGTCTTCCTCGCACAACTGCACATGGACAAAGGGCTGGCCGAGGCCCTCGAGGCGTGCCGGCACTTGCCCGACGGCTGTCATCTCGATGTGTTCGGCCCGTGCATGTCCGACACGGACCTCTCCGGGTTCAAGGGCCATCCCCGGGCGACCTACGGCGGCGCGGTGGGGCGGCGTTCCCGAGCTGGTCGAGCACGAGGAGAGCGGGCCGCCATCGAGCGGCTGCTGGCGGACCCCGAGCTGTACCAACGGTTGTGCAAGGGCGCCAAACGGCGGGGGGACCGTTTCCGCAGGCCCTCTGGTACGACCGCATGGCTTCGGACCTGCGCGGCCTGTGCGTGAAGACGAGTTCCGCACCGAGCGACTAAATGATGTTCTCCAACTCTTTCACCAGGAACAGATCAAAGGACCGCATCCGTGAGCACTATGAGATCGAAAAAGCGCTTGCCGACAAGCTCAGGAACGCGAGCAAGCCGGAACGGCGGGTGCTCTATTCAGCCGTGTACGATGAGCTGTTTGCCCGTGTTCCCGATCATCCCCAGGTCCTGGAGCGGGACAACCCGGACGTGGAGTGCCGGAACGTGTCTGGGCAAATCCGCTGGATCGAACCCATGCTTGGGCCCGAAATGACCTTCCTGGAAATCGGGGCGGGTGGAGGCGCCCTGAGCCGGCACGTTGCGAACCGAGTCAGGCAGGTCTATGCCGTTGATGTGACCCCTGCTTTGAGATCACGCGGGGGGCAATATGAAATTCGTGCTCTCGGATGGCGTCAGCATCCCGGTTCCGCCGAAGACCATCGACCTTGCCTTCAGCGATCAGCTTCTGGAGCATTTGCATCCCGACGACGCCGTAGAACACCTTCAGAATGTTTACGAGGCGCTCAAGCCCGGCGGGCACTATTTCTGTAGCACGCCGAATCGGCTCCGCGGTCCCTGTGACGTTTCCCGATACTTCGATACCATTGCGACCGGATTTCACTTGAAGGAGTACACCTACGGCGAGGTGGAGACCATGTTCCGCGACATCGGTTTCCGACGCCTCCGCGCCGTGGTCGGGATTCCCCGATGCCACTTGCGTTGCCGAGTAGGCTTGGTGCGGAGCGTGGAAAACGCTATCGGGACCTTGCCCGGTCGCCTCGGTCATTGGCTGGCGCGCCAACGCCACTTGTTAATAGATCCGATGCTTCTGAACGTCAGACTGGTCGCGGAGAAACAGGCTCGTCCATGCAAGCAAAGAAGGACTTCCAACTACAGGACAGGAGATGGGAAGGTTCGTCATGAGGTTGCACGACTTTGTTGAACATCTTCGCTGTCCCGCGAAGACGATCTCCGCACCGGGTTCATCCGGATGACGACCGACCGACCGAAGGAGAAACGCTTCAGTATCCGGGTTGGCGGACCGTCGGAGCGGCACGTTAGGGAAAATCTGAACAAGTCGGTTTTGGCAGAATGGGTTTATTGATGACGGAGTGGAGAGCAGGCCATGGAGCAAGCGACGTTTGCGGAGTTGGAGCACGATCTGAAGAAGCGTCACACGCGGCGCGAGGCGTTTATCGAGAAGATGGAGGCGCTGATCCCGTGGGAGCGGCTGGAGAAGCGGGTCGAGCCGTTCTATCCGAAGGCCGGGCGCGGTCCGCGTCCCTATCCGCTGGGGGTTATTGGTGTGGACGCGCAGTCGGGCTTGACGCACAGCCTGGAGACGACGCCGGCCAACGCCTCGGACGTGGCGACGGCGAACGCGCTGCTGCACGGGGGCGAGGAGCGGGTGTGGGGCGACGCCGGCTACCAGGGGGTGGGCAAGCGCGAGGAGAACCGGGACACGGACGTGGACTGGCAGGTGGCGATGAAGCCCGGCAAGCGCAAGCTGTTGGACAAGGCGGGACCGGAGGAAGCGGCGGAGAAGCGCAAGGCCTCGGTGCGGGCCAAGGTGGAGCACCCGTTCCTGTACGTGAAGCGCCACTTCGGCTACGCCAAGGTGCGCTGCCGGGGGCTGGCGAAGAACACCCAGCGTATCGCCGTGCTGCTCGGGTTCACCAATCTGCTCATCGCCCGGCGCTACGACACCGCCTGACCCGGGGCCGTTCCGTCTGCTGCCGCCGCGCGGCGGCGGCAAGCGGGCCGATCGGTCGCAGACCGCGCCTTGATTCGTCCTTGCTTGCGTGTAAACCGACCACAGGCCGCTCTCGGACAGCTTCCCGCTTTCACCAACGGACGCGATGAACCCTGTACCCGTCAATATCGGGTCTGTTCAGACCTTCCCTGGTGTCGTGTCCGGGTAAAGCTATCGGGCAGACGATGATAAGGGCCCGCGCTTCACGGTTCATCTCGCCGTGAAGCGCGGGCCTTCTCGATTTCCTCCCACACCCGCTCGGGCGTGAGCGGGAGATGGTCGAACGCGCAGCCCAAGGGCTCCAGCGCGTTCTCCACCGCGTTGACGATGGCGGCAGGCGCGGGAATGGCGCCGCCCTCCCCCACCCCTTTCATCCCCAGAGGCGTATACGGCGACGGCGTTACCAGATGGTCCATCCGCACGTCGGGGATCTCCACCGCGGTGGGCTTGAGGTAGTCCACGAAGGTGGTGGCCTTCAGGTTTCCCTGCTCGTCGTAGTCGAACTCCTCGTACAGCGCCGCGCCGATGCCGTGGGCGGTGGCGCCCTGCACCAGCCCCTCCACGATGGACGGGTTGAGCACGGTGCCGCAGTCGTGCACCACGCCGTACTTGAGGATGGCGACGCCGCCGGTGTCAGGGTCCACCTCGACGGTGACCGCGTGGGCGGCGTTGCTGGCGAAGAGCTGGTTCCTCACCCGGCGCTTCTCGTCGGGCACGTTGGCGATGTCCGGCCGGTAGTAGAACCGGCCCTCCAGGCCGGGCTCCATGTCGGACGGCAGCGACAGCAGGTCGCGGTAGGCCACGAAGGCCAGCTCGGCGAGCGTCTTCCCGTGATCGTGACGGTCCCGGGAGCGCACGCAGCCTTCGGCCAACTCCAGATTCTCGGCGGGTTTCTGCAGCAGATGGGCGGCCAACTCCAGCAGCTTGCCGCGCACCTTGCGCGCGGCGCCGAGGATGGCGCCCACGTCGGTGCCGGCGAACTTGTTGGAGTAGTTGCCGGTGGCGTAGAGCCAGGGCGTTACTGCGGAGTCGAAGAACGGCGATACGCGCACGCCGTCCATGGGCACCCCCAGCTCGTCGGCGATGATCTGCGCCGCGGCCGTCTCATGCCCCTGCCCGCTGCCCACGTCGCCCAGCAGCACCAGGATGCTGCCGTCGTGCTCCACCCGCACCATGGCCGCCTCGGCCGCGCCCGAGGCGCTCCGCCGGCCCGACGAGAGGATGTACGCCGACGCGTTGGAGGTGCTGGGCTCCAGCCCGATGGCGATGCCGATGCCGAGGAACCGTCCCTGCTCCCGGGCCGCTTGTTGGTCCCTGAGGAATCCCTCGTAGTCGATGAGCGGCAGCAGCTTGTCCAGGGTGCCGCCGAAGTCGCCGCTGTCGATCAGCGCCCCGCTGGGGCCAGTGTAAGGCATGGCGTCCGGCGGCACCAGGTTCTTCCGGCGAAACTCGATGCGGTCCATGCCGAGCTGCCCGGCCAGGTAATCCATCATCCGCTCCATGGCCAGACACATGAACGGCTTGCCGATACCCCGGTTGGCGCCGGACGGGCACTTGTTGGTCATCACCGAGTTGACCTCGTAGCGCACCACCGGGATGCGGTAGCAGTTGGTCAGGTTGCCGAGCTTCAGGATCGAGTGAACGGTGGGGTTCAGGACGTTGGCGCCCTCGTCGGCAATGTCCCGCACCCGCATGCCCAGTATATGCCCCTCGCCGTCCAGCGCCGCCTCCAGGTCCATGACGCCGTTGCAGGCGTGGATGAGCGCCATCAGGTTCTCGCGGCGGTCCTCCATGTAGTGCACCGGCTTGCCGCCGCTCATCCTGGACAACAGGGCCGCGATGATCAGGTACTGGGCCTTGCGCTTGTTGCCGAAGCCGCCGCCCACGTCCGGCGTGACGAAACGGATCCGGGCATGGGTGAGGCCCAGGCTGTGGGCGACGATGGGCATGGCCTGACCGGGGCGCTGGTCGTTGGACCAGATGGTGAGCTGCTCCCGGTGGTCGTCGTAGACGGCGGTGCAGCCGAAGGTCTCCAGGGCCGTGGACGAGTACCGCTGGATGTAGAAGCGCTTCTTCAGAACGTGCGCCGCGCGGCCGAAAGCCTCGTCCACGTCGCCGTAGTCGAAGCGGTCCTGCCACATGATGTTGGTGCCCATGGACTCGAACAAAAGCGGCGCATCCGGCGCCATGGCCGCCTCGGGATCCACCGCCGCCGGCAGCGGCTCGTACTCCACCCGGACCTTCTCCAGCGCGTCTTCCGCCAGGTAACGGCTGGTGGCCAGGATGGCGGCCAGCGGCTCACCCACGTGGGTCACCTTGCCGTAGGCCAGACAATAGGCGTCGATCTCGGCGGGAATCGGGATGAGGGAACGAAGCGGCTCGGTCATGCGGCCCGCGTCCTCTCCAGTGAGGCCGCATACCACGCCGGGCATCTCGAGCGCCGCGCTCAAGTCCACCCGCAGGATGCGCGCATGCGCATGGACGCTCCGCAGCAACGCGACATGGAGCATGTCGGGGAACTTCATGTCGCTGATGTACGTGCCCCTGCCGGTGGAGAATCTCACGTCCTCGCGCAGCGGCACCGCACGGCCCTTCCATTGCGTCGATGAAGCTTCCATGGGGAGAACGGTCACCCTTTCATTTGCGGGGCAGCCGCGCGCACCGCCCGGATGATGCCGGTATAGCCGGTGCACATGCAAAGGTTACCGGACAGGGCCTCGCGGACCTGGGTCTCGGTGGGGTCGGGGCAGTGCTTCAACAGGTCCACGGCGGCCAGCAGCATGCCCGGCGTGCAGAACCCGCACTGGAGCGCGTGGTGATCCACGAAAGCCTGCTGCAGCGGACTCGGCGCTTCCTCGGAGCCGAGGCCTTCGACGGTGATGATCTCGTGACCGTCCGCCTGCACGGCGAAGAGGATGCACGACCGGACCACTTCGCCGTCCATCAGGACGGAACAGGCGCCACAGACGCCGTGCTCGCAGCCCACGTGGACTCCGGTAAAGCCGCCGTCCTCCCGGAGGAAGTCGGCAAGGGTCTTGCGCACGTCCACCTCGGCCTCGCAACGCCTGCCGTTGACCGTCACCGAGGTGGCGCGCCTGTCCGTCGATGCATCCGTCAATTTCGACTCCAGCGCTCCAGCGCCTGCGCCACGGCGCGCGTCACGAGAACGGCCGCCAGCCGGCGCTGGTATGCGGTGGCGTCGGCGTGGGTTTCCAGCGCCGCCACCGCGGCTTCCGCCGTCCGAGCCACTTCCTCCACCAGCTCGCGCTGGGACCCCGTATCCGTCCTGCCCACCCCGGACGCCGCCACGAGCCGCTCGACCGTCTCGAGCCGCGACGGCATCCATGCCGGACCAGCCGCCACCACCCGCCCGCCGGTACAGCTCTCGCCGCCCTCAAGCACTACCGCGGCCTCCGCCAAAGCGAAATCGCCGTGACGGCGGCTGAATTCCACGAAGCTCGCGGCCGGGGGCGCCGGCGGGATTCTCACCTCCACCAGGATTTCTCCCGGCGACAACGCGGTCTCGTAGGGCCCCAGGAAGAAGTCGTTCGCGCCCACCAACCGCTCGCCAACCGGGCCGGCCACCACGAACTCCGCGTCCAGTGCCGTCATGACGCAGGGAAGCTCGGCCACGGGATCGGCGTGCGCCAGACTGCCGCCGACGGTGCCGCGGTTGCGGATGGCCGGATGACCCAACTGGGCCAGCGCCTCGATGACGAGGGGGCTGCGTGCCGCCAACAGCTCCGAGAACTCGGCCTCACGCTGGCGGGTCATGGCGCCGATGCGAAGCCGGGTGCCGTCGTCGCGAATATAGGACAGGCCCTCCACCCGGTTGAGGTCGACCAGGATCTCGGGATAGGCCAACCGCAGGTTGAGCAGCGGCACCAGACTCTGGCCGCCGGCAAGGACCCGCGCCTCTCCCGGCGACTCCCGCAAAACTTCCAGCGCTTCGGACAGGGACCGGGGCGTATGGTAACGGAACGGTGGTGGTTTCATAGCCGGATGCTTGCGGGGAATCGCGAACGGCGACAGGGCCGGGTACAGCAGGCTACCCTAGCGTGTCCCCGTGACAGCCGTCAAGGGCTCCCTCGGGCGGTTCGCCATTGATACGAGAACGGGCAGTGTTGATCCGGGACCCGGGGAGAGGGAGGGCACACCTTGTCAGACGCCTCGTTTGCCCATGCCTTCCGCATCGGCTAGAGGGGAAGCTGCATGCGCGCTGAAATCGTCCCCATCATCTCGGCCGTGGGCTGGGCCGTGGACTCGATCCTGGTGCGCCAAGGCGCGCGCACATCCAGCGTTCTCAGCGCCGCCTTCCTGAGCTACGTGGTGACCACCGTCCTGATGTGGTCCTACGTGGCCCTGAACTTTCCGTTGTCCATCGTCCGCTCCCGCGCGGCCTTCTACTTCATGACCAGCGGCACGCTTCAGCCCCTGCTGGCCCGTATCCTGCTCTATATCGGCATCGAACGCCTCGGGGTTGCACGGGCCATGCCGCTTCGCAGCACCGGACCGATCTTCTCCGTGGCCATCGCGGTATTCTTCCTCCACGAACGCCCGGCGACTTCGGTCTATCTGGGGGGGCTTCTCATCGTTGCCGGCGGATGGATGGTGCTTTACCGGAAGGGCGCATCCAAGGGTGACGGGCGGCTTTTGGACGCGCTTTATCCGTTGCTGGCGGCATTCCTGGCGGGCGTTTCACAGAATTTCCGCAGAGCCGGCCTGCTGATCCTGCCCAACCCGTTCGTGGCCGGAGCTGTGACCACCGGGACCTCTCTCACCATCTTCGTGTTCTACCTGTGGGTCAAGCGGCAATTCCCGGTGGTCATGCCGAGCCGGGAGAGCATCCCCTACTTCGGACCCTCGGCCTTCGTCTCTGCCGTCTCACAACTCCTGGTATTCACATCCCTGAGCCTCGGCGAGGTGTCGGTCATGCTCCCGCTGCTGAATACCACCCCGCTCTTCTCGCTCCTCTTCAGCCTGATGTTCCTGAGAGACCTCGAAAAAGTCACCATGAACATCGTCCTCGGGGCAGTATCCCTGCTCGGCGGAGCAATCCTGATCACGGGCCGCTAACCTTCAACCTACGCATTTGAAGCACCTTTGGCGCACATACGAGGATCCCCGTTATGAGAAACAGTCTCGACAAGATAACCCTTGGAGGGTTGAAAACCATTCAAGCCCCTGAGGGCTTCGCGCCGTGCACCCCGACGCGCTCATCGGCCCCAACGGCGCCGACGAGTCGAATTTCATCTCCTTCTTTCGCATGATGAGTTGGGTATTGGCAGACCCCGACAATCTCCCGCTCTTCGTAGCCAACAGGGAGGAGCAAGCACAATCCTGCACCACGGGCCGGCGACGACCCGCGAGATAGAAGCCGAACTGACGATTCGGACCGGAGCGGGCGAAAATCAGTACGCATTCCGGCTGGTTTTTGCAGCAGGAGACACTCTGTTCTTCGCTGACGAACGATACCGTTTCTCCCGCGAAGACCATCCTGGAGCCGCGCCTTGGCAAGAGACGGGCGCTGGACACCGCACGCCGCAACTCCTGAACGAGGCTGTCGAAAACACGACCGCCCGTGTCATTCGAGACATCCTTCGGAAGATCGTCGTGTATCGATTTCACAACACATCGGACACCGCTCGCGTCCGCACCAAGTGGCCTGTGGATGACAACCGATGGATCAAGGAAGACGCTGCCAACATCGCTCCGGTTCTGTTGCGTCTACGGGAAGACGACAACAAGTGCTATCAACGGATCGTAGACACCATCCGGCTGATCCTGCCTTTCTTTCCGATTTTGTGCTGGAACCGGACTACTACAGTCTTCTTTTGAACTGGCGCGAGCGGAACAGCGACCAGGTGTTCAGTGTGTCACAAGCGTCGGACGGCATGTTGCGAGTCATCGCCCTTGTTACCCTGCTCCTTCAATACGAACCGGATTTGCCGGACGTGTTGATTCTCGACAAACCGGAACCCGGATTGCATCCCCACGCCATTAACGTTGTCGGCGGCCTGATACGCGCGGCAGCGACAAAGATAAAGGTCATCGTCGCGACACGATCCATGTCACTCGTCGATTGTTTCGAGCCCACAGACATCGTCATCGTCGAACGCGAAGACGGCGGATCCAACTTCAGACGACTCGACACGGAAGCTCTGAGGGGATGGCTCGAAGGCCATTCACTTTCCGGGTTGTGGGGAAAGAACGTGATTGGCGGGCGCCCTTGGTGGCGGCAAGGTTGCATTTCATCGTTGAGGGCCAGACGGAAGAGACTTTCGTCAACCTCGTCCTTCGGCCCCATCTAGCGGACCTTTCCATCCATAGCACCCGGATTGGAAAGCTCGCCAAGGAGGTATCGACCTTCGACTCACCAGAACGGGTCAATGACGGCTGCCAAACAGCGCCATCAAAGCGAATTATCAATGCAATACCGGCGTATAAGGGAAGGAAGGCATCCGCGTGGCCGAGAAGATCGGATTGGTCGCCCTACGATCGGAATGTAGCCATTTCGGCGAATGGCTTGGCAAATCGGAGGCCCTTGCGCAAGGATTATGAGGGTCCGTTAGTCCACCCGGTTCCGCCGCGCGCCGCGCCGGAACGCCTGGATGTTCTCGAGCACCTCGTCTATCAGCCGTTGGCGCGTTTCCCGGGCGGCCCAGGCACAGTGAGGGGTGATCAGCAGGTTGTCCAGCCGGGCCGCTGCCCCCATCATCGGGTGGCCTTCATCCGGCGGTTCCTGCGAGATGACGTCCAGGGCCGCACCCGCGATCCAGCCCTGTTCCAGCGCCTCGATCAAAGCCGTTTCTTCGACGAGACCGCCGCGCGCGGTATTCACCAAGTAGGCGGTGGGCTTCATCAGCGACAGCGTATGCGGGTTGATGAACCCTTCGGTGAGGGCCGTGAGCGGACAATGCAGGCTCACGAAATCGGCCTGCCGCAGCACCTCCTCCACGGGCAACCGGGCCGGCTCCTCCCCGTCTTCTCCCACGCGACCGGCCACGATTACCTGCAGTCCGAAGACCCGGGCCATCTCCGCCACCTTGCGGCCGATGTTGCCGTAGCCGACGATGCCCAACACTCGCCCCTGGAGTTCGAAGCTCGGGTAGTCGTGCCGCGTGAAGATCGTGCTCTCCTGCCAGTGGCCCATGCGCGTCCCCTGGGCGTACCGGGCCGCCTGGGTCGCCAGCTCCAGGATCAGCGCCAGAGTGTACTGCGCCACCGCGGAGGTGGCGTAGCCCGGGACGTTGCACACCGCGATCCCGCGTTCCCTGGCGCATGCGATATCGACGTTGTCCGTGCCCGTGGCCCCCACGGCGATCAGCCGGAGCCGCCCCGCCGAAGGATGTTCCAGCCGCGGCCGGTCGAGAACGAGCTTGTTGATCACCGCGCACTGACAGTCCTCGAGCCGCGCGGGCAACTCGTCCGCATCCGTCAGCTCGTGAGTCACGCACTCACCGGCTTCCTCGAAACGGGCCAGGGAAACGACGCCGAAGGTCGCCCCGTCCAGGAACACCGTGCGGAACGGACTCACGACCGTCCCTTCGCCCCGGGACCGGTCTCGTCCTTGAAATAGGGAACCTCCGTCCCCTTCTTGTAGATGCCGCGAAAAGGCTTTTGGCCGGACGCGCCGGGGCCGGCGTAAACGCCGACCTTGCCGGAGTCCGGGTAGTGGACGATATCGGGATATTGCATGGTGCTCACGCACAGGTAGCGCAGGTCTGCGTCCGACGTGTTCACGAGCTGATGGGTCATCTCCTGGCCTCCCGGGCAGGCGATGAACATGCCGGCGCGCACCGCCACGGCCTCGTCCCCGAACCGCAGCGTCCCCTCTCCTTCGATGACATGAATCAACTCTTCATTGAGGGTGTGGACGTGAAGCGGGAAAGCGGTCTTGCCCGGGGGAACGGTAAAGAGCCCGTACCCCAGTTTCCGGGCGCCCACGGCGGCGCCGACGCGCTGCCGGGTCCCGCCGAAAGAAGTACCGTCCGGAGCCGGCAGCGGCTCGGATGGGACTTCGGAGATGTGGACGATATGTTTGTGGCTCATCGGTGGTCCTCCTTGAAGTTCATCCCATCGTTTCCGGCTACCGGACAAGCTCTCATCCGGCGGGCTGTTTCCTACCTCCCCTTCTCGCCTTCATCGACGGCCTTGGCCTGCTCCCACAACTCGTCCAGTTCCTCGAATGGCGCGTCGCCCACGCTCCCGCCCCGGGCCGAGAGCTCCCGCTCGACATGCGCGAAGCGCTTCTGGAACCGTTCGATGGCGCCCGCCAGCGCCTCTTCCGCCTGGACTTTCAGGAACCGGCCCAGGTTGACCACCGAGAACAGCAGGTCCCCGAGCTCCGCCTCCACGCGGTCCGCCCGGCCCGTTCCGGCCGCTTCCTTGAGCTCCTGCAACTCTTCCTCAACCTTGCGCCAGACCGGCTCCACTTCCGGCCAGTCGAACCCTACGCCGGCGGCCTTGTCGCCGATGCGCTGTGCCCGCGCCAGGGCCGGCATGGCCCGCGGCACCGAGGTAAGGAGGGAATGCCCCTGCGCGCCGCCCTTCGGCTTCTCCAGCGCCTTGACCTTCTCCCAGTTCCGCAGCACCGCCTCCGCGTCGGCCGCGCGCTCGTCGCCGAAGACATGGGGATGCCGCCGCACGAGCTTGTCCCGCAGACCGGTCATCACTTCATCGATGGCGAAGCGCCGGTCCTCGCCGGCCAACTGGGCATGGAACAGCACCTGCAGCAGGACGTCGCCCAGCTCTTCCCGCATGGCGGCGCTGTCGTCCTCGTCGATGGCTTCCAGGAGCTCGTAGGTCTCTTCCAGCGCATACCGCTTCAACGATGCATGGGTCTGCTCCCGGTCCCACGGGCACCCGCCCTCGCCCCGCAAGCGGGCCATCACCCGCACGAGATCCTCGAAAAGCTCGCCCATTCGCTTCCGTTTGCCGTCGTTCACGGGAGGCTGCCTAATCCTGACGGGGCGCCCCGACCCATCCGGTGTCGGACACGTCGATCTCCTGCTCGTCCGGGCCGGTGACCTTGACCTCGAAATAGGACTGGGGATGGGACGGATCCGTCGGATCTACCCGCGCGAGTTCGGTGAGCTGGCCCCCGCCGAGCCCGGAGACCCGCTCCACCGCCTTCTCCAGGTCGTCCACCTGGAAACCGAAATGTTCCACGCCCGCGGGCGAGGTCGGGGTCCTCAGGTTCAGGATCGCAAGATTGACGTATCCGTCGGAAAGATAGACGCCGCTGCGGCCCTTGCCCACCTCCTGGAGGTCGAACGCCTCCTTGTAGAACGCCGCCGTCTTCGCCACGTCCCCGGTCCTTATCGCCACATGCCTGAGTCGCGCCATTCCAATCCTCCCGTACATCAGTGAATCGGGTCACAATCTATAGCAAAACACCGCAAGTTTCATACCTTGTCCGATCCCCGACGGCATCGTGTCTCACAAACGAGTCGATGAAGCGCTAGACTCGGGTCCATGACCTTCCAGCGCGACGGCGTCTCCATATCCCTGTTCTGGTTCACCTTCTTCGGGGCGCTGGGCATCTTCTTTCCCTACTACAGCCTCTACCTCAAGGAGAACGCCGGCCTGACCGGGACCCAACTGGGCCTGGTCCTCTCCGTCATGCCGCTGGTGGGCATCGTCGCGCAGCCGTTTTGGGGCCAGGTGGCGGATCGCACCGGCGCCCGGGGCCGGCTCGTGGCGTTCCTCTCCATGGTGTCCGCCGCGGGCTTCGTGCTTCTGGGGCTGGCGCAGGGGTTCGTGCCCATTCTTCTGGCGGCCGTTTTCCTGGCCTGCTTCTCGACTCCGGTGATACCGCTTTCGGTTTCCGTCGCGCTGGCGGCTTTTCGCTATTCCGGACCCCACGCCTACGGCTTCGCCCGTTCCTGGGGAACCGTGGGCTTTCTGGCGTCGGTGCTGATCTTCCCGGTGGCGCTGGACCGGGTGCAGCAATGGCGGGGGCTTGGCCCGGCGCCGGGTGGCCCCTCGGAGCCGGGTCTGGGGGTCATGTTCCTGGGCGCCGCCGTCATCGTGCTGCTGGCCTCGGCCATCGGCCTCGCCCTCCCCAGGGAGGGTATCGCGTCGCTACGGGCCGCCCGGGGCGAGTGGCGCGTTCTGCTTCGCAGGGGCCCCATGCGCCGCATGCTCCTCTTTGCGTTCAGCGCCTATCTCTTCGTCACCGGTCCCATGGGACTGTTGCCGGTCTACGTCCGCGCCCAGGGCGGCACTCTGGAGACGGTGCAGAACATGTGGATCCTCATGCTGGTCGTCGAGGTCCCCCTCATCTTGTGCACCGGCATGGGCCTGAAGCGCATCGGCGCCCGAGGCCTGCTGGCCGCCGGGGTGCTGGCCGGCGGCGTCCGCTGGACGGTGTGCGGCCTCACCGCCAACCCTTACTGGATCCATCCGGTGCAGATGCTCCACGGCGTGATGGTGACCGGCCTGATGATGGGCGGTCCGCTGTATGTGGACCGGGTGGCCCCCGGGCGTCTGCGGTCCACCGCCCAGGGCCTGGTGGCCATGGTGGGTCTCGGGATCGGCGGCATCGTCTCCAACACTGCGGCCGGCTGGCTCCTCGACAACGTCAACGCCAACGCGCCCTACCTCATCGGCGGCGCCGGCGCCCTGGTGGTGGGGCTGGCCATCCGCTGGATCCTGCCCCCGGTCGCGCACGAGGACGAGCAGCCGCGAGAGGCTGCCGGCGCCGGTTGACCAAGTGTCGGTACGGCAAGCCGAAGACCGTGCCCGGGCGGGTTTCAAACTTGCCCGGGCATGCGGCCGATACCGGCTCCCGGCCGAAGGGCGGCCGTCAGTCCAGCTTCACCAGCTTCTGCAGGCTCCGCATCTCCCGCGGCGGCTCCAGCCGCCGTCCCATGATGGTCCAGGACACCTCGGCCACGTACAGGTTCCTGTCGGAATCCAGGCACAGGCCGTGGGGCGCGATGAACTGGCCCGGCCCCTCCCCCATGACGGGATCGCCGAAGCGCGCCAGCTCGACGCCGTCGCCGTCGCGGATGACGATGCGGTGCCCGATGTTCGGATAGGCGCCGTTCTGGGAGGTCCCCGGGCCCAGCTCGCCGATGTAGCAGACGGGACTGGCGCCGTTGTCCATGTTCTCCATGAACAGCGCGCACGGGCGGTGCAGGTTGTCGCACCACTGGGTCTCGAACCGGCCCCTGCCGTCGAACACCTGGATGCGGTGGTTTTCCCGGTCGGCGACGTAGACCCAGCCGTCCCGATCGGTGCAGATGTTGTGGACGAGGTTGAACTGGCCCGGATCGGTGCCGGGCTCGCCCCACGAAAACAGCAGCTTGCCGTCCGGCGAATACTTGTGCACCCGCGAGTTGCCGTAGCCGTCCGAGACATAGATCTCGCCCTGCGGCGAGAAGGCCACGTGGGTGCAGCGGTTGAAGGGCTCTCCTCCCTGAAAGGCCGCGGCCTTGCCCGGAACGCCGAGGGTCATCAGCACCCTGCCGTCGAGGGTGCACTTGCGAACCGTGTGGTCGCCGTCGTCGGTCAGGAAAATGGTATCGTCCGGGCCCAAGGTGACGCCGTGGGCCCGGACGAAGACGCCCTCGCCCCAAGTGCGCAGGAAACGACCGTCCTTGTCGAGCACGATCACGGGGTGCTCGCCCCGAGTGAAGCAGTAGACGTTGTCGGCCTTGTCCACGCCCACGGCCGCCACTTCCTTGAATGTCATGCCGTCAGGCAGCTCCCCCCAGCCTTCCTGAACCTCGTATCGAAACTCGCCGCTTCCCAATATCGTGCTCATGACACTCCTCGTCCTCCAGTGACCTGTTTGCAGTTTCTCTTGGCGCACTTTCCCCCAGCGACGGAATGGACGCCGCATTCATCCGTCCGTTCATTCTGGAAAGCACCCGCACATGCGCCCGGCCCCCTGGGTTCATTTCGCGACGGATGACGCAACGTTCGGGTTGAGCGGATTGACGATGACCTGTCTTGGGCACAACGATCAAGTCCATGTCTTCCATCGGGATTGCTCCCAGCAAGGGCGTATCTCTCATGACAAGAGCGCCGGTGAAACCGATCCGGTTCCTGTAGCGCAACTCGATTGGAGCAACGTAGGGAACGAGCTTCCGGCTTCCATCCGCCAAGGTCACTTCCCTGGCATCGGTTTCGTCCAGCCGCAACTGCATTTGCATGTGCGGCGGAATGCACATATGGATCGCCCCGGTATCCGCCAGCGCGTCGATCTCCACCGCTTCCGATTCGGGACGTCCCGGATTGCGCAGTTGAATTTTCACGTTCGTCAGACCCATCTCATCCTCCTCATTCGGACAAGCCGACAAGTCGGGAGATACACCGTTTCGCTGCGCCGCCGGCCATGCCGATTCAGCTTAGCATCTCCTCCTGCTCTTGGAACCATGCCGTAAAAATTCCGGAGACGAAAGCAGTCCCGCAGGCCGGGCGCCCACAAGGAGCGCCCCTGCATCAACGCCCGCCCCACGGACGCCCGGACGGTGGCCCCGGCGAGGTTGAACAATGGTCCATGCCCGTCTAAGATTCCCTGCCATGGCCATTCGGCTGGAAACGGACGTGCTCGTCATCGGCGGCGGCATTGCCGGGGCCTTCGCGGCCTACCGGGCGCGCGGCGCGGGAGCACGGGTACTGCTCGCGGACCGGTCCTATTTCGGCCGCAGCGGCTGCAGCGCCCTGGCCTCCGGGGTCTACCCGTCGTACATGCCGGGCGACGACGTCGGCGCCTGGATGCGGTCCTTCGGCGGGCCCTTGGTGAACCAGCCCCTCCTGGCCAGGTCCCTGCCGGTGATGCACGAGCACGTGATGCTCATGGACGGCTGGGGCGTCAAGTGGCTCAAGGAGGGCCGGAAGATCGTCCGCATGGGAGCCCCGGGACGCGCCTTCGCCAACGGCGTGTGGATGGCCGAAGGCGGCCCGCAGATGATGATGGCCGTGCGGGCGGGCGTTGTCGAGAGCGGCGTCGAGGTGGTGAACCGCATCGCCTTGACCGAGCTCCTCACTTCGGACGGGCGGTTGCCCACGGGCGGGCGGGTCATCGGCGCCGTCGGGTTCCACACGCGAACCGGGGAGATCCACGAGATCCTCGCCAACGCCACCGTGGTGTGCACCGGCCCCTACAAGTTCCCCTATCCGTGGCCCGGAAGCACCCTGGGCTACATGCCCATCGATCTTTCCGGCGACGGCATCGCCATGATGATGCGCGCCGGGGCGGAGCTCTCGCGACTGGAGCTGGGCGGCATCAACCTGAACCCCGACCACGCCCTTTCCGCGCCGGGCCTGGAGTCCCTGATGCCCTCGGGCGCCAAGTGGGTGGACAAGGACGGCAGGCGATTCCTGGCAGACTACGATCCCAAGCGGATGGAGATGACGAGCCGGGCGTTGCTCTACTTCGCCGTCGCCCACCAGAAGGAGCGGGACCAGGTACCGTCCATGGACCTGCGAGGAGTGCCGCCGGAACGCATGGATCTCCTCAGGCGGGTGATCCCCATCGTGGTGTCGAACCAGGAAGCCGTGGTCGGCGATCTCACCGAGACACCGGTCCCCTATACCTATCAGGTGGCCGGCACCAGCGGCATCTTCGGCGCGGGCGCGCGCGTCAACGAACGCGGCGAGACCACCGTGCCGGGGCTCTACGCCGCCGGCACCTGCACGGACATGGCCTATCTGCCGGGTGGCCACCTGTCCTTCTGCTCGGTGACCGGCGATTGGACCGGCCGGGCCGCAGGCGCGAGCGTGCGGTCCGGGGGTCCGGCGTCCCCCGAGCCGGGGCAGCTCCAACGGGTCACGGACGAGATCCGCGCGCCCTTCCGGCAACAGGACGGTGTGGACTTCCGGCAGGTCCACCGGCGCCTCGGACGGCTACTCATGGAGCAAATCGGGTTGGTCCTCCACGCCGACCGCATCGATGCGGCCCTGGACGAGCTCCTCGACATGCGCCGGCGCGACGTGCCCCGGCTCAAGGCCGCGGATCCCCACGAACTCGCCAAGGTGTGGGGCCTCACGCAATACATCCAGGTGCTCGAAGCGACGCTGCGCGCCTACCGGTACCGGACGGAAAGCCGGGTCGCCTTCATCCGCGAGGACTTCCCCATCATCGACAACGTGAACTGGGTCAGGATGGTGGTGGTGAAGCAGGAGCACGGCGCCCTCAAGCTTTGGGACGAGCCTCTGCCCGATTCCTGGCACGATCCCGTCCCGGTGCGGCCAACGCAGAACCTGCATATGGTCTTTCGCAATCAGGAGCCCTCTCATGCCGCGCGTTGAAGTGAACGAGAGGGCGTGCACCGGCTGCGGCGTTTGCGTTGACACCTGCCCCACGGACGTCTTGCGCCTGAACCCGGGCAACAAGGCCGCCATGGCCTATCCGCAGGACTGCCAGGGATGCTTCGTGTGCCAGTGGGACTGCGCCTACGGGGCCATCCGCGTGCACGTCAACGACCCTGCCGAACCCGTGGGAGACGCTCCCTGAGCGCCCTCTTGTCCACCTTGTCGCCCGAGGCGACCTTGGGGAACCCGTCCATCAGCTCCAGGCGGTCTGGCCGTTTGAAACGGGCCGACCCTTCTTCCCGGAGGAACTCCGTCACCTCCTCCAAGGTCAACGATACGCCGTCCTCCGGGATGACGCACGCGGCAATGCGCTCGCCCATCTCCGGGTCGGCATAGCCCACCACCGCGACGTCCCCCACCTTGGGGTGGCGGATCAACAGGTTCTCGACATCGGCCGGAAAGATGTTCTGTCCGCCGCGGATAATGATGTCCTGCTCCCGGCCCATGAGATAGACGTTGCCCTGCTCGTCCATGCGGCCCCATTCCTGCAGATCCAGGAAGCCGTCGGCCCGCCGGCGCGCGTTGATCTCCGGGTTGTCGAGGAAACGCGCATCCGAGGGCAGGCCGCGGACCCATAGGCGCCCCGCTTCTCCCCGGGGGACTTCATTGCCCTCCTCGTCCATGATCCGCATCCCGTTGCCCTCCAGGGGCCGGCCCACGGATCCGATGCGTACGTCGGGAGGGTCTTCCCAGGAGGTGGCGCACAGACCGCCGCAGTCCACGCTGCCGTAGCCCTGCATGATCCGGCAACCCAGCCGCGCCTCGGCATCGCGACCCACCCCATGGGGAAGAGGCGAGCCGTGGCTGACGACCATGCGGAGGGAGTGGAGGTCGTAGCCTCCGAGATCGGGGAACGAGAGCAGCCGGGAAATCATGGTGGGAACCATCGGCAGGACGTTGACCTTCTCTTCGGCCACGGTCTCGCAAGTACGGCGCGGGTCGAAGTGGTCCAGCAGGACCACCCGCGCTCCCGCCTGACAGACGCCGTTGTAGATCAGCCCGTCCGCCACGCCCGATATGATGGCGGTCACGGCGCACAGCGTATCGTCGCCGCTCACGCGGAAACGCCGGAGATGAATCCACGCGGTGAGCAGCCGCGTGTAGAGGGGCACCGCGGCGCACTTGGGTATGCCGGTGGAGCCGCTGGTGGTCGCGAGCTGGCAAACGTCCTCGACTCGGTACCGCGTGGCGGACAAGAGCGAGCGGCGATCTTCCGGCACGGCCTCGGACAGCATCCCTTCCAACGGAATGCAGCCCGGCGGAACCTCATCCCATGCCGCCAGGACGTGACGCAGCTCGGGAACGCGGACCTGCTCCAGGAGGTCCGCGTGGCGGAACCCGCGGTAGGCCGCGGGAATGATGGCGACTTGGGGTCGGGTAAACCGGACGATGGGCTCGAGCTCCGCCCGCCGCAGACCGGGCGCGACGGTCACGAGCCTCAGCCCCGCTTTCTCGCAAGCCAGCCGCGCAAGAAAGAGCTCCGCGGAGTTGGGCATCTGAATGAGCACGTGCGCGTCGCGCTCCAACCCGAGCCCCAGGAGCCCCAGCGCGAGCGCATCGGACAGCTCTCTCATTTGCGACCAGGTGAGGCGTCGACGGGCATCCACGAGCGCCTCCCGCCCGCCAAGGCGGCGCGCGTTGTCATCGCAGAAATCAGCCGCGGTCTTGAGCGGCATGTAACGCGAAACCGCGTCCCGCAACGTCTTGCGCCCGTCCGGCATCGACTGCTCCGAGGCTGCGTTGGAGTTGCCGCGGACCGCGAGGCGGAGGTTCACGCCCGCTCCACCGCCAAGGCCGCCAGGTTGCGGGTCTCGCTGCTGAACACCACCGCCATGTCCAGCCGGCCGCGGCTGCCGCTGTCCTCCACGGTGACGTCCAGCCCCAGCCCGGCGAAGCAGGAGTAGAACACGCTGGCGTAGTAGCCTTCGTAGTCCGCGATGTCGTTCTTCCTATGCCACTGGCAGGGAATGCTGGCGAAGAACGCCCGGAACAACTCCTCCAGGCCGGCAAAGTCGTTGGCCTTGAGCAGCCGGACGCCGTGCTCTTGCCGCTTGGATGGATTCCCTGTCAGGCGGTTCAGCAGGCTTCTGTTCAGGCTCTGCCGCACCTCCCGGTTCGGATAGCCCAGCCGATGGACCGACTCCCCGCCCAGCTCCTCACTGTCCAGAATCGTCAGGGTGCCGGTCTGGAACAGCAGCGCCTCCGTTGCCATGTCCTCGACGTCGAAGCTGGACAGCAACTCGTCGCTGGCCAGCATGCCGTCCAACTCCAGGGCGCCGACCCCGCGCTCCACCAGCGTCTCCACCAGGAACGTCGGGGTGCCGGTCTCGAACCACCAGGCCTTGAACTGGCGCGTGTCGAACAACAGCAGCACGACGACCCGCTGCCCGGCGCGCTCGCGCAGCGACTCGATCAGATAGCCGAAACGCCCCGGCGCGCTGGCATAAGCCGGCGTCACGCCTTCCCCGCGTTCGACGGCGTCCAGTTGCTCCATCAGGTTCGCTTGCAGATAGCCCGGCTCCTTGAAGTCGCCGCTGCCGAAGCTCAGGCGCACCACGGGATGGCGCATCGACCAGTCCCAATGGTCGTGAACATCCAGTCCCCGAAACAGGGACTCGCTGCCCTCGAACAACTCCTTCAGCGTGTCCACCGGCAGACTCTTGCCGAAGCGCCGCGGACGCGACAGGAAGTAGTGCTTGCCCTCATCCACCAGCCGTCGCATGTAGGCGGTCTTGTCCACGTAGTAGCAGTCATCCTCCCGAATCTCGCGGAAGGTCTGCATTCCGATGGGCAGCCTGCGCCGGACCGCCTGCCCCCTGCGGTCGCTCGAACCCCGTTCCGTCCCGTCATTGCCTCACCCCTGGTCATGTTTTGCGATTATGTCCCTATTCAGACCATGCGTCCAACCCTGGTGTCCTCTCTCACAAATACATATGCTGCGATGTGCAGGGTTTCTTGTCGCAAGTGGAAGGAGCGGACTCCATGGTCATGATCATCGACGAAGTCGAAGCCCGGGGACTCCTTGCCATGCATGAGTGCATCGGTCTCATGGAGGACGTGTTCCGCGAGATCGGGCGGGGAAACGGAGTCAATCGCCCGCGGCTGCGGTACTCCTGCCCCGCATCCGAAGCCCGGTCCAGGTACTTTGCCAACATCCATGGCGGAGCCGTGCCCCAATACGGCGTGGCCGCTCTACGGTTGAATTCCCGACTCGCACGGGAGAAGGACGATGCGACCCGGCGCGTGGAGTTCCAGTACCCGACCCGGCGCTACTGGGGCCACTTTCCCGTCTACAGCCTGGAGACGGCAGAGAGCCTCGGCATCATCGTGGACGGCGCCCTCTCCCCGTTGCGCGTCGGCGCCACCAGCGGCGCAACGGTTCGTCTCCTCGCCCGCCGGGAAGCTCGCGTCGCCGGGCTCTTCGGCACCGGTCATCAGGCCGAGCGGGACGCCCGGACGCTGGCCGACGCTCTTCCTCTCGAACGATTGCCAAGGGTTACTCGCCGGCATCGTGAGCCACGGTGGCAGCAGCCATGACCGATGCCGGCCTCGCGCGACTCGCCGAGCGCATCAAGGGATGGGGCCGCGAGCTGGGCTTCCAGCAGGTCGGCATCGCCGACGTCGATCTCGGCGTCGATGAGAAGCTTTTCCATCGATGGCTCGCCGAGGGAAGGCACGGAGAGATGGAGTACATGGAGCGGCACGGCTCCAAGCGCTCACGACCGGCGGAACTGGCGCCGGAAACGACGCGCGTGATCTCCGCGCGCATGGACTATCTCCCCGGGGCGAGCGCGGACCCGTGGCAGGTGCTCGAAGACGCCCACCTCGGCTACCTCTCTCGCTACGCCCTGGGCCGGGACTACCACCGGTTCATGCGGAAGCGTCTGCAAGCCCTCGCGGATCGGATCGTCGCGGACGCGGGTCCTTTCGGCTACCGTGTCTTCACGGACAGCGCGCCGGTCCTGGAAAAGCCGCTGGCGCGCAATGCCGGACTCGGCTGGATCGGCAAGCATACCAACCTCATCAACACCGCCGCCGGCTCGTGGTTCTTCCTGGGCGAGATCTATACCGATCTTCCGCTGCCGACGGATCAGGCCGTCGAGGACCGATGCGGCACTTGCAGCGCCTGTATCGACGTCTGCCCCACCGGCGCGATTACGGGGCCCTATCAACTGGACGCGCGCCGCTGCATCTCCTACCTGACCATCGAGCTTCGCGGCTCCATCCCGGTCGAGCTGAGGCCGCTCCTGGGAAACCGCATCTACGGTTGTGACGACTGCCAGCTTGTATGCCCCTGGAACCGTTACGCGGCCTTCACCCACGAAGCCGACTTCCTGCCCAGACACGGGCTCGACGCGCCTGAGTTGCTGAAGCTCTTTCGCTGGAGCGAGGCGGACTTCCTGCACTACACGAACGGCAGCGCCATTCGCCGGATCGGCCATGCGTGCTGGCTGCGCAACGTTGCCGTGGCCTTGGACAACGCACCCTACGACCCTCCGATCGTCAAGGCGTTGCAGGAGCGTAGCGAGGACCCGTCGCCGCTGGTCCGGGAGCATGTGGCGTGGGCGCTGGAGCAGCAGGCGCGCAAACGTGTTTCCGAGACAGGATGCCAAGAGGAGGGGGGTCACGCTTCACGGGGGACTTGAAAGATCTTCCTGTCCTCGAGCCGCAGAGCCGTCAGCGGACCGCCCCACACACAGCCGCTGTCGAGGCAGACGGTATTTTTCTCGAGATGCAGGCCCAGGGCCGACCAGTGCCCGTACAGGATCGTCTCGTCCGCGCTCTTCCGGGGCAAGGCGAACCAAGGGTCGAACCCCGCGGGCGCGTCCGCCGGCGATCCCGAGAACGACAGCGCCATATCGCCGTCGGCCGTGCAGCACCGGAGCCGCGTGAACACGCTGACGATGCAGCCCCATCGCGCAAACCCGCTCAGGTCATCGGACCAGGTACTCGCCTGGCAGCTTGCCTGGTACTGCAGGAAGTCCCCGTAATCAGCGGCTCGCATCCTTGAATCGACCTCCCGCGCCAACTCCGCCGCTCGCCGGGTCGTCCATTGCGGCAGCAGACCGGCGTGGGAGAGGACATATCCGCCTTCACAATGCATGAGCGGCAGGCGGCGCAGCCAGCCAATCAACTCATCGCGGTCGCCGGCGGACAACACGTCGTCGAGGGTGTCCAGGCGCTTGGGAGGTGCGATGCCTTCCGCCCGGCAAATGAGATGGAGGTCGTGGTTGCCCAGAACCGCGACTGCGGAAGCGCCGAGCCCCTTGACGAAACGCAGCACGGAGAGGGAATCGGGGCCGCGGTTCACCAAGTCGCCGACGAACCACAGCCGGTCGGCTGCCTCATCGAAGCCGATCTGGTCAAGGAGTCTCCGGAGCGGCTCGTAGCAGCCTTGTATGTCCCCTATCGCGTACGTTGCCATAAGCGCTCAGTGCCGGAACGGGCGAGTCCCCGCATGCTTGATCGGGCCACGTGGAGGGGGACGGGCCTACGACTCGCTCCCCTCCACTCACCGCCCGCGGACTCTGTCGATGCTCAACGCGCCGCCGCCCCGGCTTGCGATATGGAGGAAAACAAAGCAAAAAAGCACCGCAAGCTCGCCCTCGTTCCGGATCGGCCAGAAACCGTGGGCGGCGTGAGCCACGAAATAGGCCGCAGCCATGAGGCCGCTGCTGAGGAAGGCCGCATATCCGGTCAGAAACCCCACGGCCACCAGAAGACCGCCGCAGAATTCGATGACGCCCGCAAGACCCATCAGCGAGAGCAATTGGACCGAGGCGCCGCTGCCGTCCATGCCGTCGAAGGCGCCGAACAACTTCTGCGCGCCGTGCTGAGCGAACGCAAGCCCAACCACGATTCGCATGGCCGCATAGATGCACGTCGAGCAACCGTCAAGCAAACGCTTCATCATCATATCCCCCGGTCCCGTACCATGTGGCGACCCGTCAGGTGCCCGTCTACCCGTGGTGCTCTCCACTGTAGGTAATGATGGAGATCACGGCTCCCTGGGGATCCCGGATGACGCAAAAGCGTCCCACATCGGGAATGTCCGTCGGCGGCACGATGACGTCGGCGCCAAGCTCCCGAGCCTTTCTGCTTGTTGCATCCACGTCATCGACGGTCACGTAGGTTCCCCAGCATGGAGGCGCCCCCTGAGCTTGCGCCGGCTGCTCCATGATCCCTCCGACCTCCGTTCCTTCGACCTTCACCAAGTTGTACTGCATCCCCTGGTTGGCCTCGTTGGTCACGGCCTCCACCGTCCATCCGAACAGCTCGGTGTAGAACTGCTTCGCACCGTCGACGTCCGTGGTCATGAGCTCGCACCAGCTAAACACGCCGTGTTTGAAAGCGTCCATGTATGCCCCCTTTCCCCTTTCATCAATAACTTGTGATCCGTGGCCATCTTCCTCGGATCCGCCCAAGCGTGGGCGCCATTTTCCAGTCTCTCGCTACGATTTGCCTGGTTCGACAGACTTCTGGAGATATCCCCTTTCCTCCAGATAGGCAACGACCTGGTCCGCCAGTTCTTCCACCGGGTGGGCCGCCGTCTTCAGCACGATGTCCGGGTTTTCCGGCGGCTCGTAGGCCGAGTCGATGCTGGTGAAGTTCTCGACCTCGCCCGCCCGCGCCTTCTTGTAGAGCCCCTTGGGGTCGCGCCGCTCGCAGAGCTCCAGCGGCGCGTCGACGAAAATCTCGACGAATTCACCCTCCTCGACGAGATCGCGCGCCATGCTTCGCTCAGCGCGGAACGGTGAGATGAAGGCCACCAGGACCACAAGGCCGGCGTCGACAAAGAGCTTCGCGATCTCGGCGACCCGGCGGATGTTCTCGACCCTGTCGACATCGGTGAAGCCCAGATCCCTGTTGATGCCGTGACGCACGTTGTCGCCGTCCAGGAGGTAGCTGTGGCGTCCCAGGGCCGCCAGCCTGCGCTCGATGGCGTTGGCCGCCGTCGACTTGCCGGATCCCGGGAGGCCCGTGAGCCACAACACGCAGGGCTTCTGTCCTTTCTGTCCGGCGCGCAACTCCTTGCCGATGTCGAGATCCTGCCACCTCAGGCCGGCGGCACGGCGCAGGCCACAGTCGATCATGCCCGCACCGACGGTGCCGTTGGCAAAGCGGTCGATCAAGATGAAGCCGCCGGTCTCGCGCACCTGCCGATAGGAGTCGAACGCAACGGTCTGGTCGAGCACGAAATCGCAATACCCGATCTCGTTCAGGCCCAGGGTCTTGGCGGCCACGTGCTCCATGGTATCGACATGGATCCGGTAACGCAGGTCCGTGACCTGGGCCGTCGTCACCTTGGCGCCGGTCTTCATCAGATACCGGCGCCGAGGCAACAACGGATCCTTGTCCATCCACAACAGATGGGCGGCGAACCGGTCCGTGGTCGCGGGTCCGCTCTCGGGTGTGGCCAGGACGTCGCCGCGGCTGACGTCGATCTCCTCTTCCAGCACCAGGGTCACGGCCTGACCGGCCACTGCGGTGTCGAGGTCGCCGTCATGGGTGACGACACGGGCCACCGTCGCCGCTTTCTCCGACGGATAGACCTTGACCGCGTCGCCGGGGCGCACGGCGCCCGAGGCCACGGTCCCGGAAAAGCCCCGGAAATCCGGGTTGGGCCGGCTGACCCACTGCACCGGCATGCGGAAGGGCCGGTGCGCCAGGTCGGTGGCGACGTCCACCGTTTCCAGCACTTCCATCAAAGCCGGGCCCCGGTACCAGGGTGTCTCCCGGCTGTTGCGCAAGACGTTGGCGCCGGCAAGGGCCGAGATGGGAATGCAGACCGTATCGTCGATGTCCAGTCCACAGGCGAAATCGCCATAGGCCCCGGCAATGCGACCGAAAATGTCCTCGTCCCAGCCTACCAGGTCCATCTTGTTGACCGCCAGGACGAACCGGCGGATGCCGAACAGGCTGGCAATGAAAACGTGGCGTCTGGTCTGGGTCAGGAGACCCTTGCGGGCGTCCACCAGGATAACCGCAAGATCCGAGGTGGAGGCGCCGGTGGCGGTGTTGCGGGTGTACTGCTCGTGACCCGGCGTATCGGCGACGATGAACCTGCGCCGGCCCGTGGCAAAGAAGCGGTAGGCGACGTCGATGGTGATGCCCTGCTCCCGTTCCGCCTGCAAGCCGTCAACGAGGAGCGCAAGGTCGAGATCACCTCCCTGGGTGCCCGCCGTCCTGCTGTCCGCGGCCAGGGAGGCGAGTTGGTCCTCGAAGATCAGCTCGGAGTCGTGGAGCAGCCGGCCGATCAAGGTCGACTTGCCGTCGTCCACGCTGCCGCACGTCATGAAACGCAGCAGATCCTTCTCTTCCTCCGCCTTCATGCAAGCCTGGAGATCCCGCGCCGGCAGGTGGCACCGGCGGGCCATCAGAAATAGCCCTCCTGCTTCTTGATCTCCATGGAGCCCGCTTGGTCATGATCGATCACGCGACCCCGGCGCTCCGACGTCCTTGCGAGCTGCATCTCAAGTATGACGTCCGGCAACGTGGCGGCCGTGGACTCGATGGCGCCCGTCAGCGGGTAGCAGCCCAGCGTACGGAAGCGCACCGTCTTCGTTTCCGGCTCCTCGCCGTCCGCGAGCGGCAGACGGCCGTCCGCCACCATGATCAGGTTGCCGCCGCGCCGGACCACCGGTCGCGGCAAGGCGAAATACAGCGGCACGACGGGGATGTCCTCAAGATAAATATAGCGCCAGACGTCGAGCTCCGTCCAGTTCGACAGCGGAAAGACGCGGATGGACTCCCCCTGGTTCACCCGCGTGTTGTAGATCCGCCAAAGCTCCGGGCGTTGATTCTTCGGGTCCCAGCGGTGGCCGCCCGCACGGAAGGAGAACACCCTCTCCTTGGCCCGGGATCTCTCCTCGTCGCGCCGCGCGCCGCCGAACGCGGCGTCGAATCCGTGCCCGTCGAGGGCCTGCCTGAGCGCCTCGGTCTTCATCACGTCGGTGTACAGCGCCGAGCCGTGGCTGAACGGACCGATCCCCTGCTCAACCCCCTCCCGGTTGACGTGAACGACTAGCTCGACCCCCGGCTCAGCCGCTACCCGGTCCCTGAACGCATACATCTCGGGGAACTTCCAGGTGGTGTCGATATGCAACAGCGGAAACGGAAGTGGAGAGGGGTAGAACGCCTTCCTCGCCAAGTGAAGCATGACCGAGGAGTCCTTGCCCACGGAGTAGAGCATCACCGGACGGCGGGCCTCCGATACCGCCTCGCGCATGATGTGGATGGACTCCGCCTCCAGCAGGCGCAGGCAGGAAAGACGTCCCGAACGCAACAATGGCAACCCCCTGGAATCACCGGCCGGGAACGTCAGCCGTCCGTCACTGCGAGCGCAACCGTTATCACGGAGAATCCAGCCCGAGCCACGCTTTCCGGACACATCACTCCAGGATGGATTTGACGGAAGCGGCGGTAACGGCAACGTCGCTGAGAATCTGGGTGACAGTCGTCCAAAACGTTATCGGTCTGACGTAATCCGTATCCAGGGGCACGACAATCGTGTCACCCGGTTGAATGACGGTACTGTTACTCCGCACGAAAAACCGGGAGCCCATACCATCAGCCAACACCTCGCCATTGGCTCGGACGACGTAAATTCCATCCTCGTCGCCCATGTTCAATACTCCTCCGGACTTTTCGATGTAGTCATCGCGGTTCATGTGAGGAGCGTACAAATGCGAGGTAGGACGTGGGACCTCGCCAATGACGGAGACTTCCTGGCTGATGGACGGGACCAGCAATTGATCCCGGGCTTTCATGAGAATGTCTTTTTCGCTATCGCCCGCCAAAACCGCCTGCAAATCGATGACGAGACGACCCTGTGGCTCGATTGCGCGGAGTCGTTTCACCAGCGACTCGCCTACTTCGAGACGTTCGGACTCCTGTTTGGAGGACGACTCGGCCTTGGCCACACTGCCATCAATGCGAGCGATGATCCTCTCAATGGTTTCTCGCTCACGGTCTTTAAGGTCTTTGCGCAGGAGTATGCTTCCCTCGACAAATTTCCCGCCGGTAGAACTCCAGATAGCGCTCACCGGTGAGCTTGTGGATGGCGTACGGAGACAGCGGCTGCGGCGTCACTTCCTCGGGGGTCGGGCGCTGGTGGACGTCGCCGTAGACGGCGCCGCCACTGGAGATCATGACGAAGCGTCCGACGCCGTGCCTGACGCAGTTCTGGAGCACGTTGAGAAGCCCGACGCAGTTGATGCGGGCGTCCAGTCCCGGATCGCTAACCGAAACGGTGACGCTCATCTGGGCGGCGTGGTGATTCACGATGTCCGGGCGCTCTCTCTCCACCAGAAGATCGAACTCGGGCGAGGCCATGTCGATCAACTGGAGCCGGGCATGACAGGGAACGTGAGCGGCGCTCCCACTCAGCAGGTTGTCCGCGACCACCACGTCGTGACCGGCGACCAGACAGGCATCCGCAACGTGGGATCCGATAAAGCCGGCGCCGCCGGTGATGAGGAGCTTCATGGCCGCGTGAATCTAGCACGGCAGGCATCCGGATGGTAGCCGATCCGGACGAAGCGCGAAGCGTAAAGGGTGGATGGTGGAGGGACGGCCAAGGACCCACGTAACATTTCAATCAAGGACATCGGATGATCCGTCAACCGGAGCCACGCCGGCGTTCCGTTGTGAAAATTCCATTGAACCGTCGCAGGAAACACCGGGCTGCAACGCCGCCTTCCGGTATTACAGGTTGTAAAGCAGGGAGAGCAACACCAAGGCGAGAAGTGACCAATTCCGATCGTGCGGAATCAGCGCAACCAGGACCAGGCTCGTTGCGGGGCCTCCCCATAACAATACGCTGACAGCCGGATTGGCCAACCGTTCATTCCCGGTTGCCTTCGTGACCATCCTTTCGAGGCGCCGATAAACCAGCATGTGCAGGTGCAGTCTGTCCGGTTCGTATGGTTTGGTGCCTCTGTGGATCTTTCGAACGATGGAAAACAGGACCTCCAGCACGGGGTAGGCCAGTATCGTCATGCAGATCCAGGGCGAGACATCCGGATTCCGGACCGGAATCACGACGGCTACGGAAGAAAGAACGAAGCCCAGGAAATAGGCGCCCCCGTCTCCCAGGAAAACGTAGCCAAACGGAAAATTGATCAACAAGAACCCCAACGCGACGCCGATGACGGTGAGACAGAACAACGTCATGACGGGATCACCCGCGGTGAAGGAAACAATCATGAACCCGGCCAGCAGGATGATGGCAGTCCCTGTCGCAAGACCGTGAAAACCGTCGATGATGTTCATGGCATTTGTCCCGCCGGACATCGCCACGGAGGTAAAGGCGGTCGCGAGCAAAGGGAGTGCGAGCAAATGATCGATGAAGGGAATCTCCAGGCGCGTGACGGCATAGCCGGTCAAGACGCAGAAGACCACACCCGAAAGAATCGTGGCGACGAAACGAACCGCGGCGTGGACGTTCTTGGAGAAATCTTCGATCACGCCCGCCAAAGTGGCGAACAAGGCGCTGGCGGCGACGGCCAGGAACAGCGAGTGTAGGGGCGGGGGTGACGTGGTCGCGGCGGCCCCATATCCCGCGAGAACGGCAAGACCGCCGATCCTGGGAGTGGGCGCCTTGTGGAACTTCTGCACTCCGGACACGTGATCGGAGCTGAAGGCGCCATGCCAGCGTCCGGTCAATACGATCAAAAGGCTTGCAACGAAGGTGGCAATGAAGCCAGTGAAGAACGGGTACGCGAGTTCTGAAAAAGCAGGCATGGCTGGCCGGTTCGCGGAAGTGTAGCCTTGTCGCCCGGTCCGTGCAACCGGCTCGATCTGGCAGGTCGGCGTCTCGGGAAGGGGGTGATGAAGAGGACCGCCAATTCCTTCAAGGCCCCGGAGCAGCGCGCAGCGCCGCCGTTCCGTTCGAAAGTCCCGGCGCCCTACTCGTAACGTAGCGCTTCGATCGGGTTGAGGCGCGCCGCCCGGTTGGCCGGCTGAAAGCCGAAGAACACGCCGATGGCCGCGGAAAAGACAAAGGCCAGCAGGACGGAGCCGGTAGAGATGACGATCTGCCAGTCGCCGAAATAGGAGAGGCCCAGAGAGGCACAAGCGCCGGCGATGATGCCCGCGGCGCCGCCCAGCAGGCTCAAGACCATGGCCTCGGTCAGGAACTGGCGGCGGATGTCCCTCTTTCTCGCCCCCACTGCCAGTCGGACGCCGATCTCCCGGGTGCGCTCGGTCACGGATACCAGCATGATGTTCATGATTCCGATGCCGCCCACGATGAGCGCCACGCCCGCGATGCCGGCGAGCAGATAGCCCAGCGTGCTCGCGGCTTCGTTGGCCGCCTCGACGATCTCGGTGCGGTTGCGGATTCTGAAGTCATCCAGCTTGGCGCCGGTGATCTTGTGGCGCACTCTCATGAGATCGGTGATGGCGTCCTGCACCTCCGGGGTGACCTCCTTGCTCTCGGCGCTGACCTCGATGCGCCGCAGGTGGCGGATCCCGAGAAGCTTTCGTTGCGCCGTCCGTAGCGGGACGATGAGGACGTCGTCGAGGTCGCCGGCGAACGAGGACGTGCCCCGCTCCTTGAGCACGCCCACCACCTCGAACGGGATGTGCTTGACCCTGACGGTCTGGCCCACCGGATAATCGTCGCCGAAAAGCTCCTTGCTCACGGTCTGCCCGATCAGGACCACCTTCCGGTTCAAGAGCATGTCTTCCTCGGTGAAGTTGGACCCCGACTCCACGTCCCAGTTCATGATGCGGAGAAAATCCGGCGTCGTCCCGGTGAAGACCGGGTGCCAGTTCCTGTTGCCGTAGACGACCTGGGCCGATCCCCGCACCCGGGGAGCCACTCGGGTAACCCCCGGGACCTCCGTGAGGATGGCCTGGGCGTCCGCCTCGGTGAGGGTCGTGATCCTGGCGCCGCCCAGACGGCGGCCGCCCCGGGTCACCGCGCCGGCATGGACCGTCAGGCGATTGCTCCCAAGGCGCTCCATCTGCCTGGCGACCCTGGCCTTGGCCCCCTCTCCGATGGCCACCATCGCGATCACCGCGCCGACGCCAATGATGACCCCCAGCATGGTCAATGCGGACCTGAGCTTGTTGACCCTGATGGCCCGCAGCGCGATGCGGACGTTGGCTCGGATATCGGCCCCCAGGCTCCTCCTGCCAATAACGTTGCCGTTGACTTCGGGAGACGGCGCCGGCGCGGCAGACCCCGCCTCGCCCTTGACCTCCTCCTTCTCCACGAGACCATCCTTGAAATGAATGATGCGCTGCCCGTGGGAGGCAACCTCGGGGTCATGGGTCACGAAGACGACGGTGATGCCCTTCTCCCGGTTGAGGGTCTTGAACAGCTCGATGATCTCCGCGCCGGTCCGGGTATCGAGATTCCCCGTGGGCTCGTCCGCGAGGATGATCCGGGGATCGTTGAGCAGGGCCCGGGCGATGGCCACCCGCTGCTGCTGTCCGCCGGACAACTGCGTGGGCCGGTGCGCCTCCCGGTCGCCGAGACCCACCAGATCGAGCATCTCCCGCGCCTTCCGGCGGCCTTCTCCCGTCCGTGAGCCGTTATAGAGAGACGGGAGCTCCGCGTTCTCCACGGACGTGGTGCGGGCCAACAGGTTGTAGTTCTGAAAGACGAAGCCGATCTCGTGACTGCGAAGAGCGGCCATCTCGTCGGACGACAGGCTGGCGACATCCTTCCCGTTCAGGCGGTAGCGGCCCGACGTGGGGCGGTCCAGACACCCCAGGAGATTCATGAGGGTGGACTTGCCGGAACCGGAAGGTCCCATGAGGGCGACGACCTCGCCCGGGAAGACCCGCAACGAGACGCCCTTCAGCGCTTCCACCTTCTGCTCGCCAAGATCGTAGACCTTGGCGAGATCTTCCACTTCGATGATGGGCGGCTGGTCCACGCGGTCGTCTTCCCGTTGCGTCCTGTCCCACAAAGTCGGACAGGACACTAAAGTCCCCCGAGAATCCGCGAGCGCACGCGAGACGTTCGGCCGCTCGAGCCGGCGACCCGCTTCATGGCCTCGGAGCGAATCCCCACGATGACGGGGGCGCCTTCCTCAAGCCCCGACAGGACCTCCATGTTCCTGGCGTCCGTGGCGCCGAAGCGGATACGCGCCCGCGCGGGTCTGCCGTCCCGGAAAACCCACACGGCGCCCCTGCCCTCCAGCAGCCGCCGGCGCCTCTCCTCGGGGCCGGGCCGGCGGCCCCGGCGCCGGCCGCCTCTCGCCATATCGGGGTAAAGCTTGCGGACGTCCCGGCCGCTGATTCTCAGGGCGGCGCTGGGAGCGATGAGGACGTCGTCCTTCCTGGCCAGGATGATGGTCACGTTGGCGGTCATGCCGGGCTTGAGGGCCAGGTCGTCGTTGGGCAGGCGGATCTCGGTATCGTAGGTCACGACGTTGTCCTTGATCTGGGGCGACGGAAAGATTCGCACCACCCTGCCCCTGAAGATTCGACCCGGGTACGAATCCACCTGAAACTCCACGTCCTGCCCGACCTTCACCTTGCCGATGTCCGCTTCATCCACCCAGGCATCGACCTTCATGTCCGTAAGCTCGGCGATCTTGACCAGCGGGGGCGACGACAGGCTCGCCGCAACCGTCTGCCCCGCTTCCACCGTCTTCTGGATCACCACCCCCGAGATGGGCGCTCGTATGACGCTGCGGTTGAGCCGGACCCGCGCCATCTCCAGCTCGGCCTCCGCCTGCTGCACCTCCGCGCGGATGCCGGCGATGACCGCCTGCTTGACCTTGATCTCGTCGACGCGGGCGGACTCCTCCCGGAAACGCGCCGCGGCCAACTCGAAACCGGCCTTGATGGACTCGTACTCGTCGCGCGAAATGAGCTGGCGGTGAACGAGGTCCTTGTTGCGCCGGTACTTCTCTTCCAGGTTCTCGAACGCCGCCCGGGTTCCCGCGATGCTCGCCGCCACCCGGGATTTCAGCATCTCGACCCCGGCGCGCTCCCTGGCGAGATTGGCCTTCGCCTTCGCGACCCTGGCTTCCGCCTGGAGCACCTCGGCGCGGAACAGATCCTGATCCAGTCGCGCGATGAGGTCTCCTTCCTCGACCCTCGCGGGCACGTCCACCGGGAGATCCTTGATGGTGCCGGATACTTGGGTGGAGACGGTGACGGACGAAACCGGATTCACGGTGCCCGTTGTCGTGATACGGGAAAAGATCTTTCCCTTCCTGACCTCCACGAGCCGAAAAGGGAGGACCGTCTCCTGTTCCGCGGCAAAGAGCCTGCTCTTCAACGAGGAAAACTCTTCCCTGACGAAGCCGACCTTGCTCTCCACGAGCGCGGGACGAAACCAGAAAAGCCCCGCCCCTCCCGCTCCCGCCAGGAACAAGGTCGAGGAAAGAATCAAGACAACCCGTTTCATCCTTCTCGCTCCGGTTCTCCAGCCGATGGCTCGGCCCCTCCAATTAGACGGCTGAAGGTTTCGTTACGCCCGTGGTGCGGGGAAAACCGGCCGTCCCTCCGATGCTACAACGTACATCGCGTAACGGGCAACAGGTCGGGAAACGGGGAACCTGCCCGCTCCTCGCTACGCGCCGCCGGATTTGATAGACAATCAACACGGACAACCTTCAATCCCACGCAGCACGCAGAGGTGACGCCCATGTTCAACAAACGCTACGCCTACAGTCCGATCCTCGACCGGCCGCCCATGGAATGGCCGGGAGCAGCGCGAGTGGCCCTTTGGCTGGGGCCGAACATCGAATGCTTCCACATCGACAAGCCCCTGCCCCGGGTCAACGAGCTCCTGCCCGACGTGCAGTCCTATTCCCTGAGGGACTACGGGTCGCGCGTGGGCGTATTCCGGATGATGGAGGTGCTCGACAAATACGGCATCCGGGCCAGCGTGCTGCTGAACGCCGAGGTTTGCGCGCAGCACCCGGCCATCATCGAAGAGGGCAACAAGCGTTCCTGGGAGTGGCTGGGCCACGGCATGAACAACAACGTGCGGATGAACACCTACGGCGCCAAGAAGGAGCGCAAGGTCATCCGCAAAGTGCGCGACATCATCGCCCACGCCACGGGCAAGGCTCCCAGGGGCTGGCTCGGACCGGGGCTCGCCGAGACCTGCGGCACGCCGGACCATTTGGCGGCGGAAGGGTTCGAGTACCTGTGCGACTGGGGCTGCGACGACCAGCCGGTCCCCATGCGCGTCAAGGCCGGCCGCATGATCACGGTGCCGTACCAGCAGGGGGTCAACGATATTTCGGTGCTCGTGCACGCGAACCATACGCCGGCGGAGTACTACCGGATGCTCTGCGACCAGTTCGACACCCTCTACCGGGAAGGCGCGGCCAGCGGACGGGTCATGGCCATCCCGCTGCACCCGTACGTCACCGCCCTGCCTTTTCGCATCGGCTACCTCGACCGCGCCCTCGACTACATCTGCTCCCATGACGGCGTGTGGAAGACCACCGCGGGGGAGATCGCCGACTGGTACTATCAGCACTACTACAAGGCTCCCGGGAGGGATCCGGAATGACGGAACAGTGGCCGAACCGGGTGAGGAGCCTTCACGCCTCCGGCTCGGCGCCGCCGCCGGCAGCGCCGACCACACGGATGTCCATGAGGTCCTCCTCGCCGCCGAGGGCCGGACAGTACACGTCTACCTGAAGCATGGTGGCGCAACCAGGGCACACGTACATGTGGAACCGCCCCAGGTAGTCCTCGCCGGAGGGGAGCAGGCTGCCGGAAATCTCTTCCGGACTCACCACGAGTCTCACGCTGTGCTTCTTGTAGTTCTCCCGTGAGCCGCAGAACAGGTAGCCGCAGGAGACGCAGCGAATCGCCCCATCGCCGGGCGCCCCCGGCGCCGTGTCCGAGACGACCTCCAGGTACTCGTGCATCCTGAGCGTCGATTGCCGGTTCCGGTTGCCGTCGGTGAGCCCGGACGGGGCGAGAAGCGTTCCTTCGGCAAGACGCGCGGCTCGTATCTCCCGGCGCTTCTCGCCGGTGCCCGAGGCGTCCACGGACAGGTCCCCGGGATCGAGGACCACGCCGTAGATGCGCTCCGCCGTCCGCCTCGACACGGCGTGGATTTTCACGTCCCGGGCAACCCGCTGGGGGTCGCGCTCCAGGGGGTCGCCGAAACCTCCGCCGCTGGCGGTGAAGTCCGACATCAAGGTGAACTCCGGCACGGACACCCGTTCCGGAGTGCCCTCGGGAACGTGCACCTCGCCCCAACCGTCGTCGACGATCTGGTCCGGCCGGATGGGATAGTCGCCGCCCTTCATTCGATCCAGCACGTCCGCGGCCGGGGTGAAGAGGGCCCGGAACGCCCCGCTCCCCACGGGGTACCCGCCGAACAGTCCGAAGGCGCCCTGAGGGATGCCGCCGTAGGGCTTGTAGTCATTGGTGAAATCCCGGGAGCCGTACACCATGGTGACGCGGAAGCTTCCCAGTCCGCCGCGGTACTTGCCGGCTCCCGGGCCGTCCATGTTGTGGTTGCGGGTGAAGTACAGGAGCGGATATTGCATCTCGATTCGCTCCACGTCGCTGATGCCTCCGGACGGGATGTTCATGTGCCCGCCGGTGTTGACGCCGTCCCGGTGCGGCGCCGCGCCCAGGCCGCCGCCGTGAATGTCGTAGATCCCCTGGGCGGTGCGGATACCCTCCCGGTTGGTGCCTCCGGGAAAATACCCCGGTCCGCCGGCGGCCCAGAGGCCGTACCAGCTCGCGTTGACGTCGTCGATGCGGCCGGCGGCAAAAAGCATCTTCGCCACGCATTCGACCACGGCCGCAACGAGCTTCTCGCCGATCCAGGGCGCAAACCCGCATGCCGCGGGAAACACGCAGTTGAGCACGGACCCCTCGGGCACGGATACTTCCACCGGCGCAAGCTTTCCGTCGCTCCAGGGCACGTCCCAGAAAAGTGTATTGGTCAGTGCGACACCCACGTGGGCGATGGTGCCGGGCAGGGTGGAATTCGCATCGTTGGCCATCTGCGGACTGCTGTCCGCAAAATCCAGCTTCAGCCGGTCCCCCTCCTTGGTGGCCGTGCACATGACCCGGATGGGCATGGCCTTGCTCGTCTGCTTGTTCAGAGCCGTGGTATAGATTCGCGACACCCACCGGCCGTCAGGAAGGGACCGGAGCTTGGCGCGCGCCATCTCCTCCGAGTTCCGGATGGTCTTCCGGCCTGCGGCCGCGATGAACTCCGGGCCGAACTTCTCCAACAGCTCCAGGTACCGCTTGCCGCACACGTTGTTGCCGGCGATCATCGCCTTCACGTCGAGGCCCACGTACTGCGGGTCGCGGCACTGCTCGGTCAACGTTCGGAAGATGTCCTCGCGAAACTCGCCCTTCTCCACCACCTTGATCCCGAGGATGCGGATGCCTTCGTGGAAGATCTCGGAAGCGGCGCCCCGCAGCAGTCCGCCGGTGTCGGCCGTGTGGGTGCTGGTGGCGGTCCAGGCGATCAGCTCGCCGCCGTGAAAGATGGGCTTGATGACCATCATGTCGTAGGTATGGGACCCGGCCACGTAGGGATCGTTGAAAAAGATCTGATCGCCGTCATGAAAGCCCGGCGACTCGCCATACCACTCGATGAGGTACCTGATGGCATCGGAGGTGGCGCCGGCAAACCTCAAGTGGCCCGAGCAGGCGAGCACCATCTTCCCTTCGGTATCGTAGAACGAGCTCATGACCTCGCCGCCCTGGGCCACGATGGGAGAAGCGGTCACCCGCTGGAGGGTCTGGCGCCCTTCCTCCCCGATGGCCCACAATCGGTGCAGGAAAACTTCATACTTGACCGGATCGACATTCATCTTCCGTCCTCGCGGTTAAACTCTCGCGCAGGTCTCAACCCGTTGCCTGCCGGCTGCGACCCCGCTCATGCGCTCCTCGATCACCCGGAACCGCCGTCGCCCGCCACCAGAGCCGCCCCGGCTCTGAGCACCTCCGCGGCTTCGCGGACCATGGTCTCCACGATCTCGCCGGCGGGCCGCACGTCCCTTTCTCCGAGCAACCCCGCGATCTGCCCTCCCGGAACGCTCAAGACGTCCACCCGTTTGCCGCTTTCGGCGGCCACCCGGAACTGATCGTTGAGCATGCCCTGAAACGGCATCTCCAATGCCTGCAAGCCCGACGCCTCCCACTTCCGGATCACCGGGCTGCGGTAGTGGCGGCTCGGCTTGCCGCTGGGGTAACGATCGAGCACGAAGTCCTCGGTTCTTCCCTGGATGAGCTGGCTCTTGTAATCGTCATGGATCTCACTCTCGCGGCTCGCCAGGAAAACCGTTCCACACCAGACACCCACCGCCCCCAGGCTCAGCGCGGCCGCAAGGCCACGGCCATCGGCGATTCCCCCGGCGGTCACCACCGGAGCCGGACGAACCGCGTCCACCACCTGCGGTATCAGGGGAAAGTTCGCAATTCTCCCGGTGTGGCCTCCGGCCTCGTAACCTTGGGCGACGATCACGTCCACGCCGTTGGCCGCGTGTCCCACCGCCTGCTTCACGTTGCCGCAAAGGGCCAGGACCTTCATGCCCCGGGCGTGAGCCATGGGGACCACCTCCGCGGTATCCCCCAAGCCCACCGCCAGCACCGGCACCTCCTCTTCCAGGACCACGTCCAACTGACGCCGCACCATATCCGGCGTCTTGACCTTGGACCACCGATCGGGGCCTTGCGTCTCCAGCCCGAACGCCTCGATGGCCTCCCCCACGAAGCTCACGTGCTCGGGATGCGTCCGCTCCAGAAACTCCCGGACGTTGCCGACGTCCGCATGGGGTGTCTGCGCCAGCCTCGGCAAGGTGATGTCCACGCCGAAAGGCCGGTCCGTCAACTCCCGGGTCAGCCGGATGCGTTCTCGTATGAATTCCGGCTGCAGCGGGCTGCCTCCGATGACGCCCAGACCTCCCGCGTTGGACACCGCCGCCACCAGCTTCGGCGGAGTGGTGGACCCGCGGCTGTCCCAGCCCATTCCCGCCTGGATAACCGGGTGCTCGATGCCGAGCACGTCGCACAAAGGAGTCTTCAATTTCGTCACGCGCCACCCGATAGCATCCTATCCTTCCTCTAACGTGAACCGGCATACATTGCCAATGGCAGTGGAGTCGCAAATGGACCCGGACCTTGTCGCCCGGAGCGTCTTGTTCACGCATTCGTATCCGAGCCTGTCAATGAAGCGCCGGAGCGTCCGGGGCGATGCTTCCGGTCTTGAGATGGATGCGGCAATGCCGCATATTACGCGTCGGTGCAACTCGTCTTCACCCGCACTCGGCCCATTCCATGACGCATTCGTTCCACCTCGTCCCGCGGGCGCCGTATTCGTTTGATTTCACCGCCGCGCGCTTCATGCGCTTTGCGAGCGAGAACGTCGATCTCGTCGAGGGACGTCAATACCAACGCCTGCTCGTGGCCGGCCGGCAAATCGCGCTGGCCACGGTGACCGATGTCGGCACGGTGGCCAGGCCCCGGCTCGCCGTGGCACTGCACAGCCCGTCCAGGACGCCTGTCGAACGGGCCGGGTTCGAGGCGCAGATCCGGCACATCCTGTGCACCGACCTTGATCTCAAGCCGTTCTACCGCCTGGCGCGCAAGGACGGGATGCTGGCGCCGCTGGTGACCCGCTTTCGCGGGCTGCGCATCACCTCCAGCCCGACGCTGTTCGAAGCGCTGGTCACCGCCGTTCTCTCCCAACAGGTCAACCTCACTTTCGCGTATTCGATCAAGAAGGAGATCGTCGAAAGATTGGGCCGCAAGTGGCGCCGCCGGGGGCGCACCTACTACGGGTTTCCCGAGCCGCGCCGTTTCGCCGCCCAGAGCATGGAGGCCATGCGCGGCTTTCGGCTGAGCAATGCCAAGGCGGGCACGCTGATCCGCCTCGGCGACATCTTCGCCCCGCGCGCGCCGTTCTCGACCGCGGCTGCCGGGTTGGCCGCGCTGTCCGACGAAGAGGCCGTAGAGCGTTTGACCGAAATCAAGGGCATCGGTCGCTGGTCGGCCGAAACCGCGCTGATGCGCGGCCTGGCGCGCCACGATGTATTTCCGGCCGGGGATCTGGGAGTGGTCAAATACCTCGCCCAAGGCCTGTTGGGCAAAACCGGCAAAGCAACCGAGGCCGAAATGCGCGCCTTTGCCGAACGCTGGCGGCCCTACCGCGGGTTGGCCCTGGCGTACTGCTACGCCGAGCTGGCGACACGCCGCAACGCAACCAGGCCCGGCGGCGCCGAAAATGGCCCGCGCGGCTCGAGACATCCCGAAAATCCCGCCCCGTGCGTCCCCAACAACGCGACGGGCCCTTCGGCGCGCAAGTGGAATCGCTGACGCTGGCGGCCGCGGACGGCGAGATACGGGAGTGCAGCCGCACGGAGAACGCCGACCTCTTTCGCGCCACCCTCGGCGGGATGGGCCTGACGGGCGGGATTTTGTCCGCGAGCTTCCGGCCGCGGCCGGTCGAGACCACCTTCGTCCCGAGACCGGGTCTACAGCGTGGCCTGGATCGACTGTCTCGCGCGGGGCGCGAAGCTCGGCCGCTCAATATTGATGCGCGGAGAGCTCATGGAACGTGGCGTGGCGCGCACCGGGGCGCGGCAAAGAAGTGCAAACGGGACCTTGGCGGCATGATCAACTCTGGAATACGCTTTGTTTCGCCCGCCCCCCTGTCCAATAAGCCGGGTCCACCTCACTCTACCTTCTGCCGTGAAGCAGGGCCGCCCTAATACCCCCGACTCCCCGTCCCTCGCGCGACTCGCACGTTCCACCAGACTATCAGAGGAGTTATGACGATGGTGGGCAGGGTCCAGGCGAGCCATACGGGGCGGGTGTCCACGTTGACGACCACGACCGCGGTGACGGTGGCGATGGTTCCCGCCAGCATGTTGGTGAGATGCCGGGCGATGCGCCGCTTGCCGGACCCTTGCCGGGTGCGGTGAATGCGAGCGTCGGCGGCGCTCAGCGCCAACGCGATGGTCCCGAACACCGCCATCGTGACCCACTGGGAGCTGCCCCACAGGAAAAGCGCGGTCCCGTAGCCCCACATCCCCAGCCCGGTGAGCCCCATGACCGCCGTCGCGGCCCAGTCCACCGGCTGCGGGCTTCCGCTCCGGTTCCGGGCAAAGCGCCAGCCGGCGAACACCAGATAGAAGCTGAATACGGCGATCAACGACAGGAGCGCGTCGGCCCCGAGGACCGCCAGCGGCAGCGCGGTAGCGCAGACCAACGCCATGGCGAGGGCATAGCCCCGCCCCGCCCTTACGTGGCTGACGCCGCCCTTGGCCGTGACCAGCGCGATGAGCGCCATTGCCAGGGCAACCGAGCCGGCGGCGATGTGGATGCCGAGGAGGGCGGTACCGACCATAGGATCTCCTATCGGTCGCAGACCGGGCTGTCCGGTGCAAACGGTTCGCGTTGGTCCATGGTGTTTATCTCCTTCCACGGTATCAGCAGTTCCCGGTGTTTTCCAATATGGAAGTGAGCCTGAAGCGGGGAAGGGAGAACTCGCAGGCCGATCGTCCAGGATAGGTGTAGTATACACCATGTACCCGGTTTGTACCGAGGATGCAGATCGAACCCGCGCATGAACGCTGACAACGTTGATCCGCACGAACCGGATCTGCTACGGAGAAACAGCCTTGATCTTCACGGGTCGTCGTCCTGCCGCTCGGACGGCGGCGCAAACACAGGAGCACATGGGAACCGTTTACGAAATCTACATCGCGCCCGAGGGCAGCGCACGCATGCAGAAGGTGGATGAAGTGGAAGCCGTTGCAAGCATGGGGCTCAAGGGTGACCGCTATTGCGAGCGGGTGGGTTACTACAGCGGCTGGGACGAGTGTCAGGTAACCCTCATCGAAGAGGAGGATCTGGAGGCCGTGGAGGCCGCCTCCGACCTGCACGTGCTCAATGGCGAGCACCGGCGCAATATCGTCACCCGCGGCGTCCGCCTTGCCGAACTGGCGGGACGCGCCTTTCGCGCCGGAGGCGCGGTGCTGGCCTTCGACCGGCCGCGGCCGCCGTGTGCGTATATTCAGTCCATTACGGAACCGGGCATGACCCGGGCCCTCGCCGGCAAGAGCGGCATCTGCGCACTGGTGGTGAAGGGCGGCGTCATTCGGCCCGGCGACGCGATCGACGTGCTCTAGTGTCGTGTCCCGTAAATACGCAAGATAATATACTGGTCTTTTTTTGCCGTCGGCTGCGTTGCTCTTCCTCGCGTGGTGTTGGCCACTGCTCGTCATCGCGCCTTGCCGACAATAAAAAATCCTGCGCAACTTATCTTGTGAATTTACGGGACACGACACCAGGAGCCTGCGCGACGGAACGGATCAGCCTGTCGGACCGGCAAGAATCCACGCTACGATTTGCAAATCCGACGGGACACTGACCACGGCAGTGCAAAACACACCGCCCCATCGCGTTTCGGCTCGTTCCTCGTCCGCGTACCCGTTCTTCTACGGCTGGCTCATCCTGCTGGGAGGCTTTCTCATACTGGTCGTCGACGGCGGCGTGCGTTTTTCCTTCGGGGTCCTGGTCAAGCCGCTGGCGGCCGAGTTCGGGTGGGACCGGGGCGCCATCACGTTTGCCTACACCCTGAACATGCTCGTGTTCGGCTTCGGGCAAATGGTGGCGGGAAGGCTGCTGGACCGGTACGGGCCGCGGTTGCTGTTCCCGGTCTCGGCGCTGATCGCTTCCGCGGGTCTTTTCCTGACCGCCCGCACCAGCTCGATCCCGGAGCTTTACCTCTACTACGGCGTCATCACCGCCGTGGGCGTGTCGGGAATCACCATCGGCGTGGTGTCGTCAACCATCTCCCGGTGGTTCAGGAGTCTCCGCGGCTTGATGGGCGGCGTCGCCGTCACGGGTACGTCCTTCGGACACTTCGCCTTCATCCCGGCGTTGGCCTACTCCCTCGCGCGCTTCGGCTGGCGAGGCTCGTGGATCGGTCTGGGGATCCTCGTCTCCGCGGTAGTCGTCCCGGTGGCGCTGGCGGTGATGAAGAAGGAACCCGCGGACGTCTCCCAGTCGCCGTACGGGACCGGCGCCAAGACCGCTGCCGCACGGGCCGCCGGCACGCCCCCTGCCGCCGAGCTCTCGCCCAGGGAGGCTTTCCTCTCCCGGAGCTTCCTCTTCGTCGCCGTGGCATACTTTCTCTGCGGCTTTCAGGACTTCTTCTTCGTTATCCACTTCATCCCCTTTGCCACCGATGCCGGCTTGACCAGCCAGCACGCATCGAACATCCAGGGCCTGGCCGGCCTGTTGAGCTTGCTGGGCGTGCTGGCCTTCCCGGCGCTCACGGAGAAGGCGGGCTACGGCGTTCCCCTGTCCTTCATGTTCGTGCTGCGCACGGTGTGCTTCGGGTTGCTGGTGTTCTCGTCCGGAGAACCCGCCATGTACGCGGCCGCCTTGTTGATGGGGTTCACGCTGATGGCTACGGCGCCGCTTGCCGCGGCCATGACCGGCGACTACTACGGCGTCAGGAACATCGGCCTGATCACCGGCGCAATCCTTTGGGTTCACCACACGGGCGGCGCCTTGGGCGCTCTTCTGGGAGGCCTCGCGCACGACGCCACGGGGTCCTACGCGGGCATGTTCCTGGCCAGCCTGCTCATGGCGTTCACCGGCGCCGCCGTGTGCCTGGGAATCCGGCCGCCGGGAGGACGGTTGACCCCATCGTTCCGTCGTGTCTCCGCTTGAAACCCGCGGCCCCTCGACTCCCGGACAGCGGTCAAGCAGGCAGCGCAGTCGAATGAGCCTCATGCAGTGATGGGAATCCGGCCGTTCTCGCAACGGTGAACCGTGGACTCGCCGCGAACCTCCAACCACTGCGTCCATCAACCATCACCGGTGCTGAGTGTGGTGTCCGGTAAATCATCTTGCGTATTTACCGGACACCACACTCAGCTCTTCCCGGTACTTCCTCCACCGGCTGCGGAACTGATGATAGGTCAACCCGAGAGACTTTGCCGCCTGGCGCTGGTTGTACCTTGCCTCTACCAGGCTCTCCCGAATCAAGCGCACCTCGAGCTCTCTCACCGCCTCTTCCAATGACCTGTCCGCACCCTCGGGAGTACCGGCCTGCGGGGACGCGTCCGGCGCCGGAGCCTCGATCCCGCCATGCGCGCCCCCGTCGAAAGGCGAGACAAAGGGATCGAAGACAATCTCGGCAATGGCGGGGGCGCCCGATCGATAAACCGCGCGCTCCACGACATTCTTGAGCTCACGCACGTTGCCGGGCCAGCGGTAGCTTTCCATTTGCGCGACCACGCCCGGGCTGAACTGGGGGAGGCGCAACCAACCCAGCTCGTGCGACATCCGCGCGGCAAAGTGATTGGCCAGCAGCAGGATGTCCTCGCCACGGGCCCGCAGGGGTGGAATGAACAGAACGTCGAACGAGAGCCGATCGAGCAGGTCGCGCTTGAAACGGCCCTGACGAGACAGCAACGGCAGGTCTGCGTTGGTTGCGCCGATGATTCTCGCTTCCACCTGAATGGACCGGGAAGATCCCACCCTTTCAAAACTGCCGTACTCGACGACCCGGAGAATCTTCTCCTGGACTTCCATGGGAATCTGAGCGATTTCGTCCAGGAAAAGCGTCCCGCTCCCCGCCGCTTCGAACCGTCCCGTCCGTCGTCGATGTGCGCCGGTGAAAGCGCCCTCCTCGTGGCCGAACAGCTCGGACTCCAGGAGTGCCGGCGCCAATGCCGCGCAATTCAAGGTAACGAGCGGTCCCTGCCAACGCTCCGACAGGTAGTGAAGCTTCCTTGCCGCCAGTTCCTTGCCGGTTCCCCTTTCACCGATCAACAAGACCGGACGGTCGACCTTGGCGACACGAGACAGCCTTTCCTGAAAATCCAGGAAGGCGTCAGACTGTCCTACGGGCTCGGTGTACGGTTCAGGCATGGCGTTTCGAACGTCAAGGCGTCCTATATCGATCGTCGAAATCGTGATTGGCCTATAAAACCATATTACAGCTTAATCTAATAATAGACAGTTTTCTCAACCATACAAATGCATTACTTGCATAGTCGTCAAATTCAATGAAAGCAACAGCTTACACGTCTTGTGGCTCTTGGCACCCTTCATGCATTACGGAAATGGCAAACATGACGGCTTCGTAGTCCACAACCAATTCGTGAGGGAGGGATCAAATGGGAATCTTTACGCGCCTGAGCGACATCATCAGCTCGAATATCAGCTCGATGCTGGACAAGGCGGAGGATCCGGAGAAACTTGTCCGGTTGATGATCCAGGAAATGGAAGATACCTTGATCGAGATCAAGGTATCTTGCGCCGGCGCGATGGCGACGCGCAAGAAGATCCAGCGCGAGCACGACGAAGCGAGACGACGCATGAGTCAGTGGGAAGAAAAGGCGACTCTCGCCGTGACCAAGGGACGTGAGGACCTCGCCCGCGAGGCGCTGATGGAAAAACGGCGCTATCGTGAACGCTCGGAGACTCTGGAAAGCGAGGCATTTCAGTGTTCCGCCGTTGTCGAACAATACCAGTCGGACGTCGCCCAGTTGGAGGACAAGCTCGCGAAAGCGAAAGAGAAGCAACGCATCCTCGTACAACGCCACGTCCAGGCACACAAACGGAAACGGGCACAGACCGGGATCCGGAAGATGGACAGCGCCGACACCATCCTGCGTTTCGAGCAGTTCGAGAACCGCATCGAGCGCATGGAGGCCGAGGCCGACCTGGTCAACCTTGCGCGGAAGCCGGACATCGAGGAGGAGTTCGCCCGCCTGGAGAAGGACGAAGAGATCGAAGCCGAGCTGCGCGCGCTCAAGGACGCGGCCAAGCCGTCCGACGCTCGCAGCACGGAGACCTAACCCAGGGGCCGGTGATCGACCATGGGGCCGGAAGGCGCAATGGGAAACGTGATGGGAATCCTGTTGGTAGCGTTCGGGATCTTCTTGATCCTGGGAGCGATATTGATTGCCGTGGTGGTGTGGGCCATCAAGGCGTTTCGTAACAACGGGGCCGGGGATCCCGTGCACGGCGACGAGGCCAGGTTGATGCAGGAGATCTACCAGGGACTGAACAAGCTCGAGGACCGCGTGGAATCCCTGGAGACCATTCTATTCGACAGAAAGGAACGAGACCATGATTGAGAGTTATCCAAGGGCCCGCGTCTATCGCTCCCGTCGAGGACGGATCCTGGGAGTATGCCGCGGTCTCGCCGAGCACCTGGACGTGTCGGTGTTCTGGGTCCGCGTGATTGCCGTCATCATACTGGTATCCACCGGATTCTGGCCGGTTGCCTGCCTCTATCTGCTGGCCGCTCTGGTCCTGAAGCCGGAACCGGTGCTGCCCCTGCAAACGGAAGGAGAGCAGGACTTCTATAACAGCTACGCGCACTCGCGTACCAGCGCACTGCACCGGCTGCGCCGCACCTTCGACCAGCTCGACCGTCGAATCCGCCGCATGGAGAGCGTGGTCACCAATCGAGAGTACGATTGGGAGCGAAGGCTGAGGACCGGAGAACGGGAGCGGGATCCTGAACGGAATTGAGGGGGATTGGTGTTCCAGGTCCGGGTTGGTGAGGAGTGAGCCGCCAAGCCATGTTCGGGGCCAAACAGTACGAACGACGCTACATCGGCTGCTATACACGGGATCGTGTTTCGCTTACGTCCAACCGGCACGTCAGAACAGTCGAGAACAGGGCTGCCGACGTTTACCTTGCTCAGTTCGCCTTGAAACAACCAGCCGATGCAGTCGCGGCCGAAAACGATTGATTGAGCGAATCCATGACTTGGCGGATCGAGCGGTCGGGCTGAGATATCCCGGAGACAACGGCGATGGACCAATCACTTAGCAATCTGGCACCTGGCTTCCAGACGTTCGGTCGTGAACGGGAAGCAAGGAGATACAATCAAACGCAACGGATTTCCATAACGAAGCAACCGGGATCGGATCGTTACTATTCGTCGTTATCAGACGTGCCGTTGAGTGCATATTCCCTGGCGGACAGGCAACGCGATCGCTGGGGATCCCTTCAGGACACACAGGCGGGTACGCCGCACAGTGTGTGGATTGACGCCGCGCTAACGGAATTGAACAACATAGACGACGAAGTGGCCGAGGATGCGCTGCCGGAGATTCATCTGGATACCAAGGATAAGGCAAGGAAAATCATTTTCGCACTAACGACACAGCCAATCGCTCCGACCGTCTATCCTACCGGAGACGGCGAGATCGCTCTGTACTTCAAGTCACCCATTGCAACATCTTCTGTCCTGATCCTGCTGGGAAACGATGGACAAGCTGCGTGCTTTTCATACGTCAACGGAAAAAATCGTCGTGCCCGGTACGAAGATGCGTCCGAACTCCCTGACGTTTTCGTGATGGCGCAGTTACGGAAGCTGGCGGACGCCTGAACATGCAGCTTCCGGACTTGGAAGATTCCGAGAACATTGGCCGGAACGTCTTCTCCAGTCGCATGGCGAGGCGAGGCAGAAATGGAAGAGTCCTGCCTGCAATTTTTCTTGAGAACTTGGAAGCTGATTCGATCTCCGTAGATCGGCCAGATCACGCATCGCTGCCCGCTCCGGCCACATTATCGAAAAAGACAGGACAAAACAGGACCCCACCTCGGGATTTTCATGGTTGGGCAACCATGAAAATAAGTGACGCCGAATCCAACGGACGATCCGTAAAGGCGACCCCCGACAACGACAACATATAACACGCCGACATCTTCCTTAATCTGCCTCATGATGACGAACGGCGAGACAGGCAAAACAACACGCCAACGAGTTGGCCGCACTCGCGAAATGGTTGAATGCTCCTTGAGGAGCTTCAATGGCCGACCTGATCAAACCGTCGGTCCTGATTCCCGGTTTGTCCTTCGGCTTCACTTCGCCACGTCACTTATCCGTCAACCTCGGGTTACGCGAAAGCGCGACATGAAACGACCGTCGATCCAGTTCTTCAGGAGCCAGCACCATCGGGCGTGGATCGCCCATCCCTTGTAGTCCATCAGCGCCCTGCCGTCGCCGGTGTTGAGGAGCCGTAGAAAGTCATGCTGCGGCTCATGGCGGGCCAACGGCTCGCCGCGCACCAGCGCGCCGAGGTTGCGCCACAGGACCGGCCCCTGGCGGACCGCGTACACGCCCGCCTTGGGCGCGCCGGCGCCTTCCACGGCGCCGCTGTCCCCCACCGCGAAAACATTCGCCGGACCGGTGGACTGGAGGGTGTCGCGGGTGAGCAGGAAGCCTTTGGGGTCCTTCGGCAGGGTCATGCTTTCCACCACCGGCGGCGGAGCGGCGCCGGCGGCCAGCACGACCAAGTCCGCGGGAATGCGGTAGCCATCCGCGCACACGGTTTCTTCGGCGCCGACCCGCGCGACCCGCCTGCCCGTCATCACCTCCACGCCTCGGGCCGCGAGCAGGGTCTCCACCTTGCGCAATGCCCTGGGGGACAATCCGTGGCCGATACGCTCGCGCGCGTCGACGATGCTTACAGTGTAACGCAACCCGGCCGACACCCGGCGCAGGTACGAGGGCAGGCACAGGCCGATCTCGATGCCGCCCACGCCGCCGCCGATGACGATCACCCGGAACGCCTCCGAACCTCGCCGGCTGAGCCCCTGCAAACGCTCGTAGAGCCGCATGAGAAAGGTCTGCATGGGCTTGACGGGCACCCATGCCGCCCCGGACGCCGCAATGCCCGCCGTGCCCGGAACCGATCCTGCACCGACGGAAAGCACGTCGAAGCCTACCGGCTCATGCTGGTCGAAGCGCACGGTTTGCGCCGTCATATCCACCGCCCGGGCCGGCTCCACCACGAGCTCGGCTCTGGCGGCGTGGGCCAGACTCCGGAGATCGATCTCCAGCCTCCCGGGTGCGTACTGGCCGGTCAAGGTCCCGGGCAGCATCCCCGAATAGGTGGCCACGGCAAAGCTCGAGACGCACACCAGCCGGGCGCCGGGAATGGGGGCCTGGCGCCACATGTGAAGGACGTGGGCGTTGGTGTGCCCGATGCCGAGGAGAACGATCTGTGGCCCGGGGCGGTTCATCCGGTGTGGCGTCCCATATGAACCGTGGATAATCGGCTGGTCCTTTTCGTCGCCGGCTGCGTTGCTCCGCCTTGCGTGGCATGGACCACTGCTCCTTGTCGCGCCTTGCCGACGACGAAATGTCCTGCGCGCCCAAAGTCGTCCTGCGCGCCTTATCCACGGTTTATACAGGACGCCACACTAGAGAATGGCCTGCACGGACGGACGCGCCTTCATGCGCTCGTACCATGCATGCAACAGCGGCAGGCTCGGGTCCGGCAGGATGCCCCATTCGACGTGGCGCGTGACCCGCGGCACATGGGCCGCGTCGAGCAGGGAGAAGTCGCCCGCCATGTACTCCCTGCCCTCGAGCTCACGCTCCAGGGGTCGGAGTTGATCGAGAAACAGGGCCTTGGCGGCCGCCAAGGCATCGCCGTCCCGCTCGCCTTCGGCTTTGGCCATTTCCTGGCGGATGGCCTGATGGCCGGAATTGGTCTGATTGATGCCGTAGTCGATGAGAATCCGAATCCTGGCGCGCGCCGAGGGGTCCCTGGGCAAAAGCGGCGGATCCGGGTATCGTTCCTCCAGGTACTCGTTGATGATGCACGATTCGTAGAGCACCGTGTCTCCATCGACGATGGCGGGCACCTTGCCGTAGGGGTTCAACGCGAGGTATCCGGGCTCCTTCTGCTCCTTCTTGCGAAGGTCCACGGGAACCACCTCGTACGGCAGCTTCTTCTCTTCCAGAACCACCTTCACCCTCTGACAGTTGGGCGAGGTCTTGAAGTCGTAAAGCTTGATGGGATCGCTCATGTCATGCTCCTTCCTCGTGAGCGCGGCCGCGAGATGATCCGCGCGAAGGCGCCGTCCCGCGGCCTATTGTCCGTGCCCCCGCACCACCCGGTCCAGCTCGTCCTTCCACTTGCCTGACACGGTGTCGTGGGTCTCCTTGTCGATCCGGCTCACCGCCGGGAACTGGTCCTTCCACTCGAAGGGCCGGGTGGCGTCGATGATGGCCCGGGAATTGAGGCCCTTCTTGTCCCGTGGGATGATGGGGTCCAGCGGCCCGCTCCAGGTGCGGCGGATGATGTCGATGGAATCCACGGGGTTGGAGCGGGTGCACATGGCCCAGACCACCTCGTTCAGGTTGGTGACGTCCACGTCCTCGTCCACCACCACCACGTAACGGCCGAGGTAGGCGCCGGCGTGGCACTGGGCCGCCATGAGCGCGGCCTGCTTGGCATGACCGGGGTAGCGCTGCCTGACGGCCACGACAATCATGAAACGCTGGGCCGGCGGCGGCACGTACACGCCGCAGACGTCCGGCACCCCGCCCTGCTCGACGCCGTTCCAGATCATGGCCGACCGCAGCATCGAGCGGTACATGCCGTGAATGGTGGGACGGAACGGCGGCGCCCCGGTGAGAACCGGATCGTCCCGGTGATAGAGGGCCTTCAACTGCACCACCGGCTCGGCCCGGCGGGCGCTGGCGTAGTAGCCGGTCCACTCGCCGAAGGGTCCCTCGGGACGGGTGTCGCCGGGAACGATCTCTCCTTCCACGACGATCTCGGCGGCTGCGGGCACTCTGAGGCCGGTGAGAGGCGCTTCGATGACGCTGAGGGGCTGCTCCACCAGCCCGCCGGCCCAGGCGTACTCGCTCATGCCCGGCGGCACCGCCTGTGACGCGGCCACGAACATCAGCGGGTGCTGACCGAAGGCCATGGCAACCTGTACGGGCTTGCCCGCCCGGAGCGTCTTCTCCATGTGCATGCGCCCGTGCTTGCCCGGGGAGATGTAGAGCGCCAGCTTGTCCGGTTCATGGACCATGACGCGGTAGCAGCCGACGTTCTCCGCGCCGGTCTCCGGATCCCGCGTGACCACCAGATGAGCGGTGCCGAGATAGCGGCCGCCGTCGCCCGAGTGCCAGCGCGGCACGGGTATATCGAGGATGTTGATGTCCTTGCCGGTCTTGCGGTTCTCGAGCACCGGACCCGTCGCCAGGACCCGGGGCTCCACGGGGACAAGCCGTCCCAGCCGCGTGCGCAACCGGTCGATGACCTCGATGGTGCTGAGGTCCAGGGGCAGATTGAGGGTGAGCGCGGTCCGCTCCATGGTCTCCATCATGTTGGCCAGGACGCGCCCCTCACCCTTGTGACCGGCGACGTTCTCGAACAGGAGCGCGGGAGGCGCCGGCAATCGCTCGCAGATGATCTCGTTCAGAGCGCCCACCTCCAGGTCCCAATGAGCACCGGAGACGCGCTCCAACTGGCCGATCTCCTCCACCTGCCCGAGCCACAGGCGGAGATCGTCAAAGGCTGTCAGCTCCCGGTCCTGCTTGCGTTGCGGTCTTGCCATCTTTCACCTCTCAATGGACTCTATTCCTGCTCCGTCAACTCCCAGGTCCCGGGCGCGAACAACTCCTCGGGCGAGAGGTTGCGCTCGCAGATCCCCTGGGCCTCGCAGTATTCGATGAACGTGTTGAGCACGTCGCGGTTCGCGTCCAGGCCGTAGGGACACGGGTCGCCTCCGAACACCACGCGTTCCTGCTCCAGGGTGTGCTGCCGCCACACCGCCACCAGGCTCGGCATGTTGGCGTACCATTGCCGCGCCTGCCGCTTCGCCCGGCTGAACAATTCGAAGAGACCGGCCGGAACTCCGGGATACTGCTCCACCAGCGATTTGCGGACGACAAGCACGTGCATGATCGGGAAGATCCGGGTCTTTCGGAAGTACTCTGCTTCGACTTCCCGATAATTCTCGAACAGCCGCTTCAGCCCGGCGTCGGCCAGCAGCGGCGGCAGTTGTGTTTCGGTCACCCCCAGCATGTCCAACCGCCCCTCTCGAAGCGCCGCCACGGCCCGGTCGGCCGCGCTCCCCTCTCCCTGAAGCACCTCGACGGCAGCGCCGCCGGGAAGCCTCACCGAGGTCTCGGCGACGTCGCCGTCCCAGTGATGCAGCGAGGCCGCGTGCCACTGGGAGTTGGCCGGGGTCACGCCGTACTCGTGGATCAGCGTCCCACGGATCCACACCGCCGCGGTCTGAACCCAGCGCAGGAACCCGAGCCGCTTGCCGATGAGATCCTGCGGCGTATCGATGCCGGCGTCCCGCCGGACGACCATGCAACCGTGGCGGAACATCCGCGAAGGAAAAACCGGAATGCCGATGAAGTCGCTCCGGTTCCGTGACGTGTAATAAACGAGCTCCGCAAGCGACATCTCGGAGGCGTCGAACTCGCCCCGATACATGGCCGCGAACATGCCCTGCACGCTCACCTGCTCCACCGCCTCCACCGCGATCCCCGGAACGTCGAGGACGCCCCGCAGAATGGCGTTGGCGCCATCGTAGTTGCGGCAGGCGAGTCGAAGTCGGCAGGGGTCGGACATCGCGATGGCCGTCAACGCGGCTTCACCCGTCGCTGCGCCAGCTTGGCGCCGGTCAGGAGATAGTCGCTCTTCACCGCGAGCCGGGCCTCTTCCTCCCACTCGTCGTCCCACTGACCCAGCGAATAGCCGTACCAGGGCGCCTGGGGTTTCAGGGGCGGCAGCTCCAGCCGGTTCCACAGCTCCCGGGCGTGCTCCATGAACTCGCGCCTGGGCAGCGAGATGGGCGGGAACGGCTCCTTGAGGATGGCGTTGATCAGCATGCCCGAGTCCGTTGCCGGCTGGTAGAAGAGTTCCCTGGCCGTGATCAGGTGTCCCTCGTCCTCGAACGGCGGCGCGTGGCCCTTGACCCGCCCCGGCAGGATGAGCACGTCCTGGTGCGGCTTGGAGCGGTAGCAGATGGCCCACCACACTGCATCCAGGTTGTGGGGGTCGATGTCGTCGTCCACGGCGATGGCGATCTTGCCGACGCCGTGCTGATAGTTGGCGATGCTGTTGAGGGCGCGCCAGACGTCGCCCTCCGCGGGCTTGCGCATCTGGACGATCACGAGCTTGCGCAGGTTGGTGAGGGGCTCGTGCATGGCCACTTGGGTCACGCTCTTGATGCCCACGGTGTCCCGCAGGTAGCGGCGCAGCAACGGCTCGTAGCCCACCTTCTTGATGACGCTGGACTCGCTGGGGGTCACCTGGCTGATGAACGAGCACAGCACCGGCTTGCGCTTCATGGTGATCGCCGTCACCTCCATGAACGGCGACACGGTACGCGGATGCAGATAGCCGTGGGACTCGCCGAAGGGGCCCTCGGGCTCTATGAAATCGGTGTTGATGAGCCCTTCGATGACGATCTCCGCGTTTGCCGGCACCTCGATGTCCACGGTCTTGCAGCGGACCAGTTGGATGGGCTCCCCTGCCAGGCCGCCGGCGATACCCATCTCGTCCACCCCCGGCGGCACTTTCTGCACGGTGCCGTAGGAGACCACCGGCGGCGCCCCCACCACCAGCGCGGCGTGCAGCGGCACCCCCCGTTCCCGGCACTTGTCCCAGTGCGGGAAGATGTGCTGGTGCATCCCCGCGTACATGCCCACACGCTTTTGACTCTTGATCTGGCCGCGGTAGTTGCCCTGGTTGCGGACGCCCGTATCCGGGTCCTTGGTGAACCAGTGGGAGCAGGTGGTGTAGGGGGCGTTGTCGAACCCCGGCGTGGAGATGGGTACCGGGAGCTGGAGCAGCCCGCCGCCCTCGACGTCGAGGTCGTTCCCTTGCAGCACCACCTCGTGGACCGGCCCGGAATCGACGATGGCCGGCTCGATGGGATGGGCCAAGGCGTGGGCCCAAAGCTCGGGTATCTCCTCCACCGAACGCCCCAGGCCCACCGAGTACACCTGGGGCGACGCCGCCAGGGCGGCCACCGCCACCGGCATGTCGTAGCTGCGCCCGTGGCCGTCCACCACGTTCTCGAACAGAAAAGCCTTGCGCTCGGCCTCGGAAATGCCGCCCCGGAACTGCCAGCGCACCAGCGGGTGCATCTCCGTGTCCTTGTTGATGGGGTGCCGGATGCGTAGCAGAAGTCCGGCGGCCTCGATGTTGGCCAAGTGCTCTTGAAGGTCAGGATAGGACATGGGTTCCCCGCGTGGTCTACCGGTGCGCGCCGTCGCCGCCGGGACGCTGCTCCTCCCGGTAGAGCTCCAGCGCTTCCAGCACCGGCCGGTCGTTCATGGAGAAGACTACTGCCTCCTCGTCAAAGGGGTTTTCGTGGCGGTGCCACTGCCAGTTGGGGATCATGAACGAGTCGCCCTGCTCCCATTCCAGGAACCCCTCGCCCACGGCCGTCCGGCCGCGGCCGCGGAACACGTGGTACAACGCGGTGCTGGTGTGGCGGTGGGTGCCCGTCACCCAGCCCGGCTTCAGCAATTGCGCCTCGCAGGACAGAGTCGCCAGCGTGTAGCCGCCAGTGACGGGGTTGATGTAGCGAACCAGGTGGCCGTCGAACGGTTCCGCCTCGGCATCGGCAATGTTGTGGAGCGAAGCGTCGGTGTCCTCCCAGCGGTAACGGAACGGCAGACCCCGGCCCGGGGCGGCGGTGTGGGCCGGCGGGCGGGCGAAGCCGAAGCGCATCTGCGCGTCGCCGTCGGACCGGGTCACGCCCTGGGTCTCCTGGTCGTGGTTCTCGAAGAATAGCACGTTCAACGCGTTGATGAGCGGGCCGTCCAGGCCGTCGAGCCAGACGATGGGCTCGTCGGACTCGTTATGATGCTCGTGCCAGGTCCAGTTGGGGGTGAGGATCAGGTCGCCCTCGTACATGGGGAACCGCTCCCCCTCCACCAGCGTGAAGGCGCCGCTCCCCTTCACCACGAAACGGACGGCGGCCATGTTGTGCCGGTGCGGCCGGGCGATCTCGCCGGGGTTCACCACCGAGAAGGTGAACAGCAGCGTCCGGGACGTGGCCCGGTTCGGGTTCCGGGGGTTCACCAGCCGTATGGCCCGGCGTTCCGCCAGCTCGAGCCCGACGGACTCCCTGGCGTCCATGAGGCAGGGGTAGACCTCCCGCCACTTCCACAGGTAGGGCGCCTCGTCGGTGTGCTCCGGCGTGCGTGTGCTCCAGAAGCCCGACAGGTCGTGCTCGGCCAGCGAGTCGTTGAGGTCGTTCAGGTCCATCTTCATAAGAAACACCTCGGGATCCGGGCCTTGGGACATCTGCCTCCATCTTCGACGTCGCGTTCGTTTGCAGGGGCGAGTTTCGAACCCGCCCCTGCCCGTTGTCGCTCGGAATCACCAACCGTGAGCGCCGGCGCCTACGGCAGCCTCCCCATGGCCGCCGCCATGCCGCCGAAGTAGGCCCGGTGAATGTCCATGGACTCCCGGGCGGTCTCCAGCACACCCTCCTCCGCGCCCTTGGGCACGTAACGCTCGAAGATGTCCAGAAACATCTCCGAGTGCTTCTCGTCGGCGGCACGATGGGCCGTGAAGTTGGGCATCTGCTCGTCGGTGAAGTTCAGGTCACGGCTCCAGCGCTCGTACAGCCGGCCGCAGTTGCCCCCGCCCAAGTCCCCCAGCAGGCGGTCGTCGTTGGTCCACTCCGCGATGGTGGACGCGGCCAGCGCCTCCTGCCACGGCTTGGTCCGGGCGATCCACCACCAGCCGTAGATGGCCGCCCGGGTGGTGGGCAACGGCTCGGCGTCCAGCACCTCCTGCTCGCTGAGGCCCACTTCCCTGCCCTGCCGGAAGATCAGGTCCAGGTGGCCGCGGTCCGAAAAGTCGTCCTCCACAAGCTCCTCGTACTCGTGGGACATGATGCGCTGCTTCACCACGAACTCGGGACAGTTGGCCCCCACCTGTGGCCAGTAGTGCCGCCGCTGCCGGACATAGATGCCCAGTTGCGACAGGTAGAGCCGCGCCCGCTCCAGGGAGATCCGGGTGTCGTAGAACTGCCCCATCTCCGGAGACCGGAAGAAACCCCTGACGATCTCACCGAGCTCGTGATGCCATTCCTTCGGATTCATGACTTTCCTCCTTGTACCGTTGGGTACGCCTTGCTGCGCCTGTCCGGAGCCAGGCAGTGGCGCGGGGCACGGGCGGGTTTGAAACTGTTTCAAACCCGCCCGTGCATCCCGTCATCGCGCCTCAGAGGGTCTGGTGCCATTGATCGGAGCCTTCTCAGTCCCGGGCCGCCGCCAGCGCGTTCTTCAACCTGCCGGCTTGTTCGCTGTTGAGATCCTTGGTGGGCCACCTCGGGAAATCCACCACCGGGAGATCCCGCAGCTTGAGAGACTCCCGCAAGACCGAGCGGCCGGCGGCCCGCTGGAGATCGCCGATGACCGCGGTGAACTCGATGACACGTCGCTGAAGCTCCACCGCCTCCTCGAACCTGCCGGTGGTGGTGGCGTCCCACAGGTTCACCAGCAGCTCGGGGATCGCCACCGTCAGCGGATGAATGGAGCCGGCCAGCCCCCACAGCACCCCCGGCATGATCAGCGTGGCAGAGCCGGAGAAGACCGCACAGCTCCCGGGCAGCGCCCGCACGAAGGCCAGTTGCTGCTCCAACGGAATGAACGACATTTTGATGCCGCAGGCCTCCGGGACCTCCTCGACCAGCCGGGCGGTCCACGGCGCGGTCATGCGATAGCCGCTGTTCACCGCGTTATTGTAGATGAACATGGGGTACTGGATGGCCTGATGGACCGCCACGTAGTGCGCCAGCACCTCGTCGTCGAGGTGATCGAAGTAGTACGGCGGCACCACACCCACCACGTCGGCGCCCTTGTCCCTGGCGTCCAGCGCCAGATCGATGGTGGTCGGAGTGTCAGCGGTGCCCGCGTGGATGACCACCGGAATGCGGCCCGCGACCCGATCGATGACGATCCTGGCCGTCCGCTTGCGCTCGTCCGGCGTCAGCGCCGGACCCTGACCGAAGGTGCCGAGCACGAACAGGCCGTGCACTCCGGCGCCCACGTAGAAATCCGTCAGCGCCAGAACCGCGTCCTCGTCCACCGCGCCCGTATCGGTAAAGGGCGTGGGCAGCGGGATGTAAATTCCTTTCAAACGTTCCATGATGTCACTCCTTGTCAGGGATGGATGCGAAACAATTGTCTGGCGCGGCGTTCGCCGGCGCAACCCTCACTTGCCATGATGACCGGGCCGGGCCGGTAGCGCCTGTCCATCATCGGATACCCCTGCGGCTCGGAAATCTCTTGTTGCCGGCGCGACGCCGGCAACAAGCCCGAGACAAGACGGGTCATAGGGCAATGGCGGTCGGCTGTCAACGCAAGACACCACGCTATGGTTGCGCCGTGACCTCGATCTCGATGAGCTTGCCCTGGGCCGAATACCCTTCCACGAACGCGCACTCGGCGCGTCCGGGGCGGTGCTCCACGGCCCTTTGAAAGGCCGCATTCAGATTGGCCGGATCCTCCGACTGATGGAGAAAGAACGACACCAGCACGACCTGTTCCCAAGAGACCCCGGCGTGGGCCAGGGACTCTCCGATCAACCCGCAGACCTCGCTCACCTGCGCGGAAAGGTCCCCGGTTGTGGAAGTAACGCCGGAGAGGAAAACCAGGGAATCGAGCCCGAGATAACGCAACGGCGCGATGGGCGGGTCGTATTCCACCAGCATCTTCCCGCCGCCGGAGCGCATAACGAGGAAATCCAGCGCCACGCTCGCCTCGGAATCGATGTGATCCGGCGCGATGTAACTCGAGCTGGCGGAACGCGCCTTGCCGCGCATGCGCCTGGACCGGGCCCGACTGCCGAGGTTCCGGCTGTCCCGGTCCCGGGCCCACAGGCGCGTCCGCACCGCGTCGTCCAGGGAGAAGCCCAGCGTTGCGATCTTTTTCTCGATGCGGTCCAGAATCCCGTCGACGCCCGCATCGCCCGCCGCACCGGCCTCGCCCTCGCAGGAAACCGCGACGAAGTCGCGACCGAGCCAGTCGAACATCTTCAATCGCATGACTTGGTTCCTTGGCGTCCGGTCACGATGCCGGCGCGTCGAAGAAAGCCAGCGTCCGCACCTCGATGCTCTCCCGCGCCGGGGCGTCCGGCGGACACGTGGGATCGTCGAAGGAGGTATGGGCGGTGAACCGCGCGCGACCATCCTTCTCGGAATCGAACACCTTGAAGACGATGGCCTCGTTCCGGGTCATTTCGGGGAAGTAGAACCAGCGGTGCTCCGGGCTGTAGGTGATCTGGTAGGTCTCGCCGATCCGGCCGGGGTAGCTGCGCCGGGACGGAATCAGATCCTCCGTCCGCAGGCTGCGGGCATCGGCGATGGCCAGCGGATTGGTACGCACCGGGTTGCGCGTCGGCCGCCATACCTGGATGATGGCGAACCGCCCCTGCAGCAGCGCCTCGGCCTCGTCCGCCGGCAGGAGATCCCGCACGCGCTTGGGCGCCGACCACTCGGTGTAGTCGTTGTGCACCGACCGGTTGGGCTCCCGGACCTTCCGCTCGGCGCGGATGCCGTCGTCCTGAGCCCGGAGGGTATGGTCGAAGATGACCACTCGGGAAGCGCCGGCCTCTCTCTTGACCAAGGCGTCGATCTCCGGGTAGTACACGGACCGCAGCTCGTCCTCGTCGTAGAAGTCCGACACCCGGGTGTCGTGTCCGACGAAGACGAACCCTTCACGCTCCAGCGACAGATCCGCCGCCATGGGCCGTCCGTTGTGGATGGTAGCCCGGCGCGCCTCGTGCTTCCCCGTGCGCAACACCGGCGTCGTGTTGAGCTGAGCCGTATGCGTGACCGGCTTCTCGCCGGTGTCCACCGCATAGTTGAGAACCGCTTCCACAGGCTCGGCCCTGGTTTCCAAGGTTTCTTGTTTCCCCATAATGTGTATTGAGTCCTTCGTCTAGCCGGTCCCCAACGTAAACAAGGTTTGCCTTGAGATCTTCATTTCAAGCTGTTGAACGATCCGTTCGAGATCAACCTTGGCTTCCGCCTGGAGCCCTAGGCAGGCAGCAATGCCTCCCGAATCGGTGCTTAGGCGAGACCGAAGATTTAGGGAAAAGGCGCCGTCCCCCTTCTGACCCATTACGGTATGCGTGAATTTGCATCGGGTCCCCGCGACGCGCGTCCTTCATGTGCGAGAACTGAAACTGGCTACGCAGATACTCCAGCAAGAAGTCCTGTATCACGAGAGTCAAATGCTTGTTGATGGCTTCTAATGTCTGGACTTTGTGATGGAGCTGGATCAGAATCGTCTTGGCCGTCATCTTCCAATTCATGCCGTAGGTCTTGTTGTATGGTGCAGCCTCTTCTCGGATGACCTCAACACCGACCTTCTGCAAAAATCGTTGCCGTGCAGGCCATACCGTACCCGTAGTATCCAAGGTCTGAAGCTCTATTCCCACGAAGTCCTTGACCTTGCCGTCACGTACCGAGGCCAGAAAATAGTCAACGCTTCCTCCTGGCACCGACACCTCCGACACAACATGAAGCTCATTGCCGGGTTCGTGCAAAGAAAGGAGATGCAGACAGTCAGTAAATATCTGTCCTCGCTCCAGTAGACGGAAGGGACAGATGACAATAGGTCGTTTGACCTTGCCGTAGAGGACCGAACACGTGCCAATAGAGATTTCTGGTTGGCTCTTTCCGACCTTGATGCACTTGCGGTCCAGATAGGGACACCACTGGCGGTCAACAACGGTATCCCACTTCGAGATCATCTGATTCTGAGTCGGCTCACCCAAGAGCTCAATGACATCGCTCATAAGAGCGTGGCACTCCTTTCCTCCGCAATCGCAAGATACTTGTCTGAGAGATCGATGCCCACGGATTTCCGACCCAAAGCGCTTGCAACCAACATCGTAGTACCCGTCCCACAAAAGGGGTCGAGGACCAGACCGCCGACCGAGGAAGTGGCCAGAATCGGAATCCTGCAAAGGTCCTCCGGATAGGGGGCAAAGTGAGTCTTCCGCTTCTGCGTGTCCTCGGGAAGAATATCCCACACATCGGACGGTTTGCTGCCGTTCGGATGGTATTTCAGGAAATAGAACCCCTTGTCTCTGAGTTCCTTGGCTCGCCCAGAAACCTTTTCCGAGTCAGAATGGGTCGTTCTCTGCTGGCCTCGGATGATCATGCGAAAGTCCGCGACTTCGCCGGCCTGAACACAACCGAGCATCCTCTCCAGATAATCGAAAGCATTCCTTTTCTCCTCCTCTGTAAGATCAGAGGAAAGCTCGATTTGCCGCCGGTAACGAACTCCGTGGACCCCGGTGGCCGAGACCACCGAGCCATTTACTACCTTTGCCTTCTTCGGCGTACTGCGGATCGAATCGGTGTCATAGTAGTAGCCTTTTGGATACTTGACAAAATGGAATACCTCTTCATGGACGTTACGCAAGCGATCCCTCGTATTGTCTGGTCCTCCCTTGACCTTGTTCCAGACAACGCTGTTCCTTAGCGTCCACCCCTGCCCATCTGTCAACTTTATGGCAACGCGCCATGGGATACCAACGAGGTTTTTACCAGCATAGGAATCGCCGATATTCAGCCAGAAGGACCCGACAGGCTTGAGAACCCGTTTGACTTCGGCGCATATGGCGCTGAGGTTGTCGATGAAGTCTCGATAGTCACTCTCAAGTCCAATGCCACTGTTGGCGTATTCCCGTTTCCCCCAGTATGGAGGACTCGTCATACAGCAATCAAACAAGTCGGAGGGAAACTGTTTCAGGACATCCAACGCGTCACCCAAGACAAAGAGCGGCGACACCCTGGGAGTCATCAGGTAGTCGCTCAGTCGCTCAGCGGCGGTGGGCGTCGTCGCAATCACAGCCCGCTTCGTCCTCCATCTTGCCTTGAATCGAAGTCCCTTCCCTTGCTCAATCCACCCGTATTCCTACCGCAAGTCCATTTGCCTCCTCCGTCCCATTTGTGTGCAACAACCCCGCTCTTTGCCTTGAACCCGTGGTACCGGCTCCCAGGCTTTCTCACATCATCCCCGTCACCGGGCACTGTTGAACAGTTTGTTCTTGCCCACATGCACCGAGGAGAATATAAGGAATACTGGTTTGGTGAGATTCTGGCCTCGCTTGTGGCGAGTTGTCGCCGAACGGACAGGCTCGACGCCACCGCCCCCCAATGCTTGCATACGGGAATCTCTGGAGGAAAGACTTCCATGGGACGTAAATACCATGTCATTTCGGCCGACGGCCACATCGACCTGAACCCCGACATCTGGCGCGGCCGGGTTGCCGCCAGGTGGCGCGACCGGGCGCCCAAGCGGGTCAAGATGCCCAACGGCTCGGACGCGGTGGTGGTGGACGGCGGAAAGCCCAACACCATCGGCGTCACCCGGAGCGTCCGGGTGAACAAGGCGGACATGGCCACGCAGGTTCCCACCTTCGAGACCTGCGCGGGCACCGGACCCCCGGAACAGCGCCTGCGCGAACAGGACCAGGACGGCATCGACGCGGAGGTGGTGTTCTCGCAGATCTCGTTCGTGCTGGAACAGGCCGGGGACCGCGACCTCTATTGCGAGCTGGTGCGGGCGTACAACGAGTTCCTGGCCGAAGAATACATGGCGCCGGCGCCTGACCGGATCATTCCCATGGGCGTCATCCCCACCAGCGGCATCGACGACGCGGTGGCGGAGCTCGAGCACTGCGCCCGGCTGGGGCTCAAGGGGATCAAGCTCGACAAGTTCCCCAGTGGCCGCGGCTTCCCCACGGTCGATGATGACCGGTTCTGGGCTGCGTCCCTGGACCTGGGCATGGCGTTGACCAACCACAACACCGGCAACATGGGCTCCGGCAAGGGCGAGGCCGCGTTCACCTACCAACGCAAGCCGGGTCCCGACGTCCACGTCAAGGAGCCCATGAACTACTTCTTCCGCTTCACCAACGACGCCATGGTCGGCGCCGTCCAGATGGCCTTCGCCGGCGTGTGGAATCGCTTCCCCGCGCTCAGGATGTACTGGGCCGAGACCATGATCGGATGGTTCGAGTACGGATTGTGGCAGATCGACGATCACTACCAGCGCTACATGCCCATGATCCATCAGTTCTGGGGACTTCACTATCTGGAGCGGAAGCCGAGCGAGTACCTGCGGGAGCACAGCTATTGGGGCTTCCTGCACGACCCCATCGGCATCAAGCGGCGGGAGTGCATCGGGTATGACAAGCTCATGTGGGGCACGGACTTCGCCCACGCCGCCAGCGAATACCCCAACTCCGTCCCGGTGATGGAGGAAGACTTCGAGGGCGTGCCCGCCCACGAGAAGAGGGCCATGCTGGTGGACAACTGCGTGCGGTACTTCCGCCTGGACGCTTGAATGTTCGGGAGCCTGTCAGCCAAGCGCCCGGAGGGCTCGTGATGAGCGGCGTCGGCGCCACCCACGAAGATCTCGAGAATTTCCTGGCCGGGCACCACCTGGTGGGGGCCGGGCTGAGGCGCGAAGGCATGGCGGAGCCTCGCACCGGCGCCACCGGCGCCCATTGGCGTTGGGACGGCATCTACAAGAGTCTCATGCGCTCCGGCGAGATCGTCACCGTGGGGCCCGGCGGCATGACCGGGATGCGCTCCGTCACCGGCATCGAGGCGACCCGCTTCCCCATCTGGATGAACGTCCAGATCCTCATGCCGGGCGAGCGCACCCAGGGCCATCGCAACATGAGGAACGAAACGCGGCTGGTTTGCCAGGCACCCCGGGAGGCCGCGTTCGTATGCGAGTTCGAAGCGTTTCCCATGGAGCGGGGCGACGTCATCATCAGCCCGTCCTGGACCTTTCACGATCACTGGAACCAGGGAACGGCCCCGGCCCTGTACGTGGACGGATATGACAACGGCTACAACGGCGGGGTGAACCTGAACGAAAGACTCCCGGACGACCTGCCCTACCAGGAGATTCACAAGCCCCACGGCTACGGCGATCGGACCCGTGGGCTCGCACGGCCCATGGCCGACGGCAAGCCGTTTCCGCTGCCGCCCATGCGCTACCCGTGGGCCGAGACCCGGGCGGCGCTCGATGCCTTGCAGGAAGCCGGCGAGGAGGACCCTTGCGAGGGCGTGCACCTCATGCTCGCCAGCCCGGTGGACGGCGGACCCACGCTGCCCACCATCGCCTGGCACGCGCAGCTTCTCCGGGCCGGGCAGACGACCCTGGGCCATCGGCACAACAGCAACACCTTCTACCACGCGTTCGAAGGACAAGGGGCTGTGGTCATCGAGGGCGAGCGGCTCGAGTGGCGCCAGGGGGACATCTTCGCGGTTCCCGCCTGGACGTGGCACCATCACGAGAACGGGCGCCGGGGTGAAGCCGTCCTGTTCTCCATTGACGACTGGCCGGCTCAGACCAAGCTCGGCTTTTACATGAGGGAGACCGCGGCGGCGGACTGCCAGGACGGCTAGTGTCGTGTCCCGCAAATACGCAAGACAAGGTGCGATGACGAGCAGTGGCCAATACCACGCGAGAGAGAGCAACGCAGCCGACGGCAAAAAAGACCAGTAGACCAGTAAATTATCTTGCGAATTTACCGGACACGACACCAGGAGCAAACAAGGGAGACACACCCATGGCGAATCCCAGGCTTCGGCTCGGTTTCAGGGAGCCCGAGGTGGACACCAACCGGCCCTTTGTGGACGGCGCCGTCCAGGTGGAAGGTTTCGATCTCGAGATCAGCGACTTTCGCGGACCGGAGACCATCGACGCCTGGGACGCCAGCTTCGGCGGCCTCATGCGCACCAAGGGCAAGGGCAAGCACCCCTACGTCTCGATCCCGGCCTATCCCAATCGAAAGTTCCGGCTGGCCTATATCTTCGTCAACAACGCCTCGGGCATCGAAACCCCCGGGGACCTGGAAGGAAAGCGCGTGTTCGTGAGCAGCACCGCCGGGGTGTGGGCGCGGGCGGCGCTCCAGAACCACTACGGCGTGGACCTGACGCGCATCCGGTGGTGCATGCCCGGACCGGAGGCGGAGAGCTGGGCCGCGGACGTCGCGGTGGAGCCGCTGGAGCACGTTTCCGGGCCGCTGGACGCCAAGCCACTGGACGACATGCTGCTGGCGGGGGAAGTGGACGCGGTCATCGAGCCCAACGTGCTGCCGTCCATCAGCCGGCGGGACCCGCGTGTGCGGCGGCTGTTCCGCGACTACAAGACCGAGGAGCTCAACTACTACAAGGCCACAGGCATTTTCCCCATCAGCCACATGGTGACCCTCAAGCAGGGCTTCGTGGACAAGCACCCGGAAGCGCCGGTGGCGCTGCTCAAGGCGTACCGCCAGGCGCGGGACGTGGCCCTGGACCGGCTCTACGGCTCCGATCCCGAGGTGCTCATCACCTCGTGGGTGGCCGCGGCCATCGACGAGCAGCGGGCGGTCATGGGGGAGAACTACTGGTCCTACAACGTCGCGGACAACGTCCGCTCGCTGGAAGCCATGATGGCGTTCGCACACCAGTTCGGCCTGACGCGCGAGAAGCTCAACTACGAGGACTTCTTCCACCCGGAAGCGGCGGCGCTGGAGGGGGTTTAGAATCAAGGAGACGATCATGAGTGAAGCTGTCAACACGGACGATCCGCGGCTGGACGAGTTGCACCGAATCATGGCGGAAAATTCTCTGGCGGGCCACTGGCAGCCGCGCCAGCCCATGCCGAAGCTGCAATCCCACATCTGGCGCTGGCCGGTGATCCATTCCTGCCTCATGGAGTCCGGCGAGGTGGTGAAGCTGGGGCACATCGACGAGGCGGCAAAACGCCGCACGGTGCAACTGGTGAACCCCGGGCTCACGGCGTTCAAGTCCACCACCCGGACGATCCAGATGTCCGTGCAGCTCGTCAAGCCGGGAGAGCGGGCCGAGTGCCACCGGCACACGGCCGCGGCCCTGCGCTTCGTGGTGGAGGGGGACGGCGCCGGGTACACGACGGTGGAGGGAGAGGAGATGCACATGGAGCCCGGCGACCTGGTGCTGACGCCGAGCTGGACCTGGCACGACCACTACAACCAGGGCGACGGCAACATCGTTTGGCTGGACGTGCTCGACGTGCATCTGATGAACCAACTGGACGCCAACTTCCACGAGAACTACGGCGAAGGCCCGGCCCAGCCGGTGACAAAAACCGAAGGCTACAGCCGGCACCGGCTCGGCGCCGTGCGGCCGCCGACGGAAAGTCCGGGCAACCGGGCCCTGCCCTACACCTACAAGTGGCGCGACACCCTGCCCGTGCTGGAGGAGCTGGCGGCGGCCGGCGGCGACCCCCATGACGGCGTGCTGCTGCAATACGCCAACCCCGTCACCGGCGGACCCACCATGCCCACCATCGACTGCCGGGTGCAGTGGCTGCGTCCCGGCGAGGAGACCCGGACCCACCGCCACACCAGCAGCACCATCTACCACGTGATGCAGGGCGCGGGTACGACCGTGGCGGGCAAGGACGGGAAAAACGGCGCCGCCATGGGCTGGACCGCCCGGGACTGCTTCGTGGTGCCGTCGTGGCACTGGCACCACTTCCGGAACGACTCCCGAACCGAGCCCGCGATCCTCTTCTCCGTGACCGACCGCCCGGTGCTTGAGAGCCTGAACCTGTACAGCGAGGAGGACGCCTCCTGAGAGCCCACGGCGCAAATCGCCGCGCAGGGGGCGTCCCGGAAATCTGTTGACGGTGTCCGGACGTGACGCCGATCAACGCGAGGAAGATCAGCCGGATAACGGCAGTACCGTCGTCTGATTTCCGGAACGCCATAACAAGCTGCCCCGGCACGGACCCCTCAATGCTTGACGCCATCGCGCAGGCCAGCCTTCAGATCCTCGACCCGGTGCATCTCGTCATGCTCCTGGCCGGCGTCTTTCTAGGCCTGCTGCTCGGGGTCATCCCCGGCGTCGGCGGAGTCACGGGCCTGGCTCTGCTGCTTCCCTTCACCTTCGACATGGACGCGGTCTCCGCCTTCGCCTTCATCATCGGCATGCTGGCGGTGACCACCACCTCGGACACCATTCCTTCGGTCCTCTTCGCGGTACCGGGCACGGTGGGCTCCCAGGCCACCATCATCGACGGCCACGCCATGGCCAAGCGCGGCGAGGCCGGCCGCGCCTTCGGGGCGGCTTTCACGGTGTCCGCCCTGGGCGGGATCTTCGGCGCCCTGGTGCTCACCCTGTCCATCCCCATCCTGAACCCGCTGGTGCTGACCTTCGGCTCCCCGGAATTCTTCATGATGGCCGTGCTGGGCGTATGCATGGTGGCCAGCCTGAGCGGGTCGGCGTTGATGAAGGGCGTCATAGCCGGCGGCTCCGGACTGCTCCTGGCGACGGTGGGGACCGATCCCATCCTGAGCGTGGAGCGCTGGACCTTCGACCAGGTTTACCTGTGGGAGGGGTTCCACGTGGTCCCCCTGTCCCTGGGCCTGTTCGGCCTGGCCGAGACCACCGATCTCCTGGTGTCCGGAAAGAGCATCGACTCGGGCTCCCTGGGCCGGCTCAAGGGCCGCCGGGAAGGCGTTCGCGACGCTTTCCGGCACTGGTGGCTGGTGGTCCGCTCCAGTGCGCTGGGGGTCTGGATCGGCATCATCCCGGGCCTCGGAACCCTGGTGGTGGACTGGTTCGCCTACGGGCACGCCCTGCACACGGAGAAGAACCCGGAACGCTTCGGCACCGGCGACGTCCGCGGCGTCATCGCGCCCGAGAGCGCCAACAACGCCAAGGACGGCGGCGGCCTCATTCCCACCCTGGCCTTCGGCATACCCGGCAGCACCAGCATGGCGTTGTTCCTGGGAGCCATGGAGATCCAGGGACTCGCCCCGGGTCCGGACATGCTGAACCAGCATCTGGATGTGATCTTCACCATCGCCTGGAGCCTGGCCCTGGCCAACATCATCGGCACCGGCACCTGTTTCCTCTTCACCGACCACTTGGCCCGCATCGCCACCATCCGGGCGCAGATTCTGGCCCCGGTGCTCCTGGTGATCATGTTCCTGGGGGCGTTCATGGCGCGGCGCCACGTGGCGGACGTGGTCTGCTTTCTCTTTTTCGGACTGCTGGGGTGGCTGATGAAGCGGCTGGGATGGCCGCGGCCACCGCTCATCATCGGCTTCGTTCTCGGATCCACCGTGGAGAAATACCTCTACATCTCGATCCTGACCTACGGCTGGGCGTGGCTGTGGCGACCCTGGGTGATAGTGCTGTTTCTCTTGATCGTGGCCGCACTGGCGGCGCCGGCGTTCCAGCAACGCGGACAGCGGCGGGAAGCCCCGGCGGATCAGCCGACGCATTCTTGAGACGGGACACCGACGACCATGCAAAGGGCCGGCATCCTTCTGTTCGACGCGTTTTTCCTCGTGCTCCTCGCCTCGGCCGTAGCCACGGCGTGGCAGTGGCCTTTCGCCACCGGGCTCTTTCCGCTGACCGTGGCCGTCCCCGTGCTGGCCGTGGCGCTGGCGCAGCTCGCGAGAGACGCGTTCTCGAAGAGTCGCGCCGACGGCGGTGAGAAGCCGCGCCAACGCATTCGCGACATCGAGGTGGACCGCTCCATACCGGCGAGGCTGGTGATGGAACGGGCCGGGGGCTTCTACCTGTGCGCGGTGGGGTTTCTGGCGCTGATTCTGCTGGCCGGATTCAATCTGGCCGTCCCCGTCTTCATGGCCGTCTATCTGCGGCTCTTCAGTCGGGCGGGATGGATCGTGACGCTGATCCTCACGGCTCTGGCGGGGACGCTCGTGGTCGGCGTGTTCGACGCCCTCCTTCACGTTCCCTGGCCGGACAGTCTGATGGAACGGTTCCTCGGCAACACCCGGTACTGATGCGGGCAACCGTCTCGCAAGGCACGGGGTCCTGCTCGTTGACATTACGATGCCGTGAAACGTATAAGGGAGCCGTCTTTCACAAGAAAGGATACGTCTTTCTTGCCGACACGTTTCACACCCAGACGAACGGGAGACTACCCATGAAGAAGAACGTATTGTTCCAGTGGATCCTTTGTGCCTGCATCGCACTCTTCGTCACCGAGGCAACGGCAGCGGAGGACGTCAAGGATTTCTACCGGGGCAAGCGCATGACGATGCTGGTCCAGTATTCGCCCGGCGGCACTTTTGATCTGCGCGCGCGCTGGGTGGCGCGCCACCTGCCCGCTCTCACCGGCGCCAAGGCCATTGTCCGGAACCTCCCGGGCGGCGGCGGGGTCGCCGGATACAACCGGCTCTACCGGCTCCCGCCGGACGGCCTCTCGCTCCTCACCGCGCACACCAAGCTCGTGGCCTTCGACCTCTTCGGCCGCAAGGGGGTGAAGTACGACTACGACAAGTTCGGATACCTGGGGCGGGTCATTCGCACCAACACCGCGCTCCTGGTCCGCAAGGATCTCCCGTCCGACATCGGAAGGCTCCGCAAGATGAAGCGGATCCGCATCGGCGCCTCCTCTCCCTTCAACGAAGGGCTGATCGCCGAGATGTTCGACCTCCCCATCACCATCGTGCCCGGCTACGGCGGTTCCGCCGAACGGATCGCGGCGATCATGCGCGGCGAACTGGACGTCACCACGGCGTCGATATCCACCGGCTTGAGGCTGGCGGACAGGGTCAACATCGCGTTCGCCTTCGTGAAGGACCACCGGGCGCCGGATGTGCCGGACCTGACGGAGCTGAAGGCCAGGGAGCCCTGGCGCAGCTATGCGCTGTCCTTCTCCGACATCTTCGGTACCGTCGTCACCTCCCCGGGGGTGCCGGAAGCAAGGCAGCGCTTCCTGAGCGCGTCGCTCAAGAAGATCACCGGGCTGAAGGCGGCGCAAGAAGAGGCCGACAAGCTGAAGCTGGTGGTGGAGTGGACGGGTCCGGACGAGCTCAGGAAGACCCTGAAGCCGTTCCTCTCGCTCGATGCCGGGACGACGAAGAAGCTGAAGCACGTCATCGAGCGCAAGTACGTGGGCAAGCTGAAGTAGCTTGAACGGCGCTTCGCCGGGGGACGATTCCGGGACGCGGGCGAACCCGTGCCTGGCGCCGTCGCCCGTGTCGTGAACGCAGACGGAGCAGGTCCATGGAAATCAGATACGGACTGATCAGCGCGGATTCGCACTGCGGCTTCGACCGGGACGCCTTCACCTCCCGGATGTCGGCGGCGAGGTGGGGCGAGCGCATTCCCCAGGTGATGGAGGTGGACGATAACGACCGGAAGGTGCACCGCTGGTTCGTCTACGGCAAGCCCCGGGGCGACAACGTCGGCAACTGCCCGGCGCTCATGGGAGATCCGTTCCCCACCTACCCGCAGCGCTGGGAGGACGTGCCGCCAATCGGCTATGACCCCCGCCAGCGGTTGAAGGCGCTGGACGCCGACGGCATCGACGCCGAGGTCTTGTTCCCCAATCCTCCGGGCGGCACCTTCTACGAGTTCGACGACGCCGGGTTCGAGCTGGATGCCGTGCGGGCGTACAACGATGCCCTGGGCGAATGGACCACCGTCAGCGACCGTTACTTTCCCGTAACCGTTATTCCGTATTTGAGCGACCCCCTGACCATCCGGCGCGAGATCGAACGCGCCACCGCGGCCGGGCACCGGGGCATCAACCTCCAGGGACAGACCCCGAGTCCGTTGCGTCATCTGACGGATCCCTACTGGGACCCGATGTGGGACGTGTGCCAGGCCCTGGAGGTGCCGGTGCACTTCCACGGCTCCTGCGGCGTGAAGGCGGGCTGGTCCACCCGCTTCTGGAGCGGATACTCCCCGCGGCAGGGACACTCGGCCATGACCAGCACCTCCGCGGTGACCCCCGCGCAGATCATCCCGCACCTCATCTTCGGCGGCATCACCGAGCGCTTCCCGCGGCTCAAATTCGTGTTCGCGGAGGCCGGCATCGGCGGGCTGAACTATATCCTCGCTGCCTGCGACCACGAGTGGGAATGCCGCCACTTGTGGACCGAAGGCCTGAGCACCCGCCCCAGCGAGGCCGTGCGGCGGCAGATGTTCACCAACTTCTGGTTCGAGACCGAAGGCATCAAGCTGCGCCACGACATCGGCATCGACAACATCATGTGGGAATCGGACTTCCCCCACGTGGCCTCCTTCTACCCGCGTTCCCGTGAGTCGGTGGAGCACGTGCTGGAAGGGGTACCCGCGGAGGACCGCCGGAAGCTGCTCTACGAGAACGCCATGAGGGTCTACGGCATGGACGCCGTGGTGCGGGAGGCACGTGCATGCGGGACACGACACTAGTCAGCGCGGACGACCACGTCCAGGAGCCTCCCGACCTGTGGACGAAGCGGCTTTCCCGGACCCGGTTCGGGGACCGGATCCCACACCTGGAACGCAGTGCCGACGGCGCCGGGCACTGGATGGTGGACGGCAGGCCGCTACTCGGCGGCCACGTTGCATCGGCAGGGGCGCTGATGCCGGACAGAAACCGGGAACCCCGATGCTGGGAGGAGGTGCCCGCCGCGGCCTACTCCCCCGCCGAGCGGTTGAAGGCCATGGATGCCGCGGGCATCGCGTACTCGGTGCTGTTCCCCACCGTCGCGGGTCTGGCGGGAGAGGCATTTGCACAACTCCAGGATCCGGAGCTCGAGACCGCCTGCGTTCAGGCATACAACGACTGGCTGCTGGAGGAGTGGGCCTCGACCAGTTCCCGGTTCATCCCCCAGTGCATCGTGCCCGTCTGGCCGCCCGAAGCCGCGGCCGCGGAGATGCAGCGGGCCGTGGCCAAGGGGCACCGCGGCATCGCGTTTCCGGCGCTGCCCATGCACCTGCGGGACGTGCCCCACGTGAGCGACCCCGAGTACGACCCGGTGTGGAGCGCGTGCGAAGAACTGGGCGTGCCGGTGTCGCTCCACGCGGGCGCCTCGCCGCAACTGCAGTATCCGGCGTTCTCCGGCCTGGCCCCGGCCCTGTCCGACGCCGTGGACGCGGTCACGCGGCCGGTGTCCAGCGTCTTCGTGCTGTCGCTCCTGTCCTTCTCCCGGGTGCTGCTGCGCCATCCGGGGCTGCGGCTCGTGATGGCGGAGAGCGCCGTGAGCTGGGCCATGCTGTACATGGAGTGGGCCGACCACCAGTTCGAGCACGACGGCTTGGCGCGCGAAGGCTATGACCTCAAACCGTCCGAAATGTTCCACCGACAGTGCTTTCTCACCACGTGGTTCGATGAGATTGCGCCCTTCGCAGGCTACGTGGGGGAAGACCGCATCCTCTGGTCCACGAATCTGCCCCTGGCCACGTCCACCTGGCCCCGGACCCGGGAGACCGTGGAGCGCTGCTTCAAGGGCGTGACGGACGGCATCCGCCGGAAGATCCTGTGGGACAATGCGGCCGCGCTCTACGGCATCGAGCCGCAGCCGGGATATGACGACTTGTAGAGGCGGGTTTCAAACCCGCCCGTGTCGGCCTCACCACCGGGTCCGGCCGGGTTCGAGATTTGATACGCGGTGTCCGTCAGGAATATAGTGGGCGCCACCAAAGCAGGATTCAGCACAACCAGCTTCAGTCGAGGAGGTAACTCATGTTGACCGCAAAGGACCTGGGGGGAGTCATGGGCATGATGCCCGCGTTCGCAACGGACGACGCCGTGGACATCAATGCAACGCAGACCGTGGCCGTGGACAACCTCGCCGAGGGAGTGGACCGGATCATCAAGGACGGCATCGACGTCATTTCCACCACCGGCACCTATGGCGAGTGCTACAATTTGCTCTGGGAAGAGTTCCGGACCATCACCACGGCGGCCGTGGACACGGTCAGGAAACGGGTGCCGCTGTTCATCGGCGTCACCAGCCCCAACCCGCGGGAAGTGGTCCGGAAAATGAACTTCGTCAAGGACACGGCCGCGGACGGGGTCCTTCTGGGCGTACCCTACTACGAGACACTCCCGGTGGACGACGCCGTCCGGTTCTATCACGACATCGCGGACCTGTTCCCGACGCTGAATATCCTGATCTACCACAACCCGGGGAACCACAAGTTCACGCTGCCGGTGGGGGCTTTCAGGGAACTCGTCAAAAAGCCCGGCATCATCGGCATGAAGGACAGCCATCGCACCACCAACGCGTTCATGAACCTGCAACGGATCACCCAGGGCAGGATCAGCGTTTTCGTGAACCAGACCCAGCTCCACCCCTACTACGGCATGGGCGCCGCCGGATGCTGGTCCACCGAGGTCTGGATGGGCCCCTGGCCGGTCCTCCATCTCCGGAACCTGGTGCGGCGCGGCGAGAACGACAAGGCCGCGGAGGTCATCGCCGACATCATGACCGCCAGCCAGGGCAAGCCCGTCCCCGGCGAGGGCTTCAAGCGGCCCGCCGAGTACGCGGACTACTGCAAGGTAGGACCCACCCGGGTGCCGTTCGTCAATTTCCCGGACGTCCAGATCGACCGGGCGAAGAAGCGCGCGGCCCACTGGATGGAGATGAACGAGCGCTACCGTCCCTTGGCGGAAGCCGAGAACGGCCGCAGCGCCGCGTAATCAAGGGTCCCGGCGGGCGATGACCGGGGAGCCTCGGTCTGCCGCAAGAGTCGTGGCGGACCGGCCCTCCGGGCCGCGTTGAGCGGCGCCCGCCAGCCCCGGGACCCATCGACCGGTACTCGATCAGGACACCCCTTGGCATTGGAGAAACCCATCATACCGTCGTTCTCCCGGGCAGAGCGGGACCGGCGCTGGCGGCTGGTGCGCGAAGAGATGCGGGAAGCAAACCTCGACGCGCTGATCACGCTGCCCAATCAGGGACATTGGGATCAATTCGGCGCGGACGCGCGCTATCTCACACAGATCGGCGGTCACCAGACGGAGGTGGCGGTTGCCATGCCTCTGGAGGCCGATGTCACGGCCATCGTCCGTGGCGAGAACGAGAGCGAGTGGTGGGGACGCGCCCAGGATTGGGTCACGGACCTTCGCGGGTCGCGTCGCTCCTATGGCGAACCTGTCATCGACCGGCTCAAGGAAGCTTGAGCTTTCCAACGCCTTGCGCACCGTCTCGGTGCTGATCGAGCCGACAATCTCCCGCTCCACCAATCGGTCCGCCAACAGCTTCAGCGTCCAACTCGTCCGCCCTTGCCGCGGCTCGCTGCACGCCATCGCAATCAAATGCGCCTGCCCTTCGCCATCGAGCTTCTTCTGCCGGCGCCGAAGCTGCCTCTTGCGATTCAATGCTCTCTCCACGTATCCCTCCACGCAGCGCCGCCGCACCCGTTCCACCGTCGCGCACCCCAACTTCAGAGCTTGAGCGATCTCCTCGTCCTTCATTGGCTGGCCGTCTTGTCCCTCATCGCTCATCAGCACGATCCGGGCATAGGTCTGTTTCTAGGCCGCGCTGCGTCCTCGCGACACCAGCCCCTTGAGTTCCTCTCCCTCCTGGGGACTCAACTTGACTCGGTGATTCTTCGCCGGCATGATGATCCTCCCAAGGTTCGATCTGATGACCCAGTGATGACCCAAACACTTGGAAGTATACATCAATGAGCACCAGCAGAACCGAAGGGAGAACGTCATGACGCTTGAAACCGCCGTAGCTGTCGCCACCATCGCCGGGCCGGTCGTCGCCGCCTTTGTCGGGGCCGCACAGGTAGGGGTTGTTGCTTGGGGAATCCAGACCATGGGCAGGGCGTCGGATGCCCGCGCCGTCCGCGATGACGCCCGCCATCGCGAGACCATGCAATCTCTGCATGATCAGCACACCGCGACCATGGCCTCGCTCGAAGCGTTGATCGGTAGCCTCGAACGCCAGGGCGTTGCCATGACGCAGGCGCTCGAACACCAGGGCGCAGCACTCGAACGCCAGGGCGTCGCCATGACGCAGGCGCTCGAACGCCAGGGCGCAGCACTCGAACGCCAAGGTATGGCGCTCGAAGCCGCACTGAAAGGATAACGGTCCTGGTGTCGTGTCCCGCAGATGAGTAGCATTAATATAGGGCATGACGGGAGAGGAGGGAAAGTGACGCCCCGGAGGGGAGAGCCGATAGTGCTGAAAGAAGCGGAAAGGGAAGCGTTGGAGAGAGCGAGTCGTTCACGATCCTTGCCCAGGGGTTTGGTGCGACGTGCGCAGATTGTGCTGGCCTGTGCCGATGGTGAACCGGGGAAGGACATTGCGCAGCGCCTGGGAGTGGACAGGAACACGGTGGTGAAATGGCGTAAGCGCTATCTTGAGGGGGACATGGAAGGCTTGCACGACGAATTGCGAGCCGGGCGTGCCCGTTTCCCACGACGACGAACGGGTTGCCGAGGTCATCCATACGGCGTTGCAATCGAAACCCACCGGCGCCACCCACCTTGTTGGCCGCTTTGGACATAGCCACGGGGAAAGTATGGGGTCCGTGTAAACGACGCCACCGCCATCAAGAGTTTCCGGCTTTCCTGCGCCACATCGATGCCAACGTTCCCGAGGATACGGAGATACATCTCATTGTGGACAACTACGCCACACACAAGCACATCACGGTCAAAGCGTGGCTGGCCAAACCGCCTCGTCACCATATTCACTACACCCAACCTACCCATCCTGGCTCAACCAGGTCGAACGTTGCTTTGGCACCATCACCCAACAAGCCATCCGCCACAACTCCTTTTCCTCCGTCAACCACCTCGTCCACACCATCCAACACTTCATCCACCCTTACACCGCTCAAGCCACTCCTTTCGCCTGGACCGCCACCGCCGAATTCATCCTCGCCAAGGTCGAAAGGCTTGGCTCTTTCTTTGCCCCTACCTCTCCCTAATTAATATTGGTTATTTGCGGGACACCACACTAGTGGACCCCCATCACTGAATTGAGTGGTACTTGATGTATGCTTCCAAGTTGTTTGGGACATCCTTGGGTCATGGGATTGAAGGTTGGGAGGATGATCATGCCGGGGAAGAAGTACCGAGTCAGGTTGAGTCCCCAGGAGCGAGCGGAGCTCAAGGGGCTGGTGTCGCGAGGACGCAGCGCGGCCTGGAAGCAGACCCATGCCCGGATCGTGCTGATGAGCGATGAGAGACAAGAGGGCCAGCCGATGAAGGACGAGGAGATCGCCCAAGCTCTGAAGTTGGGGTGCGCGACGGTGGAACGGGTGCGGCGGCGCTGCGTGGAGGGATACGTGGAGAGAGCATTGAATCGCAAGAGGCAGTTTCGGCGGCGGCCGAAGAAGCTCGATGGCGAAGGGCAGGCGCATTTGATTGCGATGGCGTGCAGCGAGCCGCGGCAAGGGCGGACGAGTTGGACGCTGAAGCTGTTGGCGGACCGATTGGTGGAGCGGGAGATTGTCGGCTCGATCAGCACCGAGACGGTGCGCAAGGCGTTGGAAAGCTCAAGCCGTGGGTGAAGGAATGTTGGTGCATTCCCCCCGGAGGGCAATGCCCATTTTGCATGCGCCATGGAGGACGTGCTGAAAGTCTGCCAGCGCTCGTATGGGGAGAACGAAGGGTTGGTCTGCATGGATGAGACCAGCAAGCAGCCGGTGAAGGAGACGCGCGTGCCACGCCCGGCGCAGTTCGGGCATACGAATACGAACGCAAGGGTGTCAGCAACTTGTTCATGCTGTTTGCGCCCTTGGAGGGGTGGCGGCGCGTAGAGGTCACGGACCGGCGCACGAAAGTCGATTGGGCGCATGCCATCAAGACCTGGGTCGATGAGGACTACCCGGACAAGGACCGCATCGTGCTGGTGATGGACAACCTGAACACCCACCATCCCGCCTCGTGGTACCAAGCCTTCGAGCCTCGCGAGGCGCGACCCATCGCCGAGCGCTTGGAGATTCACTGCACCCCCAAGCATGGGAGTTGGCTGAACATGGCCGAAATCGGCGTCATGGCGTGCCAGTGCCCGGACCGTCGCCTTCCCGACCAAGGCGCCCTGCGTAGCGAGGTCCAGGCATGGCGGAACCGGCGCAATCAGGAGACCCTTCGGATGAATTGGCGCTTCACCACCGAGGATGCCCCCATCAAACTCAAGTCCCTTTACCCATCAGTATGGAATTGCCGGACTACCAGTGTCGTGTCCCGTAAATTCGCAAGAGAAGTTGCGCAGGACTTTCTTGCCGTCGGCAAGGCACGATGACTGGTAGGAGCGGGTTTCAAGCCCGCCCGCGCGGCGGGCGCCAAGCATCGACAGGAGCACTGAATGGCCGAGTTGTATCCTTACCCGAGATTCTCCCTGGCGGAGAGAGACCGACGCTGGCAGGCCGTGCGAGCGCGCATGGCCGAACAGGGACTGGACGCGATCATCATGCCGCAGAACACGGGCCACTCCATGGACTTCCAGTCCAACACCCGGTACCTGACCCACTGCGGCGACGCCGACGTCGCCGCAGTGTTTCCTCCGGAGGGAGAGGTCGCGGCCATCGCCACGTCGGCGGCAGCGCGCTGGCCCAACGTGCAGGACTGGACCCACGACATTCGCGAGGCGCGGCGACGCTACGCCGAGCTGCGCAGGTCCGGGAAATTCGTGGTGCAGTCGCCGGGAAACTACGACCCGGAGACCGAGGACCGGTACGACCGGATGTACATCAGGAACGTGGTCAGGAAGTAGTGACTCCATGCCGCGTTACCTGTCCCATGACGATACCCTGCGAATCGACCTCGATCTCAACGAGATCATCCATGTCTTCGAAGAAGCGCACCGGCGCGTGGCCGCGGGCGAGGGAGTCTACAGCCTTCGTCTGAGACTGGTCTACCCCCCGGTGTCGGGGAGCGGCGCCGGGCGTCCCTGGCGGCAGAACCTGCGTATTCTCCCGGGGACCGTAGCCGGCGTACGCGTAGGCGGTTCACGGGCGCGCGATGGCAGCGGCGGCGGCTTCCTGCTCCTGTTCGACTTCGAGACCATGAACCCGGAGGCGATCATCTCCGACCGCATGGTTCACGGCCTGCGGAGCGGCATACCCGACGGCATGGCCGCAAGGCATTTGGCGCTGGAGGACGCCCGGGTGCTCGGCGTCATCGGCTCCGGTCGGATCGCGCGGTGGGGGACCCGGGCGGTTTGCGCCGTGCGGTCGATCGAGCGGATCCAGGTGTTCAGCCCCACGCCGGAGCACCGTCAGGACTATGCCCGCCGCATGCAGGAGGAGCTGGAGGTCGAGACCGGCGCCCGGGACGACGCGGAGGCGGCCGTGGCGGACGCGGATGTCGTGGTCGCCGCCACCAACACCACCACCGGACCGGTGCTCAGCGGCGCCCGGCTGAAACCGGGGTGCACGGTGATCTGCAACACGCCCGAGGAGATCGACATCGAGACGGCCAGGAAGGCCCGTATCGTCGTGGGAGTCAAGGAGGAGATCGTGGGGCACCTGCCCCCCTACGACCCCATCGAGTCCCTGCTGGCGTCCGGCGAACTCACCGAAGCCGACGTTTCCTGCGAGATCGCTGATATCCTCTTGGGCAGGAGGAAAGGCAGAGAGTCCGGGGAAGATGTCGTTGCATACCTGAATCCCGGTTGCGGCATCTACGACACCGCAGTCGCCTCCTACATCCACCGCAAGGCCGAGGAACAGGGGATCGGCACCCTACTGCCCGTTTAGCCCCGTACACGTTGCCCGCGACTTCCCTGATACAGTGTACTCGTGTCCGGTGCCCTCAATAGACTCACAGCGAGGCTGAAACCGACCCGCGGCGCACTGGTCCATCGCGACTTCCGCCTGCTCTGGTCGGCCATCCTGGCCACGTCCTTCGGCTTTCACATCCAGCGGACCCTGGAGCTGTGGCTCATCTACCAGCTCACGGGCTCGGCCCTTCACCTGGGGCTCACCGGCCTCGCCCGCGGCGTTCCCGTCTTCGTCCTCTCCCTGGGGGGCGGCGTCCTGGCCGACCGCATCGACCGCCGCCGCTTCGTAATCCTGGTGCAGGCGTGCAACGGCGCCGTGAACGGCATGCTGGCATTCCTGGCCTTTACGGGCCTGATCGAAGTCTGGCACATCTACTTTTCGGCGTTCGCGAACGCGTCGTTGAACGCCGTCGGCGCGCCCTCCCGCAACGCCATGGTGCCGGGGCTGGTGCCGAAGGAAATGCTCCTCAACGCCCTCTCGCTGACGGCCATGAGCCGGAAGTTGTCCCAACTCTGGGGGCCGGTCCTGACCGGTTTCCTCATCGGCTGGTTCAACTCGGGGTTCACCTATGCCCTCAACGGCGCCGTGTACCTGTCGGCGGCCTTCGTAGTGACCGCCGTCCAGTACACGTCGGACACATCCAGCGCCTCCGGTTCGCCCTTCCGAAGCCTGATGGAGGGCATTGCATTCGTTCGCCGGGAAACTGCGGTGTGGACCTTCCTCGGCATGGAGCTCATGGCCGTCTACTTCGGAAGCTATCGGGCCTTGCTGCCGATCTTCGTGGCCAGCCTTGGCGCCGGCGCCGAAGCCTTCGGCGTGCTGCTCTCCGCCGCGGCCGGGGGCGCCATCCTCAGCGTCGCCGTGGTGCTGTCCTTCGGCAACCTGCAGTACAAGGGGCTGTGGGTCGTATTCGGGATCTTCGCGTATGCCTTCTGCCTCCTGGTGCTGGCGCTGTCGGGCTCGTTCCTGCTGTCCGTGGCCGCGGCGTTCCTGCTGGGCTTCTTTGAAGCCCTTCAGATGGTGCTCTGCAACGTCATCATCCAGACCACCACTCCCGACAACCTGAGAGGCCGCGTCCTGAGCTTTCAGCGAATGCTGGGCGTGGGCGGGCCGAGCCTCGGGGAGGCGCAATCGGGTTTCGTCGCGGCCTTCATCGGCGCGCCCCTGACCCTTATCGTGGGCGCCGCCGTTTGCATCGGCGCCACCCTGGGGCTCTTGACCTTCAGGAGAGAGATCCGCAAGGCCGGCCTGTGAGCGAGCCGACCGGGCCGACAGCGGAACTCCCTCGGCCCCACCCCTGGATACCGGGTCAAGCCCGGCATGACGATTCGCCACGGCAGGCCATTCACATGGGAAGCATGGGAATTGGGGAGACCGGATCAACCCGGAATTCCGACCAGAGACAGGACACGGGAACGAAAGTCGCGGAACTCGTCGCCCCCGGCCACTTTGAGTTCAGAGATGCGATAGAAGCGGTTGGTTGACGGAGATTCTCTCCGCGCCATCTCCAGGTCGATCCTGTCAACATTGACGATGGTCCAGCACTCGACGAAGCCCGCCTCTCTCGCCTTCTGGTGGCTTTTCTCGGCCTCACCGATCCTGTTGTGGATGTTGGAGAAGTCCGTGCCCGACTTGACCTCTATGGCAATGATATTGCGGTGCACCTCGAGAGCCATTTCCTCCACAATGACAATGTCGGGGTCCGCGGCGAACTGGATAGTGACGTTTCGGCCGGAGGCGTTGTTGATGTCGAGTCGCCTGCTGCTCTGCGTTTGGATGTTGCCCTTGACCACTTCCCGGATGGCGTCAAATACGACCACAATCCCCGCGCTGCCCTTTCTGACGTTCGCCCCTCCCCGCAGTTGCGGTCCCAGGGTCAACAACGTCAGATCATCGAGAAATTGCGGCTCGATATCTTCCTCGTCCAGAGCCGCCAACAGCCAGGAAGCACAACGAACCATGCCCGAACAAAGATCAGGCAACGACTCGTCCTGTCGCGCCGAAAGAGTACCGCTGTCTTCCATGCTCTTGAAGAGCCCCGCACGACCGCTGCTGCCGTAGAAGGCCTTCTGACTGAAACCCAGCAGCAACCTGTAGTAGCCGAGAAGCCGAGGGTTCGCACGAAGCAGACAGGGCACCGCAAACAGAAGCTCACCTCGAAGACCATGCGCGGCGAGGCGCTTGAGGTCCCCTTCGCTCACGTACTCGCGGAGTTGTGTGTCAATCTCCTGGAGAGATGCGTTCCGTACAGTCGCCAGGAGCGCTTGCTGCAACAGTTGGCTTCTGATCGTCTTCAGTGACCTGGAGAAGTCAATCTGCAACTCGGGTGCGGGAAGGTCGATCATCGCTGACTCCCAGATTGAGCTTCAGTTGTCGTTCGTGCTTCGACAGACGACCAGCCGCCAGTTCGACATACTCGGGATGAAGCTCGATTCCTATGTATTTTCTGCCGGTCTTCTGGCAGACGAGACCCACGGTACCTGTGCCGAAGAATGGGTCCAAGACGTAGTCGCCGGGACGGCTTCCCGCCAGGATACAGGGTTCGATCAGTCTGGGCGGAAACGTCGCGAAGTGGGCGTCCTTGGTGGGTTCCGTGTTCACGTCCCAGACCGAACGGCGACTACGCTTGCGGCCACTGCTCCCGCCGGGCTCCTTGATGGCTTCGTGGTCGTAGTAGTAACGCTCGCTTCTGGTGAACAGGAAGATGTACTCGTGGGCTCGTGTTGGACGATCCTTCACACTTTCGGGCATGGCGTTGGGCTTGTGCCAGACAATGTCGCTGCGCAGATACCAGCCGTCTTCTTGCAGCGCGAGTGCCAGACGCCAGGGAACCCCGATCAAATCCTTTGGCTTGAGACCTTCCGGAGTCTCGGGTCGTACGGACATTGCGCGTGCGCGGTTCTTCTTGTCGGGGGCACGCCAGGTTCTGTTTCCACTCGTGTAACCGTCCCCGACGTTCAACCAGAAGGTCCCGCCCGGCTTCAGAACCCGCTTGACTTCCCGGAAAACGGCGATGAGGCGATTGATGAACTGAGGGAGCGTCGGCTCCAGGCCGATCTGATCGTCAATGTCGTAGTCCCTGAGACCCCAGTAAGGCGGCGAAGTGACCACACACTGGACGGATTCGCGGGGCAAACGCGAGAGCACATGTTGGGCATCCCCGTGGAGAATCATCGACTCGGCGAGTCGGATGTCGGCCAGGTAGCTCGACAGTCTTTCGCTTACGATGAAGGTCATTCAATCCCTGATCAACCCGCCAGCGCGGATAGTGCCGCCATCATCATGACAAACGTTAGCCGGCACTGGATATCGATCAGCCCAGGTAGCACCCAGCCCCGGGAATGGTCCATCACCGGGTAGCCGGCACGGGCCGGCGGCACCTCTGCCGTGGGTCCGACACGGGCGATCAGACCATCCTCGACGAGGACGGTCTGATCGGACTTCAGATCGTCGCTCATGCCGTCGAAAAGGTGTCCGCATCTGAGAAACTTGCGCATGGTATCAGCCTCTCCATGGATCTTCACTGAAGCTACAGCACAACAAGGGCATCTTCAATGTCGGCTCGGTCAACCCGGGAGACGGGCGCACCGAGTGCCAACGAAGCCGCACACAGGGGCGCGGCGGCACCGGCCGCAGGCAAGGCTAATATGTTATGAACATCAAGAGAATTTTGTCCCGAAGTGGTTTCCGATCGAAGAAAGAGCTACACTGACCGACGACCATTGAGGACGGCCGAGAACAAATTCGCCCTGCCCCTACGCGCCTTCTCGCTCGACCGCGTTGTTCGCTTCGCGATGGAACCGCACTTGAAATGATCGGAAGAACGAGCGATTGACATGGTGAAGCGGACGCTTCGGCTCACTGCTCCGGCAGTGATGCTCCTGCTGGCGATGGCGGGTGCGTTTTCTGCGGCGGCGCAAACTTTCGAGGAAGCCGTCGCAGCATACGACCGCGGCGACTACGTCACGGCCTATCGCGGGTTCCGGAGCGCCGCCGGGCAGGGCGACGCCGGCGCCCAGTTCAATCTCGGGCGCATGTACTACAATGGCGAGGGCGTGCCCCAGGATCATGCCGAGGCCGTGAGATGGTATCGCCGCGCCGCCGGGCAGGGTCACGCCGACGCCCAGCACAATCTCGGGACCATGTACTACAACGGCGAGGGCGTGCCCCGGGATTATGCCGAGGCCGTGAGGTGGTTCCGCCGCGCCGCCGGGCAGGGCTACGCCGGCGCCCAGTTCAATCTCGGGCTCATGTACTACAACGGCGAGGGCGTGCCCCAGGATCATGCCGAGGCCGTGAGATGGTATCGCCGCGCCGCCGGGCAGGGTCACGCCCGCGCCCAGTACAATCTCGGGGTCCAGTACTACAACGGCGAGGGCGTGCCCCGGGATCATGCCGAGACCGTGAGATGGTATCGCCGCGCCGCCGGGCAGGGCTACGCCCGCGCCCAGTACAATCTCGGGTACATGTACTACAACGGCGAGGGCGTGCCCCAGGATCATGCCGAGGCCGTGAGATGGTTCCGCCGCGCCGCCGGGCAGGGCAACGCCGACGCCCAGAACAATCTCGGGTACATGTACTACAACGGCGAGGGCGTGCCCCGGGATCATGCCGAGGCCGTGAGATGGTATCGCCGCGCCGCCGGGCAGGGCTACGCCCGCGCCCAGTACAATCTCGGGACCATGTACTACAACGGCGAGGGCGTGCCCCGGGACTTCGTTCAGGCGCATAAGTGGTTCAACCTTGCCGCCTCGCGATTCTCCGCCTTGGAGAAGGACTCCCGTGAGGGCGCCGTGAGGGGCAGGGATCTTGCTGCGGCGCGCCTGACAGCGGCGGAGCTTGTCCGGGCCCAACGGCTGGCGCGGGAGTGGCGGCCCGGGACGGGCACGGCTCTTCCGACACCGCCTGCGGCCGGCGACGGCAACATGCAGAGCCGGATCGCCGAGATACAACGCGCCCTTGCGCGGCTCGGCTACGCCCCTGGCCCCGCCGACGGGGTTCTCGGCCCGAAGACCCGGGTCGCGATCCGGGCGTTCCAGGCATCTGCCGGTTTGCCGACGGACGGACGCCTGTCCGAGCGGCTGGAGAACGCGATCTTATCCGCCGACGTCGACGCCGCCTTGCGCGCTGCGATGGAAACCGGCCCGGCGCGCCGTTCGCTCGAAAGGGTATCGACCGGATCCGGCTTTCGCGTCAGCATCGAAGGCCACATACTGACCAACGCGCACGTCGTGCGTGAGTGTGCCGAGGTGCGCGTTCCGCCGGCGGTTCCTGTCGCTGTGGCCGCGCGCGACGATGCCGCCGATCTCGCCCTGCTCGAAGGACCGGCGGGTGAGCCGTCTGCGGCGTTCCGCCAGGGGCGCGGCATTCGGCCGGGCGCAGGCGTGGTCGTGACGGGCTATCCGCTCCCCGGCGTTCTCGCCTCGGGGGTGAATGTGAGCACCGGCAGCGTCGCCGCGCTCGCCGGACCCGGCGACGAGCGCGGCTTGATCCAGATAACCGCGCCGGTTCAGCCCGGCAACAGCGGCGGTCCCGTACTGGACTCCGCCGGCAACGTGGTCGGTGTGGTCGTCTCAAAACTCGACGCCATCAAGATCGCCCGCGCGACCGGCGACATCCCGCAGAACGTCAACTTCGCCGTGAGTGCGGGAACCGCGCGCGCGTTTCTCGACTCCGAAGGGGTCGCTTACGCAACGGCTCCGTCGGACGGTGCACGCGCGCCGGACGCCATAGCGGTGCTGGCGAAAGCGTTTACCGTTCTCGTCGAGTGCTGGAACTGACGGAGGCGATGTCGTCACGCTCGCGGCTCCTTGGGCGTGCCGTGTCCCGACATTCAGTTGGCAGGCTGCTGAAGAATGGATGATGTTTCTGGACTGTCGTCGGGATGCCGGTTTCCGATTCACGGTCCTTGGCGGCTTTGCCGCCACCCGGCAACCACGCCGCCAGAAAATCGGGCAGCAGGCTGAAGGTCGTGTGGCTCTCGGGGCAATATCCTCCGCATTGTCGACAGACTGCGGCGGCGTCCTTGGCTGAGCGGCGGATCAGGATCATTTTATTGTCCGGCAAGGGGCGGCATGGACGTGCTCAGCAGCCCATTTTGGGGAGCATTGCGTTGTCTGTGTGCCAAGTTGGGCCTCATGGAGTTCCGTCGACCCCGCGGCAGGGGGCCTCGCACCGGTCGCCGGCACTCAATCACGGCAAAGAACGATCATGGCCTGGGGGCCGGCCACCCCGTAGCATGAAAATGGGTGCCCGCGCGGGCAGACTTCGGGCCATACCGGGGTAGCCTACCGGTCGCAGTCCGCAAGAGGAGCACCGTTCGTCGCGAACACCCGGCGAAGCACACCGGTGTCGCGTGGGCAGGTTCGTGCCGAATCCCAGGGAATTTTCACGGCAAATGTTCCTGAGCGGCGAATCGACCCGGCCGGCCATATCCGCTATCGTCTGGCCGAGTAGGCGGAGGCATTGCTGCGCCCCGCCCCTCACGGACCCGAGCGGGCGCGATTGACGCACTCGGTTCCTCACCTGACAGGTTCGCTCAAGGTGCTTTGCCATGAGCGCGTGATCGTGACGCCGGACCAGAGCCTGCCAGGTATCCGCACCTGCGGTATCCGCCACCCGTTGCTTCTCGACTTCGTAGAGCACCCGTAACGCCCGCTCGATCCGCGCAACCGCTCCGGCAAGGTCCCGCCTCGCCGCCGGATCCTCCGGCGCCGTCAGGCGTTCGACGATGAAGCGGGAGACATCCATTCCCGCCGCGTCCGCCCGCTCCTTTAGCGTCTGCCAATCGCTGTCGGTCGCCATCACGGCGCGCTGCCGCTTGCGCCCGTCCGCTGTTCTCATGCCGTCCGCATCCTGCCGTCTGTCCGTTCCGCACGCGCCCGGCAACGATACAATGGGATCGCCTTGCATTCGCATGGCGTCCGATTCGAGGCCGAACTCCACCTACGGAGCGCCTATGGACCGCATAGCATGCAAGGCTATTCTGGCTATTCTTGTATATACGTTGTGTTTTCCTTATTTCAGCCAATCCAGTGCATTCACAAGACCGCCACAGATCGGGACCACCCGAGACGATGCAACTCATACAGTTTCTGGACCACCTCAGAACTCAACTCCTACCTCCACTTCCCCCGCGTCGCTCAAGCCTTCCTCATCCAACGCTCCGTCATCCACAAAAAACCCCACAAGCAATCCGACGAACTCCCCTACGGCATCACCAGCCACTCTCCCCTCACCGCATCACCCCAACCTCTCCTCGCTCTCAACCGCGGCCACTGCATCGTCGAGAGTACCCACCACATCCTCGACTGGTCTTGGGACGAAGACCCTTGCCGCATCCGTTCAGGCTACGGCCCCGAAAACGTCATCCGACTCCGCCGCTTCGCCATCGGCCTCATCCGCGCCAAATCCCTCCCCGTCGCCTCCACCATCCGACGCCTCCACCGCAACCTCCGCCCCGTCTTCGACTTTCTCCGCATGACTCTCAACTCCCTACATACCCGTAACCTCTCCCCTCCTGCCGTCACAACAAATTAGCCGTGGGGCCGCAGGTTTGCCATCTTGTTGTCGGGCCGTGTCCTGTGGCACAGTGGCGACGGAAAGACCCCTTGGTGGCCCGAACGAGTCCGGCCCTTTCGGAAAGGAGATGCGCTCATGATGGTCTGTCCTTATGATGACGAGCGCCTGCTGCTGATCCTGCAATTGGACCACTCCCGGATCACCGGCTGGCTGGCCGCCCACTGGGGCAACGCCGAGCTAGCGCGTCCTTCACCCTACCCGGCGATGGTCCTCGCGGCCCAGGAACACGACACTGGATGGTGGGACTGGGAGATCAAGCCGCAGCCCAACGACGAAGGCCGGCCGGCCGACTACATCGGCAGCATCAGGCACCTGGGACTCGATGTATGGCTCGCCTTCTACCGGCACGGCATCACGCGGCTGGCCGAGCAGGACGCGTATGCGGGCTACATCGTCTCGCTTCACGCCGAGGCGTTGCTGACCCAGGGAAAGGAAAGGGCCTGCTCTCGTACATGCCCGACTACACGGTCCATCCGGAGGTTCGCGAACTCCTCCGCGAACAGGAGTCCTACCGCGAGGAGTTGATGGCGCGGCTCAAGGAATCGCCGGAGTACCGCGACTGCGTGTCGAATGAACAGCTTTGAACGAACTTCAAGCTCATGGAGATCTACGACCAGATGGGCCAGTTCATCTTCGACTACTCGCTGCATTCGAGACAGCGCAAAACCTGGCGGCTGAAGCTGAAGGAGACCTGACCATGTGGTACCTCGTGCTTTCCCGTTCCCTGCCCGAAAAGGAAGAAATGAAGCAACGCAACTACGACGACCACAGGGATTGGCTGGAGACACAACACCGGGCCGGGCGCCTGCTCTTTTCGGGGCCGACGTCCGATCGCGCCTACGGGATCTATGTCATGCTGGCGTCCAGCCTGGGCGAAGCCAAGGCCCTCGCCGCCGAAGACCCGCACCACGCCAAGGGTATTCGGACCATGGAGGTCCTGGAGTGGGCCCCGCACCGGGCTTTCCGAATGGACGGCACCACCATTTCCGACGTCGAGGAGATGGCAATGGGGAAGTGAACCTTCCCGGGGCAGGCGGTTGGCGTAGTCGCTGCAGGCATACAGGTTCTTTCGCCAGGTTTCGCCCCAGAAGGTTGTGGTGGTCTTGCGGCCGGCGATCTCCACCGGCGAGACCTCACGGCCGGCCTTTTTCATGGCGAAACCGGGTGAACACCGGCACCTTGTCCTGGCGCGCGGCGATGGACTCGCACAGACCGCGGCGGCGGTCTCCACCGGATCCGGAACGACCACGGACGCGAGGTCCGTAGGGTCTGAAAGCAGGTTAGCGACGTCAAGTCCGATCAGCACGGGAGACGCGGTGTGACCTGCCCGTCAGGCCGCGTCCAGATGGAAGAACCGCACCGCGTTGCTGGCGAGCATCAGTTCCTTCTCATCGTCGGGCACGCCGGCAAACTGCTGCTCCATGACCTCCAGGGACCGGGGCCAGTGGGTGACGATGTGGGGAAAATCCGTGGACCACATGATCTTGTCCACGCCCACGTGGTGACGGAGCTCCACGCCGATGGGATCATCGAAGAACCCCCACAACGCATGCTCCCGGAGATACTCGCTGGGAAGGCGGGACAGCCGTTTGAGCCCCAGGAGCCGTTCGGCCCATGAGGCGCTGACTTTGTACGCCTGGTCCATCTGCTGGTAGAAGTAGGGGAGCCAGCCGATATTGTTCTCTGCCCAGTAGATCCGGAGCGTGGGGAACCGGTCGAAGACCCCGTCCAGGATGAGCTGTGCGGCCTCCACGGCGCCGCAATGATAGATCCCGTGACGCGCGATGCGCTGGAGGAAGTCGGGCGGACGCTCCTCCCCTTTCGGTTCCCTGGGATAACTGAAGAGATAGACCTCGCGCTCCCGAGTCCTCTGGGGAAACGACGTGTGAATCGTGAGCGGCATGTCCAGGTCCAACGCGGCCGCCCAGAATCTGTCGTCCTCGGGGGTCGGATGGTTCTGCCCGCTCGGGTAGGTGTGCAGACGCGCCGTCTTGAATCCCGTATCCGCGCAGCGTTTCAACTCCGCGATGTCTTCGTCGACCCCAATGTTGGGCAGTACGGCAGCGCCGATGAGACGCTCCGGCGCCAACCCGCAAAACTCTTCGATAAAGTAATCGTTAAACGCGCGCACGATGGCCAGGAACGCGTCCCTGTCCCGGATGGCGGTGTTGCGCGCTTCGGTGGCATAGAGCACCTCGGCGTCGATGCCGTCGGCGTCCTGCTCCTTGAGCCGCTCTTCCGGCGACCCCGCACCGCGGGCGTTGTCGAAATCGAGGCCGACGGGGCTGAACTCCTCGGGCGACTTGCCGGCGAACTGGTTCGTGCCGCTGTACTCGATCGGCCGGCCTTCCTCGACGATGGCGTCCATGCCGTTGGACAGCTTGATGCGGCGGGGCGCCCGGTCGCGATACTTCGCCGGCACCCTATGCGTCCACATGTCCGGGGGCGACTCGAAGTGGCTGTCCGCTGAAACGTAACGATAGCTCCGGGCCATGGGTGATCCTCCGCGGTCAACGCGGTGCTTGAAGCCAGCGCTCCGGTTCCAGCCCCGGCCGATCGGGATAGCGCTCGGCAACGGCGCGCACCGCCGGGTGGTCGGCCGCGGTCAGGCGGCCGTCCTTGTAGACGTACTTATCCGCCACCTTCAGACTTCCCCCACGCATCTCGCCGGAGATATGCATGAGGTAGGGGAAGCTCTTCGTGGTCCGGCTGTTCCCCATGTGGAAGTGGAAGCTGCTCCAGTGGTGGTGCTCAACGAAGTGCCGGTAAGGCGTGTTCGGGCACTGGTGCGGCTCCAGAATCGCGGACGGGTGCACGCCACCGTGAAAACCGCGTACCTCGTAGGCGGCCTCGCCCAAGTACCTGGACATGAACTTGTAGAAGCGGGTGAAGGTCTCGGCCTCCTCCCCGCCCTCGAACTTTGTCATGTACCCCTTCTCGATATGAACCCGCACCGGCTCCTTGAAGGGACAGGGCACACCGATGTGCCGGGCCCAGATGACGCCGATCTCGTTGATGATCCCGATGCCCTCGGCGTCACGCGATCGGATGGAGGGGAAGACCCCTTCGGGAAACGGGCGGTACAGACCCACGGTCCGGTAATCGGCGTAATGCTCGGCTCCCAGCGGCTTCTCGACAATGCCTTCGATGTAGGAGCCGTTGGGATGCTCCATGACTCACTTGGCGCCCGGCGTCACCAGCGCGGCCGCCTGGATGCGGATCTCGGCCACCAGCTCGTACGGCGTGAGGCCCCAGTTGCTCGCGAGCAATGACGCCGTGGTGGCCATGTTGCGAGCAAGGGGTATGTTGCGTTCCTCCAGGATCTCCGGCATCTCCCTCAGCTCTTCCTCGTAGGTGAAGTCGACGCCGTAGCTGATCAGCACGTCCGCTCCGAGGATGGCGTTGCGCACCACCTTGGGCACCCGCCAGGCTTTGCCCGGGTCGGCTCCGTCACCCCAGAGCACGGTCGGACGCACTGGCGTATCCGTCCAAAGGACATAGGGATCGGCGCCGCGTTGCTGCACCGCCGCCTGCACCCACGCCACCGCATCCTCGTCCACGAGATTGATGCCGCCGTAACTTCCATCCTGCACGGCCAGGATGAGCACCTGCATGCCCGGCTGGACATTGGCGCAGTTGTCCACGAGGTCGTTCACCGCGATGGCGGCATGTTTGGGAAACATCGAGGCCATCCGTCGATCCTCCTGCCGAGAGTGTACGAATCCGAGGCGTGGACCTGATACATCGGGGTGTATACATCCACGCGAGAAATCGTGTCAATGTGACCTCACCCTATGCCATGCAGGACGATTTTATTGTTCGTTCGGGGGGTGTGTGGGAAGGCCAGGTTGATCCGAGGGCTGACTATTTCGTTCTCGGTGTGGCAGTGTGGCGGCCAAGGGAACGGCGTCGATACAGAGTTGCGGAATTGATGCTGGTCAGGAACCACTGGCACATCGAAAACCGTCTGCACTACGTCCGCGACTTCACCCGCGATGAAGACCGGCGCCGCGCAATCTCGCCTGCCTGATCCACGCCGCCATCGCCATCGTGCGCTGCAACGGCCGCTTCCGCTACCTGCCCGAGGCCAACCGCCACTATGCCGCCCGCGCGCCCGCGACCCTTGACGCTGTCTCGCCAAACCCGGGGACGAGACGGGTCCCCTCCAGCGTACGCACACTCGTACGCTCATACTCGCTCTGGAGGTTGACGCCCCAGGATACCGGATACTCGAAGGAGCGCCCGGAGCGTTCGAGGACATTCACCGCCTCGGTATAGGTCATGCCCTCGAAGGGCTGGTCCATGATGTTCGTAGGGGTCTCCAGCACGGTCTTGTCGATGCGTTCGTTGAAGAAGACCATGTCTTCGGGGCAGCTTTCCAACACGCCCTTGGCGACGTCCTTGAGAAATGCCTCCACCAGATCCATGTCACCCTGGATGTCGCAGAAGGCCATTTCCGACTCCACCATCCAGCATTCGGCCAAGTGCCGGCTGGTGTTGGAGCTCTCCGAGCGGAACGTCGGCCCGAAGGTGTTGGTGCGCATGCGCAGAAGTGTCCGAGGGTACGCAGGGACTCGAAGCTGTGGCGCTTCTTCTGGAGTGGGTAGTCGCCACCGGCATAACCGATGACCTTGACGGCCTGGGCCTGAATCTCGTGGCATTGCCTCTTGCCCGGCGATTCCACCAACTCGCCGGCAACGCGCATGCAGCAACCGGTGGTGAGCTTCCGGATCTCGGCTTCGTAATTCGGCAGCTCCGGCGCTGCCACGGCCTGGACCCCGGCCATGAAGGAGCCGTCGGAGACATCGAGAAAGGAGACGTTCTTGCTGTGGCGGACCGTTCGCAGCCACCCCTCCACGGTCACGGCGGTGGCGGCCGCCCGGCCGTCCAGCAAATCCTTGATACGTTCCTTTGACATGGGCTTGTGGGGGTGAAACAGGACTTCGGACGCCCGGTGTCTTGAGAGAGGGGAAGAGAGCGAAGGCGGACCCGAGATTGTCAGGCGACCCTGCGCGTAATGGCCTCGCGCAACCCTTCGAGCAACCCCTCCAGATGGGCCATGCGCTGGCGGAGCTCGCTGATTTCCTGGCGGAGTTGCTTGATATCGTCATTCACTTCCTTGCGCAAATCATTCACTTCCTTGCACAAGTTACTGACATCCTGCCGCAACCAAGCGAACAAACCGATCATCAACGCAGCGAGGCCAAGGAAACCGCCGAGTTCAATGCTCATGCGAAGATTTTTAACACGGAGCGCGCTGAAACGCCAGAAACCCTCTCCAAAGGACTCCAAAGGATCGTCAAAGGCGCCTAAGCTCGTTCGCGTGTCACGGGATTGCGTAGCGTGCCGATTTGGCTGACCCCGATGGCCACCAGGCCGACCCGGTTGAAGGCGTTTCCAGGGCACGCCGCCAGCGTGAAATCCCCTGCTCGTGCGGCGAGCCCACGTTGACAGCCCAACAGGGACTTGGTAGTGTCGCGGCCGAGCAGGACGGGCGCGCTCATGGCGACCGCACCTGTCCCCCTGCCCAGCGCCCACCGCCTGCCTGAAGAAGGGAGCAGCCATGATCCAAGCCAGCGATATACATGGTGTGATGGCCATGATGCCGGCCTTCGCGACCGACGACGCCAACTCGATACACGCGAAAGACACGGTCAACGTTCCGGAGCTCGAGAGAAGCGTGGACCAGGCCGTGCGGGACGGCATCAACGTCATTACCACCACCGGTACTTTCGGCGAGTGCCATACCCTGCTCCGGGAGGAGTTCAGCACCTTGGCGGACGCCACCGTCGCCACGGTGGACAAGCGCATCCCGGTGGTCATCGGCTGCACCAGCCTGCACACGCGGGAGGTGCTGCTGAAGATGGACTATGCCGCCAAGGCCGGCGCCGACGCCGTGCTGGTGGGCGTGCCCTTCTACTTCAAATCCAGCGTCGCGAACGCCGTGCAGTTCTATTTCGATCTCGCGGACGAGCACCCCGAGCTGGGCATCTTAATCTACCACAACCCGCGCAACCACCACATCCATATTCCGGTATCGGCGTTCAAGGAGCTCGTCACCAGGCCCAATATCGTGGGCATGAAGGACAGCCACCGGACCCCGATGCAGTTCATGCAACTGATGGACATCGCTCGGGGCAAGATCAGCGTCATGACCAACCAGAACCAGATGTATCCCTACATGATGATGGGGGCCGCCGGATGCTGGTCCATCAACGCGTGGATGGGGCCCTCGCCCTTGGTCCGCGCGTACCGAGCCGGGCGTGAAGGAAGGTGGGATGAAGTCAAAGAGATATGCATGGCCATGGCGCGGGTGGGCGGACGGGATCCGAGCCTGACCGATCCGGTGGAAAGCAAGATCTCCATCAACGAAGCGGGCTACTGCTACGCGGGACCCGGCAGGCCGCCGTTCCGGGTGACCTCGGACGCGACCCGAGCGGAAGCCAAGGCCATCGCGCAAAGGTGGCGCAAGCTGTGCGAGACCTACCCGATACCGGAAGAGGCCGCGGCCTGACGCGCCGCGTGTGCAGGTTGAAAGCGCGTCGGCGAGCGCGCGAGCGGCCCACAAGCCGGGGGTCCGGAGCAGAGGGAATACGAACATGGCCAAGGTCGCGACGGATCATCAGCAGAGGCTGGACGAGTTGCACGAGAAATTCGCCGCGCTCGGGCTTGTCGGGTATTGGCAGCGCCAGCGCCAGCATCACAACGTCGAGCCCCGGCTCTGGCGCTGGGACGAGGTCCATCCCGCCTTGATGCAGGCCGCGGACGTAGTGCGCATCGGACCGGAGGCTTTTCGGCGGAACATCGGACTCGAGACCGAGAGCCGCACCATCATCATGGGCTTTCAGGTCGTGCTGCCGGGGGAGGCCGCGCCCGCTCACAGGCACACCAACACGGCCCTGCGGTTCGTCGTCAAGGGCGGCGGCGCCTACACCACGTCCAACGGCGAGCCCATGACCATGCAGCCGGGAGACCTGCTGATCCAGCCCAACTGGGTGTGGCACGACCACGTGAACGACTCCAGGGAACCCATTATCTGGATCGACGCCCTCGACGTCGGGGTGGTCAACTTCCTCGGCGCCTCGCGGTTTCGGGAAGAGTGGTCCGAAGGGATCCAGCAGCCCCTGACGCGGAAGTCCGGGGCGTCACGCCGCCTCCATGGCCCGATCCGGGAGCCGGAGGTGCAGTACGAGGGAGCCGGCGTGCCGTACCACTACAAGTGGGACGAGACCCTCGAGGCGTTGAACGAGGTCGCGGACGCGGGCCGCGGTGACCCCTACGACGGGGTGCTGCTCGAATACAAGAACCCCGTCACCGGCGGGCACACCTTCCTGACCATGACCTGCCACATCCAGATGCTGCTGCCGGGCCAGGCCACACGGCCGCACCGCCACACCGGCACCACCCACTATCACGCCGTTCAGGGACGGGGCGTCACCATCGTGGACCGCGACGAGCCCATCGAGCTCGAGTGGGACGTGAACGACAGCTTCACCCTGCCGTCGTGGCGCTGGCACCACTTCCGCAACGCATCCGAGACCGAGCCCGCGATCCTGTTCTCGGTGACCGACCGGCCGATGCTCGAGATGACCGGGCTCGATCGGGAAGATAGGGAATAGACATCACTCCGCCACGCGAGGAGCCTCAACGCACCCGACGGCAAGACGGTGGACGGCGGCGTTTTCGGTCAGCGGCAGATACCCGGTAAGCCATTCTTCGTAGCCGCTTCGATGACGTGATTGGCGGATGCCAACCTCCATAACATCGAGCACGCGACGGGTCTCGTCGGAAAGATCGGATAGGACGCCGAGAAGCGGACCAATATCAAATGTACCTTGCTATAAAGCCGTTTGTGACACAGGCCACCAGTGGTTCAGCAATTCTGTATTGAAGGGTAGAGGGATTCAAGTCTGATGCGGGCATCCTCGGTGGTGAAGCGCCAGTTCACCCGAATGGTCTCCCGATCTTGATGGCATGCGTCCAATCGACTTTCGTGCGCCGGTCCGTGACCTCGACGCGTCGCCACCCCTCCAAGGGCGCAAACAGCATGAACAAGTTGCTGACACCCTTGCGTTCGTATTCGTAGTCGTATGCCCGGGTCCTGCCGGGCTGCGCCGGGCGCGGCGCGCGCGTCTCCTTCACCGGCTGCCTGCTGGTCTCATCCATGCAGACCAACCCTTCGTTCTCCGCATACGAGCGCTGGCAGACTTCCAGCACATCCTCCATGGCGCATGCAAAATGGGCATTGCCCTCCGGGGGGAATGCACCAACTTTCTTCACCCACGGCTTGAGCTTTCCAATGCCTTGCGCACCGTCTCGGTGCTGATCGAGCCGACAATCTCCTGCTCCACCAACTCGTCCGCCAACAGCTTCCGCTTTCAACTCGTCCGCCCTTGCCGCGGCTCGCTGCACGCCATCGCAATCAAATGCCTCTGCCCTTCGCCATCAAGCTTCTTCGACCGCCGCCGAAGCTGTGTCTTGCGATTCCACGCCCCCTCCACGCAACGCCGCCGCACCCGTTCCACCATCGCGCGCCCCACCTTCAGAGCTTGAGCGATCTCCTCGTCCTTCATCGGCCGGCCCGCTTGTCTCTCATCGCTCATCAGCACGATCCGGGCATGGGTCTGCTTGTAGGCCGCGCTGCGTCCTCGCGACACCAGCCCCTCGAGTTCCTCTCGCTCCTGTGGACTCAACCTGACTCGGTACTTCTTCCCCGGCATGATGATCCTCCCGACCTTCAATCCCGTGACCCAAGGATGACCCAAACAACTTGGAAGCATATATCAAGTACCACTCAATTCAGTGATGGGGGTCCACCAGTGCCGCCCGCTGGAAAGGTCAAGAAGCTTGCGGGGGAGGTTTGAGATCGAGAGCGCAACATCGCTAGTGGCCTTCATTCCTCATCGAGCGCGTCGATATGCTCGATGATGTTGGGGTTGCGGCCTTGGCGATGGATGAAGTTTTTTAGATCGACGATGATTTTGGCGTTGGCGTGCAAACGTCTGGCCGCCGCCAGATGTGAGGCGCGAGTCGACTCGTGGCTGCGGTCCGCCAACCGTTCACTGTGACCCGCGAACTCAAGGTTGCGCTCCTCGGACTTGTCCAACGTCCCCGGAAGCTGTTGTCCAGCGTAGTCGTCATCGGGATCGAGGAAAGTCGGACGCGCTTGGCGGTGGCGCAGCAGCGCCGCCAGCATCAAGAGGGTAGTCTTGAAAAGTTTCTTGTAAGCCGTTTTCATACCCTTCTTGTTCTCGTCCGTAACCGTCTGGACGGTCACTTCCACGATGCGATCGGCGAGCGTGCCGTTCAGGACGACAGCCGCTTCGTCCAAAGTCGCCAGAACTCGGGCGAGACCTGCACTCTCCGCCGTGGTGATGCCGCCCGTATGTGCCAGCCGCCGTTCCAGCGCCTTGAAATAGCGCTTCAGTTGATCTGTCTTCCAGACGACGCGAGCCACACCTTCGCAAAGGAGCGTGTGATCGATGTCGTAGGAATAGCCGCCTTCGTAGGTGCCAAGAAGTACATCAGCGATGCCGGGCGGACAGCGCCAGAAGCACCAACTAGCGAAGCCCAGGATATCGCCCAGGATATTCTTATCGATTTGCTGGTCAAAGCGGCGCTGCAGATCGGTCAGATCCCTCTCAAGTTTGGAAAGAGTGAGATCGAGCGCCTTGCCTGCGTCCTCGGCAACCACAAGGTCGCTCATCGGTCTTGGCAAGCTTCCGTCGCTGTCAAGCGCACGAAAACTGCCCACTTCGGCGATGTCGAGACCCAATTTTCGACCCAGGGAAGAGGGGTTGTCAGGCCGACTGAACCGTTGGCGCAGGGTCTTCAATATCTCCCGGGCATCCGCATCGATCCGGACACGGCGCAGTAGCGGAGCGGCGCGATAGGCGGCCAACTGAGCAATGAGGTCGCCCTTGGGGTGTTCCGTCAGCCACAAGAAAGGGTGGCCCTGTTTCACGGCCGTATCCGGCCAGCGAAGCCGGGCTTGAGTCTGGCCGGCCAGTTCCTTCAGTATCTCCTCGCGTGTCTGTTCGGTCTCTTCCATACGCGTCCAGTCAAGCGTGATGGGGGATTGGCGGAGCGCATCGAACTCGGGCGAGGAGATGCGCACCTCGGCGAAGCCTTGGCCAGGCGTCTGTTCGACGGACACGGACAGTCGATACCGCCGGTCGGCCTCCCTCCTTAGCTGAACGTCAGCCTTGCGGCCTCGCTCGAAGTCTTCCTTGAACAGCCACAGGGTGAGCCGCGTCGCGCCCCTGCCGACGACGTACTCACCCGGAGCTTCGGCATGAAACGACTGGCCGCCAGGGCAGCGTCGGCCGCGGGCGATCAGATCGACGAATTCCGGGGCTTCACCCAACATTGCATTGATCTGGAGTTGGGGCAGGAAGTCGAAGTAGACCGGTTGGCCGAACCGGTGGCGTTCCGCTGCCATCAGGCAACCGAGGGCCACGGCCTTGTGATCCAGCGTTGCGACCTGTTCCGGCAGCCGTGTGCGTGATTTCAATGCTTCCACAACGCCGTCGCGCCATGCAATGTTGCCGGCAAACGGCCCTTCGACCAGCAGCACGTCCGCATTGCCGAGCCCTTCCAGGACATCCTCCTCAAGATCACTCTCGTCTGGTCGCAGGCCACTGTAGTCGAGTTGCGGCAACTTCCTCCAGCCGCGGTTGATGGGCAAACGGGCAAGCTCCGGCAGCAGCTTCGCCCCTGCAGCGAAGCGCCAGGGTGACAGCGCGGCGGCGTTGACCACTTCGGCAGACAAACCGGATGCCTGCTCCAGCCGGCGTCGAGCCTCTTCCACTAGGGCGAGACCCCGGAAGGACGCGCCGATCAGCCGCCCGGGCGTGGTGCGTTGGGGAACAAGTAGCCGGATGCCGCCATGATACTCCTCCTCCAACGACAGCACGGAAAGGTGAACTCCATCCGCCATCAACGAAAGAATGGCGATATTACAGCCCGGAGAGGCATCCGGCGGATCCTTATGGTTATAGATCCAGCCCAGGAGTGCCGCAACCGGGCGCCAGAGCAGAAGCGGGCGGCGCAGGCCATCCACCCGTTTGAGTAAACCCAGATATCTGTCGCGGAAGACCTCGCCGTGCGTAAGAGTGTCCGGAACCGCGAAGACCGCGAGATCGGTGGCGCCGACGAGGGTGGGCAGCGCCGAGGTAAAAGCGAGCTTGGTTGCGTCGCTGGGGTCGGTCTCTCGGATTTCCTCCACGATCTTCAGAGTATCGATTCGGTTGTCGGCGGCACCGATCCGTCCCCACCCCGGGCCACGGCCATGCGGCGCCGGTTCCGTCTGCGCACCGCCCAGCCACCGGCCATCACTCGACTGCAGACGGATGAAACCGCCACGAACTCCCAACTCGACAATTTCCGGTTCATCGTTTTCATCCGCCACCTCGCGCCTTGCCAGCGCGTCGCGAATCCCGTTTATATCCATCCCGGTCAAGGATTTCACAACGAATCCTCGATCCTGGACTGTATGTCTTTCGCCAAGCGCTCCATCGCGTCGGGGAGCTGGTTGTCATACGGGCCGAACTCGCAGCCGTAGACGAACCCCTTGCGTTGGGTTCTCGCCTCGACCGACCCATCGATCTGCGAGACCAGCACGACACCTCCGATCAGTCGGCTCCGATCACGCAGCATACGGTACGCCCTATCGGCCGAACCGACGAGTTCGCGCAGGCTGCATTCCTCTCCCATGGGGTGGACGGTCCATACCGGGAGATAGGCAAAGTCTCCGCCGTCCAGATCGGCGCAGCGCAGCCAGAAAGACGCGCACAACTCGCGGTGCTTCTTCGGCACATCGTCGGAATTTCCAGACAGCAGTTCCGCCACCCACCCCCTTTCCCAATGGGCAACGACGATCATGGGGTCATCGTGGACCAGCCAGTGCCCCCGCCGGTGCTCGTCTGTCACGAACAGCGGAGCGGAGAAGAAGCGTTGGGTTCCGGGAAGCCAAATCAGGCTGGCGGCCACGGTCGCCTTGCAAAATTCCGCCCAGGATCGGCGTTGCCACCGCCACAAGTCGTCCATCGCCCGTTCGCGCCGGATGATCTCTTGCCTCGCGGTCCAGACACGGCGATAGCGCTGGTCGTAGAGCAGGACGTAGTTCGGCGGAACCGGATCAGTTTGGCGCAGCACGCCATGCCGGGCCATACCCGCCTCAATGCGACGGCATTCTCGCTTGTATGCCTCGACCCACTGCAACCGCCGCCTGCGGGGGGAAGGCGCGCTGCCCTTCCGGCCCTGATTCATGGCGAGATAATCCCGGGCTGCCGCGGCGCTGCGGACCATCAGGTCCAGAAAGACGCGGTTCTCCAGAGTGTTGCGGTTCTCGTAGCGGGCAAACGCCATGATACGCTGGCGCCCGCCGGCGCGCTCCGCCAGTGTCTCGCCGGGCTGGCGCGACAACCACTGCATACATTGTACGTCCAGCTCCTGCACGCGTGACAGTGCCACGAGTTCGCGCCGGCGGTTGAGTAGCCGCCTTGGGTGCTTTGCGATGTCGCTCCAGGTAGCGCGATGCTCGCGCGCGTGCTGCACGAGGATGTCCATGGTGGGATCACGCGGGATCTGCGAGTCAAGCCAAAGCTTGGGGACGTAATCCCACGGGTCCAGCCCGTCCGACAGGACCGTTTCAAAGTCCTGCATGCGCGCGCGGATGGTACGCAGGAAACGATGGACGCGCGTCCCGGGCTCCTCTTGATCTTCGCCATCCTCTTCACCCGAGCGGGTGGTCGGCGGGCGATCGATGCCGTTCGGCCAAACGAACGTCACCTCGCGATCCCATGAATGGAAACGCAGGCTCTGCGATTCGCGGCCGTGCAATGGGACCGGGATGTCCCACACCCGCTGGGTCTCGTCAAGACGCGTCCGGAATTCGACGAATAGTTCCAGTAGGCGATCATCGCCGTTAAGCAGGACAGACTTGTCGTCACGGCTGAACAGGAGAGGAGCGATACAGCCGCAGGCATCCAATCCATCCCGCGGATCCGTGATGTCCAGTCGTGTCTTGGAAAGCCCGATCAGCCCCCAGGGTAGGCGCAAAAGGATAAGGTCCGGCGTCGCCATGACCCGTTGTGTCACTCCCTGGTGAAGCCGCGCCAGACAAACAGGCCGTCGCGCTCTTGCGACCGCCGGGCGGTGCTGTCGATGGCTTCATCAAGTGCCTTATCCCCCAGCGACGTCGCAACGCGCGCCAAGCCGTCCAGGTGGCTGCGCTGCTCATCCACGAGTACACCGTGAAGCCTTGGGAGGATTCTCATCTCGATCTGGTCGGCGAGCGCATTGTCGATCGCATCCAGATTGCCGGTATCGTTCGGATCGGAGGGGTAGTTCGCGCAATAGTGCAATATCGCTTGGCCCATGCGATGGCCAAACGGCCGTCCCATGTCGTCCATGATGGCGTTGATCTCCGACACCCTCTGCTCGACCCTCTCACGGGCGTTATTGTCCATCTCCGCCACACTTCGCGTCCAGCCTTGCGTCCAGTGTGACTTGGTGAGATGACCCATCGCCTTGTGCCGTCCGCCCACCGTGGGAAGTTTCCACTGCAGAGCCTTCGGTTTCGGAAAACGTAACACGTTGGCGCGGTCCAGCACCTTGTCCGACAAGGACAAGGTCGATTCATCTTCATTCATCGTGCCGACGAACAGAACGTTCTGACCAGCATAGACGCGTTTGGTCTGACCCCTTCGGCTAACGTCGATCTCGATTTCCGCAGGACGCCGGACATCGGGGTTGGCGGCATCTTTGTCGAGCGGGCGGCCCTCCAGGCGGCTAAGGAATTCGGAAAAATAGTGTTCCACCCGCGCCAGGTTCATCTCGTCCAAGAGGACGAGCAGCACGCGGTCGTCAAAGCTCTCCGCTTGCTCGGACCAGTTGTAGCGGTCCAGATGGACCAAGGCGCGGGCCAGATCCGTCGCCCGGTAACGCCTCTCGATGTAGTTGTAGAAGCCGAACAGATCCTGTGGACCGTCCCAGCGCGGTTGGACCGGAATCTTCAGGAAATGAAGCCCCAGTGCGTCAGCGTAGAAACGCGGCAACTGGCTCTTGCCCGTGCCACTGACGCCTGCCAACACGGTGAGGGGGGACAGGACTGCGGTCTTCAGACTCGTATGGAAGGCATTGACCACGCGTTGGCTGAAGAACAGACCGCATTCCGCCAGGTGAGCGCGGACCCGTTGCAGTGCCTCCATCTCCTGTTCGGCGGGCTGCTTGTCCGGCAGGACGAGGGTGCCGTTGTCGCTCGCGAGGCAGGCTGGGGGCATGAGAAGATCGTCGAGCGAAGAATCGGTCTCGCTGCGCCCATCACCCTTTTCGGTAAGTTCGTCCAATTCGGCCCGCCTACGCGCGATCTGAGCATATAGCCACGCCTCATCGGACTCCAAGTTCAACAGTATTTCACGCTTGTGCTTCAGGTCTCGTTCGACGGATTGCAGCGACTCTCGGGCTTTGGCCAATTGCTCGCGAGCAGGCTCCAGATCGCCCAATTCGGTCTTGACGGTCATCAGCCGTTCCTCGTCGCTACGGAGCTCGGCGTCCAGCGATTTCTGCCGGGCGTCCAGCGATTCCACCACATGCTCGATCCGGCTCAATCGGTCCTGGCCCCGCTCCAGTGCCTCAAGCAAGTCTTTGTACTCGGCTTTCCTGGAGGTTAGCCTGATTTCCAGTTCCGCCACGGCATGGACCAACTCCTGATGCGCCTCGCGCAGGCGGCCCTCCGCGTCGGCTACCTCGGCGAGGCGGCGCTCCGCGTCGGCCACGCGCATGCGCGCATCCTCCCACTCGCCCTTGGCCTCCCGTGCTTGTCTTTCCGCATCGGCCAGACCCTCCATCTCCTGGCGGAAGGACTCGCGCACCTCCTCGATTTCAGCCCGTAACCCATCAAGCCCGGCATACTCGGCCTTGATGGCCTCGATCCGGGATTTCCAGTACTCTGCCTCATCTTTCAACTGGTCCCGCTCCAGCAGCTTGGCTTCGCGGTCGCGGATCTGTTCGTTCAGTCGCTCCAACCGCTGTTCCTTGTCGAGAAGCTCGGCCTCTCGCTGCATGACCCGAGTCGCCAACTCCGCATCGCGGGCGGCCGCCGGCAACTGCGCCCAGGCAAAACGATGGTGCACACCATAGGCGAATGCAAGCCCAAACACACCGATCATGGCCAGGACCGCGATCATGATCGAAAGCACCTCGGGATACAGAACCCAATTCATCGTCTAATCCTCTCCAAGCCTGGGGCGCGGTTGCTGCGGAACCGGCTCAGGGGCGGCCGTTGCGGACTGCTGCCGGTGTTGGAGATCGACCAAGCGTCCTCTCAGGCTGTCCACCCGTTCACTGATTTGCCCTTCGTCCTTCAGCAACCCACTCAACCTGCCTCGCGCGGCGCTGATCTCTTTCACCAAGCGGTTCCGCTCGACCTTTTGCCCTTCCAGATCGGCAACCGCCTCCTTCAAGGCATCATGCCGTGTTTCCAACTCCTTGATCTCACCTTTCAAGACCGGGAGCCGCGCAGCCAGAGTCCGGGCTTGGCTGGCCTGCTGGCCTGCCTCGCCAGATCACGCCGCACCGCCTGCAACTCTTCGTAGGCATTCGCGCGATCCTGCTCCATTGCCGCAAGGTTCTTTCGGACCGGATCAAGCTGCGACTGCTGGGCTTTCAGGCCGCGGACGCGACCCGAAAGCGTTTGATCTTCGACATGCCTCGCTTCCAGGCGCGCCTCAAGCACCTGCAGGCTCCCTCGGGTAGAGGTGAGTTCGGCCCGCACCGCGGTCAGTTCCGTCCGGGTCTGCTCCATGGCCTCCCGGTCGCGTTTCAAGCCCGCGATCTCCTGCTCCAGTGAGGATTTCCGGGAGTCGAGCTGCGCAACCTCGTCCGCCAGTGCCTCGCGCTGGCGCCGCGCGGTTTCCAGTACAACGGTTTCGCGACCTGCGTGCACGCTGGCCGTTTCGACCTGAGTGCGCAGGCCATCCAACTTCGCTTCGACCGCACCGATGTCCCTTCGGCGGTTGTCAAGCTCATCCAACACGGCAGCGAGGCGCCGCCCCGCTTCCTGGATCTCCACCCGCAGCCCGGCCAATTCGCTTTGCGCCCCCGCCCGTGTTTGGCCGGCTTGCTGGCGTGCCTCCGCCAGATCGCGCCGTACCGCCTGCAACTCTTCGCGGGCATTTGCGAGGTTCTGCGTCGTCGCGGCAAGGTCTTTGCCGACCGGCTCGAGGCGTAACTGCCGGGCTTCAAGTTCGCGTACGCGATCCACCAGCGTCTGTTCTTCGACACGCATCGCTGCCAAGCGCGCCTCAAGCAGGTGTAGAGTTTCCTGGGCAGAGGTGAACTCGGCCCGCGCGGCGATAATCTCCTTCCGGACCGGACCCATGGCGTCCCGGTCGCGTTCCAGCCCGGCGATTTCCTGCTCCAGAGTGGATTTGCGCGAGCCGAGCTGCGCGACCTCACCCGCCAGTGCCTCCCGTCGACGCCTCACGGCTTCCAGAGCCTCGGCTTCACGACCCGCGTCCCGGCTGGCCGCTTCGGTCTGGGTGCGCAGGCCATCCAACTGCGATTCGAGCGCGCCGAGGTCCTTTCGGCGGTTGTTGAGTTGCTCCGACACGGCAGGGAGACGCCGCCGCGCGTCCTTGATCTCCGCCCGCAGCCCGGCCAATTCGCTTTGTGCTCCCGCCCGCTCATCTTCAGCCCGCTTGTGCTCCACGCGAAGCGCCTCGATATCGTTGCGAATGATCTTCAGACGATCTTCTTCGCTGTCGTTGGCCAGCCTGAGGTCTGCCTCACGCTGCCCTTCGGAGGTGATCTGGCTGACGAGTTGCTTCCGGTCCCTTTCCAGCTCTCTCAGGTTGCGCCGCTGCTCGGCCACCGCGCGGTCAAGCTCCTCCTGCTGGCCTCTTGCCGCCTCAGCTCTTTCGATGACCGTTTGCAGCCCCGTCACGGCACGATCCAGGGTCTCCTTCCGGGAGGCCAGATCGTCCACGGCCCGATGCAATTCGCTACGGGCGTCCTGCTTTTTCTCCAGTTCGGTCTCGATGTCACTCACGTCGGTCCGCAAGATATCGAGTCGCGCCGAAAGTGCCTCGATCTCGGCCCGTTTCGCCGCGCGGCTGACCATGCTTTCCATCACGGCGAAGGCAAGCCAAACAACGGCACCCAGCCCAATCAATGTCACTGCCCCGAGCGGCAGCAGACTCGGACGCACCTTTGCCCACCGTTCGGTCGACGCTGCAAATGCCGGAGTCTCAGCATCCGATGACTTCGTCAACTCGCTCAAGACACCCCTCCATGTTGTCCCTCAACTCGTAGACCCGGAAACGCAGGATCTCCCAGCCCAGTCCCCGCAACTGATGATCCCGCCACAGATCCGTCTGAAGGCGGTTCCCGTCGTCATCGGTGTGGAAAGCAACACCGTCCACCTCGATATCCAGGCGCAGTGGCGGCCTGCGTGTGTCGTCGACCACCGCCAGGTCCAGGAAACGACCGCCTACCGGATGCTGCGGTATCGGGCTTATGCCGCGTCCCACAAGTTCCTCATAGAGTCGCTTTTCCCAAGGGCTGTCAAAGCGGTCGTCGAACCTGGCGCCGGGCCGCACGGCTACCGCATTCACACGGCGGACCAATGTTTCGATATGCGGGATGCCGCAAGAGGCCGCGAACGTCTTGTTGCCGAAGACCTGGCAGACCGCCCGCGCCCGACTGACCGCGACATTCACAAGGCGCTTTTCCCGCATCAGGAAGTGGCGCGCGCCGGTGGGCATGTCCGGGGACAGGCAGAGCGACAACAACATCACATCGCGTTCGTCACCTTGAAACTTGTTGGCGGTGAAAACCTTGAAGTTCAGGCCATCGAGCTTGTCGGCACCGATCTCGCGGACGGCCCGCTCTTTGATCCGCCCGGCTTGGGGCGCAAAAAAGGTAACGACACCGACCGAGCCCTCAAAGGGCAACGACACCAACGCTTTCAGGGTTTCCACGACGGCTTCCGCCTCCGCGTCGGAATAGGCGGAGCCCCCCATCCCGATGTCACGGCCGGTGGAGACCGAGCCCTGTACATCCGTCCAGTGAAGGCCCGGCCTGAAGCCCGTGGGAACGCGCAATCGACTCGTGTCGGTCAGGGCGGTGAGCCTGCGGCCGTAGAAGGCTTCGTTAAAGTACCCGGCGATATCCGGATGGCAGCGGTAGTGCTCGTCCAGCAGGAACGGCGCACCCTGGATCGCCGACTCGGCGAACTGGAAAAGGTCCGTCTGTCCTTGCGCGAAACGCCCGATGCCGGGCCGCAAGAGGTCATGGCGGCTCAACATCAACCGCTCCTCACGTGGGTCCAGGTTGCTGATCATGCCAAGCTGCATCGGATCGCCCACGATCACCGCCGCTTTCGCCCTGAACAGGAGAGGGAGAGCGGATGCGATGTCCGTTACACCGGCCTCGTCGAACACCACATAGTCGAACAGTCCGGCCTCCAGAGGGATTCGGCTACCCGCGGCCAAAGTCGTGACCGCCCAGAGCGGCATGTACTTCAACATCAGTCGGTACGCATTTGCGTCGACGGCCGGCCGCCCCAAGAGCCGCGCGTCGCCCGCAATGGCCGTCAACGCCTGCCGGTCATTCGGGTCAACGGCATCCAGCCGGTCAAGTAGAGGTTCCATGATTTCGGCGCTGAGCGCCTGTACCTTGGCCCCCAAGCCAATCGGGGTTTCCTCCTGTCCCTCCAACCCGTCTCTCAACTCTCTGATGTGATCCTCCAGCTCGCGAAGCGCAGCCTTGAGCCGGGTTTCCTCACGGTCAAAGTGCGCACGGCGGAAGTCCGCACCCAGAAGCATGTCCAGGCGAACAGGGAACCGGAAAACCCGGGCCAGAGCGCGCATAAGGTGGACAAGGAAACGCATTGGGCTGCGCGCTGTCTCCGCAGACGCGGACGTGCCCGACAGCTTCGTCCGGTCGGTTGCCAGATTGTCCAGCTCCGCCAGAAGGCGGCCTTCCTCCTCGGCCATGGACTCGAGGCTTCGCCATTTCTCAAGCAGGCTCCAGCGTTTCGAATCGATCCCGGCTACTTCGGTGAAGCGCTGGTCAAACCGCCGAACCGTGTCCTGGTCACCCGCACGGGCCTGAAGGGCGCGCAGGCCATCGGCGAATGTGAACTTGCCGGAACCTTCCGATTCATTCGCCCGCACGAGCAGGACTCTGTCTTTGGTCAAGGCTTCCAAGCGCTCCTGCACCGCGTCGATCGCGCGATGCTGGCGCGCCGCCAAAAGGACGGAACGCCCTGCGGCCGCAGCACTGAGCATGACGGCGGCTATGACCTGGGATTTCCCCGTTCCCGGCGGGCCGGTGATCACGGTAAGCGGTCCCGACAGGCTGGCTCGGGTGGCCAGCAATTGGGCCTCGCACAGGGGAAACGGATGCAGGATGGCAGGTGCGGCTGAGGCGGGCCGCGGCGGGCCGAATAGCGAACCGGCCGCGCTTTTCTCCAACCGTTCCCCGGGTTCCTGGCAAAGCCGGTCGTAATCCTTGATCGCGGAGCGGACGTAGTTCCCGACGGTTTCCGGGAACAGCGAGAGCCCGTTGTAGAAGCCGGTGACGCCTCTGCGGGGCACGCGGCTGGCCACCGCGTCCGGAAGAAACCTCTGGTGCTGCGCCTTGCCGGCAGCCGATTCCAAACGGGCGGCGAAGGTAGGGACCTCGAGAAAATCCGGGGCGTCAGCTTCATCTTCCGTGTCCAGACCGGCCGTTTCATCTTCGATCAGAAGCCAGCTCAAAAGGCGTGAGGCGTTCCAGCCACCATATTTCACCTGGTCGCGCAGCCAGTCTCGAACGATCGTTGGTCGGGCCACCGGAACACGGATGCGCAGATGGGTATCCGTCTGTTCGTAGCGGCAGCGAAAAACCGAAACCGGGCGGATGAAGGCATCGCTTTCGTGGTTGCGCGGCGCCACCACGTGCAATGGATATCCCAACAAGAGATGCCGGCCGTCTTGTCTCGCCAAGCGGGATCGAAGTTCTTGCGGAAGGCGTGGGAGTGGAACAACCAGCGTGCGGCCCTGTTCAGCCTTGGGCCACCAGGGCTGGTCCGGTTCCAGCAGCACGAAATTCTGCCCATATTGGTTGGCGAAGGCCTGAGGCTGGCCGCTGTCACTGGCCCGCAATGCCTCTTGATAGTAGGGCAGGAGCTGCTTCAGGAGGTCTATGCCCGGGTCGATCCGCCCGTTTTGCATGTCCGGCCCGACCACGGCCCCTTCACCCGCCATCGCCTGGCAAGGGATGGCAACGAGGTATTCGTCCGGCGTGCTCGAAACCGGAGATGGGGTTTTTGTCTTCCCCGTTGAGTGCCGGCGGACATGCCAGCGCCGCGACGCGCCAAACTGAACAAGCTGGCGTTCTTTCATTTGCGCAAGCGCCCGCACGATCTCGTCCTTGCGGACAGTTGCGCCAACCTCGGCCAGTTGAGCTCGAATGCGTTCCACGGTCAGGCCGCGCAGCGCGCCTTCCAGAACCCTGAATATGGTATCTTGAAACAGCGGACCGGGGTCCGTCATGTCTGGCAATCCCTCCGTTCCGGTGATGCGTCAGCCGCGTTCCCGTCTCCGAACGGAAGAGCCTGAATCACCGTCAGATCACTTTATCGAGGAAATCACGCGGTGACAAAAGCTTGACGGATCCGTATTGTGATTGGGTGAAATCGCGGCTGTTCCCGGTAACCGGAATTGCGCCTCCGGATGTTGCTGTTGCCAGATGGACTTCATCAAAGCGACGACAAAAGTTGGAAATGCGTTATTTCGAATCCCAGCAGCCTGTCCGAGTAAGCGAATCGTAGTGAGAGGCAAATTCGCCGCCGCCACGGCACCACCCTATGCCGGCGGTCCCTGCGGCGTGATCCCGCGAACCTGGCGGCTGGTGGTTGCGGTGGCCACCACCACGACCAGCATCGCCACCCCGCTCAGGATCACGGCGGAGGGGGCGCCAGCCAGGCTGCCGAGGAAGGAGAACAGATGGTCTCGGGACAGGCCCGCCAAGGTGCCCATTTGCAATTGCCCCAAGGGCAGCGCCACGCTGTAATTCATGCCCCAGATGGCCATGACCCGGCCGCGGTACTCGTCGGGGACGAGGGTTTGCACCGTGGTCTGGGTGCTGACCATGAAGATGGAAAGGCCGATACCGGCCATCAGCAACAGGAAGAGCGCCAGTGTGTAGGCGCTCGCAAACCCGAACAGCATAAGGAAAGTGGCCTGGATCCCGGCGCCCAGGAGAATCAGCCAACCTCGCTTCGGGAAGTACCCGAGGTTGGCGGTCACCAGCGCGCCGAACATGCTGCCGATGCCGCTGACCGCGTAAAGCGAGCCCAGCGTCGAGCCTTCACCCCGGAACACGACGTCGGCAAAGACGGGCAGAAGCGTGATGTGCGACGCCAGAAAGAAGATGTCCAGGTAGTTCAGGGCGATGAGGGAACGGAAAAGCCTTTGGGTCCAGACGAACGAAAGCCCTCCCAGAATGGTCCGGATGACGCTGCCGGGTCTGGTTCGCACGATGTCCGGGACCTTCACGGGAACCAGCGCCAGGCCGAACACCATAAAGGCCGCGGACGCCACGTAGAACGCGGCGCCGACGCCGGTCAAGGGCGCGCCGGTCAAGCCGGCCCCCCGGTCGATGATGAATCCTCCCAGGGCGGGCCCGAAGATGCGAGTGCCGGGCCAGATCATGGAATTGAGGCTCACCGCGTTCATCAGGTGCGCGCGCTCCAGCAGGTGCGGGAAAAGCGCCTGCCGGGCGGGATGATCGAAGGCCTGTATCCCGCCGTGGATGAAGGCAACCGCGAACAGGTGCCAGATCCGCACCGACTCGGTGGTCACCAGCGTGGCCAGCGCGAACAGCACCAGCGCGGTGACGAACTGTAGCTGCATGAGGAGGCGGCGGAGCTCCACCTTGTCGGCCGCGGCGCCACCGAACAGGGTCAACGCCACCGCGGGGGCCGCGGCCACCAGCCCCAGTGCACCCAGCACGTACTCCGACCCGGTCAGCTCCCAGGCCAGCCACCCCTGCGCCATGATGACCATCTGGTGGCCGGCCACCGCGGTAAGGTGTCCGAACCAGTACAGGCGGAAGTCGCGATACCCGAGGACGCGGAATACGTGCAGCTTTTCGCCGATGCGTGCGAGGATGGGTGTGTTCCCTTCAAAAAGAAGGCCCCTCATGAAGATGAGGGGCCTTCCCGGTTTTCGGTCTCCGGTGGTGGCTACAGCTTGACCAGATCCGAGTAAGCGGCTTGGGAATCCGGCTTGAGCCCGTAGCCGGCCATCCAGTTCCGGGCCCGGTTGAATTCCTCTTCGGTGTAGTCTTCCGGGTACACGTAGTCCAGCCGGTTGAGGTGCAAATCCTCGGGCTTGAAATCGCCGATGAGGTCGTCGGGAATATCACGCAGCAGCAACGCGGCGTGTTTCTTGAGGTCCGAATTGATTTCATCCACGGAACGCCGAAGCGCGCGAAAGATCCCTTCCCGGGCACCCGTGGCGTCGTCGCTGTTGACGAAGAGCAGCCCCCAGTACTTGGACTCCGCCAGAACGCGGCAGCCACGGCTCTCCGCCAGACTGATGAACGGCTCCATGAGGGTCGCTGCCTCCACTTCGCCGTTCAGCAGCATGCGGGTGCGGATGGCGGGTCCGCCGTCGTGTCGCAACTCCACCCTTCCCTTGTCCACGTGACCCTCCAGCATCTTGAGCGTCATGTAGTGGGAGCCGGTCTGGTCCTGAATGGAGATGGGCACGTCCGCGAGGTCGTCCAGCCGATGACAGGAGGAATCGCCCCGCACGATGATGGCCATGGTGGCCACGCTCTCCCGCCGCCCGAGGATCCAGCCGTCCCGCTCGCCGTCCGCCGCGCGCTTGATCACGCCCCACTCGCACTTGTTGTAGCCCTCCAGGTCCCCGCACTCATAGTCCGAGGCAATGGGGCGCTCGAACACCTCCGCGGGCTGGAGCTGGGAGTCTGGTGTCACTACTTCCGCGTCGATGCCCTCCGCTGCCATGAACCCCTTCTCCACGCCCACGTCCCAAGGCAGCGTCCAAACGGTTCCTTCGCTGGTGACTCTGATCTTGTGAGACATAGGATGAGACCTCCGCGTGTACTTGATGCCGTAGGAGACTAGCATACCCGCTTCAATGATGGAACAATTCCAGGTCGAACTCACATCTCGGCCAAGGAGACTCGTGCCATGCATACCTGTGCCATCGACATTCACCACCACTACATGCCGCCGGGCCTGATCGAGGAGTTGAAGGCCCACGGCAAGGCCGTGGGTACGGAGGTGGGCCGGACCCCGGAAGGCCTTGACACCCTCACCATCGGGAGCGGGCCGAGCTTCGTGGTCCCACCGCCCCTCCTGGACGTCGAGAAACGACTGGTGAACATGGACAAGGGCAAGATCGCCATGGCGACCCTCGAGCCGCATACGGCCTGCCTTGGCTACCGCCTCGACCCGGAGCAGGGAGAAGCCTGGTGCAGCCTATACAACGAGGGACTCATGGAACTCAGAGCGCGGCACCCGGACCGTTTCACCGCGCTGGCGGCGGTGCCGCTGCAGGATCCCGAGCGGGCCGCCAGGGTGCTGGAGCGCGGCATCGTCGAGCACAAGCTTGCCGGAGCCTACATCGGCACCAACGTCAACGGCGCATACTTCCGGAGCCACGAATACGACGCCTTCTGGGGCAAGGCGCAGGAACTGGACGCGCTGATCGTCATGCATCCCGAGGACATCGCGGGCCTCGACCGGATGGCGCCCTACGGCCTGTTCCTGATCTGCGGCAACCCCGCGGACACCGCCCTCTCCCTGGGGTTCATGACCTACAGCGGCGTGTTCGACCGTTTCCCCGACCTCAAGCTCTGCACGCTCCATGGCGGCGGCTTCTTCCCCTATCACCTGGGACGTTTCGACCAGGGCTTCGGCGTGCGGCCGGGCGCGGCGGACGCCGAAGCCAGGGACAAGCCCAGCGCCTACCTGAAGAATCTCTACTCCGACGCGCTGGTGTACCGGGTGGACACGCTGGAATATCTCAAGAGCCTGCTGGGATGGGAGCACCTGATGATCGGGACGGACTATCCCTATCCGCTGGGCGACTGGAGCGCGGTGGAGAAGGTGGAGGCGCTGGATTGCCCGGACGAGCAGAAGCTGGCGATTTTGGAGGGGAATGCCAGGCGGTTGCTGAAGCTGTAAACGGCGACCTACCCCGCAGGCCACAGCGGTCCCAGGAGCGACTCGGGCCACACGATGTGGATGCCCCAGTCATAGAAGCCCACGATCAAGGCCAGGAACGCCAAGGCGAGGCCCGCGGACCACAACCATCCCGCCCTGCCGTAGTAGATCAGGTAGAGGAAGAGTATGCCCGGCAGGGCGATGTGCACGCCCAGGACCCAGATGGCGACGTACATCAGCGCGGTGAAACCGAAGATCCGCACGAACCGGCGGCCCTCGGTCCGGGGATCGTCCCCGAGGATGAACCCGGTGTCCATGATGTCGCCTTCCTCCATGCGTTTCTCCCGGGTCCCCCTCAACACGGTCGCCGCCCGAATGAGCCAGAACGGGGTCCCCACGAGAACGGCGATCCTGGGCATGAGCGTGGCGCCTTCCGGCCAGTTGAAGGAATCAATGAACATGTAGACGAAGAACGCGCCCACCCCGAGCAGGAGGACCACCTCTCCGGCCATCTCCAGGGAGAGGCGGAACTTCCGGGGCGCCGCCTCGGTGTCCTCGTCGGTGCTTCCCTGGTCCGTCCCTCCCCCGCCGGTTCCGCGCTCGTCCGCCCTGCCCTCCTCCGTCCCGTCTCCGGCTTTCTCGCTCTCGGTCATGGACCGCATGACCCGGCTGGCGCCGCGTTGCGCGCCCAGGCTGAAGAGGGTGACCACGATCATGAATGCCAGGATGGCCAGGAACTGGGGCCGCAGCAACATGCCGAAGCCGTAGTTGTTCACGGAGATCCAGAGAAACCGCTCCAGGATATCGGCCAGTGCCACCGCGATGAGGATGGGTGGTCTGGGCCAGCCATAGCGCTTCATGAAGACGCCCAACAGGCCGAAGGCCAGCACCGCCGCCAGATCGCCCAGGGACCCGCTGGCCGCCAGCGCCGCCAGGGAGACGATGGCCACCACCACCGGCGCCAGGATGTTGGGCGGGATCACCGCGATACGGCAAAGCGTCGGGGCAAAGGCCAGCATGATGGGCACCACGACGATGTTCGCGAAGGCGATGGTGTAGACCATGCTGACCGTGAGGTCGAGGTGCCGGGTGAGCATGCCCGGGCCGGGCGTCACCCCGGTGAGGATGAGGATGGCGAGCACGATGGCCATGCCGCCGCTGCCGGGGATGCCGAAGACCACGGTGGGGATGAGTACGCCGCCGTCCACGGAGTTGTTGGCGGCGTCGGAGGCGATGACGCCGCGTACGTCGCCTTTGCCGAAGGTCTCGGTGCCACCCTTCTCCGTCTGGCGCGCCTGAGCGTAGGCAATCCAATGGGCCGCACTGCCGCCGACGCCGGGCATGATGCCCACGAAAACGCCGATGAGGGAGGAGCGGACCATCAACCACTTGTGGCGCCATGCCTCCCACATGCCGCGCCAGACATCCGCTTTGGCGTCGCGCAGCAGAGTGTCCAGCCGCTCCCGGGCTATGGTGGTGTCACCCACCACCAGGGCGATGGCTTCGGGCAGGGCGAACAAGCCAACCACAACGGGCACGAGTCCGAACCCGTCCCACAGGTAGAAGTCGAACCCCATGGCGGCGCGTACGTTGCCGCCCAGGTCGGCGTAGCCCACCATGGCGATGGCGATGCCGAAGGCCGCGGTGAGGATGCCTTTGACGAAGGCCCCGGCGCTGACCACGGCCACGGCCAGCACCCCCATCAGCGTCAGCAGAAAGAACTCGGCCGAACCGAACCACTCCAGGAGCTGCCGGCTCACCGGCAACGCCAACAGCAGCGCGATGGCGCCGATGACTCCGCCCACGATGGTGGTGGTGTAGCTCGCGCCCAGCGCTACGCCCGCCAGACCCTTCTTGGCCATGGGATAGCCGTCGAGCACCGTGGCCTGGGCCGAGCGGGCGCCGGGAACGCCGAACAGGATGGCGGGAATGGGCTCGGTGATATCGCTGGCCGCCATGTGGAACACCACGATGGTGATGGCGACCCAGGGGTCGAGGTGGACCGCGAGGCTCAGGACGATGACGGATACCGGCAGGCCGCCTCCGGGCATGAGCCCGGAGAACAGCGCCACCGGCAGCACCAGGAGCATCGCCAGGAGCGGCCCCGGCGAGAAGAGGTGGAACAGTGCGTCAACGGAAGCTTCGAGCATGAAGCCCCTCGGCCAGGGGTTGGTACCTGAAGTTCCCGTACCCTAGCGCTTCTCGCCCATCAGCTTCTGAAAGAACAGCGCGCCGTCCGGAGGCAGGTCCTGGATGGTGGCGAGTTGCTCCTCATACTGCTTCGGAGAGCCGTACCCGATGTCGTAGTTGGCGACCTGGGCGGCCTTGACGAACTCGGGATCCTCGATGGTGGCCTTGAACGCCTTGCGCCAGGTGTCCACGATGGTCTTGGGGGTCTTGGGCGGCAGCATGAAGGCCCTCAGGTGCTGGTGGATGTTCACCGCGGTCTTGAACGCCACCTTCTGGGAATCGGTCAGCTTCAAGCCCGGCAGATCGAAGACGTGGCGCGGCTTCTCGCCTCCCAGGCGGGCCAGCCACTTGTCGCTGGCCGGGGCGTTCCACCAGTAGATCGGCGCCAGCCGCTTCTTCTCGACGAGTTCCGGGTACATGCGCGGCAAGCGGCGCTCGAGGCAGGTCACCACTTCGGTCTCGCCCCGGGCGAAGGCCGCCAGCTCTTCGCCGGTGGACTTGTAGCCGTAGATGAGCTTGATGGGGCCGCCCACGAGCTGCACGAACTCGCCGCCCATGGGCACCCGGCCGATACCCGGGCGCTGAGAGGCCATGCGTAGCTGCCGGCCCATCTTGAGCATGTCTTCCCAGGACTTGGCCACCTTGCGGTCCACGCATATCAGATAGTTGTCATCCACCAGCGTAGGCGCGCCCAGGATGATGAGGTCCTTCACGTTGAAGCCCGGCACGTCCACGCCCGCCAGCTCCTTCATGACCAGACTGGTGAAATGCGGACCCACGGTGAGGCCGTCGGGCTTGCTGCGGTTCATGTACTGGGTTCCCTTGAGGCCGGCCCCGCCGGGAACGTTGCGCACGATGAACCGGGGACTGCCCGGCAGGTGCATGGGAGCGTACCTGGCGAACAGGCGGGCGATTATGTCGTAACCGCCGCCCGCGGAGGTGCCGACGACGAGGTTGATGGTCTTGCCCTTGAAGTGTTTCTCCATGTCCGTGTCCTGTGCGGCAACCTGGCCGGCGAGCAACAGGACGAACAAAACAGCGACGGCGAAGCGCATCTGTCTCATGGCGGATTCCCTTCTCCGTGTCCTCCACGGATTGACCCGATTCCGATTGACCCCGATATTCATCTGCCTTTGCCCGTTGTCGAAACTTCCGGTGTTTGCGGATAGAGCGCGTCCACCATCCGGCGCTTGTGATAGTCCGGCGTGCCCAGATACTGGTACAGCGTGTGCGCCAGCACGCTGTGCACCATCAGCGGGTGCAGGTAGTCGGTGCCCGGGCCGGCGTGCACCATGTGCGAGTAGCTGCACGCCTGGTGGTATCCCTCGCTGGCCGCGGCCTTGGACTCGTGGATGCCGGCTTCGGCCGGAAGTCCCTCGTCGAGCTTCCAAAGGGTCTCGTAGGTGGCCATCCGGGCCGCGTCCATGTGAACCGACAGTTCCACGCAGTGGTCCTGCACCCTCTGAAACCGGCCGATGAGCTGACCGAAGGCCCGGCGTTCACGGGTGTACTGGACGGTGAAGTCGTAGATCTCCTGGCACGCCCCCACCTTGTAGGCGCACAGGATCGGGATGGCCTTCTCCGCCGCCTTGTCCAGCAGGTCCCAACCCGCGCCCGCCGCGCCGATGAGGTTTCCGGCCGGCGCCTCGACGCCGTCGAAGACGACCTCGCTCACCGACACCATGAAGCCCTTGTACGGCGTCACCGTGACGCCCGGCGCGTTCCGGTCCACCAGCACCACCGCCACCCCGCCGTCGTCGGTCCGAGCGGCGCACAGGAAAGCCGTGGCGCCCTCGGCATCATAGACGTGGCGCTTGGTCCCCTGAAGGGTCACGATGTCGCCGAACCGCGAGAGCGTGGTGGCGACCGTTTCCGGTCCCCAGTGGACGCCGTGGTCGCCGATGGCCGGGATGACGATGGACTCGCCGCCGCAGATGGCCGGCAGCAGGGCCTCCTTCTGAGCGTCGGAGCCGCCATCGTGAATGATCTGGGCCGCCAGCACGCCGGAAGAGAACACCGGCCCCGGCACCGGAGCCCGCCCGAGCTCCTCGAACACCACGCCGCAATCCAGATAGGACAACCCGGCGCCGCCGTACTGCTCGGGCATGAGCATCCCGAGCCAGCCCAGCCCGGCGAGCTTGGCATGGAGATCGGGCAGGAAGGTCTCCCTCTTGAGGAACTGCTGGGTCAGCATGGTGGTCGGCGCCTCCGCCTGAACGAAGTCCGCCGCCACCTTCTTGAACATTTCCTGATCTTCGTTGAGTCGTAGATCCATGATAACCCCAAGCCTGGTTTACTGATTTTATTTCAGGAGCCTGTCCGAGCCGGCTCTACCCTGCTTCGCTTCGGTCGCGTTCCCCGGATAGCCGATCCTACACGGTATCCGGCGCCTTCTCCCTGGTCTCGCGGCCGATGCCGGCACGGCGGGCGAAGATGAGCCGGTCGGTGTCCAGGGTGCCGCCGCCGTGAAGCTGGCCGGGGCCGCTCCGGATAACGTACTCGAAGTCCACCACCTCGTGCACGCTGTGGTCGGGGATCAAGGCGTCGGCCCCCATGATCTTCTGCAGACGCTCGCCGTTCCGCAGCCGCACCATGCGCTGGTAGTAGCGGAACTGGGCGCCGCCGTAGGCGTGCGGCTCCTTGACGAAACGGTGCCAGAAGATGCGCCGCGCCATGCGGTTCACCGTGTTGATCTCCATGACCATGTCGGCGATGGTGTCGCGCACGTGGGGATCTTCGATGAGCGGCTTGCCGCCCACCTCATGATTCCGGCAGTACTCCACCACCCGGTCCACCACCGGGTCGGCGCCCACCCGGCCGTCACCGCCGTGCTCGAGCTCGAGGTGCGTGTGAGCCACCTTCCAGCCGTTGTTCTCGCCGCCGATGAGATACTTGGCAGGCACCCGCACATTGTCGAAGAACACCGCGTTCTTGATGCCCATCATCAGGTGCATGTGCTGGATGGTGATGCCCGGCAGATTCGCGGGAATGTGCAGCCAGCTCAGGTTCTCGTGCCGCTTGCCATCGGGGTCGGTGCAAACCAGCGCCCACAGCGCGTCCGGCGGCAGATGGTGGCCCACCATGACCTTCTGTCCGTTAACGATGTAGTCGTCGCCGTCGCGAATGGCCCGGGTCTGGCAGTTGGCCACGTCGCTGCCGCTCTGGGGCTCGGTCAAGACCTGCCAGACGACGATCTCACCCCGGGTGATGGGCGGCAGGAACTCCCGCTTCTGCTCCTCGGTGCCCCAGTGAAGCAGCACCGGCCCCACGATCCGGGCCAGGGTGTAGAACACATGGGTAAGATTGAGACCATGGCGGGTGAGCTCCGTCTCCAGCACGAACTGATGGTCCACGCTCAATCCGGCGCCGCCGTACTCCTCGGGGAACATGGGAAACAGCCAGCCTTTCTTGCCCAGCTTCTCGCCCAGCCCGCGGCGGAACTTGTACTCTTCGTCGTTCTCCCGGGTGGACCACGAGGCCGACCAGCGCAGATGCTCCGAGCCCTTCATGTTCTCTTCCATCCAGGCGCGGACTTCCTTGCGGAACTCGCTCATCTCGGGGGAATCTTCTTGCAGATTGAAATCCATGGACACTCCTTCGTCGCCAGGCATCAAAGCCGTCAAACCCCGCTACTTTCCGTCATTTCCGCGAAAGCGGGAATCCGGGGCGGTAGAGGGGCGCGACAGCCGAGTTGCCGTCGCCCCACCCTCCTGGATTCCCGCTTTCGCGGAAATGACGGATTCGGGTCCCGACTACCGATTTTCATACCGATCCATGCGAATCGCCCGGACGCGCGTACCCTCAGGCCGTCCGTATGGGCTTGGTCACGGCCAGCGTGTTCCGGCCCGTCCACATGGGCAACAGCACACAATGCCGGTGCTTGCCGCCCGTCACGATCACCATGATATCGTCGGGCCTAATGGCCAGGTGTACGATCCCGTCGGAGGTGACGTTGGGCGACTCCCGCAGCAGCTCTTCGTCGCTCTTGGCTCCCTTGCGACGGTCCGGGATGCTCGTAAAGGGGATGGTGGAATGCTCCCACAGATACTCGCGGATGTCCGCCCGTGAGATGCCGTCCCGCGCCATGATCTCGGCGTCCTCGGTGCACAGGGCCACCAGCGGCGTGCCGCCGCCGAAGCTGCCCACGTCCAGGTGGCTGCCGCCGTGGTGCATGGCGATGACCTCGGCCAGCGACGACAGCGCCTCCTGCCCCGTGCTTCCGGCGGTGTGCATCGGGATGAAACCGTTGACGCCGCACACGGTCACGGTGCTCTGCTCGGGTTCGTAGCCACGGCTCACGTGGTAGGGCTCCCAGGGGCTCTTCTCCTCGTTCTCGCCGAAGCAGAAGCTGTACTTGCCCGGCCAGCCGAAGGTGGCGCGGTCCGTGTCGCCGGGATAGCCGCCGCCGATGGTGATGAGGATCAGGCGGATGGCCCGGCCGATGGTCGCGTTGGCCCGGTGGCCGGGGCCGAACGCGCCGGCGTCGCTATTGATGCCCAGCTCGTTCCGGACGGGACCGTTGACCAGCAGCGCCGGACCCGCATAACCGGTGGTGGCCTGGACCCCGTAGAGGTTGAAGCGCGGCTCCATGATGCCTTCCACCGCGGCGATCACCACCGGAAGGTATCCCGGCAGGCAACCCGCCATCACGCAGTTGACGGCGATCTTCTCGACGGTGGCAGGCGCCCACTTGGGCGGCACCTGCCCGATGATCTCCTGGGGGTCGCGGTGGGTGCCCGCGAGCATGCGTTCCACGCGCTCGCGGGTGGGCGGCACGATGGGCAGTCCGTCGCTGAGCCTCTGGTCGCAGAACCAGTCGTTGGCCGCCTCCAGCGAGTCCTCCACCTCGATGACTTCGGAGACCAGCCTGACGTCGGAATCCGGCTTCACCTGTGAGGTGTCGATGGGCATGCGTAGAAGGTCCGTGGTGCGTCGTTAAGCGGGAAGCTCCCGGCCGGGCGCTATTCCGCTGCCCGGGCTTCCGCCCCCGGCACGCCGGCGTCCATTCCTCCGCGTTCTCCGACACCGGCATCCGTCAACGTCTCCCGCACCGGCCCGATGGCGATCTCCGCGTCTTCGCAGTGCTCGCCCGGCCGCGCACCGCCGCTCGGGTGGTGCGGGATCTGCACCAGCGGCAGTTCCGGCATGCCGAAGAACACCGCTTCCTTCCGGCCCAGTTCCATGAAGATGGTCTGGCACAGGGTCACCGTGGGCTTGCCGCGCTTCTGAATCTCGATGGCGTCGTGGACACTCCACGACGTGCACGAGCCTCAAGCCCCGAGGCCGGTGACGACCGCGTCGCACCGGCTCAGCATCTCCTCGATCATCTCCTCCGGTGCGCCCTGCATGTGGCTGGGCTTCTTGCGCAGCAGCACCTCTGCGGCACCGGTCTGTTCCTCAATCAACCGCGCCAACTCCTGAAACATCGGGCTCGAGTTGGCCTGGCCGTTATCGAGGATGCCCACCACCTTCCCCGCCAGATCGTCCAGGCCCGGTACAGGCGGATGATTCTCCAGCAGAACGTCGGCCCTCGGATCAAGCATCAAAAGCTTTCCCATGAGGCCCTCCATCGCACGAGTGATCTACCTGCGTGACCTTACCCAACGCAGATTCGTGTTGTCAACGGCTTGTGCGCGACTCTGAGGAAGGGTAAAAAGTTTACTTGGAACACGTTCGTCAAGTGAGTTCAGTCGGACTGAGGCCCAGCCTACTATGGGAAACGGCTGGACAAAACGACCGGCACACGTTAGAAGCCCCTCACCAACTATGCATGAGAGCAAGTTTATGAGTCCCACACAACGAAAACGTGTGAACCAAGGGGCTGAAAGGCCCCGACTCAGTTGGTTCCGGTTTGTGCGTCATACTCTGTGGATCTCATTTGCGGCTGGAATCGCAGATCTCTTCTCATTTGCCAACCAGGCCCGACGCATACCATTCACGCATGCCGATGCGGCAACCGCCTTGAGAGGCGACTGGATCAAAATTGGCCAGGACATGGGAAGGGTCATCGAGCGCAAGCAACATGCGTCCGCCAAGGAAGAAAAATGACCGGCCGCCGGCACAGACTGGACAAGCGAAGACCGAAGCCGTCGTATCGATAGAAAAGTGGCAAGGTCCGCTGCCTGCTCCGCACACGTTGGAAGAGTTTGAGCGCATCGTTCCTGGATCTGCCAAGGCGATTGTTGCCGAGTGGGAGGCAGAAGCCGCTCACCGTCGAAAATATGAACAACGCGCCCTATCGTTTCAGGGTCTTGAGCAGATCGGCGGACGACTGCTGGGCTTCGTATTCGCGGTCTTGGCTCTCGGTGTCACTGTCTATCTGGCGCAAATCGGGGCCGAGTGGACGGCCAGCATTGTCGGTGCCGGAACCATAGGCAGTGTCGTTTTGGCCCTGATCTCGGGTCGGGCCAAATAGCCCTGGCACCCCACATCGTACCAGCCCAAGACGACGCGAATGCCCCTCGCGTAGTGCGTCGGAAGCGGGCAGCACTACAAGAGCTGAGACAGAAAGGTTCTGGCCGGCACGACCAGCGGCGGATCCGGTCTCGCGAAGCAGTCGGCGTCGATGAAGTCGGCATCGATGACCGCCTGAAACGCAAACGGCGCGTTGAGTTGATCCTGGAAGTACTTCAGCGTCCAGTTCATGGACTCATCACGGAATTTGACCTCGACGAGGAACCAAGGCCGCCCCTCACGGGCGACCACGAAGTCCACTTCACGTTTTTCCCGGTCGCGCAGATAGCCGAGATCGAACCGGCCGAGGCCCATGTCGTTCCAGCCGTCAACCGCCTTGAGGAGATGACACGCGACGAAGGTCTCCGCCTTGTCTCCCACATCCTTGATGTTCGCCCAGTCCCTCAGATACCTGAGGTGGTCCCGGAAAATTGGACAGGTTGCTAAGGTGTATTCCACCGAGAGAAGGAGGGATACGCAATGAGCACACGACGGCGATTCACGGGGGAGTTCAAGGCGAAAGTGGCGCTGGAGGCGCTGCGGGGGGACAAGACGATCCAAGAGATCGCCACGCGGCACAAGGTGCATCCGAACCAGGTGAGTGCGTGGAAGCAGCGGGCGGTGGAGGGCATGAAGGAGGTCTTCTCGAAGGGGGTGGAGCGGTCGCCGTGGGGAGCACGAGGGGAAGATCCGGGATCTGCACGCGAAGATCGGGGAACGGTGGAGCGGGATTTTTTGGCCAAAGGGCTCAAGTGGCGAGCCGGGAGAGGCGCAGGGCCATGATCGAGCCCGGTTATCCCAAGCTCAGCTTGAGCCGTCAATGCCGCCTGCTTCGTGTGAGCCGATCCTCGCTGTATCACAGGCCCAAGGGCGAGAGTGCGCAGAACCTGGCGCTGATGCGCCGAATCGATGAACTGTTTCTGAACTACCCGTTCTACGACAGCCGCCGGATGGTCCGTCATCTATGGCGGGAAGGCGTTGGTGTGGGGCGTCACCGGGTGCGGCGTCTGATGCGCTTGATGGGCCTACAGGCCCTCTACCAAGCGCCCCGGACCACCCGACCGCATCCTGAGCACCGAGTCCACCCCTATCTTCTCAAGGGAGTCGCTATCGAGCGGCCCAATCACGTCTGGTGTGCGGCATCACGTATATCCCGGTGCAGCGCGGCTTCCTGTACCTGGTGGCGGTCATGGACTGGGCCACCCGCCGGGGGCTCTCCTGGCGGCTCTCCAACACCCTCGATGCCCGCTTCTGCACAGACGCCCTCACCGAGGCCCTGGAGCGCTACGGCCGCCCCGAGATCTTCAACACCGACCAGGGCAGCCAGTTCACCAGCGTGGAGTTCACCTCCGTGCTCCAAGACGCCGGTGTCGCCATCTCCATGGACGGCAGGGGCGGTGCCTGGACAACATCTTCATCGAGCGCCTGTGGCGCTCCCTCAAGTACGAAGCCGTCTACCTGCATGAACTCTCAGACGGCTTCCAAGCCCAACGGCTGATTTCAAGCTGGCTCGCCTTTTATGATAAGGCCAGACCTCATTCTGCCTTGGCGGGCTCCACCCCGGCCGAGACCTACGAGAAGGGAATGCTGACCCAGAGGCCGGCCCAGCGACGCAACTCGCCTGCCTCTCTCCCGGTTCAACCTCAGTTTCATTTCCGGCGGCCCGTGCATGGGATGCAACGGCTACAGTAGTCGTGATACGCGGACTTTATAACGTCTGGCATGGCTATCTCCGGCTCTCCTCCCCGGCACAATCCTCGCCTGGAAGGTAGACACAGATCGTGTCACGGTAGCTCCGTTCGCAGAACTCGTACTGCTGGTTCCTCAATCTTCTGCTGATGTCCACCGTGATCTCGACCCCTTGTTCCTTGAGCTTTTTCCCAATCCCTTCCCAGTAGAGCTTCCACTTGAATTTATCGGTGAGTTGCACCACCTCGCTGAGAACATGTGCAGACACCGTACTCAACCTGACATAGTCGTCTAAAGCTCTGTCCTTCTTAGCCCTGGCCTTCCTGGTCTGTGCTCTGAGTTCTCGTAGGCTGACTTCCTCTCCGGTTACTGTACAGACGTGGGAGATGTACGTGTTGTACGACTCTGCGAACGGTGTTGAAAGGAAAACCTTCGGCGATTCGACACTCCTGTCGCGAAGGGCACTACGGGCACTCATTTCGCAAACGAACTCAGCGCTCGATGCCTGTTCGTATCTCTTCACCTCTTCCCCGTACTTGTCGTTAGCCCCGTCAGCCTTGTCCTGGGCCTTCCTGTATCCGGCATAGAGGCTCGTTTTCTTGACAGCTACCGAGGCCCCTTTTAGGGAGGCCTCGTAGACCTCTTCGATGATCTCTCTGATCTTGATCTCAAACTCCATCTGCTTGATCAGGTCGGATGGAGCCGAAACAGGGATCAGAAGGACCAGCACCGCAACGATGACCATTCTTCCTTCCCTTCTATCACGTCCGACACCAGCAGTCGGCGCACATCCCGGCAAGGTGATTGTCACGATTGCTGCCACTATAAATGAGCCTGAGGAGTCTGCACTTCCTGGGCCTGACAGATAGGGGCCAACCGATATTCCAGCAAAAGCGTGTCGACATGATGTTGGGAGTCGATATGGCCCTCCTTGCCCTGAAGCAGCGCGTCGACCGTATGGTGATCTTGACAGGCGATAGCGACACCATCCCAGCCGTCGAGGCCGTCTAGCCCGAAGGAGTCGTGGTGACCCTCTGGCACGGTCCTCTCAGGGGACGCACCACACCGAGCCGTGACCTTTATCAGACCGTCGACGAACGGGTCGAAATCGACCAAGCGGTAATCGACATGATAACGCGCCCCGGTGGCCCCCCGGTGGTGGTTCCAGCCGGGGATGAACCGACCCGGGCGAAATCTTGAAACTGGTCAGGATCGAAAAGCGTCGCCCTTATGCGCACGCCTGATCGAAATTTCAACGATTCTGTCGATCACCCGACTAGGAATTGTCCACTTCATGACCAGTTTTTTCCGGTCCATGCCATAGTCAGCAACGATGTCTTTAAGTTGGTCCAGTGTCAACGGTGCAAGTTCGGCACGAAGTGCTTCCTCTCCCTTTTCGGCAAGCGAGATAGGATCCAGAATCGCGGGCGGTCGTCGGTTGGCCGGCCTGCTGCCCCTTGAACGCGTTCCGCTGGCAGCAGAGACCGTTTTGGCGGGAGGCGGCGCCATAGCTGGCTTGAACACAACCTGAAGTCGCTCGGCAAATTCAGGATTTCGCTCGGCCTCATCGCCAACTACCTTCACAAAATTACGTAGAATTGTTCGAAGCGACATGGGTCAACCCTCCAACTCAGAGAGCACCTCTCTCGTCAGATTCTCAAAACTCCTCGCCAATATATCGTACCCCCATTTCTGCTTTAGCGTCATTCTCGTTCCGTGCTCCGCTGCTGCTGCAAACTGATTAGCCTGTGGAATGATCGTATCAAACACTTGCGGATTCCCATTGGCATTTAGCCGATCCACTGTATTGCGGTGCACGGTGGAGTTAGCTTGGTACTTTGTCACGACGATACCAAGCGGCTCGATTGTCTCGGCAATCTCATCCGAGAACTGTTTCACTCGTGACAGAATCTGCGGTATTCCGTACGTCGAGAGAACATCGGGAATCGTCGGAATCACGAATCCATCTGAAATACGAAGGCCGTTCAGCGTGATGATGCCAAGGTTCGGTGGACAATCGACAATAACGATATCGTAATCGTCCAGATGTGACTTGACGGCGCGCAAAAGCAATTCGGTCGGATTTACTGCATAAAATCGACCGGACGTATGGAGGCTAATCGATCTTGCACGTCGATCAGGTCCAAACTGGAGGGAAGGAGGTCTATGGTGCGGGCTTCATGCACGTTAGAGACTTCTTTTTGAAGCGTCGCGTCGAAGTCAAAGCGCTTATTGTCTGGATCAAGCGCATCCTTAAATAGGCGAGCGATTGTATGTTCCTGCTCGTTGATCTCGCGCCACTTGTCTTCCCCGATCATCATTACGGTCGCGTTGGTCTGTGGGTCAAGTCGATCACAAGCACCTTCTTGCACATCATCCCCGACATGAAGTCGGCCATCGCCACCGTGGTCGTTGTCTTGCCCACACCGCCTTTCAAGTTGATTGTCGAAAACACTTGAGCCATCGGTATCCTCCTTTTTCTTGGCCATGAACGAACCTGAGAACGACGGAACACGGGCCCGGCTGCCAGTTCGGCAACAGGATTTGGGAAGTTGGAGTTGCGAGCCCGCCAATTGGCTACTGCTTGTCTCGACCGGTTCGCCATCTCCGCGATCTCGTTGATACCCACCAAATCCTCGTCTGGTCTTGACATCGCACCCTCTCGTGAACATTGTCAACAGTATTTGTGTATATCATTCACTGGCATAAGGTCAGGCTGACGCCAGAGGGGCCCTCACCATGCCAACGCCTGCCGACCAGGATAGCCTTTTAATCCGTTAAGACGCACTGCTTCAGGAATTGGCCGCCATCCGGGACTTCCGCCCGGGAGCCTTGGTCGGCTCAGGTAGAGCCAAGAGGCCGGCTACAGGAGCTGAGACAGGAAGGTTCTGGCCGGGACAACCAGCGGTGGTCCCGGCCTCGCGAAGCAGTCGGCGTCGACAAAGGCGACATCGACGACCACCTGAAATGCAAACGGCGCGTTGACGTGGTCCTGGAAGTACTTCAGAGACCGGCTCATGGATTCGTCACGGTGCTTCACTTCGACGAGGAACCAGGGCCGCCCCTCGCGAACCACCAGGAAGTCCGCTTCACGCTTTTCCCTGTCGCGTAGATAGCCGAGCTCGAACCGGCCGAGGCCCATATCGTTCCAGCCATCGACCGCCTTGAGGAGATGACACGCGACGAAGGTCTCCGCCTTGTCCCCCACATCCTCGATGTCCGCCCAGTCCCTCAGGTACCACTTGGGCTCCTTGCGCAGTGATCGCGATACGTTCCGGAACCACGGCCTGACGAGAAAGCCCAGGTGGAAGTCGCACAAGGCGGCCACCCACCGGCGGATCGTGTCCACCGAAACGCGCACCTCCTTTGCGAGGTTGCCGTAAACGAGTTGACGCCCGGACTGACGGCTCAACCGTTGGACCAGCACCTCCAACTGGTCGATCTGCTGAACCTGCGTCAGGTCGCGGACGTCTTCCCGTACCAGTTGCTTGAGGCGTAGCGACCGCCACCTCCGGCTGAACCGTATGTCGCGTCTGAGGAACGGCTCCGGATAACCCCCATGGTTCCAGAGCGCTTCGAAGTCGGCTTCTTCGATCATTCCGGGAGGGCGGACGACCCCTTCCGCATCGGGAAGCTCCCGGCTTACGGCCTCGGCCACGGAGAATGGATGCATCCGATAGGAGAAGTACCGTCCCATCAGGCTGTCACCACCGCGACGGTAAACGTCCAGACGGCTACTGCCGGTAACGATGATGCGAAGCCGGTCGCTGTAGGTGTCGTAGACTCCTTTCAGGAACGGCTTCCAGCCCGGAAACTTGTGAAGCTCATCAAAAAGGGCCACCGGAGTGATCCCGGAGAGCCGGTCCGCTCCCATCGTGGCGGCAAGGTTGGCCGGACCCGCCAGGACAAGCTCCCGATCATCGAGGTTGTCCCAGTTGCAGTAGTTGTCCGCGTGACGCCGGCAGGTCGTGGTCTTGCCCACCTGCCTCGGACCGCTGACGAACGCCATCTGACGGTTGGCGGCCAAGTGCTCGGCCAGCAAGGCATCGTAGACGCGAGATTCCGTCTCCATTCCTGACCATTATCCATAGGGTCGTATTTTGGTCAAGACAATTCGACTATGCATCGTATTTTGGTCAGATACGCCCGATATCATCCAGCTCTGCCACTCATCAACCCCACAACCGCTCACTCGCCAGCCGCGCCCCCTCCGACATGGCCTGGAACTTGGCCCAGACGATGGCGGGATGGATCTCCGGGACCTCCAGGGCCTGGGTGCCGAAGCCGCAGTCGCTGCCGGCGATGACGTTCTCGCGGCCGACCAGGCCGGCGAAGCGCTCAAGCCGCTGGGCGACGAGCTCGGGGTGCTCCACCAGCACGGACGACTGAGTGATGACGCCGGGAATGATGAGCTTGCCGTCGGGCAGCTTGACGTCCTCCCAGATGCGCCACTCGTGCTCGTGGCGCGGGTTGGATGCCTCGAAGGAGAAAGCCCCGGCGTGAATCCTGAGCACGATGTCGATGTAGTCCTTCATCTCCATGTCGTGGACTCGCGGCCCCATGTTGATGCCGTAGCAGGTGTGGTAGCGCACCCGGTCCTCGGGAATGTCCCGCAGCGCGTGGTTGATGGCCTCGATCTGCCGTTCCGCCCAGGCGCGGCACTGCGCGACGTTCAGGTGCGGGTTCTTGACGTAGTAGTTGATGAGCAGCGGGTCGTCGATCTGGAGCAGAAAGCCGGCGTCGGCGATGGCCTGGTACTCGACGTGCAGGGCATCGGCGATGGCGAACAGGAACTCTTCGTCGGTCTTGTAGTACTCGTTCTCCTGGTTGCCCGCCACGTCGCAGGGGGAGATGGCGGGCACGAATGCCTCCACCGCCCCGGCGGCGGCCGTGGCGGCCGTGAGGTTCTCCAGATCCTGGGCCACCCTCTCCTGGGCCTTGTAGGTGATGGGACCGGTGCAGGCCATCTGCATGTTGCTGGGGTTCGGCTTGGCTCCGGGGGCCGGCCTCGTCGCAGCGTAGAACTCCGGGAACGCCTGCGACTCCCGGGAGTTGTCCCAAGGCGAGACCCGCACCCGCCCGGTGGGCGTGAGGCCGTCGAGCCGCTGGTGCGCGTAGACCGCGAACCCGCGCTTGCTGAGTTCGCCATCGTCCACGATATCGACCCCGAGGTCCATCTGTCGGCGCACGATGTCGTGGACCGAGCGCCGGAGCCTCTCCTCGTAGTCGGCCGGATCCACGCCCCTGCCCTCGTTCTCCGCCAGGACCACCTCGATGAGATCCCGCGGGCGCGGCAAGCTTCCGGTGTGGGTGACGAGAATGCGTTCGGTGCTGTGCAGCATGGATACCTCCCTCGGGGGCCTTTCCACAGTTCGGGCATGGGCGGGTTTGAAACCCGCCCATGCATCGTTTCCTCGCGCCTTGCGGACACGAAAACGATGCCCCTAACCGTTGGTCACCGGCTTGAACTTGTACAGGGTCCGGTCTTCGGTGACGTCCTCGAACACCACCTCCACGGGCATGTCGCAGCTCAGATCCTCGGGCTTGCAGCCCACCACGTTGGTGGTGAGCCGCGGCCCTTCATCCAGCTCTACCACCACCAACGCGTAGGGCAGCTCCTCCGCGAAAGCCTTGTGATAGGCCCGGTGATAGACGCCGAACGAATAGATCTTTCCCTTGCCGCTCACCCGAGTCCAGGTCCATTCCGTGCTCCAGCACTGTGGACACGTGGCGGTGGCCGGGAACCAGTGGTTCGAGCAGGCGTCGCAACGCGGCACCAGCAGCTCGTGGCGCTTGCAGCCGTCCCAGAAGGGCTCGGATTCCACCGACGGCGGGGGTAGCGGCTTGTTGTACTCGCTCATCCCGCTTCCCTCCCCAGGATCAGCGCCGACTGGCAGACGGTGTTGCCGCCGTGTCCGCTGACCAGGGCGATGTTGCAATCCTTCACCTGCCGGTCCGGGGTGTGCTCGCGGCGGACCTGGCGCGCGCCTTCCAGCACCTGGAGCATGCCCTCGATGTGCCCCTCGGAAAGCTGGCCTCCGGAGGTGTTGGTGGGCAGCACGCCGTCGAACTCCAGCGCCCCGGAGCCGACGAACGGACCCCCCTCGCCCTTGGCGCAGAAGCCGTAGTCCTCGAGCTGCAGCAACACCATGTGGGTGAAGCAGTCGTAGATCTGGGCGGTGTCCACATCCTCGGGGCCGATGCCCGCCATCTTGTAGGCCGCCTCCCCCGCTTCCCTGGCGCCGGTGGTGATCATGTTGTCGCCGGCGTACCAGCCGCTCAGCCGGTTGCCGAAGCCGAAGCCGCGAACGTAGGCCGGCGGCTGCCGGAGATCCCGGGCGCGCGCCGCGGTGGTCACCACCACGGCGCCGGCGCCGTCGATGAACACGCTGCAGTCGTAGAGGCACAGCGGGTCCACGATGAGCCGGGCGCTCAGGTACTCGTCCAGGGTCAGCGGCTTCTGCATGAACGCGTGGGGGTTCTTGCGGGCGTGGTTGCGGAACGCCACCGCGATGGCGCCGAGTTGCGCCTTGGTGGTGCCGAAGCGTTCCATGTGGCGCCGGGCCGCCACCGCGTAGTTGACCGGCGCGCCGAACTGGCCGAACTCGGAGCCGAACTCCGAGTAGGTCCGGGGCCGGGAGGCCACGGCCTGCCTGGCCTCCGCCGTGCGGTGGGTGCGCGACCAGGTGTCGCGGCCGTAACCCACCACCACGGTGTTGCAGACGCCGGCTTCGATGGCCATGCACGCCATGGCCACGGCCATGGTCTGGCTCGCGCCGCCGTTGGCGGTGGAGGTGCTGAAGGTGACGTCGAGTCCCAGCGCCTCCCCCACCCGCTGGTGGTGGCAGTAGACGTCGTCCGGCCCGCGGGTGATGAGGCCGTCCACGTCCTGCTTCTTGAGGCCGGCGTCCTCCATGGCGTTCCTGGCCGCCACCGCGAAGAGTCCGATGGGGCCGAGCTCGGGCACCTTGCCCAGAGGGCTCTGACCCACGCCGACGATGGCGTACTTGCCGCTCAGGTTCGTGCTCATGTTTCCTCCTGTGTCCGATTGTCTATCGGGCCTTCCACACGGCCGGACGCTTTTCGGCAAAGGCGCGAGAGCCTTCCTTCTGGTCCTCGGTGGTCGCAAGCGCCAGGCCGAGCTCGCTCTCGAGCTTCAGGCCCTGTTCCAGGGGAAGCTGAAAACCCTTGGTGATGGCCTCCTTGATGGCGATGACCGAGAGCGGCGCGCCGAGACAGATCCGGGCCGCGACATCCCGGGCCGCGTCCATGTAGCCGTCCACCGGCGCCACCTTGTTCACGAGACCGATGCGCAACGCCTCCTCGGCACCCACGGCCTCGCCCGTGAGGGACAGCTCCAGTGCCTTGGCCAGACCGATGAGCCGCGGCAGGCGCTGGGTACCGCCGCCGCCCCCCAACCGGCCTCGCCGGACCTCGAACATACCGAGCTTGGCGTCCTCCGCGGCCACGCGGATGTCACAAGCCAGCGCCAGTTCCAGGCCGCCGCCCACCGCGTAGCCTCGAATCGCCGCGATGGTGGGCTTTTCCAGCGTGGCCACCGCCTGATTCTGAGAATGGATGCTCGGCCGGTTGCGCACCCGGCGCTTCTCGAAGAAGGTTGAATCGTCCACTTCCCGCGCCCGCTCCTTGAGGTCGAGCCCGGTACAGAAGGCCCGCTCCCCCGCTCCGGTGATGAGGCACACCCACACGTCGGGGTCGGCGGACACGCGGCCGCACGCGTCGACAAGCTCGTCCCGGGCCTTGTAGCTGATGGCGTTCATCGACTCCGGGCGGTTGAGGGTGATGGTGGCCACATGGTCAGCCACTTCATAGAGGATGTTCTCGTAACTCATGGCAACTCTCCTTCTTGCACCGGACCGGGCTGGTCCGACACCGTGATGAGGGCATCCGCCACCGCCACGCCGTCGCCCTGGGGACGCACCATCACCGGATTCATCTCCACCGCGGTGAAGCGGCCGGCGTTGCCGGCCACGAAGTCGCCGAAGCGGACCACGCACTGCACCAGGGCGTCGACGTCCCGGGGCTTCCCGCCCCGCAGACCGCTGAGCAGCGCCCCACCCCGCAACTCCGCCAGCATCTCACGCACGTCCTGCTCGTCCAGCGGCGGCAGCCGGAAGGCGGCGTCCTGGAACACTTCCACGTAGACACCGCCCAACCCCAGCATCACCAGCGGCCCGAACTGCGGGTCGTGCACCATGCCGACGATGACCTCCAGCCCGTCGGAGATCATCTCCTGCACCAGGACACCGTCGATGCGGGCGTCCGGATGGACTGCCTTGACGTTCCTGATTACCTGAAGGTACGCCGTCTCCACTTCCTCGGCGGTCGCGGCTCCGAGATGAACGCCGCCGGCATCCGACTTGTGAGGCACGTCGGGCGACTGAACCTTCAGCGCCACCGGATGGCCGAGGCTCCCGGCGACCTCGACGGCCTGCTCGGGACTGTCGGCAAGGCCTTCCCGTGTCATGGCGATGCCGGTGCGCGCGAGGATTCGCTTGCTGTCGTACTCGGTCAGTGCCCCGGCACCGTCCGGCGGTTGGAAATCCACGGACGCCGCCGGGGTCCGTGGCCGCCTCTCCCGGCCCCGGAACGCCGCGTAGTCGACCAGCTTGCGCACCGCCTTCATCCCCCCGGCCACGTCTTCGAGGATGGGAACCCCGGTCTCGCCGGAAAAAGTCCGGCAGTCGCCGGTGAGGCTGTTGGAGGCCAGCGACAGCACGAACATGGGCTTTGGGGCGGTCCTGGCGCACGCGGCCACCTGATCCAGCAGCTTCTGCTGGCCGGGCGCGGTGGTCCGCTTGACGCTCAGGGCCATGCCTACCAGGTCGATGCCGTCATCGCTCAGCAGCGTGTCGAGGACCGACGTGAGATTGGCTCCCTGCTCGATGCGGGGCATCCCCACCGTGTCGATGGGATTGCTGAACGGACGGTCCGATACGCCCAGAATTTCCTGGAGCTTCGCGTTGACGGCCGGAGACAAGGCCGGGCACTGGAGTCCCGCGACGGCATTGACGTCGCTGATGAGCGCCGTAGCCCCGCCGGAAATGGTGAGGAAAACGACCCGCCCTCCCGTCGGAAGGCGTCCGTGGAGGAACAGACCCGCGGTTTCCACCAGCTCGTCCAGGCTGTCCACCAGGGCCACGCCCGCCTCCCGGAACAGAGCGGCGTAGGCCTCCTGCCGGCCCGCCAGGGTACCGGTGTGCGCCACCGTGGCCCGCCGTCCGGACTCGGTGCGGCCAAGCTTCAGCACCACCACGGGCTTCTTCCGGGTGGCCGCTGCCAGCACCCGGCGCAGCCTGGCGCCGTCCTTGGCTCCTTCCATGATGCAGGCGATGACCCGGGTCTCGGGGTCGTCGACCAGGTATTCGATGTAGTCGGCCATCTCTACCACGGCCTCGTTGCCGCTGGAGATGATGTAGTTGAAGCTGATGTTCCGACTGGCGCCCAACTCGGTGATCGCGTTGGTCAGCCCGCCACTCTGGGAGATGAGCGAGACGCCGCCCGGGACGGCGTCCTGCGGAATGGAGAAATAGGAGTTGGCGAAACCGTATCGGAGGCTCGCCACCCCCATGCAGCAGGGGCCGGTGACGGCCATGCCTCCGGCGGCCGCCATCCGCTGAAGCTCCGCCTGACGCCGTCGGCCGGCCGGGGTATCCCCGTCCGCGAAACCCTCCGCCACCACGATGCCCGAGGGCACCCCCGCGGCAACGGCTTCCTCCACCACCGCCAGCACCCGCGTGGCGGGCAACGCCACCACCACGCAATCCGGCACCTCCGGAAGCCTTTCGATGGAAGGATAACACGGCCTGCCCCGGACCTCCGTGTAGTTGGGATTCACCGGATAGACGGCTCCCTGGAAACCCGACGCAAGGACATTCCCCAGTATCCGTCCACCCGTGCCGGCCTTGGGAGATGCGCCGACAACCGCCACCGAACCCGGCTGAAGCAATGCCTGAAGATTTGCGTTCCGGCTCATTTTCTTTTGGGAATCGGCCACTTGGCGGTGACCCGCTTCGGGCCGCGCCGTTCGAGCGGTTACCCCGATTTTCGAGGCCTGTTGAGGCTTATCTTCGCAACTGCCCTGATTTCTTGAAAAAACCCGTGCGCAGAAATTGTGCAATCCGTTGAATCCCGGATGAATAGGGAAATTTTCCGCGCATTCCACCGTTATACACAGGCTTTTCCACAGAGACTGTTACCAGAATTGACACCTATCCGTAACGTTGACACTTCCGCCCCGGCATGAGTCAGCTCACGGTCGGGACGCCGGGATCATCGGGTTCGTGGCCGTCATGGTCCCGCACGTGGTCATATTGCCGCGCGAACCAGCGCATGTACTCGCTGTATGTCGTCGGCTCATAACGGGACGGGTTCTCCGGTCCGTGACACGTAGGCAGGCACGCCATGGGGAAATCGTGGGTCGCATCGAAGAAGAACGGGATGGCGTAACGGTCCCGGCCGGCGTTGCGATTCACCACCCGGTGCGGTGTGGACAGGAACCGATGGTTGGTCCACCGGCGCAGCATATCCCCCGAATTAACCAGAAAAGTGCCGGGCGCCACGGGCGCGTCCGTCCACTCTCCCGAGGGCATGCAGATGGACAGTCCGGGCAGCTCGGCCCGCGGCAGCATGGTGAGAAAGCTCGAATCCGTGTGCGGCGCCAGCCCGTACTGGCCGGCGTGGCCCTCCTCCGCGGGCGGATAGTGCGACATCCGCAAAGTGTACTGGGGTTCGGCGAAGGCGTCGTGGAAATGGTCCGGGGCAAGGCCCAACGCCACCGCGTAGAGTGGCAGCATGCGCTTGCAGAGCTGCTCCATGGCCTCCAGGTAGGCCACCACCGTCTCCCGGAACCCCGGCAGGGCATGCGCCTCGGGCCAGGGATTGGCGCAACGGTAACGCACGCCCGCCAACACGTCCGGATGATCGAGAGGAAGGTCCCGCTTGAGAAAGAACGCCTCCACGAAGTTGGGCCTCGTCGCCTTCTCGACCCGGGAACTGCGGGACACGTACCCGTTCAGCGGCATGTATCCCACGTTGTGTTCGTTGCCGCGGACCGCCATCTTCTCGGCCAGCGGCCGCGCGTGGAAACGCGCGCACTGGGTGAAGACATCGTCGATAAGCCGCTGAGGCACGCCGTGTCCGTGGATGTAGTAGAAACCCACCCACTCCAGGGCATGGCGCAATTCGGCCGCCAGGCGCTCCAGCGCGCCGGGAGCGCCGGCCAGGAAGTCGCCCACTTCCAGGACGGGGATGCCGCCATTCACCGCGGCGTCGGCCTCGTGGTACGACATCGACACCGGGCTCAACCCGCGGGAAGGACCGGCATGCCTTCGGGCGCCCCGATCTCGAACGCGTTCAGGGAGCAGGCGAGCCCGACGTACCCGCCGACGATGCCGGTAAGCTCTGCCAGCCGGTGATCTCCGAGACGCTGACGCAAGGCCTGAAAGGTCGCCTCGGTGGCGCGATGCGGAGGCCGCAGAAGCTCTTGCACGTACCGGACAAAGGGGGCCTCGTCTTCGTCGAGGCCTTCGGGAGCCCTGCCGTCACGGATGGCCGCCACCGCATCCTCCCCCACCCCTGCGTCGAGGGCGTGGCCGGAGTGGGCGGCCCACTCGTACACGCAGTCCATCTCCCGGGCCACCGTGCAGATGACGAGTTCCTTCTCTCTCAGGGGAAAGTCCGAGGTGTGGAGTGAATACCCTACCAGGTGCGCGGTACGCGCGGCCAGATCGGGGCAGTGGAGCAGGTTCGCGTAGGGCGCACCGATCCGCTTCCGGCTGGCCATGATGGAGTCGTAGTGCTGCCGCTGATCCTCCGGTATCGCATCTCGTTCCGTGAGTTCCGGTATGCGGGGCATTTCAATCCTTTCCCTTCGGCCTGAAACGACTCACAAACGCCGCCCCACCCATCCCGGATTCCCGCTTCCGCGGGAATCCGGGATGGGTGGGGCGCGTCCGCCATCACAGTGCCGGCGTGGTGGACGGCGGCTTGCGGTGGTGCGTGGCCTGCTCGTAGGCGTAGGCGAACCGGATCATGCGGCCGTCGTCGTAGGGCCGCCCGAGAAAGGTGATCCCGGCCGGCAGGCCGTCCCGGGTGAAGCCTCCGGGCACCGCCACCGACGAAACGAATATCAGGAACGTGTTGATATGGGGCACGCCCCTCATGTTGACCCATGGCGGTTGGATACCGTCGGTGATGAGCGTCGGCTGGTGTTCCACCGACTTGTGCACGATGGCGTCCAGCCGGTGGTCGGCCATGACCTTCAACAGGTTGCCCATGAGTGTTTCGCACGCCAGCAGGTACTCGTAGTGCTTGTCCGCGTCCAGGGGCGCCTTCCAGCGGTTCCGGGCGTTGTAGTGGACCTTGGCGAAGTCCGGCGACGCCATGGCCTCCTGCCGCGACTCGAACGGCCGTTTGGCGCTCCTGCCGTAGTACAGCTTGAAGGCCTCGTCGCCGTTCGTGGGGTTCCACGACCGCTTGGCCAGCAGCTCGTTGAGCCGGGGGATCTCCACCGGATCCACCACTTCGGCACCGGCGGCCATCAGGTCCGCCACCGCCTTGTCGAACACCTCGGTGATCTGCCGGAAGTCGTCGGTATCCGGCTCCGCCATGTATCCCATGGGTTCCCGAAGGATCCCCAGGCGCGCGCCGCGCAGGCCGCCGGCGTCCAGGAAGTCGGTATGGCTCGCAGGTATGCGGCCGACGCCGCGGGCGGTCACCGGATCCTCGGGATCGTACCCCACCATCATGTCCAGCAGCCGGGCCATATCCTCGACCGTGCGCGCCATGGGGCCCAGCGAGCCGGTCATGTCAGGCCAGCCGTCATATACGCCGCCCCGGCTCACCAGGCCCGGAGTGGGGCGCATGCCGGCGACACAGTTCCAGGTGGAGGGCCGGCGAATGGAGGCGTAACCTTCCTGCCCCACGGCAACCGTGGCAAAATTGGCGGACACGGCGCCGCCCGACCCGCCGGAGGAGCCGCCCACCGTGCGCTCGACATCATACGGGTTGCGGCTGGACCCGAACAGCGAGCCGTGCGTGTCCCCACCACCCAGCTCCCCCAGAGTGGCCTTGGCGAGGATGATGGCTCCTGCCTTCCTGAGCTGCTCCACCACGAAACAGTCGCGGTCGGGGTAGTAATCCTTGAACAGCACGCTGCCCAGGGTGGTGGGCATCCCCCTGGCGTCGCCCTGGTCCTTGAAAACGATCGGAATGCCGTGGAGAGGACCGGTGAGGGGCGAGGCGCCGAGCCGGTCGGCTTCCTCCAGCGCGTTGGGATTGACCGTGATGATGCAGTTCAGGGCCGGTCCCTGCTTGTCGTAGGCCTCGATCCGGTCCAGGTAGGCCCGTACCAGCTCGCGCGGGGTAAGCTGCCCCGCTTCATACGCCTTGTGGACCGCGTCTATCGTGGTGTCGACGACGTCGAAGTTGCTCATGAATCTCTCCTAGAAGAACGCCAGGGTGCGCATCTCGATGCTCTCCCGGGCCGGGGCAGCGGGCGGCGTATCAGGGTCGTCAAAGGCGCAGTGCAGGGTCCACCGGGCGCGTCCGTCGCGCTCGGACTCGAAGGTCTTGAATACCACGGCCTCGTTGCGCTCCATATGCGGGAAGTAGTACCAGCGATGATTGGGGTTGAAGGTGTAGTGCAACGTCTCGCCGCGACGGTCGGGATAGATTCGGGCGGTGGGGACGGCGCCCTCCATGCCGGTGCTGCGGGCGTCGGCGATGGCCAGAGGATCCCGCATGACGGGGCGATTGATGGGCCGCCAGGTCTGCACCACGGCGAAACGCCCCTTGAGCAGATCCTCGGCCTCGTCCGGCAGGATGTCGCGCACGCGTTGAGGACCGGACCAGTCCGTGTAGTCGTTGTGGGCGCTGCGCACCGGGCCGCCGACCTGCCTGGCTTCACGCGTCGCTTCGTCCCCCGAACGAAGCGTGTGATCGAAGACCACCACGCGTTTCGCCCCCGTGGTCTTCTTCACGAGATCTTCGGTCTCCTTGTAATAGACCGTGCGGACCTCGGCTTCGTCATAGAAGTCCTTCATTCGAGTGTCGTGGGGCACCAGAACGAACCCTTCCCGCTCCAGCGACAGCGTATCCGCCATGAGCCGGGCGTTCCGGATCGTCATCGTGTGACCCTCGTACTTGCCCCGGCGCTTGCGGTCGGCTTCCGCCTGGCTCATGCCGCCGTAACTCGCGGGGCTCTCGCCGGTCTCGATGAGGTAGTTGAGCACGCCTTCGATGGACTCCGGCGGTGCTGTCACCGTTTGCGGTCTCGCCATGGCACCCTCCTTCGAATGAGAAATTTCAGTGTGCAAACCCGTAAAACCGCGCGCAGTTGTCCCACAGGATCTTGCGCTTCACCTCGTCGGACAGGTCGAGATCGAGAAAGCCTTCGACGGCGTGCGGGTATCTGGAATCGCCGTGGGGGTAGTCGGTGGAGAACACGAGCTGGTCGCAGCCGAACTCCTCGATGGTGTAGCGCGCCGGCGTTTCGTCCGGCTCGACGGAGACCCAGCACTGCCGGCGAAAGTATTCACTGGGCTTCTCCCGCAGGTCGGTCATGAAGATGTCGCCCTCGCGCTCGTAGCCTTCGTCCAGGCGCCAGAGCAGCCACGGCAGCCACGAGCAGTTGGCTTCCAGAAACGCCACCTTGAGCCTCGGGTGCCGCGCCAGCACGCCCCCGCCGAGAAAGCTCCCGAGCCCCATCATCTGCTCGAAGGGCTGGGCGTAGACGCGCCGCAGGCCGAAGTTGGGCTCGAACTGCTCGCCGCTCTGGGGCGCGCGCGAGCCGGACGCCTCGTGGAACCCGATGGGGAGGCCCAGCTCCTCCAGGGTATCCCACAGAGGCTCGTAGCAGGGATCGTGCAGCGGCTTGCCGGTAACGATGTTGGACCGCAGGAACACCGACCGAAAGCCGTGCTCGCCGGCCACCCGGCGGGTCTCGTTGACCGCGTCGTCCATGTCGTAGACGGAGATCATCCCGGCGCCGAACAACCGCTCCGGGTCGGCCCGGCAGAAGTCGTGGAGCCAGTCGTTGTAGGCCCGGGCAAGGGCCGCGGCAAAATCGGGCTGGTGCTCCGGATAGGTGAGCACGCCCAGGCCCCGGCTGGGGAACAGCACCGCCGCGTCGATGCCCTCGGTGTCCATGGCCTCGAGTTGGACCTCGCCGGTCCAGCCCCGCTCGGAGTGGTCGCGGTAGATGTCCTGGTTCCTGTCGTAGTTGTGCCCGCGGTGCAGCGTGCCCGCGGTGTGTCTGGCGTTGGGCTGTTCCTGCGGGAAGATCAGGCCCAGGTCGCGGACGTTCTCCGAGGTGCGGCCGTGGGGAGCCCGGGAGCGGAACCCGGCGGCCATGTAACGCGGCCACAGATCCGGGGGCTCCATGATGTGCATGTCGCTATCGAATACCTTGAAACCGTTCCTGGCCATCAGTCTGCCCCTTCACGCCGCACACTTTCCCCGCGGCCTGCCCACCGCGTTCCGCATCCCCGCCTGAAAAGGAAAGCCGCCCGAGACGGACGGCTTTCGCGTTCTTTCGAGCTATTGCACGGGATCGGGAACGTCGAGCTGGTAGAGATTCCTGACGTTGGTATAGACCAGCTTCTTCCGTATGTCCGCAGGCAGGTGCCCCAGGTCGCGGTCGATGTAACGCTTCGATTCCGGCCACGTGGAGTTTGCGTGTGGATAGTCGTTGGACCACATGCAGTTGTCCTGGCCCCACCACTCGAAGTTGTGCCCGGCGACCGTGTCGCGGAAGAACGTGCCGTAGAACTGCTCGTTGAAGTACTCGCTGGGGTTCTTGTCGATGGAGATGGGGTTCTCCTTCCTGAACCGGTTCCAGTAGTAGTCCCACTGCTGCAACATGAACGGCATCCAGCCGATCTCGTTCTCGACGCACACGAACTTGAGGCCGGGATGGCGGTGCATGATGCCGTAGAAGATGAAATCGAAGACGGCGTTGATGATCTCCTGAAGCTTCAGGTTGACGCTGCCCCGATACGGCTCGACGCCGATGCGCTTGTTACCGAACACCGACTGCTTGTGGTAGCCGTGGCCGGTGAGAATGTGCAGGTGCACCGGCATCCGGAGATCCTCGGACGCCGCCCAGAACTTCTCGTAGTGGTCGGACTTGAACGGCAGGTCCGCGTGCGGCGCCTGCCAGATGAGCGAGCCCTTGAGGCCCATCCTGGCGCAACGCTCCAGCTCCTTGACCGCTTCGTCGATGTCGTACATCGAGATGGCGCCGACCCCCACCAGGCGGTTGGGCGCCACCGCGCAATAGTCCATCACCCAGTCGTTGTATGCGCGGAACGACACCTGCTGCAGCTTGGCGTCGTCCATGGCGAAGTGCGGCAGCAGGTAGGTCGGGAAGAGCACCTCCGCGCTTACGCCGTCGGTCTCCATCTCGGTGATGCGCCTGGCCGGATCCGATCCGCCCGGCTGGGTCTGGAAGCTCGTGCCCACCTCCAGTTCGGGAAAGCGCGGCACCTGGTCCTTGAAACCCTTGGGAGCCCTTTCCACCAGAGTCTCCGACGGCTCCATGACGTGGGAGTCCGACGAGATAATGACTTCGCAGCCCGGCAGTGTCCCGTTATCGGCCATTTGATTTACCCCCTTGTGAACGTTTCGAATATTTCTGGTGCACTTACCCCAGGAGCCTGTCCGAGTAAAGCAGGAATCTACTGCGAGGCATGGAAATGGGTCCATTTGCGGTTGGATTCTCGTCACATATTCCCGATATTCTCCTCGAATCCGCCCTCAAATGGCCTCCATTTCCCCACCTCTCGCTACCATTCGCATACTCGCACAGACTCCTGGCGTCTACCATTACCGGTCTCGGGCCGTCAAGATTCGCGGGCCACCCGGAATTCACCCGTGCGGGCCTCACCACTTCGCCTCGTCCATGGCCCACGGCCCGGCCGCGGGTTCAGGTCACGCCGTGCTCGCGCAGTTGCGCCCGCGCCGCCTCGTCATAACCGAGCCCCCGCAGGATCTCTTCGGTGTTCTCGCCCAGCAGCGGCGCGGCGCGGTGAAACCGCGCGGGCGTGTCCGACAACCGGACGGCGTTGCCGATGAGGTTGCTGGACCCCATCCTGGGATGGCGGATCTCCTGCGGCAGCCCCAGCGCCTTCACCTGTGGGTCGTCCAGCACTTCCTCGATCCTGTAGATGGGCGCGTTGGGCACGCTGACGGCGTCGAGCGCCTCGAGCCAATGGTCCCGCGGCCTCTTCTCGAACTCCGCCTGCAGGATCGGGACGATGTCGTAGTGATGGCGCCAGCGGTCATTGCGGGTGGCGAAGCGCGGGTCGTCCAGCAGGTCCCGGCGTTCCACCGCGGTCAGCAGCCCTTCCCATGCCTTCTGGTGTCCGGAAAGATGGATCACCAGGGCTTTCCTGTCGCTGGGGACGAAACAGTAGATGCGTCCCCGCGGAAAGTTCTCCCGGGTGATGGCCTCGCCTCCGTTCAGGTAGTCCGCCACGTGGGACTCGATGAACGCCAGGCTGATGCGCAGCAGCGACGCGTCCACGAACTGGCCGCGGCCGGTGTGGTGACGCGCCAGCAGGGCGGCGAGGATACCGTAGGCGGCGAACACCCCGGTGGAATGATCGGTCACCGAGACCCCCGCCACCTTGGGCTTGTCTAAATCGGTCATGAGGCTCAACATGCCGCTCAGGGCCTGGCCGATGGTGTCGAAACCGGGCTTGTCGCGGTAGGGGCCCTCCTGTCCGTATCCCGTGATGGAGCAGTGGATCAGCCTCGGATTGAGCTTCGCCAGGCGCTCGTAGTCGAGGCCCAGCTTCGTGCGCGTCTCCGGACGGAAGTTCTCCAACAGGATGTCGGCTTTCTCCAGCAACTGGAGAAGGATCTCCTTGCCACGGGGCTTGCGCAGGTCCAGGGTCAGGCTCCGCTTGTTGCGGTTCAGCGCCCGGAAGCTCGGCCCGTAGCCCTCGTACAGCGGATTCCGTCCGCGGTGCGTGTCGCCCCCGTCCGGCAGCTCCACCTTGATCACGTCGCACCCGAGGTCGCCCAGGAGACTCCCGGCGAAAGGCCCGGCCACGTGGCCGCTGAGATCCAGCGCCATGGTTCCCTGCAACGCTGCACTCATGATTCAGGACACCTTCCTTTCACGACTCGCCGCATGGAGCGCGGCGCCTTCGCAGACCGGAGAAACTCTACTGACGCGGAGAAAGCCACCGGCTCGTGCGCTCAAGCCATTCGATATCCGCGCGGTCTTTGGCACGGTCCGTCGCACGTTTGTTTCGAATCAGATGCTCCCGCCCGATGACGGTCACCTCGACACCCGACAAGCTTGCCGTCACACGAGCGGCCCATGCGTCCTCGAAGCCGACTCCGCTAATGCCCGTCAGGAGATCGACGCGGTTGGGCGCTCTGCCCAGTTGAATCACGCAATCCGCCTGCAGGAAATCAGCGGCCTCGATTCCGATGCCGCCGAAGCCGAACTCCTCGACAACCTCCATCAGCCTGCCTGCGTTCTCCGGGCCGGGGCCCACAAAGAAGTCGACGTCGGCCGTGTAACGAGGCCGGGCATGAAACGCCATTGCCCAAGCCCCCACGAGCAGGTACTTAACCTTCTTTGCGTTCAACAAGTGGACGAACTCGCACAGATCGTTCGATAGTTCCCGCATCGGCGTTCTCGGGCATGACAAGATCGAGGAGAATCTGCAGCCTCTGTTCCCCGGAGAGTTCTCTGTAGTAAGCGTATTCAGCTTCTTCCTCCTCGGCGAAGGAGGCGAATTTGCGAACGATCTTTTCCATGCTTCTCCTGTGCCAGCCGCTCCACCGGTAATATAACACATCTGCTTGGGAACGTCCGCTTCGGGCTGCCAAGCGAATCGGGACAGTATGCGCCATGGCTGGTCGTGGTCTTCGGCGACCCTCCTTGCCGCCCTGATGGTGTAATCAATCGCCATGGCCATCTCCTGCCGGCGGAAAAACAGAGTTGTACCCTATTGGTTGGTTAGGCCAGCATCCACCAATAGACCGTGTTTGCTCTGGTAATTCATGGAGGCTTTACAGATGAACCGGGCCAGAGGCTTCCAGGAATCATATTCCGTCATCCACAGACGGTAGCATTCCGCAAGTACTCGAATGAACGCGACGTTGTAGGCGAATGTTCTGACGCGAAACCCGGGGATCTCCGAATTGTCCATCCTGACAAACAGAAGGTTGCCGTACTCACTCCTCCCTGGCCGCAGGCATGAACTCGTCGGCCCGGATACGGCAGCGCTGGTACAGGTCATCGCGGTTCTGCATACAGGTCTCATCGAGGTCCCGGCTGACACGTCCGCCATAACCAATCTCCAGACTCTTCAAGACTGCCGCAAGCTGATTGATTGTCAGGAGATGCTGGCTGGAAGTGGCAACCGAGGAACGCTCGATATCGACTCGTCCATGGAATAAGGGGCTGTTGTCGGCAAGGTGGACGGCTGTCGGATTGAAGGCGCCACGTTGGTCGAACCTCGTAACGGTATGGCCTTCGATACGTTTGTTCTTCGACGCGTCAACGAACATCTGTCTCAGAGCTTTGATGTTCTCCTCTGCGTACAGGACCATCTGTCTCAGAGCTTTGATGTTCTCCTCTGCGTACAGGACCATGGTCATGGAGGCTTTTCAAAGCGACCGGGGCTTCTCGGAACGCCGGTCATCATTCGCCAACGTTGATCGGCTCGGGCGCCACCAGCGCGTGGCGGTGAAGCGGGACCGCCTGCTTCCCGATAATGAGGGCGGCCGATGGCGCCGACGTGCATCGCTTGACAGCTCCGGCGGGTGCGTGGTGTTATGCCCGGGCCGTGTTCCGCTGGCGCGTTATCGGGCGCAAACACGGCGTCGACGAGAGCGCTCCGGTCCAGAGGCTCAACAAGAGGGTTGGAACACGGCAAACACGGACTCTTTACGGCAGCGGCTCGATGCGGCAGTGCTGGAAAGGCATTGCGCCAACCATCCGCTCACCGGGAAGTGGGCCGCGGGCAGGCTCAGCCGCAACGCCGTGGCGGGTTGAGCCATGGAGCAGTACCCTGGATCAACAACATATACCGCGGAGAGCCTTACAAGGCGGCCAACACGCCGCTCAATGTGCAGCTGCTGCTGGGCAACTACATGGAGGGAAGCGACTCGGAACGGCCGCAACCGGACATCATCCTGCGGTCCGCCAACGGCGGCGACGCCGAGGCCGCCAAATGCGGCAGAGGCCTACCCACCACCGAGGCTTGGGCGAACTGGTTCAACCGCGTGTGCAAGGACGAATCCTTCATCGCCAGCATGGCCGCCACCAACATCGGCACCGAGTCCCAGTCGCCGATGCCGTACAGCAAGGCGCTGCCCGCCCTGCGCGACGTCCATCACTTCGACGAAGCGGACATTGAGCACTTCTGGCTCCACCCCGAGGTGGACCCCCGAACTTCAGAAATGGCCATCCACTACGAGCCGTGCTGAGCGCGCGGCGACGTCGAGGGCACCGCATGAAGACCGAAACGCAGGACTTGACGGATCTGGACGACTTCCTGGCGAAACGATGGCTCTCGGGTCTGTGGAAGCTCGACCGTCATGAGCGCACGCCCGACCCCAAGACGAAGGTGGTTCCCCATCTCTGGAGATGGAACGACGTTTACGACGGTCTCCTCCAGGCCCGTGACCGCATCGGCATCGAGAAGGGCCGTACCGAGCGCCGGACCATTCGCCTCGTCAACCCCGGGATGCGGCACATCGAGATGACCAGCCACACCATGCTGCTGGCCTGCCAGATGATCCAGCCCGGCGAGGTGGCCCCCGCCCATCGGCACACCATGGCCGCCATTCGCTTCATCGTCCAGGGCGAGGGGGCCTATACGGTGGTCAACGGCGAGAAGCTCACCATGGCGGAGGGGGACCTGATCCTCACGCCGCAGTGGACGTGGCACGACCATGGCCACGAGGGTAGCGAGCCCATGATCTGGCTGGACGGTCTCGACGTGCCGCTGATCCAGTCGTTGCAGGTGATCTCCTACGAACCGTATTCCGAAGAGAAACAGACCACCCATGCAAGCGAACAGGAAGCGTCGCGTTTCGGCATGACCCGCCCGGTGCGGTCCGACCACCCGACGGCGCCGGCGCCGCTCCATTACCGCTGGGAAGACACCTACCGCTCGCTCCAGGCTCTGGCCGGGACTCCGGCCGACCCCTACGACGGCGTCGCCCTCGAATACGTCAACCCGATCACCGGCGGCAGCACGCTGCCGACCCTGTCGTGCCGGGCCCAGATGCTGCGCCCGGGTGAGCGCACCCGCGCGCACCGCCACAACAGCACCAGCATCTACCACGCGTTCCGGGGCAGCGGCGCCACCGTGATCGACGGCGTGACGCTCGAGTGGCGCAAGGGCGACACGTTCATCGTGCCGCTGTGGAGATGGCACGAGCACGCCAACCGGTCGGCCGACGAGGAAGCGATCCTGTTCTCCATGCACGACGTCCCGGTGCTGGAAGCCTTCGGGTTGCACCGGCAGGAGGACATGGGCGAATCCGGCATGGGCATGTGACGGCTTCGCCGCATCTCCGCTCGCCATCGGCCGGGCCCGGTTTCCTGCCGGTATTCTGTTGACACCGCATCACGAACCATAATATCCAGAGCGTGACATTGTTCCGTCCTCCCAATACGCACCTTGAGCAATACGTACCTTGAGGACGGACACCAACCAGGAGGAACATGAAGATGGAACGATACCGTGCGACGATATTCGCTTCCGTGCTCGCGGGGTTGACGCTGTGCGCCGCCGCGGCGACGGCCGCGGACAACCACTACGAGGGCAGGACCATCCGGGTTCTCGTCTCTTCCAGTCCCGGCGGCGGCACCGACACGACGGCGAGGCTTGTTTCGCGTTTCCTGCCGAAGTTCATACCCGGCAACCCCAAGACCATCGTGCAGAACATGCCCGGCGGCGGCGGCACCGTGGTCAACAACTACTTCACCCGCCGGGCCAGACCGGACGGGTTGACCCTGCTGCAGGACTCGTCGTCGGCGCTCAGCACATACGTGCGCGGCGGCAAACGGGTCAGGTACAATCCCAGGGAGTACGCCTACGTCGGCTCCATCATGCGCGGCGGCAGCATCCTCATGGTACGCAAGGACGCACGCAAGCGCCTCACCGATCCCAAGGCAAAGCCCGTGGTGGTGGGCGATTCGGACGGCATCCGCACGTGGGTGGCCATGACCGTGTGGGGGGCCAAGTATCTGGGCTGGAACAACCGTTGGATCTTCGGCTACGCCGGCACCGGCGAGATGGTGCTGGCGCTGCGCCAGGGCGAGATCGAGATGTGGGGCACGGGCAACGCAAAACTGATCCGGGACCTTCAAAGGGACGGCGTCGTGGACCCGCTGGTGCTGCTCACGGACAAGCGCCGCAGTGACTTCCCCGACATTCCGACCTTCGAGGAACTGCTCGGTGACAAGAAGCCCGCCGGCATACCCTGGCAGGCATACAAAGTGTGGGCGGGACCCTCGGACGTGGACAAGTACGTGCTCGCTCCCAAGGGAACGCCGGACAATGTCATGGAGATCCTGCGCGGAGCGTGGGGCCGCATGGTGGAAGACCCGAAGTTCAAGGCGGAGGCCACCAAGTTCTTCGGCGAGGCATGGAGGACCCGGGACGGCCCGGCTACGGCAAAACTGGTCCTGGAGGTCACCAATGCTTCCAGGGAGGTCAAGGACTTCCTTTTCAACATCCGCAAGGAGCACGGCCTGCCCACGGGCAAGAAGAAAAGCAAATAACGTCTCGCTGAGCTCTTCCGGCCGGCAGTCTCCCCCAGTCCATGCTTGAAGCCGCCGTCGACGGCCTGCTTGGCATTCTGACCCTGCACTCCCTGGGCATGATGGCCTTGGGAGTGCTGATCGGAAGCCTGGTGGGATTCCTGCCGGGAATCGGCGGTCCCACCACTCTGGCCATCATGCTTCCCTTCGTGATGACCATGAAGGACCCCTACCCGGCGATCGCGCTGCTGGTGGGTCTGGACGCCGTGGGGAACACCGCCAGCGCTTTCCCTTCCATTCTCATCTCCATACCCGGGAGCTCGGGATCCCAGGCCACCATCCTCGACGGCTATCCCCTGGCCAGGAAAGGGGAGGCCGCCCGGGCACTGAGCGCGTCCTTCGCGGCGTCGCTGCTGGGCGGCTTCGTGGGGGCCTTCGTGCTGGTGGCCTCCCTGCCCGTGCTGCGACCCCTGGTACTCGCCTTCGGATCGCCGGAGTTCTTCGTCCTGACCTTGTGGGGCCTGACCATGGTGGCCGTGCTGAGCGGCAACGCGCCCGTCAAGGGCATCATCGCCGGCATCATCGGCGTGCTGATCGCCACCGTGGGCATGGACGTCAAATCCGGCATACCGCGGTTCGACTTCGACTACGACTATCTCTGGGACGGCATCAGCCTCATCATCGTCGCCCTGGGCCTGTTCGGCATACCGGAGATCATCGACCTGGCGAGCCGCAAGACCAGCATCGCCGAGCACGAGGAGCTGGGCAGCGGCTTTCTCCAGGGTATCAAGGACGTGTTCCGCCACTGGTGGCTGATGGTGCGCTCTTCCGCCATCGGTGCGTGGGTGGGTTTCCTGCCGGGACTCGGCAGTTCCGTGGCGGACTGGTTCGCCTACGCCCATGCCGTGCAGACCGAGAAGAACACCGAAAACTTCGGCAAGGGCGACATACGCGGCGTCATCGCGCCGGAGGCTTCCAACAACGCCAAGGAAGGCGGCGGCTACATCCCGACCCTGGCCTTCGGCATCCCGGGAAGCACCTCCACCGCGCTGATCCTCACCGCCTTCGTGGCCGTGGGTATCAAGCCCGGCCCGGACATGTTGACGACGCAGCTCGACCTAACCTTCGCGGTGATCTGGACCCTGGTCATCGGTAACGTCATCGCAGTGATCCTTTGCAGCGCCCTCAGCAAGCCGTTGGCCAGGGCCTGCTTCATGCCCTTCCACAGCATCGTGCCGCTGGTGGCCGTGTTCGTCTTCATCGGCGCCTTCTCGGCCAACTTCAGCGTCAACGACCTGCGGGCGTTGCTGGTGTTCTCGCTGCTGGGCTTCATGATGCGGCGGCACGGCTGGCCACGGCCGCCGCTGCTGCTCGGGGTGGTGCTGGGCACCAAGATGGAGACCTATCTGTGGCTTTCCTATACCCGGTACGGGCTCGACTGGCTGTTGCGTCCGGCCGTCGTCATCCTGTTGATCCTGGTGGCGGCGTCGCTCTGCTACCCCTTGCTCAAGGGACGGCGCGAGCGGCAACAGCACGCCGTGAGTGAGGAATCGAAATGAACAAAGACCGGCGGCTACACTACGAGGGCGTTTTCTTCGTCGGAGTCATCGGGCTGGTGCTGCTGTGGGCGCTCCGCGTGGCCCACGGCTGGGACGAGCTGCGGGCTTCCATCATCGTGTTCCTGCTGGGCGGCATCGGCGTTTGTCTGGCCGCGCTCCAGCTCGTCATGGACCTCCGCCCGCGCCCCGGCGGACCGCAAGCGAAGGGTATCCACTTCGACGCCCCGTCCCTTCAGTCGGGAAGCCGCTGGGGCAACCTCGAGATCTGGGCGTGGATCCTGGGCTTCTACCTCGCCATCCGCCTCATCGGGTTCCCCACCGCGGTGCCGTTGTTCGTATTCGGCTACGCCAGGACCTACGGCGCGGGCTGGCTCCTCTCCTGCCTTCTGGCGGCCGTGGCCTGGGCCTTCATCTACGGCGTCTTCGAGCACATCCTCCACGTGCCCTGGCCCGAGCCGTTCCTGGCGGAATTCTTTTGAACCGCGCCCGGGAGCCCGGCCGGGTTTGAGACCCGCCCCTACATCGGACACGGCGCACGGTGGCGTCGCGACGTTGCGGTTGCAGTGGCGTCAGGACCGAAGTGACCCTACGCCGGTGTCAGGACCGAAGTGACCCCGCGGCCCGCGTCAGTGTGGATCACCTCGCCGGTCATGATGCGGGACTGGGACGAAGCCAGCATCACGTAGGCGGCGGCGTGGTCTTCCGGGACGACGGCGACCTCGAGGAGATTCCTGCTCAACCCGGCGGGCGGCCGGGGCGCACCGAAGACGTCGTCCCCTCCGGCGCCGGCAGCTAGGGACGGCGCCGCGCGCAGGCCGGTGGACGTGCCCGACGGCGCCACGCCGTTGACCCGGACGGTGGGCGCCAGCTCGTTGGCCAACTGGCGCACCATCCCCAGGGCGGCGTGCTTGGAGGCCACGTACAAGGTCCCGCCGCTGACGTAGTAGGACGACGTGGAAAGCGTGAACACCATGTTCCCGCGGGTCTTCACCAGCTCGGGAATGGCCGCCTTGGCGCCCAGAAGATAACCCTTGACGTTCACCCCGAGGACCTCCTCGTAGCCCCGCTCCAGCTCCTCGTCCGAGAGATCCTTCAACGCCCGCCGGGCATCGTGGATGCCGGCGTTGCCCACGAACACCGTCAGCCGGCCGAACTCCGACACCGCCGCGGCCACCGCCCGGCGGTTGTCTTCCAGGCTTCTCACGTCGCCCCGCACCACGGCCACGTTGTCGCCCACCTCGTCCTTGAGCGCCGCCAGCCGTTGTTCCGAAAGGTCGAAGGCCACCACCTTGGCGCCTTCCTCGACGAAACGTGCCGCCACGGCCTTGCCGATCCCCGATCCGGCCCCGGTCACGACCGCCACCTCGTTATCGAGCCATTGCATCGACGTTACCTCCCTGGTTGTGAGTTGTACCATACCAATCCCCCGTGCTGTTCCAAACCCTGCACGTGGAGATCGGAAATCGAACGTATGCCCTCCCCCACGCCCAGGAGCCTGTCCGAGTATGCGAATCGTAGCGAGAGGCGGGGAAATGGAGGGCATTGGGGGCGGATTTGAGGAGAATATCGGGAATATTCGACGAAAATCCAACCCCATATGGACCCATTTCCCTGCCTCGCAGTAGATTCCTGCTTTACTCGCACAGACTCCCGGATCCCGGATCAGGTCCGGGATGACGGAGACGAGAGCTTGCTACCGTTGCCATGGCACAGACCACCGAAAGGCGAGCCCTTGCAAAGAGCCAACGAAACTTGACACTTCGTTGGGCGGAGGGATAGAGTCGCCCTCAGTAGCCGAAGCGGCCTGCTGTAGTCTCATGACGGTACGATTCTCCACAACCGGCGTCAGCGCGCTGCACCGAAGAGGGCTCTCGGGACGCCGTCGGTCCTTGTCGCGTCTCGTGGGACGGGACACCAGGAGATTAAACCATGAGCCTGACCATTAAACCCGTCTGCGCCGCCATCGGCGCCGAGGTCGAGGGGCTGGACCTGCGGGAGCCGTTGGACCAGGAGACCCGCGATGCGATCCTGGACGCGTTTCATGAATACGTTCTCCTGCTGTTCCGGGGCCAGGACCTGACGGAGCTGCAGCAGACGGCTTTCGCCACGACCTTCGGGGAGCTGGGCAAGCGCACCGTGGGAGCCCGTTTCGTCAAATCCCCGAAGGATGCCTACGCCAGCCCCGTGATGATGGTCACCAACCGTAGCGACGAGGGGCCCACGGGCAACACGGCCTCCTTCGGCGACGGCGACATGTGGTTCCATCACGACACCTGCTTCTACCCGGTCCCCAACATCGTCACCATGCTTTACGGCATCGAGGTGACCAGCCGGGGAGGGCTGACACGGGTTTCAAACATGTACCGGGCCTACGACAACGTCCCCCAAGGGCTTCGCGACCGTCTGGATGGCCGCACCGTCCTCCAGGTGTACGACTACAACCGCTACCGCATCGACCCCAACGTGGATACGGCGGGCGCCCGCAGCCACTCGCAACCCATCTTCGTGCGCCATCCGGTCACGGGAAGAAAGGCCCTCTACGTGAACCGGACCATGACCGCGTGCATCGAAGGAATGGACAAGGCGGAAAGCGACGCCATTCTCCATCAGTTGTTCGACATCGCCGAGGACCACCGCATCGTCTACGACCACGAGTGGCGGGTGGGCGATCTCCTCATGTGGGACAATCGTTGCTCCACCCATGCGCGCACGGACTTCCCCAGCGAGGAGAGCCGTGTCCTGAGGCGGTGCACGGTGGCCGGGAAGGAGCCGGTTCACGCGTGACCATGCTCACCCCCCACCCCTGCGCCCCTGGACTCCCGGTTTCCCGGGAATGACGTTTTCGGGGCGGCGTGCATGGCAAGGGCGGGAAGAAGGAGAAGGACATGAGCTTGACCACAAGACCGCTTTCACCGGCTCTCGGGGTGGAGATCCAGGGACTGGACGTGAGCGAGCCGCTCGACGCCAGGGTCCGGGACGAGATCCTCGTGCAGTTCTACGAGAACGTCGCGCTGCTTTTTCGCGGCCAGAGCCTCACGGTGGAACAGCAGAACCGCTTCACCACCACCTTCGGCGCCATCGGCAAGCGCACGGTGGGACCGCGTCTTCGAAAATCCGCGGACGACGTCTACACCACCCCAGTGATGGTGGTGAGCAACATCCTGGAGGGCGGCAAGCCGCTGAAGGGCGCATCGGCCAACGGCGACGCGGAGATGGGCTTTCACCAGGACACGGCGTTTCACGAGGTACCCGACGCCGTCACCATCCTCTACGGCATCGAGGTGTCCGCCGGCGGCGGCCATACCCTGGTGACGAACCAGTACGCCGCCTATGACAATGTCCCCGGCGACCTCAAGGAGAAGCTCGAAAGATGCCAGGTGCTGCAGGTCTACGACTACCAGCGGCACACCGTGGACGCCGACATCGACCTGAGCGGCGCCCGCTACTACGTGCAACCCATCTTCATCACCCACCCGGTGACGGGCCGCAAGGCGCTCTACGTGAACCGCATGATGTCCATCCGCATCGAGGGCATGGACCGGGCCGAGAGCGACGCCATCCTCAAGGAGCTGTTCGACATCGCCGAAGACCCGAGCTTCATGTACGAGCACACGTGGGAGGTGGGAGACCTGCTGATGTGGGACAACTTTTGCTCGATGCACGCGCGCACGTTCTACCCCCGCGACGAGCGTCGCCTGCTGCGGCGCACCACCGTCGCCGGCGCCGGCCGGCTGCACGCGTGATGGGACCGGAACGGCCCACGCGCGGAAGCAGGGCCGCGCGTCAGGTCAATCCGGTCTTCACCTCGATCTGGTTGCCGTCCGGATCGAAGATATACTGCGAGTCGCTGCGCCCGGTGGCGCCGGTCCGGGGCGTCACTCCCCCTTCGAGCCTCACGCCCATGGCCTTCGTGCGCTCCAGTATCTCCCGGAACTCCGGGTCGGTGAAGGTCAGGCAGAAATGGTCCACGCCGCCGTGCTCCTCCGGGCTACGCGCCCGGAACGACGCCACGTGCAGCAGAAAGAGGATGCTTCCGCCCACCTGCATCGCGGCTGCCTCGACGTTGCTGTTGCCAAGCATGCGACGGTCCACCATCTCGAAGCCGAAGATATCCCTGTAGAACCCGATGGAGCGGTCGAGGTCGGTGACCTTCACCCCCACGTGGTCGAGTAGCGGCATCACGCACCTCCTTGTCAGACAGAGTCCCTAATTGACTGACCTGCTCTTGATTCAACACGTCAAGAGCGGAGTCCATCAATTTGTTTTGTTGGCACAAAGTTGCTCTAACAGGCGATTGTGCGATAAGCTCGGAGCCTGCATACCAAGCCTTGATGATCCGGAGGCCGAAGTTTGACTCCGCGCATACCGCGCTATGACCAACAAACGTAGGCGATGAGCAAACTTGAGATCTTTGGCCGCGAGGTTCCCGTCGGAGCATACGTGACCCTGCGCCTGACACGCGGAGACGATGTCTTTGGCCGTGTCGACGCAATCGACGATACCTGCATCCATCTCGATCGTAACGGGAGTTCCGTCACTTTTTTTGAGGAACTTCTCGCAGGCTGGGAAATACATCATCAAAACACTACCGGCGATACGACGAATCGTACGGACCCGAGGCCGCAGAACATCGACAACTCGGAAGTCCTGCCAACGGCTGTGCAACTCTCCCCCCAAGACCCCGAAGTCCTGCAGCAGTTCACACAAGTCAATGCCTCCTTCTCCGTGGCAGTGGAACGTGCATGCCTTGAGTCTCCGGAACCGGACTTTCTGTTCCCGGAGACCGAGTTCCCGTCAGACAGCGCGTCAAAAGTGCGCAAAGAGTGGGATCGGGCGCGCAACCAGTACAGCTACGCCTTGAAGGTAAAGGAGATCAGCCGGCTCAACAGCGTCGTCGCGCAGATACTGGATCCACTGAAGAAGAGTTATCCCGGCTCCGCAACAATCAATTCTCTTCTTGGTCGAGTGCTGTTGAAGCTGAATCGCGAGTCCGATGCAGTCGATCATCTTTCGGCGGCGGCCACCCTGTCTGATGTGCCTGCGTATTGGCTCGCCCTTGCGGCTGCTGTTGGAGAAAACACCGCCATGGAGTGCTACGCACTTCGTCGCTACTTCCTCTTGACGCCACCGATGCCGGCGGATGACAAGTGGTTCCGCTATCTCGCCGTCGCTATCGAGCACCATGACCTGCGCAATACCGCTCATATCATTCGTCAATGGCATGGACATGCGGAAACAGACCCCGACGTCCGTCGCTTGCTCTGCCAATCCGTGGTCTACCTGCTCGCCCGTCTCGGTGTCGATGCACTTGCGATGCGGGCCGCCACTCTCGTCCAGACCGCCGAACTGCCGTTGGAGTGGGAAGAAGAGTTTGACAGTACGTCCTTATCGGACGAGCTTATCGCCGCAGAACAAAGATTCGTCCTCCCTCCCGCGCCGGTGTCGGCGATTGCGTCGCCAGTCCGCCATCGCGAAGAAAGCAACGACACACCCCAAGGTCGTATTACGACATTCATCAACCAGCGGTTCGGATTCATAGACGCTTCGGGAATTACCTACTATTTCAATATCAATGACGTAACGGACGAAGGGTTGCGGGCTGCATTGCTTGATGGAAGCTGGAGAACGTCCGGTCCCGTTGAGTTCGACATTCGCCAGTCTCATGGGCAGAAGTACAATCGCGCGGCAAGGATACTCCCGCTGCAGGACAGCGCGTCTCTGCTGGAGAGGGCACGACATCTGCTCGAGATCGGCCAGCCTCCGCAGGCGATGACCCTTGTCCGCCGAGTGCTCGGTGCCGACCCGACCAACGCAGCCGCTGCGCAATTAGAGCAGGTAGTCAAGGAGAATATCAGGAAAGGTCTCCGCCACGGGATCGGGTTGCCTACCGGAAGAGGGCCTTATGCACGCGCCAAACGCGCCCAACTCGTCGATCTTGATCTCGACAAAGCGGAGCGACTTTTGAGCCAGGCCATTCGGAAACAAGACAAACCGGAGAGCGCCATCAAGGACTTGGCATCCTTGCTTCACCAGCAAGTACGCACTGATGAAGCCATTGCGTTGCTGGAAAAGAATGCGGCACGTGCCGAAGCCGGAAATCCGTACGACAATATGTTAGCGAATCTCTACCAGCATGCCGGTCGCCACGATGATGCAATCAGAGTACTCAACCGGCTCGTTCGCACCGCCGATCGGTCAAAGAAGAATTCCCTCATGGCGCGAATAGCAACTTCCTATCTGCGATGGCCTAAATACGACGAAGCCGGGGAGGTGCTACAACGAATTCTTGACAACAGCCCGAACGATAGAACAGCGCTGCGTTTGTTGGAAGTGCTGGAAGACTCACGAAGAGCGGAAAGCAGCGATGAGGCCGATGAAATCATCAGCGGTCTCGGCATGCTGACTGATGAGGGCGTGCAACTCAGCTCACTTGCCAGAACTGCGATCGAACAATGCACCTACGAGGGTGTGAATCCGGCGCGAGCAAAGTCCGGTACTACAGACAGTCATGATGTGGCCCGTGTTGTGGAGCTTGCCAAGGAGCTCGGAACTAAGCGGCCGCGAGATCGCGCCGCCTACTATCTTTCCGCTGCAGCGCTGCTCAAGCGAAACGCGCACGAAGATGAAACCGGACTCATATACGACTATCTCCGCAGGTACTTCACCTCCATGGCGGATGCGTCCTGGATAGACAGGAAACCGGCGGATGTGGTACGTTCGTACTACCTCGAATCTCTGGCGCTGGTTGTCGATCCTGGAAGTGAAGCATGGCGCAGTCTGATCCGCTATCTCGCAACCTTTTCACCTGAGATGCAGCAGGAAATCGAGAGTAAGTTTGCTACAGGCATAGGACGCAAGTCCTTTGAAGAGGCATTGAGGATAATCGTGCCACGCACAGAGGAGAATTGGTTAATCAGACTAGTTGCTGTCGGATCGCAGAGCAACTTCTCTGAAAACGCCATCAGGGACGCATTTCTGAAAAATCGAGACTTGCAAATAGAGTTCGGACGGTTGCTCGGTAGTGCAGATGAAGGACCTGAAGCCCTTAGGGCAGAGTGGATGTCACGGTGCAGAGAGCACGCACGCCAGCACCGGCACCGGCTCTCCGTTTGCAGCGCTCTGACCAGATACCAAGCCAGCGTAGCCATGATGGAGGACCTCAGCGCAGAGATTCGCAAGGCGACCGAGGAAACAAGCATAGATCTGGATCGACGGCGCCTGCTCAACCTCGGGGAGATCGTGGACGCCGCGCAGGCGTTCTGTCGTGCGTCCGACTTCGAGGAGCGGGAACGCCACTACTGGCTGGTCACCGGACAGGCGGAGGATTTCAGAAGGACGGTCGTCGATGCACCCACACAATACTCTCATGAAGGACTCCTGCCAGTTGCGGACCATGTCGGGTCGTTAGTCGAGGAAGAGTACGCGGAGATGAATCGCACGTCGGGCGCGGAGCTGAGCCTGCGTCTGCTCGTGGACAAGTACATGCCGGGCCAACACGGCGACCTGAAACTCCAGATCGAGATATCCAACAAACCAGGGTGCAGTCCGGCCAGCTCCATTCGCATCCGCCTCGGCCCCCGAGATTCCGAGTACTTTGACGCCGATCGTCTGGAACAGGAAGTTTCGTCCGCGCTGCGGGGAGGGCACACTACGGTTAAGCAGATGGTGGTCTATCCGAAGACGGAAGCCAAGCATGACCGCGCATTCCCCATCAAGGCAGAGGCTGTATTCCGAAATCGTCTCGGCGAGGAAAAGCGCACGGAAGCTCATACCTGGACTGTCCGACTCTATCATGACGAAGAGTTTCAGCACCTGGAGAACGCTTACGCACCTTTCGCCGAGGGCGGCCCGGTCGACGACCCGGAGATGTTCATCGGGCGTGACGACCTGCTGGCGCGACTCGAAAGCTCGCTTCTTTCCGGCGCCGGACGCAAGTCCATCGTCATGTTCGGCCAGAAGCGGGCCGGCAAGTCGTCTCTGATCGAGCATCTCCGTGTGCGTCTCGTTCGGAGGGGCGACGTCCTGCCGGTCTGCTTCAGCGTTCAGGAGCTCGCACCGGAGCCGTCCATGGCGACACTGCTGCATCGCATTCTTCGTGGCACGGCCGAGGCGCTGGAAGACCTTCGATTGGACGGTCGGGATGCACCGGCGTTCTCACCGTCCGGTATCGACGAGATGCAATACCATCCCACGGTTCGTTTTCACGAGAAGATGTCCTCAGTCGTTCGAGCGGTGCAGCAATCAAGCCTCCGTATCGTACTTCTGATCGATGAGTTCACGGATGTTTTCAAGGAGATTCGAAAGAAGCGTATTCCGCCCGAGTTCATGAAGGCATGGAAGGCGATTATTGAAAAAGGATACTTCTCGTCGGTGCTGGTCGGACAGGACATCATGCCGGCGTTCAAGAACGAGTTTCCGAACGAATTCGGCGTCACCGAGGATGTCCGTGTGACCTACCTCGACGACGAAGCTGCGACAACTCTGGTACAGAAACCGATCGGTGAAAAACGTTTCGCCGGCAGAGCCGTGCCGCAACTGCTGGATCTGACCGCCAACAGTCCGTACTACACCATGATGTTCTGTGCCCGACTCGTGGACTACATGAACAATTCTCGATCCGTGGTCGTCACGGAAGCGGATATTCGTGCGGTCGAGGAGGAAATGCTGCGAGGCGATCGACGGCTAACGCGAGACAAATTCGACAATCTGTTGGCGGCGGGCGATGGCGTACAGGACTCCGGGATCGACCCTCGCGACACCTACGCTGTCTGCGCGGCAATTGCCCGTTCCGGCAGGGAAGGATGGTGCGCGCGCGACTCGATCAACGGTGGATCCGACAGCACCGATCTTGACAGGCTTTTGTCCGACCTTGAAACCCGCGACGTGGTCGAACGGAAGGGAATAGCATACCGCCTGCGCGTGGGACTGTTTCGAGACTGGCTGATGCGTCAGGGCTGAGCGTGATGGAACAGTCGAATCCCTACGCCGACTTCGGGGTCACCGTCACGGGAACTCGGTTCATCGGCCGGCAAAACGAATTGCGTGCGATCACGAGCCGGATCTTCGGCACAGGCGGCTTCGGATCGATCGCGGTGGTCGGCCTTCCCCGCATCGGCAAGACCAGCCTGATTTTCGAGACGATTCGGCGAGCCGAAGACCTTCCTATCTGGCCCCGTTCGGTAGTGGTCTGGTCCAACGTGGGAGCCGCCGACTCCGTCGACAGCCTGTTCCGCTCCGTGATTGCGGACCTGGCCGACGACATTCACGACCGCGGGCTCGGAAGCGATCCCATCGACAAGCGAACAACCGAGGCCCTTGCATCCTCGGAAGTTGACTTCGACAAGGTTCGGGCGGTGTTCCGAGCACTTCGCCGAGCGGATATACGCCCGATCTGGGTCCTGGACGAATTCGACGCCGGGCGTCGACTGTTCGAGAACAAGCCGCAGTGCTTTCACTGGTTGCGGGAGCTGTGTTCCAACCCGGAGTTCAAGGCGGCGGTCGTGCTAGTCGCCAAGCGTCGTCTGCAAGACATTGCTCGGCTTGCCGGACACGAATCCGACTACTGGGCCAACGTGCTGATGACGCTTCCGGTAAAGCCTCTCTCCGACGATGACGTCGAAGTATTCTTCTCGCGGCTGAATGACAACGGTGTTTCCCTGAATGATGGAGAGCGGGCGAAAGTGCTGGCTTTCTGCGGAGGCCATCCTTACCTGCTGGATGCCTTTGGCTACCACGCATGGGACCATGTGGAGCAAGGCGGGCCGATCGACATCCGATGGATAGAAGCCATATGCGAAATGCTGGTTCGGGAATATTTTCAGCAGCTGTCGACCGTTCTCGAAGATGGACCGATGCTGTCGAAAGCCGTCCAGGTGATTATCGGTCCCCAGTGGGACGTCACCACGGAAGACGTGGACGCCCTGTGCGAGCTCGGCATCGTATCGCACGACGAGCGGGGCGCACCTCGGGGCTTCTCTCGGGCTTTCGAAGAACACCTGAGCGTCTTTGAGCGCAGCATCGACATCTGGTCACTGTGGCGCAACACGGAGCGGGTGTTGCGGGAGTTTCTCGATGACCGCCTGGAGTACACTTTCGGAGCTGATTGGTCCGATGCGTTGGTCAAGGCCAGACCCAATCTTGGAAATCTCATCGCATCCTGCCGAGAGAAACAGGCCCGGGAACGAGAGCGGTTCGGCGACCTCGCCGAACCGTCCCTGCTTGCCTACACATATCCCATGGAATTGTACACGCTGATGGGTGTCAACTGGAAGCGTCTCGGCGAACCTCTGCTTGGATCCGACCGGCAGAGCTGGGCGGTGAAGTTTGGTGCGCTCGCGAAGGTGAGGACTCCGCTTGCTCATAATCGACAAGCTGTGGTCAGCGACGGAGAACGCGAGCAGGCCAAGGGTATCTGCCAGGAGATTCTCGACAGATACCGCCAGTTCAATGCATGACCCGTGAGCCATACCGGACGGTCGAGGGGGGAAAACGGCGCAGCCGCCTTTCATTGGGTCGGTCGCCGGATGCGGCGTCTTCTCGATCTCGACCACCGCTCGCATATCGGCCAAGGTCCTGTCCGAGGAATCGAATCGTAGCGAGATGCAGGCTCCTGGGGCATCCATACCCTGAAGCGGGCGCGAAGAGTATGGACCCCACCGGGCACACCGATGGATGAGCGCCGCGTCATCGGGTACACTGCGTACTCCACATCAGGTACACTTCATACCCCATGAGCCGCAAGAGGCGCGGGAGGCCTCGACGAGCATGGAAATCACCGACGGCACCGGCCGGCGCGAGCCGCCGCCGGACTTCATTCGCGCAATCATCCGGGACGACCTCGCCGGCGGCAGGCACCCCGGCGGGGTGGTGACGCGCTTCCCGCCCGAGCCCAACGGCTTTCTCCACATCGGCCACGCCAAGTCCATCTGCCTGAACTTCGGGGTCGCCCGTGAGTTCGGCGGCCGCTGCAACCTGCGCTTCGACGACACCGACCCCGCCAAGGAGGACACGCTCTACGTCGAGGCCATCAAGGACAACATCCGGTGGCTCGGTTTCGACTGGGGCGAGGGCCTGTACAACGCCTCGGACTATTTCGAGGATCTGTACCGCTTCGCCGTGCAACTCATCGAGCGCGGCGGCGCCTACGTCTGCAGCCTGAACGAGGCGGAGATCCGCGAGACCCGGGGCACGGTGACCGAGCCGGGCCGGGAGAGCCCCTACCGCACCCGCGGCGTGGATGAGAACCTGGACCTCTTCGCCCGCATGCGCAAGGGAGAGTTCCCGGACGGCGCCCACGTCCTGCGCGCCAGGATCGACATGGCGTCGCCAAACATGAAGATGCGCGATCCGGTGATCTATCGCATCCGTCACGTCGTCCACCACCACACCGGGGACGCCTGGCCCATCTATCCCATGTACGACTTCGCCCATCCCCTTTCGGACGCACTGGAGGGGGTCACCCACTCGCTGTGCACCCTGGAGTTCGAGAACAACCGCGAGTTTTACGACTGGATCCTCGATCAGGTGGACGTCCCCTCCAACCCGCGGCAGATCGAGTTCGCGCGGCTGAACCTCGACTACACGGTGATGAGCAAGCGGCGGCTCCTGGGGCTGGTGGAGGAGAAGCACGTCACCGGCTGGGACGATCCGCGCATGCCCACCCTGGCGGGGCTGAGAAGACGGGGGTACACGCCCGAGGCCATCCGCAACTTCTGCCACAGCGTGGGCATCGCCAAGAGCGACAACACCGTGGAGATGGGCCAGCTCGAGTACTTCATTCGCGACGACCTGAACCGGAAGGCGCCTCGGGTGCTGGCGGTGGAGCACCCGCTCAAGGTGGTCATCACCAACTATCCGGACGACCGGGTGGAGGAGATGGAAGCGCCCTACTACCCCCACGACGTCCCCGGGGAAGGGTCGCGCACCATCCCCTTCTCCCGCGAGATCTACATCGAGAGGGACGACTTTCTCGAAGAACCGCCCAAGGGCTACCACCGGCTGGCGCCGGGCCGCGAGGTGCGGCTGCGCTACGCCTACATCATCCGGTGCGACGATGTGGTCAAGGATCCCGCCACCGGCGCGGTGCGGGAGCTGCGCTGCTCCTACGACCCGGAGACGCGGAGCGGTTCCGGCACCAGCGGCAAGAAGGTCCAGGGGACGATCCACTGGGTATCCGCAGCAGATGCGCTCGAAGCCGAGCTCAGGCTCTACGACCGGCTGTTCTCGGTGGCCGACCCCCAGGGCGACCCGAATCGGGACTACCGGGAGATGCTGAATGCCAAGTCCCTGGAGACCGTCAAGGGCCGCGTGGAACCGAGCCTCGGCACCGCCCGTCCGTGCGACCGGTTCCAGTTCGAGCGGCTGGGGTACTTCTGCGTGGATCCGGACTCGCGTCCGAATGCGCTCGTCTTCAATCGTATCGTCACGCTCCGGGACTCGTGGCAGAAGATCGTGTGGCGGGGCGATGGCGGCGGCGAGCCCAGGCGTTCACGAAGACTCCAGGCTGATCCGAAGACCGCGGTCAAGAGAAAGGTTCCGTCGCATGCGGAACTGGCTCCAGCGCAAAGATCGAGGATGGAGGACTACCGCGACCGCCTCGGGCTTGCGCCGGACGACGCGTTCCTGCTGGCCTCGGATGACGGCATCTTCGGGTTCTTCGAGGAGGCGGTCCGTTGCCACGACAATCCGAAAGCCATCGGCAACTGGGTGATCCATCAGCTGCGGCCGATGCTCAAGGATAAGCCTCTCGAGTCGCTACCGTTGACGCCAGGGGCGGTGGCAGAATTGATCGCGCTCGTCGACGATCAGGTTATTTCAGGCAAAGCTGCCAGAGAGGTATTCACCGCCATGCTGGAAGAGGGAGGGAGTCCCGCGGCCGTCGTCAAGAGCCGGGGCCTTCAGCAGGTGGCGGACGCCGGCCAACTCGAACCCATCGTCGACGCGGTCATCGCCGCCAACCCGGAGAATATGACCCTCTATCAACAGGGCAAGACCAATCTGCTGGGATTCTTCGTGGGCCAGGTGATGAAATCCACCAGCGGCAAGGCAAATCCCCGCCTCGTCAATGAGCTGCTGCGGTCAAAGCTGGCTTGATGCTAGAACACCCACGCCGAATTGTGGCCTAATTGGCGAAGTGATGCACACGGATCCGGGCGCAGCGGTCGCCGAAAAGGTCTCCGCCATGAAGACCGCCGAATTCTTCACCGCACGTGGCACCGAAGCCGACATCGAGGCGGCACGCCGCCTGCTTCGGCGGGGCGGGGGCCAATCGCCGGAGCCCGATGATCGCCTGTCCTGAGTTTGTCGTCACTGGCGGCCCCAATCGCCCAACTCCGGGTTCATGATGAACTCATCACCCGGACCTCTACCGCCCGAATATCTCTGCTCCTTGATCCGTCCACCAAGGAAGTTCCGCGGCGTGTAGCAGGCGTACAATGTCCCGGCCCTTCGACAAGGCAGCGGCCGCGGTTCCATGAACCGGACCTGCCCGGTTCGGCCTCCATGGGGTCAGTTCTGGAAGCCGAGCCTCTTCCACGCGCCGACGGCTTGGTGAAAGCCGAACGGAAAGCGCAGGTCATGCGCCGGCGGTCCTCCGGCCACCGCAGGCATGGGCCTACGCTGAGAATCGCCACGGCAGCGCGCCATTCTCACTTCTGCATGGATCAGGACTCCACCGGGGATACGCTGGTTTTCAATCGTATCGTGACGCTGCGGGACTCGTGGCCAAGATCGTGCGCCGCGGCGGCGCCAGCGACCCCAAGCGTTCACGAAGGCCGCAGGCCGCTCCGAAGACCGCGGCCAGGCAGGCCGGGCCGGCGCGTCACTTTTTGGTGCGGTAGGTCCGATGGCAGTTTGAACAAGTGCGCCTGAGCAGCATGAAGACCGTGTTCGGCGCCACGGTTGCGAGGTCTTCCGGCCTCGTATCCCGGCGCCGCGTGCCCGGACCCTTTCCTCCACTCACCGCGATGCTCGCCCGTTGGTTGGACGCCGCCGATGCCAACGCGCCCGCGTATACCGCCAGTTCTTGCGCCAACGCGGAGAAACGGCCCCAATCGGTCCATATGGCGGGATTCGCTCTTGAAGGGTGTTTCAGGCTCCCCTCCGGGAACAGGCTGGTCAGGCTTTCGCCCCCGTGCCCGGCGATGGTTCCCGCGTACGCTTTGACGCGTTCGGCGTCGTAAGGCTGCTTTCCGCTCATCATCGCAGTCAGTGCCTTCATGGCGCCGCCGAGGGACATCATGGCGTCCATGCGCTGTTTGATAATGCCGGTGGCTCCGCGGTGCGCCAACGCCGTGGCAAAGGCCAGGAGCAACACCAGGACCGTCACCCCCACCAGGGATCTACACGGCATGAATCTCTCCTCCCACACCCCTCAGAAGATCCCCTTGGCCCGCTGCAGCGCGCGCACGTAGCCGACGATGGCCATGACGTCGTTGTCCGAAAGACCCGGAACGGGCGGCATGTTGCCGAAGCGCCAATGATGCGCTCGGACACCCCTTTTCACCGCGAGCAGGAACGCCATGTCGGAATGATGACCCGGTTCGTAGTACCGGTGAACCAGCGGCGGTCCCTGGGGAGACCCGGCCGCGTGCCGGCCGTGGCACACCGCGCACCTCTGATTGAACAACGCCTCGCCCTGCATACCCGCGGTCGACGCCACGGATACCGTGGGGGCCGTCTCGCCGCCTGGCCGAGTCCTTCCATCATCGCGCGGCCACATCGTCCATGCCACGACGGCGACAACCGCCACCGCGGCCGCCGTACCGATGATGGGTCTCATTCAACCTTCCCCAGCGTCACCAGCAGGCTCGCCAGATCGTCGGCATGCTCTTCTTCCATCTTGAGAATGTCTTCGATGATCCTGCGAGTCGTGGGGTCGTCGTTGGAAAGCCAGCGGATGATCTCGGAATAGGTCTCCATGGCCACACGCTCGGCCACCAGGTCTTCCTTGATCATCTCTTCCAGGGTCTCGCCTTCCTGGAACGGGGACAAGTCCAGAAGGCCCCGGTCGCCGGTGGTCAGGCAATCCGCTTCGCCCATCAACGCCGTTTCGAGCAGCTTGTCATCGTCCGGGTCGCGACAACCCGGCTTCGCACGGGCGATCCACACCCATTCCGAAACCGCCTGGAGTTGGGCAAGGTAGACCGCCCTGTCCTCTCGGCTGACATAGCCGTCGAACCTCGGACCGTAGAGGCGGCTTCGAAGCTCGTCGAACGTCTCGTTGGAAAACAGCAACACGCCGGTCTCGGACCGAATCACATCCACTACGGCGCGTGGAGGCCCTTGTGGGAGGAGCACAGCGCTGATCAGGACATTGGTGTCTACAACGACACGCTCAGCTTTCATCCGCCAGAAGCGCTTCGAGCCTTGCCTCTGTCAGTCCCTTGGCCGCCGCTGCCTTGCCCAAGCGGTCCATAGTCGTTGTCAGACGCTCCCACGCGGCGCCGCGCAATCGCTCGTATTGTTGCACCGACATCATCACACCGACCGCCCTGCCGTTCTTGGTCACGCGTACCGGTGCGCTCTGGGCGGCATCGATCAAGTGGCCGAAACGGTTCTTGGCCTCTCTCGCAGCCATTTCCTTCATTTGAATTAATGTAGCCAAAGTGGCCACATTCTACAATGTCCCAAATCGTCCAGCCGCGTCCAGCCACCGTGAAGGGGAACCTCCCGCCCTGCCACGGAAAGCGACCGTTTTGCATGGGATCGTTTGTCAGGCAGCCTTTAACCCGAGACGCTCGTCACGCCGGCGCAGCAGAACAATGAAGGGCAAGGCGAGCACCACCATCCAGGCCTTCCCAATGACCTGTCCCGGCAGGAACTCGATGCTCCCGAACGCCAGATACAGGAACAGGACGCTGTCAACGATCAGACCGACGACGCTGCTGGCAAAGACCGCGAGCAGCAACCGGCGCCGTTGCAACGGCGTATAGACGGCAAGATCGGCGGTTTCCGAAAACAGGAAGGCCATGCCGGAGGCCAGCACCAGAGCCGGCGGGGCGAAAAACGCGGAAAGGCCGGCGCCCGCGACGACGGCCACCGCCGCCCACCTGACGCCGATCCGGCGCTGCACCAGATCGCGGAGAACGAACGCCAGCCCGATCATCACGACGCCGCTTGGCGCCATGACCCCCGGCGCAACAGGGATCAGGCACGGCGAACCCGGCGGGCACACCGTCCCCACGTTGCCGATGAGCCAGTTGGCGGCCGGAATGCATGACCCGAACCCGGCCAGAAAAACAATTCCTTCCGTGCGCCTTCGACGTTCATTTTTGAACACGATCCAAGCCTCCAGGTGTACAAGCCACACGATTGTGGACACTTGTACGAGTCGTGCCGATAATGGTCCCGTTGGCAACCATGACATCGACGATGCGGGTCGCCTCTTCTTCACCCGAATGGATCGCCGCCTCGACCCAGCCCACTGCAAAGACAGTGGTCCCGATTTTCCCCTTGTATTCGGGATCGGTGAAATCCTTGCAGGATTTCGGCAAGTCCTTCGCTTTCACCGGATCAGCTTCGATGCACCGGTGCCGGGGGTCGTCTTCAGCCGGACCTTGATACCGTAGGCCTTGTTGATCCCCTTCTCGAGCGCCGACATGAGCTTGGGAGAGTCACAGGTGCTCTCACTTCCTCGCCAGCGTCTCCTTCGCTACGAACGCGAGGCCCGCGGCCGCGCCGAGCAGGACCGGCGCGTAGAAAAGAAACGTCCTTCCGGCACCGACAAGGTCGACGAGCCAGCCGCCCGCCAGCGGGCCCATGACCGCGCCGGACTCGCCCACGGTCCGGCGGAGTCCCTGCAGCCGTCCCCGCGCCGCGTCCGGGATCACGTCGTAGGTGGACACGGACAACGCGCCCAGGGACATGCCTTGGGCGAGGCCGATGACCACCATGATCACCACCAGTTGCGGCAGGGTCGAGGCGAACGGGAAGGCAAGGAACGCGATGCCCGGGAGCGCGGTGCTCGGAACGCTGGCATACTTGCGCCCGACGCGGTCGGTGATGAAGCCGGCGGGCAGGATCATGAGCAGCACGAACAGTCCGGATACGCCGAACAGACTGCCCACCCGGGCCGCCGAGAAACCCAGCTCGACGCCCGCGTAGAGCGGCAGCATGCCTTGCAGAGCGGTGCGGTACATCTGCATGCTGAAGGTCGCGAACACCAGCACCACGAACGTGGCGCGCAGGTCCGGCAGGACGTCCGAGACCTTTCCCCACCAGGCGACCTTGCCGACGTGGCCCCGGACCGTGTCCTTCCGGGCCAGCAGCGAGGTAACGAACACCGCCGCGGCGCCGGCCGCGTACACCATGAATACCATCCTGAACCCCACCCACTGGGCGATGATTCCGCCCGCCACCGGGCCCATGGCCATGCCCGCCGACTTGACCCCCATGAAACCGCTCAGCAGGCGTCCCCGCTGGTGCTGTTCGACCATCTCGACGCCGGACACCTCGCGTCCCATGGTCCAGACGCTGTCGCCGACGCCTGCCAGGAACTGACCGAGAAAAAGCAAGGCGAAGCAGGGAGTGACGGCGGTCACGAGGGCGCCGCACAGCACCAGGGCGCTTCCCGCGAGCATGGCGGTCTTGGCGCCGTAACGGTCGATGAGAAGGCCCGCGGGGATCAGGATGATGGTCCGGCCCAAGGCATGGGCGGTGACCACCTGCACCGCAAGACCGGCCGAGACGCCGAAGGACGCCGCCAGCATGGGGATGGTGGGGAACACCATGCCCTGCCCCAGGCTCATGAGCAGGACCGTGCCGTACAACAGTGCGAGGCTGCCGCCCCGTGCGCCCGTCATCGAGAAAGGAGCCCTTTCAAGCGGAGACAACGGTCGCGGCTGACGGCATGCGCGCAAGGCGGTAACGGGTTGCAGCCGGCGAACCCGTCGAAACCGAACTCCGCGACGGAAACGGACCGGGAGAAGTCAGGGCTTGGAGCCGCCGTAGAGGGAGAGTCCGGAGCCCCTCTCGTGGCACGTCACGTCCTGGAACCCGGCACTCCTGAACCAGCCGAGCTGATCGTCCAGCGACGCCGAGCCGCGATCGAGGTTGAAGAATCGGCCGCCGGAACGTACCCGTCCGAAGATCTCCTCGTAGACGGACTTGATGACGTCGCCCACCCGGACGTTGTGGATGGCGTTGCACGAGACCACGAGATCGAACTCGCCGCTGGCCGCGTGGCTCCAGTTCTTTTTGCTGAAATCCGAGATCACGTATTCGAACCGTCCCTCGAGTTCCTGCATGCGTTCGCCGCCGAGCCTGGCCATGGCCGCGGAGCCGTCGTGGCACACGGCCGTGGCGCCGGGAAACGATTCCAGGAGGAACTTGCTGAGCGCCCCGTAACCGCAACCCACGTCCATGAACCGGAAAGCGGCTTCGCGCTCGAACGGGACCAGGCTCGCCAGCAGCGCGAACTGCCGGGCTCGCAGGGTTTCATTGCGCCTTTGGCGCTGCGCCCAGTCCTCGACGTATTCCTCGGAGCTCCAATCGTGCTGCCGCAACGGATCGGTGATCTGTGCCATGTCTGATTCTCGACCTCCTCTGGAGTGGCTGACGGCCTGAACCCTGCCTGTAGCGGTGTGGGTCATGACCGGCACGGGTGGGCTTGAAAGCCGCCCCTGCAAGGTGCTTTGCGGGTACAGCGCTACCGGCCGCCGATCCTTGGGACTTAGACAAAATATCCGCGAATGTCCAGGTTGACAGCCGGCCGCCGCGGGCCTATAGATGGCCACGGATCGACGGTCGGGTCGAACGCCGCCATGAGGCGCAGCCCAAGCCCGGAGATGGATGCATGACGAGCGAGCCAAGGGACGTTGAAGCGGCCCTCAACCTGAGGACTTTCATCGACCGGCTCAAGCAGGTCGGGAAGCTCAAGGAGGTAAAGGACGCCCACTGGGACCTGGAGATCGGCGCGCTGACCGAGATCGCGGCGGAATCGGAGGAGCGCTCGGCCCTGCTCTTCGACGCCATCCCGGATTACCCGTGGGGCTACCGCGTCCTCAGCAACGTCCTCAGGTCCCCGGAATCCGACGCCCTTGCCCTCGGTATCCCACCGGGGAGCCACGGCCTGGAAGTGGTCGAAACCGTCAGGAGCCGCCTCCAGAACCTCAAGCCTCTTCCTCCAACGGAGATCGGCGAATCGCCGCTGCTGGAGAACGTCGCCTTCGGCAGCGACGTCAACGTGCTCAAGTTCCCCACGCCCAAATGGCACGCGGACGACGGCGGCCGCTACATCGGCACGTTCTGCGCCACGGTCTGCCGGGATCCGGACACCGGCTACGTCAACGTCGGCACGTATCGCGTCCAGGTCCACGACGAGAATACGGTAGGCGTGTGGATGATCCCCGGAAAGCACGGTGACCTCATCACCCGGAAGTACTGGGCCCGTGGGGAACCATGCCCGGTGGCCATCGTCTGCGGCCTGCCTCCGGGCATGATGACCGCGAGCGCCGTAGGTATCCCCTGGAACGTCAGCGAGTACGATTTCCTGGGCGGCCTGCTGGAGACCCCGGTGCCGGTGATCAAGGGGCGGAAGACGGGGCTGCCGGTGCCGGCCTTCGCGGACATCGTGCTCGAGGGCCACGTGCCGCCCCCCGATCAGGAGACCCACGAGGAGGGACCGTTCGGCGAGTGGCCCGGATACTACGCCTCCGGGTCGCGGCAAGCTCCGGTGGTGAAGGTGGAAGCGGTATATCACCGCAACGACCCCATCATCACCGGCGACCCGCCGCTGAGGACCTTCCTCAACAGCGAGACCCACAAATACATCCGCTCCGCCAACATCTGGTCGGCCATGGAGCGCGCCGGCATCCCGGACGTGCGGGGGGTGTGGTTCCCGCGGCAGGGCCGCTTCGTGGTGACGGTGGCCGTCAAGCAGCGCTACTCGGGCCACGCCAAGCAGGCTGGGTACGGCGTGCTCGCCACCCGGGACGGCGGCCGGGACGTGCGCATGGTCATCGTGGTGGACGAGGACGTGGACATCACCAACCTGGGCGAGGTGCTCTGGGCCATGTCCACCCGCTGGGATCCCAGGACGGACTCCGAGATCCTCGACGTGGCCGCCAGCATTCTGAACCCACGGCTATCGCCCGAGGACAAGCAACGCCGGGAGCTGACCACCTCCTGCATGGTGGTGGACGCGTGCCGGCCCTACAGTTGGAAAGACGACTTTCCGAAGATTTCCGGCGTCAGCGCGGAGTACAGGGCCAGGATCCGCGCGAAGTGGGCGGACAGGCTCTGACACGAGCGACGCGCGCCACTTGAAGGGAAGGCATCGGCACGGGCCCGGTCCTTGAACTCCGTACCCGGCGGCATCAGCCACTCCGGACCCCAATGGCAAGGAGATACCCATGAAACACCACTTCCGATGTGCGCCGGGAGCCCTGTCGTTGCTCCTGTGCGTGGTCTTTCCGGCAACGGCATGGGCCGACGAGGCCGGGTTCTACAAGGGAAAGACGGTGCGGCTCCTGGTGGGCGCGCCCCCGGGAGGCGGCTTCGACACCTATACCCGGGCCATCGCCCGGAGCATCACCAGGCACATTCCCGGCAATCCGCGGATCATCGTCCAGAACATGCCGGGCGCGAGCTTTGCCATATCCATGAACTACCTCTACAACATCGCCAAGCGTGACGGGTCCGTCATCGCCGGGACCAACAGCGGACTGGTGATGAAGCAGATCGTTGGGGTCGAGGGGTTCAAGTTCGACGTAAACAGGTTCGGATGGCTCGGCAGCGCCGGCAAGGCCACTCCCACGTGCATGGTGATGACCCGGACCGGCGTGACGGATCTGAACGGGCTGATGAAAGCATCGGAACCGATCAACTTCGGCTCCGCCGGAACGCTCACCCGCGAGGCGCCGTTGATCCTGCGTGACTTCGTAGGCGCCAGGATCAATGTGGTGGAAGGCTATCAGGGGACGTCCCGGATACGCGCGGCCATCCAACGAAAAGAAGTCGATGGATACTGCTCTTCCTGGGAGTCGGTGCGGGTCCGGGCCAGGGACCTGCTCAAGGGCAAGGGAGGTGACAGGCTCGTTCCCGTGATCACCAGCGGCGACAGGAACGAACCGGTTCTCAAGAACCTGCCGGAGTTCTCTTCCTCCATCAAGGACAAGGAAGATCGGTCGGCCTTCGAAGCTTGGCTGGGGCCCTACAAGTTCTTCCGCTCTTACGTGACGCCGCCGGAGCTTCCGAAGGACCGGCTCCGGGCGCTGCAGACCGCCTTCCGGAACGCCCTCGAAGACCCGGAATTCAAGGCAGCGTCCAAGAAGATCGGCATCAAGATATCGCACCTGTCCGGCGCCGACATCGAGGGCCTGCTCAAGCAGATCTTCTCCATCGGTCCGGGAGCCAAGGCGAGGTTACAGCGGTTGATCCTGGGCAAGTAGGGCCTGCAAAGGGAACACCGGGCCGGTGTCCGTCCGCGTATTCCCGCGGCACGGAGTGACGGGGGAAGCAGCATGGAAACCGACGGCGCGGAACGGAACGGGGTGGAAGGCGTATGGCAGGAGCTGGTGGAGCACGTCAACCGGCAGTTCGAGACACCGCCCTTCCGCCGGCTGCTGGACCTCCGCTTCTCCCGGGAGCGCGCCCAGGCTCTCTCCATCCAGATGAAGCACTACGTCGCCAACCGGCGGGATTGCTGGGGCTTCGTTGCCGGAGCGTCGCCGCTGAGCGTCAAGCGGCTCATCTGGGAGCACGAGGGCGAAGAGCTGATGGGCGACAAGGCCGCGGGCAAGGTCGACCACATCACCCTGGCTGTCCGGGAAGGCGGGATCTTCGGCCTTTCTCCCGAGGACTACGAGCGGGTGCGCCCGCTGGACAGCGCAGTGGCGTGCTTCTACGCGTGGATCCACCTGGCCAAGGACCGTCCCTGGCGCGAGGCGGTGGCGGCGTCCGCGGTGCTGGAGATGCGCAACTCCGACGATCTGGTGCGCGGCGGATCGTTGTCGTACCGCGTCGGCAAGAACCTCGAACGGGATCTGGGGATACCGTTGCGGCGGCAGATCAACAACGCCGAGCACGTGACCGCCGACGTTGAGCACGGCCAGCTCCTGCTGGAGGTGGCGCGGGAACACTGCCAAACCGATGACGAGCAGCAGGCGCTGCTCCGGGGCGCCCGGGAAAGCCTCATGATCGACCGGGCCTACCGTGAGCAGCTCGTCAACATGATGGAGGCGCTCGACTGAAGCGGGAACGACCCGCGCCGGACGCGCCGGAGAGGAGTCCGAGACCATGCCCGATATTGCGCAACTCAAGAGCATCCTGAACGAGATGTGCAAGCGCCAGTACGAGACGGACGAGTTCCGGGACCTGCTGTCGCTACCCTGGACCATGGAACGGGGACGCTACTACGTCGTCCAGAACGCCCTTTACACCAGGAACCGGCGGGACTGCTGGGGCTACGTGCAGGCCGCCGCGCCCCTGGACGTCAAGGTGCTGGTATGGCAGCACGAGAGCGACGAGCTGATCAACGATCCTCGCTGCGACATGGATCACTATTCGCTCACGGTCAAGCAGGGCGAGGTCATCGGCCTTGAGCGGGAAGACTTCGAGAAGGCGGAGCTGCCGCCCATGGCGCAGGCGGCGTTCCTGGCCTGGCACCACGTCGCCGTCAAAGGCCCGTGGCTGGCCGCGTTCACCTCCTCCCAGATGCTGGAGCGCCGCAACAACCCGGACATCGTCACGGACGGAGGGATGTCCTACCGCATCGGCAAGAAGTTCGAGAACGAGTTGGGCATCAGCCTGAAGCGAATGATATCACTGAACGTGCACTCCACGGCGGACACCGAGCATTCGGACATGATGGACGGCGTCTACGACAAGCACGTGCTCACGCAAGAGGACCATGACACGGTGCTGCGCGCCGCCGGACAGTGCATGGCCATCGACCGGGCCTACCGCGGCGGGCTGGCCTACGTCATGCGGCGCATCGAGGGCTGAGATCGGGAAAGCGGCGACGACCGGCAACCAGGAGCCTGTTCGAGCAAGCGAATCGTAGCGGCAGGGAGACGATCATGAGCCTCGAAGATCTCGACAAGAACCTGGCCAACAAACAGTTGGCGGGTTTCTGGGCCTCCAACATCACCGGCAACGAAGGGGACGTGCTCGAGCCCGGGACCACGGTCGTCCCCTACCTGTGGAAGTGGGACGACATCTACAACGGGTTGCTGGAGGCCGGGGAGCTGGTCAGCCTGGAACAATCCGAGCGGCGGACCATCCGTCTCCTCAATCCCGGCGTGCCGGGCGTCACCGGCGCCACCAACACGGTGCACACATCCGTCCAACTGGTCAAGCCCGGGGAGATCGCCAGGGCCCACCGCCATACCCTGACCGCGCTCCGGTTCGTCGTCCAGGGCGGCGGCGCCTTCACGACCGTCGAGGGCGAACGGTTCAGCATGTACCCCGGCGATCTGATCCTCACGCCGCAGTGGACCTGGCACGACCACTACAACGGCACCGGCGAGAACATCGTATGGGTGGACGGCCACGACGGCCCGCTGCTCAAGGCCCTGGAGGTCATGGCGGTGGAGCCATTCGGCCAGAAGCAGCAACCCGTGGAAGCCATGCCCGACTTCAGCCTGCACCAGTTCGGCTGGGCGCGGCCGCCCGAGCGGCTTTCGGATTTTCCCGATCCGCCCTTCCGCTATCCGTGGGACACGACCTGCGAATCCCTGAAGGCCCTGGCCTCGAGCCCGGGCGACGAGTGCGACGGGGTGCTGCTGCGCTACGTCAACCCCCGAAACGGGGGCTTCACGCTAAGGACCATCGGCTGCGAGATCCAGATGATCCGACCCGACGAGAAGACGCGCTCGCACCGCCACACCAGCACGACCATCTATCACGTGTTTCGCGGCAGCGGCGCCACCATGGTCAATGACCAGCGCATCGAATGGAACCAGGGCGACTTCTTCACCGTGCCGCTGTGGTCGTGGCACCTGCACGAAAACAGCCACGAGGACGAAGCCATCCTGTTCTCCATCAACGACCGCCCGGTGAAGGAAGCCTTCGGGCTCTACCGGGAAGAACGCCGTTAGGACCAGCAACCGACGCCCAGGAAAAGGAGTCTTTACCATGAGCAGGCCGGCCACGACCGATACGGAAAACGGGTTGGAAAGGGACCTGAACGAGGCGTCCGCCTTCGCCCCCGTCAGCCCCTACGAGATCTACCAGCAGTGGGAAGGAGTCCCGGTGTACAAGGGGTTCATCATCGATGATCTTCTGGAGTTGGAGCTCGGCGATTGGGCGCGCACCGGCGGCAAGGGCGCCTTCGTCAACCTTGACGGCGCCGGCGGCACCTGCGACACCGTGATCCAGGAGGTCGCGCCCGGCGGGGAGCTCCGCCCGCAGCACCACCTGTTCGAGGAGGCGGTGTTCATCCTTTCCGGCCAGGGCGCCACCACTCTCTGGAACGAAGGCGGCAGGAAGCACACCCTGGAATGGCAGAAGGGAAGCCTTTTCTCCGTCCCGATCAACACGTGGTTCCAGCACTTCAACGCCCAGGGGCGGGAGCCCGTGCGGATGATCTCGCTGACCGACGCCAACGTCATCATCAACCGCTACCGGAACCTGGATTACATCTTCAACAACCCCTTCACCTTCGGCGACCGCTACCAGGGCGACGCCAACGAGTGGGGCAAGCCCGGGCGCTATCTCGAAGGCGTGAAAAAAGGCCGGGTGTGGGAGTCCAACTTCATCGCGGACCTGTGGCAGTTCCAGCCCAAGGACTACAAGGAGCGGGGCGGCGGCAACCGCACCACCCTGTTCGAGTTCGTTGACAACACCATGAGCGCGCACCTCTCGGAGTTCCCGGTGGGCAAGTACAAGAAGGCCCACCGCCACGGCGCCGGCGCCCACATCATCATGCTGACCGGGTCCGGCTACTCCTTCCTGTGGGAGGGAGGCGCCCAAAGGAAACGGGTGGACTGGGGCCGCATGAGCATGTTCGTGCCGCCCATCCAGTGGTGGCACCAGCACTTCAACAACGGCGCCGAGCCGGCGCGGTACCTGGCGCTCAAGCCCTGGGGCTTCAAGTACAAGGTGGAGGAGCTCAAGGACACGGGCGAGGACGTCAAAAAGGGCGGCGCGCAGATCGAGTACCGGGACCAGGACCCCGAGATCCATCGGGTATTCGAGGACGAGTGCCGCAAGAGCGGCGCCGAGGTCGACATGGCGCAGTTCGGGTTCTAGCGCGCCCCTACCCTGCGGCGGGCGGGCCTTCGCCTCGGCGTTTCGGTGGCGGCGGCGTCCACCTCCCGTGATTCGGGCCTCAAAGCAACGCCGTGGATGTCCCGGGCGCGTCCTCCGGGACCACGCCGTCCACCACGTCCGCCTCCACCCGGCCGGGCTCCCGGGTCAGCGGATCGCTGCAACCCCCGCCGCTGGCCACACCCATGTAGCGTCAAGTCACAGATGATAAGTCGGCTATTTCATGGTAGCTTTCCGGTCATCCAACGGCGGCGGGTTCGAGGCGCACCTGGTGGCGCTGAGTTGCGCCGAGCCGCCGGCAGGCCACTCGCAGTGGTCGCTGCGGTTGCTGGCGGACCGCGTTGTGGAACTCGGCCACATCGACAGTGTGTCGCACGAGACGGTGCGACGGGTCCTGAAAAAAACGCCATCAAGCCGTGGCGGCGCGTCGGCCGGGTGATTCCCCCACAGGGCAACGCGGACTTCGCGGCGGCCATGGAGAAGGTTCTCGATGTCTACCGGCGTCCCTACGATGCGGCCTTTCCGGTGGTGTGCATGGACGAGACGCCCCGGCAACTGCCCGGCGAGACGCGGGAACCGGTTCCCGCGACCAGTGACATCGCCGGGCGCTACTCCGGCGCCAGGAAGATCACACGGGTGATGGACAACCTGAACACCCACCGCCCCGGCGCCCTCTACCAGATGAGGCAAACGGCGTCTGCTCAGGCGTCAGGCAATCACGAGGTTGCGGTCGGCGTCGCTGGGGTCGCGGACCAAAGAAAGGATGTAAGGCACATGATGATGTCCAGGCGTGTAGCAACGGTCGCGACGGCAGCCAGTCTCCTCTTGCTGGTCGCTTGCGGTGGCGGCGGGGGTGGTCCTGGCCCCACTGCAGCACGCCCAACGCCAGGGCCGCAGCCAAAACCGACGCGCCCGCCTGCAACGGCCTCCAACCCGATATATCATCTCGGCACGGCGCGGTTTACGACTCACCAGCCGGGCGTGCTTGAACAAATCGGCGCACATCACGCTTACGCCAAGGGCCTGACGGGCAGCGGCGTGAGGATCGGCATCGACGACTCTATCGTGGACTATACGCAAACGGCGGAATTCGGTGGTAGGGTAAGGCTGCGCGATGCGGACGGCGCAACGCTTTCCTACTCACACCCGTTCGGAGACGAGTTGTTCAGCGATGTCGATTCCTGCCTGCGTAACCGTACCTGTCGAGCTTTCCGGGCCGATAGCCAAGGAGACAACGAAGCACGCAATCGTTGGGTGCAGCAAATCGTGAGCGGAGATGGCTGGCCTACGAGGGACGATTTCGTATTCGTGGTAGACGAGCACTTCAGCGAAGATGACGTGATCGAACGGCTGGCTCGATGGTCGGAAGTGCCAACGCCCTACGGCAGATTTGCTCATGGGACCACTGTAGCTTCGATTGCGGCCGGGAAGAATCTCGGCGTCGCACCGGGAGCAACCATAATACCGGTGGCGCAGAATCTCTCGGACGATCAAAGAGCGGACGCTTACGCCAACGATATGATACGATATGCCATCACCCTGCTTTCTGACGCAGACCGCAGACAACTGGACAATCGGCGCGCAAGCGACCAGCGGAACAGATACTCGAAATTCGACATAATCAATCGTTCCTACGGGCGTGCCCAGTTCGACCCAGAAGTGGAATCCAGTGCGATTGATTCCGAATTGCGATGGTACAGGCATTACCAGCCGAGGTACCTGGATGCCGCATTGCAGGTAGACCGACGCGATGCGGAGAAGACCATCATCGTCTACGCCGCCGGCAATGACGGGAAATCTTATTCCGGCTTGGGTGCAGACCTTCCCTACTACATCCCGGAGCTACGCGGGCATTCCCTGGCGGTCGTTGCGACGAACTCGAGGACGGGCGTCATTGCAAAATATTCCAACCGCTGCGGTCCAGTCCCGCGTGACTGGCACGCCACTCGGCATGGGCCGCACTACTGCCTTGCCGCTCCCGGCACGGTACGAGGTCTGGAGCCCAATCCACATAGTCCAGGAAGGGGCGATGTCACAGACGGTATGTGGGGCACCAGCTTCGCCGCGCCTGTCGTATCAGGATCGCTCGCGCTGTTGATGGAACACTTCCGAGGAACGCGAGGAAACACGGCAATCGTGAAGCGTATGCTCGATACCGCTGATCGGAGCGGGAGGTATGCCGATCTGGAGACGTATGGAGCAGGGCATCTCGATCTTGAGGCGGCGCTGTCCCCGGTCGGTACACTCAATGCGGGACAATCCGCCCGTGCACTCAGCCGCACGGCGCTCCAAACACCGGCTGCTTTCGGCTCGGTTGCGCAACGCGTCGCCAATATCGAGCTTGCTGCATTCGACGAGCAGAACTTTCCGTTCTGGGTTCCCCTGTCTACGTTGATCTCGGATCGAACGGCTGGCCGTTCCCCATCCCCCGGTTCGAGGACATGCAGGAGCCACTCATGCCAGCTCCCGGCCTCGACGCCCTGAATTTGCGGTGGACGGAGGTCGGTCGCCATGGAAGCGTCCGGTTTCCGCACGATCAGAAGTGGATAGCGGGGTTCGGTCCGACGTCGGCAAGCCTCTCGCTCCAGCCACTCCATGACGGGTGGGGATACGGACTGAGCTTCGACGAGGGCGGACACCTGGGAACCAAGACCTCCGGCGCGTTCGGAACGGACCTGCGATCCGGCATGGTATGGACTTCGCGTGCCTTCGAGCATGAATTCGGCTACGGATTGAAGGTAAATGCCACGGGCACGGTGTCGCTCAGCATTCCGCAGTACGAGAAGGACGCAATGTTCCAGGCAACTCCTTCCATGCTGTCCGCAATGTCGATGCGTGTCGGCACCAGAACCACAGGGATCGTCCTGGAGCAGCCATTACGCGCCGAAACCGGTACGGGTAGGTTTCGTATAGAGAACGGTGAAATGGAGAACGGAAGGAGGCTCTATGACAAGTTTCGCATTCCGTTGCGGCCCGATGGACGAGAGTTGCGGATGACGCTTCGCCACGAGCATGAAGCTCTCGGTGGGAATTTCGCGATCGAGGGCGGCGGTGCGGTGAACGCCGGTCATGTCCGGGGCGAACGCGAAACGAACATCGGTTTTGCCTACCGCACGACCTGGTGATCCGGTGGCTCGGTTTCGCACCCTTACATTTGGTTGCGCGGCTCTGCTCACCGCGGCTTGCGCGAATGAACGAGTATGGGAATTGCAGCCCGCTCCAGGGAGTCTGGGCCCTCCGGTCCAACAAGAGGGCGTCGTCTACACCCCCGCAAGCATCGGACCACAGGGGTGTGTGCTTTACCGGGGGAGCATTCCGGGCGGTCAAATGCCGGCCGCTCTTATGTATCTGAGCAAGGATGGCGAGTTCAGCTACGGCCGTCCGGACCGATGTGTCACGAGGGCGGGAGCGCGGTAGAACCAGGAAGGGTAGGTGCGTGCTGGAAGGGCGATGATCGCTGACGGATGTCACATGCCAAAGCCGGTGCGGCGTTCGAGCGAACCCGTAAGGTTCGCGATACAAGGGAAACAGTTCTGCGACCGCGGTCAGCATCACTCGAATCAGCCTCACAAAGTCGCCTGCATCGCCATGGATACTGCTTGGTCCAAAGGGAGAGCCCGTCAGGCTTTCCACCGGGGGAAGACTGTGAGAGAAGTCAGGATCGGAGGGAACGATCATGAGCGACCGAATCATCTCTGCTGACGGACACATGGATCTCTTCTATCTCGACGAGGACACCTTCACGTCCCGCGCTCCCGCGAAGCTGAAGGACCGCGTGCCCAACGTGCGTACGGTGGACGGCAAACCGATGTGGATCGGCGACGGCGCGGTGATGGGCGGTCACCGGGCCTGGATGGGCCGGCAGCCCATGACCAACCACCGGGGCCGGAGAATGCGCGAGGCCGGCTGGGAACCCACACATCCGTCGGACCCGAAGCTCCGGGCCAGGGACCTGGACATCGACAACATCGCGGCGGAGGTCATCTACGGCATCCGTTTCGTGGAGGACAGCATCAAGGAGCCGGAGGTGATCACCGCCACCTACCGGGCCTACAACGACTTCATTGCCGAGTTCTGCGAGTACGATCCCAACCGCTTCATCGGCATCGCGGACATCCCCGCCCATTCGCCCGAGAGCGCGGCCGCGGAAGTCCGTCGCATCGGCAGGAACGGCCTCGGGCTCAAGGGTGCGCTGTTCGACTTCTTCAACGGGCCTGCGCCCATCTGGCACGAGATGTGGGAGCCCATGTGGACCGCGGCCGAGGAAGAGGAAGTAGCGCTGTCGTTCCACATCGGCGCGGGCCACGGCACCACCACCGTGGGTCCCCGGAACGCGGAGGAAAAGCTCAAGAGGGACATCCCCAAGGTTTCCTACGAAGCGCACATCGCGGTGGTGGCCATGCAGGCCGACGAGTGTCTCGTGTCCATCATCCTGTGCGGTGCCCTGGAGCGGCATCCCGCCCTCAAGGTGGTGATGGCCGAGAGTCACACCGGCTGGATCCCCTACGTGCTGGAGCGCCTCGACACGAAGTTCAGGGAAGGCGAGTACGAGGGCATGATCAGCACCCCTCCCAGCGCGTTGTTCCGGCGCCAGATCTGGGCCACCTTCCAGGACGACAAGGTGGGCGCCCACCTGGCGGAAGAGTACGCCCCGGACAGCTTCTGCTGGGCCTCGGACTATCCCCACCGGGACGGCGTCTGGCCCGACTCCCAGGAGTTCATCGAGCAGACCATGGGCGGGCTGAGCGAGAAGATGCGCCGGCGGCTCACCGCGGACAACGTCACGCGGCTGTACAACATCCGATAGGCTCCGGGAGTCGCGGGGCGGCGCAACGCACAAGGACGGCGTGGCGGCTACAAGATCCTGATCCTGGCGCGGTTGTAGGCGGCCACGGACGCGGCCGACGCGCGGCTGCCCGGGTAGTCGGCGGCGTCCAGGCTCCACACCATGGTGTCCCGCAGGCACCCCTCGGAATCGGTCTTGTTGCCGTAAAGCGTCGAACGGTGGGTGAAGCCGAGCTTCTCCGCCACCCGGGCGCTGGCCCCGTTACGCGGGTCGCAGCGTATCTCTATCCGCTCCACGCGGTTCACCTCGAAAGCCACGCGCGTCAGCGCCGCCGTCGACTCGGTGGCCAGCCCCTTGTTGGCGTACGGCCGGCTGATCCAGTAGCCGATCTCCCGTGCGTCCTTGCGCTCCCGTGTATGCAGACCGGTGCCGCCGATGATCCTCACCCCGTCGGCGCCGAATATCCCGTAGACGAAATCGCGCCGTGAGAGGAAATCGTCCCGGAACCGCCGCAGCCGTTCCGTCTTCATATCGAGGGATTCCGGCTCCTGGCGGGCCCAGTCCATCCACGGGCGCAGATAGTCGAGGTTCTCGTTGATCTCCCGCTGCAGCAGAGTGGCGTCCGTCGGATGCCAGCAACGGAGGATCAGACGAGGGGTGTGAATGCTGTATGCCAGTCCCGAGGGGCGAGCCATTTGCCGGGTCTACACAGGTACGAACAGGGGGAGACGACTTCGCTGAAGGCCCCTCCCCCTGTTGCCGGTGCGCGGTCTCTGCTATTTCTTGGGCGCAAAGGTCTTCTTGATGGTCGCCATCAACTCGGGTGGAAGCTTGCCGATGTTGGCCACGAGCCGCTCCACCTTCTCACCGGAGACCGCGCTGATGTCGAACCTAGCCTTCTTTGCCTCGGCCAGGAGCTCGGGGTCCTTCATGGCGGCGTCGAACCCCCGGCGCAGGATCATCACCCGGTCCCTGGGCGTGCCCGGAGGCAGAGAGTACGGCCGGTTGAGGGAACCGCCGATGTCGTGGATCACGGTCTTCATCACCTGCCGTCCCTCATCCGTCTTCATCACGTCTTTGGTGAGAGGCACGCCGGTGAGGGCCGGATGGGGCTTTTCCACAAGCTGCAACAACACGCGCACGTCACCCTTGGCCAGCGCCGCGGCTCAAGGGTTCTTGAGGCCTTCCCAGCTCGCGCACACGCCGGCCAGCACCGGCGCCGTGCCCTCAGATGAGCTTTATGGGAAGGTCCGTGTGGTGGATCAGGATCCGCGGTATGTCCCACAGAGTGGAGCCGGGCTGGCTGCCGCCGAACTTGACCGGCGTTTTCGACGCGCGCCATTTATCCAGGTCCAGGATCCCGCTACGCTTGTGGGCCATGCAGACGTTGTGGATCCGGACCGGTGCGCCGATCCACTCGAACTTCGCCGCGTCGAAGCGTACCCCCTTGTTGCCCAGGTGCTGCTGCAGGATCAAACCGCCGATCCAGTTTCCGATGGTCAGGCCGTCGGGCCTGGCCTTGTTGTAGAGGTAGTTGCTGCTGATGAGGCCGCCGGCGCCGGGCCGGTTCTGGACCACCACCGTGGGATTGCCCGGAATGTGCCTGGGCATGTGGCGCGCAAGCATCCGCGAGTAGGCGTCGAAACCGCCGCCGGGCGAATAGGCGACGATGATGCGGATGGTCTTGCCGGCGAAGAAATTGTCGGTTGCCGCATACGACGCGACCCCGGATAGCACCAGGGTAGCGGCCAGAGCCAATGATGAGACTGTGAGTTTCCGTGTCATGATCTCCTCCATATCATCGAACGGTTGACGGAGTATCCCAAAAGGCCAACAACATTGGAGCCTTTTTTAGCATGGGGACCCTATTGTGCCCGGAACCCGTTGTCAACCGGGGCTTGGGGCACATGTTTCACGAAGGGACACGATGATCACACGGCAACTCTGTCGCGACCGGATCGCAAGGCGAAGAACATGATCCCGCAAGGTCTCAAATGGTCGCTCGCATCCATTGACCGGACCGGCTGGGGAGGGCCAAATAGTACCGTGAGACTTTTGCATCACCGCCAACGAAAATAGCCCGCCAACGTCCACATCGTCATCCCGGACTTGATCCGGGATCCAGAGGAAGGGCGGATCTGGAACAGATTTTTCACCGGTCTTGAGTGGCCATGGAAAGGTGCCGTCAACCGGAACCCATCTCAGGCGAGTTTTAATTTGTCGGACACCTCGAAGAGCAACTCGTTGATCTTTTCCACGGCCCTTGGGTCGGGAGCCGTTTCTCCGCCGAGCTCGACTCGGACCTTGAACTTGAGGACATTGCCCACCGCTGCCTTGGCAATGTCCGGAACCTGATCCGCCAAATCCTGGATACCGTTGGCTTCCAAGACAGCTTCGGCAACAAGCAGTCCCTGCGGCTTCGGAGTTGAGGGACGGCCCTCATCCCCACCACCTTCCGTGGACGGGACCTGAAGGATCACGTGCTTGGCGCCGGCGAAGTCGCACGGCCACGAGGCGCCGCTGTCGCCGACCTCGATCCATCGCGTCCGGATACCGTCCCCTATCGCCGATTGCACCGTGGACCAGGGCAGGTTCATCCCCCGCTTCGCCGATAACGCGGTGGCGATGGCGAGAGCGTTGGACTCACCGTCCCTCCAGGCATCGGGGATTGACGCCGCCGTCAACTCGTCGACTGCAAAACGTTCGGGCGGCGGCCGCAGTATCGCGGAGGCGCCGAGCACTCCGGCAGGCACCGGCTCGTTCAGGATCGAGGCCGGTCCGTTGGTCAACCACACCAGCCCCTGCTCAACCGCTTGCGAAACCGCGGCCTCGACGTGAGCCGGTTCGCACTTCGGTACGACCAACGTTTCTTCGTAATCCTCCCTAGGCAGGGTCACGGTGTGGCCGCCGGCGAAATAGTCGTACACGTCCTGGACGCTGATCTCTCCACCCTGCCACAGTCCCGGGAGCTTCTCATGCTCGAGCAGGTCGGTCGTGATCTCGCTCAGTGTCGCACCTTCGGGCAACCAAACCTCCAGACCCGAGTCCTTGAGCGCGGGCTCGTCGATGGCAGTGCGCCAGAATGTCCTGGCGGTCCTGTCAGGACGCGAAACCCGCGCCACCCAGATTCCTTCCTGAACTCCCTGCACGACGGTATCGAGAATCTCTTTCGTCCGGAGCATCTTGGGCAGCTTCGGGACTTGGGCGAAGGCGCCGACCAGATCCTTGACCCGGCGGGAATGCTCCCCCTCCCGCCACAAGTCATAGGGGCCGTCCGGCAGCATCGCTCCGGAACTGATGGCGGTCTCCTGGATACGGGATCGCCTGTCGGCCTTGATGGTCGTGAACAAGGATTCGCCGGTCACCACCACCTTGAGGGCTTGGACATCGTTGTTCTCGTTGACCGTCACGACGATGGAGTAGGCCTGCGTGATGGCGCCCGGGATGCACCTTCTTGCGGAATCCATCTCGTTGGCGAGCATCTGCTCACGGATGGGATCGATGGGCTGATCCTTGAGTTGATCGCGGACCTCCACCCAGCCGAGATACTCCCGAATTCGCGTACGCGCCGCATCGAGGCCATCTCGGGAAGGAACGGTGAGGACGATGGCATTGCGGTGGACCCGAGGGCGGTCGGCCGCGGTGGTCTCGTCGATGAACTGCTTGGCCTCTGCGCTCGGTTTACCGGACTCCGAGGCCGCTTTTGGCCCAAGGACGCCATAATGGAAGTCGCCGTCGTCGACAATATCGCGCGGACGTTCGGGCAGGTTATGCACCTTTGCGCCCGCCGCGGACGCCCCGGAGGTAAGCGTCTTCAGTTTCTCGATGGCATTGATGAGCTGTGACTCCACCAGTGGGGGCGGCACGCGAGTGTTGCAGGCATCGTGGTGCATCTGACGCAGATTGGGGCGATTGCCAAGCCGCCATGCCTTCGGCAATTGCCAGGTTCCGCCCGGGTCGGTTTCTCCGGTGGCCACCTCCACCTCGTCCAGAAACCAGGACAGCTCCGTCCAGCGGCAAAGCGCCTTTTCCATCTCTATCTTGTCCAGGTCGGCTGCTCCGAGCAGCACCATCAACTCCTGGTTCAATGCCTTTTGACCGATCGGCTGAGAGCTCAGAAATACCGAAATGACCGCCTGCTCCATCTCCCGATGGCGCAGACCCGTAGCCTCGGCCTGAATCATGCGTGCCTTGGCAAGCTCTCCTTCGAGAATCGGTCGCCACTCCTGATGCTTGCCAGTGCCTGTGTCTACGCTGGCGACGGCAGCCAGCTCGCTCGCCGCTTCGGCCAAGTCGTTCTCTCCCGGCTCATCCAGCAATATGTTCGGCCCGATCAACGGACTGGTGTCCCACTTCTCCGCATCACGAAGGGCAATGGCAAACGTCCGCAGGATGCCTCGCGTACGCTGGAAACCGTCGAGCTGGGTCCAGCGAGTGTAGAAGGTCTCCGTAAGGTCCGGGTGAAAGGGATAACTGTCCGGATAGCGCTTCTCCGCAGCCTCTCGCTCCTTCCGGGTCCCCTCATCGAGAGCGGCAATACAGCCCACCACCGAAGTCACGTGCGGACGGAAAACGCCCGGATCGCGAATCGATTCGGGTTTGAAGAAGCGCCGCCGCAGAACCTCGGACACGTCCTCCTTGCTCACGGGACTCGCGTCCTCTTCCATCTGACGGCCAAAGACATCGGATATGTCTCGAAGCAGCTCGTTTCCGAAGTCGTCGTGTTTCCTGGGATCGGAGGCGAGCAGCGATGCCACCAGGGAACAACGGTCCACCTTGACCACCGCCTGGGTAAGGTACTGGAAGAAGCTGACCAAGCGTCCGCGCCAAGCCGGATCCGTTTCGATCTGGGCGCGGATGTACATCAAGACCTCGTCGAGGACCACCAGGGTCGAAAGACCCTCTTCCTGCGGCCTCGACAGCAGATCCACCACTAGCGGTTCGGCCGGCGGGGTGTCGCGTTCTTCGTCCTTACCCTCGGCGTGGATGAGTCTGAGGCCATCCACCCCCGCAAGCTGAAAAGCGATAATGCTCCACGGATGCCTGAGCGTCCTGACAGTCCCATCGGACCCGGCGTCTCGACACCCTTCTCCAGGTCGATCTTGTCGAAGCACAGCGCCGCGACCCGTGCCTTCGGCGCCTCGAACTCCCGGACGGCTGGAAGGTCGGGTAGAGCGGTCGGGTCGTGCACCAAGTGCCTGAGCGTGATGAGCGTATGCGTCTTGCCGCCACCGTAGTTGACCGAGAGCTTGCGATATGCCTTGTCGCTCTTGCCGGCCAAGCGGAGGCATACGTCCTTGACCAGCCCGCGCAGACTGTAGGTCGGGTAGGTAAGGGCGAAGAATTCAGCCGGATTCTCGTAGACGGGTCGCCGGCCCTTCTGCATGACCACGTCGTAAAGGTCGGCAGCGAACACGGCCAGCGAAAGCTCTCCCGTCTTCAGGTCGTCGCGCAGTTGCACGACCTCGTGCCAAGGCTTCCGGGAAGGTTTTGTGGTCATGTTGTCCTCGTTCACTCAACCGACGCGAAACGTGCTGTCGGACGCGATGTAGGCCGATACTTCTCTACCGCTAGCGGAGACATCATCGGGATGGGCCTGAACAGGATTTTTCACGCGAACTCATACAGAGGGACCGTACTTGCCGGTTGGCGCCCTTCTTGAAGTAAAGCTTCAATCCTGCGGACCGTGTCCGGCCTCAGCAGGACGTCTCCGCATACGGAACAAACGTCGGCCGGAACGTGGTCAATGACAATGACTTGCCCATGGTGCCGTACGGTGTGCATGACTTTTCCCGCTCCATATTCTCCCGGACATCCGTCGATGCTGCATTTCATATCTGCCGTCTCCTTTGAGTCGGAGTAATCCATTTGGGCAACTTGGGTTCGTAAACTGTAATGATAATAAGCGTTGACCGGTCTGTCGTGCACACGACATGGACAGCTCGCCCTGCCCATGCAAGACCGTATATCAAGCAACAGGCCCCCCTTCGATGTTGAGGGTAGTCTTCCGAAATGTTTCCTTCAGAGATTGCCCACAGTACTTCCTCAAGTGAGATGTGCTCCTCGACCATTCCTTGTTGAGCGTGCTGGGTGACACGAACGTTATTGGCACGAGCTTGGGCTTGTATTCTATCCAACATACGTCGTCACGGTCAGGTCGATACAAGAAGTGTCCGGCACTGGATGTCTCATATTTGACTGCGCCCTGCTTCTCCCAGTTGAAACGGCCTTTGGCGCGGCGCTTGGATGCCGCCGCGGGCGGCCACGTGGTTGCTCAGGGCTTCGAGCAAGGCGCGCTCGTCGGAGCCGGCCCCGGCCAGTTCGATGAAGGCCTGCAAGAGTTGATTGAACAGCGCGTTGCGCGGGAGGCCGCGGGTGTCGAGGTAGTCGTCGACCTTGACTTGGTCACCGGCGCGCCACAGGTGCATGAGCTTGTGCACCTGGTCGATGAGAGGTACGGGGCGTCCGCCCGGCGCTTCGAGGCCCAAGGTTCGGCCCCGGCGGCGGTTCCAGGGTTTGAGCTTGACCTTGGCGCCGCCGCCCGTCTCTTCCGCGTCCTCGGCGGTGTCGTCCTCTTCGGGTTCGTCGCTGGCTTTCCCCTTGCCCGATTGGGCGAGGAGGTCGTGCTGATTGACGAGGGCCGAGTCCGACAGGTTGCACGACAGAGCGTAGAGGATGCAGCCGCCGACCGGGGCCTCGTCCATGCCGAAGTCGTGGCGGTGGAGCAGGTAGTAGGTGGTCACGTCGTCGAGGCCGGTGGCGGCTTCCTGGCCGTCGCGGGTCAGCACGCGACCGACGACGAAATCGACGACCATGCGCCGCACCTCGCGCAGGAACGCCGAGACGGTCATGAACTGGTTGGGGTCGTTGGCCTGCTTGACCACCGGGTGCTTGCTATAGGCCTCGAGAGCCGGCCCGGTCGCGGCCCACACGAAGTCCGGCCCGCGAATGCCGGCGTCCCAGAATTCGCGGAGTTGCTGCGTGATGTCGTCGCGCATTTCGCCGAGGACGGTGTTGTCCCAACCGGGGCAGGCGACGGGGCGCTTCTTGCAGACGATCCAGACGGAGGAGGACAAGGCGGCGGAGGCAATCGCTCGGTTGCAGTTCCCCATCTCCGTCTGAATGGGCCAGGAACCGTCTACGACGAAGCCGGCCTGGATCAGGGCGGCTACCAGCGTCTCCCAAGCATCGGGATGCTTGTTGGCGAACACGACCACGAGCCGCCCGGCCGGTCGCAACGCGGCGTGACAAGAGCGGAACGAGCGGGCCATGCCGTCTTCATAGCTCTGCTTGGACCGCTCTTTGTCACCGCTGAATCGGCTCGCATCGTCAATCAACTCGCCGTCGCCTGCGGCATGATCCCATTTGGGACCGAGGGCGTCGGAGAAGACGGAATCGACCTCGGCGGACAATCCCGGAATCGAGCGCCTCAGCCAGACATAGAAGAAATTCATCAGGTCGGAATAGGGGATCGCGTCGTAGTAGGGAGGGTCGGTTAAGATCAGATCGACACTATCGACCGGACAGGAGATTGCCGACCCCAAGACGCTCTCTCCCCTTCGGGCTGAATCGACGCTTTTTTGCAGATGCTCGCAGACCTTGAACACCCAATCGACGGATTGCAGGAATCCTCCCGTGGTGTCCGAAAGCGGCGCAAACTCGGAAAAATCCCATGTAATCGGCAATGCGAACCGCGCAAACGTGCTTCTAATTTTTTCGGGATTGTTCGTCCAGGTCGCTAACGTACTGCCTCGGTCGGCCATACGACTAATGATAGGAACGCACATGGCGACCAGTGATTCTGTCCACTCGGATGGATAGTTTGTCAGTTGCTCAGACATGTCGCGCAATGCGCGAACAAACGCACCAAGCGCCAATAGCTGCCGGTTCGTAAACAGCTTCCGCCATGTGTCGAAGCCGTAATCGTCCACCGAAAACGCACGCGACGCGCCACTTCCCGCCTTGGGCGTCTGTTCCTCCGGCAACCCAAACGGGATGTCCGCATACAGCGCCTGAAGCTGTTCCTCTGTCACTGCCGCTGCCTCGCGTTCATGATCTGTCGGCAGGCGGTATTGCTTGCCCTTCAGCCCATCTACCACGACCACCGTCATAACCGCGCCGAGCCGCCTGGCGCGGCCTTCCAGGCGGATGTCCTGCATGGTCATGATGGCGCGACAGCACGGTCAGGTTGCGCCGGTGCGCGACATGGTGCCCGCGCCAATGCGCTTGTCGTGCTCCCGTCGTTGCGCCGCGTTGCCGCCGTTCTGCGGCACGTCGTTCTGCATACCGAAGACGACACCGGTCCGGTCGGCCTTTAGCGCCATCGTCAGCAGCACACGCTTGCGGTCCTTCTTGCACAGCCAGCGAGCCTTGAGCAGCGGCAGCGTGGCCCGGCACTGTTTGCAGGTCACAGTCCGCGCCCAGAGATAGGCCACTGTCGGTTTGGCGATCCAGCGCGGATTGCGCGGGTCCTTGAGATAGCCGTCGTCGAACTCGGCGTTGAGTGGATCGAGCTGCGGAACCCCTGCATCATCGACCTCCATCAGCCGCATGGGGCGCGGCACATAGATCCTGCCGGGCGTCGGCGCCTCGAACTCAGCGTAAGTCGGATAGTACGAGGCCAACTCCGTGCGCGCCCTGGCCAGCACCCGCCGACCCCAGGCGCGCACCTGCCAGGCGAGGTCCGCCTCAAGTATGGGATCGTCGCGATGTACGAGGTCGAGTGAAATTTCGCCGCCGTGGCCGTGGCCGAATCGTTCCAGAAACGTCCGCAGGCCGGCTCCCTTGAATCCCTTCGCTTTCAGGAACGCCTCCATGAATTCGCCGTCCTCCAGCGCGAACTCGGGCAGCGGGAGGGTCTGACCGGCGAGCTTCTGCGGATATTCGAGCGTGCACTTGAAGATGAACCAAGCCACCGGGTTGATGTCCATGGCGGTCACGTCGCAGCCCAGGCGCATGGCTTCGAGCGGAATGGCCCCCCCGCCAGCGAACGGGTCCAGTACCTTGGGCGCTTGCCCGCCGTAAGCCTTGCGAATTTCGTCGCGAAACCACATAAGGTCCGGGCCATTCTCCCGGCCCCAATGGAGAATACCGCCGACCGTCTCCTCCCTGGTCTTCTCGACCACGCGACCGTTCACCCGTTTGCGCTCAATTGCCTCGACGACCCGGCCGGCCATACGCTCAAGAATGGCCTTTCGTTTATCGGCATCGGCCGGGTCCGGAAGCAATGTCGCAATCAGCGCGGCACGCGACGCCGCCAACGGCCTTCGCGCTGGCCAGATATGCAGCGTCGAGATATGCCCGTGCCGCACATTCTTCTCGTGTACCGAGTCCAACGAGACCTGCTTGAGCGGGAAGGCGACTTCGATGAGACGATGGTCGCTCAAGATGTCCCTCCCGCTACGTGCTTGCACCACAAGTAGCTGGCGAAGGATGCACACGCGCCGAGCATGAACACAGCCTCATCCATGCCCACGCTCGCCTTCTCACCGTCCAACAACGCATGGCGAATGCCTTGTTCGTCCGAAGTATACCAATAGAGGTGTTGGAAACCTTCCTTGAGATTTGAATGAAGAGGTCTGTGCTTCTCAATCGACTTCAACGCCTGTGTCAGCGTATCGGTATCGTTCGGAGCGATCTGCCGCGCCACAGACTCGACGGCGTGAATACTCTCTCGGATGCTTCCTCCCCCAATCGCCTTGGCTGATGCATTCGGAAGCGTTCCGAAGATGCGACGCGCTGCTATTCAGACCGGCATTGCGAAGCGTCCTCAACGATTCGGCAATCGTATTCCCTTCTTCTTCCGTAACGGCGGGAAGTATGGTTGGTGGTTTCTCTTCGTCTATCGTGTAGGCCAACCTGCACGTCACAAATACCTGTTTCATCATGGTGATGAAATTGGATGGACACTCCGGATGACGCATGACGAACTGAATCAGGTCGAAGACTTTATTGAATGCCAATGTTTCGATGGACTGGCGGAGTTTACCTCTGTGATGCTCGAATTCCGCACTCCACTCATCCAGCGGTAGGTTGTCATACTGGACGTGTTTTGCAACAAAATGCGCGACGCGTTCGATCGCCACCTCCGGTGTCGGCTACCGCAAGAAAAACAGCTTGACCCGGTAGTCCTGCTCCTGCCAGCGAGGGATCCAGCGCACGTAACCGCGTCCGCTCAACGTCGTCTCGAAGGCGAAGCTGTTTCCGTTCCGCGCGTGATTATGGATTTCCTCCAGCATGAGTCTCCCGGCTCGAACAGCAACCAGAGCTGTACGAAAGGGACTGAGGCCGGCTGCAATCAGATCGGCGTTGACGAAGGTGAGACAATTCGCTTCGTTCGGCAGGAATTCGGTGGCAAACGTCGTTTTGCCCGCGCCATTTGGCCCGGCGATCATGAATATCTTCTTGACGGTCGTGTTCGTCAAAGTCAGCCGCATCCCATCCGATTACATGAAGAACCGAAATTGATAGGGGGTGCTCCCCAAACTCGGCCTGCGCTTGACAACCCGCGCAAGCACCTTTGCGTAAGCCATGGTGACAGGCAACGAGTCGTATAGCGAGTCGTTGTTCCAGTTCATCTTGGAAAGCCCGAGAACGGCACGAACCGTCTCGTCCCAGGGTCCGTGACCAGCATGGCGTACCAAGCGTAAAGGCTTGGGAGTGCTCCGAGAGCCTTGGAAATAGGAACGCTCGGTAATTCCCCGCACGTCGCCATGGGTCCACAACAATGCCTCGCATGGCCCGGGTCCAACAACAGTACCACGCGAAACCGGAAACGCGGCTGCTTTTCCCTTCGTCTTTCTGTTAGGTTCCCGATCGATGCGAACACCGCGCCAACCCACGGCTTCGACAACCTGTACAAGGTCGACTGCCTCGCACAGGTGCAGCGCCTCCATACAGCCACTGACCTCCTCGCGCTTGAACTCCGTGGTCTTGTGGACCATAACACGCCGAGGCGACCGACCAGCATGGCGACGTCGATAGAAGTCCAGCGAGCGTGTCATCACACGGAACATCTCGGTTTGCGACAGGAAAGGATTGTCCCGCTAGACCCTGACTTCATGGGCATCGTATGCGACGAACTCCAGGCCGGAGCCCTCCTCGTCGAACACTTGACTGCAGCACGTCACGAATCGAGGTCGTTCCAACTCCGGGGTACGGATAGCATATGAGATGCCGATGTAGGCCGTTTCCGGGTCAGCTTCGGCCAGCTTCCAGGGGATTCCGCCAGCCTTGGCGTAGAGCGCCAGACCGATACGCCACATGACGCTTGCTCGGCAAGGATAGGCAAGCGCCTTATCCTCGCGCACTAATTGGATAGGTATTCGACGAGCAGCGGTAGCGGCTTTCAGATGATCGTGCAGGTCGAAATCTTCCCCAGGTCCGCTGGCGAAGCCATATCCATGGCGGTGGGAAGACCGGCGGAAGCCAAACTGCCGGCTCCGAGAAACCACATCAGATTCCGCGCTCGTAACGAAAACCGACGGGCGAAGTCGTCCAGTGCTATACGAGGGAGATCCGTTGTGCTATCTTCCACGGTCACACCGGCTTGTTGCGAATCGTTGCGAGTGTCCCCTCCGGCAAATCTCCCAGGTACGAAGCCGCCAGCGGCATCCGCGTCGACCAGATATGCGGCGTGGAAACATGCCCATGCCGCACGTTCTTCTCGTGCACCGAGTCCAGGGAGACCTTGAGGTGTTTGTCGTTGGCTGTCATGGTTGCCATCCTTGAAACGTGTTGCGCAGCCCCGCCACAAAGCGCCCGAAAGACCTGTCCCCTCGCGCGGCGCGGTTGATATCCATCTGCTGCACAATGTCTTCTGCATATTCGATACCGCCGAGTCTGGGTATCGTTCCCGTGGCATGAATGGCCTCAATCAGTCGCTGCTTGTAGCGATCTCGGTCGCATTTCTGATCGGGCGCGTCACAGCCGTTACCGAACACGGCCTTGAAAGCCACACCGTCGAGCAGCAGCCAACGTTCGATATGCGGATCGGGAATGGCAAGGATCATCGGTGCCGGGTCATCTCGGCCACTGATCTCCCGCACACGCTCGTTCGGTCCTTTGCAATTGGCGTCGGTGGCGACGACGATCAAGTCGGGCTAGGGGCCACCCTGCCGTTTCAAGTCGCGCATGTAGTCGTTAAGCTTCGCGATGACTTTGCCGTGGCCGCCTACTGCGTTGCGCCAGTCGAGCCGTATAGAGGTATTGCGTTCCATAGCGATTCGCTGCACCAGCGCGCCGATAACCTGACGATGCGCGTAGTCCTCGACGAAGAGCGCAATCTTACGCATCGAAATCCCCTCTCAGAATGCGCTCGGATACCGGGAGGCCCTCTGGCTTGTCGGAGAGTGCCTGATCAATATCACTGCGCCGTCCCAATGGTCCCCACGTAGAAAACGAATCGATTTGTGTTTTGCGGTTGATTCGGTTCATTACAAACAGGGAGCTGGCCGCCAGAAAATCGGGCAGGATCGGCGAGTGCGTGGTAATGACGTACTGCGTCCGTTTCAGAGTCTCCTGTGTTTTCAGCAATTCCGCGATCAACTGGATCCGGCCCGGGTGAACGCCGTTTTCCGGTTCCTCGAATCCTACCAAAGCAGGGGCTTCGTCGACTCCGGTCAACGCCATGAGCCCGAGCATCCGTAGCGTGCCTTCGGAAAGTACCCGGGCCGGTATCGCAACACCGCCTTCCCTGAGGCGAAGCTCGACCTCGCCCAGATCGCTCACCTCCACCTCAATGCCGTCGATGCTTGGCATCAGCGCATGCAACGCCTTTTCGACTCCCCTGAACTGCTTGGGATCGGTTGCCTTCATCGTATTGAGGAACGCCGCAAGTTCTTCCCCCATCAAGCCGATATGGCGCACTTCCTTTACCGGATTGACGGCGCGCATGCGTTCGCGCGGCTCGAAGTAGAAGAACAGCCAGCTCTCCAGCTCGCGCCGCACTGCCGCCAAGTGGGGATAGTGTGGCGGATAATGCGGCATGGAGAGGATGCTGCGATCCAGGTAACGCTCGAAGTACGTGGGGTGTGCCTGCCCTTCGTGGCGCAGGTGAATTCTTTCGTTTTGTCGTTCGAGAAAGGGTTTGCGTTTACCCGTAGGCTCCCCCTTGCTGTTCAACGCGGTCAGGTACTCGTCCGCCACGCGGAGGATGCCCGATCTGGGCAGCATCTCGACCTCGATGCGGTAGCGCAAGTCGCGCTCACGGACACGGGCGGGCATCTTGCTTCGCTCTTTGGACCCGACCTCGCCGTTTGGACGACGCATTTCTCGTATCTGGCGATCGACGGACTCCACGACAGCGTCCGACAAACTCAGGTCCGCTTCAATCGAGAACGACAGCCTTTCCTGTTCGAGCAAACCCTTGATGCCCTTCTGCCCAATGGTAAAGGACTCAAGCGGCTTGCCGCGATAGGGCGGCTCGAAGGCCTCTTTGAGCATCCGGCTCGTCGCCAGCTTCGACAGCAGTTGCAGCGCATCAAGCAGGTTGCTCTTGCCGGCGGCATTCGGTCCGAACAGAACCACGAGCTGCGACAAACAAACGTCAACGTCTTCAAGAGACTTGTAACCTCGGATCTGTATACGCTTCAGCATGTTGGCCTCTCCACTGGCTTTAGGCTCTGATCAACCCATCTTCGCGTCAACACGTGCCCGCACCGCGCTTTTCTCCAAGACCGCCGGTATCGGGCTTGTTGAGCAACGTCAAGCGCTGTTCCTGGAACTTTGCAGCATCAATCGTTTTCTTGTACCTCGTGCACTGCCCTCGGCGTAATGGTGTAGGTGGAAGATTCGCGGCTCCTGACGAGCAGCTTCGCAAACGGATCGCGCACCCGTACCAGACGCGGATGGGGCGTGGCGCAGTCGAAGACCACGTAGAGCCAGTAATCGTAGCGTAGATTGCAAGCCCTAGACCACTCGTTCTCGCTCATCTCGACATTGCCGGAGCGGGCGTGGCCCTTGACCTCGATGGCCCGCTCCTCCCCAGGGCGGCGGGACCGTAGGTCGAAGCCCGGCCAGTCGGTCAGACCCGCGCGTCGCGCGAGCTCGGCAGCCTGAAAGTCGAAGCCGCGGTTGACGAACCCGATGCGGGCGGGCAGTTCGTCGATTCGCCGCTGTCGATGGGCTTGTACGAGGCCCTCGACCACATCCTCACGGGCGAACCGGACGGCGTCGAGGGTCAGGCCGCGAGCCAAGGTAGCGAGTGGCACTCGGCTCGGCGCAAAACCCTGGGCTTCTCTGAGCAACAGCAGATGCTCGACCGGGCACTCCTCTACGGTACCGTCGCTTGACTGGCGCAACCCGACCAGTCGTGACTCAAGCGGCTTCGGGGCTGCTTCACCGTCGCCGGGGCCACCCAACAGATCGACCGCCGTATTGGCTTGGCCGTACTGTCCGACGGAGACCTGTGCAATGTGGAACAGGTAGGCGTCAGTTGCATAAGAGTCGACGAACACGGTCCCTCGTAGTCCGTCGCACCCAAAACGGCTCAGGATCGCGGCTGAGAGGCAGTCGAACACCGGCTCGCCGGGGTGCATCCAAACCGCGTCTTCCCGGTTCGTCGGCGTGTACACCGTCAGCCGCTCGCGCGCACGCTCGGAATACATTTCGAGTGCAGGCAACAGGAAATCGGCCGCGCCGGGACGGTCGGGCGCCAACGCGAAGGCGGCTTCCAGGTCGCCCTCGATGCACAAGTCGAGCAGCGGCGCGGCTCTTTCCACGAAACGGCGCACGTACCCGGGTAGAAGCCGGCGATAGTTTTCCTGCTCTGCCTCGTCGTTCAGGTCAGTGAGTCGCCGGCGCACGTCACCGCCCTTCCCAAAGAGCACGCGATCCCTTTGCTCCAGAGCCTGGACTTGCTCTTCTGTAAGACTTCCCTCCAATCGCTTGGCAACTGTGTCCGCATTCTCGGTGACAGCCTGCTCAAGGTACTCTTTCATGGACACACCTTCGAACAGACAGCCCACCACGTCGAAAACCTTGTCGGATTGGAGTTGCCGACGCATCGCCTCCAGCTTGTCGAGCAACGTCTTCAGCACCCTGCCCTCTCGCGTGCTGCCCGCTACCAGATTGACGATGACCACCGGATCGTGCTTCTGGCCGTAGCGATGAATGCGGCCCATCCGCTGCTCAAGCCGGGCCGGGTTCCAGGGGATGTCGTAGTTCACCATGAGCCAGCAGAACTGCAAATTGATCCCCTCGCCCGCGGCATCGGTGGCGACCAGGTAGCTGGCTCCGTCTTCGGCCGCGGATCGGCGGAAGAACTCGACCTGCCGCTCTCGCTCCTGGTACGGCAGGCCGTCATGAATCAGGCCGACCCGACCGGTGAAGCCGAGACCTTCGAGCCGACGCACGAGGAATTCTGCCGTGTCGCGGTGCTCTGTGAAGATGATGAACTTCTCGTCGAGGTACTTCGGGTCGCGAAGCACATCGCGCAGCTTCTCGAACTTGGATTCCTCACCGGCTGCGAAGATCCTTCGCGACTTGTCGAGCAGCTCGTCGACCTGTCGACGCTCGGTCTCCAACTCACTGAGATTCAACGCGATGGTGCCGCCCAGAGCCTTGTCTTCGAACTCCTCGTGCTGCTCGCCCCGGTCTTCACTTGCCGCATCCTCGTCCGCGGTCCGGACTTCGAAAACGTCCTCAAGACCGTCGAGGTTCCGTTGACGGCGGGCGAGAGCTTCCTCCGTCAGTCGCCCGTTCCGAATGTCGTCAATGAGCCCTCGGATCTTCTCCACCCGACGTTCAAATGACCGCATGAGGGCGTACGTGGAACTGGCCAGGCACCGTTGGAAGACGCTCATGGCCAAACGGGCGGCGGACCGGTTCAACGCCCGTGCCCGGTTGTAATAGAACCGCAGGTAGTCGGTGGTCTCTTCGTAGAGTTCCTGTTCGCTCTCTCGACCTTGGGACAGGTCGTAGCTCAGCGTGTCGCAGTTTCGCTGTGGATAAAGCGCGGAGCCATCGAAGTGGACCATCTCTTCCTTGGTCCGGCGGATGAAGTGCCTTTGCCGGGACTCGGGAGGAAACGCGCCGAAAGCGTCACTCGTCGAGAGCCTGTCGGGAAGCAGCAGTCGCCACAGGAAGTAGTAGGGGTGGTCCTTGCCCATGTGCGGCGTTGCCGTCAGCAGCAAGAGATGTCGAGCCGACCAGGGAAGTCTCCACCGATCCCCTTCCACCTCGGCTCCGGCCAAAGCCTCCGCCAGCCTGTAACGGTCGGTCTTCCGTATCCGGAAATCCGACTGGCGGTCCGCGGAGAGCTTGTGCGCCTCATCGAAGACCACAAGGTCGTAAGGCTGTGTCGCCTGAGCTTTGAGGTAACCGAACAGCCTTTCCCCTGCCAAGGTGTCAAGGCTAACGATGACATGGGCGCTCTCGGGACCGAGGAAAGGGTTGCCGGCTCGTGTATCTGCGCCGCTGACAATGCGAACGGCAGGCGAAACAGCATACGCATCTCCCGCTCCCAGTTGCCCACCAGACCAGCGGGCGGCACGATGAGGACGCGACGGATGAGCCGGCGGGACAGCATCTCGCGTACGTACAGTCCCGTCATGATAGTCTTGCCCGCCCCTGCGTCGTCGGCGAGCAAGAATCGCAGAGGGGCTTCTTGCAGCATCTGCTCGTAAACAGCGATTCGCTAATGGGGGAGCGGGTCGATCAGCGACATCTCTGTCGCGAAAGCTGGATTGAAAAGGTGACCGTAAGCAAGGCGATGCGCCTCCGCGACGGCTGAGACGGCGTTGGGATCGGTGGAGAAGTCCAGGCTGGGCGGAGTTACTGCACCGGCATCATATTCGACATCCGTCCCTTCCATCACGTGGTTTGGCGGCGTCTCGATCTCCGCAATTCGCCGCCACGCCAATTTGTTGGGACGGGACTGCCCATTCTCCCAACGATTGACAGTGACATAGGTGACGCCGACAAGCTCCGCAAACTGCGTTTGGGTGAGACCTTTGGCACCCCGCACACGCTTGATTCGTTGCGGATAGTCTTCGGGCAAATAGGGGGATATGATGGACGACATATGACTATTGCACCACTGGCTTAATAGCACCGTATCAGAATACGATATCGGGTGCAACGGTTTTCATCATATATCAAACGTTATACCTACATACTTTGACACATTCCCGAGGGCGAGACTGTCGGCGTCAGCATTGGGCAGTTGTGTACCAGCGAACACCGGTCCCAAGGATGTCACCACGGATTTTGATTTTGTGTCGCAAGCTGCCGATCAGGTCGCCACACGGCTTGCCGTAGGGAACCACCCGAGCCACCGGCATTCCGCGCTTGGTCACGATCAAAACCTCCGCGTCAAGGTTATCCAGTAACGCCAGACATTGCTTCTTGAATTCTTCGGCTCCAATCGTCTTCATGGCGATCATCCCCTCACCCCTCCTTCCGCCTCGGCGGCGCGTAGAGCTGGAGCAGGTTGCCGTCGGGATCGAAGAAGTAGAAGCCGCGACCGGATCTTCGTTCCACCACCGGAACCTCGTGGATGCGGACGCCGGCGGCGCGCATTCTTTCCTCGGCGGTGTCGAAGTCGTCGCCGTCCACGAAGAAGGCCTGGTGGGTGACGCCGTCCTCGGCCAGGGCGTCCCGTTCGATGGGGTTGGGGCGCTGGAACAGCACGACGATGCTGCTGCCGGACCGGAGGTCGGCCCGGCCGAGGCCTTTCAGGTCGTCGCGGGCGACATTCGCCACCTCCATGCCCAACACGTCACGGTAGAACCCGATGGCTCGGTCGAGGTCATTGACGGGAATACCGCTGTGATAGAGTCCTTTGGTCTTGATCATGTCCGGCCTCCCGGCCCGCTGGGGCCTGTTTATTGAATCGAAGTCCACTGCGAAAACGTGCTATGGCAAGGTTTCCGTCATCACCAACAAGAGCCGGAGGATACCACCGATGAACGATCTATGCCGACTTTCGGCCAGCGAAGCCGTGGAACGCATCAGCCAGGGCAAGGTTACCTCCGAGGGGTTGGTCCGGGCGTGTCTGGAACGCATCAAGGAGCGGGAACCCGAGGTCGGAGCATGGACGCACGGGGATGCCGAATACTCCCTTGCCCAGGCGCGGGAGCGCGACCGCGCGTCGAACCGCGGCCCGGTGCACGGCCTTCCATTCGCGGTGAAGGATATCATGGACACGGCCGACATGCCCACGGGTTATGGTTCACCCATCTACGAGGGGTATCGCCCCCGGGCCGACGCCGCGTGCGTGGCCATGACCCGGGCCGCGGGCGGCGTTCTCCTGGGCAAGACCGTCACCACGGAGTTCGCCAGCCGCCATCCCGGCAAGACGAAGAATCCGCACGACCCGACGCACACGCCGGGCGGGTCCTCCAGCGGCTCGGCCGCGGCCGTGGGGGATTTCATGGCGTTCATGGCCTTCGGCACCCAGACCCTCGGATCGGTGATCCGCCCGGCGTCCTTCTGCGGCTGCGTGGGTTACAAGCCGAGCTACGGTGAGGTCAGCACGGAGGGAGTCAAGGAGAACACCGGCTCTTTCGATACGGTGGGGCTGTTCGGCCGCGCCGTGGAAGACCTCCCGCTCTTCCGGGCAGCGGTCACCGGCGAGCCCGTCCGGCCCCTGGGTCCGGTTTCGGTCAAGGGCCTTCGGGTGGGACTGTGCCGCACGCCGTCGTGGGACCGGGCCGAGGACTACACCAAGACGTTGGTGGAAGGCGCCGCCTCGCAACTCGCGAAGGCCGGGGCCACCGTATCGGACCTCGACCTCGGCGGGCCGTTCGCCGATTTCGAGACCATGGGCCGCCGTGTCAGCGACTACGAGATCTCTCGCGCGTTGTCGTGGGAAAGAACCCACCACTTCGACCTGCTGAGCGAGTTCCAGCAGGGCAGGATGAAGGACTGGCCCGTGATCTCCTACGAGGAATATCGGGAGGCGGAACGGGTCATGGCGGCGTGCCGTGCGTACCTGGACGAGGCGTCAAAAGCGTTCGACGTGCTGCTGACTCCCAGCGCCACGGGTGAGGCGCCCGAGGGGCTGGACAACACGGGCGACACGTCGTTCAACATCCTCGCCACCTGGACCTACGTACCGTGCGTTACGCTTCCCGTATTCAAGGGACCCGCGGGCCTTCCCGTGGGACTGCAACTGGTGGGGCGCCGCTGCCGGGACCACCGGCTGTTCGAGATGAGCCGCGCCGTGCTTCGCGTGTTGTCCGGATAGGGCTTACGGCTGGAACAACTCCGTGGCGTCCAGCTTGCGTTGAAACTCCAGGTACTCCTCCCTGGTCATACGGGGCCTGTCCTCCCGCAGGATCCGGCGCGCCGCCGCGGCGTCGTCGTGGAGCAGGTCGATGGCGGTCATGGCCAGGAGCTTGGCGGATTTCACGTAGACCGAATCGTGGTCCACCAGCAGGTAGCCGTTGGTATGACCGCCCCCGGCGGCGCCGGCGACGTAGGGCTGCATCGCCGGCATGATGTGCGCCAGATCACCGAAGTCGGTGCTGCTGGTGCGATGCTCCGCACCATGCTCGAACTGCCCGGCACCGAACACCCGGCCGACGTTCTCGCCCCAAAGCCGGACCATGGTCTGGTTGTTGGTCTGAGGCAGATAACCCGGCACCGTCGTAATCTCCACCGATGCGCCCACCGCCATGGCCGCTCCCCGGAGCGCGTTGTCCACCTTGCGGTTGGCGTCGAGGATGCCCTCGATGGTCTTCCCGCGAATGAACGTCTCGACGGTGACCTCCGCCGGCACCACGCTCACCGCGTCGCCGCCCCGGGTGATGATCGGGTGGACGCGAATGGTGTCCTGGTCGTGGAAGGTCTCCCGCTGATAGGCGATGGCGGTCATGGCCAGGGAGGCTGCGTTGAGGGCGTTGATGCCCTTCTGGGGGCTCCCGCCCGCGTGAGCGGCCTTGCCGATGAAGCGGATCTTCTTGATGATGGCGCCATTGGACGACCGGGCCACGTGGGAGGCAAGCACGTCGGTCTTGGTGTGGAACATCATCGCCAGGTCCACGTCGTCGAAATGGCCGAGCCGAATGAGCTCCGCCTTGCCGGCAAGAAACTCGATCTCCTTGCGCGCCTTGCGCTGCAGGCGCTCGTCGACGTCGATCATCTCTTCGGCCGGAACGGCGAAGAACACCAGCGAACCGCGGAGTTCCGGCAACACCGCGGCGGACAGGAGCCCCATGGCGGCGCCCACCATCCCGGCCACCTGTGCGTTGTGGCCGCAGGCATGGGCCGCGCCGGTCCGGGGATCGGCATGGGGGTGGTCCGACACCCGGAGCGAGTCCAGCTCGCCCAGAATGGCCAGGGTGGGGCCGGGACCGCCGCAGTCCTTCCGGCCCTTGACGCCGGTGACGGCCAGACCCTGTTGAGGATCGAGCCCGAGCCCCCGGAGACGCGTGGCCACGAGCTCAGCGGTCCCGACCTCGTTGAACCCCGTTTCCGGGTTGCGCAGAATCGTTTCGCCGAGACCGATGATGTCCCGTCTGCGGGCATCAATGACCCGGCAGGCTTCGGCCTGGAGATCCTCCCTGGAGGTCATGGGTTGACTCTCATCGCCGGCCCTTCCTCTCGTGGCGCGGTCCGCGCCATCGGGGTCCGAACGCCGCCGGCAGGCCTGCCGGCCAGCGGCGCGTTGCGGACACGGTCCGGTTTGAAACCGTCCCTACACGCCCCGCCGCACCGCTTCTTCCAGCAACGTCAGGGCGGCCCGGGTGAAGGCCCACATGTTGGCTTCCCGATCCGCCTGGCCGGTCTCGATGGTGACGGCCTTCTCCACCGGTCCGACGATGGCCATGCAACTGTGTCCGGCGGCGTCGCCGTAGCGATTCCCCGAAGGACCGGTGGCGCCGCTTTCCGCCAGACCCCAGGTGGTGTTCAACCGCGCCTGAATCAGCCGCGCCGTGCTCAACGCGTAGGATTCCGTGCTGCCGCGGACCGCCACCTCGCTCTCGGGCATCATCAGCAGACCCGCCCGGGCCTGCCGGGTGTAGATCACGCCCCCGCCGACGAAGTACGCCGAGGCGCCGGGCAGCGACAGGAGCGCGGCGGAGATCAAGCCGCCGGTGGAGGATTCGGCAACCGCCACGGTCTGTCCGCTATCCTTGAGCAACCCGCCGACGGAACGCCCAAGGGTTATCAGGTCCGGCATGCGTTCTCCTTTCTGCGGGCGTGCCCGCGGGCGCCGGCCCGGTACAGGCTCCGAGTAAAGCAGGAATCTACTGAGAGGCAGGGAAATGGGTCCATTTCCCTGCCTCTCGCTACGATTCGCTTACCCGGACAGGCTCCTGGACCCCACTCTTCTGCAACGACAGCGAAAGACCCGGGCGCCGCACCTGGATCCCCGCGTACCGGCTCCGGTGGGTCAGCCGCTCCATCAGCGCCACCATGGGCAACCGCGCGTTCAGGTACTCCCGGGGCGGACCGGCCGCGCGCATGGCGGCGATCTCCTCCTCGCTCAGCATCCATCGCAGCAGCAGTTCCTCGTCCGTCACCCCCGGGCCGCCGAGCTTGCGCCGTACATCTTCGATGGTTAGGTCCGGCGGCACCCAGCGGGCCATCTCCCTGCCCCGGGGGCGGTCCAGGATCTTTTGCTTGACGTCGGGATCCATGGTTTCGGCGCCCTCCCGGCCCCAGAGCCCGAGCGCGTACTGGATGATCTGGTCGGTGACCTCCTGGTAACGCTCGCCGACGATGACGTTGATGGCCGCCTGGCTGCCCACGAACTGCGACAGCGGCGTCACCATGATGGGGTAGCCGAGGTCCGCCCGCACCCGCACCACCTCTTCGAGAGCCCCCTCCACCTTGCCTTCCAGGCCGACCTTCTGCAGTTGGTGGCGCAGGTTCGAGATCATTCCGCCGGGAACCTGGTGCTGGTACTGGGCGTGGTCGTATTCCACCGGAGCGCCCATGGGGAACCCTTCCTGCCGAGCCACCGCCGTGAAATGCTCCGACACTTTCGCCAGGGCGTCCGTGTCCAAGGCGCAATGATAGCCCAAGGCGCGCAGGTTGGCGGCGACGCTGAACACGGACGGGTTCGAGGAGGCATTGGCCAGCGGCGGAACGGCCGTGTTCACCGTGCGGATGCCGAGCTTCACCGCCTCCAGGCAACACAGGGGACCGAGCCCGGTGGTGCAGTGGGTGTGCAGCTCCACCGGGATGCCGGCAGCGTTCTCGAAGATCACCGGCACCAGGGTGCGGGTGCGTTCGGGGGTGAGGAGGCCGCCGGGGTCCTTGAGGCAGAGGAACGGCACCCCCAGGGACGCGGCCTCGCGGGTCTTCCGCGCGTAGTACTCGTCGGTGTGCTTCGGCGACACCGAGTAGATGAGGTTGACGATGGGCTGGAGGCCGTTCTTGCGGGCGATGCCGACCTTGCGCCGCCAGCCTTCGAGCTCGTTCCACTCCTCGGAGATGCGCGCCTGCCGGATGCCGTTGGCCGCCATCCGCTCGATGAAGAGCTCGTACACCGATACCGGCGTGATCTCGAACGCGTTCACCCTGCCCGCCATCAGCCGTAGCGGCGTCCGGGTGACGCGCTCCGCCACCATCCGCACCCGGTCCCACGGGTCTTCCCTGAGCTCGCGTACGCACTTCTTGAGGTGGGAAGCGGACATGAGCTCGATGGCGTCGAACCCGGCCTCGTCCATGGTCCGGGCCACGGGCAGCATCATGCCGGTGGTCATGCGCTCGGCCCAGAGGCTCTGGTGCCCGTCCCGCAACGTGGTGTCTACAAACCGAATCTCGTCCATTCGTCACTCGATCGGCCGGCCGAGCCGGCGCGACAAGGAATCCTTTCAGGGCGGGTTCACGCCAGGATGCGGGAGCCATAGAGCGCAACCGCGTTGTCCCAGAGGATCTTGCCCTTGGCCTCGTCCGATATCTGCTGCGCGTCCAGATCCGGCAATGCCTTCTCCGGCCTGGGCGCATCCGGATGTGGATAATCGGTGTTCCAGGCGATGTTGTCGCCGTGCAAATGGTCCACCGCGTACGACAGGGCGCTCTCGTCGCTGTCGCAGGTCACCGTGATCTGGCGTTTGAAATACTCGCTGGGCAGCATCGGCAGACGCTCCACCGCGTTTCCCATGACGCTGTTGCGGCCGTGGGTGTGCTCGTCCATCCGGCCGAGCCAGAACGGCACCCAACCGACGTTGGACTCCAGGATACCCAGCCGCAACCCGGGGAAGCGGTCCAGGATGCCCGTGAAGATGAAGTGGCCCATGGTCGCCATGTTGTCGCACGGGAAACCCAGGGCATGGTCGAGGCCCCTCAGGGCAAGCTGCTGCATGTCCCGGTCGTCCACGTTGCCGCGGTTGCCGCCGGCAAAGGGGTGGAAGCGCCGCTGGCGGTATTCGCCGTGAATCGAAACGGGGAAGTCGAGCTCGCAGGCCAACCGCCAGAGCGCGTCGTATTCCGGCTCGTGCAGCCACCTGCCCTCGGGCAGGAACGGGTTCCGCACGGACACGGCGCCCAACTCCTCCACCGCCCGCCGGGCCTCCACCAGCATGGCCTCCGTATCCGGTCCCGGGAGCACCGCGACGAACTTGAGGCGCTTGGGGTCCGCGTCACAGTAGTCCCGGCACCAGTTGTTGTAGGCCCGGCACATGGCGGCGCCCAGCCTGGCGTCCTTGAGCGCCACCCGGTAGGCGAAGTTGCCGTTGTTGCCCGTAGGCAACAGCACCTGGACGTCCCAGCCGTGCGTGTCCATGTCCTTGAGCCGCGTCTCCGCGGACCACCACGTGCGGTATCCCTCGCCGTACCTTGCGTCCATGTCGGCCCATGCCGTGGCCGGCAGCTTCGGTTGCTTCTCGGTTTCGGGAATGATCCGGCCGTCGGGCTCATAGACCATGAAAGCCCCGTCCATGAAGGCCACCTTGGGCACCTGATCCCGGTATGCGGGCTCGACGTAGCGCTCCCACAGGTACTGCGGCTCATGCATGTGCGCGTCTGCATCGATGACCTTGAATCCCTTCCACATGATGGCACTCCTTTCGGTTGCGGCCCGTGAAGCAGCCCCCGGCGCGATACCTGGATACTATTCCCTGTTTCGCCTTCCGCTTCAACCGTATCCGGGGACCCTTGACAGCGCCGCAGCGATTCCTTTAGTGTCCTGTTCGGTCCATTTCCTGTGCCACTCCGCGCCGGCTTGCGGCGGAACGGTCTTTTTTCGGGAAAGGAGCGTCATGACAACCCAAGCCTTTGTAGACTCCGTCGTGGAGGAAATCATCCACCCCGGAGTCGAGCGGCTGATGGAGAGCAGGTATTTCTCCGACCTGCGCGACGGCAGGCTGTCGAATCGCAGGCTCCAGAGCTTCGCGGTGCAGCACTACATCCTCAATGTGGCCATCAACAAGGGGTTCGTCCTGTGCATGGCCAAGAACGCCCACAACCAGGAACTCTACGATCTGTTCCTCCACGCCTTCACGGAGGAACGGACGCACCCGGATCTCATGAAGCGTTTCGGCCTGGCCATCGGTCTCACCGAAGAGGACTTCGACGAGGCTCTGCCCATCTTCGAATGCCAGGCCCACGCCGCGGCCATACTCAGGGGCATGTTTCTGGGCTCGCCGGCTGAGAGCCGCACGAGCGCGCTGGTGAACGAAAGCATGGTGGGCCGTTACGCCGCGGAGTTCGATGGGTGCCTGGCCGACCGGTACGGGATCAACGGGTACGACCGCGAGTTCTTCACGGTGCACGCGGTGGCGGACCAGGAGCACACGACCATCGCGGCACGGGTGGTCGAGCGCTACTGCGAGTCCGAGCGCGAACGCAAGGTCGTCGCCCATGCCGCGCGGAACATGGTCCGCTTCAAACTGGCCAAGTTCGACGGAATATACGATGCCTACGCCTGACGGCCCATCGTGGGACACGACACCGGGTTGACGGCTGTCCGAGGGGCTTTATAATCAATGAGGGGAGTCCGTATGGAAGACAAAGCCGAATCCGTCTCGTTACCCGAAATCCTCTCCGTCTTTCCGCTCACGGGAGTGCTGCTCTTGCCCGGCACACGGTTGCCGCTGCATATCTTCGAGCCCCGGTATCGGAACATGGTGCGGGACGCCCTCGAGGCGGAGGGTGTTTTCGGCATGATCCAGCCCTTTGTTCCCCGGAAAGACAATCTCCCGCAGCCCGGAGCCGAGTCTACCATGCCCGGTCTCTACGACGTCGGCTGCGCCGGACACATCGAACGATGGGAAAAATCGTCGGACGGACGCTACATGGTCCAGCTTCGCGGAGTCAGCCGTTTCCGCATCAAGGAGGAGCTGTCCCTGGAACGCGGCTACCGGCGCGTGCGACCGGACTACGAGTATTTCGGTGACCTGCAGCAGACGGACTCCGACGCCATCGATCGCACGCGCCTGACGCGGGCCTTGGACCGCTACGCGCAGGGCCGCGGCCTCAACATCGACATGAGCCAACTCGACCCCATATCCGATGCCGATCTCGTGAATTTCCTGGGAGTCGCCATGCCCTTCCATCCATCGGAAAAGCAGGCGCTTCTTGTAACAGGATCCCTGAAGGAACGGGAGGAGGTCCTCGTCAGCCTCCTGGAACTGGGCGGTGAAACCCCGACCGTGCCTTCCGGCTCCGGCTCACGCACCCTCAACTAGGAGCCTGTAACACAGGGGTCGACGCGCGGGTTGTTGTTGACCGGCAGCTCGATGTTTCGGCCGAAGGTCGCGCTGGAACCGACGTCGATGGCGACAAGGGCGGCCGGGTCCGATGCGTTCTTCATCACATCGTCAGGCAGCAGCGTTTGTACTTGCGGCCGCTGCCGCAGGGACAGGGGTCGTTGCGGCCGGCTTCGGGCCGGACGGCGGCGTCCGCCTCCCGCACCAGGCGCATGACTTTCTCCATGGGCTCGCCGGTCTGCCACAGGCCGGCCATGGTGCTCAGGTGCTCCCGGCTGTGGATGAAGAACTTCTTGTAGCCGGCGCAGAGATAGTTGAGCCCGTCCTCCCCGTCGGGAGTCTTGATGAACCGGTCCTTGGGACAGCCGCCGTTGCACTGGGCGCGCACCTCGCACTCACGGCAGTAGCGCGGCAGCGAGGTCCACTTGTCGCGGCCGAACTTCCGCTGAGCGTCGCTGTCGATCATGCGCGCCAGCGGCGTCTCGCGGATGTTGCCGACGCGGTATTCCGGGTCCACGTAGTGGTCGCAGGAATAGAAGTCGCCGTTGTGCTCCAACGCCGGCACGTCGCCGCAGGTTTCCCGGAAGATGCACAGTGCGTGGTCGATGCCGAGGCCGGTGCGGGCCGCTTCGTCGAAGATCTGGATGGTGACCCGGCCCACGTCGGTGCGGATCCATTCGTCGAAGATGGCGCACAGGAATCTGCCGAAGGCCTCCGACGGCACGCTGCGGGGGGTCACCCCGGCGTCGCCGGGCAGAGGCTCCACGAGCGGAATGAACTGCTGGTGGTCGGCGCCGATGCTCTTGAAATAACGATAGACCGTGGTGGGGTGGCCGACATTGCCGGCGTGGACCACACACAGCACGTCACAGGGCACCCTGTAGGCCTTGAGCCGCTTGAACGCCTGCACCACCTTTCGGTGGGTGGGCTGCTGCCCCTTTGTGACGCGGTACTCGTCGTGAAGCTTCTCGGAGCCGTCGATGCTCAAGCCGATGGAGAAGCCTTCCTCGGCCAGGAAACGGCACCACTCGTCATCGAGCAGGACCCCGTTGGTCTGCATGCCGTTGCGGACCTTGCGGTCCGGCGGGCAGTGCTTGCGTTGGAGCGCGACGATCTCCCGGAAGTAGTCGAGGCCCAGGATGGTGGGCTCGCCGCCGTGCCAGGCGAAGTCGACGACCGGGTCCGGACAGGCCTCGACGTGCTGCGCGATGTAGTCCTCCAGCACGTCCCGCTCCATGCGGAAGGACCGGGTCTCGGGATAGAGGTCTTCCTTCTTGAGATAGTAGCAGTAGACGCAGTCCAGATTGCAGATGGCGCCGGTGGGCTTCGCCATGACCTGGAAGCCGTGGGAGGCGGGCCGCGCGGCCTTGATCAATTCGACCGACATGCTGAACCCCATCGGGGGAAGGAGACGGACTGCGACGCTCCCCTCGACTTCCGGAGTGTTGATGGCCTGTACCGGCTCCTGGGGGCCTGTCCTAGTAATGCAAAATCTACTACGAGGCAGGGAAAGGGGTCCATTTGTGGCTGGATTTTCGTCAAATATTCCTGATATTCTCCTCGAATCCGCCCACGAACGGCCTCCATTTCCCTACCTCTCGCTACGATTCGCTTACTCGGTCAGGCCCCCCTGGTCCATGCCGAAGAACTTCCTGGCGTTGTCCAGCATGAGCTTCTGCTTGACTTCGGGCTTGATGCTGATCTTCGCGAAGTCGTCCAGCCAGCGCTCCACGCCGATGGCCGGCCAGTCGGAGCCGAACATGGCCTTGTCCTGAAGGATCGAGTTCACCTGCTGGACCAGCTCGGCGGCGAAGTACTTGGGCGACCAGCCCGACAGATCGATGTAGAAGTTGCTCTTGTGCCGGGCGATGGCGAGACTCTCGGCGGTCCAGGGCCACGACGGATGGGCGCAGATGAGCTTCAGCTCGGGGAAGTCCGCGGCCACGTCATCCAGGTGGATCGGCTGGGTGAACTTGAGCTTGTTGCCCATGCCCCCGGGAGTGCCGGCGCCGGCGCCGGCCATGCCGCTGTGGAACAGGATCGGCAACTCGAGCTTCTGGCATTCCTCCCACAGGGGATAGAAGCGGGTGTCGTTGGGGAAGAACTGTTGCCGGGCCGGATTGATCTCGCCCACACCGTGCAGGCCCAAGTCCTTGATACGCCGGATCTCCTGCAGCGCCACCTTCTGCTGCCACGGATCGATGACGCCGAAGCCCAGGAAAACGTCGGAGTTCCGCTTCACGCCGTCGGCCACGTGCTCGTTGGGCACCGGTTTCAGCCCCGTGATGGTCTCATCGGTGGTGTTCTGAATCACGGCCATCATGTTGCGCGCACGATACTCGTCCGCCATCTCGTCGATGGAGACGGGCTTCCGCTCCCGCTTGAAGTACTGGGCCATCTGTTTCGGGCGGTCGCCCTTCGAGCTCAGGGTCAGCTCGTCGCAAAGGTGGACGTGCACGTCAATGGCAATCGGGTCCGTAATCGGGTCCATACAGCAAACCTCCTTGAAGTTTCACGAAAGTCGGCAGCGGCGTCGCTGCCCGAGAACTTGATACGGGTGTTGTATCTCACAACATCCGTATCCTGTAGCTAACACGAACGGCGTTGACTGGCCAGCGCATCCCGGCATGGCCCCCGGACACACGGGCGGGGTGGAAACCTTCCCCTACGTCTCCCAGGGCGCGGCCGCCAACGCTTCGCAGGTCCTATCGAGCATCTGCTGCATGAACTCCGCGTTGGGGCTCCGATTCGACTCGTAGCGTACGCCGGTGACGATGGTGACCCCCGGTTCCTGGTCCTCCAGGACCGCGTGGAGCTCCACCTGGAACAGCGCGAAGGGGGTGTCCGCCAGTTTCTCTCGCGTCCGCTTGGCGCCGCCCTTGAGATAAAAGTTCATGCCGTGGTCGGTGACCACCAGGGTCAGGGCGCCGGTGCGCACGAGGTTCCGTTCCGTGGTGCTGTTCTTGCCCACGGCCAGATGGATGCGGCCGGGACTCTTGGCCACCAGCTCGTAGTAGGACCCCATGGCCGGGTGGGCCCAGCCGTTCTCGTCCATCGTGGCCATGATGAACACCTTGCCCGCCTCGACGGCCTTGCCGCTCATCAGCGCAAACAGCTCGTCCGGCATTTCCTTGCCCAATAGTCGTGACACGAAGCGATCCTCCCTGGTTCGACGCAGCCCCGGGCACCGCGGCAGTACCGGTCCGGCGGCGTCAGCCCTTGCCGAGGACCAATTCCTGCCTCTTGCCGAACCCTTGCCGGTTGTCGATGTAGTAAAGCGTCTCCGGAATCACACGGTAGAACTTCACCTTGAGAAACGCCCGATGATAGATCCCGCTGGCGGGGTCCGTGAACAGCCTGATGACGCCGGGGTACTTTCGCGCGTAGACCGCCATGGCCTTGGCCTTGGTCGTCACCGAGTCGATGAGATCCACGGTTCCCTCGAGCTGGATCCCCTTGATCTCGCGCCAGTCCTCGTAGTCCTCCTGGACCGTCACCGCCACCCGCGGGTTGGCCGTGAGGTTCGTGCAGTGGCGCGAGTCCGGAGCGGAGAAGAAATAGAGATGAAACCCGTCGCTGGCGTAGAAGACCGTGGCGTTCCACGGCGCCCCGTCCAGGCAGGTGCCGAGGGTCATGGTGTTGTGGGCCCGGAGGTATTCGAGAATCTGTTCTTCGAGATCGGCCATGGGAAACATCCGGCCGCGGGCGTCCCGCCTTATGGACGCCGCATCCGGCTCATTCCTTGTCCGCCGGATAGCGGCTCAGGGATTCTTCATTCCACCGCCTGAACATGTCGGTATCGACCTCGAACTGGTCCAGGATACGGGCAACGGTCTGGTTGATGACGTCGTCCAGAGTCTTGGGCCGGTGGTAGAAGGCGGGGACCGGCGGAAAGATCACCGCGCCCATGCGGGTGAGCTGCGCCATGCTCTCGAGATGGCCCAGGTGCAAGGGAGTCTCGCGGACCACCAGCACCAGCTTCTTGCGCTCCTTGAGGATAACGTCGGAGGCGCGCACCAGCAGGTCGCCCCCCACGGAAAGCACGATCCCGCCCATGGACTTCATGGAGCACGGCGCGATGACCATGCCGGCGGTGCGGAAGGAGCCGCTGGCGATGCTGGCGCCGATATTGTTGATATCGTGCACCACGTCGGCCATGGCCTCCACTTCCTTCACCGAATGCGGCGTCTCCACCTGGAGGGTCATCTTGGCCGCCTTGCTCATGACCAAGTGGGTCTCGATGTCCGGTAGCGGTTGCAGGACCTGGAGAATGCGGATCCCGAAGATCGATCCGGTGGCTCCCGACAACCCTACGATGAGACGGCGCATGCTGGCTTACCTCCTGTAACGATCCTGTTTGCCGTGATGTCCTTTGGGGACGGTCCTCGCGCGCTTCACGGGCCCTGATCGAACACCACGGTCAATTCGTCGCCGTCCCGCACCGAGCGGGTCTGCTTCAACGAAACCGGGGCGATGATCTCCAATTTGTCGGCGGGGTATTCCCTGACCTCCGGAACCACTACCGCGATCCTTTCACGCGATCCCGGTCGGGACTCCCATCCCTCGATGGAACCCGTGAACAGGAAGGCGTTGCAGAAGGCCGGATCGGGCGAAGACAGGACGATCTTCCCGCCTTGCCGTCGAACCTGATCCCACCGGGCCAGATCGACGCCGCGCGTCCGCACGTTCAACGTGCCTGGGAAGGGTTCGAAGCCAAGCCGCTCCCGGATGGCGTCCCGCACCCAATCAATGCCCAGGAACGCGCCGGCCCGTCCCAGGTCCGAGAACACCACCCCTTTCACCAGGATGTCGCGGGAGGGTCTCACTTGTTCCCGGAGAGGGACTGCGCCTTGCCGCCGCGCCGGACCTTGATGATCTCACCCAGGATTCCCACCGCGATCTCCTCCGGCGTCTCCGTGCCGATGTCGAGTCCGATGGGCGCGTACACCCGGGAGATCAGCTCCTCGGAGATGTGCTCCTCTTCCTTGAACCGCTCGAAGCACGCCTTGATCCGCCGCTTGCTGCCGATCATGCCGATGTACCTGGCCGGCCGGTCCAGCAGTTCCCGCAGGCACGGTTCATCGTATTTGTGACCGCGGGTGATGAGCACCACGTAGGTGGTCGGCGTAACGTCCAGCTCCTTCACGGTCTCGGCCATGTCGCCCACCACCACCTCGTCGGCCTCCGGGAACCGTTCCCGGTTGGCGAAAAGAATGCGGTCGTCGATGACCACCACGTGGTAGTCCATGAGCTTGGCGATCTTCACCAGCGGCACGGCGATGTGCCCGGCGCCGATGACGATGAGCCTGGGCGGCGACGGCATCACTTCGAAAAAGACGTCCGCCTGCCCCCCCGATGCGGTCTCCAGGGACACCAGCCGGGAGTGCTCGGCCGAGAGCCGCTCGGCCGCCTCCCGGAGAACCGTCCGCTCCAGTTCCGCGTCGTTCACCGCCCCCAGGACGATGCGTCCGTCCCGGATCAGGCACTTGGCACCGCTGTCGAGCCCGTCGAGGCCCTGGGACTCCACCACGGTGAGGAGCACCGCGCCCGCACCCTCACGCTTGACCCTGATGAGCTCTTGAACCAGTGTGTCCATTCATCCGTTACCTTGGGAAACCCCATGGGCCCGGTCAGAGCCCGCCCTGTGGCACAGGCCGGCAAGCCGTTCCGTCATTCCCGGAGCCGTCAGTCTCCCTCTTTGTCCTTCCACCAGGGATCGATGAAGACGTTCATGATGCCGCCGCACACCGCCGGGCTGTCGGACGAGATGTCGTCCAGCAGGTCCACGCGCACGGTGCGGGGCTTGCGGGTCCGCACCACCTCGATGGCCTCGCGCCGGACGTCGGCCTCGCCGCATCCGCCGCCGATGGTGCCGAGGATCTCGCCCCACGCCGTCACCACCATCTTGGCCCCCACCTCCCGTGGCGTCGAGCCCCTGGTGGAGACGATGGTCGCCACCGCCACCGTCTCGCCCTTGTCGAGGAACTCCTTGACGTCATCATAAATGGATTCCATGGATGACTCCTTGTCGCGCCGGCCTGGCCGGTTGTCCCGCGGTACGGCAGGGTTCCCCCGGCACCGGCGGGTCCGGAACCGCCCCCTCCTACGCCACCAGCTTGCGCATGGTATGGCCCAGATGGACCAGACTGTTGGCGTTGTGCGCCGAAAGAAACAGGTCCAGGTACGGCAGCGCCGCCTGCATGCCCTTGCACAAGGGCTCGTAGTTCTCGCTGGCCAGCAACGGATTCAGCCAGATGAGCTTGCCGCAGCGCCGCTTGAGGGCCTGCATCTGCCGCTCCAGGACGCCCACGTCGCCCCGGTCCCAGCCGTCGCTGATGATGACCACGACCGTGCGGTGGGTGACCATGCTGACCGCGAAGTCGCGGTTGAAGATCTCCAGCGACCGTCCGATGTTGGTGCCGCCGGACCAGCCCAGCACGCTCCTGGAAATCTTCTCCAGGGCGTTGCCGATGTTCTTGGTCCGGATCAGGTGCGTGATGCGGCTCAAGGTGGTGCTGAAGACGAAGGTCTCCACGCCCCACAGCTCGTTCTGCAGGCCGTACATGAACTGGATGAGAAAACGGCTGTAACAGTCCATGGAGCCGCTCACGTCGCACAGCAGCACCACCCGGGTCTTCTTGATGCGCCGCTTGCGCGCCACCAGCTCCACCAGCTCGCCGCCGTACTTGATGTTGCGGCGCATGGTGCCCCGTGGATCGATCTCCGTGCCCCGGCGGGCGCGCTTCTTGCGACGGCTCACCTGGGTGGCGATCTTCGAGGCGATGAGGAGGATGGCCTGGGTCACGGCCCGGCTCTCCTCGATGCCCATCTCGCTGAAGTCCTTCTCGTTCAGTTGCTCGTTGGGGCTGTAGGTGGGCACCATCAGCGGCTCCGGGTCCGTGGCGCCGTCGTCGCTGGCGCTCTCCCGCTCCGCCACCGTCTCTTCCATGCTGCCGCTGCTGTCGTCCGATGAATCCAGCGCCTCGTCCGGGCTCTGGGCGGGAACCTCCATGGTCTCGATGCCGGGCTCGATCTCCATGTCCCCCTGCCAGAAGGCCTCGAACACGTGGTCGAAGAGCTCGATGTCCTCGTGTTCGTGGAGCAGGTTGGCGGCCAGCGCCCGATGGAAGTCCGGCCGGCTCCGTATATCGATGAGCGGCAGGCAGCGGTTGGCATCGATCACCTGGCTCAGGCCCAGCCGGAACCCCAGGTCCTTGAGCACCCGGCCGAACAGCAGCATGTTGGCCTGCGTGCCCCGGCCGCGCAGGGGCTTGTAGCGCTCCACCGCGCGGATGATGTCTTCGTCGTTCAGCTCTTTCGCCATGATCCGTTCCCGGCTGTCGCCGTGTTACCGACCGCCAACCAGGGTGGCCGGCTCCTTGAGGATCCGGTCCATGTCGAGCTTGTCGCCGGAGAGCTCTTCCTCCAGATGGTGCAGATCCTCCCGATACTTGAACACGCAGCCCACCGTCTCCTTCACGATCTCGGGTTCCAGCTCGCCGCGGTTCAGCAGCAGCAGCGCCGACGCCCAATCCAGGGTCTCGGCCACTCCCGGCCGTTTGTAGAAATTCATCTGCCGGACCTGCTGCATGAACGCGCAGATCTGTTCGGCCATGAGCGCCCGGATCTCCGGGTACTTGGTCATGATGATCTCGTACTCCTTTTCGAACGTGGGGTACTCGATCCAGTGATACAGACACCGTCGCTTGAGCGCGTCGTGGATCTCCCGGGTGCGGTTGGAGGTCAGGAAAACGTAGGGCCGCTTGCCTGCCCGGATGGTGCCCACTTCCGGAATGCTGATCTGGAAATCCGACAGCACCTCCAGAAGAAACGCCTCGAACTCCATGTCGGCGCGGTCGATCTCGTCGATGAGCAGGACCGGGGGTTCGGCGCCGTCGGTGCGGATGGCGTCGAGCAGCGGACGGCTGATGAGGTAGTCCTCGGAGAAGATCTCGGTTTCGACCGATTCACGGTCCCGGGAGCCGATCTCCTCCAGTTTGATCCGCAGCATCTGCTTCGGGTAGTTCCACTCGTAAAGCGCCGTGTTGGAATCCAGCCCTTCGTAGCACTGGAGCCGGATCAGCCGGGTCCCGAGAACGTCCGAGAGCACCTTGGCGATCTCGGTCTTGCCCACACCTGCCTCCCCTTCCAGCAGGATCGGCTTGCCCAGCCGGACCGAGAGATAGACCACCGTGGCGAGGCTTCGGTCGCAGATGTACTTGCGCTCTCTCAGGGAATCCCGGATCGATTCGACGGTAATGCTGTCCAGATTCATGCGTATCCCTTCCTGGCGGACGGCCCCGTGAGTTTGTGGATGCTGTTCGGGCGCGCCGCCGGCCGTACGGGCCGCGACGGCTACTTGTTCTCGGCAAGCTGCCGTTTCCACCCCAGGGTCCTGGCCTTGGCGCCAACGGCTTCGGCCTCCTCGATCATCCCCTTGCGCTGGTAGAAGATGGAAAGGCTCGTGTAGGCCAGCTCATCGTCGGGGGTCGCCTCGATCAGGCGCTTGCCCGCCTCGATGGCCTCGTCCAGGCGGTCCAGATTCGCGTACGCCATCCCCAGGGCGTGCAGGGCGTCACCGTAGCCGGGGTCCTCGGCGAGAGCCTTCTTGTACGACTCGATGGCCTCCTCCACCCGATCGTCGGCATACGATTCCATGCCCTGAATGTAATAGTCCTCTTTCGTCATGGCGGTTGGCCTGATGGACTTATTCTGTATTACGAAATCGTGATATTCTCAACCGAACGCGGGTGGTGGCCGGCATTCCGGCACCGGGACCCAAATCCGCATTCTCACTTCGAACCACGCCAACCCGGAGGATTGCATTCATGGCCGAAGCCGCGACTCTCGACGAAATCAAGGACCGCATACGCAAACGCGTGGGCAGGCGCAGCCCGTTCCATCTCATGGATCCGGCCGAAGCCGGCGAAGTGCTGGACGGGCTGGACAGTCTCGACCCTGACGCCTGGGCCGAGGCCTGGAGCAAGCCCGGTGCGCGCTGGGAGAACACCGCCAGGGAGGCGGAGGAAAAGGGACGGGCAGACGAGGCCAGGGAGGCCTACTTCCAGGCCGCCGCCTACTACGGCGCCGGGCGCCACCCCTTCCCCAGCTCTCCCGGCAAGCAGGAGGCCTACCGCAAGACCATCGAGACCTACCTCGCCGCCGCGCGCTACTTCGACCCCCCGCTGGAGCGCATCGCCCTCCCCTTGGGCGACAAGGAAGTGGTCGGCTACCTGCGTCTTCCGGCCAAACGGCCGGCGCCGGTCATCATGCACTGGGGCGGCATCGACAACTGGAAGGAAGAGCGCCACAGCTTCGTGGAGTCCATGCTCGCCGAGGGCTGGGGCTGCTTCATCATGGACAGCCCCGGCACCGGCGAGTCCCCGGTGCTCGCGTCGGATACCGCCCACGAGGTCTACAGCGTCGCCCTGGACCACCTTGTCACCCGGCCGGAAGTGGTTCCGGGCCGCATCGCCGTCCTGGGCGCCAGCTTCGGCGGCTACTGGTCCACCAAGATGGCCCATGTCGAGCCGGAGCGGCTGCGCGCCGCGGTCAACTGGGGCGGCGGCATCCACGGTTTCTTCCAGCCCGACTGGCAGCAGCGCTCCCGCAACGCCTCGTCCTATCTCTTCGACCTCATCGAGGCCCGGGCGAGGCTCTTCGGCAAGAAGACCTTCGAGGAACTCGTCGAGATCATGCCCATCCTGTCCCTCAAGGACCAGGGCTGGCTCGACAAGCCCTGCGCCCCCATGCTCCTGGTCAACGGAAAGGACGACCTCCAGGTGCCCATCGAGGACTTCTTCATGCTGCTGGAGTGCGGCAACCCCAAGGCCATGCGCCTGTTCCCCGGCGGCCACATGGGAGAATCGCCGGACGTGTTCCCGACGATTTTGAGGTGGCTGCACAGGGAGCTGGATGGGGAGTGAGCCGGCGAACTTGCGCCTCGGCGTGTCCTGGGTCATGCCACCCTGTACTCCACGATGTTGACCGCCGTAACTGAGTGAGAACCAAACGTGATCACGCTGTACAGCAAGGCAACCTCCAACGGCCGCAAGGCCTCCATCATGCTGGAGGAGTCCGGACTGGACTACAGGGTCCGGCCCATGGCCCTCGAGAAAGGGGAGCAGAAGGAAGACTGGTACTTGGCCATCAACCCCAACGGCCGGATACCCTGCATCGTGGATGACGACGGCCCTAACGGCCGGGCCGTTACCGTGTTCGAATCGGGGGCCATTCTGATCTATCTCGCAGAAAAGTCGGGGCGGCTCCTACCCGAAGAACCGGCTGCTCGTATGGAAGTCTTGAACTGGCTGTTCTTTGCCTCCGGCCACATCACCCACACGGGTCTTGGCGTGCACTGGCAGATACGCTGCCGCGACGCCGGCGAAGAGCACGCCCACATGGGAGTCTGGCAGGCGGAGAACAACCGCGTCTATGGAGTGCTCAACAGCGGACTCAGCGGACGGGACTATCTGGCGCGGGACTATTCCATCGCCGATGTGGCCGCCTACCCCTGGATCTACCGCTGGGAGATGCAGGAAATCGACCTGGACCGCTATCCCAACGTCCACGAGTGGCTGGCCCGCGTCGGCGCCCGGCCAGCAGTACAGCGAGGCTTGCAGATCCCGCCGAGGGATGACGGGCTGTGATTGTCTGACGGGTGGGCATCCTTCTTGTGGCGGTCCCCTGCACGAACCAGTCCCGGGATTCCGCCAACCTGCGTCACCGCACTACCAACGCAGCACACTCGCTCATCCAGTCCCACCCGATGATTGCGCCAGCAAATCATCCAGGAACTCCGATGCAGGGTCCACTCCGGTGATGATCAGGTGGTCCCTGGCCCGCGTGCAGGCTACGTAGAGCAGGTGTCTCTCCGTGTCGTAGACCTCCTCGATGTCGGCATCGTCGGCTACGTTCTCGATCCGCTCCTGTAGCGGAATGACCTCATCGTCGCACGCCATGACCGCGACCGCGCGGAACTCCAATCCCTTCGCCAGATGCATGGTGCTTATCGACACGCGGTCACCACCCGTGCTGCCTTGTTCATCCAGGACCTGACAAGAGAGTCCGGCGGCGGCCACTGCCGCGCGAGCCCGGTCCAGTTGCGCCGCTGACCGCACGAATACCCCGATCTCACGGGCACTTACGCCTTCGTTGTGGCATTGCTGCAACCATGTCCCCACGGCGTCCGTCTCTTCCTGCCGGATCTCGAACAAACGTATTGTGGGATCTGAGCCATTGAACGCTGAAACGGTTCCCCGTCGATCCTCGACGTTGCCGTCGACGTCGGCGACTTCCGGACCCAGCAAACGATCAGCCCTCACCCTGATCTGGTGGGAGGTGCGGTAGTTGAGTTTGAGGATCCGGGATCTCCCGCGGACCTCGACGCCCATAGCCTTCCAGGAAAACGGCGTTTGGAAAATGCGCTGTCCGAGATCGCCCGCGAAGAAGAGACCGTTCGGGCGCTGCCCTCCCAATGCCGCCAGGAAACGGAGTTGGGCAACCCCGACGTCTTGCGCCTCATCCACGATCGCGAAGTCAAACGGCGGATTCGGTTGATCCTTGAGCTTCTCGGCCAGTAAGCCGAACATGCCGGCCCTGGTCAACAACCCTCGGTTCTGAAGTTCTTCCCTGACCCGCTCGAAAATAGACCAGAGCGCCAAGCGGCGGTCGGAAGGAAGTCGGGTCTTTCGACCAAGCCGTCGCACGTCGCGGTAAGACTCCCAACTATCCAACTGCCATGCATCGACGACGTTTTCCCACTCGCTCAGCAAGAACCGGGAGTTGAAATTACTGTTTTCTGCCTGGACAGCCGCATTGACGACTAGCGCCTCGATCTGTTCCCGCGTTGCGATCCTTGGTGAACCAAATTGCGCACGATAAAGCCGTTCACCGACTGCATTGATAGCCTCGATCTCCACACGCTCTGCGAGTCGTGGCTCGTTGTGGATCAATCGCGTGAGCTTGGTTTGAAGAGCATCAGCCAGAGTGTCGGAAAAGGTGGTCAGCAGGACCTTGGCATCAGGGTTGACGCGGGCGAGGTGCGCGGCGCGGTGGACTGCGACAACAGTCTTGCCGGTCCCTGCCGTGCCGAACACACGGGCGGGACCGCTGAAGTGCTTCTCCACTACACGGCGCTGCACCGGATGAAGGAATACCGCCCACTTCTCCCAAGGATAGCTGAGCGCGCGCTCCAACTCTGCGACATCGTGCATGACACGGAAACGACGTTGGGCGTCCGGGTGTTCGAAAGGGTCGGGGACCGGGGTTCCTCTGTATTTCGCTACGGGCTCCGCTACCATTTGGACTTTGGAATGTGCGAATGGGGGCGGCGTGGCTAACGCCTGCGCCATTTGAGGCGTACCACCAATCGCCAATTCCAGCAGCGCCTCCGCTGCTTCACTCGGCAGATGCCCGACCAAGTCCAGGAGGCTGTCCTCATCGGCGCTGCGTAAGTCATTCAACCATTCATCCGGAACGCCATAGCCCAAGAGATCGCTGTCGGTTATGTCGGTGAACAGCAGAGGCTTTGGCGGCGCTTCCTGCTCCGCTTTCACATATTTCGGCACGGCGATCTCTTGAACCGTCTCCCGCACTTCGACCAGTTGAGCTGCACCGGTCTTGGGGTGGATCTCCAACTTACGGCGTTCTGCCCATTTGTAAGCGTCATCGTGGTGGTCCACGTAGCACAGCACCGTGCTGTCGGGGGTCCGGTGCACGATGATCCGGACATCGAGGTTAACGCGCACCGACCAGAAGTTCGGGTCTTTCGATTTTCCGACCCTGTGGAAGCTGAGTCCCGGCTGGGATGGGTTGGCTTGCAGGTCGAATGCCGTGGTTTTGGCTGCGTTTTGTTCTTGACCGGTCAGCTTGGCGAGGCTGTCGGTGAAGGTGTCGGCGATGAGGAAGCGCATCTCAGGTCTCGACCTTGACCTTCGTCGCGATCAGATTTGCGACCTCGCTGTAAAGATCCACATCGACCGCTGGCGCCCTGATGCTGACGACCAAGGCATAACGGGCCGCTTTATCGTACCGTTTCAACGCTGGCCGCGTCTTCCACCAACCTGCAGTGGGATAGACTGCGATAGTGCCCCGACTCGCAAGGGCCGCCGCGGTTCCCTGCCAGATGTCCCCGTGCAACGAACCTCTATGCCGTCCCTGGCCTCCGATCAGCCAAGACGAGTCCCCTCCATTCTGCACGCCTCCTGCCTCTTCGTCCCTTGCCGCCAAGTTGATCCGTCGCCGAAAGTCGTCCGGCGATTCCAGAGGGCGCTTCACGTCAAAGCGCAGGCCGTGGGATTCGTACCGGTACCTCGATCGTGCTCCTCGTTGCGATGGGTTGGGCTCGATGAAGCAGGACAGCGTGACACGCAACTCGACGGGCGTATCGCCCAGGCTCTCCAGCACATCCCGCGGCCAAGGGAGGGAATGAAGGTGCATGTCACGGAGGGTCACCTGCTTGCCCGAAGCTCGCTTGAATGGATGCAGGGTTTCCTGAACGACCATCGTCAGGGAATTCTCAACACTCCAGAGTGCGCGATTGATGTCCGGGACGCCGAATCCGCACCGCCGAAGCAGTTTCCCGTAGTCCCGTTTTAACGGAGGTTTCCCCACCGGTAAAAACCTACGCTTCATGGCATCAGTCCATTCCGCGGAATGTACCATCAACGCGTGCACCGTCTCTGGCCATAGGTCAGGATAGGCGCCCATTACTAGTGCCGCCAGTCTGGACGCAAGCGCCATGGCAGCACTAGTCGCGTGCGTCGTTGTAAAGAGTCGATCTGCAGGACGATAGTGCGTTGTCAAAAGGCTGAGACTGGGCAAAGGTACTGCGCTTAGGGAGTCCTTGGCCGCGTTGCCACCTTCGAGCACGATGTCCGGCTTGTTCGGCCAGAAAGGATCCCATGTCAGGGATGTCGTACTGAAAGGGCTCAAGTCTCCTCCTTGGGCGATCGGCACGTACCCGGCCGCATCTGGGCCGGTGATCTGCACGAGATCTGTACAGGCGCCGACGGTGAGGGCATTCCACGCATGTGCGGGGTCATGAACCCCGTCCGTATCGTTACTGTCCGGATAGTGCGACCATGCATTCGGGTCGCTCACGTTCCCGGTGGACACGACGAGCAACCGCGGATTGGCTCCGTATCCGTCAACGTCCGCCGCCAGCGAATCGACCGCCGCCGACCAAGCGGACGGACGCCCGCGGTCCCGATTGTCACGGGCCGTGACGGCCATCCCAAAGACTCGAACCCGCGACGGAGCAGTGACCTCCGGCCGCGCCACCGCTTCAAGCGTCAAGTACGCATGATGACGAGGGTCCGTTCCGGTTACGCCATCCTTGGGCAGTAGCTTGACAGATTCGAGTCGATGATCGATTTCTACCGGGTCACTACTATCGAGGATATCCGTCAAGTTCCCCGCCAGAGTGACACCCGCCATCTCCGTTCCATGGCCCTCAGCGTCGTCAGTGCCCCACCCAGGTTCGACGGTATGCAGATCACTGGCAGCAAGGGCCGGGGCAAGCAACGGGTGCCCTCGATTGACACCCGTATCGAGCAGACACACGTAAGGCGCCTGCTCCGTGTCTTTAGTAAATCGTGTTCGCGCAAGGAGTTCGTCAAGCCACGCATGCTGCTCATGGCAGTCGAGGGAATCGAAGAACTCTGCGGTCTCTTTCGCCCGTCGCAACTCGGCAATGCTGTTGAGTATAACCATGGAGTGCTGCATGTCTTCGAGGGTTGCGCGGACCAATAGGACTGTACGCTCCGGAAATCGCACATCCCCTTGCGCCACCTGCATTCCCTGGGCTTCTGCTCTCTCCCGGAAAGCGTCCGTACCCAACAGTGGATACGAGGCCGTGGCGTCAGCATCCGGGTTCGGCAATGTGTACGAGGCACTGGCGTCGGATGGACGACCTTGCCGCAGCAGCCATACCTCCCACCACAATGGATCTTCCTGGGCGGTCGGAAAGGCCTCGGCATCGTCAGTCCAAAGCGCCCGAATGCTGGCCGCGCGGATCTGCTGGATGGCGTCGATCAGACGCCTGTTGTCAAGGGGACGGCCCGCGCGGTCTCGCTTTTCCTCCAGATAGTCGCGGATGAGGCGTTCGAAATGACCGAGCTTGCCGTCAGGGACGAAAACGGTAGCAAGAGTTCTATTTTCATCCTGGCGCACGTTCAGCAATTCAATGCCTTGGCTCTCTCTTGCCAAGCTCTCGCAAGCCAGCTGAATGTCAGGGAAACTTACGAATTCTACCTAGAGGCCCCGACCCCCCTCAAACCCCACGCTCCGCTGAACCTCTCGGGCGGCTTCGGCGGCACTTCGGCACTCTTCAATTTGGCCCAGCAGCGCTCCGCCATGCTGAGTTCGGTCCTGTTCGGGAATCAACGTGCGATGTCCGCCACCACCGGGGCGGCGGTACGCCTCTGTTTCGGTGATGCCCTCAAGAATGAAGTGTCGATGTCGGTCCGCCCTAGCCTTCGCCATTGGGTGCCCCCGCCCCCTTCCCCTATTCCGCTTGCGTGGACAACCTATCAGCAACACCTTTGCGCTCGGTGAGCATGGCCCGAATGTCCTCTGTACGGACTCTGTTGCGATCGTGGATCAGCGCGTCCTTCAGAGCCTCGTTGGCGGCGCGGGTGACTTCGGCGTAGCTCAAGCCCTGGGCCAAATTCGCCAAGTCCTCCCACTGGAAACCCTTCGCAACCGATCCGGCAAGCCTTCTCTTCAGGAGGGCCACTATATGTAACCTGTCCGGCAACTCATAATGCAAGACATCGTCAAAACGGCGGAAGAGCGCGGGATCGAGTATTCCGGGATGATTCGTCGCTGCAACCACCAAACTGTGAGAACCATCTTGCTCGATCATCTGCAAAAAGCTGTTCAGCACCCGACGGATCTCACCCACATCATTGGCGAGACCCCGTTGGGAGCCGATGGCGTCGAACTCATCGAAAAAGTAGACGCCCCGGTTCCGACTCGTCGCGTCGAATATCTGCCGTAGCTTGGCCGCTGTCTCGCCCATGAACTTGGTGATGAGCCCGTCCAGTCTCACTTGGAAGAGGGGAAGGCGGAGATCTCCCGCCAAAACCGTCGCCGTCAAGGTCTTGCCCGTGCCGGGAGGCCCTATCAGTAGCAACTTCCGCCTCGGCGACAGGCCATGGGACAGAATCCGCTCGGCATGGCGCTGCTCGCGAATGACCCGACGGATCTGATTGGCAAGAGCATCGCTGAGAATCATCTCATTGACGCCAGCCTTCGGATACGATGCTTCCAGCAGGTTCGCAAGTTCCCCGCGTGGGCGGCCGATGGGTACAGGCCGAACCGTCCCAATCTGCCCCTTCGCCTCGTCAACCATGGAGCGCAACTCCCCGGCAAGTTTGCCATGGCCCATCCTCGCTTCATGGGCCGCCATCTGCATGGCGACAGCAAAGAAGCGGTCGTCATCACCCTCAAGACGGGACTTCAGCAATGCTTTGATTTGTTCACCACTAGCCATAAGGCGCCCTCCGAAATCGTAAGGGAAGCTTCACACCCGGAACACCTTCATGACCTCGTCTCCAAGGTGATTGATGACCTTCACGGCGATGCGGCCGGAGGCGGGTCTGTCGAACGGCCGGGAGGTGTCGCTGTGGAGGGTTTTCCAAGCTTCCTGGTCGATCTCGGCCTTGAGTGTGGTCTTGAGGGCCTTGTACGGGTCGTTGGCGCCGAGGAAGTAGGCGTGACGCACGAAGAAGCCCTCTTCGTCGTAGTCGGTGTCGATGAACCAGCAGGCGATGCCGTCAGCATCATCGCTGCGGATCTCGCCGGTATTGGGGTGGAAGACGTCGACGCCGTTGATCCTGACCTGGAATTGCTCGGCTTCGGCGCCGTCTCCCCCGACAGGGAGGATGTCGATGTCCGGCTCGCCGAAGATGACGAAGAGGTTGCCTTTGCCGGTGTTTTTGAGGTCGGCGGCCATATGCGGGTCGGCGTTCATGCGCGCCTTGAGGATGGAGACGCGGCCGAGTTTGTTGAACTCCGAGGCGTGGGCGTCGTAGTTGAAGGCGCAGACGATTAAAACGTCGAAGCGGGCGTCGGCGGCCTCGCGCACCGCCGATACGAGGTCGGGACGGGAGACAGTGCCGAATTCCGGGCCAATGAAAATGCCGGCGCGTTTCTCAGCGCCGGAGTCAGCATCGCCTTCGACGTAGGTCCCTTCGGCGCAGACGAGGTGGCCGGGCCAGGGGACGAGTGAGTTGAAGTTGATTTTGCCGTCTTTGTGCGCCTGCTGAACGCCGGAGGTTTTGAGATTGTCGAGGATCATCGCGGCAAAATCCTGCTTTTCGCCGTAGTCGGGCTGCTTATCCGAGACGTGATCGATCAGATCATCGTTTTCATCAACGCCTAACAGGCGGTGCGGAGACAGGCTTTCCACCGTAAACGGGCCAGCCACGCGGACTTTCTTGTTGTCTTCATACGGCTTGTCGTAGAGGTATTCGAAGTCGGCTTTGGCGGCGATGGAGGCGTCGATTTCCTTTTGCCTGGCGATGCGGGCCTCCCACCATTCGGCGTGCAGTGCGCGCGCCTCCGGTGGCCAGGGCTCGTGCGGGTGCTTCGGCAACGTATCGAGCGTGTAGCGTTGGCCGGTCTCGGTGGCGATGGTCGATAGCGCTGAGGCCGCCTGATTCGCGAAATGATCGCGCAACGTCGGCATATGCTCTGCAAGTCCGGTAGCCGCCATGACCTCCGCCGCAGCTTCCCGCTTCGCCCGCCATTCCCGCGCTTGCGCATGAGCGGCGCACGCTCGTGCGGGTCACGACTCGCCGGCTTCTCGGAGAATCTCCCATTCTTCCCAGGACATACCGAGCGCAGTGTTCAACTGCGCGCGCAGCGGCTCCAGCGTCTGTTGGAACTTCTCCCAGATCACGTCGATCTCGGCGTTGTTGGCGATGGACTTGAGGGTGATGTGCGGTACGCGCTCGTAGACGAAGCCCTGGCGGATGTCGTTGTAAGTGGGCGCTTCCGAAGGCACCGTGTGCGTAATCCCGGCTTCCTTGATTTGCCCGTCACGGCTGTCAGCGAGCAGATACCAGGGATAGCGAGCGCCCATGATGCGAGCGCGGGCGAGCGCAAGGGCGACGCGGGAAGTGTCAATGGTAATCCAGCGGCAGCCCCATTGTTCGGCGACATAGGCGGTGGTGCCGGCGCCGCAGGTGGGATCGAGGACGAGGTCGCCGGGGTCGGTGGTCATGAGGATGCAGCGCTGGATGACTTTGGGGTTCGTCTCTACAACATAAATCTTCTCAGAACCAAAAGTGACAAACGTAGTATCCGTCCAAATATTTGCCAATTGATTTACGGGATTATCTTCATCACAAAGACGATATTGAACACTCTTTCCTCTAGGCATCAAACGCTGTGCTCGCGCAAGACGAGAAAATCCCATTTGGGTTGTGCGCCAGCCACCTATCGGCGGTGGATGAATGTCTCTGCCTTCAAACCTAAATACAAAGCGAGACGATTGTCCTCCTGTTTGGCTATCTACACGATTTGGACGAAATCGCTTTGCAGCATCGGGAAGGGCATCAGCATTGGCTCTATCTAATTTACTAAGTAGGCGGTACGAACCGTCCTCAAAATTGACATAGCCGTAGGCTGTATCTAACTGCCTTTCAGTTCGTCGATTCCATAGTTTGCGAAATTTGTGAACGCTCTTGTTTTTCGCATACCACAGAATTGAGTCGTAAAGACCATCAATTCCTTCTGAGCTACGTCCACCTGATTTCTGGAAAACAATTTGGCTAACAAAATTCTCCTCCCCAAACACCTCATCCATCACCGCCCGCGCCCGATGCACGTTCTCGTCTCCGATCTGCACAAAGATCGAACCACTCTCCGTCAACAAATCCCGCGCCACCGTCAGCCGATCCCGCAGATACGTCAGATACGAATGAATCCCGTCCCGCCACGTATCCCGAAACGCCTTCACCTGCTCCGGCTCGCGGGTAATGTGCTCGGCCTTGCCGTCCTTCACGTCACGGCTGGTGGTGGACCACTGGAAGTTGGAGTTGAACCTGATGCCGTAGGGCGGGTCGAGATAGATGCACTGCACCTTGCCGCGCAGGCCCTCGCGCTCCGCCAGCGACGCCATCACCTGCAAGCTGTCCCCAAGAATCATCCGATTCGACCAGTTGGCGTCGTGCCGGTAGAACTCGGTGCGAGCGTCGTCGCTGGGCAGTCCGTTGAAGTCGGCGAACAGATCGACCTGGAATCCCGACTCGCGGGCGATCTTCTCCGCCTCGGCCGTCTTGCCGTGTCGCAGCAGGTCGTTGATCAACGCCTTCGGATGCACCTTCTCCTGAATGAACAGCGGCGGCGCCTGCACCACGAGGTCGGACCAGTCCTGCACGTCCTTCCCGCGCCAGACGAGTTGTGGGTCGAGGTCGCGGTTGCGGCGTTCGTAGGCGACCTGAACCGGGCTCTGATCATCCTTTTTCATCAAGGGCTGATACTCGGCCGTCGGGATGTTCTTTCGTGACGCCTCACCGTGAGTGAGAGTTTCAACCGTCGTTTCCCTTGCTTTACGCGCACCCGCCATTGATTTGCAGCCTTTCCGCCGTGTCCGGGATTGATCGGTCACAATTCCGACTCATCCATGCCCGCCCATTTCATCAAATGTCTCTGAAGTCCGCGTTTCAGGTTCGCATCTCCATGAACCGGGACCGAGATACGGATGGGAACTCCCACCCTGGCGTAGATGCAGTGGCTTCCGCCGATTCGCTTCAACTGCCACCTGTACGATTCGAGTAGCTTACAGAACTGCTTGCCGCTGACGGCTTTCATACCGCGATTTCGATCACCCTGTCCTTCTCCGAAACGGAGACGTCACGAATCTCGACGGACAGGCAACCTTCGACAGCCTCGTAGAGGTTGGTCAGCAACTCTTCGAAGGATTCCCCTTGCGTCGCGCATCCTGGAATAGACGGTACTTCCGCCCAGTATCCACCTTCTTCCGCTTGATGGATCACAACTTTCAGTTTCATGGCTTCCTCGTGTCAGTGACTGCACACCTTTGCCAGCACTTGTTCATCGACTCCAATCCGGAACAGGCCGATCTCTGTAACAGGCATGAATGTCATGGATATCTGAAACGCTTCCCCCTACCGACAGAACGACGCCTCCGTAGTGCATCCAGTTTTCGCTTTGGTGTCGGGTACTTCAACCATCTGCAACTTTCTCGATCATTTCGTTGAACGCAGCTTCCACTCCTGCCTCGAAGTCCGACTGAATCTCGTAGACGTCCGTAAATTCGGCAAACGCCCAGCGGCCGTGGCAGCCGTGGTGGTTGACCCCCGGCACCCAGTAGGTGTCCATGGTAGTCTTCTTTTCCTTGGCATCCTCCCCGCGATAGCCCTTGATCTCGACGATGAGATGCAGGAGGTCGCCGTGGCCGTCGTCCACCAGAACGATGAAGTCCGGGAGATAGGTCCGTGCCTCGGAGACGTAGCGGTAGGGAACCTCCAGCCCGAGGTTATGGTTCTTGACGTAGGCTTTGACAAGGGGATGGGATTCAGCCACCCGGCAGAACTCCGCCTCCCAGTCGCTGTCGCAAATGACCCAGTTGACGTGGCAACGGTCGGGAGCAGTCTTCCATCGGGTTGCCCTCGACGTGATGAAATTGACGTCGGCGGTGGAGCCCACCGGATTGTAGGGGTCCAGCACCGCCTTGACGGGCCGGCTGCCGATTTCCGCCCGCGTGATGGCGGCGGTGATGCGCTCGCAGGCCATGTCGGCCAGTTCCTGGTACATGAGCTGGGCCGGATAGGTGTTGCCCTTGCAGACGAGGCAACCGTCGAGCCACTGTTTGGTCAGGCGCTTGAGTTGCCCGAAGAGATGGAGCTTGGGCTCTTCGCCTGGGTCGCGCCACTTGGTGTAGAGCAGCCGTTGGGTCAGGTGAAACAGCAGGGTCGAGGGCCGCAGGTCGTTGGTGTGTACCAGATTGAGGTCCACCCCTTCGCCGATGATGCCCTGGTTCCTGGTAATGGACGGTCCCACGAGGTCGGGGGTGAGTTCCAGCACCGAGTCGTCGTTGAAATCGGCGCTGAGCCTCTCTTGCGGCAACTCTACCCGGTAGCCTGCGACGCGCGGAAACCGGATCTCGAGCGCGTCTCTTTCCGGCCGGACGGCTTTTACCTGAACCGTTTCCCGCGGCGGCTTGGGCGATACCACGACGGACTTCGCGGTAAAGTCGAACGGTATGCCCAGTACGTCCGCATATTCGACGTCGAACAGACCCTCCTCGTTCAAATCGTAGGATTGGCGGCGCAGCGCGCGGCCCACGACCTGCTCGCAGAGCAACTGCGTCCCGAAGGCGCGGACGCCGAGCACGTGGCTGACCGTGTTCGCGTCCCATCCCTCGGTGAGCATCGACACGGACACCACACAGCGAATCGAATCTCCCAGCCGCCCCGACTTGCCGACGGTGTTCATGACCTCCCGGAGAAGGTCCTGATCGCTGATGTTCCCGGCCTTGTGAAGGTCGCCGCTGCGCTCGGTGATCTCCCGCCGGAAACGGTCGATCTCGTCCGCAGCCATCCTGTGGAAATCCTTGTCCAGGGTATCGCCGGACTCCAGTTGCTCGCTGTCGATCAACAGCGTGCGCGGCCGCGGGTATCGGTTGCCGTACTCGTCGAAGTTGCGGAACAGCTTCAGGTTTCCGTTCCGGAACGTGGTGGAGCCGTCGGCGTTTTCGCGGTGGAACCCGGCAATGTAGTCGTAGACGAGCTTGGAGGTGGAAGTGTTGTTGCAGACCACGATAAAGCAGGGCGGGACCTCGATGCCTGCCGCCGCCATCAGATCGAAGGTCTTGTGATAGTGTCCGTACAGTGCATCCAGGGCAGTCTTGAGGAGGGTCGGCAGATTCAGGGGGTCGAGCTTCACGGCCTTGCCCCGCCCCTTCTTCGGCATGTCGGTCCGGATATGTTCCCAAAGATTACGGAACTTCGGCATGTCGTCGCCGGGGACATTATCGGCCACGGGCACACGAGGGAGCTTGACGATGCCGCATTCGATGGCGTCCATGAGCGAGAAGTCGTTCATCGTCCATGGAAACAACGTTCCCTCGGCGTAGCCTGAACCACGCAGGAAGAACGGCGTTGCCGAGAGATCGATCACCCGGTTGACGCCAAGCTTTCCGGCCACCGATTCGAGCCCCGAGATCCACAAGCGGGCGGCCTCGGTGTTCTTTTCGGCTTCCTTCCTGTCATCGCCCGCGAGCGCGCCTTCCTCCCCATCCCCCGGCTTTTCGCGGTAGCAGTGGTGGGCCTCATCGTTCAGCACCAGGATGTTCCTGACGCCCATGAGCTCGGACATCGCGCGTTGAAGCATCTGTCCTTCGGTTTCCAGGGTCGTGAGCGCCGGGCCTCGTCCCTGGAGCAGGGAACGGCCGCCCTTGGATAGCTCCAGGCCCTCGCGCAGCTTGAAGGCGTGATAGTTCGTGATGACGATCTTCGCCTTTCCCAGATCCGGGAGCATGTCGCTCGGGACCAGTTCGCGGCTCTGATAGTAGCTGTCCGGATCGTTGGGCTTCAGCACCCGCAGGCGGTCCTTGATGGTGATGCCGGGCGTGACCACCAGGAATCCGCGCGTAAACCGGCGGCTCTGGGGGTGGCGAACCGCGTTCACCGTCTGCCAGGCGATCAGCATCGCCATGACCGTAGTCTTGCCGGCGCCCGTGGCCAGCTTGAGCGCCAGCCTTTGCAGATCCGGATTGGCGTCGTGGTTGGCGTTCGCCAGATGGTCGAGAAACCCCTTGGCTGCGCGACCTGCCTGCGGCGCCACCTCGGTGAGCCAGATGACGGTCTCCGCCGCCTCGACCTGGCAAAAGAAGGGCCGAATGCCGCTAAATCGGTGGTGGCGCCAGTGCCGGAGCAGGCGAGCCGTCTCCGGGGTCACCTGCCACTGGCTCGGGTCCGGTATGCTGCGCCACCGGTCCACCTGCTGGCGCACGCTGTCGATAATGGCCGTGTGCTCGTACTGCTGCTTCTCGGTGGAAAGGTTTTTGCCGTCGCCGAACACGAGGGCGGCCTGCTCCGCCGAAGCTCCCTTGCGCTTCTTGGGCTTCGGGATGGGCGTGATGAACTGAGCCTGCCTGCGGCGTTCGATGATCTTCCGGGTCGGCTGGCCGGTCTCGTCCAGTTCCCAGTGCCGGCTCGGACACATGTAGGGCGAGTTCAGGACAGGCTGCTCGAAGAATGGATCCGTCACAACGGCTCACCTTCGAGGGCTACCGCCACTGGTCCCCAGGCATGATCCGACGCATGAATTCGTCGAACATCGGCACGGTAAAGGCCGTGTCTCCATGACTCGGACTCCATATCATTCCCTTGTTGAGCCATTGGCTGCGAATGGGGCCAAAGAGGTCACACGACGGCTCAATTCGCTGGCGATGTCACCGGAACGATGTGGCCCTGCGCCAAGCTGGGCCATCGCCCGAAGATATTTCTTCTCCGTCGGCGTCAGCCTGTCGAACCTCACCAGGAAGAAACTCCCATCGAGATTGACGATGGCCTGTTTGGATGCGCCTTCGACACTGGAAAGCGCGATGGGAGAACGCTCGGCCACATTTCACAAATGCTTGCCCCATTCCTGTAAAAAGTAGGGGTAGCCTTCGGTTCGGGAAACGACAGCGTCGAGAGCCGCTGGTTCTATGTCCACTCCTTCGTCCTTCGCCGGCTTGGCAATCGCCAGCTTGGCATCCTCGCGTGACAGCGGTCCGATTTCAGGAAACTCGAAAAGCCTCTCGGCGTACGACTTCGCTTTCCCCATGTGGCCTCGCACCTGGGGCAGTCCGGCGCCCAGCATCACCACCGGGAGGCGCCGCTGAGATGTGCGGTGCAATGCGGCAATCAATGCCGCCAACTGATCCTCTTTCACGTATTGAAGCTCGTCGACAAAGAGGGCGACGCAGGTGCCGCCGGCTTTGGCCGCGGAGCCGACGACTTCGAGCAAATCCTGCAAGTCACTCTCGAGATCTCCGTTGTCCGCCAACCCGGGTTCCGGGTTGAGATCCAGGCCGACATCCATGTCCTGATACTTGACCTTCAAGGCTCCAACGAATCCCGCGAGCCCGCGCAGAGCCCTTTGCGCCAACTGTCTCGCAGCCTGCTTGTTGGACAGGTTCAACAGCACGACACGCAGTTGAGGCGCCAGAATCGAGGGGAGAGACCCGTGTTCGGGCACCTCTATTCGCAGTGCGCAGATGCCGCTGGCATCTGCGTTCTCCCGGACAAGGTTCAACAGCACGGTCTTGCCGACACCCCGCAGACCAACCATCAAAATGTTCTTGGTCGGCCGTCCTGCTCTGGTGCGTTCCAGTGCGATTCGTGCCGACTCACGGATTTCACCGCGGCCGGCCAACTCGGGAGGTTGTGTGCCCGCTCCAGGAGCATATGGGTTACGTACCGGATCCATTAAACAAAGACGTTCGTATCGATGAAGCTTTCAGCGTTCATTCGTCTCTTCTCGCGTCAGCTTGCGCCCGACCCGCAGCTTGCCCTGGAGTGCGCGGACCGTCCGCATGGCTTGGGCGGCCTGCCTTTCGCACCCGACGTAGCCGAAAGCCACAGCCGAAACCGGGCGTTTACGTCGTATGCCACGGCGTGGCGACGTGCCGCTTCGATCAAGTTGTCGTCGGCGCTCCAGGTAAGTCGGCGCTCCAGGTAATATTCCTCATGGTTGACTCCGTGGCCGCCCGGTTTTACGCAGATCACAATATAACCGTGTGCACGAATGTAGTGTGCCCTGCCATCTATTTCCGCCCGATCCGGGAACGAGGTCCGCTCCCCTGACCGAACAGACTCAGCAAGGCATCCACGGCGTTGCGGGTGTCGGAAAAGTCCGGCAGGAGGCAGTCAGGTTGCAGATCCCGGAGCTCTTCCATGGGGTGGTAACGGCCAGTGGCCACCAGAAGGCACTTCATGCCGTTTGATCTGGCGGCTTCCAAGTCCCTGGGGGTGTCGCCCACGATGACGCAATGCTCCGGCTCCACCGGGAGCTTCAAATGGCGCCGCCACCGTTCCACGGCGATCTTCGGCAGGTCGTTGCGCTGGGCGGAGTCGCTCCCGAAAGCCCCGGGGCCGATGTGCTCCCCCACGCCCGCGGCGTGGAGCTTCAGGCGGGCGGTGACCTCCATGTTGCCGGTGACGACGCCGAGGCAGAGGTCCGGCATACCGCTCAGCTCGCGCACCAGCTCGGGCACGCCGGGCAGCGCCCGCACCCGCGTGGGCCCCTCGGAGATGGCCTGCTTGTAGCACTCCTCCAGATGTCCGCCGAAGGTCCGCCAGTCGGTCGGCCCCCACTCCACTTCCTGGCCGGCCACATCGAAAATCTCCTGCAGGATCTGCGGATCGGTCTTGCCGTCGGGCCGGATCGTGCGGATGTCGCCGGGAAAGCCGAAGGTCCTGAGAATCGCCTGGTTGAAGGCGATATGACCGTCCTGGGAACGGAGCAGGGTGCCGTCGAGGTCGAAGAAGACAATCTTGCGCGCCGTGGGCATGGGAACCTGGGAATTTATACGTTCGAGCGGCGCATGGGAAGGGACGGCCGGTCGGCCTGACGAAACCGCACCTTGAACGGCCGGCTGATTGACAAAACCGCCCGGCCAAGCTACGAACAAGATCGCACAACTGGCGTGTACGTGGATGCAACCACGGGGGAGTGCTCAACTGCTGGACGGCCGTACGCCTGGGTCTCTGTGCCGAAGAGGTTCAGGCATTTTTTTGCGCAGGTCCCGTCGAATGCGACGATTCACGCCGCACTGCGGGCAGCGGATGTAACCCCATGATCAAGCGATATCTCCTGTCTCCCGGACCGACGCCCATTCCCAACGAAGTGCAGTTGGCCATGGCCCGGACCATGATCCATCACCGGACGCCGGAGTTCGCGACGGTCCTGGAGGAGGCGCGGCAGGGCTTGAAGACCCTGTTCGGCGCGAAGAACGATGTAATCATCCTGGCCTCGTCCGGGACCGGCGCCATGGAGGCGGCGGTGGCCAACCTCTTCTCTCCGGAGGAGAAAGTCATCGTGGTCAACGGCGGCAAGTTCGGCGAACGGTGGCTGCGCATGTGCCGGGCCTTCGGCCTGGACGTCGTGGAGATCAGGGTGGAATGGGGCGCCGCGGTGGAGGTCGGTGCCGTGGAACAGGCGCTCCAGGCGCACCCCGACACCAGGGGCGTGCTCATCCAGGCCAGCGAGACATCCACCACGACCCTCCATCCGGTGCGCGAGATCGCGGCCCTCACGCGGGACCGCGGGCCGTTGCTGGTGGTGGACGGCGTCACCGCGGTGGGGGTGCTGCCGGCGCCGATGGACGACTGGGGCATCGACGTGCTGGTGACGGGCTCCCAGAAGGCCCTCATGCTGCCCCCCGGACTGGCCTTCATCGGTCTCAGCGACCGCGCCTGGGAAAGGACTCGGGAAGCCGCATCCCCGCGCTTCTACTTCGACCTCCAGAGCGAACGGAAGGGGCAGGCCAAGGGCTCCACCGCCTATACTCCCGCGGTGTCGCTGGTATTCGGGCTGTGCGCCGCCCTCAAGCTGATGCGTGAGGAGGGTCTGGATCGGGTCTATGCGCGGCACGACCGCATGGCCCGCGCCACCCGGGCCGCGGCCACGGCCATGGGTCTCAGGCTTTTGGCCCCGGACAACCCGAGCCCCGCGGCCACCGGCCTCTACGTACCCGAAGGCGCCGACGGCGACGCGCTGCTCGATTACCTGCGGGCGCGCATGGGCGTCACCTTCGCGGAGGGACAGGACCATCTGCAGGGAAAGGTCATCCGCATCGCCCACGTGGGGCACATGGGGGCCTTCGACGTGATCGTGGCGGTCAGCGCATTGGAGATGGCGTTCCGGAAATTCGGCCTCCCGGTGACTTTGGGCCGGGGGGTGGCCGCGGCTCAGGAGATCCTGCTGGAGGCATTGGACTGACCGATGGATTTGACGGACCATCGCGACATGGCCGTCACACGCGGAGCAGAGGTGAGAGCGACATGATGAAGGTGCTGGTTTCGGACCCGCTTCCCGACGTGGGACTCGAGGTGCTGAACAACGCGGCGGACGTCGACATCGACGTGCGGACGGGGCTCAAGCCCGAAGAGCTCAGGGAGATCATCGGCGGCTACGACGGACTGATTCTTCGCAGCGGCACCAAGGTGACCGCGGAGGTCATCGAGGCCGCGGACCGGCTCAGGATCATCGGCCGCGCGGGCGTGGGCGTCGAGAATATCGACGTGGACGCCGCCAGCAAGAAGGGCATCGTGGTGATGAATACCCCCGGGGGCAACAACGTCACCACCGGCGAGCACACCATCTCGCTGTTGCTGGCCCTGGCGCGCCATATTCCCCAGGCGGTGGCCTCGCTCAAGAGCGGGCAATGGAACCGGCAGAAATTCACCGGCGTGGAGGTGTGCAACAAGACCCTGGGGGTCATCGGCCTGGGTAACGTGGGGCGCATCGTGGCCGAGCGAGCCCTGGGCCTGCGGATGAAGGTGCTGGGATACGATCCCTTCATCCCGGCGGAGGCCGCCGCGCGCATGGGCGTGGAATCCGTGAGCCTGGACGACCTCTACCGTCGATCGGACTTCATCACGGTCCACGTGCCGCTGATCGAGGAAACGCGGGGGCTCATCAACCGCGAGACCATCGCCCGGATGAAGTCCGGCGTGCGTATCATCAACTGCGCCCGGGGCGGCATCGTGGACGAGAATGACCTTGCCGAGGCATTGAAGGAGGGCAAGGTGGCCGGGGCGGCGCTGGACGTGTACGAGGACGAGCCGCCGGGGCCGGACCATCCCCTGGTGCAACTGGAACAGGTAGTGACCACCCCGCACCTCGGCGCCTCCACTGACGAGGCCCAGCTCAACGTCTCCATCGCGGTGGCGGAGCAGGTCCGGGACTTCCTCGTGGACGGCGTCATCCGCTATGCGGTCAACGCCCCCAGCGTCAGTCAGGACCTGCTGCGGGAGCTGCAACCCTACCTCACCCTGGGAGAGAAGCTCGGCAGCCTCCACGTGCAGTTGCTGGGCAGGTTCCCCGACGAGATCCGGATCGAGGGCGGCGGCGAGGTGGCGCAGTACGACCTCGCACCCATTGCCCTGGCCGTCCTGAAGGGCGTTCTCAGCTTCGCCCTGGGCGAGACGGTCAACTACGTGAACGCGCCGTTCATCGCGCAAGAGCGCGGCATCCAGGTGATCCGGTCCAAGAGCGAGAGCGCCAGGGACTTCGCCAGCTACATCAAGGTCCGCACCCGCGCGAAGGACCGGGAGACGGAGATCGAGGGGGCGCTCTTCGGCGCCAACAATCCCCGCATCGTTCGGCTCAACGACTTCTATTTCGAGGCCGTCCCCGACGGCCACATCCTGGTCTCGTACAATCACGACGTTCCCGGGGTGGTGGGAACCCTGGGGTCCCTGCTCGGCGACAGCGGCATCAACATCGCCGGGCTGGAACTCGGGCGGGAGAAGGTCGGCGGCCGCGCCATATCCTTCATCCACGTGGACAATCCCGTACCCAAAGAGGTGCTGGAAAAGTTCCGGGCACTGCCCGAGATCATCTCCACGACGGCCGTGAAGCTCTGAGATACGAGACGTGGCGAACGTTGCAGTCATCGGTGCCCAGTGGGGCGACGAGGGAAAAGGCAAGATCGTCGATCTTCTGGCCCGGCAGTCGGACGTGGTGGTGCGGTTCCAGGGCGGCAACAACGCCGGCCACACCCTGGTCGTCAACGGCGAGAAGACCATCCTGCACGTGATCCCGTCGGGAGCACTGCACCAGGACAAGGTCTGTGTCATCGGCAACGGCGTGGTACTGGACGCCGAGGTCCTGTTGCACGAACTCCGGGAACTGCGGCGGCAGGGTCACCTGCGGGACGACTCCCGGCTCCGGATCAGCGAGCAGGCGCACCTGATCATGCCCTACCACAAGGCCATTGATCAGGCCCGGGAACGGATGCGCGGCGCCGGCAAGATCGGCACCACCGGCCGGGGCATCGGACCCACCTACGAGGACAAGGCCGCCAGGGTCGGGATACGCGTCATCGACCTGCTGGAAGAGGACACCTTTCGCGCCAGGCTCGAGCACAACATCGCGGAGAAGAACGTTTACCTGAAAGCCATTCTGAAGGAACAGGCGCTGGACTTCGAGGAGATCCACCACACCTACGGCGGTTATCGCGAGCAGCTCGCGCCGTACGTCACGGACACGGGGGTGCTGCTCGAGGAAATGTTTCGGGAAGGGAAAAACGTGCTGTTCGAAGGCGCCCAGGGGACCCTGCTCGACCTCGACCACGGCACCTACCCTTTCGTTACCTCGTCCAATACGGTGGTCGGCGGCGTTTGCTCCGGCGCGGGCATCGGGCCGCGGCACCTTCACGAGGTCATCGGCATCTCCAAGGCTTACACCACCCGGGTGGGGAGCGGACCCTTTCCTACCGAGCTCACCGGCCCCGAGGGCCGCAAGCTCCGGCAAGACGGCGACGAGTTCGGCGCCACCACGGGACGGCCGCGGCGGTGCGGCTGGTTCGACGCGGTGGCGGTGCGGCACGCCGTACGTCTCAACGGATTGACCGGCATCGCCTTGACCAAGCTGGATGTCCTCACGGGTTTGCCGAAGATCCGGGTGTGCACCGCCTACCGGACGGGAACCACGCTGTTGCGCCACTTCCCCGCGAGCCTCAAGGTGATGGAGTCGCTGGAACCGGTCTGGGAAGAGTTCGAGGGTTGGCAGGAACCGGTGTCCGGAGCCCGAAGCCTCAGCGGTCTGCCCGCCAATGCCCGGCGTTACATGCAGCGGTTGGAAGAGCTCGTGGAAACGGAGATCATCATCACCTCGGTAGGACCCGACCGCGATCAGACCATCCTCATCAAGAACCCCTTCGACGCCCGGTGAGGGCCCGTCCTCACCGGGCGGCTTCGGACCTTCTCGGATCCGAGGCGCCGGTGATGCTTCGGCCCTCGACCCGAATGGCTTGAACCGCACCCCGTAGCCGCCTCCGCCGGACCGTGTGACCCTTATCCGCGAGCGCGGCTACCGATTCATCGCTCACGGACGTCTCTACCTCCACGGCCGGCGGCACATCCGTCGTAACGTGGATGCGCGCGGCGGCGAGGGCCTCGGTCAACGGCATGCGGAAATCCAGGACATTGAGGATCGTCTGCAGCACCGCCCCGGTAGTCTGCGAGCCTCCGGAAGCGCCGATGACCAGTACCGGCCGGTCGTCCCGCAGCAGGATCGCCGGAGTCAGGCTGTTCGCCGGCCGCCTTCGCGGCTTGATGACGTTGGGGGCATCGGCGGCGGAGCCCCCGAGCCCACCGGGAAGCGAGAAGTCCCGCATCTGATCGTTGAGGATGACGCCGGGTCCACGCACCAGCACCTTGGCGCCGAACGGTTTGCCGATGGCAAGGCTCATGGAGACGGCATTGCCGTCCCCATCCAGTACGCTGACATGTTGGGCGACGCTCTTCCTCCGCTTCCGGGCCGCCCACGCAGTGACGGTCCGGCGCGCCGCCCGATCCATGGAGATCCGCCTGCGCACCGCGGAGGCCCGTTCCCTGGAGGCGATCCGCTGAACCGGAACCTCGTTGGAATCCGGATCCCCCAGCCATTCCGCCAGGTCCCGGGTGCCTGCTTTCGTCGTTTCCGCCACCAGGTGAAGGTAGGCTCCCGAGTTATGGCGGAACTGGTCCGGACCATAGCCTTCCATGACGTTCAGCAGACCCACCAACGCCACGCCCCCGGCGCTCGGCGGCGGCACCGTGATCACCGTCCTGTCCCGGTAACTGCCGATCAGCGGCCGGCGCCAGACGGGTTTGTAGCTATTGAGATCGTCCAGGGTCACGGCGCCGCCGTCGTTCCTGATCCGTGCGGCAATGGACTGGCCCACGGCCCCCTCGTAGAATCCCGCCGCACCCTCCCGGGCGATGGTCTTGAGGGTCTCCGCCAACTCCGGTTGGCGGATCGTCTCTCCCACCTCGTGGGGCGCCCCGGATGCCTTCAAGAAGATGCGCGAAAAGTTGGCGCGTTGCCGCAGCGCCGACAGATTCTCCTCGACGACATGCCGTAGCCGAGGGGTTACCCGAGCCCCTTCCGCCGCATGACGTATGGCCGGAGCCAACACGGTCGCCAACGGCAAACTGCCGAACCTTCTCAGGGCCTCGGTGAGGCCCGCCACGCTTCCGGGAACCGCCACATCCAGGACCCCGGTCTCGAGGCGGCCCGCACCGGAGCCGTCTTCCGTCCGGTAGAGCCCCGGGACCGCCGCGGGGGACACTGCCGTGAAGTCCAGCGTGTGGGCCTTCTTCTCCCTCGACTGATAGACCACCATGACTCCGCCCCCGCCCAGGCCCGACGAAGCCGGCTCCACCACCGCCAGGACAAAAGCCGTCGCAACGGCGGCGTCAACAGCGTTGCCGCCCTGTTCCAGGATCTCCATTCCGGCCCTGACCGCGGGGCGGCTATCCGAGACCACAACACCGTCCAGGGGAGTCTGGGCAAAGGACACCGACGAACCTGAAAACAGTGAAAAGCCGAGAATGAGGTTTGCGGCGAAACTACGGAATCGGACTGTAACGGTCATGACACCGGCCACCATGCATCGCATCCAGTCGAGGGTAATTGTCTGTTTAGTTCTTTATCGTGGGGTTTGCAACATCAAACTTTTGCGGGAACGCTGGTTGTGTTAACCTTGCCTGGTGTCCTGGAGCTTGGGTTCCACCACACCAGCTTCCGCAAGATCGCAAGGCCGCAGGCCCCGCAACCATCCGGAGAAGACGCTTGGCGCGCAAATACGTCCTCAAGGGCAACGAGCCCGCTCTTTCGCACAACACGTCCGGCATCGCCTACGACCGGGAGCTCAATGAGGCGCAGTGTGAAGCCGCCATGTTCCTGGAGGGTCCACTGCTGGTCGTCGCCGGCGCCGGCACCGGGAAGACCCGGACACTGGTCTATCGGGTCGCGCGGCTGATCGAGCGGGGCATCGATCCCCGGTCGATTCTGCTGCTCACCTTTACCCGTCGGGCGGCGGAGGAGATGCTGCAGCGCGCGAGCCTGTTGACCGACTCCCGATGCGAAAGCATCGCCGGGGGAACCTTCCACTCCTTCGGCAACATGGTGCTGAGGCAGTACGGCCAACTCATCGGGCTGGCCCCGGGCTTCACCATCATGGACCGCTCCGACAGCGAGGACGTGATCCAGCTCTTGCGCGCCCAGATGGGTCTCGACAAGAGGGAAAAACGCTTTCCCAGAAAACAGACCATCAACGAGATCCAGAGCCTCGCGCGCAACAGGCAGATTCCCTTCACCGAGCTGGTGGAACGCGAGTACTCGCACCTCGCGGATTTCCTGGAGGAGTTGTCCACCATCGCGAAGCGTTACCAGGTCTACAAACGCGAGAAGTCGCTGCTGGACTACGACGATCTGCTCACCTGCCTCAAGGATCTTCTGGACAACCAGGAGGACCTGCGGCGCCGGCTGTCCGAACGCTTCCGTTTCGTCATGGTGGATGAGTACCAGGATACCAACCGCCTGCAGTCCGACATCATCCGCCGGCTGGCCTCCACCCATGACAACGTCATGGCCGTCGGCGACGACGCCCAGAGCATCTACTCGTTCCGCGGCGCCAACTTCCGGAACATCATGGACTTTCCGAACCAGTTTCCGGGAACGACAATCATCCCGCTGGAAGAGAACTACCGCAGCACCCAACCGATTCTGCGGCTCACCAACGAAATCATTACCCGGGCGGCGGAGCGCTACGAGAAGAATCTCTTCAGCCGCAAGAGCGAAGGCGACGTACCAATCCTGGTCCAGGCGGAGAGCGAGCACGCCCAGTCCCGCTTCGTCTGCCAGCGGGTGCTGGAGCTCCGGGAGGAGGGCGTACCGCTGTGGGACATGGCGGTGCTGTTCCGCTCGAGCTTCCATTCATTCGACCTCGAGATCGAGCTGGCCCGGCACGACATCCCGTTCGTGAAACGCGGCGGCTTCCAGTTCATGGAGACGGCCCATATCAAGGACGTGCTCGCGCACCTGCGGATCGTCAGCAATCCCCGGGACGCGGTATCCTGGAGCCGCGTGCTGATGCTGCTGGAGGGCGTGGGCCCCCAGATGAGCCGCAAGCTCATCGAACAGATCCTGGGCGAAGAAGATCCGAGCCAGGGCCTGAGGCGGATGGAAGCACGCGGCAGGGCTCAGCAGGGGCTCAAGACCCTGGGCCAGGTCCTGGGCGAGTGCTCGGAACGCACCCGGCCGGCGGATATGGCCCAGTACCTGATGCAGTACTATCTTCCCATCCTCAAGCGAAAGCACGCCGACGACTACCCCAGGCGGTTGCGGGATCTGGAGCACTTCCAGGGCCTGACCGAACGCTATCGGGACATCGAGCGGCTGTTGAGCGACATGGCGCTGGATCCGCCCTCCGCCGGCGTGGACGAAGCCCTCCCGGTGGACCCCGACGAGGGCCCCCTGGTGCTGTCCACGGTCCATTCCGCCAAGGGCCTGGAATGGCATTCCGTGTTCATCATCTGGGCACTGGAGGGGCGATTTCCTTCGTACTACAACACCAACAGCCTCGAGGAACTGGAGGAGGAACGAAGACTGTTGTACGTGGCTGCCACAAGGGCCAAGGAGAACCTGTTCTTCGCCTATCCCTCGCGTGTGTACGATCGTTCCCTGGGAATGATATTTTCGCATCCGTCCCAGTTCATCGACGGGATCTCGGAGGACCTGCTGGAACCCATGTCGCTGGTCCATGAAGACTCGTACTACAGTCAACTGTAGGGGCCTGCTCGGACAGGCTGCCGCCGGCCGGAGCGCATGAACGCCATGCAGCGCCTTCTGGGGCGCCTCGCGGACGGCAGGAAAAGACTTCGACAAGCGTGGCAAGCGTTTACGGCGCCACCGAGAGCCATCATGTCGGCAATGCTGGCGCCCCTGGGGCGCGGTTGGGCCACGACCCTGTACGAGAAAGATACCGGCTATCACCGCATCCGGGTGGAAGAGACCCGTGAACGCCGGTACCTCTACTTTGACGGAACGCTGCAAAGTTCCATGGATCGGCGAGATCCCACCGCGTTGGAGTTGCTCTATTCCCGCTTCGCCTCCCTCGGGCTGGTCCTCAGGCCGGACACCGCCAATGCCTTGTTCATCGGACTGGGCGGCGGATCCATGGCCAGAAAATACCACCGGGAGTTCCCTGAGATGGAGATCGACTCCATCGAGATCGATCCCGACGTGATCGACGTGGCCCGCAAGTTCTTCCACTTCCGGGAAGACGCTCATCAGCGGGTTCACCGCGGCGACGGCCGCGAGTTCCTGACGCGCACCGAGGCCCGTTTCGACCTGATCCTGCTGGACGCCTACTACGCGGACAACATTCCCTTTCACCTGATCACGCGCGAGTTCTTCGACACCGCCCGACGGAAGTTGACGCCGGAGGGCGTGCTGGTGCTCAATCTCATCGGATCATTGCGGGGGCCGGACAGTGCCATGATCCGCGCCGCCATCAAGACGCTGGGCGGCGTGTTCCCCCAACTCTACACCTTTCCCACGTTCGGCAACCGCGGCCACGTGCTGAGCGAGATTCAGAACGTCGTAGTCCTGGCCAGCAAGGCGTTGGATCGCATGAGCATGAAGGAGATGGAATGGCGGGCCCTCGGCCTCGGCCGGGACCTCTTTCCCGACCCGGTCAGCAGGATCCGAAGGGCGCACTACAACGGCCCGCTGGAGCAGGACGACGTCGAGCTTCTCACCGATGATAACGCGCCGTTTGATAATCGGGTCCGTCTTTAGCGGCTTCCTGCTGGCGGGTTGCGGCGTCTTCCAACCGGGCAAGACGTCCCGGCCCATGCGGGTGGTGCAGGTCAAGCTCGTGGCCGACCCGGCGCTCCGGCGGGCGGACCCGGGGTGGCGCGATACCGCCGAAAACCTGCTGCGGGCGGCATCGGACTATTACGAGGAGCGCTTCGGCGTCCGGCTGGCGCGTCAGGCCACCGAGCCCTGGCGCGTCGCCGGGACCACGACTTCGTCGATCATCCTGATGAAACGCCTCAAGCGCTCGTATCCGCGGGCAGGCGGCCGGGAGGCGCACGATGTCGTCATCGGGTTGACCCGACAGCCGCTCGATTTCTACAAGGGAGGACGGGCGCGGGCCGACCGTTTCGGGAACTGCACGCAGGGGCTGGGAAACTACATCGTCAGCCATGTCGGCGATTCCTTTGCGTACGACAACCGCGAGCTGACACACGACGTGGTGGCGCTGATCCACGAGATGGGACACCTTTTCGGCGCGGCCCACACCGACGATCCGGCATCGGTGATGCACCGGGACTTCGACCTGAGAATCGGATTCGACGCGCCCAACCGGGCCGTCGTCATGAAAAACCGCTTCTGCCCTTTCGCCGAGCCTGACAACGGCGCCAAAGAACGGGGCAGGCGGCCGGGATCGTGACTCGGGGATGGCCCCCGGAGGTGACGGATGACACCCCTTTGGTCGCCCACGGACCGACAGCGCCGAGAATCCCATCTGTACCGTTTCCGGGAACGGCTCCGTGCCGCCCACGACATCGCCGGCGATTCCTTTGCCGAGCTGCACCACTGGAGCGTGTCACGGCTGGAGGAGTTCTGGGAAGCGGCATGGCTGGACGCCACCGGCCGGACCTCGACGGGACTCGTACTGGGGGACCACTCCATGCCTCCGGCGGATCGCCTGGGCCGCGAAGTCTGGTTCCCCGGGACCGGCTTCAACTTCGCCCGCCAACTCCTGCAGCACCGCAACGACCGGGCCGCCATCATCGAGGAGAACGAACTCGGGCAATGCCGCACGGTGACGTTCCGGGAGCTCCATGCGCTCACGGGTCGCTGCCAGGCCGCCCTTCGGCGCATCGGCGTCGGACCGGGGGACCGCGTCGCGGGGTATCTCCCCAACGTCGTGGAAACCGTCGTAGCCATGCTGGCGACAACTTCCCTGGGCGCCGTGTGGAGCGCCACCTCCCCGGATTTCGGGTTCCAGGGAGTGTTCGACCGCTTCAGCCAGATCCACCCCAAGGTCCTGCTATCGTGCGACGGCTACTTCTACAACGGGAAGCTCCACGAATGCATGGAAAAGGCCCGCAGGCTGGCGGACTCGCTTCCCGGCCTGGAGCGGTGGGTCGTGGTCCCCGGCAAGGAACCATGCCTGCCCGGCGGCGCCGTTTCGTGGGAATCCTTTCTTGACCCCGAGGGCGCGGAGCCGACGTTTGCCGACTTTCCCTTCGACCACCCGGTCTACATCCTCTACACGTCCGGGACCACGGGGCTGCCCAAGTGCATCGTGCACGGCGCCGGCGGCACGGCTCTCAAGCACCACGTGGAGCACAAGCTCCATACCGACATCGACCGTGACGACACGGTTTTCTTCTTCACCACCTGCGGCTGGATGATGTGGCACTGGCTGGTGAGCGGACTGGCCCAGGGAGCGACCGTGGTGCTATACGACGGCAGCCCCGCCCACCCGCGGGAGGACCGGCTGTTCCGGCTCGCGGAAGACCACGGCATCACCGTCTTCGGCACCAGTCCGAAGCTTCTCGCCACCCTGGAGAAGGCCGGGTTCCGGACCGCCGGGAAGTACCGGCTCGCCGGGATGCGGACCCTCCTCTCCACCGGAGCGCCGCTGGAGGCCCCCCAGTTCCGCTACGTCCACGAGGCCATCAAACCGGACGCGCAGATCTGCTCGATTTCGGGAGGCACCGACATCATCGGTTGCTTCGTACTCGGCAACCCGATCTCGCCGGTGTACCCGGGCCAGATCCAGGGACCGGCTCTGGGGGTGGACGTCGCCGTGTTTGACCAGGATGGCCGGCCGCTGGTGGGCGAAGAGGGTGAGCTGGTCTGCCGGAAACCGTTTCCTTCCATGCCCCTGGGCTTCTGGAACGATCCCGACGACGCCAGGTACCGCGACACCTACTTTGCCGCCTACCCGGGGGTCTGGCGCCACGGCGACTACATCGCGAACACTCCCGAGCAGGGTTTCGTGATCCACGGCCGCAGCGACACGACCCTCAACCCCTCGGGAATCCGGTTCGGCACCGCGGAGATCTATCGCATCGTCGACCGGCTGCCATTCGTCCGGGACAGTGTCGTCGCCGGCTACACGCACGAGGGTGAAACCCGGGTTGCGTTGTTCGTGGTGCTGGACGGCGCCCTGGACCCGGAGACGGCCGCGGCCATTCGCTCGGCCATCCGCGCCCAGGCCACGCCTCGCCACGTGCCCACCCTCGTGAAGCAGATCAGCCAGGTGCCGGTTACACGGAACGGAAAGAAGGTGGAGAAGGCCGTGTCGGCCATTCTCGACCATGAGCCCGTCCTAAACCGGGAAGCCCTGGCCAACCCGGAGACTCTGGACGAAATCGAGGCCCTGGTGCAGGCGGACGCTCCCGTGGCGCCGCTACCTCTCCGATGACGATGGTGGCGGGGGGCGCCATGCCTGCGGGACGATATCCACGAGAGCTCCCGACACCATCTCCTGCCGTTCGGTCGTGCCCCAGCGAATCACCACCACGGGCGCGACGCCGGACGGCCGCTGCCCAGCAATTCGGCCACGATTCGCGGCAGGGCCTTGACACCCATGAGCACCACCAGGGTATCCACCCCTCGCGCCAACCGCGCCCAGTCCACGGCCGCCTCTCTCTTTCCGGGCGCTTCCTCTCCGGTGACCCCTGCAAAGGACTAAGCCGCGCCCCGATCGGTAAGCGGTATGCCGCAGGCCGCGGGCACGGCCGTGGCCGCGGTCACACCCGGCACCACCTCGAACGGTATCCCTGCACGCCCAAGCGCCCCTGCCTCCTCGCCGCCGCGACCGAAGACAAAGGAGTCTCCTCCCTTGAGACGTACCACCCACTTGCCCTTGCGGGCGTGAAGGATCATCAGCGCATTGATCTCGTTCTGGCTCCAGGCATGATCTCCCCGGGACTTGCCCGCGCGGATGCAAAGGGCCGCGGCGGGTGCATGTTCCAGAAGCTCCGTGTTCACCAGGCGATCGTGAACCACGACCTCGGCCCGACGCAGGAGCTCGGCGCCGCGCACCGTGATGAGACCGGCGTCGTCGGGACCGGCTCCGACCAGATAGACCTTCCCCTGGTGCATCAGACCCCTCCCAGCGCGGTCAACAGACGGCGCTTCGCTGCCTCGCGCTCACCCGCGGCCACCAGCTTGCGAAACTGCCCGTCCAAGGCGTTGCGCCATGTATCCGCGCTCGCGGCGCGTCCCCTTTCCCGAAGCTCGCGGCGTGCGGCAGCGGCGATCTCGAGCATCGCCGAGTACTCCTGCGTCACGACCTGCTCCAACTCCTCCCGGACGGACCGGGCGAACGCCGGACTCCATCCCTCGGTGGACACCGCCACCGCCAGGGCGCCCCGGCGCAGGACCGACGGCAGGATGAAATCACAGTTCGAAGGATCGTCGGCCGCGTTCACCCAAAGTCCCATGCCACGCGCGTCCTCGACCACCTGCGAGTTCACCACATTCCGGTCGGTGGCTATGAAGATCAGGGAGCCCGCCGAAAGGTCGCCGGTGCGGTAGCACCGGCCCACGTGACGCACCCATCCCCTGGCCGCCGCTTCGCGAAGCTGCGCCGTGAGCACCGGACTGATGAGCGTAACCCGGGCGCCGAGGCGGAACAGGGCTTCCACCCTGCGCTCGGCCACGGCACCCCCGCCGATCACGACGCAGGGACGTCCCGTGAGCGATACCGAAACCGGCAGGTACCCCATACGAGTCGCTCCTGTTCAGCGTCCATTGCCCTGATCCAGGTTTCGCAGCACCCCGACGACGTCGAACCCGGTGTCGGAACTCACGGCGACGGTGAACCGCTGCTCCGGGTCGTCCACGTGACGCAATCGAAATCTCTCTCCCGCGAAGAGCGCGCGGCACAACGCATCGAGATCAGGGGCGAGGGCCTGACAGGTCGCTCTCGTGTTGGGCGTCCGCAGCCGATCGTTGACCACCAGCAGCGCCTCGTCGCCGCGGAATCGAATCCCGTGTTGCAGCGAAGTTTCCCGCTCGATCTTCCGGCAATGCTCCAAAGCGGCGCGAAACGCGTGGCAAAGCCGGTGGCGGTTGGAACCGGGAATCGGTTGCTTGCGGTGGTACAGGAGACCGCGGCGGCCCCCTTCCTCATCGATGCTGACGTTGGCCTCATGGGCCACCAGAATGATACCGGGTCCGTGCCGGACGTGGCTGTAGTCGGCCACGTCGCAGTACTCGCCGTCGGTGGCCCGGATCCACGGGTGAAACACCGGGATGAACGCGCTCAACGGCGTCTCATCCCCCGCGTCCACAAAAAACTTCACGCTGATCTTGCGCAGGTCCGGTTCCATGGGAACGCTTGCCGCCGACAGGTTCACGGGACCGCCCTCGCCCCTTTGAGGCGGCCGTAGCAACTGTGGGCGGCATCGATGAAGAGCTGCGCCTCCTCGATCCGCTGCCGGGTAGCCTCCCAGCCCGCGGCCGGCGCGGCCTCCTCCCTTGCCTTGAAAAGAAAACCGGCGAACTTGCTGCCCGCGTAGCGGTCATGGAAAATCCCCGTGTCGCAATAACGACGGCGAAACTCGGCCAGGATCCGGTCCTCGTCCTCGTCGATGGCGTCGTTCTCGACCTTCACCAACCCCCGCGCCGCATGGATCATGGACTGATAGGCCAGCCGGCTCGCTGCCCCCGGTCGCCTGCATCGAGCTGCAACCGGGCCTCGAAAAGCTCCCGTTCGCTGTGGGACAGGATAAACTCCGTCCGGGACACCACCTCCCCTGCGCACTCGCCCACCCCCATGTCCTGCAACGTGAACTCCCGCGGATCGTTCCAATCGCTGTAGAACGACGGGTCGGCGTCATGGTCCGGGACCACCGCCAGGTCCTGCAACATGTCCTTCACCGCCAGCCTGCCGATGCGGGCCACGAACGTTTGAAAGTCTTCTCCCTTTTTCCGCTCCCGCACGTATCGCTCGGTCACGCGCGAGACCACCTCCGGTATGCGCCTGGAGGGAATGGCTCCCACCGCCAGGCCGTAGGCGCCGCCGTTCTCCTTCCACTTGCCCCCGAGCATCACCTGGAAATGCGGCACCGTGTAGCCGTTCACGTTGCGGCTGATGCCGTAGAAACCCAGGTCGGCCACGTGGTGCTGGCCGCAGGAATTGAAGCAGCCGCTCACCTTGATGCGCAGCCCCGCGATGGCGGTATCGAGCTCCAGGCTCTTTTCGCTCAATCGCCGCCGAAGCTCGCGCGCCAGCCCCCGGGATGAAGCGATGCCGAGCTTGCAGGTATCGGTGCCGGGACACGCCGTGACGTCGATGATCCCGCCCGCGTCCGGGGCGTCGAGGCCGATCCCCGAAAGGGCGCGGTACAACTCCGGGAGGTCGGTCTCCCTCACCCGACGGAGCACGATGTTCTGATCCACGGTGGTTCGCACCGTGTCCCCCGCGAAACGGCTCGCGATGCCGGCCAGACCCCGAAGCTGTCGAGCCGTCAGATCGCCCAGCGGGAGCGTCACCGCGTAGCCCGGTTGTCGTTGCCGGACGCCCACTCTTCGAAACCCGTGGGGCACTCCGCGCCGGGCCGGGCGCCGCCGTTTTCGAGCGGCGACTCGCGCGGCTCGCAGGACGCTTCGAGGAACTCCGTCCAGGCCGGATCCGGGTCGAGTCTCCGCCGTTCCTCCAACACGGTGCGGCGAAACTCGTCGATGCCCAGACGGGCCACGAGAAACTTGATCCGGGCCCGGGCACGGTCGCGCTTCTCGCCCAGCCGCACGAACACCCGGGCGACGGCTTGCGCCGTCGGCAGCAACTCCACTGCCGCGAGCCGACGCATGATATCCGGCGTGTCGTCGATGTGGACGAAGTGGTATTGCACGTCCTGCCGCGTGGTCACGTGGACGATGCCGTCGGCGTACTCCTCGGACAGGTCCGCCAACACCCTCATCTGCTCGGGCGTCATTCCGCCGAAGGGAATCTTGATGCGCATCATCCCCGGGGCGTTCCATGCGGTATCCGGCCCTTTCATGTGTCCGGGAACGCCAAGCCTCAGATTCTGAACCTTCCGGCCGTCGTGTCGTTGGCCATTGTCGTATCGTTGGCCGTAGACGCCCCTGCGTAGCCGGGTTTCCGCGAACACCCGCTCATCGATCTTCCCGTGCCGCCGCAACTCCAACTGCGACTCGAAGACATCGATTTCCCGCCCCAGCTCCTCAGGGATGCGAGCGGCAAGCTTTTCCTTCCAGGAATGCGGATACGGCATGGCTGAGACCCCATTGGATAACAAATAAAATAGTTTTTTAATTAGAATACTCTATTATTGTGCTGGAGCCTGTTTGTCAACCGGTGCTAGAATACGATCCTTACGAGGATCACCCACTACAAGGTTCAGGCTCGGCAACACGCCGTCTATCCAAAGGGAACGCATGAAAATCAGCTCTCGCGGTACATACGGGATTCTTGCTCTGGAGGAACTCGCGCGTCGTTGGGCCGCCAAAACGCCGATTCAGGTGAAGGAGATCGCGGCAAGGAAGGCGATCCCCGAAGAGTTCCTGGGCCAGATCATGATCTCGCTGAAACAGGCCGACCTCGTGCGCGCCAACAGGGGACCCGGCGGCGGATACTACCTCACGCGGCCGCCTGACCAGATTCCGCTAAGGGAAGTGTTGGAGGTTTTGAGCGGGCCGGTGACCGGGCCGGAGGAAAGCTTGCGGAAATACACGGCCGACTCGGTGGCGGCCCGGCGGGTGCTGGAGATCTGGAGGCAGGCGACCGCCGCCATGGAGGCAATCATCGACGGCGCCACCCTCGCCGATGTTTGCGAGCCGGACGACCGGCCGCACATGTACTACATCTGACGCCTGGCCCCGGCTGCCGCGGCTCGGGACTTCAAAGCCCGTGGCGGGCGCCGGTTCCATCGAGTCCGGATGTTGGGGGCGGGCTTCAAACCCGCCCGCGCTCATACCGTCCACAAGCCGTCAGGTTTTCGGGCAACGTAACGGTTTACAGGGTACGTGCGAACTCGCCCAGGAATTGCAGGGTGCGCCGCCGGCTGGCATCGGGGTCCCTGCCCGCGGGCAGCACGCTGACCATGATCTCCCCGGCTCCGAAAGCGAACAGCTCGTGCAGCCGCCGCTCCGCTTCCGCTTCGTCACCCGACACCACCAACGACTTCAGCATCGGCGTGCTCCAGGCTCTTTCCGCCGCTTCGGTGAAGCCGGCGAGGCGGTACATCTCGACATAGGGATCGCGCCGCATGTACGAGTCGAAGCGTTCCCTCGCCACGCCTTCGACTTCGTCCCAGTCCTCGTGGAGGCTCAGCGCCACGTGGGCGATGAGCGGAGGCGCCGGTTGCCCGGCCTTCTCCGCGCCTGCAACCACGGCCGGCACGGCGAAGTCACGCAAATAGGCGCCGGGACACAGCCAGCTTATGGCGCCGTCGGTGTACGCTCCGGCCAGTTCGAAGGACTTCGGCCGCACGGCCGAGATCATGACGGGCACGTCCACGGGAACGTTGTCCGCGGTCCGTGCGCGATAATGGCGTCCGGTAAAATCCACCGCGCCCTCGCGCAGCACCGCCCGCACGATCTGCACGTATTCGGTGAGATGGCCCAGCGGGCGCTCGAAAGCGAACCCGTAGGTACGCTCGATGGGGGCCTTGTTGCCCGGCCCCACGCCGAGGCGGAAACGGCCCGGAGCGAGTTGAGCCATGGCCTCGCAGTACTCGACAAAGGAAAGGGGATGGCGAGGCCACGTCAGCACAATGGCCGTGCCGAGCCGGATGGTTCGGGTGCACATGGCCGCGGCCGCCAGGATGCTCGGCGTATCCCGGCGGATGTTGTCGTCCGCGGTCCTGGGACCGCCGGTGGTCAGCCACACGGCCTGGATCCCCAGGGTTTCGGCCTGGCGTATGTCGCCCAGCACCTCCCGGACATCGGATCCGGGTATCTCGACGCCGACCCTTCGTTCCGTCGTCACGATTGCGCTCCAACCTGGCGATGATTCATGGGAACCTCCGTCGGGCAATATCCTGGGTGCCAAGCGAGATACTGGTATAGTGTCCTGTATAAACGGTACGCGCATCAGTTTACAGGACAACCCTTGTGTTTGCCCAACCCGCCGCCTAAGCTCGGACACCGGTATCCGATCTGTTCCATGGTTCGTGCCGCGCTCGAACGGAGGTCATGATGGAGTCGAGAATGCGCCCCCTCGAGGAACTGAAGCCGGAGATCCTGCGACGCGCCGGCCGCGCCAACCCCTTCGAGTGGGTCAGGCCGGAGGACGCCGAGGTGGTGGTCGGATGGCTCGAATCCACCGAGGACGACCACTGGGCGGATGTCTGGAGCCGGATGGGGGAGCGGTACGAGGCGCTGGGCGAACGGCAGGAGAGGAACGGCGAGCCGTGTGGCGAGTCCTTCTATCTCGCCTACGACTACTATCGCATCGGCCGCTATCCGGTGGCGTCAACGCCGGGAAAGATGGCCTGCTACCGGGCGTCCCTGCGCAATTTCCAAAGGGCGGCCCGGCACATGGATCCCCCGGTGGAGCGGGTGGAGGTCCCCTTCGAGGAAAAGTCGGTCATCTGCTACCTCCAGATCCCCCGCAACACGCACCGGCCTCCCGTGGTGCTCCATTGGGGCGGCGTCGACGGCTGGAAAGAGGACCGGCGCAGGCCGAGCGAGGCATTCCACCGTCTGGGTCTCGCGACCATGACCATCGACATGCCCGGGGTCGGCGAGAGTCCCGTTCTCGGGTCCGATCCCAAGGCCGAGCGGACCTTTTCCGCGGCCCTCGACTACCTGGAGACGCGCCCGGACGTGGACGGTGCCCGCCTGGGCGTCATGGGCGGAAGCTTCGGCGGCTACTGGGCGGCGAAGGTCGCCCACGTGGAGGGGAAGCGGCTCAAGGGAGCCGTGGACTGGGGCGGCGGCGTGCACCTGACGTTCCAGGAGGAGTGGCTGCGGCCCGCGTTGACCACACGGGCGGAGCAGTACCTCATGGGACCGGCCAGCCTGCTGGACGCGCGCGGCTACATCTTCCGCACCCGTGACCTGGAGGAGATCCTGAAGCAGGCGCCGAAGCTGTCGCTGGTAGCCCAAGGACTCATCGACCAACCGTGCGCCCCGCTGCTGCTCGTCAACGGCAAGCTCGACGACCAACATCCCATCGACGACTTCTACCTGCTGCTGGAGCACGGCGACCCCAAGGAAGCTTGCATCTTCCCGGACGGCGGCCACATGGGCCGCGTACCCGGCAAATCCAACGAGCCGGCGCTGCACACGCTGGCCGGGTGGCTGCAACGGAAGCTGACAGCATGAGGCGGCGGATCCGGCGCGCCGCTAACCGTCGAAGTATCCATCTTTCACCGCCCACAGCCACAGGTGCGCGATCTTCTCGTTGTGCAGCTCGGCGTAGCCCACGTGGCCGTAACGAGGGATCAGGACCACGTGGGCTACGCGGGTCGCCGCGGCGTACCTGGCGCCCATGAACATCTCGCGCTTGTCCTCCAGCCGGTCGCCCCTGATCCAGTGCCCCCTGTCGTTCTCGCCCACCGCCAGGAGCACGCCGATGCCCTTCAGCCACTCGGGATCCGGGTCCTGGAGATGATCGTAGTATTCCTCTCGCGGCAGGCCGGTGCGCTCCACGTACCGGTCGAGGATCCCGACGGCGGCGTTGTGCTGGTTGTCGCACAGGCTGGTCTTCATCTGGGACCTCAACGGATTGGCCCACGCCATGTATCCGTCGGGACCGCCCCAAGGGGTCAGGTCTTCCGGGTCTTCATATCTCGCCGCGCGAAAGCTCTCGGGCGAGCGCCGGGAGATCTGCTCGACGGGGACCTCGCGGTACCCCTCCGCGCCGGTGCGGTCGCGCCACTCCTTGCGCCAGCCGTCGGGACCGCCGGAGCCGAAACCCGGCAGTCCCGTTACACGGACGCGTTTCACGAACCGGTGCAGATGGGCGGCCATGGGTCCGCCGGTGGAATGGCCGAAGGCCAGCACGTCCCGGCCCGGCAGGTGCCGGTCGGTGAGGAGGCCGGCGCCCTGCAGGATGGTATTGAACGTACACTTGAGATTGCGGTCCAGGATCTCGTCGGCCGGGAGTTGCCGGTTCAGCAGATACACCGGCAGGCGCTCCGGCACGGGCTCCAGCCAGACGCCGCCCGGCGGATAGTGGCCCGGGTAGGTGAGGGAAAGCGTCCTGAATCCCTGCACCGCCAGCGCCCGGGCCAGACCCGGGCGGCCGTCGGGCGTCAGGTCCATGATGCGCTCGCTGCCGGCACCGCCGTGAAACACGACGATGGCGCGGCGGGCATCGACTTCCCGGTCCGGCGTGTAGAGCGTGCCGTGAATGTCCCACTCGTAGCCGTTCCGCTCGTACCGCGCCGTCACCTCCCGGCTGGCGAACCCCACCTCCCCGTAAGGCGCCGGCATGGCCAGCCATCCGTCCCAGTCCATCTTCAGCAGGAGATCCGTGGACCTCAACCCTTCCAGAATACCTTCGATGCCTTCGCTTCGCGTGCTCATGAGGTTCGGGAATACTACAGGGTGAATCTCGTGGTCAACGCGGGCCGGCAGGGTTCACCCGCGGGCCGTTTCATAGTAGATTCATCCTCCCATGAAGGCCGTTACACTGCGCGAATTCGGTGACGCGGACGTGCTGCGGATGGAGGAGCTTCCCACCTCTTCGCCCGCGTCGGGCGAGGTGTTGATCCGGGTTCATTCCGTTTCGGTCAATCAAACGCTGGACCTCAAGGTGCGGGAGGGACGCTACCGCACCAACCTCCGTTTTCCCGTGGTGCTCGGGGCCGATCCCGCGGGGGTGATCGTGGACACCGGCGCCGGAGTGCCCGCAGCGCGTCTGGGCGAGCGGGTGTCGGTGGTCGCGTCCATACGCTGCGGCGACTGCCGGTTCTGCCGCATGGGCCGCGAGGACTCGTGTCCCCGGAGCAAGCATCTGGGACTCGACCGCTGGGGCGGCTACGCGGAGTACGTGACCGTGCCGGTGGAGAACGTCTTCACCATCCCGGACAACCTGTCCTTCGCCGAAGCCTCGGTGATCACCCGTCACTTCCCCACGGCCATCAACCTTCTGCTCAACCACGCACAACTCGAGGAGAACGAATGGGTGCTGATCATGGGGGCCGCGGGTGCGCTCGGAAGCTGCGGCGTGCAGATCGCCCGGCATCGGGGCGCCCGGGTCATCGCCGCGGCCGGCTCCGACTCCCGGGCGGAAACCGCCCGGGAGTATGGCGCCGAGTTCACCGTCAACTACCGCCAACAGGATCTGGAGCAGGAAGTGCTTCGCATCACGGAAGACCACGGCGCCGACGTCGTGTTCGAGAACATCGCCGATCCCACGTTGTGGCCGGGGGCCTTCAACAGCCTCGCCTTCTCGGGCCGTCTGGTGACCGCGGGCGCCCACGGCGGCGGCACCGTGCCGTTGGACGTGAAACGCCTTTACCTCAAGCGCATCCGCATCATCGGTCAGCCCGGAGCCGGCCGGAGTGACGTGGATCTGGCCCTGTCACTGGCCGCCCGCGGCTCGATACGGGCCATCATCGACCGGATCATGCCACTTGGAGCGGTGAAGGAGGCGCACGGACTTCTGGAGCAGGGGCGGGTCATCGGCAAGATCATCCTCGACCCCACCCTGGCCCAGGCGGAGAACCCGCCTGTTGCACCTGGCCAACCCCTCCCCTACCCTAATGCAGTGTAGCGTATCCGCATTCTCCCGACGCCTCGCTGACGAGGCGGTATTTCAAACGAAAGGAAACGAACCATGGCGCAACTGGTCACCATGCTCGGCATCACCCACAACCCCTTCATGCCCAGGCTGTTCAAGCAGGCGCAGCAACCGCCGGGGGCGGCCAAGGTCCGGGAACGAATCGCGATGATGCGGGACAAGCTGGCGCACCACAAGCCGGACGTGCTGATCACCATCGGCAACGACCATCTGCACCAGTTCTTCATGGACAACATGCCGGCTTTCATGATCGGGAAGATGGACCGGTTTCACGGCACCTTCTACGACGAGGTGCGGGAGTTCGGCCTGCCGGAGTGCGACCTTGCCGGCGACCTGGACCTCTGCAACCGGCTGCTGGAAGGCGCGTTTGACCGCGGCGTGGACTTCGCCTATTCGAGCGAGCTCACCGTCGATCACTCCATCGTGGTTCCCATGCTGTTCGTCCGGCCGGAGATGGACATCCCCATCGTACCCATCCTGACCAACTGCATCGCGCCGCCGCTTCCCACCGCCCGCCGCTTCCATGAGGTGGGGCAGGCCATCCGGTCGGTCATTGACGGCCTCCCGGACGACAAGCGCATCGGCGTCCTCGTGAGCGGCCACCTGTCACTGGAGGTGGGTGGCCCCAGGCAGTTCGAGCGGCGCCTGACGGACCCGGATTTCGACGCCCGTGCCGTGGGATGGATCACCACCGGCGACATCGACGCGGCGGCACGGGCCTGCACCTTCGAGAAGATGATCCCGTCCGGCAACATGACGCTGGGTTTTCTCAACTTCCTGATGGCCATGGGCGTGGCCAGTGGGGCGTCTCCCACCCATGCCGAGGGGCTCGATGCGGGATTTCCCGCGGTACCGTTCTTCGCCTGGGAACGGGAGGAGGAAGGAGCGAGCCTGTGAGCAAGTATCTGGTGGACAAGTTCATGCACGTGGTGAACATGAACGAGAACGCGGAAGACGCCTACGTGGAGAACCCGCCGGGCTTCGTGGCCCAATGGGAGAAGGGGGAACGGCTCCGGTTCACTCCGGAAGAGCGGCGCGCGCTGGAGCGGCGCGACTACGGCAGACTCTACGCCATGGGCGCGCACCCGTTCCTGCTGTGGAGCTTCACCGAGGCCGTCTGGCGCAGGGAGACGGACCGGGAAGAGCTGGTGGAGGACTACAAGGCCAAGGCGGCCGAGGCGGGCTATCCGGATTTCGAGACGTGACCGAACCCCGGAGCCCGTTCAACCCTCTTTCCCGAACCAGTTGTCCCACGAGAGCCACGGGACCCGTTTCCGGTAGCGCCGCACCAGTTCCCGGCCGCCGATGGCGCAACCGGTCCAGAAGATCACCTGGCTGGCGAGGTACACGCCGGCCGCCACCACCAGCCGGTTGTACTCCATGTCCAGAAAGGGCAGCAGCAGGATACCGGCGGTCACCACCCAGGAACCGGCCATCAATGCCGCGGCGATCTTTTCGAGAAAGGTCATGTCGCAGGGCAGGTGATGTAGTCGAGCGTCAGGACGCGCAACGCGCCGGGCGCTCCGGTAATCCGGCGCCGGGGACACGTCCCTCACCGTTCAGGTTGAAAACGGAATGATGCCTCGGAGGGCCCGTGGCCGGGCCCCGTCCAAGCGGCGCTACCGGTGTCTGACGATTCTCACGTCCACGGCCGCCACCCCCGCCCCCGCTTCCTTGACGAGCAACGGATTGATCTCCAGGTCGCTCAGATGGGCTCGATGCGCGGCGAACAGACCGGACAGGCCGGTGATGGCCCGGACCAGCGCGTCGACGTCCCGGGGCTTCTGTCCGCGGACTCCATCGAGAATCTTGTAGCCCTTGAGCTCCCTGAGCATGGCTTGCGCGTCCTCGGTGGTGATCGGAATGAGGCGCAACGCCACGTCCTTGAGCACCTCCACGAAGATGCCGCCCAGACCGACCATGACGAAGGGGCCGTACTGCGGGTCGAGCCGGGCTCCGAGGATGACCTCGGTGCCGCTGACCATTTCCTGCACCAGCAGCTTCGACCCCGGCGGCCCCTTGGCCAGCAGCTCCGCCCCGGCCTGCTCGACCCGGTCGGCTGATTCCAGCCCCAGCACCACACCGCCCACCTCGGTCTTGTGCACCACCTCCGCCGACTGGAGCTTCAACACCACCGGGAAGCCCATCTCCCCGGCCCTGGCGGCGGCATCCGCCGCGGTGGCGGCCACGGCTTCCGCCGGAGGCGTCAGGCCGCACGCGGCCAATTGCTGCCGCCAGGCGGCCCCTTCCAGATCCTCCGGATTGCCGTCGGCCGCGGGGACGGGCGGGATACCCACGCGCCGGCGGTGGCCGTAGGCGCCCAAACCGTTGAGCGCCCGCAACGTGGCCTTGATGCCCTGCAGGTGCGGCAACTCCGAAGCCTCCTGAAAGGCGCGGCTTTCCTCCATCAGGCTGTAGGTGGAACGGGCATGGGCGACGATGGGCTTGTCGATACTCCGGGAAATCCTTTTCAGAAGCTCGGGATTGCGCTTTTCGCCGAAGCGCGGCAACTCGCCGTGAATGGCCAGCAGGTCCACGCCGTCATCCTCGGCATGAATACGCACGATCTCGGCGAAGGTGTTCTCGTTGCCGAAGCCGGCCACGCCGCACTCCAGCGGGTTTTCCACCACCAGGTCGTCGGGGATGAGGGGACGAAGCGCCTGGTTGGATGCATCGCTCAGGGTGGCCAGCTCGATCCCCACCTCCTCGATGTGGTCCAGCAGGATGCCCTTCATGCCGCCGGAGTTCACCACGATGGCCGCGCGCCCGCCCCGTGGCCGCCGGCCCGGCAGGAACGCCAGCGTCATCTCCGTGAGGTCCTCCAGGCTGTGGCAACGGACCATGCCGTAGCGGTCGCACGCCGCCGAGAAGACCTCGTCGTCGCCCGCCAGGGAGCCGGTGTGCGAGATGGCCTGGCGCTTGCCCATCTCCGAGCGGCCGAGCTTCACCACGATGATGGGCTTGTCCTTCTCCAGCGCCCGGGCGGCCATTTCCAGGAACGTCTTCGGGCGCCGGATGCCTTCCACCATGAGCACGATGATCTTCGTATCGGTATCGTCGATCAGAAAGGACATGTAGTCGACCACGTCCAGGCTCACCTCGTTGCCGCTGGAAATCGCGTAGCTGAAACCGATGCCGCGCTCCGCCGCGCCCTTCATCCAGTTGCCCAAGGAGCCGCCGCTCTGGAACACCGCGGCCACGGGGCCGGGCTTGAGCAACGGCTGGCGCTGGGCATAGGTCATCATGCGCTGGTTCACCGACGCGGCGCCCATGCAGTTGGGGCCGCAACAGACGATGCCGCTCTCCTCGCAGAACTCGGCCAGCTCACGGCCCCGCTCGTGGCTCCTGGGATCGGTCCCCTCGCCGAAGCCCGCGCTGTAGATGGTGGCCGCCTTGACGCCCAGCGGCGCGGCCTGCTTGAGGGTGGGGATCACCGCCCGGGTCGGCACCAGCATCAGCAGATGCTCTGGGGGCTCCGGCAGCGCATCCAGGCTCGGATAGCAGGGCGCGTCCCAGATTTCCTGGTAGTTGGGATTGATCAGGAAGACCTTGCCCGGGAACTCCGCGGCCTTGAGGCTGTCAAACAGCAGGTTGGGCCAGTTGCCCTTGGGCGAGGCGCCGACGATGGCCACGCTCTTGGCGTGCAGCAGGTTGGCTGCCGGGAGAATGGTGGTTCTTTCGGTGCTTTCGGTCATGTTTGCTTCTTTCCGGATGTTTCGTGTCCTGCCCCGGAACGCGGACATGCGAAGGGCTTGCTCGCAACGCGCGCGGGCGGGCGGCACGGGCGGAAAGGCTCGGCCCGTTGCCACGCGACTCGGGACACGGGTTACTCTAAAACAATTCGATACCCAGGTAGCGGAGCAGCTCTCCGTCGTACCACGAAACGTGAATGACCTGATCGAACACGCCGTACAGGAAAACCACGATACAAGCGGTCAAACCCAGGGACACGGCCCATCCTTCGCCGGAGCCTGCTTTCAGGTACAGGAACACGAACAACGGCAGCGCGATGAGCTGTCCCAGGAGCCACGTGCCGGCTAATATACCGAGGAGCCAGAAACAGATGACAAAGGTTCGCTTCAGGGCTTCACCGCTGCGAAGGTTTACGTCGAGAAAGATATCCGACGCTCCCGCCGGCCCTTCGGGGGCCTTCTCCTCCCCTCCCCGTAAACCGGTCCACAGCGAAAGAGCCGCGGCCATGAGGCAGCCGGCAACTCCGATGACCATGGGGAACAGAGCGGTTTTCCAGGGCCACTCCCTTGACATGAACACGCAGGCGGCGAACACAACCGTCAGCACGAGTATGAACAGGCTTTCGATGTAGTGCTCGCGAATCCTTGGTCTTGCCATCACGAACCTCGAGAGACCGCTACTTGCGTTTGCGGCCTCGCGCCGCAAAGTAAAGCGTCGCCAGGGTCATAAGGATCAGACCGATGACGATCGGCCGTTGCCACAACCACGACCAGCCGTAACGGCTGACGCTGATGTCGAGGTAGCGCTCCATGATGGGTCCCAGGACGATGCCGAGGGCAATGGGCGGCCGCGGCCAACCCCACCGCTTCATGAGGTAGCCCAGTGCCCCCAAGCTCAGCAGGACCATCCAGTCGCCCAGTTCCTGCGTCGCCATCCACGACCCCATGAACACCAGCACCAGGATGATGGGAATGAGCACGCTGCCGCGAATGGTGGTGATCCTGGCCAACTGGGTCGTGCAACCCATCAACAACGCGGCCGTCAGGATGTTGGCGATGACCAGCGCCCAGATGACCGAGAAGGTCAGGTCGAGACGTGTGGTGAGAAGCTCGGGCCCCGGGAAGATACCGTGGATCAGAAACGCGCCCAGCAGGATGGCCATGGTGGCGCTGCCGGGGATGCCGAAGGCGATGGTGGGTATCAGCGATCCGCCCTTCATGGCGTTGTTGGCGCTTTCCGGCGCGATGACGCCGCGAATTTCTCCCTTGCCGAACTCCGCCTTTGGATCCTTGTTGGACTGGACCGCATGGCCGTAGGCAACCCAGTCGACGATGCTGGCGCCAAGACCGGGGATGAAGCCGATGTAGGCGCCGAGGAATGCGCACCGGAGCGCCAGCCACCAGTTTCGGAAGGCGTCGCGCACCCCATCCCACAACCCCTTCCCCATCTCCGGCACCTCCGACAGAGTGCCCCGGCGTACGGCCAGCTCGATCACCTCAGGAAGCGAGAAAAGGCCCAGCACGCAGGGGACGATGGGTGGCCGCTCCAGAAGGTACGGAATGCCGAACCAGAAGCGTGGGATGCCGTCCTGCGGAGAATAGCCGATCATGGATATCTGCAACGCCAGGAGGCCGACGAGGATGCCCTTGGCCGGAGCGTTGCCGCTCAGGGAGGCCACCATGGCCATGCCCAGAACACCCAGGAGAAAGAATTCCGGCGCGCCGAACGAAAGCACCAGCGGGCTCAGGATCGGTATCGAGATGACCAGCAGAACGGCGCCCACGACACCACCCAGGCCCGAAACCGTGTAGGCGGCGCCGAACGCCCTGGCCGCCTCGCCCTTCTTGGCCATGGGATAGCCGTCCATGATGGTGGCCTGGGAGCCGGCCGTACCGGGCACGCCGAGAAGAACGGACGAGATGGTGTCCGAGGTGGAGGTAATGGCATACATGCCCATGAGCAGCGCCATGGCCTCGTAGGCCTGAAGATCGAACGTGAAGGGCAGGAGGATGGCCATCCCGGAGAGTCCGGAAAGACCGGGGACCATGCCGAAGAATACACCCAGACTGATACCCAGCAGCAGGTAGCCGAAGGCCGGCCAGGCCAGAATACCCTGAAGTCCCTGTTGGGCCGCTTCTAACATTCGGCGTGGGGGTCAGTCACCTTGAGGGCGTGCCCGTTGCCGGCCCATGAGGCCGGCAACGGAGCCCGGTTGACGGGCTTACTTCTCGCCCGCGAGCTTGCGGCCTTCGTCAATGTATTTCAGGCGGAACTGCCGCATCTCCTCACCCGCCGTCTTCCACGGCACCATGGCCGTCTCGATATCACTGGCAGCCGTCAGCATCTTCGGCTCGATGCCGACCGTCTTCTTGTACTCCGCGAGAAAGGCAGGATCCTTGCTCATGGCGGTAAAGGCCTCGCTCACCGCTGCGACTGCGGCCGCGGGGGTGTTCGGAGGCGCGAGAATCTGGCGGTAGCTGCTCAGGATCCGGAAGAGCTTCCACTTGGGACCCGAGGGCTCCTTGCCGGACAGGGCCTTGACGAATCGACGTACGGGCAGGCCCGGCGCGATGCGGGAGATCTCCGTGTCACTGCCGTACCACAACGGCATCGCGTCCCCCTTGTCCACGGCGATGGGCTTGACCCGCGTGAGATAGAACGGCGTGCTGCCGTCCACGTAGTCGATCTCCTTGCGCAGAAAGGCCGCCAGCAGCCCCGAGGAACCCTGGTATCCCGTAACGTACTTGTACGGCACTCCCGTAAGGTCGAAGAGGGCGCGGAACTTGAGGTCCTTGCTGCTGTCGGCACGGAATCCGCCCACCGTAAAACTCTTGACGTTCTTCAGGTCTTCCACCCTTTTGAGCATGGGGTCGAGAGCCGTTTTCGCCACCCCGACACTGACCACGGGCGTGAACATGACCGGAATGATCTCTTCCATGTTGGCACGGAGACCCGCGGCTTTGGGATCGCCCACGAACCATTCCTGGTAGCGACCACTGGCGGTCTGACAACCCATGACGCTGCCGTTGCGCCGGGCGCGCTCGTACAGCCAGTTCATGGCCAGAGTTCCGCCGCCGCCCGGCCGATTCATGACCACGATGGTGGGTTTGCCTTTCAGGTGCTTCTTCAAATGACGGGCGTAGATCCTGCACTCGATGTCCGTGGGTCCACCCGCGGAGAAGTCAACCATGAGCTTCAGCGTCTTCCCCTGGTAGAACGGCTTGTCCGCAGAGGACGCCTGGGTTCCGAGTAGAAGTGCAAACACGAGAATGGCACAAGTGGAACGCACGGCCTGGTGTACGAAAGACTTCATCGCTTGCTCCCTCCCTGGGTCAGTGATTGCCGTCATCCTGCTTTCAGGGCCTCGATCCGGAACCATCCGGACCGAGGCTCCGCCACGTGACTGTTACCCCTGTTATCCCTGCCGTCGTACCGGCTAGGAAGCCTTGTTGATCCGGGCCATGGGACCCAGACCGGGCTTGTAGGTCTTGTCGTCGATGAACTGCTTGATTCCCTGGTCGTAGCCGCCCTCCCGATCCTGCATCTTGATCTGGGCGCCCTTGGCCGCCAGATAGTCCTCGGCCTGGGAGTAGTCCATGTTGCGCACCAGCTTGTAGGCCTGCTTGGTGGCCCGAAGCGCCCAGGGGTTCTTCTCCATGAGCTTCCTGGCCAACTTCACGGTTTCCGCCCGAAGTTGGTCGGCGGGCACCGCGTAGTTGACGAGCCGCATCTCCGCCGCCTTCTTGCCGTCGAACGGATCGCCGGTCATGGCATGATACAAACCGTCGCGCAGACTCAGCATGTCGGTGACCACCCGACTCACGAGGCCGCCGGGGAGAATGCCCCAGTTGACCTCGGACAGGCCGAACAGCGCGTCCTCGGCGGCGATGGCGAAGTCACAGGCCACCAGCGGCGTGAAGGCGCCGCCGAAACAGAAGCCGTTCACCATGGCGATGGTAGGTTTGGGAAAGGTGAAGAGCTTGCGCCAACGCCACTCCTGGCTGCACCAGCTCGCCTGCCGGCGAAGCGCCGGGTTCTTGTCGCCCTCGCGGAAGTATTCCCTGAGATCCTGGCCGGCGCACCAGCTATTGCCGGCTCCGGTGATGATCATGACCTGGGTTTCCGGGTCCCCCTCGCATTCCGTCACCGCGTCGTACATGTCGAAGTGGAGTTGCGGACTCATGGCGTTCCGCTTTTCCGGACGGTTGAGGATGACCCAGGTGATGCCGTCCTCCTTCTCCACCAATACGGTCTTGTATTCCTTCGTTGCCATTGACTTGTGCCTCCTTGAATCGTTCACATGATTGACAATTTTGCCAACTCTATGCAGTCGGGTCCCCGGAGTCAAGGCACAACCGGCCAGGAAGCCTTGTTGATCCGGGCCATGGGACCCAGACCGGGCTTGTAGGTCTTGTCGTCGATGAACTGCTTGATTCCCTGGTCGTAGCCGCCCTCCCGATCCTGCATCTTGATCTGGGCGCCCTTGGCCGCCAGATAGTCCTCGGCCTGGGAGTAGTCCATGTTGCGCACCAGCTTGTAGGCCTGCTTGGTGGCCCGAAGCGCCCAGGGGTTCTTCTCCATGAGCTTCCTGGCCAACTTCACGGTTTCCGCCCGAAGTTGGTCGGCGGGCACCGCGTAGTTGACGAGCCGCATCTCCGCCGCCTTCTTGCCGTCGAACGGATCGCCGGTCATGGCATGATACAAACCGTCGCGCAGACTCAGCATGTCGGTGACCACCCGGCTCACGAGGCCGCCGGGGAGGATGCCCCAGTTGACCTCGGACAGGCCGAACAGCGCGTCCTCGGCAGCGATGGCGAAGTCACAGGCGATCATCGGCGTGAAGGCGCCGCCGAAACAGAAGCCGTTCACCATGGCGATGGTGGGCTTGGGAAAGGTGAAGAGCTTGCGCCAACGCCACTCCTGGCTGCACCAGCCCACCTTCCGCTGAAACTCGGGGTTCTTGTCGCCCTCGCGGAAGAATTCCTTGAGATCCATGCCTGCGCACCAACTGCTGCCGGCTCCGGTGATGATCATGACCTGGGTTTCCGGGTCCCCCTCGCATTCCGTCACCGCGTCGTACATGTCGAAGTGGAGTTGCGGACTCATGGCGTTCCGCTTTTCCGGACGGTTGAGGATGACCCAGGTGATGCCGTCCTCCTTCTCCACCAATACGGTCTTGTATTCCTTCGTTGCCATTGATGTGTCCTCCTTGAATCGCTCACATGATCGCCAATCCCGGATGCATGTTCCCTACCCCTTCGGACGCCTGTCCAGGAACGGCCACGTAGCCCTCGTTGGCGGCTTCTGGCCGTCGCCGTCCGGGGCGCTCATCGCATTCCTCCTGTTCGATGTTGCGGTGAGTGTTCTCATTGACACGGCGTTTGAAAACCTGTCAAGGACACTACGTTTTGCTCGGGTTCCGTGATGTGCTAGAAACGCCTTGCCCGTACCCAAAGTTGCGGCACCCGGATTCAGGTGCTCGCAGCTCAAACCCGGACGTATCGATATCATGCAAATCTGCTGCCTGGACCTGGAAGGCGTCCTCCTGCCGGAAATATGGATCGCGGTCGCCGAGCACTTTCACAACGACGACCTCGGACTGACCACACGGGACATCTCCGACTACGACCAGTTGATGCAACACCGGCTGAAGATCCTCCGGAAAAACCGTATCCGGCTGGCCGACATCCAGGGCGTTGTCGCCGGCATGAAGCCGCTCCCCGGCGCCGAGGCTTTTCTTGATGACCTCGGGCAGCAGTTTCAGGTGGTGATACTTTCGGACACCTACTACGAGTTCGCCATGCCGCTGATCCGGAAGCTGGGGAATCCGACGCTGCTGTGCAACTGGCTGACGGTGAGCCGGTCCGGCTACATCTCGGGCTACGTGCTGCGCCAGCGGGACGGCAAACGCAAGGCCGTGAAGGCGTTCAAGGGAATCGGTTTCGGCGTGGCGGCGGCGGGAGACTCCTATAACGATCTGAGCATGCTGCGCACCGCCGACCGAGGAGTGCTGTTCAATCCACCGGACGCCATCACCAAACGCTACCCCGCCTTTCCGGTGGCGCGGGACTATGCAACGCTGGCGCGGTTGCTGAAACAATAGGACAATACACTACACTCATCGACCGCGCAGAAAACCGCCAAGGAGAATTTCCATGCTGGACGTGCTGATTTCCAATGCCGAGATTATCAACGCCAACGGCCGCTACAAGGGATCCGTCGGCATCCGGAACGGGACCATCGCCGGGATCTATCAACCCGGCGCGGCGCCCGAGGCCGGCGAGGTGGTGGACGCCGCCAACCTGGCGCTGATCCCCGGCGCGGTGGACATGCATTCGCATCACCGCGAGGGCGGCGAGCCCGGCGGATACGACTACAAGGAAAACATCCACACGGCCACGATGCAGTGCGCCGCCGGCGGGGTCACCACCTCCGTGGCCATGCCCAACGTGGTGCCGCCGCCCAACACCGTACCGCGCCTCGAACAGTTGTTTCAGGCCTATGAGCGAAGCTCCATCGTGGACTTCAACGTCAACCCGGCGGGCACCATTCCGGACGAGATCCCCAAGCTGGCGCAGCACGGCATTGCGGCGTTCAAGGTGTTCATGGTGGTGGACACGGGCCGGGACTACCCCCACATGCCGGGCATCGGCGTCCACGATCACGGCAAGCTCATGGAGATCATGGAGACCTGCGCAGCGGCCAACGTGCCGCTGATGGTCCACCCTCACGACCAGGCGCTGATGGACAACATCGAGAAGAAGTTCTGGGACCGCGGGGAACGCGACTGTCTGGCCTACGCCAAGGCCTACGCCGCGCACGACGGCGTCATCTGGGAAACCGCGATCCAGCTCCTCATCCGTCTGCAGCAGGCCACCGGCGTCCACCTCCATCTGCTCCACATCCAGACCGCCGGCAGCGTGGAAATGATCCGCCGCGCCAAAGCCAACGGCCAGCGAGTGAGCGCGGAGATCAACCCCTGGGCGCTCTTCCTGGGACCGGACTGGAGCGAGATCGAGCGGCTCGGCTCCTATGCCCTTTCCTACTGGGTGCCGGAGGTCAACTCACCCGGCCTGTGGGGCGGATTGGGCGACGGCACCATCGACATCGTCGCCACCGACCACGCCCCGCACACGCGCGAGGAAAAGGAAATCGGCTGGGAGGACGGCTGGAAGGCCCACACCGGGACGCCTTCGACGCAGTATTACCTGAGCCTCCTGTTCGACGCCGCGGCCAAGGGCAAGATCCCCCTGGAACGCGTGGTGGAGGCCACCTCCACGGGACCCGCGCGGATCTTCGGCGTCGCGAACAAGGGCCGCATCGAGGTGGGCTACGACGCGGATCTGGTGCTGGTGGACCTCAACGCGGAAAAGGAGATCCGCGACGAAGACGTGCTCAGTCTCATCGGCTGGACGCCGTATGCCGGCCGCAAGGTGCGGGGCGTTCCCGTTCGCACCTTCGTGCGCGGCGCCACCGTGTATCGGGACGGCAAGGTGGTGGGACAAAAAGGCCACGGCAGGCAGGCCCGGGCAAAGTACCCCGGTTAGCGGCTCTGCTCCGTTTCTCCGTTGATCGGGTCCGGGACCACGGCAGGCGGAAGAACCCCAACCGCCGGTACGGCGCCACCCGTCAGGGGGTGCTCAGGCCGGTTGACGCCGTTCCAGGTCCAGCAAGAACTTCTTGATGTCGAGCCCGCCGGCATAACCCGTCAATCTCCCGTCTCCGCCGATCACCCGGTGACAAGGGACGACGATGGGAATCGGGTTGCGCCCGTTGGCCGCTCCCACCGCGCGCACGGCCCGGGGCTGCCCCATGGCCCGCGCCTGCTGGCCGTAGGAGCGGGTGGCGCCGTATGGTATGTCCCGAAGCGCCGTCCACGTGCTCAACTGAAACGGCGTGCCGGACGGAGCCAGGGGCAGGTCGAACCGCCGCCGCCGCCCCTGGAAGTACTCGTCGAGCTGCTCTCTCGCATCCGCCACCACCACACCGCCCTTTCGCCAACCGTCCGCGACCCTGCCGGGATACCGTCCCTCCCGGAAACTGATCATTCTGAGCGCGGTGTCGTCCGCCACGATCAGGAGATCACCCACCGGGCTCTTCATCCAAACGTAATTCATGCAACCCCCCTTTCACTGGCGTGATGTCCTTGGAACGCGACCTGGCCATGCAGGACAGCTCACCCATCGGCGAGATGACCGCAGCGGCACCGGTGCCAAAGACCTCGAGCAGCGTCCCGTTCCGCGCCGAGCACGAAAAACCCATCAGCCCCACCCACTGGCCGCGCCATTGCCCCGCATACCACAGCGTCTCGCCGATCTTCGGCACCGCGCCCAAATAGTGATGGCCTCCATCAGCCGCTGATATCGCCCTTCCTCCCACCCCGCCACCGGCTCCACCGTCACCTCCCGCAGTTCCACGCCACTCCCCTCTCTACATCCTTTCCTTCCTATCACTCCATCCCTCACTAATTTCATGTCCTCCATCTTTTCTTAATGGAACAAATGAACAAATTCGCCCTGCCCTTTCCCCAACGAATACAACGGGTTATAATATGCTCCGCATCTGGAAATTCAGTCTGAACATGGCGACAACCGTTCCACAAACGTGACGAGTGGCGACCGCAGCGACTTTCAGGTCAGGAGCATGCCGCATCGGAGACAAATTCATGACCGAACATGACCCCGCGGTTTCAGGCTCTGGCAAGAATTCGGACGAAAAACAGGACGAGCCGCGGGGCATGAACCGAGCTGTTGCGCGCGTCGCGTAAGCCGCTTCTCCACCGTGAGATTGCCGAAACCGTGCATCCCCCCCCCCCCCCCCCCCCCCCCCCCCCGCTGACGGACGAGAAACAGCGCCGATCCGACAAACCGTGACGCCTCCGGCAATCCACCCAAATACCTGGTCATAACGGACATTTGAATCCATGCCGTGCTTCGATGAGAAATACGGGCTTGAGCCCCGGTGCACCTCTATTTGTCGGAAAAATCCGGGCCGGTGGCGAGTCATCTCCAAAACTGTCCGCGTCTCGTGGCGGGTAGCCGTTGCGCTCGGCGCGCTTCCGTATCTCGTCGGCGCGCTCCCGCCGCTGGCCGGCGCGCAGACTCCCGCCAGCGTTCCCCTGACGCTGACCGCAACCCCCGCGTCCATCGGCGAGGCGGCAGGCGCTCCGCAGAGGGTGACGGTGGAGGCGGCGCTGGGCAGCGCGGCCTCCGCGCGCCTCGAGGTGCCACTGACCATCGGTGGTACGGCAACACGCAATGCGGACTACGCCCTCACCGGCATCGAGAGCATCCTTATCGAGTCCGGACAGAGCAGCGCACGCACCGAATTTGTCATAACGCCAATCAGGGACATCGAAGACGAAGGCGACGGCGAGACCATCGTGATCGGCGCGGTCCTCGACGGTTACCGGGTACGGCCGGCCGAGATCACGCTCGTCGAGAACGCCGCGGCGCCGCGGCGCATGCCGGGGATCGGGATCTCTCCGCTTTGGGGCTACAACATCCTCAGATGGGGCGCGGTCGATGCGACGCCGCCGGTAACCAATTACGAGATTCAGTCCCAAAGCAGGCCGTGGAACGCCAACACCTGGACCGGCTGGACCGAAATCGCCAAGATTCCCGGTGGCCCGGCCGTCCATCGATGGGCACATTCCAAGCTGGATCCCGATAAGGTCTATCGCTATCGCCTGCGCGCCGTCAACGCGCTCCGCGCCGGCGCCTGGTCGGACGTGTTGCCGCGCGCGGGCGGCCGAGGCGCGCAGCCCCTTCCGAATGAACCGGCGGGATTCAAGGTGGAGGCCGGGGACGGGGAAGCCATTCTCAGTTGGCAGCGCGGCCCGGCCAGCGTCAACGGCTGGTACTACCGCTGGAAGCCCACGCCCGTCGTATACGGCGGACCGTGGGTCCTGATTCCCGGCAGCAACGCGGGCACCACCAGCCACACCGTGACCGGCCTGACCAACGGCGAGGGCTATTATTTTGCGTTGCGGGCGAGCAATGGCCCGCCGGCCACCAGCCCTGCCTCGCACACCATGGGCCGACCGTCGAAATCCCTTCTGGTCATCCCGCAAGCAAGGCTCCTCGATGTGGAATTCTCCCAAACGAGCCATTCCGCGAACGAAGGCGGCGGAGCGGTCACGGTGGAGGTCGTGCTGGACAAGCAGGCGGGTCGCGAGGTGACGATCCCGATCGATATCACGCCGGGTGCAGGCACCGTGGCGACCGACTACACGGTCGCCGGTCTCATTGACGGCGCGCTCGTCTTCGCGATCGGCGAGCGTCGCAAGACGTTCACCCTCCGGCCCAACCAGGACGCCGACGCCAAGGATGAGGAGGTAGGCTTTGCCTTTGGCAGGCTGCCGGGTGGGGTGTTCGCCGTCAAGTCGAAGGACAGGGGGACAATCACCATCACCGATGATGACTCCACGGTCAGCCCGGATGTGTGGGTTTCGCTGACGCCGAGCAGCGTGACCGTGGACGAGGGCCAACCAGCGCGCTTCGCCGTGACGCTGTCGGGCGCCCCGCGGCAAGAGGTCGTTGTGGGTTATGCGACGCGGGCTGGCAGCGCGACTGCGGAGGCGGACTACACCGAGACCAGCGGAACGCTGAGGTTTGCGGTGACCGGGAGGTTGTCGCGCGCGATCGACGTGCCGACCCGCGATGACGACGATGTGGAAGCGCCGCATGAGACCGTCACACTGACGCTGAGCGAGGTCCGGGGGAGCCCGCTGTCGAGGAGCGGCGCGCGGCTGGGCGCGGCCGAGGCGTCGCTTTCCATCCGTGACAACGATAACAGACCGCCGCAGCCCACCGTGGATCTCGGCGTCAGATCGGAAGGGGTCAGACCGGGAGGGGTGGTCGAAGTCGTCTGGAACGGGGTCGTTGCGACCCCGCCTGTGAACATCTACACACTTGAATATCAGTATAGAAACAACAGTAGCTGGTCCGGTTGGAAATCCTTGTTCCCGTTCCCCGGCGGCCGCTCGAAATACGAATATCTTCATTCCGATTATACGGATCCTCTCCCGGTCGGGAGATATCGTTACCGCGTGCGGGCCGAAAACAGCCGCGGGGAAGGGCCGTGGTCGACCGCCTTCCCGAACGCGGGCATTCATCCGGTTGCGGACATTTCCATTATCGCCTTGCAAGGGGTGCCGCAGGATAGAGCCATGCGGCTCGCTTGGCAAAGGACCGCGAGGACGGCAAGCATTACCGGGTGGGAAACCCGATACCGCCGCGCGACCGGCGGCGCCTGGACGCCATGGAAGAGGATCTCCGGCAGCGACTGGCGGACCACCGGCCATACGATAAGTGGTCTGAGAAACAACATCGCCTATGAATTCGAGTTGAGGGCGATCAACCCCGGCGGCGTGAGTTGGCTCGAGAGGGTTGAGGCCACCCCGTTGTTGCCGCTCTCGGTGCAGTTCAGTCGGAGTCGCTACGTCGCGCGGGAAGGCGGCGACGCGGTCGAGATCGGCGTCTGGCTGCACCCGAAGGCGGACCGCGAGGTGAGAATCCCGATCCGCGCGACTCCCGGCGCCACCACCGACCCGGACGACTACACGCTGGCGGGACTCAGCGGTGACGCGCTCATTTTCCCGTCTGGCGAGTTCCGCAAGACCTTCACCCTCCGGCCCCGCCAGGACGCGGACATGAATGACGAGTTCGTAACCCTGGGCTTTCACTCGCTGCCGATCAATGTCGACAGCGGCAGGTTATCCACCACCGCTGTCACCATTGACGACGACGATAGTGCGTCGCTGTCGGTGGCTTCTGCCAACGCGGCCGAAGGCGGCAAGCTCAGGTTTACGGTGAGCCTGTCGCAGCCGGCCCTGAAGGCGGTCATCATCAACTACTCCGTCATAGGCGGCACCGCGACGGCGGCCGACTACACCCTGCCGTCGCCGGCCACTTTGAGGATTCCCCTCCGCAGCACCACCGGCGTCCTCGAAGTGAGCACCCGCCAGGACCGGATCGACGAGGCCGACGAGACGCTGATACTCCAGTTCACCGGTACCGACCTGCCCATCCGTTTGAGCACGGCCACAATCATCGACGACGACGCACCGCCGAGCCTGTCGATTGCGGACGCGAGCGTCACCGAAGGGGACAGCGGCGCGACGAACGCCGTGTTCACGGTGACCCTGAGCGCGGCCAGCGGGAAGGCGGTGAGCGTGGCCTACGCCACCAGCAACGGCACCGCCGCCGCGGGCGACGACTACACCGCGGCGAGCGACACGCTGCGCTTCGCCGCCGGCGAGACATCGAAGACCTTCAACGTGGCGGTGACCGGGGATCAGGTGGACGAGGCGGACGAGACCTTCACCGTCACCCTGAGCAGCCCGGTCAACGCCACCCTGAGCGACGGCTCCGCCACGGGCACTATCACCGATGACGACGCCAAGGGCGTGACCGTGGCCCCAACCGCGGTGACGGTGACCGAGGCGGCGGGGTCCCGACACACCGCCACCTATGCGGTGAGATTGAACAGCAAGCCGACGGGCGAAGTCACTATCACCCCGGAAAGCGGCGATATCGGGATTGCCACGGTCAGCCCGTCCACGCTGACCTTCACGACCGGCAACTGGGCCACGGCCCGGACCGTGACCGTCACCGGAGTCGATGACGCCATCGACAATGCCGGCGACGAGCGCACCACTGCCATCTCCCACACGGTGTCGGGTGCCGACTATGCCAGCGGGGTGAGCGTAGCCGGGGTGGCCGTGAGGGTGACGGACGACGACGCAACGCCCGGCGACATTGCGCTCTCGGTGAGCCCGACCACCATTGCCGAGAACGACGGCGCCACCACGGTCACGGTCACGGTCCAGGGCCGCACCCGCTACGGCGTGGAGCAGCGCGTGGCGGTGGCGGTGGCCGGCTCCGGCAAGGCCGGGGTGGTTGGCTTCGACGCGGTGGCCGGCTTCACCATCGTGATTCCGGCTGGCGCCGCCAGCGCCACCGGCGCCTTCACTCTGACGCCGCACAACGACAGCATTGACGAGGCCGACGAGACCGTTACCATCTCCGGCGCCGCCAGCGGCATCGCCGTTCAAGCCGCCACCCTGACCATCATCGACGACGACATCCTCATTGTGGAAGGTCCCACGGCCGTGAGGGTGAACGAGGGCGAGACCGAGGTCGGCGCCTTTGTCGTCATAGGCGCGGCGGAGGATGCAACGGTGATATGGTCGGGTGCGGGCGAGGACGGCGACATCTTCCGGATCGACGGGAACGGCCCCTTTGCCTTCGAGACCACGCCAGACTTCGAGAACCCGACCGACAAGGATCGAGACAACGTCTACCGCGTCACGGTCAAGGCCGCGGTCGGCGGCGGCGCGACCGCCAGCCTGTCGGTGACCGTCACCGTCGTGAACGTCAACGAGCGGCCGGTATTCGATGAGACAAGCTACGCGTTCGAACTGGCGGAGAACCGGGTCGGTCCGGTCGAGATGGGAGCCGTGTCCGCCACCGATCCGGACGCGGACGACGGGCTCTCCTACGCCATCGCCGAAGGCGACGGAAGCCTGTTCGCAATCGACGAGGCGACCGGCATCATCACCTATGTCGGACCCGGCGAGGACTTCGAGAGCGAGCCCAACATCTACGAGTTGATCGCAACCGTCACCGACGGCGACGGGCTGAGCGACAAGGCGGAAGTTACGGTAACGATCACCGACGAGGACGATGCGATCGCGCGAACGAGGTTAAGACGGGTCAACCTGGCGATCCTGCCGGAGTTGTCGCGCGCGCTGGTCGGCAGCGTATTGCAGGCGGTGACCGGCCGCATTGAGGACGTCTCCCCGGGCGCATCCGGGGAAAGTAGCTATACCATTGCAGGCCATACCATTGCTGACTATCCGGACACGTCGCGGATGCCGGAGACCGACGAGGAGGCGCTAGAAGAGAACCGGTTGGACCGGAAACAGGCGCTGAGCGACTCCTCCTTCAGGCTGAGGCTCGGCGGCGAGGACGGGGTGGGGCTATGGGGAGTGGGCGACTGGCGGGCGCTCGCGGCCGGCGGAGAGACGGACCCGGTGTCGTTCGAGGCGACGTGCTCGTCGCCCATCTCGGGCTTGACGCACGTTTGCGCACCGACTTTCTGGCCGGCCTGGCGTTGTTCCGGTCGCAGGCCAGGTTCGATTACGTCGACCGGGGCGAGGCCGGATACCTGCCTGTCGACGGGGCGCACGAAAGCCGGATGACGAGCGTGTATCCCTATGTGGCCTGGTGGCACGGGGAGGGTGTGCATCTGTGGGGCGCGATGGGCTACGGCGCGGGAGAGGTTGAGATCGACGACGACGAGGCCGGCGTGCAGTCGAGCGACGGGACGCTGAAGGCGGCGGCGCTCGGCGGGCATGTCCGGCTGTTGTCCGATAACGATTTGATCAGGGGAGGGGAGGCGACGACGCTGACGCTGAAAGGCGAGGCCTGGGCCGCCCGGTTCGATCTTGAGAATAATGGCGGCCTGATGCGGGGGCTGAAGATCGGAGTGAACCGACTGCGCCTGGTACTGGAGGGCGAGCACCCGCACGGGCTGCCGTCGGGCGCCATCCTGACGCCGTCGCTGGAGCTGGGCTTGCGCCGCGACGGCGGTGACGGCGAGACCGGGGCCGGCGTGGAGGTGGGCGGCGCCTTGCACTACGCCGATGCGGCCTCGGGACTCACGATGCAAGTGCGTGGGAGTGCGCTGGCGGCGCATGCGGGTGACGTCGAGGAATGGAACGCGGGCGGTTCCGTCCGCGTCGATCCCGGCCTCAAGGGCCGCGGCCTGTCGTTCAAGCTGGCTCTGTCCCTTGGCGCGGCGGAAAGCCGCATGAACCGGCTGGGAGAGTACCGCGTGAGCAGTGATCTGGCATCCAGCGCCGAAACCACCTCCGCAGTGCGCCTGGATGCGGAACTGGGCTACGGCTTCCTCGTGCTCGGCGGCAACGACGTGCTGACCCCCTACGCCGGCTTGGAGTCGTCGGACGAAGGCGCACGCCGCTACCGCCTGGGCGGACGCCTCAAGATCGGACCGGCCTTGAGCCTGGGGCTGGAGGTCGAGCGCAGCGAGAGCGACCGCGGTTACGAGCACGGCATCTTGTTCAAGGCAACGCTGCGCTAACCCGACTTCCTTATCGCCGGCTACCTGATCGGGATCGACGGCATGGGAACGGTGCTCCATCTGTCCGGCGGCCTGTTGCCGGCCGCCGCGGTCGTGATCATCCCGTTGCCGCTTTACCGGGGCTCGGGACGGTGATCTTCGACTTCGCTTCTCTCGCTTCCAGGCAACCGACCGGTTTTGTGCAATGCAATTGATTCCATTGGCTCCGGGTCGTCAGGCCCATAACTTTGCTCAGGATGAGCAGTGGCTGTAACGAGTCGGGTCCGCTGGTCGCCTTCGGCGCGGAATCTCGAGCTGCCACGCGATGCGGTTCACGTGTGGCGTACCGCGACCGGGGTTCCCACGTCCCGCTTGGCCCCCTTGTACGAGGCCTTGGCGCGCCACGAACGGGCGCGGGCCGACCGGTTTCGTTTCGAGGCGGACCGGCGGCGGTTCGCGGTGACCCGAGGGGTCCTCCGACAGATTCTGGGGCGTTACCTCGACGTGGAGCCCGCTGCCATCGAGTTCCGTTACGGCGCCCACGGCAAGCCGTCGCTGGCGAGAACCGCCGCTGGCCGCGACCTGCGCTTCAATCTGTCCCATTCCCGTGGGCTGGCGCTGCATGCTTTCGCCGTCGGCCGTGAGATTGGCGTCGACGTCGAGCGTATTCGCCCGGATACCGACGTCATGGGGGTCGCCCGGCGTTCCTTCTCGCCGGCGGAGATGGAGGTCTTGACGAACCTCCCGGCGGGACAACGGCATGAAGCATTCTTCGACTGCTGGACCCGGAAGGAGGCGTTCATCAAGGCCCGCGGCGAAGGGATCGCGCTGGGCCTGAGCCGCTTCGATGTGACGTTGCGGCCGGGCGAGCCGGCGGCATTGTTGCGATTCGACGGAGACCCCGCGGAGGTGGCGCGATGGTCCATGCGTGCCCTGGACCCGGGCGAGGGTTACAAGGCCGCGCTGGCGGTGGAAGGGAGGGGATGGGAGCTCGGGTGCTGGGATTACCCGGGTGACGGGCTGATCTGAGCCGAAGGGAAGCATCAAGGAGGGAGTCACATGGCTGGAGGCCACTCACTCCCTCCTTGGAATCGCCCCTTTCCTTCGGGCTCGTTTCTCATTGGACAACGCTGAGTCTTGACCAGGATCTTGACCAGGAAAGACCCAATTGCAATACTGCCCGAGGCCCCTGATGCGAACGGGCCGATTCGGTTCCCGGGAGGTTGCCACGGAAATTTTCGACGACAAGGTCAGGGCAAGCGGTCGTTCCCTGCACAAGCAAACACTGCAAGTGCTTCAGATCAACATGGGGAAGTACTGCAACCAGTCATGCTTTCACTGCCACGTGGAGGCCGGTCCGGGCCGCAAGGAAATGATGGACCGGACCACCGTGAACGACGTTCTGCGGTTTCTCGAGAACTCCGAAATCCCCGCCGTGGACATCACCGGGGGCGCACCTGAACTGAATCCCCACTTCGACTACCTGGTGGAGTCCTGCAAGGGAATGGACCGTCACGTGATGGACCGTTGCAACCTGACGGTCTTCTACGAGGAGGGCAAGGAGTACTTGCCCGAGTTCTTCAAGCGTCACCGGGTCGAGGTGGTCTGCTCGCTGCCCTGCTATACCAGGGAGAACGTAGACAGCCAACGCGGCAACGGTACTTTCGAGTTGAGCGTGCGCGGGCTCCAGGAACTCAACCGCCTGGGCTACGGCCAACCCGATTCGGGTCTGGAGCTCAACCTCGTCTACAACCCCATGGGCAACTACCTGCCGCCGCCACAGGAGGAGATCGAGGGTGACTACCGGCGCATGCTGGGCGCTGACTTCGGGATCGTCTTCAACCATCTCTATTGCCTGACCAACATGCCCATCACCCGCTTCAGGAAGTTCCTCAGGCAGCGGGGACAATACGACGAGTACCTGAACCTCCTGGAAGACAACTTCAACGCCGAAACGGTGGAAAAGGTCATGTGCCGGGACCTGTTGAGCGTGGCATGGGACGGCTCGGTTTACGACTGCGACTTCAACCAGATGCTCGACATGCCCTTGGGCCGGGTGAACGGGAAGAGACCGCACATACGGGAGTTCTCGGCAGCGGACTTCGTGGACCAGCCCATCCTTACGGGGAACCATTGCTTCGCCTGCACCGCCGGCACCGGCAGCAGTTGCGGCGGCGCCTTGATCTGACAGACGAGTCGCCCGGCGACGGACAGCCCGTCCATGCGGCTTTCCATCATCATTCCCGTCCTGGACGAAGAACGCACCATCGCCGGCGCCGTGGACGACTTGGCGCGTGTCCAACCTTGCGAGATCATCGTCGTGGACGGCGGCAGCACAGACCGTACCGCGGAGGTCGTACGGGACGGCCCCGCCCGCCTGGTGGTCTCCGCCGGGGGCCGCGCCGCACAGATGAACCAGGGGGCGCGGAAGGCCGCGGGCGACGTGCTCCTGTTCCTCCATGCGGACACCCGACTGCCCGCCACCGCGGGGTCCGACATCGAAGGGTGCATGACCGAACCCGGTTGCGTGGGCGGCCGGTTCGACATCCTTCTGGACAGCCCGCGTCCGCTGCTCCGGGTCGTCGGCCGCATGATCAGCCTGCGTTCCCGCCTGACGCGGGTGGCCACGGGGGATCAGGCCATCTTCGCCCGGCGAGCCGTGTTCGAGGGGCTCGGCGGCTTCCCGGAGATACCGATCATGGAAGACGTAGCGTTCTGCCGCGCGCTCAAGAAGGCCGGGCGCATCGCCTGTCTCAGGTCACGGGTGGTGAGCTCGGCTCGACGGTGGGAGCAGAACGGCCCGATACGGACCATCCTGCTCATGTGGGCCTTGAAGCTCCTCTACCTTGCGGGAGTCCCGCCGGCAAGGTTGAAGCGGCTGTACAGCGAGGTCCGTTAGGAGCCTTTAACGGCGGAAAGCGCGGTGCATCCGGCCAAGGGGCTCCAACTTTGACCGTTTCGACGGCTTTGTGCTACGGTAGCCTCCTCCCTGAAAGCAGGGGCGGCGCTCGCGGGAATTGCATGGAACCGAACAAACGGCAGGAGATTCTGGCCAAGCACAAGGAGTACCTGTTCTCCTGCGTCGCCAACTATTATGAAGAGCCCCTGGTGGTGGACCGGGCCAAGGACTCCCTGGTCTACGACGTGGAGGGGCGGGAGTACCTGGACTTCTTCGGTGGCATCGTGACCATCAGCGTCGGTCACTGCAACGACAAGGTCGTGGCCGCCATCCAGGAGCAGACCCGCAAGGTCCAGCACACCTCGACCCTCTACCCCAACGAGCCGCACGTCCGCCTGGCCGAGAAGCTTGCGGCCGTCACCCCCGGGGCGCTGAAGCAGTCCTTCTTCACCAACAGCGGCACCGAGGCCAATGAGACCGCGGTACTGGTGGCGCAGCTCTACACCCGGTCCCAGGACGTCATCGCCCTGCGCCACGGGTACAGCGGCCGTTCCCAACTGGCCATGAGCCTCACCGGGCACTATACGTGGCGGCTCAATCCCACCGCGAGCCCGAACGTCCATCACATTCCCAATGCCTACTGCTACCGGTGCCCGTTCGGACTCACCTATCCCGGTTGTGACCTCAAGTGCGCCAAGGACCTGGAAGGCGCGATCCAGACCGCCACGTCGGGGAAGATCGCCGCGTTCATCGCCGAGCCGATCCAGGGTATCGGCGGGTTCATCACCCCGCCCAGGGAGTACTTCAAGGAGGTCGCCGACATCGTGCACAAGTACGGCGGCCTGTTCATCTGCGACGAGGTCCAGACCGGATGGGGCAGGACCGGCGGCAAGATGTTCGGCATCGAGCAGTGGGACGTCGAGCCGGACATCATGACCTTCGCCAAAGGAATGGCCAACGGCGTCCCCGTCGGAGGCACCATCACCCGGCCGGAAATCGCCGACAGCCTCAAGGGGCTCTCCCTCTCCACGTTCGGCGGCAACCCGGTGACCTGCGCCGCGGCCCTCGCCACGCTGGAGGTCATCGAGAGCGAAGGGCTCGTGACCAACGCAGCCGACCGCGGCCGGCAGCTCCGGGACGGCCTGGAAGCCATCAAGGAGAAGTATCCTCTCATGGGCGATATCCGCGGCATGGGTCTCATGCAGGCCATCGAGATGGTGGGGCCGGACAAGATCCCGAGTCCGGAAGCCGTAACGAGGCTTTTCGAGTTGACCAGGCGGAACGGGTTGCTGATCGGAAAGGGCGGACTCATGGGCAATGTGATCCGCATCACCCCCGCCCTGAACGTCACGCGGGATCAGGTGGACGAGGCGCTCGATCGGCTTGACCGGTCGCTGGCGCAGATGGGGCTGTAGCTTCGGATGATTCGGCGCAGGATTATCGGGGCCATACCCGTATTGATCGGGATGTCCTTTCTGGTCTTCCTCCTGATGCAGCTCGCGCCGGGAGACCCGGTGACGCTCCTGCTCGGAGAGGACGCGGAGCCTCACGAAATCGAGGAGGTCACCCGCGAGTGGGGGCTCGACCAGCCCATCATCGTCCAGTACTGGCAGTTCGTGACGCAGGCCGTCCAGGGAAACTTCGGCGAGTCCATGCGTTACGGAGAACCGGTCACGCAGCTCGTGGCAGAGCGGTTGCCGGCCACCGTGGAACTGGCGCTCGCGAGTCTTCTGGTCGCCGTCGTCATCTCGCTTCCCATCGGCGTCTACTCCGCCATCAAGCACAACTCCCTGTGGGATCATTCGGGCATGACCCTGGCGCTGGTGGGCGTCTCGCTGCCCAACTTCTGGCTCGGCATCATGCTCATCTTCTTCCTGGGGGGCCAGCTCAACCTGCTGCCGGTGGCGGGCCGCCTGACCTACGGCGTAAACGTGCCGGAGGTGACCCAGCTCGTGCTGCTGGACGCCTTGATCGCGCGGGACCCGGCGGCCTTCTGGGACGCGGTCAAGCACATCCTGCTGCCCGCCATTACCCTGGGAACGAGCTTCGCCGCCATCATCACGCGAATCTCGCGCTCCAGCGTTCTGGAGGTCATCCGGCAGGATTACATCACCACCGCCCGGGCCAAGGGGTTGAGTGAACGCACGGTCATCTGGAAACACACGCTCCGCAACGCGCTCATCACCATCATCACCATTCTCGGCCTCCAGCTCGGCGCGCTCCTGAGCGGCTCGGTCATCACCGAGACGGTGTTCTCCTGGCCCGGCATCGGCAGCCTCCTCATCCAGTCCATCACCACCCGGGACTACAAGCTGGCCCAAGGTGTCATCTTCTTCTTCGCCATGGTCTATTTCTTCGTCAACCTGGTGGTGGACCTGCTGTACACGTGGGTCGATCCGAGGATACGGCTGTGATCGGCTGGCGGCGCTACGCGAAAGTCATGACCGGCGGGGCCATCGTGCTCCTGCTGTGCGTCTGCGGGCTGGGGGCGCCCTGGCTGGCGCCCTACGATCCCCAGGAGCAGCGCCTGGAGCAGCGGCTCCGCCCGCCATCCATGGACCTGGCCGAGAACCCGCACGTCATGGGTACCGACAATCTCGGCCGGGACCTTCTGAGCCGGGTCATCTACGGCTCGCGCATCTCGCTCCTGGTGGGCGCCGTCACCGTATTCCTGGCGGGCATCCTGGGCTGTTTTCTCGGGGCGGTGGCGGGATATTTCGGCGAGCTCATTGACGAGACCATCAACAAGACCACGGAGATCTTCCTCGCCTTCCCGTTCCTGCTGCTGGCCATCGCCATCATGGCCTTCCTGGGGCAGGGTCTGCTGAACCTCATCATCGCGCTGGTGCTCAGCCGATGGGTGCAGTACTGCCGGGTGGTCCGGGGGGAAGTGCTGTCACTGAAGGAACGCGAGTTCGTCCAGGCCGCACGGGCGCTGGGGGCCAGCGACCACTACATCATCCTGCGCCACGTGATTCCCAACACGCTCCCCAGCGTCATGGTAATCGCCACCTTCGCCATGGCCGTGGTCATCATCACCGAGGCGAGCCTGAGCTTCCTGGGGCTGGGCGTTCCTCCCAGCATACCCACCTGGGGATCCATGCTGAGCGAAGGCCGCAGCTACATGTACCGGGCTCCGTGGCTCACCATCTTCCCCGGCATCGCCATCTTCATCACCGTCCTCGGCATCAATTTGCTGGGAGACGGCCTGCGCGACATCATCGATCCGAAACTCACGCGCAACCGTTGAGAGGAACGCGTACAGTCAGTTAGCGGGAGCGCCCTCATGCGCTTCCGGGAGGGCGCTCTCAATGGCAGCCAGAAACGGCTCCGCGAACGCCTCGAGCTTGGCGGCGCCCACCCCGTTCACCTGAGTGAACTCCTCCTCGGTCCGCGGTCTGCGACGCGCCATGTCGATCAGCGTGCGATCGGAGAACACGATATAGGCCGGCACCCCGCGCTCCTTGGCCAGCCGGAGCCGCAACGCCTTGAGCACGTCCAGCAGCGCCGTCTCGAGCTCGCTCAGCGGGCTGTCCTCGGGCTCCTTCCGGCGCCGCGGGCCTGGGTCTCCTGCGGGCTCGGGCGGCCGGGCCGGTACCGTGTCCCGGCGGTACAGGAACACGCTCTCGCCCTGCAGCAGACCGCGGCCCTTGCCGGTGATGGAGATGCCGCCATAGCCCCCGATGTCGAGCCGGAGCAACCCGGCGGCGACCATCTGGCGGATCAGCGACCGCCACTCGTTCTTGCCTCGGGCAGCGCCCACCCCGAAGGTGGGCAACAATTGGTGGCCGGAGCGTTCCACCTTCTCCGTCGGAGTCCCGCGCAGGACGTCGATGACGTGGGCCGCACCGAACCGTTCGCCGGTGCGATGGACCGCGGAAAGGATTATCCGCGCATCCTCCGTGCCGTCGATGCGCTCGGTCGTGTCGAGGCAGACGTCGCAATTGCCGCAGGACTCGATCCCCTCGCCGAAATACTCCAGCAGGGTCACCCGCCGGCAAGCCGGGGCCTCGCAGTAGCCCAGCAGCGCGTCGAGGCGCTTGTGCTCGCGGCGCCGGCGCTCCATCCCGGCGTCCTCCTCCTCGATGAACTGCCGTCGCATGCGGATGTCGGCCAAGCCGTAGAGCATGTGGGCGTCCGCGGCCCGGCCGTCGCGCCCGGCCCGGCCGATCTCCTGGTAGTAGGCCTCGATGCTGCCGGGCAGATCGGTGTGCAGGACGTAACGCACGTCGGCCTTGTCGATGCCCATGCCGAAAGCGATGGTGGCCACCATCACCACCCCGGAATCAGTCATGAAGACGTTCTGATGGGCCTCCCGGTCCTCCTTCTCCATGCCTGCATGATAGGGAAACGCCCGCACGCCATCGGCCGCCAGCAGCGCCGCGGTCTCCTCCGTCTTTCTGCGCGACAGGCAATAAACGATGCCGCTTTCACCGGCGTGACGGGCGACGAAGCCCCGGCACTGGCGTTTCCAGTCGCGCTTCATCTCCACCGCCAGCCGGATGTTGGGGCGGTCGAAACCCAGGACGAAGGACTCCACTTCGCCGCCGAACAACCGGTCCGCGATGTCCTCGCGGGTGACGGCATCCGCGGTGGCCGTCAACGCAGCGATGGGCGTCTCGGGAAAGAGACGCCGCAGCCGACACAGGTCCTCGTATTCCGGACGGAAGGACGGACCCCACTGCGAGATGCAGTGGGCCTCATCGACGGCGAACAGCCTGACCGGCAGCCGGGCGAGAGCCTCCAGCATGCGCTCGGTCATCAGCCGTTCCGGCGCCATGTACAAGAGCCGCGTCTCGCCGCTCGCGGCCCTGCGCCAGGCGGCAACGTTCTCCGCTCGTCCGTTGGCGGAGTTGATGGTGTCCGCGACGACGCCGGCGAGCCGCAACGCCGCAACCTGATCCTGCATCAGCGCCACCAGCGGGGACACCACCACGGTGATGCCACCGAGGGCCAGGGCCGGGACCTGGAAGCACAGTGACTTGCCCGATCCCGTGGGCATCACGGTGAGCACGTGACGCCCGGCCAGCAACGCCTCGATGACCGCCTCCTGACCGGGACGGAAATCCCCGAACCCGAAGGTGTCCTTGAGCACCCGGCGCGCGATGGTCATCGGTCCAACATCACGGTGTTCACCTCAGGGCAAGGTGCAGGCCGACCCGGCGAAACCGCCGGAGCCGGCCAGCGCGTCTTCGTCCCCGGTGGGCAGTTTCACGCTGGTCCGGATGGCCGGACCGTCGTTCCGGAACGGCCAGTCGGGCACCGCATAACCCAGCCCGAGGCTTATGTCACCCAGCGCAAAACGGTCCTCCCGGATATCGATCCCGACACCACTCGCGTCGACGTGTCGAAGCGCGAGGCGTCCATGTGGCACCTTGTCCCGGTTACCCTGCGGCAGGCCGAACAGGTCATGCCAATTCTCGATGAACTCATCGAACGCCCCGCCACGATGTGCCACCTCGGATACTTCCAACAGGTACTCGAAGCGTTCCCGAAATCCCCGTCGCCACGCGAGAGCCAACCTGTAAGTCTCGCCGTCCATCAGGATCTCTTCCGCACCGGACGCGTCCTCGCTCAGGTAGGAGGCAATATCCGTCGACGCGATCAACTCCCATGAATCCGGCGCCAGTACCCGGACGCCGGCGGAAGCCGGGACGCCGTACAGGAGGTGAAACGGGTTCAGGTTGACCATCCGCAGCGGCGTGGCGACGGTACCCCACTCCGGCCCGCCCGAGGCTGCCCGGCCCGGTTCGGCATCGCTCGGATGCGCGGCGGCCGCCAGGGTCGAGAGGACCAAGCCCGATAAAAGTCCAAGGGTCCGGTTGGAACGGGTGCGGGTCCGCGAAAACCTCAAGGTGACACAATGGTGCATCAGACGTTCCTCAAGCGGTCGATCTTCGACCGGGACCGGCCGCGCGCAATGAAAAAACGGGCACGCCTCAGTGGATGAGGTCGCCCTTTTGCGCTTCCCCCACAATGTAATCGCAGACGCGGAACGCGTTGGCCTCGATGGTGAGCGTGGGGTTGAGGCCGGCGGAGGTCACGAACACGCTGGCGTCGACGATGAAGAGATTGGACACGTCGTGGGAACGGCACCACTTGTCCACCACCGACGACTCGGGGTCGTTGCCCATCCGGCAGGTGCCCATCTGGTGGTTGTGGAGCTTGCGGGTCTCGGGCCTGGGCACGATGATCCGGGTCGCTCCCGCGGCTTCGTAGATCTCGCGGGAACGCTCTCCCAGATAGGTAGCGAGCCGGACGTCGTTCTCGTGACTGGTATAGGTGACGCGCGCCACCGGCAGCCCGTAGCAGTCCGTGACCTCGGTGTCGAGGTCCACGGCGTTGCTCTCTACCGGCAGACTCTCGCCGGTACAGTGGCTGTGCAGGTAATGGCGCCAGGTCTCGCGCATGGAGTCCTTGTGCTCCTTGCCCCAACGCTTGCCGTGGATGGGCCTGAGCGCCAGCTCGATGGGGTCGCCGCCGTGGGCCCGGGGGTGCATGAAGCCGCCGCGGATGAATCCCCGTTTCGTGTCCGTCTTGTAGAAATCGTGAAGTACCCGGGTACTGGAAGTCCCCTTGTGGCCGTCCAGCGGCTCGGGAAACGTCACCACCAGCGTCACGCCCGGGGAATGGAACATGAGGTTCTTGCCCACCAGGCCGCTCCGGTTGGACAGGCCCTGAGGAAACCGCGCGGACTCGGACATGAGCAGCAGCCGGGCCGTCTCCACGCCCCCGGCCGCCAGCACCACCAGGCGGGCCGGCTGATGCTCCTCCTCGCCCTCGGCGTTGAAACAGGTCACGCCTGAGGCCTTGCCGTGCCGGTCCAGGGTGATCTCCCGGGCCAGGCAGAGCGGGCGGATCTCCAGGCGCCCGGTGGCCAGCGCCTTGGGCAGCAGCGACTCCAGGGTGCTGGACTTGGCCCCCACCGGGCAGCCGTAGGCCGAGCACATTCCCTTGCCGATGCAGCCCGGACGGCCATCGTAGTCTCCGGTGAGGATGGCCAGGGGCGTGGGAAAGGGATGCAGGCCGTGCTTGCGGGCGCCCTTCTCCAGGGCCGCGCCGGGACTGTTGCGGGCCGCCGGCCCCACCGGATAGTCGCGTTTGCGCGGCGGATCGAAGGGGCTCGACCAGCCCTTGCCCGAGATCCCTACCGTCCATTCCGCCTTCTCGTAGAAGGGCTCCATGTCGTCATAGGAGATGGGCCAGTCCTCGATGGTGGCGCCCGCGACCGGGCCGTCCTCGGATTTGACGCGAAAGTCCGACTCGTGGAAACGCCAGGAAAGCCCGCTGTAGTGAATGGTTCCGCCGCCCACGCACATGGCGTTGGAGAAAGTCTGGGTCTTGTTGGACAGGACCTCGGCCGGGGTGTCGGCGTTGGGCCGCCAGGTGCGGGGCTCAAGCTCCACCGTGGGCCAGAAGAAGTTGCGCCGCTTGTAGACGAGCTCGTCCCCGAGGGCGAAGTCCTCGCGCTTGTACCAAGGGCCCCGCTCCAGCACGCACACGGTCATGCCCGCCTCCGTAAGCTCCTTGGCCACCACCAGGCCCGAGGCCCCGCCTCCCACGATGCAGACATCGACTGTCTCGCGTTTTGCCATCTGTTCCTCCGGACCGCGCGCCCGCGCCCCTGTCCTCTCCCGGGGTGAGAGGGGGCAAGACGTCAGGACGAGCGGTCCTTCCTGTCCCTGGTGTCGTCTCGTAAATTATCTTGTGAATTTACGGGACACCACACCAGCGAACTCGTCGGGCACGTTGGCATCGTACCAGCCGTAAGGGGATTCGTTGCCGTGGGGAAAGCTCGGGCCGGGGTATCCCAGGACCTGCCAGCCCACACGGTCCTTGTTGCCCCCGTGCCGCGGATGGCCGTAGAACCCCTCCATGGTGTGGGTGAGGAGAAGCGTGAAGAACGGGTCGTTGCGCTCGTCCAGGATGCCCAGGACCTGATCCTGCCCCGCGTCGTCCAACCCGCAGAAATCCGCTCCCGAGCGCAGCCCTGCAGCCAGCCTGTCCAACTCCACGACGCCGTCGCGATAAGCCTGCCGGTGCCGGCTGCCCAGCCCGTTCAGCTTGAACAGCGTGGCCTGCTGTTCCTCGGTACGCCCCCCCATGGACCCCAGGACGAAGTTGGCGTACTCCTTCTTTTCCCGTGGACTGACGTCCGTATCCACGTCGTCCGTGGCCAGGAGTCCCTCGATGTACTCGATGACGCCGGCCTCCCGCGCGCCGGGACCCTCGTCCGAGGGGACGATGCGCGCGGCCGCCGCCTCGATGGCGGCCCGCTCGTGGTCTGAGAAGACACCGCCCGAATCCGTTTCGCTCATATCGAACCTGCTTCCATGCTGAATCGCCGCGCCGGAGCGCAAGGCCCGTCGCTGCCGGGACAGCATACACCAGCGAGGAAGAAGTGAGAAGTTCGAGCGTTGTCCGATGAGCAATGAGCCTGAAGGGAGGCAGTGTGATCATCCAACCCATTTCCGCTACCGCTCGAATTGCTCGAACTCGCTTTGCGCCTCGTGGGACCCTTCCAGGCAGAGGCGATCGATCAGATCCAGCGAACGGCACGGCCACTCATCGTCCTGATGCTGATGGTATGTCCGGAAGACGAGCTTTGTCACGGTGTGTGCGTCGCCGGCCCGGCCGGTCCGAATATCCCGCGCTTCGTCGGCGAAGCGATCAAGGAATCGTTCGCAGACATCACACGTCGTTCCCGGCAGCCGTCCCCGTGATTCCTCCAGCGCATGAAGAATGAAGAAAGAGTCATCCTGGAATGCCTTGCTGTCACAGAAGGTCGCAATCAGGTCTCCGAAGGTTTCGAGCGTTTCAGACTCCACTTGACGAAAGCATGACGCCGCTTCGCGCCGTACGTCGGCATCCTCGTCATTGAAAAACCGGGCAAGCATCGCCTTCGACCATTTCCGGTATTCCCGAACATCGATGTTGGCAGAAGCGACTTGCGCTACGCCGAGACGGTGTCGGGCGTCGCCGCGAAAGGCTTCATCGACGAGGTCCGCGGCGCTTTGACCATGCAGGGTGGTGAGGCTCGCCAAGCGCGCACCGGCCTCGCGAACGTCCGGTTCGGGCGAGCGGAGCATGCGCTTCACAACAGGCTCCACTTCCGCAAAATGGTCGCGGAGCGCGTCGAGAATGAATCTGTACACGGGGTCTGTCGCAAGCAGGCGGTCCTCGGACAGATCCATCTTCAGAAAGAGCGACATGCCGAGCGAAGGATCGCGCCAAGCGACGGCCCGCAGCGTTGCGGCGACGCATGAGCGCACGGCGGCGCCAGGAGCCTGGATCATCCGTTCGAGGGTTGGACGGAACTTGTCAACGTAAACGGCGTCGGTGAGAATGAGGTTCTGCATGGCGCCGGCTGCTCGCCCGCGCGCCGTATTGATGCCGTGAAAGTAAGGATCGCCATCGTAGTAAGGTTTACCGCCGCCTGCGTCCTTCTTCCATGTCTCGCTGGCGGGGTCTTCATGTTCCGTAGCAAGCCGGTGGAGCATCCGGACGGCGTCTTCCGGAAGCGGGTCCTCGATGCTTCCGAGCAGGTCGGCCATCGACCCGCCGCACGGTCCGCACGATTCTTCGAGCGCCTTCCGGCATACCTGGAGTTTGAGATCGGTCGCAATCGGGGTTTCCCTCAACGCCGCCAGCGTTCGAATCAGGTACACGGGATCCGCATCCGCGGGGAAGCGCAGGCCGAGCCGCGCGAATCGCTCTGGTTCTTCCTTGACCCGCGCCCCCAGGACTTGGGCTAACTGCTCTGCACCACCTTTGAAATCATTGCGCCATGGCCGCTCGCTGGAGCTGTATTTCGCGATGGCCCCCAGCCAGTGGTCGTCGGTCATCCTGACCGCGGCGTCTTCCTCGATGGGCGATTTGACCCAACCTGCGATGATTTCGCGCGGATCGTGCGGCGGTGTGCCGAACTTCCGCTCCAGTTCGCCGAAATGCGCATTTACGCGGGCGCTGCGTAGATCTGACGGAATCGCTGAAAGCAAAGCGAATCGGGTTCCCCCGTTTTCTCTGTAGCCATATCGGGTGCGCTCAAAGGGAGAGACGTAGCCGAGAATCACGGTCTCCATCTTCTCGCGATTCTCGGCGGTGCAATGCGGAACCACCGCTCGAATCGCTTCCATCGCGCACCAGTGCGGGCTATCGGAGAACCCGCACTCGAATCGCCACGGTTCTTCGCACCACAGCAGGACCGCCTCGTCCGCGTAGCGCGCGGTCCCGCCCGCGTACAGAGCCAGCAGCAGGTGATTCGCGACATGCGTATCGCGGCGGCGCAAGTCGGCGATCACATTACGCAGATCTGCGGCACCCTCGCGTGCGAGCGCGGCGAGCGCCCCGACCAACCCCGCGAGGCAAGCATCTTCGCCGCCTGGATGTTCGGTCTTGATGGGCACCGGCCACACGGAGTCGCGCTTCGGGGGCTTGTCGTCGGTCAAGGCAGCGTCCGAGATTTGGAGAACCACGGGCAGCACATGCCGCACGAACTCGGCGGGCGCGCGCTCCGCGGAGCCGCTGAATATCTCCGCCGCGGAGCGGTCGTAGCCGATCAGGTTTCTTCTGTTCAAGCGTTCACCGACATCGCGGAGGATCTTGAAGCGCCGGCGCAGGCGATGCGCCAGAACTTCGGCGACCCATTCGGGGTGAGTCTCGTCCGGACCGTCGATACGATTCCAGAACGTGCTGTTGGTCGCTATCTGCCCCCCTGCCTCGTCGAAAGTGCCGTTGTCCACGAGACGCAGAAAGAGGTCGAAGAAAGGGCGGCTCGTGTGCTGGTCGACCCATGCCATGACGGACCGTAGCCGCTGCGGCCACGCATCGGCACGGTCGGCGTACGGTTCGAGCAGGGCCGCGACGCGATCCGGGAAGCGGCGTTTGTGGAGCCACAGGTAGTTCTCCGCCCTATCGACGAGCCGATCATTGCCCGAGGCCAGCCAACCCTCGACCATGCCGCGTTCGTCAGCATACGCGAACCACGAAGGCGATCCGAAGAACCACCGCCATGCGATCTCCGACAACCTGTCCGGGTTCGGTGCGTCGTCCTCGATGGCCTTGAGCGCGGGTGCGATCCACTGTCGCCAGATCTCCCATTCCTTCTCGTCCGGATCCGCGACTTCGGCAAGCAGTGCGAACGCAAGGTCCTTGAGGTGCGTCCGTATCCCCCCGTCCGAGAGCAAACCCGCAAGCTCCTGCACATACCGGACACGGTCGGCGTCCCGAAGATAGGCCAGCACCTGCCGAACTTGGGCACGGCGGAACAGATGCTGCTCCGAGCCCTTGAGGAACGACACCAGCGATTCCGATCGGTTTACGAACAACCGGGCAAAGCAGTAGTCGAAGAAGCTCTCATGGCCGACTCCATAGTGGCGTCCGTCGAAGGTGAGAACACCTTCCGACGTCATTCGGCTCAGATAGGCAGGTGATATTTTGTCCAGTTTCTCCTTGGCTACGGCGAGCTGCTGGTTGACGGTCATCTCGTCGCAAAGAATCTCAATGACAACGATCCACTGATCCGGTGCGGGCGCAATCCGATCCGCAACCAACTGCCGCTTTGCATCCCAGTACTTGTCGAAGAGTGCTTTCGCGGTGCCGAAGGTGGGTGTACCCAACGTATCAAAGTCGGCTTCAAGAAAGAAGGACAGATTCTGCGGAAGCCGCATGAGTTCCAGTTGACGCTCCCGAAACGACGCCGGATCGAAACCGTCATCAGACAGAATGGACTTGACCTCATCGGTCGTGAACTCGGTGACGTCGATCCGGACGGACGGATCGGGCAGAAGCTGCCGCAGACTATTCTTCCAGTCGAAGGCCCGACAGACCACGACGACGTGAATCGCAACCCGTGCGCGTGCACCGCGCGCCTCCTGAAGCAGCCGCTCGACGAGATCGAACGCGCCGGAGCTTCTTCCCGACAGGGTGCTTACCGCGTCCAACTGATCGACGATCAGAACGCCTGGGCGTCCGGTGGCTTCGGCAGCCGCCATGAGCACCAGGACCGGAGACTCATCGAGACCGAGGTGGTCTCCCAGATCCGTGGTTGTCGATACCGACAGGATGCGATCAAGCCGGAACGCCAGCACGGGCAGGCACTGTTTACGTAGGCCCTCCACGACCTCGATGACGCAGGCCGTTTTCCCGGCACCGGCCTTGCCGGTCATGACGCTGTCGGTCGCTGTCTCCCCCAGTCGCGACAGCAGTGTTCCCGCCGCTTGCCTCGCCTCGGGATGAGGGTTTGCCGGATGAGCCGCCTCTGGGTGCTGGCCAGATACCGATTCGTGGCCTCTTCCACGGCGACGCCTGCATGTTCGGGGCTTGACAGACGTCGTAGCCCATAGCTGTGCCTGGCGAGTTTATCGACAAGCTCTTGGCGGGTGATCGTGCGATGCACGGAGTTTTCGACAATCGCCCACAGCGCCGACTCCACTTTTCCCGGCTCTGCGAGAAAGAACGCCTGCACACCCCATCGCACCTTGCCTTGGAGTTCGCGCTCGTCAATCGTGTGAACCTCAATTCGCTTCAGGCGATCAATCGTAGTCGGAATGTTGCACGCCCAGCGGCAAAGCAGTGTCTCGAACGGTCTCTTCCGTGTTTCGGCCGCCAGAAAGTACTGCTTGAATTCTTCCACCGACTCTGCGTCGTTCGCCGCCTCGCACAGATCGGCGAGCTCGCGGGCGTCGCTGCCCGATACGAAGACGAAACGATCCTCGTTGCCCGCCAACGCTTCACCGATTGCCTGGAGAAGGCCATCTTCGGCAAGTGCGGCGAGGCTCCACTTGCCGTTCGGGTGGCTGCGCTTGACCTGATGCAGCTCCGGCCGCGAGCCCGTCGTCACGACGAACTCCGCCTTCTCGACGCCCAGTGCCTCGATGCGGATGGCATCTGCCTTTCCATGGAGCATCCGAACGCACGCCGACACTGTCCACCATGTCTCGTAGCGATTGCCGAGCTTGTTCGCGGGGCCGCCGGGGAGTGTCATGGTATGAAGTCAGGCATTCGAATGGTCCGCCTCAGGGTTCGCCAAGCGCCGAAGAAACCTGCGGTTGAAATCCTCTTGCGACTCCTGGCTGGCGACCGCTGGCAATCGTCCCTGCCCTAGAAGTCTGGGTGGTTCATCCGCGTTCCACCCCGAGCTTGCTGATGCCTGTCGTTGACCCAGGCACGCCGCTGACGACGCCGTCGCATCCCGCACCGGCCGGAAACAATACAGCGGCAATCGCGATCGACGTCCCGATCGTCGCTGTCCTGGAACAGGCTCGACGGCGTGCGCATCCATGATGTCGGACATTCCTGGGCGAGCCGCGCAATGGCGCTCGACGATAGCCTCTCGACAACGGGCAGACTAGGGGGCACAACGGAATCGAGGCCACAGCGCGGTATGCGCATCTGGCGCGGGTCGCCGACAGGGTCGCGGGTGGATATCTTGTAGCGGTGGCTCCATTGGAACATGAGACGCGTGTTTGGCCGCCCGACGCTGGCTCCAACTGTATTATAACCAATCCAGATCACGAGTGCACGAGTGTCCGGTTACAAGTCGCGCAGAGTCAACGGGTCATGGGTGGTGCAGGGGTCGGATCCGTAGGGGAGGGGGCTGTAACGGCTTGTTCAAGCTGGATTTTTTGAAGGGCATGACGGACGGAATCTTTAGGATTGTATGGCGTGGGATTTCGATTTTCAGGCGTTTGCGGATTATGGCGACCAGTACACGGACGGAGACGGCGATCCGGATTTGAGTTTTGACGGCGTTTTCGGAGGGGCCGAAGAAGCGCTTGATGCGAAGGTTCTGTCTGATCCAGAGGATCGTTGTGCGGCGCAAGGTTCATCCGAACCACCGGTGCGAGAAGGAGACGAACCGGGACGAGGTTCGAGTCACGATCCATGATTTCCCTTGGGACCACGAGATCGGCCTACCCCACCCTGCCCTCTCCCCTGTACCTAGCCGTCGCATAGCTGCCGTAGAGAGAGGATCGGGATGAACCAAACTGGACCACCCGCGGCCGCGCACTACTCCACCTCAACGGCCCAGTGGTCGCTGGTTGTCCATCGGGTCAGCCAGACCTCGATGGAGGTTTGGGTGGGCACTTTGTTTCCCGCATTGAAAATGCCCGAGCGCGCCCGTGTCCGGCTCTTCCAGGGTGAGCGCGAACTGAGGTCGAGGCTCATTCGCAAACCCGATTGGCAGCGTCCTTTCAAGGGCATGCGGCAGCGTTTCTTCACCGTGGTGACTTTCCGACGACTCCGGGCCGGGAGCGAGTACCGCGTGGAATTCGAACGCCGTGTCGAGACGAATCCGGCGGCCGGCATTCCCGGCGGCTGGCAACCGCTTCGCTCCGGCGCCTTTCGTACACTGCCGCCGCGCCTGCCCCGCAAGGGCCAGGGCGCGTTCACCATCGGCCTGGGGAGCTGCTTCTACAACCATCGTGACGGCGGCCAAGCGGCAGCCTCCTACAGAGCACTCTACGAGCGCGGCAACGAAACCGTCCGACCCGACATCACCGCGCTGTCGGGAGATCAGGTCTACCTGGATATCGGCTTCGATTCGCTGTCACTGATACCGCGCGAGATCCACGAGCGAATCGCCGACGACTATGCCCTTCACTGGCAGGCCCTCGGGAGCATCCTGAGCCGGGGAGGAACGTGGATGTTGCCCGACGACCACGAGTACTGGAACGACTATCCCTTTTGCGATTCCCTGATCCCGGCCCTTCTGGCCCTGAAGCTCCCGCACGTCCGCAAATCCTGGCAAGGCGCGGCCCGGGACGCCGTGAAGAACATTCAGAGATCTCCCGTCGTCGAGTCATTTTCGCTTGGAGAGGACCTGTCCGTCTGCTTTGCCGACCTGCGCTCGTACCGTTCGGACCACGAATTTCTTCCGAGGGGACCGTTCGGGGAACTACTCGATTGGGCAGGCCGCCGTTCCTGTCCCGGAGTCCTTGTCATACCGCAGCCGTTGATCGTCAAGCAGAACAACGTGGAGCGGAACCTCCGGAGCCACCGCACCCAGTATGCCGAGTTGCTGCACGCGCTGGGCTCCGTTTCCCACGACGTCGTCGTCCTGAGCGGCGACGTGCACTTCGGACGCATCGCCGGGGTTCCCATCGGAAGCCGAGGAGCGCGTCTCATCGAGATCGTCGCGTCGCCGATGTCCAACCTGACGGGCCTCAACGGAGTGGCCACCAGCGTGGCCACGGACAGACCCGAGAACTTTCCTCACGTCAAAGCCGCCCGTGACCTCGGCTGGTCGCGCCGCAAGGTGAACTATTACAAGGACGGCACCGGCCGGGGACGCTTCTTCGTCCCGTCGCGAAAGGGCCGGTGGTTCTCCGCGTACCCCAGGGAGCGGACGCGAGAGCACTTCATGACGGTGAGCTTCTGCCGCACGGACGAGGGCGCCATCGAACTGACGGCGGATGCGTGGCTCGTGCGTGAAAGAAAAGGACCCGGGAACCTGCCGGCAAGGAGCTTTACCAGACCGTTCCGTACCATCTTGAAATGATGATCCGGAGGTGCGAGGAAGGCGCCGGATACTCCGAGCGCCCTTTGGTCGGTCAAACTGCCCCACGCGCTCGGGCACAAGCCGTCGTCAGGGAAGCTTGACGACCTTGCCGACCACCTTCAGCAGAGCGGTTGCGGCCTTCAGGTAATTCCTGATTTCGTGGAGCTTCTCCCCCGACCGTTCGAGAGCGCCGACACCCCGTTCAAGCTCCTCCCGGTTGTCGGCGAGTTGCCGCCGGATGGCCGCGACACCCGCGTTCTCAAGCCGGCGGATGGCCAGGCAGATGTCCAGCAGCGCCGTCGCGGTCGTTGCGCGCTCGGCGTCCGGCAGATCCTTCACACCGTCGAGCCATTCGGCGGACATCATGTTCTTTCGCGCCTGGCGCAACTCCGACAGGGTCCTTCCGCGAATCTCTCCCGGAGTCATCGGACGGCCCTCCTTGCTTCAGCGCCCAGTCGCGACACCAGTTCAACGAAACCTTCGACCGTGGTGGCCAACTCGGCTGTGCGGAAGTAGCCCAGGCGCCCCTCCAACGCCGCCACGTATGCCTTCCGCAGGGAACGAATGGCCTGTTCCGCGGCCTGCGCCGCTTCCACATCACCCGAACCTCGCAAACTCCGAAGCCGCCGCGCCGGCCAGGTCTTGGGCAATCGCGCCGCGCTCACGTAAGGCTCCATCACCTCGTCGTTCCGAAAACGTGCCGACAGGACCTCCCGGTCCGCGCGAACCTGTTGCACGAGGGCGGTCACCAAGGCTTCCTGCACCGCCAGTTCGCGTTCGATGGCCGGGCCGCGAGCTTCGAGCTCGCGACGCAAGGCGGCGGACATGAACGACGCCACCGTGATGCGCGTAGCAGGCTCCAACAGGCCGCCCACCGAAACGTCCCCCATCCGCGCCTTCCTGAGCCGTGGCGACAACTTGCCGAGCTCGGCCGTCAATCGTTTCGCGGCATCGCCGATTCCCTTCGGCCCATCGGGATCGAGCAGGGTCTTTAGCGCAAGGAAGTACGACCTCAACAGGTCGTTGTGGCGTTTGGCCGCGACGTATTCCTTCAGGCGTTCCGTCATTACCGTGTCGAGATCCTGGAGCCTGTCCCGACGTTGCTCCGCGGAGAGACCGCTTCGTGCTGCTGACAACGCGGCCGAATCGGCCGCCGCCGCCAGCTCGAAGGCACGATCCAGCAGCGGCGGCACCTTGCCGGCGTACGCGATGCCCGCCTTGGCAACCGCCTCGAGCCGGGCCGTATCCGTTGCCGTGGTGCAGCCCACGGCCAGCAACGCCAGGACGAAGGCTGGCCACAGTTGCATCCAGCAGGCGCGTAGACTCTTTGCATTCATGAGCTGTCTCTCCTCACCGTTCGCCGAACGGGTAGAGGCGGCGAGACGCCGACAGGCACCCTGCCACACGTCCCTTGTTCCAGATCCGTCCCTAAAGTTGCATAGCTCCGGCGGAATGTCCAAGGGTGTCCAAAGGTTTGCAGGACCGCGACCATGGAAACCGACCCGTCACACGGAGAGTCGACGAACGCAGGCACGCCAAGCGGTCGTTGACCGCGCGCCGGCACTTCCTGTAGTGTCATCCATCAGGGTGTAGAACCCAACATTCAGACGCGCGTGACCGGCGCACCCGGTGTCTGCCCGGACAAGGAGGAATGAAATGAAGGACGGCCTGCGTTTCGTGGACAGCGACATGCACGTTCAGGAGCCCGGGGAGCTCCTCGAGAAGTATCTGGATCCCGAGTTCAAGCACCGGGTTACCTGGGCGGTGGACGCCCGGGGGAAGATCAGCCGCCGGACCTGGACCATCGACGGCCTGCCCACCGGCGCGGATTCCGAGATGCAGCAGCACCGCAAGAAGGCGGCCTCGTCAAAGGCCACCGGGCCGATCATGGGAGCTGCCACCGGGGTGTTGTCGGCCTCCCGCATCGCGGACACCGGCCGCCTGGACTTCGCCATCAACCGGGGATACGACGAGGAAGCCCAGATCATGGGGATGGAGATGGAGGGTATCGACATCGCCGTGCTTTTCCCCACCGGCGGCCTGGGCCTGCTGGCGCGGGACAACATGGACCCGCACCTCTCCCTGGCTTTGAGCCGGGCCTACAACAACTGGATCCACGATTTCTGCCAACACTGCCCGGAGCGCATGAAGCTCGCCGCCATGCTGCCGCTGCACGACGTGAACCTGGCGTGCCACGAGTTGAAGCGGGCGGTGGAGGAGCTCGGGGCGGTGGCCTCGTTCATCCGGCCCAACCTGGTCGACGGTCACTTCTGGCACTCCAACTACTGGGATCCGCTCTACAGCCTGCACGAGGAGTTGAACGTGTCCTGGTGCTTCCATGAAGGCACCGGCGCGTGGAACTCCCACATGAACGAGCTGTACGGCGAGAACCGCTTCTACCGCCACGTGGCCAGCCACTGGATCGAGATGCAGCAGGCCCTCATCGCCATGATCATCGGCGGCGTCTTCGAGTTCCATCCCAGGCTGCGGGTGGGCTACCTGGAAGCCCAGAACTCCTGGGTGCCGGGCATTTTGACGCGCATCGAGTGGGACTACGCCAACTATCGCGATTCCCACGCGCCCTACCTGTCGCTGACGCCCAAGGAATACTTCCAACGCAACTGCTGGGCCGCGGTGGAGGGCAGTGAGCCCGAGATCGCCGGCACGGCCGAGCTCATCGGCGCGGACCGCATGTGCATCTCAACGGACTATCCGCATTTCGACTCGAGCTTCCCCAACGTCTCCACCAACCTTCTCAACAACGTGTCACGGGAAACCGCCGCTTCCATCTTCATGGGCGGCGCCGGACTCTACAACTTCGACGAGGAGGACTTCCGGAAGGCTCACGCCCGCGCGGAGGCGAGCAGGCAGCGGCCGGCAGCGGTCAATGAAGGGTGAACGGTAACGTCCGTGTGCGGCAAAGCGGTGAAAGCGTTCCTGCTTTCACCGCTCGAAATTCATCTTCCACATTTCACTTCGGCATCGGACCCACCAACAGCGCGGGGTCGAGGCGGCGACCGAACAGGTTGATGCGCCAGTCGAGATGGGGTCCGGTGGAGCGGCCGGTGGAGCCGACCTCGGCGATGGGCTGCCCCTGGGCCACCCGCTGGCCCTTCTTCATCAGAATACGGGACAGGTGCAGGAATGCCGACGAGAGTCCGTGGCCGTGATCCACGATCATCGTGCCGCCGGAAAAGAACATGTCCGGATGGACGAGGGTGACCACGCCGGCGGCGGGGGCCACCACCCCGGTCCCCTTGGGCGCGGCGATGTCGATACCGTAGTGGGGCCGCCGAGGCTCGCCGTTGAGGATGCGCTGGGAGCCGTAGACGCCGCTGATCCGGCCCTTGACCGGCCAGCGGAACCCGCCCAGGAAATCGATGCGCGGGTCATCGACGGTACGCGCCCGCTTCACCATGGCGACCTCCCTGCGGATGCGGGCGAGGTCCTTCGTGCCGGGCGTCACCCTGCGCGGAGGCAGCCCGTCGACGCGCTGGATGCGGTACTTGCGGCGCTTTACCCCAAGGCCGTAGCGCTGGCGCCGGCCGTCCGGAAACACCACTGACAGCACGGCTTTCGGTGGCGCATCCCGTCCGAAGCCGATGATGAACCACCCCTTCTTCGAGACCCGCACCGGCTCGCCCCCGAACTTGACCACGGAACCCGGCGCCACGCGCCCGCGCAGCAGGCCGCCCTGCACTCGCGGACCCTCCAGGCGCACACCTTCCTCGGCCGCCACTGTGGAAGCGGACGACAGCAAAGTGAAAACCGCCAGCAGGCAAAGGGCGACCCGCACAGGTGCCACATGGGACATCCCGGCCTGGGCGTCGAACACGCGGCGACCTCGCTCCCGTGAGCCGGAGCGCTCGCAACAGCGCGCCACGCGCGTGTGTGCCGGCCGGACCGCGGTCTTGACGCCGGTCCGGTGAGATGGTCCCGGATTGCAGGACGGATAGACGGCAGGATTGAGGTGTATTCGAGACATGGATGATGCCGCCAGAGACCTGCTTAACAGGTGCCGTTGCAGGAGTCGAGCCGGTGGAAGGGGCGGGCAGCGGGACTTGCGGGTCCCGGCCGGTCTGACGTCACTATTGGTCAACAGAATCGGCATGACCCCCTCCCTTCCCGTCCGCCTTCTTGCACCTCGTTTCGGAATTGCGGTATGGGTGCGGTGGCGGTGATGATCCTCGGGACCGTGGGCGAGCGCACCCCGGACCACCCGAGCTTCTTCCCCTTTTACCAAGCCCTGGCGGAGGAGGACCTGACGCTGGCGGTTCACGTGGGATGGTCCTGTCCGCCCCTCAGCAACATGTACGACCCCCTCTACCCCGGCACCATCATTTCGTTCCTGGTGCCGCTGCTCATGGGATTCACGGCCATGATCACCGGCGGCGTGCCGGACCGCTTTGCGGTGCGGGCGTTCCGGGAACGGCAGGACCTCGCCGAATCGGCCAGGGAGAAGCTCCTCGACGCCAATCCCGAACCGCTCTACGGGATCTGACCGGTCACCACCCCGCCACCAACCCCGCGTACAGCGGAAGGTAGAGGTATGCCACCGCGACGTGGAGAAATGCGGCGCACACCGCGGCGGCACTGACCGCGGCCATCCAGCCGACGCGCGCTTCCAGACGGTAATACGCCAACACCGCCAGGGGCAGCCCCCACCGGAAGCCGGTCAGCAGAACCAGCGCGAAAAACACGGCGACCCACAAGAACGCGGCGCGGGCGCGGGCCGTGTCCTCGGCGCTCGGACCGTCATCCTCCGGAGCCGCGGACCGCCAGCGCAGCACGTCGCCTGCGACGGCCCAGACGGCCAAGCCCAAGCCGGCAACGCCGATGAGCATGGGGAACGTGGCGGTTTCCGGTTCCCACTCCAGTGCGGTCAGCACCACGCCGGCGAACAGCGCGGCGACGGCGCAGCCCAGGACGACCTCGTGGACCACCGTCACGTCTGCCTCACCCCGCGGCGAACCGCCACGAACACCACCAGCGCCATCACCCCCATGCACGCCAGCGGGATCGGCCGGGCAAGAAAGGCGGCGCCGTAGCTCGACAGGGAGATCGCCAGATTGTTCTCGGCAAGGGGACCCAGGATGAAACCCACCAGCAGCGGCGCCCGGGCCCAGTCGAACCGCATCATCAGGTAACCCAGAACGCCGAATATCAGGACAACGACCAGCGTGTAGGGATGGGGATAGGCGACGTACGAGCCGAACAGGACGAACAGCAACAACGCCGGGATCAGCAGGTTGCTCCTGAGCAATGCGACGCGCGCCGCCGGGCGGGTGACGGCGATGCACACGGCGGTAGCCAGCAGATTCGACAGCACCAGCACGAGGACCATGGAAAAGCTGAGGGACAGCTTCTCCCGCAGCATCTCCGGGCCGGGATTGATGCCGAGGATCAGGAACGCCGCCAGAAGGATGGCCGACGTTGCTCCGCCGGGCACGCCGAACGCCAGCAACGGCACCAGCTCTCCTCCGGCAGAGGCGTTGTTGGCGCTCTCGGGGGCGATGACGCCCTTGATCTCGCCCTTGCCGAACCCCCCGCGTTCAGCCTCCTGGGCCCCCTGGACCGCCATACCGTAGGCGTAGAAGGCCGCAGCCGTGCCGCCGATGCCGGGAATGGCGCCGCCCACCACGCCTACGACGGCGCTTCGCGCCACCAGCCATCGGTTGGCGATGCAGGCCCGGAGCCCGGGCCTGAACCCCTCACCCATGTCCACGTGGGTGCGTTCGGCGATGCGCCCGCGTATGGCCAGGGACACCACCTCGGGCAACGCGAACAGACCCATGATGATGGGCACGGTCTGAAGTCCGTCGAGCAGGTAGTCCAGGTCGAAGGTGAAGCGGGCTACGCCCAGTTGCGGGTCCTGGCCGACGGTGCCCAGCCAAAGGCCCAGAGTACCGGCCAGCAATCCCTTCGCCGGCTTCGCGCCGCTGAGGAAGCTGATCATCAGAATCCCCAGCACCACCAGCATGAAACGCTCCGGCGCGGCGAAAGCGAGCACCACGGGCTGCAACGCCGGCAAGGCCGCCAGCAGCACCAACGCGCCGATGACGCCGCCAACGGCGGAGACCACGAAGGCCGCGGTCAATCCGCGCGCGGCATCGCCGTTGCGGGCCATGGGATAGCCGTCCAGGATGGTGGCGGCGGCACTGGGGCTGCCGGGTACGTTGAAGAAAAAAGCCGGAAAGGTGTTGGAGGTATGAACCGCCGACACCAGCGAGAGCATGATGGCGAACGCCACGAACGGCGACAGGGTCCACACGAACGGGAGCAGCAGCACGATGCCGAGCACCGCGGTCAGGCCCGGCACTGCGCCGAAGACAAGCCCCAGCAGCAACCCCAGCAGAATCCCCCCGAGCACCGGCAGGGTGAAGGTGATGCCGAGAGCCTCGAAGAAGGCCTCAAACGCCATTTTCGCGGTAGTGTCCCGCGTCACGAACGCGGGACACCTGGATCAATGGGGCTACTTCAGGAGCGCCTTCAGCCGATCCTGGATTTCGGAGGACAGGTTGAAGACCGAGAGGATCAACTTCTCCGCCTCCCGGGAGTTCAACGTATTGAGCACGAACCCCTGGTCGGTGGCGGTCTTCACGAATTCGGGATCGGCCATCATGTCCGCCATGGCCTTCTTGAGGATGGCGGCCCGCTCCGCCGACAGGCCCGGCGTCGCCGCAAACGGGCGGCTGGCGCTCAAGAGCCCCGAGAACGCCACCCAGGCGTCGCGGTCCTTGGAATCGTCGATGCCGTCCACGAACCTGGGAAGCGCCGCGACCTCGTCCGCCAGGGGCGCCGGAGGGGGGGCGCCGCCCATGGACAGCACCAACTTGATGGTACCGTCCTTGTGCATCTCGCGGGTCGCCGTATTGACCCTGATCGCCACCCCCGCGGTGCTGACGGCGTCCACCTCGTTCTGCTTCATCGCCAGCGCCATGGGGTTGTAGCCCTTGTAGCCCGACACCAGCCGGATGTTGAACTTGCCGGCCCGTTGCAGGAACTTCGGCGCCTGGGTCAGCAGAGAGCTTGGTCCCGACGCCCCGACGCGAATGGGCTTCTCGGTGTTCTTGAAGTCCTTCAGCGTGCGCTCGGGCCGCTCGGATCGTATCGCGAAAATGTAGTGCGCGCCGCCCACGCTACCGAGCCACGTGAGCTTCTTGAAATCGATATCCTTGATGCCCCCGGTGAGGCTTCGGACCACCATGGGACTGGTAAAGTGGATCAGCGACAGGCCGTCGGGCTCGGCGCGGTAGACCGACCGCAGCCCGATGACGCCGCCGGCACCGGGACGATTGTGCACGATGGCGGCCGGGTTGCCCGGTATATGTCTGGGCAGAAACTTCGCCGCGAGCCGCGACATGCGGTCGTAGGTTCCCCCCGTGGAATAGGGACAAACGATGGTGATGGTCTTGCCGGCGTAGAAGTCCGCCGCGCCGGCTACGGAGCCGGTGAAGATCAAGGCGACAACGGCAAGCGTGATCCCGCGGATGGGCAAATGCGTTTTCATGATGACCTCCTGTGTGACCCTTCCCGGGGTTACCGGTTCGGATGGGCACAGCACTATCGCACCGGGCATGGAACTGCAAGCACAAGTTCCCCCACCACCTTCGTCAACTCAGTGTTCAATGTTTCGGAATGGACCGGTAGCGCGGCAAGAAGGGAAACACCCGATAGAACAGGGCGCGCGCCAGTTTTGTTTCAGGACCGAGCGGCCGCCCGGCCGCGGTCCAGCGGGACATAGGCTGGCCAACCGCCCGATACGGTGGTCTCGAGGGAGCGCGGCACCTGTCCGAACCGGAACCGGTAGATCCACATGTTGGTCAGCACCCGTTCGATGAAGATACGCGTTTCGCTGCTGGGGATGCTTTCGATGAACAGTAGCGGATCGTCCCGGTAATCCACCCTGCGCTGCCATTCCCGGAGCTTTGTCGGACCGCTATTGTAGGCCGTCAGCGCGTAGAACAGGTTGCCGTCGATTTCCTCCCGCGAAAGCAGATGGCTGAGATACTTCTGGCCCAGGGTGACGCTGAGCACCGGCTCCAACAACTCGTGACGCTGCGCCCCGTGGTACTTCCGGCCAGCCATGACCCCTGCGGTCCGAGGCATGAGCTGCATCAGGCCGCGGGCCCCGCGCGGGCTGCGGGCGTCGGCGCGGAAGCTGGATTCCTGCCGCATCACGGCGAACAGGAAGGCGCGATCGAGCGTATACCCGCCGTCGGGCTCCCACACCGGCAAAGGATAGAGCGCCGCATCCACGGGAACACCGGTCCGTTGCAGCAGGCTCTCGGCGGCCCGGTAGGACAGGTCGGCCAATCTCGATTCCGATGCCAGAGCCAGCATCACCAGTGCCATCCGGGGTGACAGACGATGGGCGAATCGTCGCAGCTCGGTGCCCGCCCGTACATGCTCGCCGACCTGGACCAGGGCCAGGGCGCGACGTACGGGCTGCATTCCCAGCAAGGCGTCGCGGTCCGCTGCGCTGAGCCGACGCATGCCGAAGTCCAGCGGCGGCCGCTCCCCAAGAGCGGTGAGGGCGAGAAGCCCGTAGAAAGTCCGCGGGTGCCGAGCGGCGGCTCTCAACATGGGGACTGCCCGCTTCGACTCGCCGGCCGCCAGATAGGCACGACTGGCCCAATAACCGCCGGCCGATACCAGCCAGGGTGTCACCGACATCGACTCCGCCAACGCCCGGAAAAACTCGCCCGCAACGTGATGTCGTCCCAGCCGCCACGCCGCCAATCCGCCCCACCAGTAGGCCAGGGGGACCCTGTTTCCGGACCGCGCTATCGCTCGTCCGGCCACCTTCAGCGCGGCGTGGTCCCTGTCCCGGACGAAATATCCCTTGGCAATCCAGGCCAGGTTCTCATCGAAGCCGACGGCATCCAACAGACGGACGTGACGTGGTTCCTCCAGGAAGCGGAGGGCCTTTGTCACGTAGCCGCCGGACACCAGGCTCCGGATCTGTTTGTGAACCTCGCGGAAACCCCGCCGGCGGGTCCTTGGAAGGTCCGCGGCATTCGCGGTTGCCCGGCTCCGGCCATTCGCCCGCGGCCGCCATCTCAGCGGCACGGGATCGGACTTGACCTCGGATACCAGCACGGCACGGCCCGGCGGCCGCGGCGACTTCCAACCCTTGGGTTGCCGCCGCTTGGCCAGCCGGTATATTCGCCGGGCGCCGGGATGGTCCGCATACTCGTTCATCCAGGTCCACAACTCTCCGTAAGAGGAACGGTAGAGGGTGGGGTGCATCAGGCGCTGAAACCGGGCATGCCCCAAGAGCAGCGTATCCTTGATCTCTTTGATCCTGGCGTCGGCCTCGTTCCAATGTCCTTCCTTCTGCAGCGTAAAAATTTGCCGGTACAGGTCCGCGTCATGCACGGACAGCGGTTTCGGAAGATTGCCCACGCGGCGATCTACGGCGCCGGGCACGCGCAACGACGCCGTCTTGACCCCCGACGTCTGTGCGGCCGCAGTTCTCCCCATCGGCCAGTTGCTCAAACCGAGCACCAAGGCCACGACCGCTGCAATTGTTCTCGTGTACTCCACCACGTCAAACTCGATGCTTTGCCTTTGCCCACCAAAGAGCAAGCGCACCTACCTACTCCATTTGCCCACGGGTTTCAAACATCCTTTGCACGACTTTACCTGAACGCTCCTGAAGGAACACGCGCACCTCCGCGACGTGCGAGATGACGGATCTCCCCCACACCAGGAGTCACGAAAGCGGGGTCCCGGAGCCGGGGACTCAGCCGCCATCCGCCGCGGACTCCCCCGCCAGATGCTCCAGCAACCGCGCCGTCAGTTGGACGATATCGCTTTCCGTCACGGTCCCCACCAGCCAGTCCTCCTTGACCACCAACAGGTAGTCGCTGACTCCTCCAGGGACCTGCCGAACAGCAGCTGCGAGTTGGCGGCTGCCACCAGCAGCGGCGCGGTCACCGCCTGCACCAGGAGATCGAAGATACCCTGCTCGCCGTGACGGACGCGCCGGGCAAGTGTTCGAACAGGCCAGCCTCTACAACAGGCTCCTGCCGCCGAAGCGGCTCTGCCACTGCTCGATGACCTCCTTGTTGTAGACGTTGTCGGGGACTTCGCCGCGGAGGGCGGTCAGGACCGAATCCGTGGCCCAGACCACTCCGGGGTGAAGCCCGCTGCCCTTGTTGGAGGAAACCATGTGGGCGGACAGAATCACCTTGTCGCCGAGCTTCCGGAGCGGACTTTCCATGGACAGGGGCTCGTCCTCGAACACGTCGAGGACGGCGCCGGAGATCACGTCGTTTCCCAGCGCCTCGGCCAGGTCGGGCTCGTTGACGCAGTAGCCGCGGGAGGTGTTGATGAAGATGGCGCTCTTCTTCATCTGCGCGAACTGCTCTTCCCCCATCATGTGGCGGGTCTCCTTGGTGAGGACCACGTGGAGGGTCACCACGTCGGACTCCCGCAGAAGCGTCGGCAGGTCCACCCGTTCCACACCGGCTTCCTCGAACTTCTCGTCCGGCAGGTAAGGATCGCACGCGATCATCCTCATGCCCCAGGGCTTCATGAGCCTGGCGATGCGGGTACCGATGCGCCCCAGCCCGATGATGCCGAGGACGATGCCGGGATAGCCGTCCATTTCGCGGGACCCCACGTAGGTTCCCTGAAGGCTCAGGTCACGCCACTCACCGCCCGATTTCAGGTACCGGTCGCGTTCGCACACGCGCTTGAGCATGGTCAGCATGCCGGTGATGGCGCCCTCGGCAACCCCGCCCCAGTTGGACTCCGTCGGCGCGTGGCAGACCATGACCCCCATCTCCGTCGCCGCCTCTACGTCCACGTCGTCCACGCCGATGGTGTACTTGGCCACCACCCGGAGATCCTTGGAACTCTGCATGATCTCCTTGCTGATGGGAGAGCTGCGGATGGACGTCCCCACCAGCGCGTGGGCTCCCTGAGCCATGGCGGACATCTCGCCCTCGTTGTTGCCCTGCGGGGTATGCCAGCCCGCCTTGCCCAGCACCAACTCGCAGCCGTTGTCCTCGAGCTTCTTGTGAGACTCGCCGCTCTCGTCATTGGGGGCGAATATGAACACCTTGGCCTCGGCCATCGGATTTCCTCCTGTCTCGTCACGCTTGCGCGCGTGGAACCTGCCGGAATTGTATTGAGCGAGAAAAATTACATGACCCGGCCGGGCAGATCAACAAGGGACCTGTAGCGTGGAAGGTCACCAGCTTTGCTCGGACAGGCTCCTGGCCGCGGGTTGACCGACACCCTCCGGTGTCCGGACCGATCAGCGCGAGCGCAGCAGGACCGTCCGCCGAGGGGCCCCCAGGAGATGGATGAAGCGGCTGAACGTCTTTTCGCTGAGGTGCCGGAGTCGCTGGATATTGCCGGGGGTCTCCTGCCTGATGCGCTCGGCGGTGATGCGCGGGTGGAGCCTCTTGAGCTCGGCCTTGTGCACCGGGACGTTGAGCCAGCGCTCGATCAGCGGCTCGTCCACCTCGATGTGAAACTGGAAGCCGTAGACGCGGACGCCGAAGCGAAAGGCCTGGTTGCGACAATCGGGAGACACGGCCAGACGAACCGCTTTCCCCGGAAGATGGAACGTGTCCGCGTGCCATTGAAAGAGCGTCTCGGTTTTCCTGAAGTGGGAGAACAACGGGTCCCGCCTGCCTTCCTCGGTCATCGAGACACCGTGCCAGCCGATCTCGGGCACCCGGTTGGGCCTTACCTTGGCCCCGAGGGCCTTGGCAATGAGCTGGGCGCCGAGACAGATGCCCAACACCGGGAGATCCCTGTCGAGCGCCGTCCGGATCAAGCTCACCTCCGTGGCCAGATGGCCGTGCTCGGCCTCGTAAGCGCTCATGGGCCCGCCGAGAATCACCAGACCGCTGTAACCGTCGAGCTCGGGTCGGGCGTCGGGATGACGGCTGAAGTTGACGTAGCGCATCCTGAAACCGGCTTCCCTGAGAAGCGGGTTCAACGTTCCCAGGATCTCGAAGGGTACGTGCTGGCAGACGAGTAGCTTCTTCATACAAGAACGGTGTTTCGACGGCGCGCACAGGAAAGGCGCCCGAAGGACTTTCGTCACAAGATCTAACAGAAATGCCCGCGGGCGGCGAAGGGAAGCCGACTGTTCAGGCAGGCCGTCTGCCTTACCAGTACCGGCCGAGGGTCACGCAGATGGCGCCGCCGACCACCAGCAGTGTACCGAAAATAACGGCCGGCGTGGTGTTTTCGATGCGGCGCAGGAGGATGCTGGCCAGCAGGACGGTCCAGACGGGAGAGGTGGCGGTGATGGGAGATACGACCACCACCGGCCCGGACTCGAGGGCGAAGAACAGCAGCAGGATCGCCATGGTCTCACCAAACCCGGAGATGGCGAAGGGAAGCAACGCCTTTCTGTGCCAGACGATGGGGTCCCGCCGCAACGGCAGGGCCAGATAGGTCGTGAAGCAACCCAACGAGACCACCCCCACCAGCGCCGCAAAGAAGAGCGGCTCACCGGCCAGGATCATGGCGAACCGTCTGATGGGGTGCACGGTGGAGGTCATGACGGAGGTTGCCACCGGCAGCAGCAGATGCCAGCGACGAAAGCCGGAGATCTGTTCGTCCATTCTCCATGAGGTGAGGACCGTGCCCCCGACGATCAGCAACACGCCCACAAGATTGAGGGCGCTGGTCTGCTCTCCCAGCACGGTCACACCGATGAATACGGTGAGCATGGGGTGCGTATTGCGCAGCGTGACAGCCCGGGATACGCCCACCTTGGAGATGGCCAGGTAGTGGCAGGAACGCAGAACCGTCTGCAGCACGCCGGTGATCACCACCAGATAGAGCGCCGCGCGAGGAACCGTGGGAACGCCTTGAGTGAGCAGGACGATGGAGGACAACCCGACCGCATGCATGGACAGCGAAAACAGCACCGCGGTGTTGGGTGTGGAATAGCGCAGCCCCCACCGGGCTGCGATGTTCGACGTGGCGTAGGAGAACGCGGTAAGGAGGGCAAGCAGTTCGATGGACATCGGGTTCCCGGAGCAGCGGGCCGGCATGTCGCGCCGGCATGCGGCGGCGCGGAGTTCATGCCCATGGTTTCAGGGCCTATCCCGGATCCGGGGAAAAGGCGAACACTGGATCGGACACTGACGCCGTAGCGTCGGGCCCGGCACGATCATGAAGAAGTTCAAGTTCCACCGCGCGTACTACGACCGGTGGTACCGGAACGATGCGACGCGGACCTTCATGACGGAATACACCCCTGTCATCGTATGCTTCGTGCTCGCCTGCCTCGACTACCTGGAGGTGGCGGTCAAGACGGTGCTGGACAGTTGACACGGCACGCCGGTCATGGCAAGTCAGCACTTCGCACTCCAAGGATACCGGAACGGGAGTTCGTGAGGATCACATGTGGGAAGCTGCCATAGGCGCGGCGGACAAGCTCTTTGCCCTCGGGCCGATACTGGCGATGCTGGTGATACTGCCCGTCGCGCTGATCTCCGGGCTGATGCCCGGTGGGAATCTGCCCATCGCGGTGGTTTTGCTGGGGTTCGCCGGGTACGTGGACCCGTGGATCACGGTCACCGCCGTGGTCTTCTTCCTGGCGGCCAGCGACATCACGGAGCCGGTCCCTTCCATTCTGATGGGCATTCCCGGGGCGCGCTCGGCCCAGGCGACGATCCTCGACGGCTATCCCCTGGCCCGCAAGGGACTGGCGGGCGTGGCCTTGGGCGCCAGCTACATGTGCACGCTGGTGGGCGGCATCATCGGCGCGCTGGCGCTGCTGCTGGCGCTGCCCATCTCCCGTGAGCTGCTGAGGCTCTTCGGCGCCGCCGAGTTCTTCCTGCTGGCGCTGCTGGGGCTCATGTGCGTGGCCATCGTCAGTTCGGGAGCGTTCGTCAAGGGCATGCTTACGGCCTGCTTCGGCCTCGCCGTCTCCATGATCGGTTTCTCCGTCATCGGCGGCAACGCCCGCTCCACCTTCGGCATCGACTACCTCTGGGACGGGATACCGCTGGCCCCGGTGGTCATCGGCCTGTTCGCCCTGCCCGAGGTGGTGGATCTGGTGGTGTCCAACACCCCCATCGCCCGTGAACGTCTCGAGACCATGCTGAAGGAGGCGGACCGGGACGTGTACAAGGGCATGCGCGAGGCCCTCAACAACAAATGGCTGCTGACCCGCTCCTCGCTCATCGGCACCTTCGTGGGGATGATGCCCGGCATCGGCTCTTCCGGGGCGCACTGGATCGCCTATGCCCAGGCGCGCCATACGGAGAAGGGCGCGATGGAGACCTTCGGCAAGGGCGACGTGCGCGGCGTCATCGCCGCGGACTCGGCCAACAACTCGGTGGACGGGGGCGTGCTGATCCCCACGGTGGTGTTCGGCATACCGGGCAGCGGCGGCATGGCCATCCTGCTGGCGATCCTGGTGCTGTCGGGGGTCCAGCCCGGGCCGGCGATGCTGACCCAACATCTGGAGCTCACCATCAGCCTGGTCTACACGATCGTGTTGGGGAACGTGATCGTCGTGCCGATCATGCTCTATTTCGCGCCCTACATGACCCGCATCGCCGCCATCTCCCCCAACATTCTCGCGCCCATCATCATCGCCCTGGTGACGCTGGCCGCCTACCAGGCCACCTACTCCATGGAGGACCTGGGACTGGTACTGGCTTTCGGCGTCCTGGGACTCTTCATGAAGCGCTACGGCTGGCCGCGCCCGCCGATCCTGATCGCCGTGGTGCTGGCGGATATCGTGGAAAAGTACCTCTGGCTCTCGGCCAACAGCTACGGCTGGTCCATGTTCGCGCGTCCGCAGTTCCTTTCCATCATCGCGGTGATGATCCTGGTCATGGTGGTGAGCTTGCGGATGCAACAGGGGGCCAAGAGGGCCGCGGAGGAGTCCACCGGGGAAGGGCAGGAGCCGGGACTGGATCAGGATTGATGGATGAAGGCAAGGACATGAACGCGGGCAAGGATCAGGCCGGGACAGCCCCACGCGGCTTCTCCGTCGAGGTGCTGGGAGAGATCATTCTGCTGGCCGTCGTCGGCGGGCTCTTCCTCTACATGTTCATCGGGTCCTTCTCCTGGCCCGAGGGCTCGGCCCTCATGCCCCGCATCGCCATAGGGTTGGGGACGCCGTTCTGGGTCTTGCGGTTGATCGCCCTTGTGCGCAACGCCCGGGCGACCTCGTCCGGGCAGATCATGGACCTCGGCTTCCGCACCGGCGCCGATCCCGAGGGCGAGAGAATGCGCTTCGCCCGCATCTGTTTCTACATCCTGGGCCTCTACGCCGCGGTCTGGCTGGTGGGATTCCACATCGCCATTCCGCTGGGAGTCTTCTTCTATGTGCTCGTCTACGGCCGCGCCGGGTGGATCTGGTCCACGGTCCTGGGGCTCCTGTTCCTGGCCCTGATCGTGCTGGTCTACGACCGGTTCCTCAACGCCACTTGGCACGACCCGCCGCTCCTCAGGCTTTTCTGGGGTTAACCCCAACGCAAAGCGGCCATCCGCCGCGTGACGGATGGCCGCTTCATGTTCCCGCTTCGCAGAAATACGAGCACGGTGCGGGCGGGTTTCAAAACCGCCCGCACCGCGGCGTCAGCCGATGGATGCTCCTACTCGATGCCCATGAGCTTCTTGAGCAGCTTCTCGCCGTTCGGCGTCAGCGACTCGTACCGCTTGAGACCCGCGTTGAAATCCTCAGCGGTGCCCAACGCGACGTCCAGGCCCGCCACCGCCGCGGCCTTCAGGAACCCGGCATCCTTGGTGGTGGCCTCGAAGGCCTTCTTCCAGGCTCCGTAGACGTCATCCGGCACCTTGGGCTGGAGCACGAAGATCCGGCTGAAGGTGTTGAACTGCTGGGCCACGAGGAAGGCGTTCTTCTGCTCGTCGGTGGGATTCACCACGTCGAACAGGTGCGGCACTCTGGTGGCTCCGAGCTTCCCTATCCAGTCCTTGGAGGGCTCCTTTTCCCACCAGAAGATGGGCGCCACCTTCCTGTCGGTGATCCACTTCGGGAACAGGCGCGGCACGTTCTCCTCGACGCAACGATCGACGCCTTCCATCTCGTCGCGATCGAAGGCGGCCATGATCTCGGAGGTGCCGCCGTAACCGTAGACCATCTTGATGGGACCGCCCAGCTCCTGCACGAACTGGGGTCCGATGCCGAAAGCCGCGCCCGGGGCGTTGCCGCCGTTGGTCACAGGCTTGCCGCGCTTGACCAGATCCGCATAGGTCGCGCCGATGCTGCGGCGTGCGCACCAGATGCGCGGCACCGCGCCGGCGCTCGGGCTTCCGAGAACGCGCACGGTCTTGAGGTCGAAGTCGGGCACGTCCGTACCGGCCAGCTCACGCTGGACGAACCGGGGATGCAGCAGGCCCAGGGTCATCCCGTCCGGCTTGGCCTTCATTGCCCGGCGCAGGCCGCGTAGCTGACCGGCCCCCGGAACGTTGCGGACGATGAAGGACGGGTTGCCCGGCAGATACTTGGTCACGAAGCGGGCCACCATCCGGGAGAACGTGTCGTAGCCGCCGCCCGGGGCCGAACCGACGATGATCTGCACCGGCTTGGATTCGAACAGCTTGGCCAACTCCGCATCCGAGCGCTGCGCCCATGCGCTGGAGGGGACCAGCAACGCGACCGCCAGCACCGAAGCGGAGAGACCGCCGAAGAGTCTGAGGAACCGGCTCTTTATCCTGAACACCTCTGAAATCATGCGTACCTCCTTGGCAATTTAATGTGTGTGAAACAGATTACGCACTCATAAGACAGCCATCAAACTAACACAAGCCCGCGCCAATGAAAAAACCCGTGCCACTTCACGCACCCGAGTGCGGCGGCGCCGTCAGACTTGACCGGTTCCACAGGGACAGCAGCAACCCGACCGCCAGCACCCCGATCAGGCTCATGTACATGCCGCGGTAGCCTGCCAGTGCGATGATGCCGCCGGCCATGGCCGATCCCAACCCCGAGCCCAGCGGAAAGGCCATGGAGAAGGTCGCCATGGTGACGCCGCGGCGCTTGGGGTCGCCCCGCTCCATGGCCAGAGCCAGAGTGGTGGAGACACCCAGCGCGTAGCCGAGAAAATAGAGCGCCCCGGCGATCATCATCAGGGCGAGGCCCGAAGCCAGCAGAACCAGGATGATGCCTGCCATCTCCAGGACATAGGCCGCCACCACCGCGGGTCCGCGGCCGATGCTGTCCGACACCCGGCCGAGAAGAGGCCGGCCCACGAGGCTGGAGACGCCGATGGCCACGAAGTACCAGCCCAGACTCTCGATCCCCACCTCGCGGGCATAGAGGACGATAAAGGAGTTCAGCCCCGACCAGGGCAAGTTCATGCAGAAGAGCAGAAGGGCCGTAAAGAGAATGCCTCGGTCGAAGTAGGTTCTGCTCCGGAACGGGAGCTTGGGGCCTCCGGCCTCCCCGAGGCCGACCGGCCGGCATACGCTCCGGCCGCACACATGGGCGAGGACTGCAGCCAAGAGCGCCACGACACTCGACAGGACGAAGACCACGGCATAGCCGCTCGTGAGCTTCTCGATGATCCACAGCGCCGCGAAAGGAAAGAACACCGACGAGCTGCTCTGGATGCCGGAGTAGTAGCCGCTGGCTTCGCCGCGCTGGTCGGCGGGTACCACCGCCGCCAGAAACGCGTAGCCGCTGGTGTTGATCCCGGCCCAGGAGAAGCCCCGCAGGATGTTGGCGGTGAAGGCCCCTTCGACGTGAGGGACCACGAAGATCAGCACGGTCAGACACAGCCCGATGCAGCTCAGGCTGAGCACCCGGGTCTCTCCCCGGGAATCCACCCAGGCGCCCACGAAGGGCCGGATCACCACGCTGCTGCTGCTGAAGGCCGCCAGCAGCAGCCCCACCATGAAGGGCGAGCTGCCCAGATGGTCCAGGTAAAGGGGCAAAGTCGGCGTCAGCACCGCGTGATGCCCGTAGGCCAGAAACTGCGACGCGGACAGCAGGATGAACGTGCCCGTCCAGAAAGTCGGCCTGGCAGCCTGATCCGGCATGAAGCTTTTTGGCGGCCATGATTCCCGGGTCACGCGCCGACTCAACTATGACGCTTCACCCAGGACAGGATGACGTCGTTGGTGCCCTCCGGATCCTGCCAGAAGAACCCGTGGCTCTGACCCTCCAGGACCTTCAACTCGGCGCCCGGGATGCGGTCCGCCAGCACCCGGGCCTGGGCCACGTGGTTGCTCCCCACGGTGTCGCCGTCGCCGATCAGCACCATGGTGGGACACTGGACGTCCCCCAGACGATGGGTGCCCTCGAAGCTGTGCCGCGCCATGATCAGGTGAACGAATTCCGGAAGCTTGGCGTGGGTCTCCCAAGCGAGCTTGTGGAAGGCCTCCACCTCGGCGCGATGATCGGTCCGGTAGTCGGCGGTGAAGAAGGTGTCGGTTTCGACGATCTCATCGTAGACGAACTTCTCGAAGCCCAACTCGATCAGCTCATGGACGAGTTGGTGCGGCAGGCCGGGAACGCAGTCCGGCCCGGCCCGGCCCGCGGTGCCGGAGCCCGCGGCCGCCATGATCAGGCTCTTGATCCGGCCGGGGAAGTTCTGCGCCAGGGACAACGCGATGCGCCCGCCCATGGAGTGGCCGATGAAGTGGGCCGACGGGCACCCGATGTGGTCCATCAGCGCCACGATGTCATTGGCCATGAGCTCGATAGTGTAGACGCTCTGCTGCGCAACCGAGCGGCCGCAGCCGCGCGGATCGTGAAAGACGAGGTTCAGGGAATCGGCCAAGGGCATCTGCGAGGGCTTCCAGACCTCGCCCGAATAGGCGGTGGAGGGCACGAAGACCAGGGGCTCGCCCCGTCCGTGGGTCTCGTAGTAGAGGTCGACGCCGGTAGACAACTTCACGTTGGGCATGGATTCTCTCCTCCTTGGGGAGCCGGTATATCGGTCCTCCCGTTTCAGTACCCCCTTATTACATGTATGGACCCTCTACCGCTAACGGCTTGCCCCGCCGACTTGACAGGTATGCCTCAATTAGACATATGCACTGTTCACACGCTCACGCTGGACGCACGGAGGGAGCGGACGCCGGAGCTTCCCGGGCATTTCCGGGGTCGAGACATCAACATGGCTAAAGCACTGATCATCGCGGAGAAGCCGTCGGTGGCCGCGGATGTGGCCAGGGCGCTGGGCGGCTTCAAGCGGCACCAGGACTACTACGAGAGCGCCGACTACGTGCTGTCCTCGGCGGTGGGCCATCTGCTGGAGCAGATTCCGCCGGAGGGAGTCGAAGCGAAACGGGGCAAGTGGAGCTTCGCCAACCTGCCGGTGATACCCCCCTTTTTCGATCTCAAGCCCATCCAGAAGACCGCCTCCCGGCTCAAGCTGCTGGTCAAGCTGATGAAGCGCAAGGACGTGGACGCCCTGGTCAACGCCTGCGACGCCGGACGGGAAGGCGAGCTCATCTTCCGCAACATCGTCCGCCACGCCAAGGCCAAGAAACCCATCAAGCGGCTCTGGCTGCAGTCCATGACCCCCGACGCCATCCGCAACGGCTTCGTGAGGCTTCGCGAGGACGACGAGATGCAGCCGCTGGCGGATGCCGCCCTGAGCCGCTCCGAGGCCGACTGGCTGGTGGGCATCAACGGCACCCGGGCCATGACCGCGTTCAACTCCAAGCCCGGGGGATTCTACAAGACCACGGTGGGCCGCGTGCAGACGCCCACCTTGGCCATCGTGGTGGAGCGCGAGGCCGCCATACGGAGCTTCAAACCCGAGCCCTATTGGGAGGTGACGGCCACGTTCCAATCGGAGGGCGGCGAGTATCAGGGACGCTGGTTCGACGAAAAGTTCCGGAGGATGGACAGCGAGCCCAACGCCCGCGCCGAACGGATATGGGAGCAGGCCGCGGCCGAGGCCATCCGCGAGAAGTGCCTGGGCAAGACCGGCGCCGCAACCGAGGAGAGCAAGCCCACCCGGCAGATGCCGCCGCCGCTGTTCGACCTCACCAGCCTTCAGCGCGAGGCCAACGCGCGTTTCGGGCTGAGCGCCAATCGTACCGTGCAGATCGCCCAGGCGTTGTACGAGCGGCACAAGGTGCTGACCTACCCGCGCACCGACTCCCGGGCCTTGCCCGAAGACTACGCCGGAACGGTCAAGGACGCGCTCCGGATGCTCAAGGACACTGCCTATGCGCCGTTTGCCGGCGCCATCCTGGAGAAGGACTGGGTCCGGCCGAACAAGCGCATCTTCAACAACGCCAAGATATCGGACCACTTCGCCATCATTCCCACCACAGAGGCGCCCAGGCGCCTGAACGAGACCGAGCAGAAGATCTACGATCTGGTGACCCGCCGCTTCCTGGCTATCTTCTACCCTGCCGCCGAGTTCCTGGAGACCACCCGGATCACCCGGGTGGAAAACGAGCCCTTCAAGACCACGGGCAAGGTCATGGTCAAGGCGGGCTGGCTGGAGGTCCACGGCAGGGACACCCGGCAACGGGGCGACGAGGCGACGCTGGCGCCCCTGCGCGCCAATGGGTCGGAAGCCACGGCCGACCCCGAAGGAAACACGACCACCCCCGCCGATGCCACAGGCACCCATGCCGGCAACGGTGTCACACAGGTCGAAACCCTCGGCATCGAAGCCAAGGAGAACCGGACCCGGCCGCCGGCCCGGTTCACCGAGGCCACGCTCCTGGGCGCCATGGAAGGGGCCGGCCGCCTGGTGACGGACGAGGAGCTGCGGGCGGTCATGGCCGGCAAGGGGCTCGGCACCTCCGCCACCCGGGCGTCCATCATCGAGGGGCTCATCGACGAGGACTACATCATCCGCGACGGCAAGGAGCTTCACGCCACCCCCAAGGCCTTCATGCTCATGGAGCTGCTGAACGGCCTGGGCGTCCGTGAGCTCACGCGCCCCGAGCTCACGGGGAACTGGGAGTACCAGCTCTTCCAGATGCAGGGCGGCAAGAAGAGCCGCGACGAGTTCATGGGCGAGATTGCCCAGATGACCCGGCAGATCGTGGACCGGGCGCGGCAGTACGAGCACGACACCATCCCGGGGGACTTCGGTTCCCTCTCGGCGCCATGCCCCAAGTGCAAGGGCGAGGTGCGCGAGCGGTATCGGAACTTCCAGTGCATGAATTGCGACGTCAGCCTGCCCAAGATCCTGGCCGGGCGGCTGCTGAGCGCCGAGGAGACCGCGGCGCTGATCGAGGACGGGCAGCTCGGGCCGCTACAGGGATTTCGCAGCCGTCAGGGTCGGCCGTTCGCCGCCGTGCTCAAGCTGTCCCCCGAATACAAGATCGCGTTCGACTTCGGCAACGAGACCCGGGACGGCGAAGCCGAGCAGGGCGCGGATTTCACCGGCCAGGAACCCTTGGGACAGTGCCCCCGGTGTGCCGGGCGCGTGTTCGAGCTGCCCATGCGATACGTGTGCGAGAACGCCGTAGGCGACGCGCGAACGTGTGAGTTCAGCTCCGGCAAGATCATTCTCCGGCAGGAAGTCGCGCGGGAGCAGATGGTCAAGCTGCTGAAGGAGGGCAAGACCGATCTCCTGCCAGGCTTCGTCTCATCCCGCACAGGACGGTCGTTCAAGGCGTTCCTGGTGGCACAGGAGGGCAAGGTGGGGTTCGAGTTCGAGCCGCGGCCCGCCAGGAAGACGGCCCAGGCCGCCCGCAAACAGCCTGCCGCCAAGGCGGACTTCTCGGGTCAGGAGCCCTTGGGCAAATGTCCCCGTTGCGGCGCGCGGGTGTTCGAGTGGGATTCCCAGTACCTGTGCGAGAAATCCCAGGGCGACCAGAAACCCTGCCGTTTCAAGGCCGGCACCGTGATCCTCGAGCAGCCGCTGGAACACGCCCAGATAACCAAGCTCCTGACCGAGGGCAAGACCGATCTCCTGCCGGAATTCGTCTCATCCAGGAGCGGCCGTCCGTTCGCCGCCTGGCTCGTCCTCGACGACGACGGCAAGGTCACGTTCGAATTCCCGCCACGAGAAGGTTAGCGTCGTCGGGCGCCCCGAGGCAGCGTTTGTTCGACACCGCTACAAGGCACGCGCGACCGGAGTTGCCCATGTCGAAGCCAACCGTTCTTCCGATCTATTTCAAGAGTCTGGCCCTCGAGAACATCCGTTCTTTCAGCGAGCGGCAGGAGTTGAAACTCATCTCCGACGATGACCGTCCTGCCCGCTGGACCCTCATCGTCGGAGACAATGGCGTTGGCAAGACCACGCTGCTCCAGTGCCTCGCGCGCATGCGTCCGGAGTTCAATCCTCCCTCTGACGACGACAAGGGTCCAAGTCCCGCACCGGTGGAACCCGAGTTGGCGAGGGAGGAGGACAATGACGTGCTGCAGGCGCTGGCCCAATCTGACAGCGATGGGACGGCAAGGCTGGAGGCTCGCCTCTCGGTCGGGTTACCATTAGCGGCAACAGGAAGGCGCCAGTCGAAAACCAGCCGGTCGAAAACTATTTCGACGGGGCTTGAAATCAAGCGAAAAGGAGGCCGTATCACAGAAGTCCGTCCTGACGGAGAATACTCGAAAGATGTCCGGGAACCACTCGTTCTGGCATACGGAGCCGGTCGACATCCGAGGGTTGACAATGCCGACGAAGCAGCCGCTACAACCGATCCGATTCAATCGTTGTTCAAAGTCGCAGTGGAACTCCACGATGCCGAAGAACTTCTATACCGGCTCGACTATTCTTCCTTGAGGAAACGTCCAGGGGCCGGGAAACTTCTTGACAGTTTGAAGAAAATGCTTTCCGAGATCGTACCGGACATTCAGCGTCCTGAAGACATTACGATACTCGGCCCGCCAAGCCCGGGGTTTCCCTCCAATCAAACCGGGATCCATGTAACGACCCCCTATGGAAAAGTGCCACTTGGCCAGTTGAGCCTCGGCTACCAAACGGTAGTCGCCTGGACGGTGGATATCGCGTGGAGGCTGCTTGAACGCTATCCGGAGAGCGCGAACCCTCTCAAGGAACCAGCGATCGTGATCGTTGACGAAGTCGACCTTCACCTTCACCCGCGCTGGCAGCGTGAAATCCGCCAACACCTTACCAGCCATTTTCCGGAGGTTCAGTTTATAGCGACCGCTCACAGCCCCCTGATGGCTCAGAGCTCGCTGGATGCCAACCTGGCCGTCCTGCAACGGTCGGGCGATCATACCGAGATTGTGAACGACCCGACGGTGGTCAAGAGCTGGCGCCTTGATCAGGTCATCACCAGCGACTTGTTCGACCTCCACTCCGCGCGCCCTCCGCAGGTGGAAAAGTGGCAAAGGCGCCGTGCCGAACTCGTCGAAAAGGCAGAACTTTCGCAAAAAGAACTCACCGAACTCGCCAAGTTGGACCAAAAGGCCCTGGAACTGCCTACCCGGGAATCGGCTGAAGACCGGAAGGCCATGGACATCATTCGCAAAGCCGCGCAGTTCATCGAATCAAGCAGCAGTTCTTCATGATCCGGGTGTGTAAACAGGACCCGCCCGCAAGGCTGAAAGCCGGTGCTGCTCGCACGGAGCAGAACTGCGCGGATTTCAGTGCGAACAGCGTCGACTACTTGGACGGCACAAGAAAATTCGAATTCGACAGAACAATTTACGGCCATGAGACCGTCAAGAACGCCTTGATCAAGGCGCAACACAAAAAATGCTGCTTTTGCGAGGGTCGGTTCATTGCTCATGACTATGGTGACGTGGAGCATTACCGGCCTAAAGGTTCGGTGAGACAGACCAGGAAGGCAAAGGCGTTGTATCCCGGTTATTTCTGGTTGGCTTACTCGTGGGATAATCTCTTTTTTTGTTGCCCGCTATGTAACAGAACAAACAAGAGAGATTTCTTTCCGTTAACTGATTCGGCAAAGCGCGCACGTTCTCATGTCGATAATCTCGACGATGAAGAGCCGCTCATTCTCGACCCCGGCGGTCCCGAAGATCCCCGTAGACATATAAAATTTCGGGAGGACCTCGCTCGGGGCGTGACGGAAGCCGGCCGAAAGACGATTGAGTTCGCCGGCCTCAATCGGGAGGCACTGGCCGAAGAGCGATTGAGCAGGTTGAATGAGCTCAGGAGGCTATTTAACGTCACCCAAGTTCTTGATGGTAACTCGATGGAGGCATCGGAGCTACTGAAGGATGCTCAGCGTGAGCTTGATGCCGCGGCCAAGCCAACCGAGAGATTCAGTGCGATGGCCGCGGATTTCCTGCTCGCAGCATCAAATGCCAAGGCACCGCAGGGCGCGACAGACTAGGACCCGTCCGTCATCTGTCAGCCCCCCGACGGTCACGAGATGGGCGACTTGCGCAACTTCTTGAGCGATTTCCCCTCGACGCTTGGCAACGAACATTCTCTCCCCGGGCGTCAGCAGCCAGCTTCGATCCAGAGCCCGAAAGCAGGCATCTATTACGGAAAAGACGTACAAACCGTGTAGAACTCCGAGGAGAGGACGCTGTCTTTGCCGCCATGGCGAGAAGGCGGATGCCTCCCGGTCGTCGACAAGTGGTAGCGCGTTGTCGATCATGGTGAGCTGGAGATGCATGCATTCGTGGATGATCGACTCGGCAAGACGTATTCTCCCTTCTCGCCGGGAGAAAGGGACTGAGACGAAAATCGAGAAGGGGACCTCCGGGTCGCTATGACTGACGTCGAAGTCCATGCCGGGCGCCTGCAGAACATGCAGGATCCGCAGATATGCGGCCACGGTTGCAAACAACCCTGGAACCAGGGCAATCACGGACAACGCCGATCGGACAGCCTCGACATGGGTCTCGATCGAGATGGCTCCGGAAAGGACCAAGCCGGATCTTTCGTAGCGCACGCGGCTTGACGCCGGCAACTCTTCGATTCGGCACTCGATGGAGTCGCCGAGATCCAGCTTGGCGAGTTCCAGGCGCCCGGCCGCCGGATCCCGCTCCAGCCACCGATGTGTCCCGTAGTTCGCCATGACGAATCCATGGCGCGCAAGTCCCTGCCACGCGAGGGCAGTCATCGGTTCAGCGAGACCTGGAAACCACGGCTCTACGGTTTGAGAGAGCGCCGCCCTAACCGCTTCCCGAATTCCACCGGGCATAAGCCTGGGCAAAAAAGGAATAGACGAGCGTGTAGCGCTCTCCACCGTGCAGTCGGGAAACCGCATGATTGGAGTTCCGGCCGATCTCGAATCCGATCCCGCTCCCCGTGACCGGGCGGATGATCCGATGGATGTCCTTCGGATCGGAGCTGTTGAACAGCATGAAAAATCCGCCATCCTCGTCACGCAGGCCTCGGTTGAGTTGAATGGTCAGGCGATGGGTTTCTCCGCCGGTGAGATGGTCATTGTGGATGGCGATTCGCTGACCGGGCATCAGCCTGTGCGCTACCAGCATGGTCCGGTCGTCGAACGCCCTTGTAAGCGGACAGAAATAATTGAGAATCGGGACAGAAATAATTGAGAATGCCTTGGAAAATTGGCGGAATTTCCAGGGCATTTTGGTTTGGAAAACGGGGGTATTGCACAGGCTGTTTCAGGGACGATTTTGAGGTGAAAAGGCCTTTGAAAGAGAGCGTGTTTGGCGGGTTTCAGGGTGGTTGTGTCGGTGGCCAGGGGGGGTTACTGTTTGGGCGGTTCGGCATCGATGTGTGAGGTGAAGCCGCTGGGGGAGATTTCGTGGCGGACGCGGGCGGTGATCCAGTGGCCGTTGATGGGGTGGCGGAAGCCGGAGAGGGTTAGGCGGGATTCGGCGGCGACTTGGGGGTCACCGGGGAGCGTGAGGTTTAGGGTGGCTTGGGACCGTTGGAGGTCATCGAGTTTGGCGTTTGCGGCATGATATGCTGTTTCGGGGTCTGGGTATTGGCCTCTGAGGGTAAAGACCGGTCCTGTGCCTTGACCGGCCAGCACGGGGGTGCGCATGGCTATTTGGGCATCCCACCAGTAGGCTCGCACAGTCTGGTACTTGGGGCGGTCGGGCAGGGTCATGCGCCAGCGGGTGGTTTGGCTTCTGTGGATGGTCACGGGGGTGAGATTGCGGCCGGTGGCGCTTGTGGCTTCGCCTCTGGGCACGAACAGCAGGAAAGGGCCGGATGCTTTGGCAATGGCGCCGTGCTGTTTGGCGAAGCGGGTGAGCAAGTGCAGATCGGATTCGTCGGTCTGGTCCATATGTTGAACAGATATAGGCTTGAGGGATTGGGCCACCTTGGGGTCGAGTTGGTGCTCGGCCGCGACCTGTGCGACCAATTGGCCGATGGTAGTGTTATGCCAAGCGCGGGTTTTCTGTTCCTTGAGGCTTTCTCGCAGGTCAGCGGCGCAGCCGCGGACGGAGAGGGTGTCGGGCGGGCCAGTCAGTTCGATTGCGTCCACGACGTAGCGTCCCATGCGCACCAGCCGCTCTTCACCAATGGGGAGCAGGTAGCCGAGGGAGACGTCGAGTTTGGCGCCTTTGCGGGGCAGTGCGATTTGGCTGTTCCGGTCATCCAGACGCAACTCGACCGAATCGGACCTCCAGCCGGCCTCGTCGGTGACGCTCAGGGAAAGCAGTCGGTGACGGATTCGGTGGGTGAAGTCCCGGCCCTCTGCGCGCAGGTGGAAGACGGGTTTCATCAGTCCCACAGCCTTACGGTCTGAATCTCCTGAACCGCATCCGGCAGCGGAGGCAATGCTACGATCTGGCCGGGGCTCAGGAGCGGTCCCTGATCAGCCAGTCCGGGGTTGGCTTCCAGGAGGGCTTCTACGGCTCCGGGGCGGGGACCGTAGTGTTTCCAGGCGATGGCATCGAGCATATCGCCGTCTTTGGTGCGGTATTTCATCATTAGGCGTTCTCGACCCCCAGTGCGACAGCGGCTCGGGCTGCCTCCTTTGCCAACTCCATCGAGCCTTCACGGACCAGGCGCACGAGCTTCTCGCCAACCATCTCTTTAAGCTGGAGGCTTTTCGGAGTGGCTTTGAGCACATTCAATCCCTGGACAGTCAGCAGGGTATCCCGAAAGCTGTAAGGGAACAGAGACTGGCCTGTTCGGATATAGCCCGTTTCGGCCAACCACTCGAATTCGTCAAATAGACGGATGTTGTTCATTCCGGGTAGCCTTCATGGTCCTGGCCGTATCGGGCGAGTTCGAGGCGGAAGTGGATTCTACGGGGGGTTCCGTCGGCAAACAGGACTTGGAGGGTTTCTTCGATGCGGGTGATGATCCACTGGCCCCAGGGCCTTCCGGCGCCATCCATCAGTCTCAGGGGGTTGCCATGGCCAGCCTGTTGGCGCAGGGCTTCGACCTGCCTGGTGCCACCGCGGAACTGAGGGTAGAGGGTCCCGTTCAGGGAGATAGTGTCCTGGCCGGGACCGGTGAACTGGCGAGCCGGGAGGGGGCCGATGCGTTGCTGGGCAGGCCAGCGGTAGTCTGTCTGGCGGCGCAGTTGCTGATAGGCTGCGGCATCGAGGGAGAAGGTGAACTCCCCCAGGCGCATCATGAAGCTAGAAGCCATCGTGCAGGGCCTCTCTGCGCTGCTGAGCCTGGCGGCGTTCCATTTCCTCCAGCACGCGATCGGCCAAGGCATGGGCGTCCTCGCCCGGAAGTTGGCGGATCGTAACGGTGATGTGTGTCTCGCCGTGGCGGTGATGGTGGACGGTGTAGCCTGCGGCTGCTTGTGCGCCAGGCACAAACGCGGGGGCGGCCGTCCTGGATGACGGGTCCAGGACTGCGAGAGGGCGACTTTCCCGCGTCTCGGCAAGCGAAGGCGGAGACGACAGGACAGGGACTGGCAGGGCCACGGCCAAGCCGGCGGCGGCCGCGCCGAGTGTGCGGGTCAGGGGCTGGGTCAAGGGCTTGGGACCGGCCCGTCGGAGGCCTTGGCCCAGGGTCTCGACGATAGCGCGGCCCGAGGCGGTGAGCCGGGACAGCGGACCTTCCTTGGCATCGGAGAAGGGCAGCAGCTTGCCAACGAAGCCGAGGGGGGTTTTCACGGCCTTGATGAGTTCGCCTTTCATGGCCACGATCCCATCGGCCACGGACTGGATGATGGCCTTGCCGGACTCCACGAGGGAGAAGGAGCCGAGCCAAGTGGTCACGGCATTCCAGGCGGCGGAGACGGACTTGAGCGGGTTGAATGAGGCAAGGACCGCACCGACCCCGTCGAAGATGGCCTTGCCGGACTCCACGAGGGAGAAGGAGCCGAGCCAGTCCCTCACGCCCTGCCACAGTCCCTTGAAGAAACCGCTGATGGGTTCCCAATGCTGGATGATCAGCCCCACGGGGTGATAGTTCAGGAACAGGGATTTGATGCCCTCCCAGGCTTGGCTGAACACTTCCAGTGTCTTTCCCCAGAGATTCTTGAAGAAACCGGAGATGGGTTCCCAATGCTGGATGACCAGCCCCACGGGGTGATAGTTCAGGAACAGGGATTTGATGCCCTCCCAGGCTTGGCTGAACACTTCCAGTATCTTTCCCCAGAGATTCTTGAAGAAACCGGAGATGGGCTCCCAATAGTAATAGAGGAGCCCTGCGGCCACGGCGATGGCGCCGATGACGAGTCCGATGGGGTTGGTCATGGCGGCAATGCCGAGCATGCGCAGGCCGGCGATGGCGGCGGGTATGGCCCGGCGGGCAAGGCCCAGCAGGCTGGCGCCGAAGCCCCTGATGGCCCCGCCCACGGCCAGGGCGCGGGTGCGGACGCCTGTGACCAGGGCCGCGACGTTGAAGGCGCGCAGGCGGACGTTGGCCAGGGTGACCGCTACTTGCAACGAGCGCCAGGCGATGGCGCCAGACAGGATGCCGCCCTTGATGAAGGTCAAGGCATAGCCGACACCGATGGCCGCGACCTTGGCGCCGATCAGACCTACGGCAAGACCCACGACGACCTTGGTGAGGTTCGGGAACGCTGCGGAGAAGTCAGCCAAGCGGTTTGCAGCCCCTCCGAGGAAGTTGAACATGCTGTTGAGGGTTGGCAGCACGACCGACCCCAAGGTGACGCCCAATCGGCCGAAGCTGTTCTGGAGCAACTGCAGGTTGTTCGCAGTGGTCTTGGCTCGCTCCTCGTACTCCTTCTGCATGGAGCCTGCGTACCTTGTCCGATCGCCCACCAGACCGAGAGCCTTGCGGTAGAGGTCCAGTCCACCGACGAGCTTGGCCATATCGTCGGAGTACTCGGCCCCGAAAAGGTCGGTGAGGATTCCCATGGGATCCTCGGCGGTCTTGACGGTTTCGAGGAACTGCAGCAGGGCGCCTTGGGCGTCGTGTTCGATTTGTTCCTTGAGTAGACCGGCGTCCATCCCTATGGATTCGAGGGTTTCCTGGAACTTGCTTCCCTGCCGGTCTGCGGTCTTCAAGCGGGTCAGCAGGGCATTGATGCCGGTAGCGGCCACTTCAGGACTGGTCTTGAGGGCCAGAAACGTGGCCCCCAGGGCGCCGACCTGCTGGCCGGACAGGCCGAAGAGTTGGGCTGTGGAGCCGACCCGGTTGGCGATGCCGAGCATGTCGCGGGCGGTGGCGTCCATATTGTTGGAGAGGTGGTTGTAGGCGTCGCCCAGGAGCAGGACCTGGTTCTGGTCGAGTTGGAAGATGGAACGCAGGCCGGTCATGGCCGAGCCTGCCTGTTTTCCCGCCATGTCGAAGGCCACGCCCATCTTGGCGGCGTCGGCGGAAAAGCGCATCAACTCGTCTCGGGCGATGCCAGCCTGGCCGGCAGCGGCGGCGATGTCGCCAAGACCCTCGGCCGACATGGGGATGGCGGTGGACAACTGGAGGATGTCTTTTCGCATGGCCTGGAACTGTGCCGGGGTATCGAAGTCAACGACCTTTTTCACGTCCGCCATGGCGCTCTCGAACTGCATGGCGGCGCGCACTGGCGCGGCGATGGCCGCTCCCAGGGCCACGGCGTCCATCATCTGACCCCGCAGCGCCGCACGGTGCTGCATCACGGAGTTACGACGACTGATGGCCTTGCCCAGCTTCTCGTAACGTTGGCTCAGTCGCTCCACGGTGCGGCCCAGGCGCGCCTGCTGACCGTCGAGGTCGGTGGTGGCCGTCCCGGCGTCGCGCATGGCCAGGCGTTGCTTCGCCAATGCCTGGCGCTGCTGGTCGAGCCGCTGGTTGAGTTGATGCGCCTCTTTGCGGGCTGCGCTCAGCGCGGAACGCATCCTTTGGGTGACCTTCCCTGCCCGCTGCATTTCCATGTGGAGTTGCGCGACCCGGTCCCGGGCCTTGTGGTAGGCGGCCTGGGTCTCAGCCAGCCCTGCCTGCAGCTTGCGGAAGGATTGTATCTGGCCGGACTGCTCCTGAGTCCGCTGGATGGTCTTGTCTAGGCGCTCCAACTGCGTCATGGTGCGGCCCATGACCGTGTTGAACGAACCGCTCAGGGCCGCCCCGATGACGATGGATGTGGAAAGATCACCGGCCATGTATCAACGCTCCGGACTGGATTGGGTGGACGGGGTCCTTATGGTTGTCATGGCAGCGTCGGCGGTCCTGCTGTTCGCCTTGAACTGGAGGGAGGGCGCTGATCTGGCAACGTGCCTGGGCCGGGCCATGGTCGGCGGCGTGTTTCTTGCCATGCTGGTGGGTCTCATCGGTGCGGCCGTCATGCAGGTTCTGGCGCTTCCCTTGGTGGTCCTGGGGCTGGTCCTCCAGGGCGTCTTCCGGCTGGCGGCGCGGCTTCTGCGCTCCAAACCGGAGAAGCTCTCGGGTTTTCAGGAGTACGCCAGACGGGAAGCTGCTGTGCTTACCGCCCTCCATAAATCACCCTGAGCAACATCTTTGCCTCATCGTAGAGCTCCATGAGTTCGTCCAGGTCCATCTCGTCGATCTCCGAGAAGGGCTGATGGAACACGTGGGCTACGAGGGCGCGGGCGGTTCGGACCTCTCCTGCCCGGACAAAAAACCTTCGTATGCCTTTTGCAGCCGCCCGTAGTCGGCCAGGTCGAGTTCCTCGATGGTCTCGGGGGTCACCTCGCAGAGGTTGGCGAACAGGCGGATTTCCGTCTCCGCGTTGCCCGCCCCCTTGCCGGCCTTTTCCGCGTTGCGCAGGTCGCGCACCTTGGGCCGTCTGAGGTTCAGATGTTTGATCTCGGTGCCTTCGATGGTGACAGGGTGTTGGAGTTGGATGGTTTCCATGCCGTGCCTCCCTTAGATGCCCAGTGCTTCGCGCTGGGCCTGGACCTGGTCGGTGCCGTTGACGATGCGCACCATATTCTCGACGTCCACCTCGTGGAGGGTTTCGCCGTCGATCTCGAGTTTGTAATAGCGGAGTGCCACGGCAACCTTCATGACCGCCTTGTCGCCGGCTTTCCAGGAACCGAAGTCGATCTCACGCACGTGGCCGCGGCACTGCATAGCCAGGGGCTTGACCGAGCCGTCCTCGGACTGCAGGGCGCCCCGGAAGGTGAGGGGCACGAGGCTGCCCGGGGCCACGCCCCAGAGCTTGAGGGTTTCGGCATCGATGGCCGAGGAGGAGAAGTCGCATTCGAGCTTCTCCGTGCCCATGTCGAGCTCCACCGGGGCGTCCATGCCGCCGGCCCGGTGCTCCTCGGTCTTGACCGTGAGCTTGGGCGGAGTCAACTCGTCCACCTTGCCGACAAAGCCGCGGCCGTCCACGAACAGGTTCATGTTCTTCAAGACATCCTGGATCATGCCAATACCTCCTCGATGTAGTCGTTGACCAGGCGCGAGCGGAAGGTGACGCGCTCGGCCGGGTAGACCGGGGTGAAGTCGAAGTCGAAGCAAACCTTGCCGTCTGCGATCTGGTCTGTGGTGTTGAGTTCGGGGTCGGCCCAGCACTGGCCGCCCAGGATGGCGCCCTGGGCCTTCAAGCGGCGCAGGTAGGCGTTGACGCCCTCGGTGACGTCCTCGATGTAGGTCTTGGTGATGCAGCGGTCCACGGCCCACATGTGGGCGCGGGCGAGGCTGTCGTTGATCATGTCTGCGGTGCGCACCACGGACAGGAAGGCCCACTTGGGGTCGGCGGAGCAGGTGCGGTTGCCCCACAGCCGGTAGCCGTTCTTCTGGATGATGGTGGCCACCTCGTTCTTGTTGAGGTGGTTGGCCCGGGCATTGGCGTCGCCCAAGGCGAAGTCCACCGGCCGGGCGGTGCCGACGATGCCGTAGATTTCCCGGTTGGAAGGACTCCACCAGAAGCCTCGCTCGGCGTCGGACTTGGCAATGACTCCGGCCACTCGGGCCGATGCCGGCGCCGCGGCTTCGCCACTGGCTTCGTCGTCCCAGACCTTCACCTGCGGGTCCACCACATAGGTGCGGCGGTGGCCGATGGACTCCCGGAAGGTGACAGCCTTGGCGTCGGTGGTGTTGGGGCCGTCGGCGATGACGACCGCGCGCAGCCGGTCGGCGATGGCGTACATGGAGACCAGCGGCTCTGTGGCGGCGCCCTGGTCCGTGACCCGTCCGGTATATCCCGGAGCGATGAGTATCCGGGGCTGGGCCTTGCACACGCTCTCTGCGGCCAGCAGCGCATGGACGCCGGTGTAGGCGCCGCTGGCGGTATCCACCCCACCCCTGACCGCAGCCACCAGGTCCGGGTCCGCCTCATCCGGGTGCTTGTAGCCGATCTTGATCGTGGCGTCGGCCGCAGGCGCGTCCTGGTGGGCCTTGCGGGCGACCGTGCCGGTGTCCACATCGACGGTATAGTGCTTGTCTGCCTCGTAGGTCGTGACTCCGTTCTGGGACTTCACCACCACGGCCGAGAGCGGATGGGCGGGCGCAGGCAAGGTGACCGCACCCTCGGTGAGGGTGTATGCCGCGGCGGCCACCTCCTTGACGTGAACGGTGGGCTCGAACACGTTGACCACCACTACGCTGGCGCCTGCCTGGTCGTAGACGGCGTCGAGGGCGTCGGGGATGGTGCCGAAGTCCAACCCGAAGGTTTCCACCCCCTGCTTGCGGGTGGTGATGAGGGTGGGGGTGTTCACCGGCCCTTTGAGCGCGGTGCCCACCAGCCCGATGACAGAGGACTTGAGGGTGCGAATGGGCCTGGGGCCGCCCTGGACCTCCAGGACCTCGACGCCGTGCAGAAAATCAGTGCTCATGAGCGGTCTCCTTTTCGTTGAAGCCGGGGCGGCCCGGCCGTGTAGAGAGAACGGATCGCGTCAAAGTCATCACGGCATCCTTGCGGCATTCGACGCCTGGTCGCAGGCTGTTCGCGCCTGCGACCAGGCGTCGACGGCAGCGCTGCAGGCGGCGTGGGCGAGCCGGGCGTCTTCCCAGGCCAGCAGCAACGACCTCAAGGTCTTGCCGCGCTGCGGAAAGGCGGGGCAACTCACCTCCGGGGGTGCTGGCGGACAGGGCTCCACCACGGTGCGGGTCACCACACGCTCGGCAGCGCACCCGGCCGCCAGCACCGGGATCAGCAGGCACAACAGCGAGCGGCGTCCGGCGATCATCACGGCAGCCTGCAGTCTGTGGGGCACGGTCCGGTCCCGCTTTGCGGCAGGGCCATCACCCGCTCACGGGCCTGCCGCATGGCCTCCTGGGCCCTAGCCGCTCGCTGCGCCGCCTCTTTCGAAGCCATGCGGGCGGCGGCCATGCCGGCCTTGTAGCGGTGGGCTGCGGCCCGGTTCTGTTCTGCGATCTCGGCCAGCCGGCGGAGCTCCACCCGGGCGGCGGCGGCCGCCTTGATGGCGTGGGTGGAGTGGGCCAGAAACGCGGACGCTGCAATGGGCCCTGCGCCCAGCAAGGGCAGCAGGCCCGCGCTGACCGCGAGCCTGCTGCCGCCCCTTAGAACCATCTTCAAGAGCAACCCGAACATGCTCACTCCACGGTCAGCCCCTTGAGTCTGCGCCACGCCGCCCAGATGCGGGAGACATAGCCCAGGGTCTCGGCCGAGTGACGGCCGGTGACCTTGTAAAGATGCGGCCCGATGCCGTCCCAGCAGCGCCTGCCGCCGCTCTTGCGCTGCGCCTCGATGATGTTGCCCGCGCCCGCGTTATAGGACGCCCAGGCCAACTCGATGCGGCACTCGGCCGGGCGCGGCGCCCACCACACCCGAAGCTGCCGGGCCATGTAGGCGGCGCCGGCGCGGATGGAGGTGCGGGCGCTGAACGCGCTGCCCGGGATCCGGTCCCGGCGCCGCACCTCCTGGAGTGTCCCGGGCATGATCTGGGCGACGCCCATGGCCCCGGCCGGCGACACCGCCTTCGGGTCGAGCCGGGATTCCACGTAGAACTGGCTCTTGAGCAGACACGGATGGGCCTTGTACGGCCGCGGCAGGTAGCGGCGGGCCGCAGCCCTGATCTCCAGGTCGTAGGCGCTGGTGACGCCCGGCGCCCGGCATGAGCTTCTCATACGCGCCTGGGCCTGCGGCGCCGCCGCAAGCCAGACAGACGCCGCGAGAGCTATGGTGAGTATCCTTCTCACAGGAACACCGCCAGCAGGGTGACCAGAAACAGCACACCGCAAATCCTGAGCCCGCCGTTGATCGCGCAGGCCAGGGCGAAAATGGCTTCTGCCTGGTCAATGGACTTGCCTTGCTTGTGCTTGGCCGAGATCAACTCCAACTCGTCAAACTGTGGAATCACCACCTGCTGCAACCGCGTCTTGCAGAGCGCCCAAAGCAGCAGCACGGCCACGCCGAAGGCGATGCCGGCAAAGATGACCGAGTCAAGCACCGGCCCGAGGGCCCCGTCTCCGGAGAGGAATCTGGACCCCTCCATGGCCCAGGCCGGGGAGGGGCCGAAGGCCGCGAGCAGCAGAGTCAGCAGCGACAAGCTGCAAAGGTAGAAGACAGATGGTCTCACGATGATAACCTCCTGACGGCGTCATGAATCTCGGCGACCAATCTCACGTGGCCGCGGGCCTCGGCCAGATCCAGCGGGGTGCGATTCTCGGCATCGCTCACGTCGTGCCTGGCGCCGGCGCGCAGTAGCGCGGCTGCGGCCAGGGTCTTGCCCCTTCTGGCGGCCCCCAAAAGTGCGGTGTCCCCGCGCTTGTTGCGCAGTTCCAGGTCGGCGCCGGCCGCGGCCATGGCCTCGCAGAACTGCCACCAGCCGAACCACGCGGCGATGGCCACCGGGGTCCATCCGCCGGCGTTGAGCGGGTCCTTGTCGGCGCCCGCGGCCAGCAGCACCCCGAGCATATCCACGTAGCCGAAGCGCGCAGCCCCGTGGACTGCCCGCCGGCCGTTGTTCCGGGCCGCGTCTACATCGGCGCCCGCGGCCAGCAGCACTTTCACCACCTCAACATGCCCGTACTGAGCCGCCACATTGATGGGCTGTCCGCCGCCGTGCTGGACCGCCCTTGGGTTGGCGCCGGCTTTGAGCAGCGCCTGCACCACCTCCAGGTGCCCGTATCGGCAGGGGCCGAAGATCGGCGTCGGACCGTCCTGGCCCTGCCGCGCGTCCGGGTCCGCCTTGGCCGCCAAGAGCGCCTGCACCCGCTCCAGGTCCCCGTAGGCCGCCGCCACGTGCAGTTCCGACCACCCGGGGAGCGCCGGCCACGAGCCGTGCCTCTCGACTCTTTCTACTCTTGGGATGTTCATACGCGCCCGCCCACAGCCGCCCGGAAGAAATCAGCCACGTCCGCTCCTCGCCCCATGGACGCGGTCTGCGGCGCATGGCCCGCGGAGGCCGCGATGCCGCCGCCCACGTAGAGGATCCCGCCGGTGATGGGCGACACCACCCGCAACCGGGGGCCGGGTCGCACCCCCTGAACTTGACCGGCCAGGTGCAGACCACCAACCGAGAGCACCTTGACCGCGGTGCCCGTCTCCAATCGCTCCCGGTCCATGACCCGGTGGCGCTGCCACCGCTCCCGCCGGCCGCTGCGGTCTACCACAGGCCGCCATACCCGGCGGCGCTTGCAGGACGGCCACGGCGTCACGCAGGCCCAACCGCCGCCCGGAGTCAGGAACCGGTGGTTGGGCGTGCACACCACTTCCAGGGTGCGCCCGCCGGCAGCGACCTCGATCACCACCGTGTCGTGAAGTCCCGGACCGGTATCGAGCGCCACCACCTCGCGCGGCCCGTCGGGCGAGGCCAGGTAGTCTCCCACCTGAACGTCCCCTACGGGCCTCACGGTCACGCCGTCGCCCATCAGCACCAGCGTCGAGAGGGCAAAGCAGGGATCGTCGGTCCCGCCGCCGCTGGAGTTGCCGCTGGGTCCTTCGAGGTCCACATAAGCGCCCCAAGTGCCGTTCGGGTTCTGGAACCGCAGTCTCGTGCCCGACCATGAGTGCGCCGGCTTGCCGCCCTTGGGGCCGGTGCGGCCTTTGTCGCCCTTGCCCCCTTCGAGGTCCACGTAGCCGCCCCAAGTGCCGTTCGGGTTCTGGAACCGCAGTCTCGTGCCCGACCATGAGTGCGCCGGCCTGCTGCCCTTGGGGCCGGTGCCGCCCTTGCGCCCTTCGAGGTCTACGTAGCCGCCCCAGCCTCCGTTCGGGTTCTGGAACCGCAGTCTCATGCCCGACCATGAGTGCGCCGGCTTGCCGCCCTTGAGGCTGTCCCGGCTGGGGAGCGCGGCCGCAATGCGGGCGTCCACCTGCTTCCGGTCGAGCCTGGCAACCAGGGCCGCGTTCATGGTGGCGGCGAACTTCTTGTCGTTGCCCAGCGCTGCGGCCAACTCGGCCAGTGTGTCCAACCCCTCCGGCGCTCCGTCCACCAGCCCGGCCACCGCAGCGTCGATCCGACGCTCCACCAGCGCCGGGGTCATGTACCGCTCGGCGTCGGCGCCGGTGTCGGCCTGCGCCCGGGTGGCGCGCCGGACCAGACCGCGAACCGTTTCCGTCGCCCAAGGATAAGCCCTATAGGAGGGCGAGAAGTCCCAGTCATTTCCCTGAGCCAAGGCCAGAGCCGGAAAGCCGGTGTCAGCGTAGTCGTGGATCCAGTAGATACGGAACGGCGCCAGCCGCGGCGCCTTGGGCAGCCCGGACTCGGTGGCCACCACCGGAATGGCGTAGCGCAACTGATAGGGTGAGAGGGTGGAGTCCGTGTCTTGGCCGGCTGCGGCCTGCTGGTCCGTGGCCCGTATGGAAATCCCCTTGACCACGGCCGTGGCGTCTGGCAGGTCCGCGAACTCCAGACCGTCACCCGCGGTGTTGCCCCGCACCCATGCCTGGGCGGTAACGGCATCCGGCGTGTCGCGCAATGCAACGAAGGTGTCCGGGCCCAGATGCACGGCCGGCGTCACGTTGACCGACAGAGCGGCGCTGGCCGCAGCGATCTCCATCACCACGGAGACCACCAGCCGGGTATCCGTGATCTTGGTGGCCGCGGCATCGTCGGCCGAGGGCGCGGTCCAGTAAGCGAACAGGAACGCAGCGCCGCTGGCGCCGACCCTGGCGCGGATGCCGACCTCGGTGACCTTGTAAGCGCGTGCGCTGGTGAAGTCGGCCTGCACCGCCAGCCGGCCCGCCACCGAGGTGGAGCCGGTCAGGGGCGCGCTCTCGCGCGCGCTGCGCAGGTCGGTGCGCGAGTCGTCAGCGGCGCCTCCGGGACCGGTGCCGTCGCCGATCACCATCTCCACCAACTGCACGGCCTGGGTCCGGCGGTTGGCGCCGTCAGCCAGAGCGGCCCGGCCCGCGTCAGTCAGGCGCATGGACGGAACCCCCGTATCTCATGAATCAAGAATCCCATCCTGGGTCACCTTGGCCGATGCTGTCGTCGCTGTTGTCGTAGTCGGGTCCTGCCGAGCCTAGGAAATTCACATAGCTGCCCCAGGTGCCGTCCGCGTTCTGGAACCGGACGCTGGTGCCGGACCATTGGTGCGCCGATCTGCCCCCCGGATCGCCGGGGTCGCCTTCAGGCCCTTCAATGTCCACATAGCCGCCCCAGGTGCCGTCCGCGTTCTGAAACCGCAATCTCGTGCCCAACCATGAGTGCGCCGGCTTGCCGCCCATGGAGCCGGGGTCGCCTTCAGGCCCTTCAATGTCCACATAGCCGCCCCAGGTGCCGTCCGCGTTCTGGAACCGCAGTCTCGTGCCTGACCATGAGTGTGCCGGCTTGCCGCCCCTCTCGCCCCGGCTGGGGAGCGCGGCCGCAATGCGGGCGTCCACCTGCTTCCGGTCGAGCCTGGCAACCAGGGCCGCGTTCATGGTGGCGGCGAACTTCTTGTCGTTGCCCAGCGCTGCGGCCAACTCGGCCAGCGTGTCCAACCCCTCCGGCGCTCCGTCCACCAGCCCGGCCACCGCAGCGTCGATCCGACGCTCCACCAGCGCCGGGGTCATGTACCGCTCGGCGTCGGCGCCGGTGTCGGCCTGCGCCCGGGTGGCGCGCCGGACCAGACCGCGAACCGTTTCCGTCGCCCAAGGATAAGCCCTATAGGAGGGCGAGAAGTCCCAGTCATTTCCCTGAGCCAAGGCCAGAGCCGGAAAGCCGGTGTCAGTGTAGTCGTGGATCCAGTAGATACGGAACGGCGCCAGCCGCGGCGCCTTGGGCAGCCCGGACTCGGTGGCCACCACCGGAATGGCGTAGCGCAACTGATAGGGTGAGAGGGTGGAGTCCGTGTCTTGGCCGGCTGCGGCCTGCTGGTCCGTGGCCCGTATGGAAATCCCCTTGACCACGGCCGTGGCGTCTGGCAGGTCCGCGAACTCCAGACCGTCACCCGCGGTGTTGCCCCGCACCCATGCCTGGGCGGTAACGGCATCCGGCGTGTCGCGCAGCGTGGCGTACGCGGCCGGCGCCAGGTACGCGTCCGGCTCCACGTCCACGGACAAGTCGGCGTGGGCCGCAGCCATCTCCATCACGGCGGCCACCACCAGCCGGGTGTCCGCGGCCTTGGCGCCCACCGCGCCTTCGGCCAGGGGCGTGGCCCAGTAAGCGAACAGGAACTCATCGCCGTCAGCGCCAATGGTCGCCAGGATGCCCACCTCGGTCACCGGATAGGCGTTCGCGCTGGTGAAATCGGCCCGCACCGCCAACCGACCGGCCACCGCACCAGAACCGGTCAGCGCGGCGCTGTCCCGCAGGCTGCGCAGTTCGGTCCGCGAATCGTCGTCCGCGCCCCCGGGGCCAGTGCCGTCGCCCAACTCCATCCTCACCAGCCGCACCGCCCTGACGCTGCGGTTGGCGGCGTCCGCCATGGCCGCCCGGCCCGCTGTGGTCAGCCGCATCATGCCTGGTGCTCCCGGACCACCGGATCATCGAGAACCGCGGTCAGCGCAGCGACATCTACCAACGAGTCCGCCCCGCCGTCGAGCACTGCCAGCGTCACCCCCCCGACCGGATCTCCGGCGTCGAGTACCGCCTGGACCAGGGCCACGAACCCGGCCCCCAGCCCGGTCATCCGGTAGGCATGTAGCCGGTCCGGGTCATTGAGCCGGAACACCGCCTGCCGCGGACCGAACCGCAGCGCCCAGCGCGTGTCCGCCTCGGCCGCGTCGCTGAACTCCTTGCTGCGGCCCCCGAGGAAGACGTGGGCGCTGCCGCCTTGTTGTGTCGATAGCCGAATCTCGGCGATGTAACGGCGCGAGGAAGGCCGCCAACTGAACAGCGCCTTCGGGAGCGGCGGCTGCTGCACTGCCTGCGTATGGCCCACCAGCGACACCGTATTACCGTCCGCCGCCAACCGCAGCGTCCCCCGCCACCACACTCCCGAACTTCCGTCCGCTGTGACCGGCACCGCACTTCCAAATACGGACGCCCTGACCGGCGTCTGCGGATCCCGGGTGCGGACGGTCAACGACAGAGGCGCGGTGCACACCGAGGCCGCGCCCATCCCCCCAGCCACCAGAATCGACCCCTCCAGGCCGGACTGAAGCGTCAGAACGTAGTGCACCGAGGCCCGCTTGGCCGTGTCGATCTGCGCCCGAATCCCTTTTAGCTTCGTCGTCAACAACCGGTTGCTGTTGTGGATGTCGATGGCCATCCGGTGGTGATCGACGCCGGTGAGCTCCGTGAGGTCGTAGAGCGCGCCGATCCGATCCAGCACCGCCTTCACCGCCCACACCGTGCCCTTGCGCCGGTGAAGCTCCACCGACTCCGCGATGGCCCCCCGCTTCACCTCCTCGGGCCAGTCCGGGTCCCACTCGTCCACCGACAGCCCCCAGGCCAGCCAGGGCAGCAGGCCAGCCGGACACGCCTCGGGCCGCCACAACTCCCGCAGCGGCGCCGGCGCCTGTGCCAGCCGCGCCGTGGACTGCTCCAAGACCCGCTCCAACTCCGTGGCGTTGGGCGGCAGCAACACCTCAGCCATTGGCGATCCCCACCGTGAAAGACACGGCGTGCGTCGATTGCGCCGCGCTCGCCGCCAGGTCCTGCGCCGGCTTCGCCAGCACCGCCTTCGCCACCCCGGCCACGTGCAGCGCCGCGATCAGCGCGCTCCGGGCCAGCGGACGCCCCAGACCCTCCAACTCCCTGGCCCGGGTCCGCACCGAAGCCTCCGAAGCACCCCGCACCGCCTCGGCGTCCGGCCCCGATTCAACCGTGATCTCCGCCGCCACCTCGTACTCCACGATATCCGCCCCCAACACCCGCACCGTGTCCGTCAAGGGACGCGCCCGCTCCGAGTCCAACGCCGCCGTCACCGCATCCAGCAGACCCTGGGCCTCATCGGCACTGCCCGACGCCGTGTCTGCCAGCACCCGCACTTCCACCTCCCCCGGCCGGGGCGAGGTCACCGATACATCGCGCACACGCGGATCCGCCCCCAACGCCACTGCCCGGTACGCCCCCACCGACCCCGCCGACGTCCACGCCTCCGGCGCCATCTGTACCCGGCGCCGCAGCCGCTCGTCGCTCTCGTAGGTGGGCGGCACCACTGGCGTCGCCTGCGGGTCCCCCGCATCCACCACCTGCCGTTCTATCCCCATCAAGGCCGCCAGGTGGTCCAGGTCGCTCCCCCTCGCAAACGCCAGCATGATAGCCCGCGCCGCCTCGTTCACCCGCTGCCGCAACAGCAACTCCCGGTACGCACACACCTCCAGCAGCTTCTGCAGCGGCTCGCTCTCCAGCCCGCCCGCATCGTACTCCGGCCAGCGCAACCGCAACTCCCCGGTCATGGCCGAGAGGATCCGCTCGTAGTCCAACGCCTCCACCACATCGGGCGCCGACAGTTGCGACAAGTCGATCTGTCCGCTCACACCAGCACTCCCTCCAGACGCAGCGCCCGGCCGTCCGGCAGGTACTCCCCCTCAAGCTCCAACACCACCTGGCCGCTCCCCCCCGGCGCCGCGCCCGCCTGCACCCGCGTCAACCGGAACCGCGGCTCCCACCGCGCCAAGGCGTCGGCCGTGGCCGCGTAGATCTCCACCAGCGTGCCCCCGTCCAACGGTGCATCCACCAACTCGAACAGCCGCGAGCCGTAGTCCCGCCGCATCACCCGGCTCCCCACCGGCGTGGTCAGAATATCCCGGATCGACTGCCTCAGATGATCCACCCCATCCAGCAAGCCGCCCGTCGAAGCGTTCATCCCGGTCATGCTCTCCCGGCCTGGAGCGCCGCCCACACATCATCACGCTCCCTGGCGCTCAGGTCCCCAGGCGCCCCGTGCTCGCGCAACGCCCGCACCTCCGGCCGCCCGTCCCCGGTCCAATGCCCATCCGCTCCCGCGTCCAGCCGCCCAATGGCCGCACGAATCCTGTCCTCCCGCGTGTCCAGACTGTCGTCTCCGGCTTCCGGCTCTTCCACGGCCGCCGGCTCGATGAACCCGCCCAACCGCAGATACCGCGCCTGACGCGCCGTGAGCCAGACCCGATCCCCCGCGCGCAGCACCCGGCCGCCCTGCACCATGTCCTGCTTCACCTCGTACTGCTGCTCCATCCCTTTATCCTCCCGCAAACACATCCCCGCTGCCCGAAGCCACACCAGAGCCGCAGTCCACCGGGTCTCCGATTCGCCCCAACTCCTGGCCGTTCGCAAACACCGTGGCGCTCCCCGACGCCAGCGCTCCCCCGTGCGGCGACGTGTCCGGACACGCGTGCTGTGACCAGCCGTCCCCCTCCCGGTGCGCCGCAATCCCGTTCACGTACACCGTCGGTGAGCCCCCGGTAGAGGCCCGCGCAGGATAGCAACTGTGCCCCGTGCACACATCTCCCAAACGCGTCACCGCCGCCATCAGTTCAGGTCGATCCTCGAAGCCTTGAGCTTGATGTTGCCTTCGGCCACGATCTCGATATCCCCCTTGGCGTACACCTTGATCGTCCCGCTCTTGCGGTCGTGCTCCGCCCACGAGCCGTTGCCCCAGTCCACCCGGCTCAGGTCCGCCCGCTCCCCGTTGGCCGGATGCGCCCTCTGGTACACACCCGGCAACACCACCGCCTGGCCCAACTCTCCCGACGGACTCAGCAGAACCACCTGCTCCCCCGCCTCCGGCGCCCACCAACTCCGGTCCCCGCCCGCACGTGTCGTGAGCCAAGGCAGCCACGCCGTCACCACCGGCTCGCCGGCCGCGTCCGTGTCGTAGCGCACCCGCACCCGCGCCCGCACGTAGTCCGCCTCTTCCACCGTCCCCAGCCGAACCACGCCCGCCAGACGACGGGCCAGCTCGACCACGTCGAATTCCTGCTCCCGACCATCCAGCCTCATGAAACCTCTCCAGCAACCACAATCACAGGCTCACCGTCGCCCTCCGAAGACCCCGGCCCGATCCTTTGGACATCCGGCGCCGGGCCGCCCCTCACGCACACCTCCACCGGCGGGTCGCAGGGCTCCGCCCCCTCGTGCGCCGTGATCCGGTACCGCGCCTCCAACTCGTCCTGCCACGTGATCCGTCCGTCCTCGATCTCCAGCAACCGCCCCCGCGCATATGTCAGTGGCTGAGCCAGAAACCCCGGCGGCACCCAGCCGATCAACGCCGCCCGCACCGCCCGCAAAGTATCCGACAGCGCATCCCTGCTCCGGGCGCGTTCCCCGCCCGGATCGTTCGGCGCTGCGACCATCACCACCACCCCCAGGGTCAGGATGACCTGCTGGCTCGTCGCGCCCCAGCCTGCGCGGTTCTCTCCCGCAGCCTCGGACAACGGAACCACCACAGCCAGGGGCGGACCCAGCTTCACCGCACCGGCAAAATCCAGCGCCCCCAGCACCTCCCGCAGTGGCGCCGGCTCCAAATCCAAAGCCCACTCCGGGACGGGCTCCGGACCCTCCTCTCCGGACAGCTCCCGCCCGCGCCGGGTCAGCAACCGCTCCAGTCGCTCGGCCGCGGCCGTTGCCGCCCAAAAGCCTATCTGCGCCGCCACCTCACCCATCACACTGCCCCCGCATCCATGGCACCCTTCAGGGCGCGGTGAATGACCCGCAGGATCATCTCCCGGTCGCCCTCATCCACACCCAGAAACGGCCGCGCCGGGATCAGCGACCCGGGATGATTCACCTTCGCCACCGGATGCTCCGCCCCAGGCCAGAATAATGCCTTCTTGTCCCTCGGCCGGATGGTGTGCGCCAGCGTCTTGCCCCCAAACTGCTGGATGGCCGCGTACAACACGTTGGTCCCCACCACCACCTCGTCCCGCGATGCCCGGTGCGTGATCGACGCCCGCAGCCTTCCTGTGTCCGTCAGCGTCTGCCCGCTCTCACGGCTAGCCCGCCCCGACTTCTCCCACTCCACCCCGTCCGGCCCTCGCTCCGTCTCGAACCGGCGGATCACCGAAGTCACCAGCTTCTGCCCGATCTCGTCCAGCACCGGACGCATGTTCCCCAGCCGCGCCGACAGCGCCCGCAGCGCCGCCTTCACCTCCCGGTCGTCCCACTTCACGTCGATCCGGACTCCCGCCCCCGCCATCTCTCCCGCTTCCGCCATCTCTACAGCCCTCGCAGATTCTCAGGCGTCATCACCGGAGCCGGCCCCACCCGCGCCGCCCCGACCGCGCGCCGAGCCATGACCCCGCCGCCCTTCGCCAGCAGCTTCCGCACGCCGCCAGCCAACTCCTGGAGCAGCACCCGGCTCCGCCGCGCCCGGTTCGACACCGCTTCCGTCGGCGCGTCGTCGTACAGCCGCTGCCGCGCCAAGTCGCACGCTATCGCCGTCAGCAGCGGATAGGCAGCCCCCGAAGGCAGCGGCAACTCGTAGGACTCCGCCAGCGCCGCGTCCACCTCCGCCGCCGCGTCCGCCAACGCCGCCTCCGCCCGGCCCGCATCCTCCGCCCCGTCCGGAGCCTCCAACAGCCGCGCCATCTCCACGGCCCCGTACCGCGCCGCCATATCCCCGCGGGTCGCGTACCCCATGCTACTCCGCCCGCTTTGTCGCCGCCTTCACCGCCCACATGGCCGCAGACTCCACCGCCGTCTGCGCCAGATCCTTCAGCCGCCCCACCTCGATGGAGACCGCCGGCGACGACGCCGCGATACACTCGATGCCGTCGATCAAGTCCGCCGCCTGCCGCTTGATCCGGTCCACCGCCTCGTTGCCCGACGGGTTGAACCCGATGCCCACTCTCTTCTCGCCCTTGGTCATTCGCCTTCCCCCTGCTCTCCCCGATACGCCGACCAGGCCGCATCCCGCTCCGCCGCGGTCACATCCTCAAGCCCGCTCATGCTCTCCAGCGCCCGAACCTCCGGCTTCCCCGACTTGGTCCACTGCTCCGGGTCCTTGTCCTCCGGCTTCAACTCGATGATGGCCGCCCGCAGCCGCTCCTCCCGGCTTGCCTCCGGCACCCCGCCCTCTTGAGAGCCGGTGGAACTGGCAGCCTGGCCGGCAGCAGCAGCTTCCGCCGTCGCCTCCACGACCCCGGACTCCAGCAGCGCCTCGGCATCATCGTCCGTGAGCGACACCGCCTCACCCACCTCCCAACGCCGCCCCGCGTACTTGACAGGGCTCAGCACCCGATAGGTCCCCATCACGCCACCACCTTGTCGAACAGGTACCCGGCCATCGGCGCGATCAGCCGCTCCTCGCACGTGTCCACCACCCGCACCCGGTGCGCCCCACGCGCCCCCAGCTTCTCATCGAACCCCGTCCGCACCTCCCGGCCCCGGTACTCCGCCGTGATCCCCAGGGTCGGAGGGCCGGTGATGTCCGCGTTGGGGTCCCGCCGATACAAAAGCGCCGCCTTCCCCCACACCCGCTCCAGCACCGCATCCTGGCCCCGCGGCTTCGAGTTCACCCACGTCTGCCCCACCACGATCCCCTGGAGCTCGAACAACTCCGCCACGTCCTGCCGCCGCGCTATCCCACGGTCCCCGTCCGTTCGGTTCAGCGCCTTCAGAATCACCTTGTGCGTCCGCAGCTTCTGCCACACCACACTGCCCAACAGCAGATGCGTCGGCGGCACCACCATCCCTTCCATGGCTCCCAGTATGTCCTCGATCGGGTCGCTGTCCGCGTGGTCCGCGCTCCACTGATGGTCCCCCGCCAGCGTCACCTTGTTCGTGTCCGGGTACTTCCCCTTGTCGAACGCCAGCGCCGCCGCCCGCTGCTCCCGGCCGATCATCAACAGGTCTGTCAACAGCATGGTCGAACGGTCGATGGGGTTCGCCGCCGTCGCCGGCGCGTTCTGCACATCGTCGTCCGGTATCGCGTCCTCCAACCCGTAGTCCTCGCACGCCCCGGGCTTCTCCACCGCGCTGAAGTGCACCATCGTCGGCGCCGACCGCCTCCCGATCCGCGTGTCCGGCACCGTGAAACTCTCCGCTATCGGATACTCCGCGTAGCGGTACTCCTTCCGCCCCACGGTCACCCTGGGCAGGACCTCGTCGGCTATGTACAGCGGGTTGCGGTACGCTACCGCTATCGCCGTCCGCTCGAAGTCCACCGGATACGTCGATATGATGTTCTCGGCCATGGGTTCCTCCTCTACAGCGCTGCGTGCGCTATCAATACCGGCACGATGTCCCCGTCCGCCGCAGCGCTCCCGAGCGCCCGGCCGATGACCGCCGCCCGGGCCGAAGCCCGAGTCCACAGCACCAGGAGCTTCTTGCCCGTGGTGTCCGTCGCGGACTGGATCGTGCCATCGGCAGTGATCTCCGCATCACGCACGACCAACGCACTGCCATCGGCGGCCAACTCGATCACCGCCCCAAGGGCGTCCGCTGTCGTCACCTCGGCCACCGCGATGTCCGCGCTCGAACCCCCGCCGTCCACAATCTCGCTCCGCAGATCGGCCGCAGCCGGCACCGCTGCCACCGCCTTGCCGTTGGCGTCGGAGGTGAGCATCGCGCCCACCGCGAATACCCCGCCCGCAACCACCCCGGCAATGCCCGCCACATGCACGTCCACACGCCCCTTGTCCTTCGCTCCCAACTCGTCCGCCACCCCCAGCAGCGCCGCGCCCGCGCCCTCCGCTAGCGCCGCCTGCCCCGAACTCGCTCCCGCCTTGACAATCCTCCGGGCCGGAACCGCCCCCTGCGCCGTAAAGTTCCTCGTCAACAAATACTCAGACATTCCCTTGCCCCCTCTCGCCCAACACCTGCCGCACCGCCTGGTCGATCCGAAGCTCCCCGCTCTCGTCCGCCGCCATCAGCGCCCGCGCCGCACGCGCCACCTCCTCCGGCTCCTGCCCTGAACCCCCCCGCGGCGCCGTCCCAGGCCCCGCCACCTCCTCGTACACCACCCGCGTCGGCAGCCCGGCCAGAAACTCCTGGAGATACTCGCGCGGCGCCACCCGCCGGCAATCAACTCCCGGCTGCGTCGCAGCAAACACCAGCTCCGCCCCCTCGTCCCCCGGCAACGACGCCAACAGCGCCGCCAGGCCCGGGGCCTCCACCGGCAACACACGCCCCGCCTTCACGTGCCCCTGAACCTCTTCCTCCGCCCCCCGCTGCCGCTCCCGCTCAGCAAAGGCAGCCTCCCGCGCCGCCAATGCCTCCCGGTCCTCACCAAGCCTGCGCCGGGCGGCCTCCATCTCAGCCTTCTCCTGCTCTGTCATCTCTCCCTCCCTGTCTTGTTGTCGGTCGGTCGGACCGGCAGGTCTGCCGCCGAAGAACGCCTCGCCGTCGCTCCCCGCTTCTCCCGGGCCTCTCTGTGCAGGTTGGTCCGCCATGCGGGCGGTCGATGCAGGTGTGTCGGGCTCTCGCTCTGCACCGGCTACGACCTCGATGGCGTGCTCGCTCACGATCCCGTCCGCCTTCTCTACCCCGTGCGCCTCGATCAGCCACTCCCGCAGCCGTCGCATCATCCGCCCCACCGCGCCCCACGCCCATCTCTCCTCGGACGTCGCCGCAAACTCCGCCGCCGCAAACTCGATCACCATATCCGCCTCGCCCGCGAACCGCGTCGGCGCCAACCCCGGCACCGCCGGCGCCACTCCGCCCAAAAAACCCAGGTGACGCAGATGCCAGCCCCCGCCTTCCGCCCGGTCCAGCGCCACCGAGCGGCCAGCGTACCGCCCCGCTTCCACCGCACTCCGGAAACTCGGATCAAGGTCCCGCAACCGCACCTGCAGCCGGTCCCCCACACGCCGCACCCCGTCTACCCAGCCATACGCCGGCGCGTCCGCCTCCGGATGCCCCACCACCACCGGCGCCGGGTCCGCGCTCCCGTGCGCTCGCACCAGCCCGTCCAGGTCCGCATCCGTGATCGCCACCTGCCGACCCCCCATGCCCGTCCAGCGACCGGCACGACACACGTCTATCCAGCCGTCCAATGCGCTCATATCGGAGAGTATGAGCACACCTCGACGACCCTTTGCAGCGGACCATGGTCCGCTGCAATTACAAAGGCGTAACCCGCCGCAATCCGATCCAGGTCCGCCCCCGTGATGGTCGCTTCCAGACCGTCCATGCCGCGCCAAGTCCCCGCCCGGCACACATCTATCCACCCGTCCAATGCGCTCATACCGGGAGTATGAGCACGCTGAAAGTTTCACAGACGACCATGGTCGCCTGGGACACAGCACTGAAAATGGGGCTTATTTGGGGATGAGAGGGGTTATCCCAGGGGGGGCCGGGAGGCCCCCGCGGTCGGGTCGATTGCCGCAGAAAGCAAGGAGCCACCCACCATATAGCGAGTGGCCCCTTACGAACACCATTCTCCTACAACGTCTTCGCCATCCACCTCACCTCGCCGATCACCTCCGCTTCCCTTGGCCACGGCACGCTCGGCCAGTCCGGCGATTCGTTGTCGCTCGTCAGCAGCCAGCCCCCATCCTCACTCCTGCCCGCACGCTTCACCACTAGCCCCTCCTCCATGCGCAACACGTAGATGCGCCCCGCCTGTCGCCGAGTCTCGGCACGGTTCACCAGGATCGAGCAGCCCGCCGACAGCGTCGGCGCCATCGAATCTCCGCTCACCTGGATGATCGCGCACCGCGTCGCGTCCAGCCCGTGACTGTCCAGCCAGTCCTGCCGGAACCATGCCTGGCCCCTCACCATCTCACTCTCCACCAAAGACCCGCCCCCCCCCGCCGCCCTGACCCCGTGCACATCCACCGGCCGCGCGCCGGGCGGGATGTCATCGTCATCCAACGCCGCCACTACCCCGATCTGCCGGATGCCGGGATCGTACTCAATGCTTGGCTCCGCCAGCGCTGAAGGGTCGTCCAGACCTTCGCCCGCGCCCTCCGCCAGCAACACCCACCGCGACGGCTCCAGGCTGTAGTGGCTATGCAACTCCCCAGCCGGTATCCGCATGGACTCCCCCGGCCCCAACTCCCGCCGCTCCCCTCCCACCTCCACCGCTACCCGACCCGACTCCACCCGCACTTCCTCCTCCCACGCATGTCGCTCCACCCACGATGGGTCCCCGCCCGCCTCCACCACCACCCGAATCAGCCCCCGGGTGTGGCCCTCCAGGTCCTTCAGGTGCGTCGGCGATAGCCCCGCTTCTGTATCTCGGCCCTCGAAAGACAGATCCGACGGGGCGCGTGGCGGGCCGAGGGTGAGCGTGATCCCAAGGGCCTCGCAGATATCTGCGGCACGATTGATCGAGGGCACACTCCCATCCAGCAAGCTCTGGAGAGTGGTTCGGGGTACTCCAGATCTCGCCGCAACATCTCTCACTGAGGGTGCCTCGCGTAGGGCGTCGAGCAATAAGTCGGATGGGCGCATGGACGAGATATAGTCTATCGTGGGCCGGCATACTATCCCTGACGACGAATAGTCACACAGGGCTAGACATTGGACGATAAATCGTATATCGTGCCGATATGTCGTCATGTCACATCGTGAAGCTGATGCGCCTCATGGCGCACCACACGGGTCGCACCCCCGGAGCAGTTGGCCATATGGTCTCGGGTCGTCGCGACACCTACCCGCGCCTCGCGCGCGGCCACGACCTCATCACGCGCCGCGCGACCCATATCATGCAGGGTCTCTCGGACCACTGGCCCGCCGATCTTCCGTGGCCTTCGGACATTCCGCGGCCGGAGCCTGAGGTAGATGCGGGGGTTAGCGGGAAGGTGAAGGAGGCATCTAGGAGCAACCGCGGGAGGGCAGCATGAAGGGGTCGAGGCGGATGGTGCTCGACACGAGGCAAGGCTGGGGGCGGTTGTTGATGGCGGCGGCGCGGCGTAAGGACGGCAAGGTTTTGCACGAGCTTCGCGGGGCTGCGCGGGTTGTGACGGCGAACAAGCTGCTGAGCCTGGGACTGATCCGGTACACGGGCGGTGACTGGCGCAGGGAGTTGGGCGAGATCACGGAGCTTGGCCGGCTGTGCGTGTCGCGCGGGTACGTGGAGGTCTGATGCGCTCGGCGCGGCTGGGGCGAGTCCGGCGGTCACACTTGAGGAGTTGGCGTGAGCAAGGGTGATTTGCGGGTGGTGGACGGCAGTTCGGCCGAGGCGGTCGGTTTGGAGCCGGGTGAGTACGCCACACCCGAGGCGTTCGTGGCGGCTGGGCGGGCGCTGATGGAGCAGCGGTCCGGGTCTTGCTGGGAGTTGGCGGACTGGGTAGGGCGGGGGGCTTCGGGGCTTGGGGCGACGACCGCGAGGGAGGCTGCGAGGGGGCTCGGGATATCGGCTGGAAAATTCAGCGACTATTTAACGATATCAGATAGTTATCCGAAGTTCCGCCGGCGGAACTCTCTTACATTTTCGCACCACGCCGAGGTGGCTCGGCTTTCGGAGGCGGAGCGTGAGCGGATTCTGGACGCGGCCGAGGCCGGGGGCTGGAGCAGGCGCCAGGTTCGGGATGCGGCGCGGGAGGCATCGCTTGGGCGGCAGTTGGCCAAGGCCCGGGCTGAGTTGGAGGATCACAAGCGCCAGTTGCGGCGCGCCTTGGCTGGTCCGGAGGGGATACGTGATGAAGCAGAGCGTGCGAGGCAGCGGCTGGTGACGGCTCGCCGGTCAGCGGATGCGGCGGTGAAGCACTGCGCGCGGGTTCTGAGCGAGATCATGGAGTCGGATCTGGTGGCGGCGCTGCACGGCAACGCGCGGCTGGGACTGGCGGCGGAGATCGAACGGCAGTTCAACGGGATCTCCGACCGGGTCAACGGCGCGCTGGACGAGCAGGTGGCGCCGGCGCTGGCGCGGCTGCGGGGTGGAGGCGGCGCATGAGAGTGTCGCTCAAGCGCTGCCGGCGTGCGGACACGGGCGTTGCAAAGCCCGTGCATGACCCGTGCAACGCCTCTGGACCTGCGGTTCACGACTCCACCGACCTTCCGACATCCGAAGTCCACGACCCTTCTTTTTCTGCCCCCATCCCCGCTCCTGCTCCATCTCCCTGGGACACGGCGACGGATGCCCAGCGGGACACGGCGCGGCGGCGGCTGCGGATCGTGGTGCGGGCGGAGGAGTTTTACGCTGGGGGCGCCCCCCGGGTGCGTGCGGACGCCATGGCGGCTGCGGAGGCTGGGGTATCGGCGTCGGCGGTGGCTTCGTGGCGCCGGCGGGTAGGAGGGCTGGAGCGCGGGGGGCGGGTGCAGGCGTTGCTGGACGCGCCCGGTCGTGGGAGGCGGTCGGGGACGGAGGACGAAGCGGTGCGGGGGTTGGTGGCGGCGCTGGTGCTGGGGGAGGGGCGGCATCTGACTGCGGCGCACGCGCAGCGGGTGCTGGTGGCGCGCTACGGATCGGCGCCGAGCGTGCGGACGGTGGCGCGGTGGATCGAGCGGTACCGGCAAGAGCAGGCGCGGACCATTTCGGTAGTGGAGCATCCGGACCGGCACCGGTCGCGGCGGATGCCGGCGGGCGGGGACAAGGCTGCGGGGGTGGAGGGGTTGAACGCCCTGTGGGAGCTGGATTCGACGCCGGCGGATGTGATGTGCGCAGTCCCCGGCAGCCGCACGCCGAGGCGGTACGCGGTGGTGGCGGGCATTGATGTGTGGAGCCGCAGGGCGCGGGTGCTGGTTGTGCCCACGTCGCGGGCCACAGCCATTGCGGCGCTGATGCGGCGGTGCCTGGTGGCGTGGGGGGTGCCGGAGGCAGCGCGGACGGATGAAGGGAAGGACTACACCAGCGTGCACCTTCGGCGGGTGCTGGCGGACCTGGAGATACGGCACGATGCATGTCCGCCGTACACGCCGGAGGGCAAACCATTCGTGGAGCGATTCATCGGCACGTTGAGCCGGGACCTGTTCGCGCACCTGCCGGGATTCACCGGCCACGATGTGGCGCAGGCCCAGGCATTGCGGAGCCGCAAGAGCTTTGCCCGGCGCCGGGGGGAGCAGGACGCCGAGACCTTCGCCGTGTCGCTCACGGCCGAGGAGTTGCAGAGTCGCTGCGATGCCTGGTGCGAGTCGGTGTACGGTCGCCGGCCCCATGAGGGGCTTGGAGGCGAGACGCCGTTCAGCCGGGCGGCATCGTGGAGCGGGGAGGTGCGGCGCATCCGGGAGGAGCGGGCGTTGGACGCGCTTCTGGCGGCGCCGGCGGGGGATGGCTGGCGGGTGGTGCAGAAGAAGGGGATCGCGGTGGAGGGGGGCGTCCACATCGCCGCGGAGTTGGGGCCGTTGGTGGGGGAGCGGGTTCAAGTGCGGCAGGACCCGGCGGACCTGGGGCGCATTCATGTGTATCGGGCCAACGGGGCGTTCGTGTGCGTGGCCTGCGATCCGGTGCGCACGGGCATCGACCGGGCGGGGGTGGCGGCGGAGATGAAGGCGCTGGCGAAGCGAGCCGACGGCGAGGGGCGCCGGTATGCCCGGGAGCTCAAGCGGGAGCACCGGCCGGAGGCGGTGATGGACGAGGTGCTGGCGTGGGCGGTGGGGGAGTCGGAGCGGGTGGTGGCGCTGCCGCGGTCGGGGACGGCGCACGAGACCCCGGCGTTGCGGGAGGCGGCGAAGGCGGGGGTGGGGGAGAGGCTGGAGCGGGAGAAGGATCGAGCCGCTGCGGCAGGGCGCCGGGGCGGTCACGGGCGCGCGCTCAAGGCGGCAGCGAAACTCTATCTGCAACAGGAGGATTGAACATGGACAAACACCTTCAAGTGGTGCCGCCCGTGGATGCGGGCGGCATTCAGACCCATGTTGACGTGCCTGCGGCGTGCCGGGCGGAGATGGAGGCTGTGGGGTTGAGCCGGGTCCAGGCGGCGCGGGAGATGGGGGTGAGCCAGGGGACGCTGAGCCGCTGGCTTCGGGGCAGCTATCCGGGCGACGTTTCAGGGGTGGAGGCAAAGGTGCTGCGGTGGCTGGAGACCCGGGCGGAGGCGGCGCGGCGGGGGCTCGGCGGCGCCGGTCTGGACCGGCACGCGCAGACCGGGGCGTCGGAGGAGGTGTTCGCGGCCCTGGCCTACGCCCAGGCCGCGGGGGACGTGGTGCTGGCGCACGGTCCGTCCGGGCGGGGCAAGACCTGGAGTGCCCGGCGCTACTGCTCGGAGCGGGCGGGAGCATCGTATCTGGCGGTGACCGGCGCCACCGTGACCCTGGCGGGGCTGTTGAACCGGCTGGCGGACGCAGTGGGAGCCGGGGGGCGGCACGGATCGGCGTTGGAGGCCGAGACCGTGATTGTGTCGCGGCTGCGGGACCGGAACGCGCTTCTGGTGGTGGATGAGGCGCACCACTTGCGCGCGGCCCTGGTGGACGAGCTTCGCTGCATCCGGGACCTGGCCGGGTGCGGTCTGGCGCTGGTGGGAGACGATTCCATCCGCATGACTCTGGCGCGTTGTCCCCAGGTGACCGGCAGGATCGGCATGCGGGTGGACCTGCGCACGGTGGCGGAGGCGGACGTGGTGGACGTGGCGGCAGCGGTCCTCGGCCGGCAACCCGGCGGTCCGGAGCGCAAGCCGCTCCTGGCCGCGGCGCGGGGGCCGGGGGGGCTGCACGCGCTGCGGCGGCTTTTAGGCCGGGGCTGGATGATTGCCCGGGCCGAGGGACGGGAGCGGATCGGCGCCGAAGACATCGTGGCCGCAGCGGAGGATGGGTCGTGACCCTGAGCGAGATCCACGATCTGGCGGTCCGGTATGCGGCGGCGCAACGGGAGTTGTCGGAGGTGGCGGAGGACATCCGGGACCAGCAGCGCAAGGCCGTCCGGTCTAGGCTGCGGGCGCTCCGGGCCCGGGCCGCGGACACGGCCAACGCCAGGGAGGCGCTGGTAGGGGCCATCGAGGCAGGGCGCGGGTTGTTCACCTCGCCCCGCACCATCAGCGTGGACGGGGTGCAGTGCGGGCTGCGCAAGAAGGTGGGGTCTTTGGTATGCGACTCGCCGGAGCGGGCGGTAGCGCGCATCCGGAAGGTCCTGCCCGACCAGGCGGACACCCTGATCCGCACTCGGGAGAGCCTGGTGATGCCGGCGCTGCGGGCCCTGGATGTGAAGACTCTGGCGTCTTTGGGAGTGAGGCTGGAGGAGGATGAGGATGTGGTGGTGTGCCGCACGGCCCAGGACGATATCGACAAGCTGGTAAAGGCGTTTTTGGCGGACGAGGAGGAACTCGGCGAATGAGAACGGCGTTGATCAGGGCGGTGCACGCGCGGGCGCGGGAGCTGGGGCTGGAGGAGGCGGACCGGAGAGCCATACAGCACCGAGTCACGGGCAAGGATTCGTGCGCGAACATGACCGCGGACGAATTGCGCCGGGTGCTGGCCGAGATGGACCGGCAGGGGCGGCCGGGGCGATCGCGCGACCGGCTGCCGGACGTAGCGGGGGCGCGTGTGGTGCGCGCTCTATGGGGGTCGGGGTGGAACCTGGGGGTGGTCAAGGACCGCTCGGAGGCGGCGCTGTGCGCGTGGATCCGGCGCCAGACGGGTCTGGCCTCGGCGGCTTGGGTGCATGATGCCCGCACCCTGTCGCGGGTGATCGAGGCGCTGAAGCGTTGGCTCGCACGCGAGGCGGAGGTCGACTGGCGGCCGTATCCGGACCCGGTGGGTTACCGGCCCCGGGCGCGCGTCATCGAAGCACAGTGCCGGCTCCTGGGCATCGCGGGACAGGGACTGGTCATGCTGCACATCGACGACACGCGAGCCGATGCCGTCATCCGCAACCTCGGCGAGCGCATCCGAGAGCGTCCGTCCGACGAGGCGGCGCCGTGAGCGTTGCCCCTCCTCTGCCGGGCATCCTGGCCGAGATCGAGGCCACGGCAGGCCGCGAGGCCGCCCTAGGCATCGCCTTGGCCCATGGCGGAGACGATGGCTGGTACGTCCCCCGGCGCCTCCATGCAGGTCCGGGCCGGGAACTCGTGGAGTTGGTCGGCCAAGACGCGGCAGAGGCCATTGTCCGCCGCTTCGGGGGCGGGGCGGTCTCGGTGCCCCTGGCACGCCGGGCGCTGGTGGGCTGCCTCGCCCGCCACGGCCTGTCTACTACGGCCATCGCCTCACGGCTCAGAATATCCCGGCGAACCGCCAGACGCTACCGGAGGTTATCCCATGAATCGGCGAGGAACCCCTGAGACAGGCGCCCGGATCTACATCCACCCCACTGCGATGTCCCCCTACCGGTTGGCCATCCTGGAGGCCCTCACACAGCGCCGCGCGGCGCCGTCGGCCTCCGGCCGGGCGGTGCGCCTGGTGCCGGAGCCCCGCCCCCGATACCAAGTCCCCGAGCATCTCCAGGGTCCGGTCCGCGGCGGCGGGAAGGAGCCCCGCCGCCGTGGCAACTGATGAAGAGCGCCTCCTGTCCCTGGTGGACCGGCTCTACCGCCGGGACCGGAGGCGATTCGCCAAGCTCATCGTGTGGATCAGGACAGTCCGGAAGCGCGGCTACGAGTCGGAATACATTCTGGCGGCCCTGGAGATCCTGGGCGAGCTCGAGGGGCGCGGAGAGGGGCCTGCTCAATGGTGGCCGTACCTCACGGCGACTCTGCAGCGCACCCGCGCCCAGAAGATTCACGAGCAACACAAGAAGGGAGTGCCCAACTCGGTCCGGTCGATCATGCGGGGGGTGCTCAGGGAGGCTCTGGGAGATTGAGGGGCAACGAAGGGGGGGGGCGGACCATGGTCCGCTGCCAGGGACGCGGGGAATGAGGCAAGGTGCGGGTATGTACGAGATCTTCGGGGCGGTCGTTGGGTGGGGCTTGCACGCGGTGTCTGCGGGGGCGGCCACGGGGCTGGTGATGCTACTGCGGTGGCAGAGGCGCACGGAACGGGATGTGGCGGTGCTCCAGGAGCGGGTGGGCCGCGGCGGGGTATCGGGGCGGCCCGAGGCCGTGGCGGCCGTCGAGCGCGACCTGGCGGAATTCAAGCTGCACGTGGCGGAGAAGTACATCCGGCGAGATGATTGGGTGCCCGCGGTCAGCCGGATCATTGGCATGTTGGAGGGCCAGAGCGAGATGTTGGCTCGTCTGGATGAGCGCGGGCGGGCGAGGCGTATGGCGGGGAGTGAATAGATGAGCCACGTGGACTTGATTGATAAGAGGCATCTGCCGGCGGCGCGTTGGGACATCCTGCGCACGCTGCGGGTGGGCGGCCACCTGGGGGCCACCGAGAGCATGGTGCGGGACGTGCTGGTGGCGGGCTACATCGGCGTCACCCGGCACTGGATTCGCGACCAGCTCGACTACCTGGAGGCGCGCAAGCTGATTGCCATCCAGCGCTCGGAGACCGACCCCTGGCGCATGACCCTGACCCGCTACGGCTACGACGTGGCGGACTATCAGGTGGCGTGCGATCCGGGCATCCGCCGCCCGCTGCGGCTGCCGCGCGAGGACTGATATGCCGCGGCGCAAGAAGGTCGCGCTGCTGCCCGCCGACGTCCGCGCGGAACTCGACCGGATGCTCATCGACCGCGCGTTCTCGGGCTATGAGGATTTGTCCGAGTGGCTCCAGGGCAAGGGGTACGGCATCGGCAAGTCGGCGCTGCACGAGTACGGATCGCATCTTGAGCGGCGCATCGAGCAGATCCGGGCCTCGACCGAACAGGCACAGGCCTTGATCGATTCGGCGCCCGACGATGCCGGGGCCATGTCCGCGGCCGCGCTCCAGCAGGTGCAGGCGCGCATTTTCGATATGATGCTCGCCGCAGAGGGGGGCGAGTTGAAGGAATTGGCCGCCACCGCCCGGGCCCTGGCCGACACGGCGCGGGCTCAGGTCTCCGTGCGTCAGGACCGGCGCAAGGTGCTGGCCGAGGCAGCTGAGCGCGCCGGCGCCGCGGCCACCAAGGCCGGCCTCACGGTCGACACCGCTACCCTGATCCGACAGGCCGTGGAGGGATCGCTATGAGTTCTCCCCGCACGCTCCTGCCGTATCAGTCCCGCTGGGTCGGGGATGCCGCGGGCCTGGCCGTCATCCAGAAGTCTCGCCGCATCGGCATCTCCTGGGCCGCTGCTTATCAAGCGGTCATGCACGCAGGCGAGAACTTGGGCGACGTCTACTATCAGGGATACAGCCTGGAGATGGCGCGCGGCTTCATCGCCGATGCCGCGGAGTGGGCCGAAGCTCTGAACGTCGCCGCCGAGGCCGTGGGCGAGACCCTCATCGACACGGGCACTGACGCCGTCCAGGCTTTCCGTCTGCGCATGGCGAGCGGGCGGCAGATCCTGGCCATGACGTCCGCTCCCCGGGCGTTCCGCTCCCGCGGGCGTCCTGGAGACTTGGCCATCGTGGATGAGGCCGCCTTCGTGGACAACCTCCCCGAGGTGCTCAAGGCCGCGTTGGCATTCCGCACCTGGGGCGGCCGCGTGCGTATCATATCGACCCACAACGGCGAGGCCTCGGCCTTCGCCGCCCTCGTGCGCGATGTCGGCGAGGGCGTCACCCCCGGATCCGTGCACCGCGTCACCCTGAAGGACGCGCTCACAGACGGCTTATATCGACGCATCTGCGAGGTGACCGGGCAGCCGTGGTCCATCGAGGCAGAGGCCGCTTGGGAGGCCGCGTTGCGCGCCCAGTACGGGAGCAACGCCGGCGAGGAGTTGGACTGCATTCCCTCGGCTGGATCGGGTGCGTGGCTCGCCTGGGAGTTGATCCGCGCCGCAGAGGACGCGGACGCAGGCGACCCGGAGGGATACGCCGGCGGGCACATGTACATCGGTGTGGATGTCGCGCGCAGACGCGACCTCTGGGTCGCTGCAGTGCTGGAGCAGGCGGGCGATGTGCTCTGGGTGCGGGAGCTTCGCGCCGCGCGCAACATCCCGTTCAGCGAGCAGCGCCAGATCATCTCCGCGCTTGCCAAGCGCTACCGGCCGCTGCGCATCTGTGTGGACCAGACCGGCATGGGCGAAGCCGTAGTCGAGCAGCTGCAGGACGACCACGGACCGCTCAGGGTCGAAGGCGTGCTCATGACCGGCCCACGCCGTCTGGATGTGGCCACCGCCCTGCGCGAGGCCCTCGAAGACCGCAGGCTCCGCATCCCCGCAGATGACGACCTCCGCTCCGACCTCCACAGCATCCGCGCCGAGGCCGGCCCCACCGGCGCCGCAAGACTCATGGCCGAACGCTCAGGCACCGACGGCCACGCCGACCGCTTCTGGGCTCTGGCCCTGGCCGTGGCTGCATCCGTGTCCACCGCAGGTCCCTTCGAGGGCTATAGCGCCGGACGCAGCCGCTCCGCCGACGCCTTCGCCGCCCCGGGCGCTGACTCCTCCTACGCCATCGACTACGATCTCGGCATGATCCGCAGCGTCTCATCCGGGTTCCGCGGAGGGCTCCACTGATGGCCGTGCGCAAACAGGTCCACCACAGCAAAACCCCACAGCGCCTTCCCTCAGTCGCGCATGCCGGCGAGATCGCCGGCTCCAACATCGGCGCCCGCATGGCCCCCTTCGTCGGCGAGATCGCCCCCGACCCCCGCATGGCCTCCGGCTATGCCTACGCCCGACGCGACGAACTCGCACCCCTGCGCATCTACCGCGAGGTCCTGCAAGATGAGCGCTGCGCCAGCGCCCTCGATCAGCGCCTCGACGCCGCCGTTGCCAAGCCCTGGGAAGTCCAGCCCGCCGGCCCCTTGCGCCGGGACCGCATGGCCGCCGAAAGCCTTGCCGCCCAACTCAGGCTCATCGGCTTCGACCGCGTATGCCGCCAGATGCTTTATGCCGTCTGGTATGGCTACTCGGTCACTGAGGTCCTCTGGCAGCCCGACGCCGGCGGCGTCCACATCGCCGCCCTCAAGGTCCGCTCCCCCGACCGCTTCTGCTGGTCCCCCCAAGGCCAACTCCTGATGCGCTCCGAGTCCTCCCCCCAGGGAGAGCCCCTGCCGGCAGCCAAGTTCATCGTACTCGCCCGCCCCGGCGAGCACTCCGACCTGCCCCACGGCCCAGGACTGGCCCGCTGGTGCTTCTGGCCCGTCTGGCTCAAGCGCAACGGCCTCAAGTTCTGGTCCGTGGCACTGGAGAAGTTCGGCGCCCCCACCCCCGTGGCCAAGCACCGCAAAAACGCCGACCCCGCAGAAATCCGCAAGCTCCTGGAACTCCTGCGCGACCTCGCCGCCGGCGCCGGCGTCGCCATGCCCGAAGATCAGGCCATCGAACTCCTGGACTCCGCCCGCCGCTCAGGCGGCGACTACCACACCTTCATCCACTACCTCGACCAAACCCTCACCACCCGCATCCTCGGCCAGTCCTCCACCACCGACCAGGGTCCCTGGAAAGGCACCGCCGAGGTCCAGAAGGACGTGCGCGACGAGACCGTCGCCTCAGACTGCCGCCTCCTAGACGGAGCCCTCAACTCCACCCTCGCCGCCTGGTGGACCCGCTGGAACTTCCCCGGCGCCGCCGCCCCCCGCATCCACCGCGACGCCTCGCCCCCCGAAGACCTCGATGCCCGCGCTCAGCGCGAAGAAATCATTGCCCGCACCTCGGGCGGAAGATTCCTCCCCACCCTCGAACACGTCGAGTCCGTCTACGGCGGCGAGTGGGAAGAAGCTCCCGCACCCGCAGCGCCTTCCGGCAGCGGCCAAAACTCACCACCAATAGCCCTCGCCGACGCGGATCGCGGCCAGACAACAACCGCCGATGACATCGACCCGCGCGCGCCGGACGCCATCGCCGAGGCCGCCGACGCCGTCGAGGCCGACTGGCAGCCCCTTATGATCCCCGTCGTCCAACCCATCCTCGATGCCGCAGACACCGCCGTCGCCGAGGGCCTGGCCCTGCCTGAGTTCCGCGACCGCCTCGCCCGAGCTGCTGACCGCATGGACACCGACCTGTGGCCGAACGCCTCTACCACAACACCTTCTCCGCCCAACTCTCCGGACAGGCCGGCCTGGAGGAGGACTGACCCTACATGGAGCGGCTCCGGCGCCTCACCGCCGTCCTGCACCGCCTCCACAAGCAAGCCCTCCGCATGAATTGATCCATGGCCAAACCCGAGATCCTCGACGTCCCGCCCCAAGAAGCCATCGACGCCTTCCGCAGCAAAGGCTTCCACGTTGGCTTCGACTGGCGCGATACCGACGCCCTCGCCCACGTCCAGTCCTTCACCGTTGCCAAGGCCATGAAGCAGGACATCCTTCGGGATATCCGCACGGCCGTAGACGCCTCCATGGCCGACGGCAAGACCTTCCAGCAATTCCGCGACCGACTCGAACCCCTCCTTCGCAAGAAAGGCTGGTGGGGACAGCAGATCATGACCGATCCCCTCACCGGCGAGGAGCGCCTGGTGCAACTTGGCTCTGCCCGCCGCCTCCGCATCATCTTCGACACCAACCTCCACATGTCCTACGCCTATGGCCGCTGGGAACACATCGAGCGGCTCAAGGACCGTATGCCCTACCTCCGCTATGTCGCCGTCCAGGACTCCCGCACCCGCCTTGATCACATCAGGTGGCACGGCGCCGTCCTCCCCGTCGATCACCCCTTCTGGAAAACCCACTATCCCCCCAACGGCTGGGGCTGCCGCTGCATCGTCCAGCAAATGGACGATGACGACCTACACCGCTACGGCTACAAGGTCTCCAGCGAGCCACCCCCAGGTTCTCGGCAGACCCGGCTCTGGAAAAACAAACGCACCGGCCAAGTACAACAAGTCCCCGTCGGTATCGACCCCGGCTTCTCCCACAACGTGGGTTTGGCGGGAAGGGAAGGGCTTGTCCAGCAGAGCATCAAGAAGTTGGAGACCTCGGCAAAGGCCGCCAACCTAGACATACCAAACAACGACCTCGATAGGCTCATCGCCAGGGGGCGGGCGGAGCGGAAAGACTTCGTGAGCCGTGCCGGCGATCCGAAGGACGCCGGATTCGCAGACCGGCTGCGAGATGAAATCCGAAAAGAACTCCGTGAACGCCGGGGAGCTGGAACCGTGAAGTCAGATCTCGTTCCCGCCCTCAACAGCACAAACCATCGCCGCGCCGCCCGGTTGCTCCAAGAGGATACCGCTTACCTCCCCGCGTCCTGGGTTACCCGCGCCAACAGCAAGGGACGAACCATCATTTACGGCGCTGCGAACGTGAACGGCGTGCGAGGATATCATCTCTACCCCGATGCCGATGGTTATCAGCACAAGGAAGGCAAGTCGTGGTTCAACGTCCACGCCGGTGACTCCTTCATCAAGATCGGCCTCAATCCCGAGGGGCACGACCAAGGTACCCGTGTGCACGAATTCATGCACCGCATGCAGTCTGCCATGCCTGACCTCGACAAGCCCTTCCAGCGGCTTCACCGCCGCCGCACCAAAGGGGAAAAGCTCGCCCAACTGTCACACTATCCAAAAGGAGAAATGGCCCGAAAGGATCAATACCTCAGCCACTACCAAGGCAGAGAGTACAGCGGATTACCCCATGACTCCCGCGCGCTGGAGGTCATCACCATGGCACATCAGTATGTCTGGCAACGGAAGACCCACACGGGCCTAATGAAAATGGTCGATGACGATCCTGAGATGCTGGACTTGGTGCTGGGCACCCTGTTTCACTACGACCCTTAGTAGGCGACGTGAACCCCCTCGGGTAGATTGTCCGGGTCGGGGTCATCCGGGCCGTTGGGCTCGGGTTGCCTCGGCTCCGTGTTGCGCAAGATCTCCGGCAGCGTGGAGCGGAGGGGCTCGTCCATCATCGGCCAGTAAACGTCGATCAGCAGCACCCAGAAGTCGCGCGGATCGTGGGCTGGATCATCCAACGCATAGATCGGGCTCGGACCGCCGCTGATGAAAGGCTTCGGCGCAACGAACGCCTCCTTGAAATACGGCACATCCGAGTGATACCCCTCCACCGTGCCCTTCTCGTTATCCCAGATAATACTGCGAAGCTCCCTGCCCCGCGATCTGTCCGGAACCATTAGCGTGTGCCTTGCCATTCCTTCCTCTTAGCGAAACAACGCTGCAGAAGTCAATACACTCCATCTGCATGTCTAGCCGATCTTAAAAGGTTATGTCCGAGTCCGTTCCCCGTCGACAGCTAGGGTATCTTCCTGCATCCGTTTCCCAAGTCAAAACAACCCCTCGAAATCGCCGAAATTTCCCGCCCATTAACACCCCCCTGAAACGCCCAATAATTTGCCTTTTCCGGCCGTTTTCGCTCACTTATCCACTGCCATTCGCAATTATTTCTGTCATCCCCAAATGACCGCCCTTTAGCCTGTCCGTCGTCCCTAACCCCTTGAAGTCACACACCCTATCCGCCTTCTTCCGGTATCTTCCCGGGTTCTTCCGGTTTCTCAATTATTTCTGTCTACCCACAGCCCTATCAAAAATCGCCGCCATCTCGCGACGGAGCCCAGCGAGATTGTCCGACCAGATCAATGGGGAAAGGCTTTCCGGAAGAACCACATCGAGCATGCTGAACTCGTATTGCTCGTAGAAATCGGCCTCCACAAGCCGCCAAGGCGCATCGGTCTCGAACCATTCGAGGAGCGCCTGTTCGATGTCGGGCGTAAGGCAACGCCGGGCGAGAAAGTAGCGAAAGGGCGAAACGCGAAGCTCCACCGTCCCCATAGCGCTCTCGCGCCACCGCTCGGGAGGGCACATGGCATCCAGCGGAACGGCTCACCTGTTGTGACGGTGATAAGTGCGATTATAGGCCGTCGGAGAAGTAGCTTCGCCGTTGCGTACCTCCTCAATCAGGCGACCCAAGGCAACACTACTGATGCTCTTCGGCTCAAGCTCGGAGTTCTCCACTATCCGGGGTTCCCGTGGCTCGGTCGAATCCTTGGTATTGTCCATAAGCATATCCTTCCGCTGTTCTCGCGTCCTCGTGCTGCGCGACCCATTCTCGCATACGCCTTATCAGCAATAGCTGATCGGCGCAGAAGACGGACGGATTGTCGAAACCGCGATCGTCACTCCATCGGTGCGCCACCATCCCGCCGCCGCAGACACTCAACTCGGGACAGGCGCGACATGCGGAGGCGGTGGGCCGTTGCTGGCGGTAGTAGTCAGCGTAGCCCCGGCTGCGGACAATATCGAGCAGGCTGTCGGAAAGGATCGACCACGATGTCCGTTCGAAGCGATCCGCATCCTTGTGGGCCACCTTCAACGTGTCGTTCTTGTTAATACGACCATCCGTCTCGATCACGAGAATGCCATAGTCCGTGGTGCCGACCCCTTCCTTCCGAGCCTGTCCCCCAAGAACGAGGCGGAGCATATCATCAAGGATGCGCACACGTGGAGGCTCCGGGTCGCTGAGATAAACATCGAGCAAACCGACCATCCAACGTCCAAACTCGGTCGAGTCAACGCTGGTTTTTCCGGATGGCAGCCTCACGCGGTTGCCGTCGCGAACCAGGAAATCAATGCTTGGCGCGCCGGTGGTCTTGAGGGAGTCATAAACGGAACCGGGGCTGGAAGTGGGATCGATCACCGCCAGAACCCCGGCGAACAAGGGGCGCGCGTCACTTCGCGCCGTCAGCCGATTGATGGCGGCGAGCACACGGTTATACGATCCACGTCCCCGGCGGTCGAGTCGATATCGGTCATGCACATCCAGGGGGCCGTCGATGCTGATCGAGACCCCGACATCGAACCGAACGAAGATGTCGATGATCTCGTCGTCCAAGAGCACACCGTTCGTCTGAACGTGAATCCCGCAGGGTGCCGGAAGCGCAGAGCGAAGCTGGTTGCAAAAGTCCCGCAAACGATCGGTCCCGATGAGCAAAGGCTCTCCGCCATGCAACACGGCGCTTAACGGTTGCCGCTGACGAACATGAAGGTCTGCCAATTGTCGGACGGTGGCTCGTTGAACCGCCAAAGGCATGCGCTTCGGCTGAACACGCCAACCATCATCGTCCATATGATAGACGTAGCAGTAGCTGCAATCGAGGTTGCACCGACTCGCGACCTTGAGAAGTACCGTATCGATCACGGTCGAAGTGTGTAGCCCATCCATGTGCCAGCCTGCCGAACTCCGCAACGGTTTGGAGAACCGTCCCGTCCCGCTGTCATCGCGTTTGTTGTTCATAGCCGACTTTCATGCCCCGTTCCATGGAAGAGGGGCAGTCATGAACCTGAACGCGGCCGCGCGGGCCTACGCTACGAGGCTTTCCCGGGCCTCGTCGGCACCGTGATGTCCTTGAGCCGGTGGCTGGTATCGTGGAGGTGGCGCGCGATGACGTGCCGACGTCAGGCCGTGAGGACCACGGTTTTCCGAACGTGGCGACACGGTCCACGCGACACTCGAACAGCACCCGCTTCTCATCGATGACGGGACCTCTCAGCCCATATGGCGGTTCCTGCCCGGTGTACTTCGTCCACAGGCGGTCGATGTGCTCGCCGCCGGGCTCGCCCTCTCGTATTTCGTTCACCACCGTGCACTTGATGCTCATCCAGTGGTAGGAGTTCTGGGGGTTCACCAGCGGCATCGTGAGGCGCGGGTTCTTTCTTGTCCAGCCGCACTTCGCCCGGTGCGCGGCCGTGTTCACCAGAACCTTGTCGCCGTCGTGGTCGAACCACATGGGCGTCATGTTCACCCGCCCGTCCGGGTCCGTCAGGCCCAGCGTAACGGTGATCGGCATGTCGAGCAGTTGCTTGTGGGTGGGGTCCAGACCCGCCAGACTGCTGGCCTTTTTTCCGTTCGCCCACTGCGAACTGGCCCTCCTGCAGGCCCTCGGACACGTCCTTGAACCTGGCTATGGTGAATTCCGCCATCTCGTGCCCACTATCTTGTGAGAGAAGTGGTCGGACTTACAGGAACTCCCGGATCGCCTTGAAGGACGCCTCCGGGTTGGCGAAGAAGTAGCTGTGCCGCTCGCCGGGAAGGAGCACCAGCCGGGCATCGGGGATTCCCTCGGCCAGGATATCCGCGGAGGTCCGGTGGTCCATGTCGCTGGTGACGTTGCGGTCGTCCTCTCCCACCAGAACCAGCGTCGGCACCGTGATGTCCTTGAGCCGGTGGCTGGTGTCGTGCTCCTGGCGGGCGATGACGTGGCGGAGGTAGAACTCCGGCGGGCACGGGTTGGCCATGCGGACGTCCAGGTAGTGCCGGATCCGTTCCGGATGCCGCTTCGCGAACGCCTCGGTGAATCCCACGGCCACGGAGCTCTCGCTCACGTAGCTTTCGTAGCCCATCTCCACCATCTCCTTGGCCAGCTTGAGGGGGATCCCCTTGGTGTTGGGGAAGGATGCGCCGCTGGACGCCAGGATCAGCCTGCTCACCTTTCCCGGGTGGTCCAGGGCCAGGAGCTGCGCCACCCGGCCGCCCATGGAATGGCCACAGACAATGGCATCCCTGGCGCTCACGTGGTCCATGATGGCCGCCACGTCGGCGGCGAACACGTCGGTGGTGTACTTGATGGACGGCTTGCCGGAGCGGCCGGTGCCGCGGTAGTCGAAGGTGATGCACTGGTGGTCCCGTGAGAACTCCGGCACCGGGTACATCTTCCACACTTCGCCGTCGCAGGCCGTCTCGCTGATGAAGACGAACGGCCGCCCCTCACCCGTCACCTCGTAGTAGAGATCCACATCATTGCGTTGCAGCGTGGGCACGGTCCAATCCTTCGGGGCGAGTCGCCGACATCAGGCTGCCAGGCAACTTCCGCTTGTGCGGGCCGGTCTTTCGGAGCGGAAGTTCTCACGAAAGACCCTAAAAGGCAGCCGGGTTGTCCTCCAGGACTTTTTCGGCCTGAAGTGCCGTGATGACCCCATCCCCCCCCATCTGCCTCAACTCGCTCAGGGTCCGTATCTCAGCGGACTGGTCCCCGTGACCGGGGTGTACCGCTTGTACGGCTCTTCGATACAAGCCCAAGTATCCTCGGTCTCATCCACGTGAGCGTCTGCGTCGACCACTGGCATGGCCCCCAAAATAGGATTCCTTCGTGATCGGTGTCAAGCATTCGGACGGAATGGAGGCCAGCCGGACTCCTGTGCCACCAGGAGCCTGTCCGGGTAAGCGAATCGTAGCGAGAGGCATGGAAATGGAGGGCATTTGTGGGCGGATTCGAGGAGAATATCGGGAATATGTGACGAGAATCCAACCGCAAATGGACCCATTTCCATGCCTCGCAGTAGATTCCTGCTTTACTCGGTCAGGCTCCCGATCGCCCAGCCCGATTCCCGGAGTGGACTTCAGACGGCTCCAGGTCTAACCTGTAAGGGTCGGTTCGGAGGGGCACATCCGGGTCCGGATCAACGGACCGAGATCCCTTTGCCTGTAGAGGCATTGCCGGGAGGAGGACCATGAATGGGCGCAACCTGAGTTGACGACACCATCCGCAATCCCGCCGGTCCGGGGCGGAACTGGACCGGCAAGTCCCTCGTCAACACGGGAGCCTTCGATTCGCTCGTCCCAGGGGGGCGCCTCGAAGAAACTCGAGTTGCGCGCAAGCCCACATGACACAAGCCACCCCCCAGCCGCCCGGAGTCCCCGTCGCCGTCGCCGGGGTAATGCTGGCGGTCTTTCTCTTCGCCATCGACGCCACCATCGTGAGCAGCGCCATGCCCACGATGGTCTCCAACCTAGGCGATATCGAGCTGTACAGTTGGGTCTTCTCCGTCTACATGCTCACCTCGGCGCTGGCCACTCCCATCTTCGGCAAGCTCTCGGACCTCTATAGCCGGCGCGTTCTCATATTGCTGGCCATCGGAACCTTCGTGGTGGGCTCGGCGGCCTGCGGCGCCGCCCAGAGCATGCTGCAGCTCATCGTGTTCCGCGCCGTTCAGGGAGTGGGCGGGGGCGCGGTCTACTCGCTGGCATTCATCATCGTGGGGGTGGTGTTCCCGGTAGAGCAACGGGCACGGATGCAGGGCTTCATCTCCGGTGTGTGGGGAGTCGCCTCCGTGCTCGGGCCCGCGGGCGGCGGCCTCATGGCCGAATACTGGGACTGGCGCTGGATCTTCTGGATCAACCTCCCCTTGGGGATCCTGGCCGCCACCCTCATCGTCGTGGGATTCCATGAGGAGCGCGCGGCAAGCCGGCGCCGCTCGCTGGATCTGGGCGGCGCCACGGTCCTGCTGAGCGCCCTGATGCTGTTGTTCTACGGCCTGCTGGTGGCAGCCAACCAACTCGACCTGGTGACCGTGGAATCCATTGTCGTTGTGGTGGGCGTCGTCGTGCTGTTGACCCTGTTCATCACCATCGAAGGCAGAGCCCGGGACCCATTGCTGCCGATGAGCCTGTTCCACATCCCAGGCTACAGCCGGCTCACCGCCCTCAGTCTGCTGGCGGCCATGGGCATATTCGGCATCATCGGGTTCCTGCCGCTGTACGTCCAGGGCGCCTTGGGCGGCAGCGCGGCGCTAGCCGGCCTGACCCTGCTGCCCCTGAGCGTAGGCTGGACCGCCGGCAGCATCGCCGCCGGCCAGACCTCCCCGGTCTGGGGCTACCGCAACGTCTGCATCACCGGTATGACCCTGATGGTCCTGGGCTACATTCCCCTGATGGTCCTGAAAGACGCCGGCGGCATGACCCTGATGCTCATCGCGGTGAGTTGCTCCGGCACCGGCATGGGGATGGTCAACGTAACCGCGCTGGTGGCCGCGCAGGCCGCTGTGCCCTTCCAGAACCTGGGCGTCGCCACCTCCACGGTGATGCTGTTCCGCACCATCGGAGGCGCCCTGATCCTGAGCATCATGGGCAGCCTCCTGCTGCAGCGCATGAACGCCGCCTTCACCGTCATCGCCGCGGACCTGAAGACATCGGTGCCGGCGCCCGTCCTTGAGAAGCTCCTGAATCCGCAGAATCTCCTCGATCCCGCCACGCGGTCGCTGATACCGGCCGACCTCATGCCGGCCCTTACGGCCACCCTCGTCGACGCGCTCTGGTGGGCGTTTCTGGTGGGGCTCGCCGCCGCAATCGCCGGCCTTGTTCTGAGCTGTTTCCTGGAGTGCAAGAGGAGGGCGTGAAATGATTCCTTCCTCGTTACGTTGGCAAACCATCAGAGTAGTTCGACGGATGAAGATTAGTGTATGGAGATTTGATACGGGTGGACGGCAACACGACGCCGGAAGTCTTGCAGCGGGTATCGCCAGGAGCCTGTCGGATTTAGCGAATCGTAGCGTGGGACAGGGAAATGAAGGCCGGTTTCAGGCGGATTTGAGGAGAATATCGGGTCATATTCGGACCGTTCATCGGACTGACCCTCTGCTATCCGGCGAGCATTTCCTCCAACGCATACAGCGTCTTTTGCAGGAGCTGTTCCAGCGGGTAGTAGCGTGTCACGATGTCCAACGCCGTGCCGTAATCGGTCAGATCGAGGTAGCGGAGGAGCAAGCGCACGTCGTCTCCGTCATGGAATTCCTCACCGAGACGCATCGCCAGGCACTTCATCGCCAACAGGTACTCGGGGGCGGCCGTCAACAAGCGCAAGTTGGACGACTCCAGGTATGGGTAGACTTCCCCGCTAACCCGCATGTGGGCGAGTTCGTCATTCAGTCGCCGGAACAGGTCTTCGATGTCGCGTTTGCGAGTACTCCACGAGTTCCACGGTCCAGTGTCGTGTCCCGTAAATTATCTTGCGAATTTACGGGACACGACACTGGACCCGCTGCCCTATACTGCTGTCGACGAACAGATTCCGACGCCGGAACGGAGGCGGCGAGTTGGTCAGGAGGTGCAACCGCAGGCTCTTCAACGCTGAAGCGAACCAGGGCCTTTCCAACGGCGGCACCATCCTCGTCCAGTCAGGCGGAACAACCCCCTTCAACATGGCTGCGTACTCGATCATTGCCGCCAGGTAGTTCGCTTCGAACGGAGAAAGACTGATTTCCGGCGCATGGCGGACCGCCCGCGCGAAATCATTCCCATTCACCCTGCCAAGCATGTCGTTCAACTCGGCGAAGATATGTACGAGCGCGCATGGGCGCGCATTACGAGATCCCACACAGAGCCTGAAACTCTCGTTCGACGGACGGGAGCACCAGGTTCATCACCCGATTGGACACGTCCATCCCGGCACAGGTCGCCCGTGTCTTTCGGAGTCCACGTTGACGTTGTTTCCGCTCTTGTCTATGATGCAGGCAACTTCACGCCAACCCGGACAGGCCATACTGGAGGAGCCAGTGACCACGACGCCCGCCGCCTTCATCGAAGAGACCATCGACATAGCCGGCACATCCCTGCAACTGCGACGCGGAGGCTCCGGAGAACCGTTGCTGATCCTCCACGGCGAGCTGGGCGTACCCGACTGGCTGCAGGCCCACGAGCTTCTGGCCCAACGTTACTCCGTGTATGTGCCCTCCCTGCCGGGCTTCGGCTCGTCGTCGTTTCCGGATTGGCTGATGTCGGTTCGGGACCTGTCCGCCTGGGTGAGCTGGTTCGTACGGGACTACAGCCTTTCGACTCCGCTCAACGTCATCGGCTTTTCCCTGGGAGGCTGGATCGCCGCCGAGCTTGCCACCGCCAATAGCGCCATCTTCTCGAAAATGGTTCTGGTAGGGACAGCAGGCATCAAGCCCCGGGAGGGAGAAATCTGGGACTACTTCCTGCACTCCGCCAAGGAGGCATTCCAACAGTCCTTCCACGACAACGAATCGGCCGAATACCTGAAGTACTACGGCAGAGACTGGACTCCGGACGAGGCTGACCAGGTAGAGACCAACCGGGAGGCGGCCATCCGCTACCTTTGGCGTCCCTACATGCACAGCATCACGTTGCCGGATCTCCTCCCGGCCATAGCAACCCCTACCCTTCTCGTATGGGGGAGGCAGGACGGCATTGTCCCCATCAGTAGTTGCGAGATCTACAGGCAAGGAATACCCGGTGCTCAGGCTGCCGTCTTCGAGGACTGCGGACACATGCCCGAGATGGAGAAGCCGAACGAGTTCACCAAAACCGTCCTTGAGTTTCTGGGAGGTTGATAGCGACCGGACACGACGCATGTGGAAAGTGGATACCACCAGAGCGTCGATTCCTCTTCCCGATCGGGAAAGAGGAACAGGGGGATCAGCACCATGTTCATAGGCCACTTTACCGAGCAACCCTGGCAGAAAGAAGACTGGCCCGCGGCCTGGGGGTCCGGCGTCATGGAGGTGAGCAACAGCGAGTACGACCCGTTGCGTGCTTCCAGCCTCTACAATCGCTACCTGGACGAGAAGGTCTACGCCGAGGAGATGGGCTTCGACGGGATCATGGTCAACGAGCATCACAGCGCCCCGTTCTGCATGAACAGCGTAGCCAACGTAACGTCCTCCATTCTCGCCCGCATCACTACCAAGGCCAAGATCCTGATCCTCGGCAACATCCTGCCCATCCACGACGATCCCCTCTGGCTGGCCGAGCAGATCGCAATGATCGATGTGATTTCCCGGGGTCGCCTCATCCCCGGCGTGGTCCGCGGCGGCGGCAGTGAGAGCTTGACGCACAACGTGCCTCCGCACTTCAACCGGGAGCGCTTCGAAGAGGTCCACGACTTCCTCGTCAAGACGTGGACGACCCCCGGCCCCTTCCGCTGGGAGGGCAAGCACTTCCACTACAGGTACGTGAACCCCTGGGCCGTCCCGTACCAGAAGCCCTACCCCCCTATTTGGGTGCCCGGTACTTCCAGCCGGGAGACCGTGGAGTGGGCGGCCCGGCATCGTTATCCCTACATTATGCTGGCCAGCCAGATCGATCTGACCCAGCAGATGTACCAAGTCTACCATGACACCGCCCGGGAAGAGGGCTATGAGGCCGGGCCCCAGCATCTTGGCTTCATGTTCTTCTTTCACGTGGAGGAAACGGAAAAAAAGGCCTTGGAGGTGGGTCGGACCCTGACCCAGGGCGTCCGCAGCCCCTACGATCCCGGTGCGCAGAGGCCGCGGCCCTATATCGCGGGGCCCCCGGGAATCGCTACGCGCAGCGCCCGGGCCCTTCGGCGCAAGATGACGGCCGCGGACTCGTCCGGCCGCACCCGCGCGGGAGCGAGGGCGACCTTCGAAGACCAGGTGGCGACCCACGGCATGATCGTCGGCACCCCCGACAGCGTCATCCCCAAGGTGCGCTACATCATGGAACAGTTGCGGCCGGGGACCATCATCTTCCGCACGGGCGACGGCGCCATGGATCACGAGTCGCAGATGCGCACGCTCAAGCTCATGGGCGAGGAGGTCATGCCCAAGCTTCGGGGGATCGCCGACGAGCTGGGCCTTCCCGGCCCCTACGATATCGACCCCAGGACCAACGAACCGCTCACCGCCATGGCTTCGTAGTGGCCCGGCGACGGGCCGCGAGGTAATGCATGTTCATCGGCCACTTTACCGAAGAGCCCTGGCAGGTAGACGACTGGCCCGAGGAATGGGGCACCGGCATCCTCAAGGTCAGCAACGCCGAGTACGACCCGAAACGCGCCGCCAACCTGTACAACCGCTACCTGGACGAAAAGCTCTACGCGGAGGAGGTGGGTTTCGACGGGCTGATGGTCAACGAGCACCACAGCGCGCCCTTCTGCATGAACGGCGTCGCCAACGTGCAGGCTTCGATCCTCGCCCGCATCACCACCAGAGTGAAGATCCTGCTGCTCGGCAACATTCTGCCCATCCATGACGATCCCCTCTGGCTGGCCGAGCAACTGGCCATGATCGACGTCATCTCCCGGGGCCGGTTGATTCCGGGGATCGTGCGCGGCTCCGGCGGCGAGAGCATCAGCCACAACGTCCCGCCTCACTACAACCGGGAGCGCTTCGAGGAGGCCCACGACTTCCTGATCAAGACCTGGACCACGTCCGGTCCCTTTCGCTGGGAGAGCAAACACTACCACTACAGGTACGTGAACCCCTGGGCAGTCCCGTATCAGAAGCCTCACCCGCCCATCTGGGTGCCCGGCACCTCCAGCCGGGAAACCGTGGAGTGGTGCGCCCGGCACCGCTATCCCTACATCATGCTCTCGACGCAGCTCGAGCTTACGCGCCAGATGTTCCAGGCCTATCATGAGACGGCGGAGGAGGAGGGCTACAAGGCCGGCCCGCAGCACCTGGGCTACATGTTCTTCGTGCACGTCGAGGAAACGAAGGCCAAGGCCATGGAAGTGGGCCGCACCCTGACCCAGGGGGTCCGCAGCCCCTTCGACCCCGGAGTCCAGAGACCCATTCCGTGGATCATGAGCCCTCCGGGCCTGAACACCCGAAGGGCCGTGGCCCTGCGCCGGCAGATGGTGGCTCCCGACTCCAGGGGGCGCACCCGGGCCGGCGCCCTGGCCTCCTTCGAGGACCAGGTCGCCACCAAGGGCATGATCGTCGGCACGCCCGAGCAGTGCGTGCGGGACATACGCCATATCATGGAGTACCTGCGGCCCGGCATCATCATCTTCCGCACCGGCGACGGCGCCATGGACCACGACGCGCAGATGCGCACGCTGAAGCTCATGGGCGAAGAGGTCATGCCCGCCATGCGCAAGATCGCCAAGGAACTCGGTCTGCCCGGGCCTTACGAAGTGGACCCTGCCACCAACGAGCCGGTGGCGGCGTTGGCGTCCTGACACTTGATGTATCCCTCCATTCCCGTATCGCCCACCCGGATACCCCCCGCTACCTCTGCCGATGTCTTGGAGACAAGGGGTTTCGACCAGGATTTTCGGCGCTCTCGCTCAAGAACAGTGCATGAGTCGGCTGACGCGGCCCGTTCCACGACCCGATAGACGCACGTTCGTGTTCGCGGCATCCGGGCACGCGGCCGCGGGAGGGGTGACTTCGCGCGTCTTGACCGGCCCTCAATCCGCCTCCAACAACGGCTCCAGCACCGGCCAGACGTTGTCAAGCAGCAACGGCTGCGCCCTGGCGTTGGGATGGATGCCGTCGCGCTGCATCAACGCCTCGTCGGTGGCAACGCCTTCGAGCAGAAACGGCACCAGCGCCGCGCCGGCGTCCGTCGCGACGTCGGGGTACATGTCGCGGAACGCCCGAGTGTAGCGCGGCCCCAGGTTGGGCGGCATCCGCATGCCCGCCAGCACCGGTTTGGCGCCGATGGCGAGGACGGCCTCGGTCATGGCCCGCAGGTTGGCGCGGATGGACGCCACCGGATAGCCGCGCAGGCCGTCGTTGCCGCCCAGCTCGATGATGACGATATCGGGCTTGTGGACGGCCAGGGTCCTGGGCAGGCGCGTCAGGCCGCCCACGGTGGTGTCGCCGCTGATGCTGGCGTTGACCACGCGATGGGGCGGGCCCAGGCGCTGCCGCAGCAATTGCACCCAGCCCGGCTCGCCGTCCTCCGTTTGAAGTCCGTACGCCGCGCTGATACTGTCGCCCATGACCAACACGGTCTTGCCGGCGTCCGCCGGCGCGTGGCCGCCCACGGCGAGCGCGGCCACGAGCAGGACACCCCGTAGCAGCTCCTTCAGGGAGACCAGCGGCCGTTCCATCGAGAAACGCTTCATGTCAGCATCCATATTGCGGGCCCGAGCCGTGGTCAAGCGCGTACCCACCGCGGAGGGTGATTTGACCATTCTCGCCGGCATCGATCTCGCCATCGACGCCGGCGCGCCGGTGGCCGTAGTGGGCGAATCCGGCTCCGGCAAGACCACCCTGCTGGGCATCCTGGCGGGCCTCGATCCGCCCACCAGCGGCGACGTCTGGCTGGACGGCGACGAGATCACCGCCCTGGACGAAGAGCAGCGCGCCCGTGTGCGTGGGCGATGCGTCGGGTTCGTGTTTCAGACCTTTCAGCTCATCGACAGCCTGACCGCGCTGGAGAACGTGATGCTGCCCCTCGAGCTGCGCGGCGACCGCAAGGCGAACGCCGCCGCCAGGGATTTCCTGGACCGTGTGGGCCTGGCCGCGAGGACCACCCATTACCCGCGCCAACTGTCGGGCGGCGAGCAGCAACGGGTGGCCATCGCCCGGGCCTTCGCGTCCGGCCCGAAGGTGCTGTTCGCGGACGAGCCTACCGGCAACCTCGATACCGCCACTGGCGCCAGAATCGCCGATCTGTTGTTCGATCTGAACCGGGAGGCCGGAACCACGCTGGTGCTGGTCACCCACGATGCCGCGCTGGCCGGCCGTTGCGCCAACGTCGTCACGCTGGACACTGGCCGAGTGCGACCACCACGGGGGCTTGCGCCGTGACCCTGTCACTGGCCGTGCGTCTCGCCACCCGCGACTGGCGGGCCGGGGAGCTGCGTTTGTTGCTGGCGGCGCTGCTGTTGGCGGTCGGTGCGGTGACGGCCGTCAGCCTGTTCGTCGACCGCCTGCAACGGGCGCTGGTGGCGGAGTCGGCGACGTTCCTGGGCGCGGACCGCGTCATCGACGCCTCGATAGCGATCCCGCAACGCTTTCGCGAACTCGCCGCGGCGCGCGGGCTCGCCGTGGCGGACGTCATCCGTTTCCCGTCCATGGTGTTCTCAACCAACGAGGAACGCAGCCAATTGGCCAGCGTCAAGGCCGTAACGGCGGGCTATCCCCTGCGCGGCGCGCTTCGGGTCGCGGATGAACCGTTCGACGACGGCCGACGCACGGACAGTCTGCCCGCCGAGGGCGAGGTATGGCTTGACTCCCGCCTTTTCCCCGCGTTGGGTCTGAGGGTGGGGGATACGGTTTCCGTCGGTTACTCGGAATTGACGGTAGCGGCGGTATTGACGTCGGAACCGGACCGCGGCGGCGGCTTCCTGGAGTTCGCGCCGCGGCTGTTGATGCGCGCCGAGGATGTGCCGGCCACCCGCGTCATTCAGCCCGGGAGCCGGATCCGTTACCGCCTCCAGTTGGCGGGCGACGACGACGGGCTGCGTTCCCTCCACGACGCCATCGAGGACGAGATGGCGCCCGCCTACCGCTGGCGCAACGTCCGCGACGCCAATGCCCGCATCGGCCGGGCCCTGGAACGCGCCGAGAGCTTTCTGCTGCTTGGCGGCCTGCTGACGGTGCTGCTGGCCGGTGTCGCCGTGGCGTTGGGCGCCCATCGCTACGCGCGGCGGCACTACGACCATGTGGCGGTCCTGAAAACCCTGGGCGCCACGCCGGCGGAGATTCAATGGGGCTATACCCTCGTGCTCCTGGTGATCGGCGTCGTGGGCGCGTTGGCCGGCCTGACGCTCGGCGTCCTGGTGCATCTCGGCATCATCGCGGCCCTCGGCGGATTGCTGCCGGCGTCTCTGCCGTTGCCGGGCCCGCGGCCGGTTTTGGTGGGGCTGTTCACCGGCTTCATCTGTGTGCTTGCGTTCGGCTTGCCGCCGCTGCTGGGCCTGCGCGACGTGTCCCCCATGCGCGTCATCCGCCGGGAACTCGCACCGGGCGCGGCTTCGGCAATGACGTACAGCTTCGCCGTCGTCGGCGGTCTCGGCCTGCTGCTTTGGTACGGGCGCGACGTGTCCCTGACGGTCTGGGCACTGGCGGGCGCCGTGACCACGGTCGGGGTATTCGCCGGGCTGGCCCTGATCCTCCTGCGCGGCGGAAGGGCCCTCGGCATGCAAGCCGGCAGCGTCTGGCGGCTTGCCTTGGCCGGATTGCATCGCCGGCATCGTGAGAACGTCGCGCAGATCACGATCTTCGGCGTGGCCATCATGCTGTTGCTCATCATGCTGCTGGCGCGCACGGCGTTGATCGACGCGTGGCAGGCACGGATTCCTGAACGCACACCCAACCACTTCCTGATGAACGTCGCACCGACCGAGGTCGCGGGCGTGCAATCCATGCTGACGACCCGCACGGACTACGACGGCAGGATGTACCCGATGATCCGGGGGCGAATCCGCGCGGTGAACGGCATCGACGCCGGCGAGTGGCAGCGGCAACGTCGCCCCCGCGATGAGCAGCGGCGCGGCTCCGGAGGCCGGAGCCGTCCCGGAATCCACCGTGAACGGAATCTCACGTTCTCGGTGGACTTGCCCGGCCACAACGTCGTAGTGGACGGGCGGTGGTGGTCGGCCGGCGCCCATCCCTCGGCGTCGCTGGAGGAGGACTATGCCGCGTCGCTCGGCTTGGGCGTGGGCGACGCCCTGACTTTCGACATCGGGGGCCTGCCGCTCACGGCCACCGTCGCCAACACCCGCAGCGTCCAGTGGGACAGCCTGCAGCCGAACTTCTTCATCATCCTTTCGCCGGGCGCTCTTGAAGGACGGCCCGCCACCTATATGACGAGCTTCTACCTGCCGCCGGAGCGAAAGCCGTTTCTGAACGAGATCCTGGGCCGCTACCCGACGGTCTCGGTGATCGAGGTTGACAACATCATCGCGCACCTGCGCCGCATCATCGTCCGCGTCGCCCAAGCCGTCGAGCTGGTGCTGTATCTGGTGCTTTGCGCGGGCCTGCTGGTTTTGATTGCTTCCATTCAGTCAAGCCGGGACCTGCGCCTGAAGGAGCTCGCGCTGCTGCGCGCCTTGGGCGGGACGCGCCGACTCATCAACGGCGCGTTGGTCGTCGAATTCGCGGCCTTGGGCGCGTTCGCCGGCATCGTCGCCGTCGTCGGAGCGGAAATCACCACCTTCGCGCTGAACCGTCAGATCTTCGATCTCTCGACGGGCCTGCATCCACGGATTTGGGCCGCGGGGCCGCTGTTCGGCATGCTGGTGGTCACGGCCGTCGGCTATCTCGGCACCCGCAAGCTTGTCCATTCGCCGCCGGCCGCGGTGCTGCGAGAGGTCTGACCAACGACGAAGGCGCACGGTCGCGGATGGCATCCGGCCGGACGGGTTGCTAAAATTTCCGTATTCGACCGTGACCCTGGAAGGAGGACGACCATGACCGAGGCACGAGCGAATCGGATTTTTCGCGGGTTCGCGATCTGCTTTTGGCTGCTGGCGATCTCGAACTTCACCAAGCCCCTTCAACTCGGCGAGCAAAGCGGCTTCGTCCTGTTCGGGACCCGTTTGTCGGGAAACGACAACCTGCTGTGGAGCTTCGTCTTCGGCGTCTATCTGGTGGTCTACGGACTGGGGCTTTGGCACGGGAAGCGTTTTGCCGTCGGGATGTCGCACCCCTACGCCCTTTACGTCGTTCTGAACCTGTTCCTGTACTGGAGCAACCAGCCGCCGCCCGGGGGCGCCGACGTGCTATTTGCGGTGACCTACTCCCTGGTCGCGGTGGGGACGTCGGTGAGCGCCGCCGTACTGCTGAGCATGCGCCGAAAAGAACCGGGAAGCGTTGCCCAATAAGAAGTAAGCCTGAAAACGAGGGGGCGAAGGGTGGACCGTATCCGACGGCATCCGTCTCCACTATGTAGTGGCTCCGCAAACCGACAACGAGAGAAAGGATTTGCATCGCGATGATTGAGAGATTTTTGGTGCGTTTGAAGGAATTCGACGCATTGCGGGATGGCGACACTGTAAACCGGAAAATGGTTGACCGCATACGGCCCGCTCAAGCGGCCGAATGGCCGGCACAACTGGACTCGTCCGTCCGCAACACCTTGGTTCGCTCCGGGATACGGCAGCCCTATCAGCATCAGGCAGACGCTATCGTCAAGTCTCTGAGCGGCTCGGACGTAGTGATGGAATCGCCTACCGCCAGCGGCAAGACTCTGGCTTTCACCGCCTCAATGCTCCATGCACTGAAACAGAACAAAAGCTCTCACGCCCTGATGATTTACCCGATGAAAGCTCTGGCCTTCGATCAGCGGGAGCAAATCCGAGAGATATGCCGGCCACTTTCTATTGAGTCATGGCCATATGATGGCGACACGCCCGAAGAAGAGAAAAAGACGCTAAGGACTAATCCTTCGCATATTTTGCTGACCAATCCCGAGTATCTGAACATGTCGTTTCTCGGGAGTCGTGAGGCGTGGAAACACTCACAGTTCCTCCAGAAGGTGTGTTACGTCGTCATTGATGAAATGCACGAATACCGAGGCTTCTTCGGCAGCAACATGGCACTCTTGCTGAGACGATTCTTCCTGCACTTGAATCGCATCGGAGCCTCTCCGCAAGTATTCCTGTCAACCGCAACCTGCGCCAATCCCCAAGAGCACGCGAGGTCCCTTACCGGGCGCGGTGTGGATGTTGTATCGGCCAAGGGCACGTTGCGTCCCGAACGCCACTTCATATTCGTGGATCCGGAAATACCCGATTTCCGGTATAGGGAGATCTTGCAGTTGCGTATTGAGAGAGCGGCTTTAGCCGCCCTTGCCGAAGGATTGCAAGTGTTGATCTTCTGTCCTACGAAACGATTCCTCGAAGATGCCTTCCGCAACAGCCAGCGAGAGGCGACAAAATACGGCTTGGACCCGGAAGGAATTTGTGCATTTCATGCCGATTTGAAGAGCGAACAACGCCAGGAGATTCAACAAAAAATCAAAGCAGGCGAAATTCGAACCGTTTTCACCACCAATGCCCTGGAGATAGGACTGGACGTCGGTGGCATGGATGGGGTGATTATGGCTGGATTCCCACCCAGCATCATGTCGGCTTGGCAGCAGCTTGGGCGAGCTGGCCGGAGTTGGGACAGAGACGCCTTTGTGCTGTTCTATTCCATGAACGACCCCATCGACCGCTTTGTTGTGGGCAACTTGAATGCCTTTCTCAACAAACCCTTCGATGAACTGGTGGTAGACCCAGCCAACGAAGAGCTGATTCGAAACCATCTTCCCGCCCTCGTAGAGGAAACAGGCGGGGAAATATCGCCATCGGAAAAAACCATACTCGGCCCGTCGTTCTATGATGCGGCAATCAAAAACCTGGGAAAGGTGCCTCCGAAGTATAAGCCGCAGGTTTACATGAACATCCGAGGAGGTATTGGCCAAGCATACGAACTAAGGAGGGGTAACGAAGAACTGGGGAAAGTTTCGGCAATGAGACGGTTCCGCGAGGCTTATATTGGAGCCATCTTTCCCTTCTTTGGCCGACGATACCGTGTGTCCTCCCACGAAGAGCATGCCATTGTCCTTGAAGACACCGAACAGCATTTGAGGACCGAACCAGGGTTTTACACTGTGATCACACGGTCCAACTTCTTTGACGGGGTCGGATATGGAGACATCGGTGTCTATTACTGTTCTCTCAACATCGGAATCAACTTTACCGGCTATAAACTCGCCGATGAGCGATCGGGCGAGGTCATCAGGACAGGCGGAGACAATGATGCGCTTTTTCTGAAAAACTTGCACTCGTTTTGGCTTGACGTTCCGCGAACCGATGCCGCCGTTGCCGGGATCGGTGCAGTTGAGCACATGATTCGCGTGGGTGCCATGTTCGTAATTCCGGCAGATCGGTTCGACACCAGCACTTACTCTACGACGTCCACCAACGAACTATCTGCCTACTGTTACGAGAACTACGCTGGTGGAATCGGCGTCGCGAAAAAGCTGTTCATTGTTTGGGACAAGGCTCTTGAGGCTGGAATGGAGATTGCCCGCAACTGCGGTTGCTCATCGAGTTGCCAGAACTGCATTGAGCCTGCCAAGTCCTGGGATGTCAGCAACGCCAATATCAACAAAGTACCGGGCATCGAATTGGCGAAGGAGCTTCTTGCAGCGGTGGCGAACGGCCATGACCAGAAGTGGGTTAACGGCCTGATGACCCCGGTATAGGATACGGTGAAGAAGGACGGCAGACCGGACCTCTGCCGCCGCAAAGCCTCGGCCTTTCTTTCTCCGTCAGGAACCGGAACATGATTCCCGAATGCGCGATAGCCAAGAAGAAAGCGGAGCAACTATGTAGAGGGCACCTCTATCAACGGCGGATTCAGGTGTTTTTGTGACTCTGATGTGATGTTTTCAGTTTACGGGGGGTCGGGGGGCGGTTATTCAAGCTCGACAGGGCAGGAATTCGGCAATCCGACGCTGTGTCATCCCATTTCATGCCTGCCGTCGGCCTTTCCGCGGCCGGCGCACGCACCTATCCCGCCAACCATGCAAAACGGCGCATGTTGTAGACCAGATTCTGTAGCCCGATCTTCACCGCCGCCCGCGCCTTGCCGATGGTGCGTACCAGACGCTCGCCCTGCTGGGCAAAGACATGTTCAACTCTTGCCCGATGCCTCGAACGTTTGCGGTTCGCCTCCTTCGACCGCGCGCTCAGCGGCTTGCCGCGAGCCCCCTTGCGATGGATACGGCTGCGATAGCCCGCCCCGGTCAAATACGCCTCTCTCTTCGCGCTGCGATACGCCGAGTCCGCCCAGACATCCGCGCGGGTGTTGCTCGGGTCCGGCAGTTCCTCGAACACTTGGCTGTCGTGCACCGACGCATCCGTCACCTGACAGGAACGGATCAGCTTGTGCCGATGATCGACGCTGAGATGGTTCTTGTAGCCGTAGTGGCTCCGGCCATGCTTCTTCGTCCAGCGGGCCTGCGTATCCTTCTGGCGGCGCTTCGCATCAGGCCAGTCCTGCGGCGTCTCGCCGCCTTTGATACGCGTGCTCTCGTCCCGGCTGTTGCGTTGCCTGGGCACTTCCACAATCGACGCATCCACGATCTGGCCCTGAACCCCGCTGCATTCACATGAGCCAGCATCCGCTCGAACAGACCTGACAGCAAGCCGCTGTCTTTCAGACGTTCCCGAAACAACCGGATCGTCTTGGCGTCGGGAACCTTGTCCGACACCCTCAAGCCAAGAAAGTCCCGAAAGCTCAAGCGGTCGCGGATCTGATACTCCGCCTGATCGTCCGAAAGCTTGTACATGTCCTGCAACACCACAATCCTGGCATCACGATACAGTCCGTCGGTGTCCGACCGCCCTTTCTCTTCTCCTGGCCCTCTTGCTTGTAAAGTCCCTTGAAATCCCCGCGAAACGGCTCCCATGGGATCAAGCCCTTCAGTCTGGGCAGCGGATTGCCTTGACCTTCCAGCCACGAAAGACACTCAGCATAGTCAAAATCGCCGAAACTCTGTTGCATAGCTCAACTCCTGACCAAAACTCCGTCCTGACTATACCAAAGCCGAGGTTGATAGAGATACCCTTATCCCTTCCTGAATTGCTCATGCACCTCTTCAATGACCGGCCATTTTGCAGTATGATTGCAAAATAGCCGATGTACTACACCCGTAGCCTTGAACCGTACTGGTTGGATATTTCGAGGCAGTTCCCCGTGCTGCTGCTGACCGGTCCACGCCAAGTCGGAAAAACTACCCTTCTGCAATACTTGGCGGAAGACGGGCGCCGCTATGTCACGCTCGATGATCCGGTCTTGCGCGATTTGGCCAATAACGATCCGGCGCTGTTTCTGCAGCGCTATAGCCCCCCTGTGCTGATTGATGAGATTCAGTACGCACCGGGACTTCTTCCGCTGATCAAGATGGCTGCGGATGAGAGACGCCGGCCGGGGCTATTCTGGCTGACCGGATCACAGCAATTCCAGATGATGAAAGGTATTTCCGAAACCCTGGCGGGACGGGTCGCCATTGTCAATGTGCTTGGCTTCTCCTCGCGTGAGCGTCACCAGCGTGGCCCTGACGCATCTCCATTTCTGCCCACCCGGCACTGTTTGGCGGAGCGCCAAGCCACGGTTGGCGACAGCAGCCTGAACGGTGTGTACCGGGATATGTGGATTGGCGGCTTTCCTGGACTCGTTGCCGGTCCGATACATGACCGCGATCTGTTTTACAGCTCCTATTTGCAGACCTACCTCCAACGAGATGTCCGAGCCCTGTCTCAGGTGGGGAATGAAATGGCTTTTGTCCGCTTCCTGAAAGCGTGTGCGGCCAGAACAACCCAGATGCTCAACCTGACCGATCTTGCTCGGGACGCCGACGTGAGTGTCAACACCGCAAAGAACTGGCTTTCGATCTTGCAGGCGAGTTTTCAACTCGAGTTGCTCCAGCCATACCACGCGAATGTGACGAAGCGTTTGGTCAAACGACCCAAACTGTATTTTCTCGATACGGGTTTGTGCGCCTATCTGACCGAATGGTCTTCGCCTGAAACGCTTGAAGCCGGGGCCATGTCGGGTGCTTTGTTCGAGACCCATGTGGTGAGCGAGATCTTGAAGAGTTGGTGGCACAAGGGGAGAAGGCCGCAGCTCTTTTACTATCGGGATAAGGACGGCAGGGAGATCGATTTGCTGTTTCTCGCCGATCAGACCGTGTATCCAGTAGAGATCAAGAAATCGGCCACGCCACGAAGAGCCTGGCTGCAATCTTTTGCTTCCTTGGAACGGTTGGGAAAACCGGTCGGTGAAGGGGCGGTGGTGTGTCTATGTGACCAACTCGTGCCGATGAATAGACGGGTCAGTGCCGTTCCGGTGGGGCTGATCTAACCTCCCGCGGAACACTGATATTTGATTTGTCCTATCCATCCCGAGGAGAGTACCGTTGCCGACCATCACCGCATCCGACGGCACCCGTCTCTACTATGAAGAATCGGGGCAAGGCGATCCGATCGTGTTCGTTCACGAGTTCGCGGGTGATCATCGAAGCTTCGAGCCCCAGATGCGATTCTTCTCCCGCTCCAACCGCTGCATCACCTTTGCGTCCCGCGGCTACCTGCCGTCCGATGTGCCCGAGAACCCGGAAGCCTACAGCCAGGATAGGGCCCGGGACGACGTCGTGGCCGTGCTCGACGGTCTCAGGTTGGAGAAGGCGCACATCGTGGGCCATTCCATGGGCGCCTACACTGCGCTTCACGTGGCCATCCACCAGCCCGGGCGATGCCTGTCCGCGGCCGCCATCGGCTGCGGCTGGGGCTCGCATCCGGACGAGCGCGAAGCGCGTGCGACCACGTGCGCGGACATCGCCCGCATTTTCCGGGAGGAACCCATGGCCGAGGCGGCGGCCGAGTATGCCCGGCATCCCATGCGCAAAGCCTTCGAGTCCAAGGATCCCCGCGGCTTCGCCGAGTTCGAGAAGTCTCTGGCCGACCATTCGGCCGTGGGGCTCGCTTTCACCATGTCGCAGATCCAGGGACAGCGCCCCACCCTGTGGGACCTGGAGGAACCGCTGTCGCGGCTCGAGGTCCCGTTGCTGGTCATCGTCGGCGACGAGGACAACCCGTGCCTGGACGGCAGCGTCTTCCTCAAGCGCACGGCGCCCATGGCGGCGCTGGTGGTGGTCCCGCGCTCGGGACATACCCTGACGTTGGAAGAGCCGGCGGCCGTCAACGCCGCGCTGGCGGAGTTGTTCCACACCGTAGCCGACGGCACGTGGATGGCGCACCGGAGGGAGGCGTAAGCGATGGCTTTATGGAGCGCAGAAGAAGGCTATTCCGGCCCACTGCTCGATTTGGTAGACGATCTTCTGGATCATTATCATCCGCGGCCCCGGCAACTGATTCGAGCGGATAGATGGATTCGCGAGCAGATTGATAGCGGCAGCGGGCCAATTCCCTTCCGTCATCTCGCCGCCATCCGGAACGGGATCGAACGTCCCGGCCCGGCAAGCCCCGCTATTACCATGATGCGGATGGTCTTCCGTTCGATGCCATCGCGACCGACAACGAGGCAACATCATCCTTGTACCACGAGGTGCTGTCGGACCGATTGGATACCCGAAAATCCATGCTGCAGGCCTGTCAAACCTTCTTGTGCGTCGGCATCCTCGGAGGAAGTACTCCGCAACGGGAAAAAGAGAGCTTCAAACGCCATCGCGTCAAAACCACGATGTACCGTGGACCGGACCGCCTCGCCGGCGTGGGCTTGAAGCTGTGTCATATTCATGATGCAGCCGAACACCTGCCGGGGGTCCCGCTGCGGCAGCAACTGAGACTCGGCGCCTATCGCACTCTCTGTCCTATCAATGTTGTCCCTTTCCCTTTTCCGGCAAGAGGCAGGCCCCATTTTCGATTCCGTCACAGCCTCAACGGCAAGATCGTCAGCGACCTCGGGGAGTGTAAACGGATCCTGTTGGCGTTCGAAGCGAGAATCCATGATAGATTCAAAGCGGCAGGGAACGAAGGGGAATTTCGCCGCTGGCTCGAAGCGGTATTGAACGGGACTGATCCGGAGCAGCGAATGAAACGATATAGGAAGATCATCGACCGGTTCACGTCGGCGGTTCTGGAAATCATCCCCATGCACACCGAGAACGGATTGCGACGTCCGGGCGGCGACCCTGGTGGGCGTGAATTCGAGAAACACGGAAACTCCGGATCGGTAGTTGGCACGGAGAATGTTACGACTACTTCTGGTGAACGTGAATTCGAAATCACGGAAACTCGAGCCGGCAGGTTTCACTTGACCGGTTTCGGCGTCAACTACGGAGGGACGGATCGGAACGAACGCTTCGTCTTCGTCGTCCGGAATCGGCACGGCGACGAAATCGCGCGTTCCCTGCCAACCACAGCCCGGCAACTCTCGATCGCCAAGCGTGGCCGGCAAGACTACGATGCCAACCACTTTCATCAAACCGACTTCTTTGCATGGGACGCCCATGGCCGCCCTGTACCGCATTCGGCGATCGCCCGGCGGGCGCAATGGATCCCTTATCGGAGGGAGGCGTGAGCGGCGGCGCGTCAACCGCCGGGGCCATACGGGTGTCCACGAGGGACGGCGTGGCCGAACTGCGGCTTTGCAGCGGCGACAGCCGCAACGCCCTTTCGTCCGCCATGTGGAATGAGCTGCGGCGCTTCGCCAAGCGGGTCGCCCACGATCGTGCGGTCCGGGCGGTCCTGATCGCCGGCGACGAGACCGTATTCTCGTCCGGCGCCGATGTCCGGGAATTCGCCGCCCTTAGGGCCCCCCGCGCCACTCGGGCCTATGACGACCTGGTGGAGAACGCCCTGCGCGCCCTGGAGGCGGCGCCCCAACCGACACTGGCCTGCATCGCCGGCCCGTGCGTCGGGGCCGGCGCGTCGCTGGCCTGTAGCTGTGACCTTCGGATCGCCGCGGACGATGCCTTTTTCATGGTCCCGGCGGCGCGTCTCGGACTCGGTTACGACCCACGGGGCATCGCCCGCTTCGTACGGGTATTCGGAGACTCGGTGGTTCGCGGACTGCTGCTAGGCGGCCAGCGTTACGATGCGCGGGCCGCACGTGCCTGCGGTGCGGTGCACCGCCTGGTGAAGCCGGGCACCGTGTTGGAGGAAGGCCGGCGCGTCGCCCGTAACGTAGCGGAGACCGCGCCCCTCACGCTGGCCGCGGCCAAGGCCGTACTGGCAGCCCTTGCCCAAGCGGACGGTGGCCACGAAGCGCTACGCCGGCTCGCTCTCGAGGCGGACGCGAGCGCCGACTATGCCGAGGGCCTGACGGCGTTCCAGGAGAAGCGCAAGCCCGAGTTTCGGGGCCGCTGACCGGTGCATCCGCAAAGGCCCGCGCGAATTCCACTGGCGCAGGATCGGTCGGTCGAATATTTTCTTTAGCGGGTAGACCATGACCGGCGGCAATCTCATTCACGTCCTGTACCGCCACCGCGCCGACCGGGACCCGGCTTTTGCCATACCGGGCGGCCCGGTCCTCTCCACCGGCGACGTGCTGGCGGCCATCGACCGGGCCGCCAACGCCTTGGCGGCCTGCGGCGTCAAACCGGGCGACCGGGTCTCGGTCCGGGTCGGAAAATGCGTCGAGGCCGTGTTCCTGGCCCATGCCTGCTTCAAGACGGGAGCCATTCTGCACCCCATGAACCCCGCCTACACGCCGCGGGAGGTAGAGGCGCTGCTGGCGGACGCACGACCCGGTCTGTTCGTCTGCGATCCCGACGAGGCCGACACGTTCCGAGCCGCGGCCGCACGGAACGGTTTCCGGATAGAGGGGCTCCGCGGCGACCAGGGTTCCTTTGCCGAACTGGCCCGCAACTCCGGATCCGGGCCGGATGCCCTGGAGTTGCCGGACGACGCGCCGGCGGCTCTGCTCCATACTTCCGGCACCACCGGCCGGCCCAAGGGCGCGTTGATCACCCACGGCAATCTGGCTGCCAGCGCCAAGGCGCTGGTGGAAGTGTGGCAATTGGGTCGCGCAGACGTCCTGTTGCACGCGCTGCCGACCTATCACGCACACGGCCTTCTGACCGCCATCAACGTGATGCTCAAGGCCGGCGGCGCCATCTGCTTCCTCGCCGGCTTCGAGGCGAAAGGCATGCTGAGGGAGTTGCCTCGTTGCAGCGTCATGATGGGAGTGCCGACGCACTACGTGCGGCTGCTGAAGGAGCCGGGTCTGGCGGGGGCCGCCACGGGCTCGTTTCGGCTGGCCATCTCCGGCTCGGCGCCCCTGCCGCCGGAGACCACGCACCGGTTCCTGCAGGTCACGGGCATGGAGATCATCGAGCGCTACGGCTCCACCGAGGCAGCCATCATCACCGCGGTTCCGCCGGGCACCACCGGCCGGCGCGGCTGGGTCGGCTGGCCGCTCCCGGGCGTGGGCGTACGGGTGGCCAACGGGAGCGGGCGTTTCGGATCCGCCGCCACCGGCGTCCTGGAGACCCGTGGGCACAACGTCTTCGCCGGCTACTGGAACCGGCCGGAGGAGCATGCCTTCACCGAGGACGGATGGTTCGTGACCGGCGACGTCGCCGAGATCGACGACCAGGGGTGCATCCGCCTTCTGGGACGGGAGACGGACGTGGTCATCTCCGGCGGCCTGAACGTCTATCCCAAGGAGGTGGAGGACGCCCTGGACCGTTCCGACGGCATTGCCGGATCCGCCGTTTTCGGCGTACCGCACCCGGATTTCGGGGAAGCCGTCGTGGCGGTGGTGGAGGCGACGGCTCCGGTGCCGTTCGACGAAAGCGCGTGCATCGGTTATCTCAAGACGGAGTTGGCGTCCTACAAGGTGCCGAAGCGGATCCTTGCCGTGGAGTCCATCCCGCGCAACGAGCTCGGCAAAGTGGCCAAGTCGATGTTGCGGGAGCAGCATGGCGACCTGTTCGCCGGCAAGGATGACGCGGTGTAGGGACGGGTTTCAAACCCGCACTGGCAGCAAAGACGGCAACCAAGGGTCGCCGCTCAACGGGAGAAAGCATATGGACCTGGAGCTTCAGGGGAAAACGGCCGTCGTGACCGGCGGCAGCGAGGGCATCGGCAAGGCCATCGTGGAAGCGTTGGCGCGGGAAGGCGTGGACGTGGCCACGTGCGCGCGGCGGGCGGGTCCCCTGGAGGAAGCCGCCGCCGCGGTAGCAAGGGCCACGGGCCGCAAGGTGGTTCCCGTTACCGCGGACCTCACCAGGGAAGACGACGCCCGTGGCTTCGTCCATGCGGCGGCCGGCGCGCTGGGGCGCATCGACATCCTGGTGAACAATGCGGGCGCGGCGCCGGGCGGCGTCATCGAGAACCTGACGGAGGAGGATTGGGCGCTGGCGTTGCAGCTCAAGTTCATGGGATACGTCCGCTGCATGCGCTACGCGCTCCCCATCATGCGCGAGCAGGGGGGCGGGCGCGTCGTGAACCTCATCGGCAACGACGGCGTCAAGACGTCCTATTGGGAGATCGCGCCGGGCGCGGCCAACGCCGCCGGGCAGAACCTGACCAAATCGCTGGCCGGCCAGTACGGCAAGGACGGCATCAGCTTCGTGGCGGTGAATCCGGGCCCCGTCCGCACCGAACGCTGGAGCGGCCTGGTGGAGGCCATGTCCCGGGACATGCACCTGAGCTACGACGAAGCCGACCAGTTGGCGCCCCGCTCGATCCCCCTGGGCCGCATCGCGGAAACCGCGGAGGTGGCCAATCTCGTGGTCATGCTGGCGTCGCCGCTCATGCACTTCGTCAACGGCACCATGATCGAAATCGACGGCGGCCAGGAAAAGGCATTGATGGATCGTTCCCGTGACCGCCGTTGACGTCCACGCGCATTTCGTACCGCCGGCCGTGCTGGAAACACTGACCGCCAAGGGGGGTGAGTTCGGCGTCACGCTGCTGGAGAAAGCCGCCGGCGCCCGGTGCTGCCGGTTCGACGACGGCCTGGAGGTGCGCCCCTTTCTCCCCGGCCTGCTGGACGTCGGCGCACGGCTCGCGGAGATGGACCACCAACGGGTCCAACGTCAGATCCTCTCGGTATGGACCGACATCTTCGGTTACGGCCTCGATGCCGCCCTGTGCAAAACGTGGCACCGCATCCTGAACGACGACATCGCCGAGCTGTGCGCGGCCCGTCCGGCGCGGTTCTCGTGGATGGCGTCCGCGCCGCTTGTCGACGACGCCGCGGCCGCACGCGAACTTGAACGATGTGTGGACGGCGGCGCCGTGGGCGTCATCGTCACCGCCAACGTCCACGGCCGGAACCTGGGCGAGGTTCCCCTGGACGAGTTCTGGAGCGCCTGCGAGATCCTGGACGTTCCGGTCTTCGTGCATCCTTCCCTGCCACAGCCGCTGCCACGGGCCGAGAAGTTCAGCCTCAACCAGATCTGCGCCTACACCATGGACACCACCCTGGCGGTGGGCTCCATGATCATGAGCGGTACCCTCGACCGCTTCCCGAAACTACGGTTGCTACTGTCCCACGGCGGCGGAAACCTGCCTTATCTCATCGGCCGTTTCGACCGCATGCACGACGCCGCGGACCGGAACGCCACGGGGGACAAGGCGGCGGAGCCGCCCAGCACCTATCTGCGCCGCTTTCTCTATGACAGCATCCTGCACAGCCGGAATGCGCTACTGTTTCTCCAGGACCTCGTCGGCACCGAGCGCATCCTGCTCGGCGGCGACGCACCGTTTCCGCCCGGCGACCCCGATCCTCTGGCGAGTCTCGAGAAGGCCGGCCTCGACCCGGAGGCCATCGACCTGATCGCCGTGACCAACCCCCGAAGGGAGTATTGCCTGGGCTGAGCGAGTGCCCTGTCCCTCGAATACGTGTCCAAGCCGCGCAGGATTTCTTGTTGTCGGCAAGGCGCGACGACGAGCAGTGGCCGACACCACGCGAGGAGGAGCAACGCAGCCGACGGCAAGAAAGACCAGCAGCTTGGCACACGTATTCGAGGGACAGGGCACTCGCATGGATGCGCAACGCTTCAACCAGGAATTGATGGACTTCCTGGCCGCGTCGCCCACGCCCTTTCACGCGGTTCGCGAGATGGTGCGGCGGTTGGCGGACACCGGCTTCCAGCGCCGGCCCGAGACGGACGCCTGGCGGATAGAGCCGGGGGGTCGTTACTTCACCACCCGCAACGACTCCTCCATCATCGCCTGGACCATGCCCACGCGGGTTCCCTTGCCCGAGAGCGGGCTTCGCATGGCGGGCGCGCATACGGATTCACCCTGTCTCAGGGTCAAGCCGCGGCCCGAGTCCCACAAGAACGGGTACCTCCAGTTGGGCGTCGAGGTGTACGGCGGGGCTCTTCTGAACCCCTGGTTCGACCGGGACCTGTCCATGGCGGGACGGGTGAGCTATCTCGACCGCAACGGCGTCGTCGCACACGGACTCATCGACTTCGTCCAACCGGTGGCCGTCATTCCCAGCCTTGCCATACACCTGGACCGGGAGGCCAACGAGAGCCGCTCGGTCAACGCCCAGACCTGTCTTCCGCCGGTGCTGGGCCAGCAGGGCCGGGATTTCGACCTCAAGACCCTGCTGCGTCAGCGACTCGAGACGGATGCCGGTGCGGAGGTCGGCCGGGTGTTGGACCACGAACTGGTGCTCTACGACACCCAGCGGCCGGCCCTCATCGGGCTGGCGGAGGAGTTCATCGCGTCGGCGCGGCTGGACAACCTGCTGAGCTGCTTCGTGGGTCTGCGGGCGTTGCTGGAAGCGGGCGGCGAGGCCGGCGCCCTGCTGGTGTGCAACGACCACGAGGAGGTGGGTAGCACGACGGCCTCCGGAGCCCGAGGGCCGATGCTGACCCAGATGCTGGAACGTCTGCTGCCGGTGCCCGAGGACCGCAACCGGGCGCTGTCCCGTTCCATGCTGATATCGGCGGACAACGCCCATGGCGTCCATCCCAACTTCGCCGACCGCCATGACGACAACCACGGACCGCTGCTGAACCGCGGCCCGGTCATCAAGATCAACGCCAATCAGCGCTATGCGAGCAACAGTGAGACCGCCGCGGCCTTCCGGCGGCTGGCGGCCGATGAAGGGGTGCCGGTCCAGACTTTCGTGGTACGTAGCGACATGGCCTGCGGCAGCACCATCGGACCGCTGGCCGCGGCCGAAACGGGTGTCCGCACCGTGGACGTGGGCGTGCCCCAGTGGGCCATGCACTCCGTCCGGGAGCTGGCGGGCACGGCGGACGCGTTCAACCTGACCCGTGTCCTGCAGCGCTTCTTCGACGCGGCCGGGCTTTGACCCGCTTGTTTGGCGAAGGGACTCCGTTGATCGGCAAGGGCCACGATGGCGCCCTTGCGGAAGGACTTCTCTTCAGTGGCCGTATTCACGCCTGTTTCAAGGACCCCCGTCCGCGAGTGGGCTGTCGCTGCGGGGATGACTGCCCCGTGCCCGGCGGTCTCCCTCCCAGGACCGCGAGCGGGTCGAGGCGGCAACTCGCGTTTCGGTTGATGCATCCGTCCGCATGGGGAAGTCTTCTCCTGACTAGAGGCGTGCGAAAGATGGGTGGCTATTATTGCGAAAGAGGCTGTGCAGGAGTGTTGAGTATTTCAACATCGGTTTGATTTTTGAGGAGGATTTTTCAGGATGAGGAGTTTTTGGGGGATAGGGCTTGCACGCGGGAGGTGAAGCCGGAGGGGGTGATTTGGTGGCGCACGGTGGCGGCGATCCAGAGGCCGTTTACGCCTTGACGGAAGCCGGAGAGGGAGAGCGGGGTTTCGGCCTGGATGAGGGGGTTTCCGGGGAGGGTGAGGCTGAGTTCGGCCCGGTGGCGGTTGAGGGTTTCGAGTTTGGCCTGGGCTGCGGCGCGGGCAGTCACGGGGTCTGGATAGTCCGGGCGGAGGGTGAAGGAGGGCATGCCGGGGATGCCCACGCGCACCGGGGTGCGGACGGCGGCCTGGGTGTCGTACCAGTGTGCGACCACGGCGTTGTAGCGGCCCCGGTCGGGGAGCGTGACGCGGTGGCTGGTGATGAGGCTGCGGTGGATGGCGGCGGGGGCAACCTTCCGGCCGGTGGCGGTTTTGGCCTGGCCTCGGGGCACGAAGATCAGCCAGGGTCCGAGCGGTTTGGCGATGGCGCGGTGATTTTTGGCCATGCGGGTGAGGAAGTGGAGGTCGGACTCGTCGGTCTGGTCGGCGTGGGGGAGTGGGATGGTCTTGAGGGATTGGCCCACTCGGGGCTCAAGCCCGTGCTCTGCGGCGATGGCGGCGAGCACTTGGCCGATGGTGAGGTCATGCCAGGCGCGGGTTTTTTGTTGTTTGAGGCTTTGTCGCATGTTTGCGGCGCGGGCGCGGACGGTGAGGGTGTCCGGGGGGCCGGCGAGTTCGAGTTCATCTACGACGTAGAGGCCCATGCGGACCGGGGGCTGCCCGCGGTAGCCCAGGAAGACCTCTATCTCGGCTCCTTTGCGGGGCAGTTCAATGGCGCCGTCTCGGTCGTCTAGGCGCAGTTCGAGGGAGTCGGAGCGGTAACCGGCCTCATCGGTAATGGTCAGAGAGAGGCTGCGGTCCCGGACCTGGGCAGTGAAGTCCTTGCCGTCTGCCAGCACCTGGAACAGGGGGGTCATCAGTCCCAGAGCCTCACGGTTCGGACGGGGCGGAGGGGTTCGGGCAGTTCAGGCAGATGGACCAATACCCCGGCAGCGAGCACCGGTCCTCGGTCGGCCAGTCCGGGGTTGGCGTCCAGCACGGCCTCCACGGCGCCGGGCCTTGGCCCGTAGTGCTTCCAGCAGATGGCGTCCAGCACGTCGCGGTCTTTGGCGCGGTAAGTCATTTCAGTGGTCCTCGGCGTAGCGGGCGAGTTCGAGGCGGAAGTCGATCCTGCGCGGGGCGCCGTCGGCGAACAGCACCCTCTGTGTTTCTTCCACCCGTGTGATCACCCACTTTCCCCGGACCCTTCCGGCGCCGTCCACCAGGGTCATGGGCTGGCCTTGGCCGGCCTTTTGGCGCATGGCGTCCACTTGGCCGGTCCCGCCGCGGAATTGAGGATAGATCGTCCCGCTCAAGGAGAGGATTTCCTGTCCGGGTCCGGTGAACTGCCGGGCGGGGAGGCGTCCGATGCGCTGCTGGGCCGGCCAGCGGTACTCTGTCTGCCGGCGCAGTTGCTGATAGGCGGCGGTGTTCAGGGAGAAGGTATAGTCTCCCAGGCGCATCATGTAGCTAGAGGCCATCGTAGAGGGCCTCTCTTTGCTGTTGTTCCTGGCGGCGGTCCAGTTCTTCCAGCACCCGCTCGGCCAGGGCCTGGGCGTCCTCGCCCGGAAGCTGGTGGATGGTGATGTGGGTTTCCCCGTGGTGGTGGACAGCGTAGCCAGCGGCTGCTTGCGCGGGGTTGGCGGACATGGGGGCGGTCGTCCTGGCAGACATGCCCCAAGCTGGGGTTGGGCGACTTGCCCGCGTCTCGGCAAGCGAGGGCGAAGACGACAGGATGGGGGCTGGCAGAGCAAGGGCCAGACTGGTTGCGGCCGTGCCGAGCACGCGCGCCAAGGGCCGGCCCAAGGGCTTTGGTCCGGCCTGTCGAACGCCGTCGCCCAAGGTCTGGATGATGGCCTTGCCGGAGGCGGTGAGCCGGGACAGCGGCCCCTCTTTGGCATCGGAAAAGGACAGCAGTCTGCCGACGAAGCCCAGGGACTCTTTGACTGCCTTGACGAGGTCGTCCTTCATGGCCGCGACCCCCTCGGCTATGGATTGGATGATGGCCTTGCCGGACTCCACAAGGGAGAAGGAGCCGAGCCAGTCGGTGACGGCGTTCCAGGCTGTGGAGATGGGCTTCAGGGGGTTGAAGCTGGCAACGACGGCGCCGACGCTGCTGATGACGCCCTGGACGGCGCCGACTAGGGAGAAGGAGCCGAGCCAGTCCTTCACCCCCTGCCAAAGGCCCTTGAAGAAGCCGGAGATGGGTTCCCAATGGGTGATGAGCAGGCCCAGGGGATGATAGGACAGAGTGGTTTTGATGCCTTCCCAAGCTGCGGAGAAGACGGCCTTGACCTTTTTCCACAGCCGGCCGAAGAAGCCGGAGATAGGTTCCCAATAGTAATAGAGGAGCCCTGCGGCCACGGCGATGGCGCCGATGACGAGTCCGATGGGGTTGGTCATGGCGGCAATGCCGAGCATGCGCAGGCCGGCGATGGCAGCGGGTATGGCCCGGCGGGCGAGGCCCAGCAGGCTGGCGCCGAAGCCCTTGATGGCCCCGCCCACGGCCAGGGCGCGGGTGCGGACGCCTGTGACCAGGGCCGCGACGTTGAAGGCGCGAAGACGTGAGTTGGCGACGGCAAGCACGTTTTGCAGCCTGCTCCATGCCGGCGTTACGGCCAGGACCGCGGCGTGCTTGGCCCACATGAAACCAGATGCAAGCGCGAGCGCGCTGCCCACTGCGACGAAGGCGGCTGCGGCTGCGCCGACCATCTGGCCCAGGACCGGAAAGCGCTCGATGATTTGAGCCGCCCATCCGACCAGTTTGGCGGTTTCAGCAGCCAGGCCGCCGATGACGGGCAGGAGCGTTGTGGCGACTATGGCGCCCAGCTGGGCGGCGTTCTGTTTGAGCATGTCCACTGGGCGCCTGCGGATTCCACGAACCGTTGATACTCCTGGTTGACCAGACTTGACCCTGCCGCGGCGGCGAGTTCGGCGTGCCCGGCCTTGAGTTGGTCGAGCATCTTGAGCAGCGGCACGGCTCCACGCTTGCCTTCATCGCCGAAGATATCTTGCAGCAGGTCGCCACGCTCGTCGATATCCAGCCCCTGGAGGCTTTGTTGGAGTCCTTCCAGGGTGGCAATGAGGTCGAGCGCGCCTCCCTGGTCGCGCACCACCTCGAAGCCGAGTTCGTCCGAAGCTTTGGTCAGGTTGCGCAGCACCGCGCCGAACGCAGTCCCGGCCATGGAGCCCTGGAGCCCTGCGGTGTTCAGCAGGCCGACGGTGGCGGCGGTCTGCTCTAGCGAGAGCTTCGCGTCCACGGCCGAGGCGCTGGCGTACTTCAGGGACTCGCCGAGTTGTCCGAAGTCGCGGATCTGGTACTTGAACTGGGTCTTGGCCAGCACGTTGCCGATGCGCTGCATCTTGTCCTGGGCCGTGCCTTCCATGTCGGCGGCCATGTTGTTGAAGGTCGTTCCGACGATCTCGCCCACTTGCTCGGGAGCGCCGCGGGTGACCTTGGCGAGCATGTGCACGAGTTCGGTACCGGCGCGGGCAACCTCCTCCTGGAGCCCGGCCGAGTTGAGGGCGTATTCGATTTCCAGCGCCTCTTGTTCGGTGGTCAGGGATCTGCGTGCGAGGCCGCGGGCATTGGTGCGGGACCTGGCCACGGCCGCGTCGCGGTCCGGGGCGTTGATGACCGTGCCCAGGTACAGGCCCCGCTCTTCGAGGTTCATGGCCGCGCCGATCTGGCGGCCGGCGCCGTAGGCAGCTCCCGCCAGCCCCAGCATGCGGCCTCGCATGGCGCCCAGACGGCCTGCTGCGGCCTGCTTGCCAGCCAGGGCGCGCTGCTGTTTTTCGGTGTGGTGGAGCGCTCGGCCCAGGCGCTCGCTCTGGCGGGCCACATCACCCAGTTCGATGCCGTAGCCGCGCACCGCGCGCCTGGCCTGCCGGTAGCGCCTCTCCACCTCCTGGATGCCGCGCTCCATGCGTTGACTGGAGCGGCCGAGTTGCGTCTGCTTGTCGCGCAACTGCCCGAGCATGCCTTGGTACTTGAGGAACTCCCTGGCGGCGCCCAGCCTGGCGTGGGCTTCCTTCCAGGTCCTGCCCAAGCGCTCGGCGCGCTTGCCTGCGTCTTCGGTGGCCTTGAAAAAGGTCCTGGACACCGCCCCGCCAATGACTATACTGGTCAGGATTTCTTTCACGGAAGGTTCCTGTTCATGAAGGTAGACCGACTAGATCGACTTCTGGCCGGAGACCAGGATGTTCCGGTCATCTTGCATGTGTTGTGGGCGGTTTGGGCCCTGGGGCTCATTGCCTTCGCGGACACGGAATGGTGGATCGCCGTGCTCCTGGGCTTGATCATGACGATGATCACCGGTTTACCCGTGATTGTGCTCTACGTCGTCGCAGTGACCTTCGTTATCGCGGTTCATGACTGCTGGCTCGACATCAAGGCCAGCCGGACGGACATCACTTCCCGCCGTAGATCGCCTTGAGCAGCGTCTGGGCGTCATTGTTGAGCTCCATGAGTTCGTCCAGGTCCATCTCGTCGATCTCCGAGAAGGGCTGATGGAACACGTGGGCTACGAGGGCGCGGGCGCTGCGGACCTCTCCTGCCCGGACAAAAAACCTTCGTATGCCTTTTGGAGCCGCCCGTAGTCGGCGAGGTCGAGTTGCTCGATGGTCTCGGGGGTTACCTCGCAGAGGTTGGCGAACAGGCGGATTTCTATTTCGGCGTCGGTGGCGCCTTTGCCGGCCTTTTGCGCGTCGCGCAGGTCACGCACCTTGGGCCGTCTGAGGTTCAGCTGCTTGACCTCGGTGCCTTCGATGGTGACAGGGTGTTGGAGTTGGATGGTTTCCATGTTTCTGTCCTCTCCCTAGATTCCCAGTGCTTCGCGCTGGGCCTGGACCTGGTCGGTGCCGTTGATGATGCGCACCATGTTCTCGACGTCCACCTCGTGGAGGGTTTCGCCGTCGATCTCCAGCTTGTAGTAGCGGAGCGCCACGGCGACCTTCATGACCGCCTTGTCGCCGGCTTTCCAGGAACCGAAGTCGATCTCACGCACGTGGCCGCGGCACTGCATGGCCAGGGGCTTGACCGAGCCGTCCTCGGACTGCAGGGCGCCGCGGAAAGTGAAGGGCACCAGGTTGCCCGGGGCCACGCCCCAGAGCTTGAGGGTTTCGGCATCGATGGCCGAGGAGGAGAAGTCGCATTCGAGCTTCTCCGTGCCCATGTCGAGCTCCACCGGGGCGTCCATGCCCCCGGCCCGGTGCTCCTCGGTCTTGACCGTGAGCTTGGGCGGAGTCAACTCGTCCACCTTGCCGGCGTAGCCGCGGCCGTCCACGAACAGGTTCATGTTCTTCAGCACGTCCTCGATCATGCGAATATCTCCTCGATGTAGTCGTTGACCAGGCGGGAGCGGAAGGTGATGCGCTCGGCCGGGTAGGGCGGGGTGAAGTCGAAGTCGAAGCACACCTTGCCTTGGGCGATCTGATCCTTGGCGTTGAGCTCGGGGTCGGCCCAGCACTGGCCGCCCAGGATGGCGCCGATGGCCTTGAGGTGGCGCAGATAGGCGTTGACCCCTTCGGTCACGTCCTCGACGTAGGTCCTGGTGATGCAGCGGTCCACGGCCCACATGTGGGCGCGCAGCAGGCTGTCGTTGATCATGTCCGCGGTGCGCACCACCGACAGGAACGCCCACTTGGGATCCCCGGAGCAGGTGCGGTTGCCCCAGAGCCGGTAGCCGTCCTTCTGGATGATGGTGGCCACCTCGTTCTCGTTGAGATGGTTGGCCCGGGCGTTGGCGTCGCCCAGGGTGAAGTCCACCGGCCGGGCGGTGCCCACGATGCCGTAGATGGGGCGGTTCGACGGGCTCCACCAGAACCCGCGCTCGGCGTCGCTCTTGGCCATGACCCCGGCGACCCGGGCGGAGGCCGGGGCCGCGGCTTCGCCGCCTTTGCCTCCGTTGGCTTCGTGGTCCCAGACCTTGACCTGTGGATCGACGACGTAGGTGCGGCGGTGGCCGATGGACTCCCGGAAGGCGATGGCCTTGGCGTCGGTGTCGTTGGGGCCGTCGGCAATGATCACCGCGCGCATGCGGTCGGCGATGCCGTACATCTCCGCCAGCGCGGTCCCGGCCCCGCCCTCGCTGGACGGCGTTCCGGTGTACCCCGGCGCGATGAGTATCCTGGGCTGAGCCTTGCACACGCTCTCCGCGGCCAGCAGCGCCTGGAGTCCCTTGTACGCGCCGGTGGTCGCGTCCACGCCGCCGACAACCGCAGTCATGAGACCGGCGTCGGATTCGTCGGGGACCTTGTAGGCGATATGGATCTTGGCGTCCGCGACTATGGCGCCGCTGTCCGGCTCGAGGCGGGTGACCTTGCCGGTCGCCTCATCCAGCGAGTAGTGCGTGCCCTTGAGGTAGGTCTTGGTCCCGGCAGCGGGGGAGCCATTTTTATCGACGGTGTTCTTCACCGCCACGCCGGAGACGGGAAAATGGGCCGCGGGCAGCACGATTGCGTCGTCGTTGCCGAAGGCTTCGATCACCGCGGTGGCCGCGGCCGTGTGGACCTTGGGCTGGAACACGTTGACCGCCACCACCATGGCGCCGGCTTGGTCGAAGATGGCGTCGAGGGCGTCCGGGATGGTGCCGAAACCGCTCCCGAAGGTCTCGACGCCCTCCCGGCGCGTGGTGATCAGCGTCGGGGTGTTCACCGGCCCCTTGAGCGCGGTGCCCACCAGGCCGATGACCGAGGACTTGACGGTGCGGATCGGCCGCGCCCCGCCCTGCACCTCGACGACCTCGACCCCGTGCAGAAAATCAGTGCTCATCGTTCGTCTCCTTTCGTGCTCCTGGCGGCCTCATGGATCTCCGCGGCCACCCTCACGTGGCCGCGCTTCTCGGCGAGGTCCAGCGCCGCGGCTCCGTCCTGGTCCTTTGCCGCACGGTCCGCGCCCGCACGCAGGAGCACCGCCGCAGCCATGGTCTTTCCCCTCCTGGCCGCGCTCAGCAGGGGAGTGTCTCCCTGGCCGTTCTGCGCCTCCATGTCGGCCCCGGCATCGATCAGCACCGAACAGATGTCCCACCATCCGAACCACGCAGCGACGTTCAGCGGCGTCCATCCACCGGCGTTCCGCGCCTCCATGTCGGCCCCGGCCTTCAGCAGCACCGCGAGTATGCCCTCGTATCCGAAGCGGACGGCGCCGTGGATGGCCCGGCGCCCATTGCTGCGCGCCGCGTTGACGTCGACCCCGACCTTGATCAATGCCTCGACCACGGGCAGGTGGCCGTGTTGAGCGGCGATGAGGATCGGCCGCCCGGCGCCGTCCTGCTTCGCCTCAGGATCGGCCCCGGCCTTCAGCAGCGCCCCGACCACGGGCAGGTGGCCGAAGCGGACGGCGCCGTGCAGCGGAACAGCGCCCGTCGCATGCGCCGCGTTGACATCGGCGCCGGTCTTGATCAGCGCCGACACCCTGGGCAGATCTCCGTAGGCCGCGGCCACGTGGAGTTCCGTCCACCCTGGCGGCACCACCCACCGCTCCCGCTGTTCCAGCCTCGTCAACCTATCCATCCCCAACCCCCATCCGGAAGAAATCCGCCACGTCGGACCCGCGCCTCATCCCCGCGGTCTCGGGCGCGTGGCCCGCGGACGCTGCCGCGCCGCCGCCCACGTAGATGGTCCCGCCAGTGATCGGCGACACCACGCGAACCCGAGGGCCGGGACGCACACTCGTCACCCGGCCTGCCCAGTGCAGACCGCCCGCCGACAGCACCTTGACGGCCACGCCCGCAACCAGTCTCTCCCTGTCCATCACCCGGTCGCGCCGCCAAGCCTCCCGCCGGCCGCTGCCATCCACCACCGGACGCCATACCCGGCTGCGCTTGCGGGCCGGCCACGGCGTCACGCAGGCCCAGCCCCCGCCCGGAGTCAGGAACCGGTGGTTCGGCGTGCACACCACCTCGATCTCTCTGTCGCCCGCCGAGACCGCGATGACCACCGTGTCGTGGAAGCGCCCCGACGCGTCGAGCGCCACCACCTCCCGAGGCCCAGCGGGCGAGGCCAGCCAGTCCCCGATCCGCACCTCCCCGACCGGCCTCACACTCACCCCGTCGCCCATCAGCACCGGGGTCGAGAGCGCAAAGCACGCATCGGTGACGCGACTGTGGCCACCGTGACTGTGGCTACTGCTGGCATAGCCGGAATGACTGTGGCTACCGTGACTGTGGCCACTGCTGGCATAGCCGGAATGACTGTGGCTACTGTCGGCATAGCCGGAATGACTGTGGCCACTGCCGGCATAGCCGGAATGACTGTGGCTACCGTGACTGTGGCTCCTGCCGGCATAGCCGGAATGACTGTGGCCACTGCCGCTGGCAACGGCCGCCTCTATCCGCCGCTTGACCAGGGCAGCGGTCATGGCCGCGGTATGGTCGGTCCCCGCGTCGGCCACGGCTTCGGTGGCGAGGGCGATGAGTCCGGTTCGGGACTCCGCCGCGGTCCTCGACAGCAGCCCCCGGAGCGAGACCGCGCGGTCGTGGATCAACGGCAGGACCGTGGTCAGAATCTCATCGGTGTCCGCGAACCGCGCCAGGCCCCAGCGGGACGGCCCTGCCGAGGGGAAGGCGCCCAGGGACGGCACAAAGTCCCAGATGCCGCCTTGGGCCAAGGCCAGTGCCGGGTGCCGGCTCTCCAGGTAATCCAGGACCAGGTAGACACTGGAGCGCGCATCACGGATCCGCGGCAAGGACGCCTCGATGCTCACCCGCGGGACCGCGTAGCGCAGTTGAGCCGGCGCCAGCGTGGCGGCGGCTTCCCTGCCGGCCTCGGCCTCGGCGTTGGTGGCGCGTCTGGACACGCCCTTGACCGCCACGGCGGCGTCCGGCAGGTCGGTGAACTCCAGGGCGTCGCCGGCGGCGTTGCCCCGCGCCCATCCCAGAGCGGTGATCCCGTCCGGGGTGTCCGAGAGCGCCGCGAACGTCGTTGCCGCAACGTGCACGTCCGGCGACACGGTGACGTCCAACTCGGCCGCGCTCCGGACGATCTCCACCACCGCAGCCACCACCAGCGTGGTCCCGGACGCTTTCTGGGCGAGTGCGCGGTCTTCTGCGGGCGCGGACCAGTAGGCGAACAGGAACTCCCGGCCGACCCCGCCCACCCGCGCCAACAGTCCCATCTCCGTCACCGCATAAGCCGTGTCCGACAGAAAGTCCGCGCGCACCGCCAGCCGGCCGTCCACCGCGGTGGAGCCGGTCAGGGCCGCGGCGTCGCGCCTGCGCCGCAGATGCTCGCGCGAGGCTTCCACCGCTCCCACGCCGTCGCCGATCTGCATGGAGACGAGTTGCACCTGCCGCAGACCCCGATTGCCGCCGTCGGCCATGGCCGTGCGCCCGGCGTCGGTCAGCACCAGCGCGCTCACGCCCGCACCTCCAGCGTCAGGGGAGCCGTGCACACCGAGGCGGCCCCCGCCCCGGCCGCCATCGGGACCTCGCCCGCGGCGCCGGCCACCAAGGTCAGCGTGTAGTGCACCGAGGCCCGCCTGGCCGCGTCCACCTGCTCCCGGACCCGCGCCACCCCCGCACTCAGCAGCGCGCCGCTGTTGTAGACCGCGATGGCCATGCGGTGGTGCTTCCCGCCCGTCAACTCGGTCAGGTCGTAGACCGCGCCCAAGCGCTCCAGGGCGTCCCGCACTGCCCAGGCCGTGCCCTTGCGCCGGTGCAGCGCGATGCTCCGCGCCACGGCCTCGCGCCGCGCTTCCTCGGGCCAGTCCGGGTCCCAGGCATCCACCGACACCGCCCAGGCCAGCCAGGGCAGCAGATAAGAAGGGCATTGTTCCGGTCGCCACAGAGCGGAGATCGGGACCGGCACGTCGGCCTGCCGCGCCGAGGCCTGCTCCAGCCCCCGCTCCAGCGGCGAGGCGTTGGGCGGCAGCAGCGTGTCAGCCACCGGCAACCTCCACGGCCACCGACCCGGCGAACGGCGCCTCCCGCACCGTTGCCGTTACATCCCGATCCGGCTGTTTCAACGTCACCCCCTGGACCCCGGCCACGTGCAGGGCCGCGTACAGCCCCGACAACGGAACCCGGGCCCCGAGGCGGTGACGCTCGCCCGCAAAGGCCCGCACCCCGGCCTCCGCAGCCGCCCGCACCGCCTGTGCGTCCGGACCCGACCCCACCGCCAACTCCGCCTCGATCCTGTACCCGGCCACCTGCGCCCCCCTGACCCGCACCACGTCCGTGAGCGGCCGCACCTCATCCGCGCTCAGCGCCGCCTCAACGACCTTGGCCAGCCCGCCCGGATCGCGCCCGTCCCCCTCCTCCGCCAGCACCGTCACCTCCACCTCCCCCGGCTTGGGACTGCTCACCGACACGTCCTTCACCCGAGGGTCCGCCTCCAACGCCCGAGCCCGGTACGCCCCCACCGAGCCGGCCGCGGTGAACGCCTCGGGCGCCAGCTGCACCCGGGCGCGCAGGCGCTCATCATCCTCATAAGTCGGCGGCACTGGCGGCAACGCCCCGGGGTCGCCCGCCTTCACCACCTGCCGCCGGACCCCCACCAGGGCCGCCAGGTGGTCCAGGTCATTCCCTTTGGCAAACGCCGGCATCACCGACCGCGCCGCCTGGTTCACCCGCTGCCGCAGCAGCAACTCCCGGTACGCGCACACTTCGAGGATCTTCCGGGCCGGCTCGCTCTCCAACTCGGCCGCGTCGTACTCCGGCCAGCGCGCACGCAACTCCGCGATCATCGCCGTGAGGACCGCCTCGTAGTCCAGCGCCTCCACCACGTCCGGCGCCGGAAGCCGGGAAAGGTCGATCTGCGCCGTCACGCCAGAATCCCCTCCAGCCGCACCGGCCGGCCCTCGGGCAGGTACTCCCCCTCCAGGTCCAGCACCACCTGACCGGTCCCGGCCTCCGAAGCGCTCGCCTGCACCCGCGTCAGCCGGAACCGGGGCTCCCACCGCTCCAACGCCTCCGCCACTGCGGCGTAGACCTCCACCAGCGCCCCGCCGTCCAGCGGCGTGTCCACCAACTCGAACAGCCGCGAGCCGTAGTCCCGCCGCATCACCCGGCTCCCCACCGGCGTGGTCAGAATGTCCCGGATCGACTGCCGCAGGTGCGCCGCCCCGTCCAGCATCCGCCCGGTCCGCGCGCTCATGCCGGTCATCGTTCCCCCCCGGCCTCCTGCAACCCCGCCCAGACCGCGTCCCGCTCCCTGGCGCTCAGGTCCGCCGGCGCCCCGTGCTCGCGCAAGGCCCGAACCTCGGGCTGCCCCCCGGCGGTCCAGTGCCCCGCTTCTCCGGGCGTCAACCGCTCGATGGCCCCCCGGATCAGGTCCTCCCGCGAATCCAGCTGGTCCTCCCGCACCGCCTCCGGCGCCCCGCTCGCCTCATCCGGCGCCGGCTCGATCAGCCCGCTCAAACGCAGATACCGTGCCTGGCGGGCCGTCAGCTCCACGCAATCGCCCGGAATCAGCGCCCGCCCGTCCTGCACGAAATCCTGTTTCACCCTGTACCTGCCCATCTCTCAACCTCCCGCAAATACGTCCCCGCTCCCCGCAGCCACACCCGAGCCGCAGTCCACCGGGTCCCCGATCCGCCCCAACTGACGACCCTCGGCGAACACCGTCGAACTCCCCGACGCCAGCGCTCCCCCGTGCGGCGGCGTGTCCGGACAGGCGTGCGCCGACCAGCCGTCCCCTTCACGGTGCACCGCGGTCCCGTTCGCGAACACCGCCGGCGAACCGCCGCTCGAAGGCCGCGCCGGAAAGCACCCGTGCCCCGTGCACGCATCCCCCAATCGAGTCACCGCCGGCATCCCGTCCTCTTCCTTAGTTCAGGTCGATCCTGGCAGCCTTGAGCCTGATGTTGCCCTCGGCCACGATCTCGACGTCGCCCTTGGCGTGCACCTTGACCGTCCCGGTCTTGCGGTCATGCTCCGCCCACGAGCCGTTGCCCCAGTCCACCCGGGTCAGGTCCGCACGCTCTCCGTTGGCCGGATGCGCCGTCCGGTACACCGCCGGCAGCACCACCCCCTGGCCCAACTCCCCCGAGGGCGCCAGCAGCAGCACCTGCTCCCCCGCCTCCGGCGCCCACCAACTCCGGTCCCCGCCCGCCCGAGTGGTGATCCACGGCAGCCACGCCGTCAGCACCGGCGCCCCCGCCGGCCCCTCGTCGTACTTCACTCGCACCCGCGCGATGGCGTAGTCCGCCTCTTCCACCGTCCCCAGCCGAACCACGTTCGCCAGACGACGCGCCAACTCCGCCAAATCGAACCCCTGCTCCTGATCCTCGCTCATGACTGCCCGACCTCCGAAGCCTCGGGATGGTTCCCGCGGGGGCGCTCGCACAACTCCATCGCCGGCCCGCAAGGCTCCACCCCCTCGTGCGCCGTGATCCAGTACCGCGTCTCCCACTCGTCCTGCCACGTGATCCGCCCGTCCTCGATCTCCAGCAACCGCCCCCGCACATACGTCAGCGGCTGCGCCAGAAACCCCGGCGGCACCCAGCCCATCAACGCGCCGCGCACCGCGGCCAGAGTGTCCGAGAGCTCGTCCTTGCGCCGCGCCCGCACCCCGCCCGGATCGTTCGGCGCAGCGATCATCACCGCCACCCCCAGGGTCAGGATGATCTGCTGGCTCGTCGCGCCCCAACCTGCACGGGTCTCCCCCGCCGCCTCCGATATCGGAGCCACCACCGCCAGGGGCGGACGCAGCTTCACTGCGCCGGCAATCTCCAGCGCCCCCAGCACCTCCCGCAGCGGCGCCGGCTCCATGCCTATGGCCCACTCCGGCAGGGGCCCCAGGCCCTCTCCCGACAGTTCCCGCCCGCGCTTTGTCAACAACCGCTCCAGCCGCTCGGCCGCGGCCGTGGCCGCCCAAAAGCCCATCTGCGCCGCGGCCTCGCCCATCACACCGCCCCCGCATCCATGGCACGCTCCAGGGCGCGGTGAATGACCCGCAGGATCATCTCCCGGTCGCCCTCGTCCACACCCAGGAACGGCCGCGCCGGCATCACCGACCCCGGGTGGTTCACTTGCTTCACCGGATGCGCCGCCCCAGGCCAGAACAACGCCTTCTTGTGCTTCGGCCGGATGGTCCGCGCCGGCGTCTTGCCCCCGAACTGGTGGATGGCCGCGTACAACGCGTTGGTCCCCACCACCACCTCGTCCCGCGATGCCCGGTGCGTGATCGACGCCCGCAGCCGTCCCGTGTCCGTCAGCGTCTGCCCGCCCTCGCGGCGAGCCCGTCCGGACTTCTTCCATGCCGCTCCGTCCGGACCCCGCTCCGTCTCGAAACGGCGGATCACCGACGAGGTCAGCCTCGCCCCGATCTCGTCCAGCACCGGCCGCATGTTCCCCAGACGGGCCGACAGCGCCCGCAGCGCCGCCTTCACCTCCCGGTCGTCCCACTTCACGTCGATCCGGACTCCCGCTCCCGCCATCCCTACAAACCCCTCAGGTTCTCCCCGGTCATCACCGGCTTCGGCCCCACCCGCGTCCCTCCGACCGCGCGCCGAGCCATGACCTTGCCGCCCTTCGCCAGCAGCTTCCGCGTGCCCGCTGCCAACTCCTTGAGCAGCACCCGGCTCCGCCGCGCCCGGTTCGACACCGCTTCCGTCGCCTCGTCGTCGTACAGCCGCTGCCGCGCCAGGTCGCACGCTATCGCCGTCAGCAGCGGATAGGCAGCCCCCGAAGGCAGCGGCAACTCGTAGGACTCCGCCAGCGCCGCGTCCACCTCCGCGGATGCGTCCGCCAACGCCGCCTCCGCCCGGCCCGCATCCTCCGCCCCGTCCGGAGCCTCCAACAGCCGCGCCATCTCCCCGGCCCCGTACCGCGCCGCCATGTCCCCGCAGGTCGCGTACCCCATGCTACTCTGCCCGCCTCGTCGCCGCCTTCACCGCCCCACCTCCACGGACACCGCGGGCGACGACGCCGTGATGCACTCGATGCCGTCGATCATGTCCGCCGCCTGCCGCTTGATCCGGTCCACCGCCTCGCTGCCCGACGGGTTGAACCCGATGCCCACACGACGCTCACCCTTGGTCATTCGCCTTCCCCCTTCTCTCCCTGATACGCCGCCCACGCCGCGTCCCGCTCCGCCGCGCTCACGCCCCCGAGACCGCTCGCCGCCTCCAGCGCCCGTACCTCCGGCTTCCCCGACCGGGTCCACTGCTCCGGCTCCCTGGCCTCCGGCCCCAATGCCGCAATCGCCTCCCGCAGCACCGCCGCCCGACCCGCGGCCTCAGCCCCGGAATCCGGGTTCGCCCCGCTCCCGGCCGGCCGCTTGCTCTCTCCGCCCTTCGCCCCGCTCTCTCCCTCACCGTCCGAACCTGCCGCAGAGGTTCCAGCCGGGCGCCTCTCTCCCTCGGAGAGCCATGCGATCACCCCGGACTCCAGCAGCGGCCCCGCCGCCTCGTCCTCGAGCACGATCTCCTCCCCAGGCTCGTAACGCCGCCGAGCGTGCTTCAACGGACTCCGCACCTCATACAACGCACCCATCACGCCACCGCCTGGTCGAACAGATACCCCGCCAACGGCGGATCATCCGCTCCTCGCACGTGTCCACCACCCGCACCCGGTGCGCCCCGCGCGCCCCCAGACTCTCGTCAAACCCCGTCCGCACCTCCCGGCCCCGATACTCCGCGGTGACCCCCAGGGTCGGCGGCCCCGTCACGTCCGCGTTGGGGTCCCGCCGAAACAGCAGCGCACTCTTGCCCCACACCCGCGCCAGCACCGCCGCCTGCCCCCGAGGCTTCGAGTTCACCCAGGTCTGACCCACCACCAGCCCCTGCAACTCGAACAACTCCGCCACGTCCTGCCGCCGCGCTATCCCGCGGTCCCCGTCCGTCCGGTTCAACGCCTTCAGGATCACCTTGTGCGTCCGCAGCTTCTGCCACACCACGCTCCCCAACAACAGATGCGTCGGCGGAACCACCATCCCTTCCATCGCTCCCAGTATGTCCTCGATCGGGTCCGAGTCCGCGTGGTCCACGCTCCACTGATGGTTCCCCGCCAGCGTCACCTTGTTCGAGGCCGGGTACTTCCCCTTGTCTAACGCCAGAGCGGCCGCCCGCTGCTCCCGGCCGATCATCAACAGGTCCGTCAACAGCATGGTCGAACGGTCGATGGGGTTCGCCGCACTGGACGGCGCGTTCCTCACGTCGTCGTCCGGTATCGCGTCCTCCAGCCCGTAGTCCTCGCACGCCCCGGGCTTCTCCACCGCGCTGAAGTGCACCATCGTCGGCGCCGACCGCCTCCCGATCCGCGTGTCCGGCACCGTGAAGCTCTCCGCTATCGGATACTCCGTGTAGCGGTACTCCTTCCGCCCCACCCCCACCCGCGGAAATACCTCTCCCGCAATGTACAGAGGGTTGCGGTACGCCGCCGCTATCGCCGTCCGCTCGAAGTCCACCGGATACGTCGATAAAATGTTCTCGGGCATGGGTTCCTCCTCTACAGCGCCGCGTGCGCTATCAATACCGGCACGACGTCGCCGTCCGCCGCAGCACTCCCGAGCGCCCGGCCGATGACCGCCGCCCGGGCCGAAGCTCGAGTCCACAGCACCAGGAGCTTCTTGCCCGTGGTGTCCGTCGCGGACTGGATCTTGCCGTCTTCCGTGATTTCCGCATCACGCACGACCAACGCCCTGCCGTCGTCAGCCAGCTCGATCACCGCCCCGAGCGCGTCCGCAGTCGTCACGTCGGCCACCGCGATGTCCGCGCTCGAACCCGCGCCGTTCACGATCTCGCTCCGCAGATCGGCAGCAGCCGGGACCGCTGCAACCGCCTTGCCGTTGGCGTCGGAGGTGAGCATCGCGCCCACCGCGAATGCCCCGCCCGCAACCACCCCGGCAATGCCCGCCACGTGCACGTCCACGCGCCCGCCGCCTGCACCGCCCAACTCGTCCGCCACCCCCAGCAGCGCCGCCGCACCGCTGTCCGCCGCCGCCACCTGCCCGGAGCCCGCTCCCGCCTTGACGATCCTCCGGGCCGGAACCGCCCCCTGCGCCGTAAAGTTCCTGGTCAACAAATACTCAGACATTCCCTTGCTCTCCCCTCTCGCCCAGCACCTGCCTCACCGCCTGGTCGATCCGCAGCTCCCCGCTCTCATCCGCCGCCAGCAGCGCCTGCGCCGCACGCGCCACCTCCCCAGGGTCCTTGCCCCCAATCCCCTCAGGCGCCCTCCCAGGCCCCGCCAGCTCCCGGTAGATCACACGCTCCGGCAGACCCGACAGAAACTCCCGCAAATACGCCCCAGGAGCCATCCGAACATGGCCGCCCCCAGGCTGCGCCGCCGCAAACACCAGCTCCGCCTCCTCGTCCCCCGGCAACGACGCCATCAGCGCCGCCAAGCCCGGAGCCTCCCCGGGCAGCACCCGCCCCGCCTTCACGTGTTCCGCCAGCTCCGTTTCCGCCGCGCGCAGACGCTCCCGCGCCTCGAAGGCCGCCTCCCGCGCCGCCAACGCCTCTCGCTCCGCCGCCAACTGCTCTCGGTCTGCCCGCTCCCGACTCTCCCGCTCCGTCATCTCTCCCTCCTCGGATCCTTGCGATGAGGCGGGGCCGGCAGCCCCGCCTGCCTGGATGGCAGACGCGCCGCCGGGCATGGTTCCACCCGCCGCCAGGCCGCCGGAGAATTCCGCCCCGCTCCCATCTTCGCCGCTTTTATGTGTGGATTGTCCTGTGTTCGTCCGTGTGGATTGGTCCGCCAGACTGGCGGTTGATGGGGGTGCGCCGGACTCCCGCTGCGCTTGCGCTTCCGCCACCGCCTTCACGTCGTACTCGCTCACGATCCCGTCCGCCTTCTCCACCCCGTGCGCCTCGATCAGCCACTCCCGCCACCGCCGCAGCACACGCGCCATCGTCCCCCACGCCCAACGATCCTCACCCGTCGCCAACTCCGCCGCCCCCAACTCGATCACACAGTCCGCCTCGCCGCTGAACTGCGTCGGCGACAACCCCGGCACCGCCGGCGCCGCGCCACCCAGAAACCCCACGTGCCGCACCCGATAACCGCCTTCCTCCCCCCGCTCCAACGCCACCGAACGACCCGCGTACCGACCCGCTTCCACCGCACTCCGGAAACTCGGATCAATGTCCCGCAACCGCGCCTGCAATCGGTCCCCCGCCCGCCGCAAACCATCCACCCACCCATACGCCGGCGCGTCCGTCCCAGGATGCCCCACCACCACCGGCGCAGGGTCCCCAACACCCTGCTCGCGTACCATCCCGTCCAGGTCCGCCTCCCCCAGCGTCACCGCCCTGCCGTCCATCCCGCGCCACCGCCCCACACGACACACGTCTATCCACCCGTCCAATGCACTCATCTCCTCGCCCCCCGCCCTGCAGCCAGCACTTCATAACGCGCACCTCTCCCCATGACCCCCATCTTACAGACAGATGCGGGACACAGACCGCCCCATTCGTGTCACTTTCCAGGTGTTATGTTGAACGAACGAACCCGCCCCGGATCGGACGAGCCTGAATGGAAAAGCCTATGGGCGGGGGCCGGGATGCTACCAACATCCCGAACCGGGAGAACAAACCTCCCACGACCGCTGCCGGCCGCTCAACGGCCGTCCCGCCACCCCCCAAGGGGCGGGTGCAACTATCGTGGGAGATCCCCCTGATGTCAACCGCCGACACCGTCCCGGAAACGTTCCAGGACACCGACCCCGCCGAACCCCTCGCCCCCTGGTTCGGCGGCAAACGCTACCTGGCCCAGCGCATCATCAAGCGCATCGACGCAGTCCCCCATGCCTGTTACGCTGAACCCTTCTCCGGCATGGGCGGCGTCTTCTTCAGAAGAGCCAAGAAACCCAAATCCGAGATCCTCAACGACATCAACGGCGACATCACCAATCTCTTCCGAATGGTCCGAGAGCACCCCGACGAGATCACCCGCCAGTTCCGCTGCACGCTCTCGTCAAGACGCGAGTTCGCCCGCCTCTGCGCCGTCCCCCCAGAGACCCTTACCGATATCCAGCGCGCCGCAAGATTCGCCTTCCTCCAGCGCCTCACCTTCGGCGGCAAACCCGCAAACCACGCCACCCCCGGTCAGACCGGCATGGCCAGCCCCCATCACCCCGCAAGGCTCACCGCCGACAAAATGCGCCGCCTCATCTCCGCCGCCCACAAACGCCTCCAAGGCGTCCATATCGAATCCCTCCACTGGCATCAGTTCATCACCCGATACGACAGACCCTTCACCCTCTTCTACATCGACCCCCCCTACTGGGGACACGAGCACGACTATGGAAAAGGGTTGTTCGAGCGACAGGACTTCACCCGCATGGCCGGCATCCTCGCCAGCCTCAAAGGCAGGTTCATCCTCTCCCTCAACGATACCCCCGAGGTCCGGGAACTGTTCAGGAAGTTTGAACTGGAGGAGGTCCAGACCCGCAACTCGGCCAACGCCAAAACCACACGGAGGGTGCAGGAACTCCTGATCAGCGGCGGAGGCTGACTCCGTGATGGGCACGACGGGCTGAGAACCGATAACCTGGCCAGCCCGACGACATGCCCGTCGCCAATGCAGACCATAAAGATGTCGCCGTCCACCAAGATGGGAACCCCTATGGGCGGGGGCCAGGGTCAGCTACCGCCCCGATGGACGGTGTCTCGCCCCCTCATCGCGACTGCTCCGTGTGTGCCCACCACACGACGAGGCCCAAGGCTTCGTCATTCTCGTGGATTGGGCGGGCCGGATACTCATCATTGTCGCTGTCCGCCCACCAGCGACCCCTGCGCCTGCGTAGACGCTTCACCAGCAGACCCTCGGTTGTCCGTAGGGCGTAAACCCGACCGCTCTGCGGCGAGCGGCGGGATTCGTCGATCAGCACCGCGTCGCCCTCCCGGATCGTCGGAAACATGCTATCCCCCACCACGTCCAGCAGCATCAGGTTCGTGGCCTTGAGGCCGTGAGATCGGAGCCAATTCCGCCGAAACTTGACCTCGCCGGGCTCCGGCTCGGTGTCCACAATCTCGCCATGCCCCGCCGCCATCCGTACCTCCCTGCCGTCGTAGCGCCGGACCAACTCGAACTCCTCATCATCCGTGCTCTCGGTAGCTGGAATCCCGCGCACGTCCACCGGCCGCGCGCCGGGCGGGATGTCCTCGGCATCCAACGCCGCCACTACCCCGATCTGCCGGATGCCGGGGTCGTACTCAACCCTCGGCTCCGCCAGCGCCGTGGGGTCGTCCAGACTTTCGCCCGCGCCCTCCGCCAGCAACACCCACCGCGACGGCTCCAGGCTGTAGTGGCTATGCAACTCCCCAGCCGGTATCCGCACGGATCCCCCAGGCCCCAACGCCCGCCGCTTCCCTCCCACCTCCACCGCTACCCGCCCCGCCTCCACACGCACCTCCTCCTCCCACGCGTGACGCTCCACCCACGATGGGTCCCCGCCCGCCTCCACCACCACCCGTACCAGCCCACGGGCGCTCGATTCCAGATCGCGCAGGTGCGCCGGCGATAGCCCCGCTTCTGTATCTCGGCCCTCGACATACAGATCCTTGGAGCCGGAGGAGGAGGAGCGCGGCGGACCAACGTGGAGTTCCAAGCCGAGGGACTTACATAGTGCCTCTAGGGTATCCGTACGTGGGCTTGCCCCGCGCCGCATATTGCGCACGGTGTCGGTGCTGCCAGTAGCCAGCACCGACACCTGACGATCCGACATGCCACTTTCGCTGATCGATTCCAGGAGCCGATTCCTGATGCTCATACGCGGTATTTTTACCGCGTTCTGCCCCCGCTGCGCAATAGGGGTTGACATAGCGGTATTTATACCGCTATGTGCGCGGTATGAATCACCGAGTCGTCCTAGTCACTCTCATGGAGGCTTACTGTCGGCATGCAGGCCGCAGTCCGGCTCGCGTCTCTACCCTGATCTGGAACCATGGATCGCGCTACCGCCGCATCGCATCTGGCTGCGATCTGACTACGCGGAGCTACAGCCGCGCCCTCCAGTGGTTCAGCGACCACTGGCCTTCCCATCCCTCTGTGCCGGACGGGTTCCTGGACCAGGTCTTTGCCGTGATGGCTCGATGCCCGCGCCACAACTTCCAGGTACTGACCAAACGTGCAGATCGGATGCGGGCCTACCTGAGCCCGCAGACGGACGAGCGAATCAGTCGCGGCGGCCCTGTGCGAAGGGATGACCATCTGTCGCTGCCCAACGTCTGGCTGGGCGTGAGCGTGGAGAACCAGGACTGTGCCGACGAGCGCATTCCGGTGCTGCTCGCAACACCGGCCGCAGTGCGGTTCGTGAGCGTGGAGCCGGTGCTCGGGCCGGTCGATCTGACCGACGTCGTCAAGCTGGGGATGGAGCGCGGCGGCGGCAATGCAACGACGTTCAACGCGCTGCGTGTATTGAGGCTGCACGGCAGTCCGGGCCATCCCGGCGGGTTGCTGCGGGACGGCCTCGACTGGGTCATTGTGGGCGGGGAGTCCGGCCCGAAAGCGAGGCGTTGCGAGGTCGCCTGGATTCGCTCGGTGGTGAACGGGTGCCGGGAGAGGGGGGTTCCGGTGTTCGTCAAACAACTCGGGGGGCTGCCGGTCGAGGACGGGCAGCGGATTCTGTTGCAGGACCCCAGGGGCGGCGACCCTTCCGAGTGGCCCGGGGGTCTTGGGATACGGGAATATCCGGAGCCGAATCATGGCTGAGGCCGACGTCAAGCCGATCACCGGGGCGCAGATCAAATCCATCCACGCGGCGCTGGCGCGGCTGGGGATCGAGGACGGGACCTATCGGGAGTTGCTGCGGACGGAGTTCGGGGTTGGGAGCTGCAAGGAGTTGAACCGGCGTCAGGCGAGCGCGTTGTTGGCGCGGCTGGGGCGGCCGCTCGGGCAGGCGCCCGGGAGCCGGCCGAAGCGTCTCAGGTCCGTGAGGGAGGGTCGGTGCGCGGTGGTGCGGGTGGTGCGGGCGGAGCTGCCGCCCGGAGTGAAGCGTCTGGCGTCGCCGGCGCAGCAGCGCTTCATCGCGGAGCTTGCGGGCGAGATCGCGTGGCGGGAGCCGGAGGGGTTTTCGCGCTGGCTGCGGCGCAACCAGGGAATCAGGCGGGTGGCGACGGCTGAGCAGGCAAGCCGGGTGATCGAGGGCCTCAAAGCGCTCAAGCGCAGAGGAGCGGACGGGGATGGCGCATGACGCCGGTGCGGCTGCGGTCATGGCGGAGACGGCGTGGCGGGTGATGCGCTCGCCGCAATGGCTCGCCGCCCTGGGCGACGATGAAGAGCGGGTGGCGCTGCTGATAGTGGCGTTGTGCGACGCCCTGGGCGGGCCCGGGGCGGTGTACGTGCCGGACGGCGCTGCGGTGCGCGCGGCCCTGGAGCGGCGCGGGCGCAACGCCCGGATACGGGGGGCCTTCGACGGGACGAACTATGCCACGCTGGCGCGCCGGTACGGTCTGAGCGCACGCCAGGTCCGGCGCATCGTGGACCGCCCCAGGCGGCGAAAGTGACGCGGGCCGCGCGGAGCGCGTCACGGTGTGGGGTTAGAATGACCGTCAAGGAACGGAGGGAATCATGATTCGACCTGTCGTCCGTTGCGCGCTGCCCGCCGCCCTGCTGGCTGCCTGCGCCTCGACCCCGGTCTGGGCCCTGGATGGGTCCAGGTTTCTGTCCGGGGAGGGGGCCTGGGGGCCGGTGCTCGACTCGGTCATCTTTGCGCTCATCGCCTTTGGCGTGGCCGTGCTGGTTCTCTGGGCGCTGTGCAAGACCCGGCTGCAAGAGGTCGTGGTTCCGCAGTTCGACGAACTCGAGGCCATCGCGGCCAAGCATAGGCAGGGCAAACCGATCGAGCCGGGCGAGGCCGTCTTCGCTCTCGCGGCCGCCGTCAATGGCGGTCTGCGCATCTGCGGCGTGCTGGCTCTAGTGGCGCTGTTGGCCGCTTTCCTGTGATGCGGTACCCACTCGCCCCGACTCTCGCCCTGGCGGCTCTGTTGGCTGCCTATACGGCCGATGCCGGTATGAGAGGCCGATGCCGGGCCCCCGGCGTCGGCAACGCTTACGACCTGGAGATCCGGGCTGCGGCCAGACGCTACCTGCCTCGGCCCTACAAACGTCACTTCTGCCTCTTGAAGTCCCAGTACTACGTGGAGTCGAGGCTCGACCCTGGGGCGGTGTCGCCCGCGGGGGCAATGGGCATCGCCCAGATCATGCCCGGGACCCTGCGCGAGATCGAGCGTCGCGACCGGATCAAGGGAAGCGCTTTTCATGCCCGCACCTCGATCCGCGCCGGGGCAGCGTACCTGGCCCGGCAGATCGCGGTCTGGTCAGCGCCCCGGTCCGCAGAGTGCCACATCGAGCTGGCCTGGGCCAGCTACAACGCCGGTGCCGGGAACATCATCGCGGCACAGCGCCAGAGCGGCGGCAAGCGCTGCTGGGACGGCATCGGCCCGGCCCTGTACAAGGTCACCGGCCGCCATTCCGCGGAGACCCTGGGTTACGTCTCCCGTATCTGGGCGGCGTGGCGAAGACTCAGAGGGCTGACGGTCGAGTAAGGTAGATGTTAGCCGCGATGCTCCTGAAGTTGGCTCTCGGCGGCGGTGCCCGTGTCGCTCGCGGCGCGGGCCTGGGACTGCCTCTGTTGGGCGCTGGATTGATTGCCCTGTCGGCATTCCTCGCCCACGCCCACCACTCGATCCGGGCCGCTGGCGCCGCCCGGGTGGAACTCCGCCGCATGGCCGAGATCGCCGCCGGGAACCACGCGGCCATGCGGCGGTACAAGGCCGGGATGGAGGCGACCCGCATGGCCTCGCAAGAGGCGGAAAGGCGGGCGCAGACGGCCAGGGAGAAAGCGCGGCAGGCTCGGGAGGGGATTCTGGCCTTGCCCGGGAACGGGTCCGACGCTGTATGCCCCATCGACTGCAAGCTGCCGTGAGAAAGCCCTGGAACAGATCAGGCCGCATGTTTGACGCACCGGCGAGGATGATCCTTGCGGGGTGGCTGTTCGCGAGCCTGGCAGGATGCGCGGGCCGGGAACCGGCGGTTGCGCGGACGGTCGTGGAGCCGTGCCCGCCGCACCCCCCGGCAGTTGCCTGCCCGGACTTCCCGCCGCGCGCTCGGACGCTCAGGGGCCTGCTGCTGGCATGGGAAACCGCCAAGGCCGCCCATGCCGCCTGCACCGCATCCCTCGAGGCCTGGGCGCAGTCTCGGGAAGCCTGCGAACATGCGCCGGAGGACGCCCCGCGCGAGGGCCGGCGATGACGGGGAGCGTGTTGCTGGACTGGGCGGCGCACGGGGTGGCGGGGGCGGTGGCGGCCGGCGGGGCGCTGCTGTTCCGGCGCGTGCGCGAGGGCGAGCGCAAGCAGGCCCGCATCGAGGCCCGCCTCGATGCGGTGGAGAAGCGCGACCCTTCGACCACCTTCGCCGCACTGCGCACGCGGATTGAAGACCTGGACAGACGGGTCAGCTCGACCCAGGCGGACGTGGCCGGCATCAGGGCCACGGTGGGAGCCATGGAGCGCACCCTGCATCTGATTCACGAACACCTCATGGAGAACCGAAAGTGAACGAGGGCTATGCCAAACTGGTGGCCGAGGACCTGCGCCTGGCCGTGCTGCAACTCCTGCTGCGCGCCGACGGCTACGACCTCAACGACCGCATCCTTTCCTCCGCCCTGGCGGAGTTCGGCCACCGCCCGAGCCTGGACCGGCTGCGCTCCGAACTTGCTTGGCTGAAGGAGCAGGGGCTGATCGAGACCCGCACCGTGGGCGGGTTCACGGTGGCCCAACTCACGCCCCGGGGCAAGGACGCGGCCTGCGGCCGCGCCCAGGTCCCCGGCGTCCGCCGCCCGGAGCCGGATGGTGGATAGCAATCCGGCTCCGGACGATCATCCCAAGGGAGGTCCGCGCCTCACGCGCGGGCGCATGGGCCGCATCCGTCAACTGCCCAAGGACCTGCGCGAGGTGATCGACCGGCTCCTCCGCGACGGCGTGGCGCAAAGCGACATTCGCGCCCGGCTGGAGCCGCTGCTGTCCGAGCGCGGCGAGCGGCCGCTGTCCGCCGCCGGCCTCAACCGCTACGCGGCCCGCATGGAGGGCATCGGGCGGCGCATGCGCGAGGCCCGGGAAGTGGCGGCCGCATGGGCCGCAACCCACGGAGACCGGCCGGAAACCGAGCTGGGACAGACCATCGTGCAGATCGTGCAGACCCTGGCCTTCGAGGTCTCTCAGAAGATCGCGGCCGAGGATATGGAGACCGAGGAGTTGCTGACCTCCCTCAAAGACCTCGGCCTCCTGGCCCAGCGCCTGGAACGGGCCGCGGAACTCGGCCACCGGCGCGAGCAGGAACTTCGCAAGACCTGCGCCGCCGAGGCCGAACAGGCCGCGAAGGAGCAGGGGTTGAGCGCCCCCACCGCCGCCGCCATCCGCGAGGCCATCGAGGGGGTAGGGGCTTGAGCGCGCCGCGCCAAGAATCGTCCGGGGCGGTCCCCCGGACCCTCCTCCCCTATCAACGCCGCTGGGTCCAGGACCTGTCCGGCCTCAAGGTCATCGAGAAGTCCCGGCGCATCGGCATCTCCTGGGCCGAAGCCTACGATTCGGTCATGCGGGCGGCAGAGGGGGCCGGCAGCATCTACTATCAATCCTACTCGCAGGAGATGACCCGCACGTTCATCTCCGACTGCGCCGAGTGGGCCGGGCGGCTCCAGGTCGCGGCCAGCGCCGTAGGCGAGGAGTTGCTGGCGGACGGAGACCGCTCGATTCAGGCCTTCCGCATCTCCATGGCCTCGGGCCGGCAGATCTACGCCATGCCCGCCTCTCCCCGGATATTCCGCTCCAAGGGCAAGCCCGGCGACGTGGCGGTCATCGACGAGGCCGCCTTTCTCGACGATCTCGACGAGACCCTCAAGGCCGCGCTGGCCTTCGCCACCTGGGGCGGATACGCGCGGGTCATCAGCACCCACAACGGCGAAGGATCGCCCTTCGCCGCCCTGGTCCGCGACGTGCGCGAGGGTGCGCGAGAGGGCAGCGTCCACAAGGTCGCCTTCCGCGACGCCATCGATCAGGGCCTGTACCGCCGCATCTGCGCGGTCGCCGGCCGGGAATGGTCGGCCGAGGCCGAAACCCGCTGGGAGACCGACATCCGGCGGACCTATCAGCGCCACGCCGCCGAGGAACTCGACTGCATCCCCTCGGCTGGATCAGGCGCCTGGCTGGCTTGGGACTTGATCCGGGCAGCAGAGCATGCGGACTCCGGAGACCCGGAGCGGTACGCGGGCGGCTGCGTCTGCATCGGCGTGGATGTGGCCCGCAGGCGCGATCTCTGGGTGGCCGCCGTCCTGGAGCAGGCGGGCGATGTGCTCTGGGTGCGGGAGCTTCGCGCCGCGCGCAACATACCCTTCAGCGAGCAGCGCCAGATCGTCTCGGAGCTTGCCGAACGCTACCGGCCGCTGCGCATCTGCGTGGATCAGACCGGCATGGGCGAAGCCGTGGTCGAGCAGCTGCAGGACGACTACGGAAGCCGGGTGGAGGGGGTGCTCATGACCGGCCCACGCCGTCTGGACGTGGCCACCGCCCTGCGCGAGGCCCTTGAAGACCGCAGGCTCCGCATCCCCGCAAATGACGACCTCCGCTCCGACCTCCACAGCATCCGCGCCGAGGCCGGCCCCACCGGCGCCGCAAGACTCATGGCGGAACGCTCAGGCACCGACGGCCACGCCGACCGCTTCTGGGCTCTGGCCCTGGCCGTGGCTGCATCCGTGTCCACCGCCGGCCCCTTCGAGGGCTACAGTGCCGGACGCAGCCGCTCGGCCGACGCCTTCGCCGCCCCGGGCGCCGACCCCTCCTACGCCATCGACTACGATCTCGGCATGGTGCGCAGCGTTTCGGCCGGGTTCCGCGGAGGGCTTCACTGATGGCCGGGCGTAAGCGGGTCCACCGCAACAGTACCCCCGAGCGCCTGCCCTCGGTCGCGCCCGCCGGCGAGATCGCCGGCTCCAACATCGGCGCCCGCATGGCCCCCTTCGTTGGCGAGATCTTCCCCGACCCCCGCATGGCCTCCGGCTATGCCTACGCCCACCGCGACGAACTCGCACCCCTGCGCCTCTACCGCGACGTGCTCCAGGACGAGCGCTGCGCCAGCGCCCTCGATCAGCGCCTCGACGCCGCCGTTGCCAAACCCTGGGAGGTCCAGCCAGGCGGCCCCTTGCGCCGCGACCGCATGGCTGCCGAAAGCCTTGCCGCCCAACTCAAGCTCATCGGCTTCGACCGCGTCTGCCGCCAGATGCTCTACGCCGTCTGGTACGGCTATTCGGTCGCCGAAGTCATCTGGCAGCCCGACGCCGCCGGCGTCCACATCGCCGCCCTCAAGGTCCGCTCCCCGGACCGCTTCTGCTGGTCCCCCCAGGGACAACTCCTGATGCGCTCCGAGTCCTCCCCCCAGGGAGAGACCCTGCCCGAAGCCAAGTTCATCGTCCTTGCCCGCCCCGGCGAGCACTCCGACCTGCCCCACGGCCCAGGACTCGCAAGGTGGTGCTTCTGGCCCGTCTGGCTCAAGCGCAACGGCCTCAAGTTCTGGTCCGTGGCCCTGGAGAAGTTCGGCGCCCCCACCCCCGTGGCCAAGTACCGCAAGAACGCCGACCCCGCAGAAATCCGCAAGCTCCTGGAACTCCTGCGCGACCTCGCCGCCGGCGCCGGCGTCGCCATGCCCGAAGACCAGGACATCGAACTCCTGGACTCCGCACGCCGCTCAGGCGGCGACTACGACACCTTCATCCACTACCTCGACCAAACCCTCACCACCCGCATCCTCGGCCAGTCCTCCACCACCGACCAGGGACCCTGGAAAGGCACCGCCGAGGTCCAGAAGGACGTGCGCGACGAGACCGTCGCCGCAGACTGCCGCCTCCTCGACGAAGCCCTCAATTCCACCCTGGTCCGCTGGTGGACCCGCTGGAGCTTCCCCGCCGCCGCCCCAAGCATCCACCGCGACGCCTCGCCCCCGGAGGACCTCGACGCCCGCGCTCAGCGCGAAGAAATCATTGCCCGCACCTCGGGCGGAAGATTCCTCCCCACCCTCGAACACGTCCGGTCCGTCTACGGCGGCGACTGGGAAAACGCCCCCGCAACGACAGCGCACCCCGACAGCCAAAACCCCACCGCGATACGTCTCGCCAGCGCGGACCGCAGCGAGCCCGACACCGTCGCCGTCGCAGCCGACGCCGTCGAGGCCGACTGGCAGCCCCTCATGACCCCCGTCGTCCAGCCCGTCCTCGAAGCCGTCAACACAGCCGTCGCCGAGGGCCAGACCCTCCCTCAATTCCGCGACCGCCTCGCCCAGGCCGCCGACCGCATGGACGCCGACCCCTTGGCCGAGCGCCTCTATCGTAACGCCTTCTCCGCCCAACTCTCCGGACAAGCCGGGCTGGAAGACGACGAATGAAGCCCGGCGCCGATCCAGCCCGCGATATCCTCATCGCCAGCGCCCTCGGTCCGGGTTGATCCATGCCCGCTCCCGAAATCCTCAACCTCCCGCCCGAAGAGGCCGTCCGTCACTTCCGCGCCAAGGGCCATCACTTCGGCTTCGACTGGCGCGACACCGACGCCGCCCTCCACGTCCGCTCCTTCACCGCAGCCAAGGCCATGCGCCTCGATATCCTCACCGACATCCGCACCGCCGTGGACGCCGCCATTGCCGACGGCAACACCCTCCAGCAGTTCCGCGACCGACTCGAACCCCTCCTTCGCAAGAAAGGCTGGTGGGGCCAGCAACTCATGACCGATCCCAAGACCGGCGAGCAGCGCCTGGTCCAACTCGGCTCCGCCCGCCGCCTGCGCACCATCTTCGACACCAACCTCCGCGCCTCCTACGCCCGCGGCCGCTGGGAACGCATCGAGCGCCTCAAGACCTTCACCCCGTACCTGCGCTACGTCGCCGTCCTCGACTCCCGCACCCGCCCCGTTCACGCCCGCTGGCACGGCGCCGTGCTCCCGGTCGATCACCCCTTCTGGAGAACCCACTACCCGCCCAACGGCTGGGGCTGCCGATGCATCGTCCAGCAGCTATCCCAGGACGACCTCAAACGCTACGACTACGGACTCTCCAAGGCCCCTCCCACGGGCTGGGACCAAGGCCGCCCCTGGCTCAACAAGCGCACCGGCAAGGTCCACCAAGTCCCCTTCGGCATCGACCCAGGATGGAATCACAACGTCGGCCTGGTCGGCGAGGGCTTCTCGCTCCGCGACCCCAACGCCATCCCCGAGCTCGACGAAGCCACGGCCCTGCACCGCCGCCTCCAGCGCGCCACCGGAAGCAACCCGGGCGGCCTCTACCTCGGCAGCGACGGCGCCAGGCGCTACGTCAAGTTCTACAACGACCCCGCCCAGGCTTACTCCGAGGCCGTGGCCAACCGCGCCTACCGTGAACTCGGCCTCGAAGCCCCGCAGTCCTCGCTCGTGCGCATGAAGGACGGCAAGATCGCGGTCGCCAACGACATCATCGACAACCAGGGGACCGTCGGTACCCAGGAACGCGATGAAGAACAGGTTGAGAGAGATGAAAACGACATCATCGACAACCAGGGGACCGTCGGTACCGGCCGGCGCCTGAACAAGAGCCGCGCTCAGGATATCTTGCGCGGCTACACCGCCGACGTGTGGCTCGCCAATTGGGATGCCGTGGGAACCAACCTCGACAACGTCGTCGCCACCGCAGCCAGACGCTACGGCGCGGCGCGCATCGACCAGGGCGGCGCCCTCATCTTCCGAGCCCAAGGCGCCCGCAAGCCCCCCTCCGTCTCAGGCCGCGGCAACGCAGCAGCCGCCGTCACCGAGTGGGACGGCTTTGCCTCCAGCAGCACGAACCCCGCCTACGCCCGCGTGATCGCCGCCGCCGGCCTCTCCAGCGCCGACGACCTCGGACGCAAGGCCCTGAACCAGATCGCCGCCGTCAACAAGCTCCGCCAGCGCACCAGGAACTTCCAGGACCTCGTGCCCGAAACCGCCGGCGTCCCCAAGACAGACCGCGAGGAAATCCTGGGCATGCTCCGAAAGCGCGCCGACGCCCTCGAAAAGGACATCGCCCCCAAGGTCAAGGCCGCCATGCTCCGCTCCCGAAACCTCCCGGAACATCAACTGGAATATCAAAGAGAGTTGGGGCCCCGTTACGCTCAAGAACGCACCGGCGTGCTGAATCACCTGGCCAAGAACCAAACCCCGCGCCGCAACACCTCCGATCAGGAACTCGTGTCCATGTGGCGCTACAGCGGCCCCGCCTTCGGGCCGCTGAACCGCACCCTCCGCTCCCGCGGACCGGACCAGACCACGCCCCTCGACAACTTCCGCCTCACCCTCAACGATGCCCTCGACAAGCTGGAAGACTACCGGGGCACCGTCAAACGCAGAACCACCCTGCCGCCCAACGTCCTGGCCCAGCACCAGCCAGGCAACATCGTCGAGGACCCGGGTTTCCAGTCCACATCCGCCGAAGGCGAGTCAAAGTTCCCAGGCCCTCACCACTTGACGATCGCCTCGAGGCACGGCAAGCGCATCCAGCCCTACTCGCGCTACCCGGACGAGCGAGAGGTGCTGTTCAAATCAGGCACCCGATTCCGCGTGGTGGACCGGGTTGACAAGAACCGTGGGGGCATCGTAGAAATTATCCTACAGGAGTTGAACGGGGAGTGAGCCAGTGGAAATACACAACATAGATGAGTTGACTGACGAGGAACTGATCGCGATCGCCCGCAAGGAGTTCGCCAAGGACAGGGAACGCGAAGAAAAGGACTTGGTCGAGGCGCGCCAAGTCTATGAGGCCATGACCCCCGCCGAGAAGAAGGAGATCGAGGACTACACCGACGGCTTCAACAAAAGATGGGAGATCGCCGTCGACCCCGAGCGCAGGGAGATCGACATCCTCGAACATCTCGTCTGCCGCTTGGCCGGGCTCGAGCGCATGGCCGAAAAGATGGCCAGCCAGGACCACACTCGAAACCTGCTCCTGGACCCTGACCACCCCTACCACAAGATCGCCGCCATGGACCGCGATGAACTCTACAAGACCTTCCCGCAGCTCTCCCCCGAAGGCCTCGACGCCCTCCGGGAAGCCGGCCTGCCCTCGCCTCTCGAACAGGCGTTCATCGACGCCAAAAACGATCCCCTGTTCCGCGACTTCTTTCGCCTCTACGAAGACGAAACCGACTGATTCGCCCCCCTTGATTCCAGCCCCCGAACGCCCCCCGGAAGTCAGCCCCTGCGACCGCACACGGACCGCGCAATCGCATCCCTCAAGCCATCAAGCCTATTGAACCCTCATCCCCCCGTTCCACCTGGTTCCACCTCCCTTCCACTTGATTCCACCTCCCTTCCGCATGATTCCGTGTCCTTCCATTTGATTCCGCTCCCATCTTGATTATTTCAACACCGTGTTGACTCAGCTCTCACGGACCCCAACCTGCACAACGTCTTTCGCAATAATAGCCACCCCATCTTTCGCATTCCTCTAGTCTGATGGCGCTACAGCTCGCCGCCGAACGCGTCAGCCCACGGTACCGCCGCTGGTGACGCTCCTGAGACCCTCCGTGCCGTCCGTCATCACGTCGACCACCGTGGGCCTCCCCTTTCGCACCGCTTCCTTCACCGCGTCCTGAATCTCGGCGGGGTTCTCAACCGTCAGGCCCTCGGCGCCGAATCCCCGAGCCACCGCGGCAAAGTCGGTATCGCTGAACTCCGCCGGTGAATCGCCGCCCTGATCGCCGGTGGCAATCATGCCCAGGCCCGAGTTGTTCATCACCACGAACACGACGGGCAGATCGTACTGCACCGCGGTGGCGATGACGTGCACCGACATGGAGAACCCGCCGTCGCCGCTCACGCTCACCACCGGCCGGTCCGGATACACCAGCTTGGCGCCCACCGCGGCCGGAGCGCCCCAGCCCATGCCGGCGAGACCGCCGGGCACGAACAGGGTCCCCGGCGCCCTGGTCTGGTAGTAGTGGGCCATCCACACCCGGTTGCTGCCGGCGTCGAGGGTGACGATGGTCTCCGGATCCAGCGCTTCGTTGAGATCCTTGACCAACCGCTGGGGCATGATCGGCACGGCACCGGAGTACAGCGCGGGATTCTCGAAGAATCGCTCCGCGCGCTTGCGCTCCTCGAGCGGCGCAACCGCCGTCTGCCGGCTCTTCCTTTGAAGGCCCTCCCCGCCCATCTGCAGCAGTTGCTTCAACACCGCTTTGGCGTCGCCGATGAGCGAAACCGCCACCGGATAGGACCAGCCGGCATTTCTGGGCTCGATGTCGATCTGGATGAGCTTCTGCCTGCCGCCGTCGATGAGCAGCTCGCTGTTGGTATCGTTGGGGGCCAACCGCGACCCCACCACGAGAATCGTGTCCGCTTCCCGTACCACGCTGTTGGCCACCGGCTGCCCGTACCGGCCCATCATGCCGAGGGCCAATGGGTGGTCTTCGCGAAGTGCGCTCTTGCCGTTGTAGGTGGTGGCCACCGGGCTTCCCAGGAGCTCGGCCACGGCCGCCAGCTCGTCGTATGCCTTCGCCGCATGGACGCCGTTGCCGGCAATGATGACCGGCCGTTGCGCCGCCTCAAGCAGCTCGATGGCCGAGACCAGCTCCGCCACCGCCGGCAGGGTCGGCGACTTCCGGAGCCAGTGTTCGGTGGGATGAACCCGGGGCGGTTTGTCCGGATCCAGCTCGCCGCCGATGGCCGCCTGGCGCATGATCACCGCGGCGGGTCCGTGGCGCCCGGTGGTGGCGTGCTTGATGGCCATCTGAAGGCCGAGCACCGCTTCCTTGGGAGTGGCAGCCAGGACCGAGAACTTGGTGATACCGGAAAACAGGTTCTTCAGGTCGAACGCGCCATAGTGGCCCCAGCCGCTGGCATTCCTGGGGTTCAGCGAGAAGTCGCCGCCCTCCGTGGTGTCCGCCATCACCACCATGGGTGAGCCTGCGAGATGGGCCTCCAGGGTACCGAATATGGCGTTGGCGCCGACGAATGCCCCCTGACCCAGGACGACTCCCGGCTTTCCAGTGAGGCGACCGTAGATGTCCGCCATCACCGACGCGGCCTGCTCGTGCCGCACCAGGATCGGCCGCACCCGGTCCGCGTATCGGGACAGCGAATCGAAGATGCGCATGGCGCTGCCGCCCGGTATGCCGAAGACGAAGTCCACCCGTGCCTCGGCGAGGACCTCGCAGATCTTCCTGTGCGCCGTGATCATGAAACTCTCCCGGACCCAGCGGCCCCGTCACCGAAGCTCCTGATTGCATGAAGGGTTCTCATGGGCCTGTGATGGACACCTCCATTGGAGCCCTTGTTAACGAAGAACGGGATGCTTTGCCACCGGGAACGCGGCGCGAGGGGCCGCCGATGGCGTGACTGATGGTCGCGGCCATGGTGCAGTCGGCGTCGATGGGAATTCAACGAAGAGCTCCGGGGATTCATCGCGAGCCAACGGCCGTAGATCCCGCCGCCCCTGGATTCCCGCTTCCGCGGGAATGACGGATTCGAGTCCTTTCGCCGTTTTCGCACCCGTGACGGAAAGGGAGTACCGCTAACCCCCCAGCCACTGCAGCACCATCTCCTGCGGACCCGCGACAATCCCCTGTGGCCAGGGGATGTGGAGGGTGTAGTGAAATACGCCCAGGAGAACCGCCAGCGCCACGGCCGTGTAGCCCAGGCAAAGCGGCCACCGGGCACGAGCCCGGAACGCCAGATACAGCCACATGAAGAGGGGCACGCTCGGCAGGAAGCCCATGACCCAGATGGACGTCAGGAGCCCCACGATCCAACCGAAGGTGTCCGCGGCGCGGCGGACAACGAGGTGGCCGGGGACGCCGCGTTCCGCTTCCAGGTCCATGATCCGCGCGGCGCCTTCCACCGGGCCGCGGAACAGATCCAGCGCCAACTGCACCGCGCACGTAAACACCGCCGACGACCCGATGACCAGCGGGAAGAGCCGGGCCTGGTCCGGCCACCCGTGGGCGGTGACCACGCCGCCGAGCAACAGCAGAAGGATGCCGAAGGTGAACGCGGCCGGCACGCCGAGGCGGAACCGGAGGGGCGCGGAAGCCTTGGGAACGGAGACCTCCCGCGCCACCCCCGGCTGCCCCCACTTGCGGCCGTACGTCAGGCTGGCGACGATGAGCGCGCCTATGACCAGGACGATGGGACGTCCGAGCCAGCTCACGCCGTAGTGGCTGGCGGCGATGAAGAAGTAGTTCTCCAGCACGCTGCTGAGCACCAGCCCCAGGATGAGCGGGGGCCTGGGCCAGCCGAAGCGCTTCATGAGCCATCCCAGAAGGCCGAACGACAGCAGCAGCAGCAGGTCACCGTAGTGCCGCTTGGCCTGGAACGCGGCCAGAAACACCACGACGATCACCAACGGCGCCAACAGGTGCACCCGGACGTTGGCGAGTCGGGCCAGGGAATTGGTCAGGAGCAGGCACAGTCCGGTGCCGAAGATGTTGGCGATGGCGATGCTCCAGACCATGGTATAGGTGACGTCCAGGTGCCTGGTGAGCATGTCCGGACCCGGGCTGATCCCCTGAATCAGGAATACCCCGAGTAGAATCGCCATGGCGGCGCTGCCGGGCACCCCGAAGGCCAGGGTCGGGATCAGCGAGCCGCCCTCCTTGGCGTTGTTGGCGCTCTCCGGCGCGATGACGCCGCGGACGTCGCCCGTGCCGAAGGAATCTCGCGCGCCGCGCTCCGTCTGCACCGCGTGACCGTAGGCGAACCAGTCCACCACCGCCCCGCCGAGGCCCGGCGTGGCGCCGACCCAGACCCCCACGGCACTGGACCGCAGCACCAGGAACCAGTGACGGAAGGCGTCGCGGATACCCACGGTCACGCCCCGCAATGTATCCTTGGGGACGTCGGCGATGCGGGTGCCCCGGATCACCAAGTCCACCATCTCCGGGATGGCGAAGATGCCCAGGGCAACGGGCACCAGTGGAACCCCTTCCCAGAGGTAGAGCTGGCCGAAGGTCCAGCGCATCTCCCCCACCTGGTAGTCCATGCCGACCATGCCCGCCATGAGCCCCAACGCGCCCACCACCAGCCCCTTGATGGGAGCGCTGCCGCTCAGCACCGCCACCATGGAGATGCCCAGCATGCCCATCATGAAAAACTCGGGAGCACTGAACGCGAGCACGATGGGACGGAGAACCGGGATGGAGACGGCGAGTATCAACGCGCCGAAGAGCCCTCCGATAGCGGACGCCATGTAGGCGGCGCCGAAGGCCCGGCCGGCCTCTCCCCGCCTGGCCATGGGATGCCCGTCCAGGATGGTGGCCTGCGACGCGGCAGTCCCCGGGACTCCGAACAGCACCGACGGGATGGTGTCCGAGGTGCTCGTAACCGAGATGAGCCCGATCATGACCGCGAACGCGTTCAGGGTGTCCAGATCCAGCGTGAACGGGAGGAGGATGGCGAGCCCCACGAGCCCTCCGAGCCCCGGAATGGCGCCCAGGGAGAGGCCCATGACGACGCCGAGGAACAGGAAGGACAGGCTCCGCGGGATCAGGTCAGCGAAACACGGGCAACCGAAGATGTTCTCAACCGCGCTGAGGCCCGCTTCCCACATGGGTTTTTCTCCCTTGAAATTCCGGTCTGATTCCCCTAAGGTTCCGTCCTGCGTCACGGGAGTCTGCAAGCAGCAACCTGTCGGAATCTACCGGATGAGGACGGACCATGGGTATCGCAGCCATTGATCATTGGGTCCTGGTGGTCAAGGACCTGGAAGAGACCTTCGCCTTCTACCGCAGGATCGGCCTCGACGCCGGCTGGCAAGAACGCCCCGGCGGGCGCGGGAAGCGGCCGATCATCCGCATCAGCGAGACGCAGAAGGTGAACCTTTACGTGGTGGACCGCTACGAGACCGAGAGTCCGACCCACGCCCCCAACTACGCCACGGGAGGCGCGGACTTCTGTCTGCGGTGGGAAGGAACCGTGCAGGAAGCCCGGGACTTCCTCGGGCAGGCCGGGGTTCCCGTGATCTCCGGTCCCGTGGCCCGCACGGGCTCCCAAGGGATCGGCACCAGCCTGTACTTCCGCGACCCGGACGACAACCTGATCGAGCTGATGACCTACGGCGACCCCGTGTAGGGGCTGGTTTCAAACCCGCCCGTGTCCGCGTCCGGCGCTATGCAGCCCTGGGACGCGGTCCGACAGTGACGGGGCCCGGCCGATAAAGGGGCTGGTGGATCGCGGATTCGTCCACGTCGAGCTTGTAAAGCCCGATGGCGTTGTCCATCAGGATCATCTTGCGCTCTTCCGCCGACGTGACGTCCTGCAGCGAGTGGGTCCGGCACCACACCGACTCGGGCCACGTGGTGGTGCCGTGAGGGTAGTCCACCGAGTACATGATCTTGTCCACGCCGATCTCGTCGCGGCTCCGGATGCCGTGGCGCTCATGCCAGAAGGTGCTCCACATGTTGGTTCGGAAGACATCGCTTGGCTTCCGCGTGAGGGTCGTGTTCTCGGCCACCTTGCGCTCCTCGAACTCGTGGTCCAGCTCCTCCAGCAGGTACGGCAGCCAGCCCACGCCACTCTCCACGCTGATGGTCTTGAGCTTGGGGAACTTCTCGAACACGCCGGAGTAAAGGATGTTGGATACGATCTCCATGTGGCTCACGAAGGTCATGGAGACACCGAGAGCGAGCCTGGAGCGCGCCTCCAGTGAATCCCAGGACGGCAGGGCGGGGAGCGCGGTGGAGTGAAGGCAGACAGGCACGTCCAGGTCGCAGCACGCCTGAAAAACCGGATACCAGTAGGGATCGTTGAAGTGCTTGAGCCCCAGGACGTGGGGGGCGCCGTGCCAGACCAGCGCCTTGTGGCCGCGGTTCACCGCGCGATGGATCTCGGCCACGCACAGGTCCACGTCCCACATGGGCGCGACGCACTGGGCAATGAACCGGGGTGAGACGTCTTGCCACTCGTCGATAAGCCAGTCGTTGTAGGCCTGGATGCAGGCCAGACGGAACGCCTCGCTGCCCTCCTTCTGGAAGTTCTGGTTGGTGATGCCGATGATGTTGGGGAACAGCACCGACGCGTCCAGCTCCTCCTGATCCAGTACCTTCGAACGCTCCGAAACCACGTATGTGGAAGGAGGCACATCGTCCCACCTCTTCACGCCGGGGTTGACGCCCGAAACCCGGGCCAGGCCGCCGAATCCCCTGGTGTTCCCGCCCAGGGACCAGGTCTGGGTGCCGTCCGGCAGCTCCACGATGTGGGGAATGTCGTCGCCGAACCTGGCCCTGGACATCCTGTTGGTCCAGACATCGGGCGCCTCCTGGATGTGATCATCCGCGGATATGACGCCGTATTTCATCTTTAACGTTGCCATAGGCCTCCGGCCCTCCAGTCGAGCCCAATCGGTTTCCCGTTCCAAACCGGGAACCGAATGTACTCTCGGCCCCAGGTCCGTGTCAATCCGGACCCTTACGGACCTTACGGCTCCAGCCAGGTTCGCCAGAGGCCGCCCTTGGCGTGCCAGTATTCCTGCGTCGGCCCCCGCTCCCAGTTCTTCACCTCGTGACGCCAGACGTAGTTCCGGATATTGGACCACCCGACGATGTAGTGGACCACTTCATCGACGAAGTATGCCCGTGCCATCTTCTTCCAGATCTCCAGGCGCTTGGCCCGGTCCGGCTCTTCCATGTACCGGGTCACCCATTTCTCGAGCTCCGGCGTGCAGTAGTTGGCAACGTTGCTGACGCCCACCTTGCCTTCGGTGCAGCCGAGGTGTTGCACGTTGGCCACCAGCGGCTCGCCCACGCCGCCGCCGTAGACGGAAACGTGCAGCTCACCGTCGATGGTCTTCTTGATGAGCTCGGCGCCGCCGAGGTTCTGGAGCGAGAACTTGATGCCCGCTTCGGCCGCCTGGCGCATGATGGGCTCGGTCCATGGGTCGCCTTGACCCCGGGTGGCCCCCAGGGTGATGGCTTGGCCCGAGTAGCCGGCTTCCTTGAGCAGGCGCCTGGCCTCGGCAACGTTCCGCTTCCACTTGAAGCCGATGGACTTCTCCCAGTCGCTATCCGCCACTCCCCAGGTCAGCACGGGGACGCCCAATCCGAACGTGGCTTCGTTCATGATCGCGTCCTTGTCCAACGAAAGGGCAATGGCCCGCCGAACCCGCGGGTCGGACGCGGGCGCCGAATCGGTATTGAAGACCAGGAGCCTGAGTCCGGCGGCGCCGCCCCGGTACTCGTCATGACGGAGTACGTGCAGCTCTTGTCCGGGGGTCCACGACTTGAACTTGAACGGGCCGGTGCCCGGCGGCGGCACGCCGCCCGACATCTTCTGCTGGCCATGCGCCAGGGACCCTGCGGGGGCGACGTGGAGGGTCGAAGTGTTGGCCAGTATCTCGGGCAGCAGGCCGCGGGGGCCGGGCGCGGTGAACTTCACGGTGTGTTTGTCCACCGCCGCGACTTCCGTGACGTTGCTGGACAACTGTCCCTGGCCGGCGGCGCCGTTGGCGGGATCCATGATGTGCCTGGCGGACCAGACCACGTCCTCGGCGGTCAACTCCTTGCCGTTGTGGAACTTGACTCCCTTGCGAATCCGGAAGGTCCACTCGCTGGAATCGGCGTCCAGCTTTCCGCCAGCCAGGGGTGAATGTCGCCTTTCCGGTCGTACATGACCAGGGGCTCGTACATGTTGTTCTTGATGTACTCGGGAATGGACGTGAAGGCCACGAAGGGAATGGGAGTACCGATGCCCTTGGCGTTGCCGAGCTTCAAGGTTCCGCCGATGCGGGGCTTGCCCGCAGCCTCGGCCGTAGACCCCGACGCCAAGTAAGGGAGAGCGACCGAACCTGCCAACAACAGCGCCCCGCCAATCGATGAACCGCGCACGAGACACTTCCAGGTGCTGCCCGTCATCATGAAAGCTCCTCCTTCAGGATGGTTTCGCCCGGTCCGGCCGGTTGATGGCATGGACCCCGAACCCACAAGCCTTCGAACCTTTTTCGTTTCAAGATGGCCGCACGCTAACACCGGCGCGGGACGCGCGTCAACGTTCGGTGCAGCGCCAGACAAGGCACTACGGCGCACTACTGTCCGCGCCGGTTCAAGGACAGGCGCGTGCGCGGGTCCATGCGGTCCCGCAGGCTGTCCCCAACCAGCGTGAAGGCCAGGATGACCCCCGCCAGGGCGCCACCTCGAGAAAGTCCTGGGCTTCCCGGACCATCAGGCCCCAACTGATGTAGGGCGCCGCCAAGCCGAGGCCGAGGTAGCTGAGGGCCGCCTCCACGCCGATGGCGCGGGCGAAGTCCAGCGTGATCTGCACCGCGATGGGTGCCATGACGTTGGGCAGGATCTGTTTCGCCAGGACGCCCATGGGCCTTTGTCCCATGGCCCGGGCGGCCTCCACGTATTCCCGTTCCTTGTGTGTCAACACACCGCTCCGGACGATGCGCGCGTAACGCGGGATGGAGCTGAAGGCGATGGCGAACCACAGCATGAGGACGCTCGGTCCGGCCAGTGCCACCACCAGCGACGGGAAAGCCATGATGCCATCCATCACCCGCTGGACCAACGCATCGAAGGCGCCGCCGACGTAGCTCGCCAGGGCGCCCAGCAGCAGCGCCACGATCACCGCGCCCGTGGCCACCTGCAGGCTCACACGCGAGCCCGCGACGTGCGGGTCGCGACGTCCCTGCCGATGCGGTCCGTGCCGAAGGGATGCTCCCAGGTCGGACCTTGCATGCGGATCGCGATGTTGGGGGAGGTGGTATCGTAGGGAGAGAAGCTGGACCCCACCAAGGCAATCAGAATGTAGAGCAGGAGCAGGGTGACGCCCACCAAGGCGCGCGGATCGTTGAGGAACGCGGCAATGGCGTGGCGCGGCACACGCGACAAGCGCGAAGACCGGGATGCCGTCGGGGCACATGGGACATGACCCTCCACCCAACGTTCCCCGTTACCGATAGCGCACCCGCGGGTCCAGCACCGCGTAGAGGACGTCCACTACCAGGTTGACGCTGATGGCGAGAAAGACCATGAACAGCACCACTCCCTGGACCACGACGAAGTCCCGCGTGTGAATGGAGTTCAATAGCAGAAAACCGATCCCGGGATAGTTGAAGACATTCTCGACGACGGTGACCAGCCCGCTCAGATAGGCCATCTGCAGCCCCACCACCGTCACCGTGGTCATGAGCGAGTTGCGCAGGACGTGTTTCCACAGCACCAGCCGCTCGCTCAACCCCTTGGCCCTCGCCGTGCGCACGTAGTCGAGATTCATCTGTTCGAGAAAGTCCTGACGCTGAAACCGCAGGACCGTGGCGGCGACGTTCAGGGCCACGACGGTCATGGGCAGGGCGAGGTGCCGCAGGAATTGTACGAAGTCCTTTTGCGGCGGGACATATCCGATGGAGGGCAGCCAATCCAGCTAGACCGCGAAGATCAAGATGGCCACCAGCGTCAGCCAGAAGGTCGGCACCGTGATTCCGAAGGTCACGAATCCCGTGGCCAGGTGGTCCCATTTCGTATTGTTGTGGATGGCGGCCAGGACGCCGCCCGGTACGGCAAGGGCCACGGCCATGACCACGCCCCCAACCATCAGGTACGCGGTGGGCGCCAGGCGGTGCAGGATGACGGCCAAGGCGGGTGTCCGGTAGGTGGTGGAGTCGCCCAGTTCGCCCTGCAGCATGGCCCAGAGCCAGTCAAGATACTGGATACTGGACGATGAGCGGCTGGTCCAATCCCAACCGCAGGCGCATGGCGTCGTAAACCTCCTGCGAGATCGGCGCCCCCTCCACCGCACCCAGCATCACCAGCACGGGGTCCCCCGGGATGACCTTCATGACGAAGAAGACCACCATGGCGACGACCAGCGCCATGGGGACCAATTGCACGAGGCGCATGGCGACGTACCGTATGAGCATCGCCGGGTTCTCCTGACCCTACCTGCCAGACAAGCTGCGCCGCGGCACGCGACGGGCACGGAGACATTGCCACAATTCGCGCATTCGCACAAAACCGTCGGGGTATGGCGGGCCTGGTGTCGTGTCCGGTAAATTCGCAAGACAAGATGCGCAGGATTTTTTGTTGTCGGCAAGGCGCGATGACGAGCAGTGGCCAATACCACGCGAGGAAGAGCAACGCAGCCGACGGCAAAAAAGACCCGTATATTATCTTGCGAATCTACGGGACACGACACCAGCATTGTGACGACACGGATAGGCGTGGCTTGACAAACAAAGGACAATTCACCTACAGGGTCCATGACATACGACGCACCGGAAGGAAGGTAACGCATGATTTTTCTTCGCAGTATCCTTGGGGCCTTGATCGTGCTCGGGTGCCTCGTCCACGCCGCAGGCGCGGACGAGTCTGTCTACAAAGGGAAGCAGGTGGTCATCCTGGTGTCCGCGGATGCGGGCACCTCCTATGACCTCTACCCGCGGATCGCCGCGCGGCACATCTCGAAATACATTCCCGGAAACCCGAGGATCGTGGTGAAGAACATGCCCGGTGCATCGGGCATGTTGGCGGCCAACTGGCTCTACAACATCGCCAAGCGCGATGGCCTCACCCTGGGCGCGATTCACCGGACCCTGCCGCTGACCCAGGCGTTGGGCGTTCCCCAGGCGCGCTTCGATCCGGCCAGCTTCAACTGGATCGGCACGCCGGTGCAGGAGACCGCGTCCTGCTTCGTGCGGGCGGACAGCGCCTACAAGAACGCCGAAGACCTGATGACCGCAGCGAAGCCGGTGAAGATGGCGGCGACCCAGCCACGCTCCGACATCTACATCGTCCCCCTGATGCTCAACAGCGTGATGGGAACCAACATGAAAGTGACGTCCGGGTACCGCGGCATCATGGCCACCGCCCTGGCGGTGGACAAGGGCGAGGTGGACGGCATCTGTGGCTGGGGCTACGCCTCCCTGAGAGCACTCAAAAAGGACTGGTTCGCCAAGAAGGCCATCAGGATCCTGGTGCAGATCGGGCGGGAGAAGCACCCTGCGCTCCAGGACGTCCCGCTGGCGTCCGACTTCGCCAAGGCGGACAAGAAAGCCATTCTCGAGGTCTATAACAAACAGCTATCCGTGGGACGGCCCTGGGTCATGCCTCCCGGAGTGGCCCCGGAACGGGTGGAGACCCTGCGCCAAGCCTTCGTCAAGGTGATGGCGGATCCGGACTTCCTCAAGGAGGCCAAGAAGGCCCGGATACAGGTCAACCCGCTCCCCGGCAAGGAGCTGCAGGCGCTGGTGGAAAAGATGGTTGACGTTCCGGCGGCGAACAAGGGGGCGCTGAAGAAGATTTTCAACTACTGATCGCGTTCGTCACCAGCGGCAGGGCCGGCCTTCGGGCCGACCCTGCCGACAAATCTCCAGCCCCGACCCTTGTCCTCCGCTAGTTGAGATCGAACAGCCGCTTGGCGTTCGTGCGGAGGATCTTCTCCTTTACCTCGTCCGACAGGTCCGGGTGGTTCCTGAGATGCTTGAGGTTCTCGGGGAACTCGTTGTCCCAGTGCGGGATGTCGGAGGCGTAGACGAAGTGGTCGCTGCCCACGTAGTCCACGGTGGCGGCCAACTGGGACTCGCCGGATTCCAGGCTGAAGTACATGTTGGACTCCCGGACCACGTCGCTGGGCTTCTGCTTCAGCAGCGGCATCTCGTGGGCGCCGCGCTTCTCCCAGTGCTCGTCGAGACGGTCGAGATAGTAGGGAAGCCAGGTGGCGCCGATCTCGAGGAAGGCCAGCTTCAGCTTCGGGAACCGCTCCGTGATGCCCTGACAGACCATGCTGGTGAACTGCAACAGAATGCCGGCGGTGAAGGCGTAGGAGTGGACTTCGGCAAATGTGGTGAGGATCGAGGCTCCAAGCTCCCGCGAGGTGTTGCGGGTGCCGTGGATGCCGAGCACCACACCCTCCTCCTCGGCCGCCCGATAGATGGGATCATAGCAGGTCTCGCCGAGCGCGATGGGCAGCCCGGTGGGCAGGATCTCGAAGCCCTTGAGGCCCAGCTCGTTGACCGCGCGCCGTAGCTCCGCGGCAGCGTCTTCCGGCGCCCGCATGGGCAGAACGCCTACGCAGCTCAACCGGTTCGACAGCGCGTTGTACTCCTTGGCGAAGTGGGTGTTGGCGGCCTTGGTCACGGCAATCTGGTACGGCACCTCCTGGTTCTTGGCGATGTTGCCCGAGCCCGTCGGGAAACAGATGGCCACCTCCATGTCCTGCTTGTCCATGAGCGTGTGCCAACGCCGCACCTGCTCCTCGGGGGCAAGCCCCTCCCAGTTGACGGACATCTTGAAACCGTTGAACAGGTTCGGGTCCCAGGGCTGGTCTCCCGGCCACAGCGGGGTCGAGCGCTCATTCCAGGGTGCATCGAGGTATTTGCGAATATCCGCCGGCCGTTCGAGAACATGCCCATCCGTATCGACACAAGTCGCGTTACCCATGGTTATCCTCCTGGTCCCGGGTTTGGAATCGGCTGCATGGCGTATCGATTTCGCTCTATTGCCTTTGCCCTCGTTTGTCAATCGAGACCGCGGTCGTACATACTCTCGGGGGACGCGGACGCGTCGTCTTGGCGCCAGGAGCCTGTCCGAGTAAGCGGACCGTAGCGAGAGGCGTAGACGAGAGGAACGCCGTGCCGTCCCGGTAGGAACCGCGGATCGTCCAATAGAGGAGTCGCCGCGACAACCCGAATGGCTCACCTGAAGGGAGGTTCAAGATGTCGAATGAGGCAAGACAATGCCTTTACTCGAAATGCCTTTACTCGAAACTCCGTGTCCTTGCCGTCCTGTGTACCGTGGCCGCGTACCCGGCATCCGTCGCCGTGGCAACGGATGCGAAGCCCGTGAGCGAGTGGGGCAAACGCGCTGAGTTGGCTGAAGCCAATTCGGAAATGGCGGTGGCATACCTCGACGGCAAGATCTACGTCGTGGGCGGGTACCCTTCCACCCGGAAGAGCGTCGACACCGTGCAGGTCTACGACGTGAAAACGGAAAAGTGGCGGCTCACGACCCCCTACCCCACCACCATCAACCACGCGTCGGCCGTGGGTCTCGACGGTGTTCTATACGTGATCGGCGGCCAGACCAATGCCGGCGGCCGCAGGGAGAAGTCCCGCTACACCGACGCGGTCCACGCCTATGACCCCAAGACCCGAAAGTGGACGCCCCGGGCGCCCATGCCCACCGCGCGCAGCGCCATGGCCCATGACGTCATCGACGGGAAGATCTACGTGGCGGGAGGACGGCCGCCGCGGGGTCACGACTTCGCCGTTTACGATCCCAAGGCGGACAAGTGGACCGCGTTGCCCGACCTGCCCACCGCGCGCAACCATATCGCCGCGGCCGCCATCGACGGAAAGCTCTACGTGGCCGGCGGGCGGTTCGGCGGCGGCTACCGCAGCGAGATCACGCCGGCCCTCGAGGTCTATGACCCCGCAGCCAATCAATGGACTACGCGGCGTCCCATGTCCGAAGCCCGCGGCGGCCTCAACGGCATCGCCGTGAACGGCTGCTTCCATACCTTCGGCGGCGAGCATCCGACCGCGGGTCCCTCGGGGGTGTTTCCGCACCACGAGGTCTACGATCCCAGGACCGACACCTGGACACGTTTCCCCGACATGCCCATCCCGGTTCACGGCGTGACCGGGCTGGTCCACCTGAACGGTTGGATCCACCTGCCCGGCGGCGGCATCCGGCGGGGCGGCAGCAGCGGCACCACGCACCACCAAGTGGTACGGACCGATATGCAGTGCCGGTGATCACGATCGCCGGGAACCGGCATGGAGCCGACCCATGAACGAACCGGCGGCGCGGACGGGGAGCACGCGGTGAGCAGAGCCGCGTGCGCGTCGCTTGCGGGTCTCGGCGTCCTGTCCGTGGCCCCCGACGCGGCATGGGGCCACGCCATCGTCCAGCGCTACGCCCTGCCGGTGCCGTTTTGGTACTATCTCGCGGGGGCGGGGCTCGTGGTTGTCTTGACCTTCGTCGTACTGGCCGCCTTTCGCAGGGCCGCCCCGGTGCCGCCCCGAAGCCTCGACATCTCCCGGACCTGGCTCGGGCGTCTCGTCGCCAGCGAGGTACCGGCGAGGATGCTGGCCATTCTCTCCGTGGTCGTCTTCGTCTTCCTGATCGTCGCCGGACTGCTCGGCACCCAGGAGGATCCGCTGGCAAACATCCTGCCCGCGTTCGTCTGGATAGCCTGGTGGGTCGGTATGGGTTTCGTCTGTGCCCTCGTGGGCAACATCTGGCCGGCGGTGAATCCCTGGGCCGCCGTGCCGGCGCTGTTGCCCGGGAGCCCGCGGCACGGCGCTCTCCAGCGGGTGCCTTCATGGATGGGCGTTTGGCCGGCCGTGTTCCTCTACCTGTGCTTCGCCTGGGCCGAGCTGGTGTGGCCGGACAACACCGCACCCGCGAGCCTCGCTTCCGTCATCCTGATCTACAGCGCCGTCACCTGGGCCGGCATGGCCCGGTACGGCGTCGAGCCCTGGCTCAAGTGCGGCGAGACGTTCTCGGTCGTCTTCGGACTTTTCGGCCGTTTCGCTCCCCTGACCCGGACGGCGCAGGGACGACTCCTGCTGCGGCACTACGGGTCCGGGTTGGCGGACGGCCGGAAGGCCCCGATCTCGATGGTGGTGCTGGTGGTGACGCTGCTCGCCACGGTGAGCTTCGACGGCTTTCTCCACACGCCGGTGTGGACGCGGTTCTACGCCGCGGCCTCGCACGGGTTGTACGATCTCGGTTGGACCCATCTCCTGGGAAACACCGGGGCGCGCACTCTGGTCTTCACCACCGGGCTCGTGCTGGCGCCGACCTGCTTCGCGGCCTTGTTCCTGGGAACCTGCAAGCTCATGGCGCACCTGGAGAGCCGCCGGGGAGACCTGCGGCGCGGCGCCACGGACGTGGCCTCGTCCTACTTCCTTACGCTGGCGCCCATCGCCGTCGCCTATCACCTGGCGCACTACCTGCTGCTGTTGATGATCGAGGGCCAGCGCCTCTACGGGCACATCTCCGACCCGTTCGGAGTCGGCTGGGATCTCTTTGGCACCGCGGGCGCAACGCCGGACCCGACCGTGGTGGACGCCCGCTCCCTGTGGATGTTCTCACTCTTCGTCATCGTTGCCGGGCACGTCATCGCCGTGTGGCTCGCCCATCTGGCGGCGCACCGCGGACACCGCGGCAGCGCGGTCGTTGCGCCGCAGATCCCCATGCTGATCCTGATGGTCGGTTACACAATCTTCAGCCTGTGGATCATCGGGCGACCCATCGTGGAAGTATGACAAAGAAAAGGGGGCCTCTCTTTCCGAGAGACCCCCCTTCCGTGTCCGCGCCGCGTCGGCTGGTCGAGCCCGCGGCTCACCCGGCGTGGGACTCGATGGTCTTCGCGTCACCGGCTTCCGCTTGAACGGGGACCCTGCGGCCTACCGCCTTGGCAGGGAGCGGTACCGAAACCTCGATGACGCCGTTCCTGTGCCGGGCCTCGATCTTGTCGGCGTCGATGCCGTTGGGCAGCCTCACGGCGCGCTCGAACTTGCCGTGGACCGTCTCTCGATGGTAGGGGCCCTTCTCCTCGCCCTTCCGTTCTCCCTTGATGGTCAGCAGCCTGCCTTCCACCTGGATGTCCAGATCCTCCGGCTCCACTCCCGGCAGATCGACCCGCAGCACGTAGTTGCCGTTCCGGACGTAGGCATCCAATGGAGGCCTCCAGCCGCCGTCCGGCTCACCGCGCCCCAGGAGCCGGTCGAGTACGGCATCCACGTCCCGGTCCGCGCCGAACAGATATGGATGCCACCTTTTCACTTCGTAGCTCAACATGACCATACCTCCTTCCCTGAGATTGTTTTCCGGGATGTTTTCCCGAGTGCCGTGGAGCTCCCTGTCGCAAGAAGAAGGTAAGCATCGAAACCCGCCGGGTCAACGGTGTACCGAGCGGTTTTTACAACTGCCACGGCAGAACGGTTTCGTTGACACCGCCGCTCGGGCGACCCTATAATGCAGCCGTTTCGGGCATCCCGCTGGTACCGGCGAGCGGCGCGAAGGCGGCCGGCGACATGAAGGTATTCGTGGAGCCGTACTCCAGGTATCGTCAGTCCAGGCTCGACGCGCCGAAGGGCAGGAAACAGGCGCAGGCCAAGCCGCTTGGACGGGCACAGGAGGCATTCGCCATGATGGTCAATCCCTACAACGATTCGCAGTTGATGCTGGCGTTGCAGTTCGACCACTCCCGGGTGGCGGGCTTCTTCGCCGCCCACTGGGGCAACGAAGAGTTCGATCGCCCGGAGCCCTATCCGTCGGTGGTGCTGGCGGCCCAGGAGCACGACATCGGCTGGTGGGAATGGGAGATGAAGCCGTCCACGCTGAACGACAAGGGCTTCCCCATGGACTACCACGACGGCAGCTTCAAGTTCCTCGGCCAGCTCAGACTCGATTTCTACAAGAATGCCGTGGACAAGGTGCTTCAGCGCGACCCCTACGCGGCCATGCTGATGGCCATGCACGGGGTGGCGCTCATGAACGCAGGCTACGGCAAGTACACCCATCCGCCCGATCGCACCGCGGACCCGCGGGTGCGCGCGTACGTCGCCCATCAGGAGGAGCTGAGGAAACGGCTGGCCGCCGAGCTGGGCCAATCCGAAGAGTTCCGGGACTACGCCTCCGAGGAGCAGATCCGGACCAACTACGAGTACATCGAGGTATTCGATCAGCTCGCCCAGTACGTCTGCAACCGGTATCCCCTGAACAGCAAGAAACGGAAGCTCGGGCCCAGCGACACCCTTGGCGACGTGGACGTGCCCAGCAAGAAAGGTACCGGGCCCGTACACCTGCACATCGACACCGTGGCCGAGCACCGGGCCATTGTCGACCCGTACCCGTTCGCGGTGGACCCGCTGGTGTTCAGCTTCCCGGCCCGGCTGGTACCGAACCGGCGCTACAGCGATCCGGACGATTTTCTGAGCGAGTTCTACCGCGGCGAGCGGATCACCGTCACTCACACGCTCTGTTCGAGTTGAGAGAGGCGGCGTGCCGGACGGGACACTCCCATCCGACACGCCGGGCCGCAGATCAGGAATCGGACAGCAGCCGCACCCCGTACAGCCTGGACTCGGGCAGGTCGAGCTTCTCCCACGCCTCGCCGGCGTCGTGGCTCGCGTACACGCTTCCGTCGGTATAGCCGATGACCACGGTGTCAGGGTCGCCGGGATGCACCGCCACGCAACTCGTCATGTGGGCATGGCCCTGTGGCAGACCGCCTTCGAGCCGGCGCCACGTTGCCCCGCGGTCGTCGCTGCGCAGGATGGCGGACTTGGCGCCGCCCAACTCCTCCGAGGTGTCACGGCTGAAACGAATGGTGTTGTACGGTCCCGGACGGACCGTACGATGGCCCTTCCAGGAGGTGGGCCCGTTCTCGGCCGCGCCGAGAAAGATGCGTTCCGGGACGGTGGGATGGATGTCGAAGGGAATGGCGTAGGAACGTCCCATGTCGTATTCCAGCTTGCGCCAGGAACCCCCGCCGTCGTCGGTGCGGTAGGTGCCGATGCCGGTAGTCGCGTACAGCGTATCGAGGCTGGCGGGATCCCGCCGCACCCAATGCACGTCGCGATAAACCCGGCCGTCCTCATGCGCGCCCATCTGGTAAGGCAGCTTGCCCGACGGGTCGTTGAATTCCGGGTAGGCCGCGGTGCTCGTCGGACCGCTGATGTCCTCCCAGGTCTCGCCGCGGTCGCGGCTCCGCACCACGCCTCCTTCCTCGACTCCCACCACGATTTCGTCCGGCGCCCGGCTGTCCAGCACGATGCAGCGGATGTGGGCCGTATGCGGCGGCGGCGGAAACGTCCAGCGGGCGTAGTCCTCGATTCCACGGAAAGCGGTGAGCTCGCGGAACGAGCGGCCGCCGTCTCCGCTCACGTACACCGCCGCCGGCAGCGTGCCCACGTAGACCTCTTCGGGCCGCGTGGGATGCGGCTGCATCGTCCAGATGTCACGGTAGTCGAGGCCGCCGGAAGGAATCCACCTCCAGCTCTCCCCGCCGTCATCACTCACGTGCACCTCCGTACTGGTGGCGGCATACAGCCGGTTGGGGTCCCCCGCGTCCCGGGCCACCTCCCGCAGCACCTCGCCCTCCAGCAAACGATCCAGCACCTCCACCTGCCTGGACCGCCCGTCCCAATGACACCGGACCAGATTATCCGCGGTCAACAGAAACATCTTCAGATCTGCACCCATATCGTGTCCTCCAACGGGCAAAATAACCCGCGAATGCTCGTGCTGCAAGGTCTTTGCTACATGTGAAAATCGCGCGTGGGCAGACGTTTCCCAAACTTCGACCAGCGGTTCATTCGGGTGTGGATCGTGTGCCAATTGCCCAACCGAGACGGTAATCCACGCCACTTGCAGCCATGCTCCGCCACATACAAAATAGCGTTCAGAACCTGAAGGTTCGAAAGGCTGACATTACCCCGCTGCACCGGAAGGCACCCCGCAATGTGCGCGTACTGGACTTCACTCAGTTCCATACCCAAAGCCTAACATCTTTTCACATTAGTGTTATCCGGCCCTAGCCAAGGGTGACGAGGGAAGCTAAAGCAGGATAACCCCTCACGGAAGGCACTGGAACCCCGTGTGAATAGGAAACAGATGCATGACCGAAAGCAGGACGTTCAATGTCTATTGCGACGAGAGCTGCCATCTTGAGCATGATCGCATCCCCGTCATGGCTTGGGGGGCAGTGACTTGCGAAAAGCGTTTTGCTGAAGATCTGTCGGCACGGGTGCGGAAGCTCAAGGTCGAATATGGGCTGAAATCCACTTTCGAGGCAAAGTGGACCAAAATCTCACCGGCTAAAGCCGATTTCTACCGAGCCCTGGTCGACCTCTTTCTCACCGATGATCGACTGCGATTCCGTGGACTCGTGGTGCCTGACAAGGAGCGGCTCGATCACGTCCGCTTCGACCAGTCGCACGATGATTGGTACTACAAGATATACTTCACGATGCTCCGCCCGGTGTTTGAACCCGCCCAACGTTACCGCATCTATCTTGACTTGAAGGACACGCGGGGTGGCCCCAAGACGAGGAAACTCCACGGAGTTCTGGCCAACACCTCTACGACTTTAACCGCGAATGCGTTGAACGCGTGCAACAGATACGATCCCACGAGAGTGAGATATTGCAAATCTCTGACCTCCTGATCGGCGCACTGACCTACGCCAATCGAAGGCTTGCCGGCAATCAGGCAAAGGTAGCTGTCATCAGACGGCTCCACGAACAGCTTGGAGAGCAAGCGCTTACCCGCACCTCGCCCCTTGCCTCCAACAAGTTCAACATTATGGTTTGGCATGCTCGGGATCCAGTCAGATAAGGCCACCCGCTCTTCTCCTGTTCAACACCTTCAATGTTGACTGGGAAGCCTACGAACACGAACTCTACCGTATCTTCCTGGATGAGGTCGCTCGGGCCGGCCTTCCGTTTCGCGGCAAAAGAGTGGTTTGTCGCCGTGTTCCAGAGACGGCCGGCCGTTGGGCATCGTTCTGGCATTTGGTTCAGGAGGGCCGTGTGGAAGACGACCGGACGCCGGATTTACGACGCTGTGAACGTCTCCGTTGGATACGGTGGATCATTCAGAACGCTGCGGACCTCCCCGAGATCGACGAATGGCGGAACAGCCGAAAGAACGCGACCAACACCTTGCTCTGGTATCGTGAGGAATACTTGGTGGTGCTCGCCCAGCGCCGGGGTCACTGGCTGCTCAAAACCGCCTATTGTACCGACCAACGTCGGTGAATTCACCAACTCCGTCGGGAACGTGACAACTTTCGTCGCTTGGGGTAATGCGGGAGGCTAAAATAGCTGAAGCCGCCCAAGCGGACCGGGACGGCTTCGAATGCTCCTCCTACTCTTGGCAGGTGAGACAGTGTTTATATTCAGTTTCCAAGGACGAATGTCCAGTGCTCTCCAGAGCACGGCTAATTTGTTTTGACGGCAGGAGGGGGGAGATCACGGGATTGTAGGGAGTTGAGAGTCATACGGAGATGGACGAAGACGGAACGGAGGTTGCGGTGGAGGCGTCGGATGGTGGAGGCGAGGGGGCGGGATTTGGCGCGGATGAGACCGATGGCGAAGCGACGGAGTCGGGTGACGTTTTGGGGGCCGTATCCGGAGCGGATGCGGCAACGGTCTTCGTCCCAAGAGCGGTCGAGGATGTGGTGGGTGCTTTCGACGATCCAGTGGCCGCGGTTGAGAGCGAGGAGACGTTGGGGTGAAGCGGTAAGGGGAGAGTGGCTGGTGATGCCGTAGGCGAGTTCGTCGGATTGTTTGTGGGTTTTTTTGTGGATGACGGAGCGTTGGATGAGGAAGGCTTGGGCGACGTGGGGGAAGCGGAGGTAGGAGTTGAGTTCCGAGGTGGTCCGGAAAGCGCGATTTTCAATGCGACCGTGGTCGAGGCAGGTGCTTTCGCGGAAGTGGGGTTTCACGTGTCCGCGTCGGCTACCGAAGGAGTGGTGGTCGCAGCAGGACTCGAACCTGCGACCTCTTGCATGTGAGGCAAGCGCTCTAACCAACTGAGCTATGCGACCATCCTGGGGTAGACCCTGAGATGTAACACCTCCGGAAACGGGTTTCAAGAATGCCGCATCCGCCCGCAACGGTTCACTCCCGTTCCCTTTGCCGCTGCTTGATGCGCTGGCTGAGGGACTGCAGGATACCCGCGTCGACGGCGGCTATCACGTCCACCGCGGCGTCCAGATCTTCCTCCGTGAGTCCTGATTTCCTTGCGTCCGCAAGGCGACGGTCCACTCAGGGATCGCAGTTTCGCGTCATGGCGACGGCGAGGCCGAGGAAGATCTTCTCGCGCTCGCTGAGGCACTCGACGGCGTGGGCGTCGCGGTAGAACCGACGGAAGTCTGCCTTTTTCATGGATTCTCTCCTGTTGGCGCCCAGAGCTTTCGGGGACGCGGCGGTGGCGGGACGTCAGCCCTTGGCCATCTCCATGATGACGTCGTAGTGGGCGTCGCTCACCGGCACGAAGGAAAGCCGGCCCAGACGGAACAGGTCGAAGCCTTCCAGCTTGGGATTGAGCTTCATCTCGGCCAGCGACACCTCGCGCGGCAACGGCTTGCCGGCCTTGATATCGAAGACGAGGAGCCTGGGGTCGTCCTGCTCGGGATCGGCATAGGCCCCGGTGGTGGCGGTGCCGAGACCCACGCAGATTCTTTGTCCGCCGGTGTGATAGATGACGCAATGGTCACCCTTCTGCACGGTCTTGAGGTGCTTGAGGGCGAGATTGTTCTTGATGCCGTCCCAGATCGTCTTCTTGTCCCGCTGAAGGTCGGCAAAGGAATAAACGCTGGGTTCGGTCTTGAGCAGCCAGTTTGCCATGGCACGCCTCCTTGTTGGTCAGCGTCTTGAAATACTGCAATCCGGCGCACGTGGCAACAAGAGGAAGGAATCGGTTCCCCGCGCGGTTCTCAGCCTGCGACGAGGTTGATCTCCACCTTCATGCCAACAGCCTCGGCATAGCGTTCCAATGTCTTCAGCGACGGCTTGTGCCCGCTTTCCAGGCGGGCGACGGTAGGTTGGCTCGTCCCCATCAGGGCGGCAACATCGCTCTGGCTCATTCCCGCCCTGACGCGTGCCTCGATGAGCTTCCGTGCCAATTCGAACTCGGGTCTGAGGGCCTCGAATTCCATCCGAAACTCGGGGTCCTTTCTCCATCTATTCCGAAGATCACCAAATTTAATCATAGTATAATTATCCTGTTATCGATCATTTGCGATCAAATCCGAAGTCGGCTTTACGGAATGATCATTGGTTCACCCCCTTCATTCTGGACAAGGCTATCTGGATTGCCGCCTTGGGGATCTTTCGGGTCTTCTTACGGAACGCATGCAAGATGACTATGCGACGGCCCTCTGCGGTCACGTATATGGCACGGGCAATCCCGCCACGGCCCGTGAGTCGCATCTCCCAGAGTTTGTCCCCTATGGGCTTGACGTAAGGTTCGTGAACTTGATTCAGTCCGAATTCTTCGATCAGGTGGACAATATGGTCAAGCTTGGCTCGCATGTCGGCAGGGAGGGCGTCAAGCTCTTCTTCGACCGTTGGGTTCAGGATTCCCACGCTCCAATCCATCTTCCGAGTATACCGATTTTGGTATAGAGCGCAAGCCGAAAGATACCCGAGAAGGGATCGAGGGAAATGGAGTCAGGCTGAAATGATCAGAAATCTCGCACGAATCCCGCTTTCCCCGCAGGTCTGTGATACAAAACATTCATGATGGCGGCGCCGCGAAAGAAGACACCCAAAGACCGTCCGCTCCTCGGAGCCCACATGTCCATTGCCGGCGGGGTCCACAATGCGCTGCACGCCGGCGACAACGTGGGCTGCGAAGCCATCCAGATCTTCACCAAATCCTCGCGGCAGTGGGCGTCGACGCCCCTGAGCGAGGACGATGTCCGGACGTTCAAGGACACCCGGAAGGCCAGCGGGGTCCATACGGTCGTGGCCCACGACTCCTACCTGCTGAACCTCGGCGCGCCCGACCGGGAGCTGCGGCAGAAATCCATCACCGCCTTCGTGGACGAGATGGAGCGGTGCGAGGCGCTGGGCATCCCCTGCCTCATCGCCCATCCGGGCGCCCACACCGGAGCGGGCGAACGAGCGGGCCTGCGCACCATCGCGTGTTCCCTGGACGCGATCCATCGGCGTTGCGCGGGCTTCAAGGTCCACGTCGCGCTGGAAATCACCGCCGGCCAGGGCACCAACCTGGGCTACCGGTTCGAGCACGTCCGCAACATCATCGACAGCGCCAGGGAGAGCGACCGCCTCCGGGTGTGCTTCGACACCCAGCACGCGTTCGCCGCCGGCTACGACATCCGCACTCGGGAAGGCTACGAGCGGACCTTTACGGAGTTCGACGAGACCATCGGGGTCAAGCTCCTCGCCGCCTTTCATCTGAACGATTCGAAAAAGGCGCTCGGCTGCCGGGTGGACCGCCACGAGATCATCGGCAAAGGCCACATCGACCTGGAGCCGTTCCGCATGCTGATGAACGACAAGCGCTTCTTTGGCTTGCCCATGTGCCTGGAAACCCCCAAGAGCAAGGACCTGAAGGAGGATCGGGAGACGCTGAAGCTGCTGCGGTCCTTCCGGGCCGGAACGTGAAGATCCCCGGAGGCATGGGGGCTTGGGATGCGTGTCCGGTTCGCGGCCGGCACCGAACGCCCCACGGCGGGCCATTGATTCAAGAACGGATGCAGGTTAATCTGCGGATGTTTCCCCACGGACCGCGGATCCCGGCACAGGAAGCGAGGCCGATCGTGAGCACGCAGAGTCGTACCGGAAGCGACAACCAGGCGCAACAGGGTGAAGGCACGGGTCTGACGCGCAGAAACGTGGTTCGCGCCGGCTTGGTGGCGTTGCTGGCGCCGCCGTGGCTCCACTCCCTGAGCGCGCCCGGAGCCGCCGCCCCAGACGGACTGAACGACGATGCGATCGTCCTGGGGGTCTCCGCCGCGTTCTCCGGCCCTTCCCGGGGCTTGGGCACCGAGCTCTATCGCGGCGCCAAGTCCTACTTCAACCACGTCAACGAGAACGGCGGCGTCAACGGCCGCAAGGTCATCCTGAAGCTCTACGACGACGGATATCAACCGGACCCCTGCGTCGAGAACACCGTGAAGCTGATGCTGGAGGACCAGGTCTTCCTGCTGTTCGGCTACGTGGGGACACCCACCGTCACCCGCGTGCTGCCCATGTTGAAGAAGTTCCAGGACCAGCAGGTCTACATCTTCTTTCCCTTTACCGGAGCCCAGCCGCAACGGGAGCCCCCCTACGGCGACTTCGCCTTCAACCTGCGGGCGTCCTACCGGCAGGAGACCGCCGGCTTGGTGGACAACTTCGTTCGCATCGGGAAGGAACGCATCGCGGTGTTCTACCAGGCCGACGCCTATGGCCGAAGCGGGTGGGCCGGGGTGCGGGGGGCCCTGGAAAAGCACGGAGCCTTGATTGCCGGCGAGGCCACGTACCGCCGCGGGTCGCGGTTCACCGGCAGCATGCGGGCGCAGGTGGAGATTCTGAAAGAGGCCGATCCCGATGCCGTGATCTGCGTCGGCGCCTACGCGGCGTGCGCCGCCTTTGCCCGTGACGCCGTGGACCTGGGCCTTCGCGTCCCCATCGCCAACCTCTCCTTCGTCGGTAGCGAGAACCTGCTCAAGCTGCTGTCCGAAGGGCGGGACGACGCCGATGCCTACACCCGCTTCCTGGTGAACTCGCAGGTCGTGCCCAGCTACGAGGACACCTCCATCCCCGCGGTCAGGCAATATCGCGAGTTGATGGTGCGTTACGACCCTCAGGTGCCCGAAGAACTGGTAAAGGAGGAGTACACGCCGTTTCCCCAGAGCTTCGTCAGCCTGGAGGGGTTTCTGGACGCCAAGTTGATGGTGGAGATCCTCCGGCGCCTGAAGGGCAAGCCGGACCGGGCCGGACTGGAGGAAGCGGTCTTTTCCGTACGCGACTTCGACCTGGGAATCGGCGAAGCCGTGTCGTTCGGACCGGAGCGCAGGCAGGGGTTGCATAAAGTCTACTATACAGTCGTCGAAGACGGCCGGTTCGTCACGCTGGACGACTGGAAAGCCAGGCTCGGGTGACATGAAAATCAAAAAACTCTTTCAGAAGACCCAGTTCGGCATCTTCGGGCTCTTCGGCCTGATCGTGCTCTCCACCTCGGCCCTGTGCATTTACACGGTCCAGACCCACCTGTCGACGGAGTACGAGGGCAATAGCCGGAACATCGCCAAGACCATCGCCGATGCCAGCGTCGACATCCTGCTGAACCGCAACCTGGCCACCCTCCAATCGCTCATCGACCAGTTCGTTGAGATCCAGGGGATCCGGTACGTCTACATTACCAGCGACAACGGCGAGTACCTCGCCCACACCTTCGTTCCCGGTATTCCCGACGTGATCCTCAACAGCGACCCGTTCGAAACCGCTACGGTAAAGCGGACGCTGCCGGGAATGGGCGAGTTCGTGGAAGTCGGGAGTCCGATTCTGGCCGGTTTCGCCGGCACGGTGCACGTGGGAATGGACCTGGACGTCATCGGCCTGAAGATCCAGCGAGCCATCGGCCAGCAGATCTACCTCATCTCCATCCTGCTGGTGGTCGGGATCCTGGCCTCCATATGGTTCATCAATCTCGCCGCCAAACCGTTGGGGGAACTCCTGGCGTTCGCCGTAAAGCTGACCAAGGAGGAATACCCGGACGGAGTGCAGGACGAAAGGATCCTGGTGCGGGACGACGAGGCCGGCGAGTTGGCGAGGCTGTTCCTCCATGTTGCGAAACGGAAGGCCGGGACCGAAGAGCCGTCCCCAAAGGCGTCCGAGGGCGCTGGATAGCTGGCAAGCCGCCGCGAACGAGGTCTCCAGGGTGGGTATTCGAAGGCTCGGAATAGCGTTTTTCTGCACCATGCTGCAGATCTGCTTCGGGACAGTCTACGCCTGGAGCTTTTTCCAGACCATGCTGGTCCACCAGTCCGGCTGGTCGCACACCGAGACGGCCTGGGCCTTCAGCATCGCGATCTTCAGTCTCGGCATCTCCGCCGCGTGGGCGGGCTCGGCGCTGGGGCGGCTGGGGCCCAGACGGCTCGCGCTCGCCGGCAGCGTCATGTTCTCCGGGGGGTACGTGATCGCCAGCGCGGCGCTGTGGCTGGAGTTCCTTCCGCTCTTCTATCTGGGCTACGGCGTCATCGGCGGCGCGGGCATCGGACTCGGCTACGTGACTCCCGTGGCGACGGTGGCCAAGTGGTTTCCGGACCACAAGGGCTTGGTAACCGGCATCGTCGTGATGGGTTTCGGCGTGGGCGCGTTGCTCCTCAGCAAAGGCCTGGCGCCTTTGCTGATGGTTCGCACCCAGGGCGATCTGTCGCTGGTCTTCCTGTGGCTCGGGATCGTATTCGCCTGCATCCTGATCCCTTGCAGCCTGGCTTTGGGCAATCCGCAGGCGGTGGCCCAGGGCGGCGCCAAGCCATCCGCGGAGCCGGAGGCCGCCCTGCCTTACTTGACATCCAGCCAGTTCATCATCATGTGGACGGTCTTTTTCTTCAACATCGCCGCCGGCATCTCCGTCATCAGTTTCCAGTCCGAGCTGTTGCAGGAAGTCTGGGGGCTGGCCGACCCGACCATCGAGCCCGCGGTGCTGGCGGAGTACGGAGCCACACTCATCGCCGCCAGCTCGGTGTGCAACGGCGCGGGGAGACTGTTCTGGGGCTTGCTCTCCGACCGCATCGGCCGCGTCAAGGTGTTCAGGACCCTGCTGGCCAGCCAGATGGTGGTATTCGGCGTCCTCATGACGGAGACCAACCCTTGGGTGTTCTCCGCGCTGGTGTGCTACGTGCTGCTCTGCTTCGGGGGTGGTTTCGCCACCATGCCTCCCTACATCCTCGACGTCTTCGGCACGGAGAAAATGGCCAAAATATACGGAGTGGCGCTCACCGCGTGGGCCGCGGCGGGCATCTCCGGCCCGCTCTACGTGGGATACCTGAAGGACTCCTACCCGGACCGGGCCGTCCTGTACTGCTTCCTGATAGGGATCCTGATGCTCGGGGCCGGCTACCTGTTCTCCTACCTGCTGAACGACGGGCGGCTCCGGCTGGGCCGTCCGACGCTGGAGACCACCCTCCACCAATACCGGATTCCGGTCCGGGGGTGAGGTGACACCGCCATGACGCTCTACGATTGCAGCACGGCGCCGAGTCCGCGCCGGGTGCGCATCTTCATCGCCGAGAAGGGCCTTGACATCCCGGTGGTCCAGGTGGATCTGCGCAACGGCGAGCATCTCACGGAGACGTTTCGCGGACTCAACCCGTGGTGCACGGTACCCGTACTGGAGCTCGATGACGGCACGGCCCTCAGCGAGGCGGTAGCCGTGTGCCGGTATCTGGAAGACGTCTGTCCCGAGCCGCCGCTGATGGGCGTGGACGCCCGGGACCGGGCCGTTGTGGCCATGTGGGAGCACCGCTTCGAGATCGACGGCTTCCTCGCCGTTACCGAAGCCTTTCGGAATCAGGCCAGGGGACTGGCGGGGCGGGCGCTGACCGGGCCCGACAACGTCGCGCAAATCCCGGAGCTGGCGCAACGCGGGCGCGGGCGGGTGGAGCGGTTCTTCACTGTCCTGGACACGCAACTCTCCCGCCACCCTTTCGTCGCGGGAGAGCGTTACACCATCGCCGACATTACCGCGCAGGTGGCGGTGGACTTCGCGGGCTGGATCAAGATGAGCCTGCCGGCCGAGTGCAGCCACGCGACGGACTGGTACCGCCGGATCAACGAGCGTCCCAGCGCCGCTGCCCAGGAGCCTGTTTCATGACGGGGCGCGAGGGTCGCGCAGGATTTTGCTGCAAGCAGGCCGCTGAGAGCAGGGTGTGCGGAGTCCCGGAAATCTGTTGACGGTGGGCGGACGTGATTCGTGAACCCGATCAATCACCTGATTCGCGTGACGCAGAACGGCGAAAACCCGGCAGTACCGTCTTCTGATTTCCGGGACTCCGCACACCCTGCTGTGGCCGGCTCATGACGCCGGCCACAGCACGAAGCTCCTGTCACCCGGCAGGAAAGACGAGAAGGGATGGTCCTCGACGCCCTGACCCTCCCGGTCGTCGCTGAGAACACCGAAGAAGAAGATCCGCAACATCTGCTCGATGAGGGATCGGAGCGCGGGATCCCGCTTGGGATTGTACCAGGTGTAGATCCAGTTCATCATGCCGAACAGAGCCAATGCAGCCACCCGCGCGTTCAGATTCCGGGTCTGCTCCTGCCGTTGAAGCTCCTCCACCAGATCCACCAAGGCCTTCAGGTAACGCCGTTTGAGGTCCAGTATCCTCTTCTCGTAGTCGGCCGTCAGGGCGGCGTCCTCCCGGGACATGACCTTCATCTCGTTCATGTTGTGAAGAAAGAACCCGAGATGGTTATGGACGAACAGCGCGATCTTCTGCCGCGGGTTCTTCCCGGATTCCCGGATCTTCCGACCGTTCTCGAGCAAGGTCGCGAGGCAGCGTTCCTGTATCAGGCAGAGAAGCTCTTCCTTGGTGCGAAAATAGTAGTAGAGACCGGCGAGGCTCATGCCCGTGGCGCGGCTGATCTCACGGATGGAGGTTCCGTCGAATCCCTTCTCCGCGAATATCCTGGCGGAATGCTCGAGGATCCGTTGCAGCTTTTCGTCGTGGTGGGTTGTGGACGGCCCCGAATCGTTCGGCATCACGACGGATCTTGTCAGATCGGATTTTCGAAGTCAACGAAACTCCTGCGTTGAAACCCCATACCCCATGGTGTACAGTGTCCTGTCCGGTTGATTCGTATGCCAATTTGCCGGTCTTTTTGCCGTCGGCTGCGTTGCTCATCCTCCCGTGGCATCGGCCACTGCTCGTCGTCGCGCCTTGCCGACAACTACCAATCCTGCGCACCTTGGCATACGAATCAACCGGACAGGACACCAGTTCCTCGACTGTATGAACTTCGACAACATCACCATCGACAAGGACGGACCCGTGGCCGTGGCCACGCTCAACCGCCCGAAACAGCTCAACGCCCTGTCCTACGGACTGTGCAAGGACTTGTACCTGGCACTTGAGGAGCTTGATGGGGATGAGTCCGTCCGGGTCTTCGTCATCACCGGAGGCGAACGTGTGTTCGCCGCGGGCGCCGACATCAACGAGATGGTGGAAGCCACCCCGTTTGCCGGCAGGGCACACGAGCGGTTGGTTCTCAGAGACCGCATCAACCACCTGTCCAAACCGATGATCGCGGCGGTGAGCGGCTTTGCCTTGGGGGGCGGGTGCGAGCTGGCCATGAGCTGCGACATCATCATCGCGTCGGAGTCGGCCGTTTTCGGCCAACCCGAGATCAACCTGGGCACCATACCGGGCTCCGGGGGGACCCAGCGCCTCACGCGGCTCGTGGGCAAGCACAAGGCCATGGAGCTGGTGCTCACCGGCCGGTTCATGAACGCCGCGGAAGCGGAACGGTGCGGCCTGGTGAACAAGGTCGTGCCGCCGGAAGTGCTGCTGGACGAGGCCGTGGCCATGGCGCAAACCATCGCCGAGAAGCCGCCCGTCGCCGTCCGGTTCGCCAAGGAAGCCGTTCTCAAGGCCGCCAACACGCCTCTGGACGAGGGACTGGCCTTCGAACGCAAGTCGTTCTACACCCTGTTCGCCTCGGAGGACCGGCGGGAGGGCATGCAGGCATTCCTCGACAAACGCAAGCCCGAGTTCAAGGGAAAATGAGCTACGAAACGATTCTCTACGAAAAGCGGGACGGTGTCGCTACCATCACCATGAACCGACCTCAAGCGCTCAATGCGTTCACGCCGCAGATGAACCGGGAGCTCACCGACGCCTTCAGGGACGGCAACCGGGACAAGACCGTCCGCTGTTTCATCCTCACCGGCGCCGGCGACCGCGCCTTCTGTGCCGGCCAGGACCTCAAGGAGCGTTCCCCGGACAGGAAGGGGTCTTTGGGCGAATCCCTGCGGTCACGTTACAACCCCATCATCCTCGCCATCCGCCGGACCGAGAAGATCGTCCTTTGCGCCGTCAACGGCGTGGCCGCGGGAGCGGGATGCAACCTCACCCTCGCCTGCGACCTGCGCATCGCCTCGGAGAACGCACGCTTCATCGAGGCCTTCGTGCGCGTGGGCCTGGGCCCCGACTGCGGCGGCAGTTATTTCATGCCGCGGCTCATCGGCCTCAGCAAGGCCACCGAGATGTTTCTGCTGGGAGAGCCCCTGGGCGCGCAGGACGCGCTCCGTTACGGACTGGTGGCCAAGGTCGTTCCGGGAGCGGACCTGTCGGCGGAAGCACGGGCCATGGCGGAGAGACTTGCCCAGGGCCCCCGCAGCGCCGGCCTCATCAAGCGGACGCTCAACCGGTCCATGTACCGCGAGCTCGAAGCACAACTCGAGTACGAAGCCTGCACCCAGGAAATCGCCGGCCGGACTTCCGACTACGACGAGGGCGTCCGGGCGTTCATGGAGAAGCGGACGCCCGTGTTCAAGGGGGAGTAGGGTTCCGGTCCAGTGTGCCGTCCCATGGGCTCTCCGGGAAATCGACCATGGTCAACGAAAACAAGATCGGGGTGATCGGCGCCGGCACCATGGGCGCCGGCATCGCTCAAGTGGCCGTCCAGAGCGGATTCGACGCGGTGGTGTATGACATCTCCCAGGAGTTCCTCGACCGCGGGCTGGGGAGGATTCACGGCTTCATCGGACGCAGCCGGGAGAAGGGGAACATCGACGAAGGCGAGGAGAAGCGTATCCTCTCGCGCCTCGAAGGCTCCCTGGCCATGGAGGACCTTGCCGACGCCGCCCTCGTCGTCGAAGCGGCCACCGAGAATCTCCCGGTCAAGCGTGAACTGTTCCGGAAGCTGGACGCGGCGTGTGCCGCGGAAACGCTCCTGGCCACCAACACATCGTCCCTGTCGGTGACGGCCATCGGCGGTGCGGTGAAGGACGCTTCCCGGGTGCTGGGCATGCATTTCTTCAATCCGGCGCCGCTCATGGGGTTGGTGGAGCTGGTCCAGGGCGAGCTGACCAGCGCCGCCACCGTTGCCAAGGCCGTGGACATCGCAAGGAAGTTCGGCAAGACGCCGGTCCGCGCCAAGGACACGCCGGGATTCATCGTCAACCGCATCGCCCGGCCTTTCTACAACGAGGCCCTGCGGATCCTCAGCGAAGGCGGAGTGGACGCGCAGACCGTGGACCGCGTCATGCGCGAGTCCGGCGGCTTCCGCATGGGCCCCTTCGAGCTTCAGGACCTCATCGGCATCGACATCAACTTCACCGCCACCGAGACCCTCTACCGGGCGTTCTTCGAAGACCCGCGCTTCCGGCCGAGCCCGCTACAGCAGAAACTGTATCTGGCCGGACACCTCGGACGAAAGACCGGGAAAGGTTTCTACGACTATGAATAGCGTCTCGGTCCTCGGGAGCAACCGTCTGGCGGAGGACTGGTGCCAGTTGGCCCGGGACAACGGCTTGGCTGCGGCTCGATGCGCGCGCGCCGCCGAGGTGGACCCGGCAACCGAGGTGGTAGTGGAGACCGTGGCCCACGGGCGCGAGGGCAAGCGGCAACTGCTGGAAGAGCTCGACGCCACCGTGCCGGGAGCCGCGTTGGTGCTGAGCTCGTGTGTCCGCTGGTCCGCCACCGCCATTGCCTGCTGGAGCCGCCGGCCGGAAAGGATCGTCGGTTTCGCCACGTTCCACCCGCTGGCGCACCGCAACGTCATCGAGCTGACGCGGGGGCTCGATACCGGCGACGCAGCCTTCCGGACCGCCGAAGCCCTGATACGCAGCCTGGGCAAGGAGACCGCCGAGATCAAGGATGCTCCCGGCCTCGTGTTTCCGCGAATCCTGAGCCTCATCATCAACGAAGCCGCTCGCGGCCTGGACGAGGGAATCGCCACCGCCGGGGAGATCGACGTCGCGCTCAGGCTCGGCACCAACTATCCCCAGGGACCGCTTCGCTGGGCCGACGAGATCGGCCTGGACGAGGTTCTCGCGGTGATCGAAGGGCTCCAGGAAGAGACCGGAGACGACCGCTATCGGCCCGCGCCGCTGTTGAAGAAGCTGGTGGCATCCGGACGGCTCGGCGAGGCCGCGGGACGGGGCTTCTACGAACACGGCGGGAAGGTCAGCGACACTGCCTGACCGCGGTCACGGCTTACGGAAAGACACAAGACAGTTCGGCGGTCCCCGCCGTCACAGGAAAGGCACATCATGCCCGAAGCCGTCATTGTCGACGCCGCGCGAACCCCCATGGGCCGTTACGGGGGAATCCTCAAGGAAATCCGACCGGATGATCTGGCGGCGCACGTCATCGCCAAGCTCGTGGCCCGGAACGGCATCGACAAGGAAACCATCGAAGACGTCATCCTCGGTTGCACCAATCAGGCCGGGGAAGATTGCCGCAACGTCGGCCGCAACGCCGCGCTGCTCGCCGGCATTCCGGACTCGGTGCCCGGAGCCACGGTCAACCGCCTGTGCGGTTCCGGGCTGGAGGCCGTCAACCAGGCCGGAAGAGCGGTGGGAGCCGAGGAGGGGGACCTGTTCGTGGCCGGCGGCGTCGAGATGATGACCCGTGCGCCGCTGGTGATGCCCAAGGGGAGCGTCCCGTTTGCCCGCGGCAACGTAACGGTCTACGACAGCGTGCTCGGGTGGCGTTTTCCCAATCCCCGCATGGGTGAGCTGTACCCGCTCACAAGCCTGGGCGAGACCGCGGAAAACGTGGCGGAGAAGTACTCCGTCAGTCGCCAGCAACAGGACGCCTTCGGGCTCAGGAGTCATCGCAACGCCGTGGCGGCCCAGGAAGCCGGACGGCTGGACGACGAGATCATCCCGGTGGCCGCGCCCCAACGGCGCGGTGACCCGCTGCTCCACCACCGCGATGAAGGCCCGAGACCGGACACCACCCTGGAACGGCTTGCCGCACTGAGGCCTGCCTTCGCCAGGAACGGGACCGTGACCGCGGGCAACTCGTCGCCGCTGTCCGACGGCGCCGCGGCGCTGATCGTCGCTTCCCGCGAGAAGGCGGCGGCCCTGAAGCTGAAACCCATGGTACGGATCGTGGCTTCCGCGGTAGCGGGGGTGGACCCCGCGTTCATGGGCATCGGACCCATCCCGGCCGGCCGCAAGGCGCTCAAGCGGGCCGGGCTCACCGCCGACCGGTTGGATCTGGTGGAGATCAACGAGGCCTTCGCGTCCCAGTCACTGGCCTGCATCAAGGAGCTCGACCTGGATCCGGACAAGGTCAACGTGAACGGCGGCGCCATCGCCCTGGGGCACCCCTTGGGTTGCAGCGGCGCGAGAATCATGACGACGTTGATCCACGAAATGAGACGTCGCGGCAGCCGTTACGGCATGGCCGCCATGTGCATCGGCGTGGGACAGGGCATCGCCACCATCGTCGAGAGAGCGGATTAATCTCCGTCCACTCGCGGGGGCGCCGCACCGCATATGATGTTGGCAAACGTTGGCAAAACGTACCAACTACTATATTATAATGTTCCATTGATTGTGGAACCCGTTTTCAATAGGGGGGTAACGCCGGAACCGGAATACTCCGTAGCATGAGAAACAAAGCGTCCAGACTCCTGGTTGTTCTGTCCCTCGCGGCGGGGCTGGCAGTAGTAGCAGTGGTGGGGCTGGAAGCGCTACTCAACAACCACAAGGATGCCATTCGCCAGAGGATTGAAAACGCCATCGGGCGCGCCGTGACTTTCGATTCCATTCACTTGAGTTTCCTCGGCAGTCCGGGAAGCCTCGGCATCACCTTGACGGACCTGCGCGTGGCCGACGACCCGCGGTTCGCGGCAACCCCGCTGGTCCATGCAGGCCAGATCACCCTTTCACTGGGATGGCCGTCGTTGCTTGCAGGCAGGCCGACGGTTTCCAGCATCATCCTTCACCGGCCCGAAATACAGATTATCCGTAACGAGTACGGCGATACCAATATCCTCACGCCGTCGCATCCTCCACTTGACGCGAGCATCCGATCGGCCCATCGTGCCGCACTGGCCGTTCACGCCAACGGCGGGAAGCTCTATTTCATCGACCGGTCCTCGGAGAAGCCCGAGGAACTCCGCCTGCATGATCTCGCCGTAGCGCTCCAATGGTCGCGGGAGCCAAGCATCCGCGTCGACATCGCCGGCGCCCTGGCTCCTGACGGAGAGCAACCGTTCTCGTTCACCGGCACCGTCGGGACGTCACGGCCGCTACCGCAGTGGGCCGGGAATGAGGTAGACCTGGAATTGCGGGCAGCCTCTGTGCCCCAAGCCTTGGCGGCGCGCGGCTGGGAGCTTCTGGAGAACCATATCCCCTCCTATCTTCGCCCGTCCGCGCTTCTCGACGTGAGCGCACGCGTGTCGGGAAAACTCAACCGCCCCCGTGTGTCGCAGATGAGCGTCACCGGGTCCTTGTTCGGCGCGGCCGCCTTCAACACCCGGTTGGCTGGCGAACTGGACTTCTCGCGCGCCGCGTCATGGAACGATGGCCATGTCAAGGCCAAGTGGCAACTGGGACCGGTGAACCTGGACCAACTGAGACAAATCCCCTGGGTGGACCGGGTGATGCCGGCAGGGCTGACCGTCCACCAACCACTGAATCTTTCCAACCTCGTCGAAGGCAGGTTTGACGACATCGAGATACAAACCTCCGTGACCGCGGATACCAACACCCTCCAGTACGGCAAATGGCTCGACAAGGCGCCGGGTGTACCGGCCCGTCTGACCATGAACGCAAGAGTACACGGCAACCGGGTGGTCATCTACGAGTCCGAGGCACGCCTCCATAACGGCAGGGTGGTGTTCTCGGGCTCCGTCGACCAGAACCCGGAACAGGTGATGCAGTTGCGCATCAAGACCGCTGACGTGCCCTTGGAGGGATGGGATGCCTTGGTACCGGCGGCCGCCGGTTACAGGCTGGACGGCACGCTCAGCGCCGGACTCTCGCTACGGCAGAAATCGGCGCCACGGAATGAGCCCCCGACGCTGATGGGCAGCATCCGCCTCGCCAACGTCAACCTCATCGGCCCGGCGGGAGAACCCCGGAACATTCAGGGGCTCCAGGGCGAGTTGGAGTTCCGCGGCAATGATGTCGAGATCCAGAGGCTCCAGTTGCGATCGGGGCTGTCGGACCTACGGGTCCGGGGACTGCTCGTGAACCTGAGCCGCCCCACCCTGCACTACAGTGTCCAGTCCGACCTGCTGAACCTGGCCGACGTCACCGGAAACGCGGCCTACCGGGCGGACTCCTTCAACAACGTCGTGAGCGAAGGATCGGCCGGGTTCACCGAGGGCGTCCTTTCGGTCCGGGGACATCTCGCCTCGAGCAACGGGCGGCTCAAGGGCATTGCCTACCGCAATCTTCAGGGGCGAATGAACTGGATCGGCGGCCACCTGAAGGTGGACGGGCTGGGGGTTGAAACGCTGGGGGGCAAGATCGGAGGCGACGGCGCACTGACGAGCGGAAACGGCCAGACCCTCGACTTCGCGTTGAACACCAAGGCGGAGCACCTGGACCTGCGGACTCTGTTGTCGCTGCTCCCCAACGGCGCCAGGGACCGGGACTCCGTCAATGGCCGCATGAGCCTCAAGGGCCGCTTCCGGAGCACCGGAAAGGACTGGGCGGAAGTCGTTCGCAACCTGGGTGGCATTGGCAGTTTCACCCTGGACAAGGGCGTCTTCGACAAATTCAATCCTGTACGCGGCGTGCTGGCCGCCATGGACGCCGTCGAAGGCATCGACAAGATCGACTCCGCCGGACCGGCATTCATCTCCCTGGTGCGCGACGCCCGGACGTCCTTCAATAGCATCGAGGGCACGTTCACAATCGACGAGGGCCGGATCCGGAGCGATGACCTGCTGCAGATCTCGGACGAATACAGTATCGTCGGAAGAGGCTGGGCAAGTCACGACGGCGACGTGGACCTGCGAGCGACGCTCGTGTTGTCGTCCGCGTTCTCTCGCGACCTGAGCGGACGGCACCGCAACGTCCGCTATCTCTTCGATGCCGACGGCATCAGCCTGCCGTTCCGGCTCAGCGGGAACATTCCCGATGTCGCCATCGAACCCGACGTTGCGCAGATCACCCGTTACATGTACGACAAGCTCGCCCAGGAGAGGCCTCCGAGACCCGACGACAGTGACTGGTTCAACTTGTGGATGAGACTGGGACGAGGCTTTCGCGAGCTGCTTCGTTGAATTTCCAACGTTTCCGATTCTCTCTCAAACGCCATGAGGGAGAACACACGCGCCTTTCCTGCCGACCCCATGGACGTCCACGAGATTTACCTCCAGGTACGCCGGCCGGACATTGCGTACATCAAGTTCATCGTAGAGTCCTATGAGCTCCTTGGCATCCTCCGCACCGTCGACCCGGAGAAGGCAGTCATCGTGTTGCTGGTGCTGGAGGACTCCCTTCAACTCGCCCGTGAGGTTCTTGGCGCCGTGGCCGACGAAGTGAGCATGGAAGAGATCCCCCGCCCCGCCGGCTTGGGAGACGACTGGCTTCTCGGTGAGCTTGCCGCCCCCGGACCGGACACCGGCGACACGCCCTGATCGGGCGGCAGACACGCGCTTTCCTCATGAGTAATCCCGCTGCTCTCAAGCCCCGCATCCTCTCGTTCATGCTGTCCAGGCCGGGGCACCGTTTCAGTCTTCGGGAAATACGGAAAGGCTTCGGCAAGCCGGCAAGGGAGACGGTGCTGGATGCGCTCAAGGAATTGATCCACGAGCGCAAGGTCCTTCGTCTCCACAAGAACCACTACGCCCTTGCCAAGGCTGCCAGCGTCGTGTCCGGGGTCGTGCAGGGACATCCGGACGGCTTCGGTTTCCTCGTTCCGGAGCAGAAGGGGATGGAGGACATCTATCTCAACCGCAGGGAAATGCGGCGGGTGATGCACGGCGACCGGGTGCTGGTGCGTCCGGAAAAGAATCGCCACGGGGACAGCCAGGGTCACGTGGTGGAAGTGCTGGAGCGGGGGCAGCGCCGCCTCGTGGGCGTGGTCCACTCCGACGGAGACCGGACCCTGCTGGTGCCCATGGACCCGCGCGTCGCGCCGGCGATTCCGCTGACGGCCCCCGGACCACTGCGTACCGGCCATGTGGCGACGGTGGAGATGACCCGCTACGGCAGCGGCTACGCGGCTCCCGAAGCCCGGCTCCAACGGCTGTTGGGTTCGCCGGACGACCCTGAGGTGCAGGCACAGGCAGTGATCTTCCGCTACGGCTGGCCCGAGGACTTCTCGGACGAGACCCGGCAGGAGGCGGAGCGCCACGGCACAGACGTCAACCCCGCAAACATCCACGGGCGGCAAGACCTGCGCGCGCTGACGACCTTCACCGTGGACGGTGAGACGGCGCGCGACTTCGACGATGCCGTAAGCATGGAGAGGACCGCGGACCAGGGTTACCGGCTCTACGTGTCCATCGCCGACGTGGCCCACTACGTGCCCCGGGGCTCCGTTCTGGACAGCGAGGCGTACGCCCGCGGTACCAGCCTGTACTTCCCCGACCGGGCCCTGCCGATGCTGCCACCGGCGCTGTCCACCGGCATCTGCAGCCTCAAGCCGGGCACCGACCGGCTGGCCCGGACGGCGTTGCTGGAGATCAACCGCAAGGGCGATGTGGAGCGGACGGAGCTGTTCCGATCCGTCATTCGCAGCAATGCGCGGCTCACCTATACCGAGGTCGGACGAATCCTCGTTGACGGGGAGCCATCGGTCATCGGGAAATACCCGGAGCTCATCGAGCCCCTTCGAACCATGGAGGGGCTGACGCACCTCCTCATGGACCGGCGGCGGGCCCGCGGCAGTCTCGACTTCGAGCTGCCGGAAACGGAGATTCTGCTCGACGACGACAATCTGCCCACGGACGTCCGGCGCGCGGAACGGAGCATCGCCCACCGGATGATTGAAGAGTTCATGATCGCGGCCAACGAGGCCGTGGCGGGTTACTTGCGCGAGCGGAAGTTCCCATGCATCTATCGGGTGCACGAGGGACCCGACGAAGACACCCTCGACGCCATCGGCCCCTTCCTGTCCACACTGGGATATCCGCTGCACCGCAGCGGGGAGAAGGTCTCTTCAAGGGAGATCCGGCGCATCCTGGAAGCGTGCCGCGGCAGGCCCGAGGAGCGGGTGCTGAACCGGATGTTGCTGCGGTCCATGAAGCAGGCGACCTACGACCCGGAGAACACCGGCCATTTCGGCCTGGCGTCCGAAGCCTACATCCATTTCACCTCGCCCATACGGCGCTATCCCGACCTCATGGTCCACCGTCTCCTGGATCAGGCCGCAAGCGGCCCGAGGCTCGATCAGCGGACACGCGAAGAGCTCGCCGCCTACCTCCAGGAGACCGCCGACCACAGCTCCCGGCGGGAACGCCTGGCCATGGAGGCGGAGCGCGAGATGGTGGATCTCAAGAAGGCCCAGTTCATGACCGACAAGATCGGCGAGGTCCACGCCGGCGTGATCACCGACCTCACCGCCTTCGGCTTCTTCGTGGAGCTGGACCGCTGGTTCGTAGAAGGACTGGTAAACCTCAGGTCACTGGAGGACGACCTCTACCGCTATTACGAGACCGCCCATCTCATCAAGGGACAGAACCACGGCCGCGCCTTCCACATGGGCGATGCCGTCACGGTCCGGGTCGTCCGGGTAAAGGTGTTCCAGGGCGAGATCGACTTCGAGCTGGCGGGACCGTGACCGGGCCCTCAAGGGATCAACGACCCATGGAAACCAGGACGATGCCGATGACCACGAGCACCGTCCCGAGGACCGTGGCCCGGGTGACTCGTTCCATGTCCCGAAGAAAGATCACCGTCCCCAGCAGGGTCCACATGGGCAGCGTCGCCGTGATCGGAGCAATGACGACCACGTCACCCTCACGGAGAGCATAGAGGATGCCTGCGCCGCCCAGTGCTTCGCAGGCGCCCGCCGCGATAAAGGCCCAGAGCGCCCGCCGGTCCCAGACGTACCGTTGGGCCAGTCCCGGCACTGCCTGAGCGGCACCCACAAGGAACAGACCCACCACGCCGATGATGGCGGCGAAGAACAACGGTTCCGGCGACAGGACCAGGGCCGCGCGCCGGAGGGGGAACGCGACACCCGCCAGGAAAGCCGCGGTCATGGGCAACAGCACGTACCAGCCGGCGGCCTGCAGCCGAACCCCGCCGCCTTGCCAGGAGATCGCGGCAATGCCCGCAATGACCGTGACGTTGCCGAGCAACAACCGCAGCGTCAGGGTTTCTCCCAGCAATGACACGGCGATAAGACCGGCCCAAAAGGGATGCGTGGCGCGTAGCGAACCGCTGCGCGCGGCGCCGATCTTCTGCATGCCGAGATAGGTCATCTGCCGTACGAGGGGCTGGAAGCTGGCCGCGACGACGATGAGCCAGACGGCGTTCCAGTGCCATGCCGGGACGCCATGGACCGCCACCGCGGTGCTGAAGATCACGCACTGGACCAAGAAGGAAACCCCCGTCACGGTGGCGGAGTTGGAGTACCTCAGTCCCCGGCGCGCGACGATAAAGCTGAACGAGTACAGGACTGCCGCAAGTATGGCGATGAGCTCAGGAGCCATGGGGATTTGGATTCGGAATGCAACCTGTTTGCATGGTACGCGCCACTCGTTCAGCGGAAGGTAATGATCGTGACGGTTCCCGCCACCACGGCCAGAGTACCGGCCACCGATTTGGCGGTGATACGTTCCACTCCGCGGAGCAGCAACACGGCGAGCAACAAGGTCCACAACGGGGAGGTAGCCACCAGCGGCGCCACCACCACTACCCGGCCCATGCTCACGGCGATGAGTGAGAACAAGGAAGCGGCGGTCTCGAAGACTCCCGCGACCACGAACGGCAGCAGCGCGCGCCGGTGCCAGACAAGCCGCTCGCGAGCCCTTCCCACGGACATGGAGACCGACAGGCAGACGGACGCCACGGTGGCAAGGACCGCTGCAAAGAAGAGGGGCTGGTTCGAGATGTCAAGGGCATGGCGCCGCACCGGAAAGGCCACGCCGGCGAGGAACGCCGCGCTCAGCGGGAACAGGACGTGCCACCAACGATACTCCGATGCAGCGCGGTTGGAACTCCAGGAGATGAGGACCGTCCCGGCCACGACGAGCACCGTTCCAGCCAGCACACCCGCGCTGGGTTGCTCCCCCAGTAGCGCCATGGACCATACGGCGCTCCAAAGGGGATAGGTGGTCCGCAGGGACTGACTGCGGGACGCACCGAGCCTCGCGACGCCGGTGAAGGTCATGTAGCTCGTGGCCGTCTGCATCACCCCCAGAAACACGAACACCAGCAACGCGACCCAAGCCACCGCGGGCACCCCGCCCGTGGCAACGACGGCGCCCCACAACAGGGTCATCCGCACACCCATGGCCACGCAGGTGGCGGTGAGCGGCGTGGAGTAGGTCAGTCCCAGTCGCGAGGACACCGAGACCGCCGCATACGCGAACGCCGCCATCAACGCCATGGCTTCCGCGGGCACTGCCGTGGGGCTCCTCGATGACGCTCACTCGGAGCTGTCAGCCGCGGGCTGGGACCTCACGGCTCCCGGCGCAAGCCAGCGCGACGCCAACTCCGACACGCTGACCCCGGCGTCCGGCGCCGTCATCCGCACCAGCATCTCCACCTGTGGGAGGTCGACGGTCAACCGCTCGTCCAGCAACACCAGGTAATCGTCATAGAGCACGCCCGCCAGATCAGCCGCATACCCGAACACCCGCTCAAGCATGCCCAGGGTTTCGCCTCGATGCCCCTTGAGGTAGCGAATCCCTTCCCGGTGGGCTGCCAGGAACGCTGCCATGGCGTCTCCCTTTTCTTGCAGCGCCGGCTCGGTCGTTTCGATGGTGATCGGCAGCGGGTCGGCCGCCACCTCCGGCGAGTCCGGAACCGGCAGGAAGCCCCGTTCCCTGGCGACGAAGTCGAAGGGGCGCGGCAGCAGAGCCGCACTGGCAGTCCCCGCCGCCAGGCGGTCCAGCGCGTGCTGGTCGGTGTCCACCGCATCGAGCCCCAGGTCCGCGCCCAGATCGAGCTGGCCGCGGTCCAGCAGCATCGCGGCCAGCGGCGCGGTCCCGGCGATGATGCTGCGGCATGCCAGGGTCTTGCCCCGGAGATCCGGGACTCCGCGCACATCGGCCGGGGCCATCAGCAGGTAGGGGCTGCTGTTCATGCATGAGCCGATGACCCGCGTCACCCCGGAACGGAGGAAGTGCCGCAGCGACGCCCGTCCGATGACAAGGGACAGGTCGGCCTCACCATCCGCCAGCGCCTGATTGCGTTCATCCGTACCCTGGACGTGGTCCCAGGAAAGCTCCAGTCCGTGCTGCCGGTAGATGCCCTGCTCGATGGCCAGATACCCGGTCGGATCCCGCGCCACCCTTTCGCGCCCCTCGCCGAGAACCCCGTACAGGACCCTCAGCCGTGTCATTTCCATCATGCCTCCATGGTGTCCCGCACTAAAGGCAGGTTGGCGACCCGGGACACGAGTATCACCCCTCGGAAGCCGGTCAGGCAAGCTCCTCGTTGTCCTTCCCGGCAAAGCTTGACACTACCATAGCGAAGGTGTACCGCCTTGCATAGAATGGGTTGACGACGGCCTTTGACATGCGAGTCGCCGTCGCCGCCCCGTTGGAATCTTTCGATCCGGTTCCCACATCCTCGTGAAACCCACTCTCGGAACCGGAGTTTGCATGCTCAAGGAGGCACGGCCATGACCATCGCACTGTCCCACGGCGGAACAACCATGTACTCGTCCCCTTCCCGCTCCGACGAGCTCTGGGTGGGCACCCGCAAAGGCATCGCCGTGCTGGAGCGCGACTCCGGCGGCGTCTGGCGCGTCGCCCGCCACGTGCTGGCGGACAAGCACATCAGCGCCATTCATCAGGAGCCGGAAAGCCGGCTTTTCTTTGCCGGAGCGTTCCACGACGGCCTCCACGTGAGCGGCGACCACGGCGCCACTTGGGAGGCGCGGGAAACGGGCCTCACCGAAAGGGACGTCTACAGCATCGCGTCGTCCCGGACCAGCCGAGGCACCCGGATGTACGCCGGCACCGAGCCGGCGCATCTGTTCTGCAGCGACGACCTGGGTGAGCACTGGGCCGAGCTGCCCGCGCTCCGGTCGGTGCCCGGCGTGCCCAACTGGAAGTTCCCGGTGCCGCCGCACATCGCCCACGCCAAGCACGTCAACTTCGATCCCCATGATCCCGACACCGTGTACGTGTCCGTGGAGGTGGGCGGCCTGCTGAAGAGCACGGACCGGGGCGAGTCCTTCGAGGAGCTCCACGGGATCTACGAGGATGCGCACCGGCTGGTGATCCATCCGGAAGACGGCAGCCGGATGTACGCGGTCACCGGGCGCGGGTTGTACGTCTCCCTGGACGGCGGCAGGAACTTCGAGGAATGGATCTCCCGGCCGTCGGAGATCGGCGACTATCCGGACGGCTGCGTGCTCCATCCGCAAAAGCCTGACATGATGTTCCTCAGCGCCGCCCAATACAACCCGGGCCAGTGGCGGAACACCCACTTCGCCGGCGCGCGCATCTCCCGCAGCATGGACGGAGGCCGCAACTGGGAGATCCTGCGCAACGGGCTGCCGGACCGGCTGCAGGCGAGCATCGAAGCCCTGTGCCTGGAAGCTGCCGGGGACCAAGTGTCGGTCTTCGCCGCCACCACCAACGGGGACGTCTACTGCAGCGACGACGCCGGCGATAGTTGGTCCGTCATCGCAAGCGGGCTGGCGCCCATCTCCAAGGACTTCCACTACAAGGACCTGCAGGCAGCGTAACAACGGAGTCCGGGCGAACACGGGGCCGGAAACGCGGCAGGGACATGGATCACCGACCTGCATTCGCGCGGATTCGCTTGCCCGGCGGCTCCCGGAGATGCAACGGAGCTTGTTTGGATGAAGTTCGGCTTACTGGTTGACTGTCATGTTCGCAAGGACCAGGGACAGACCTTGGCCTTCGACGAGTTGTTCGCGCAGGTGGATGCCGCCGAGGCCATGGGCCTGGACTCGATCTGGATCGTCGAGCACCACTTTCGGCCCCAGGCGTCGGTGTTGTCCGCCTCCATGGCGGTGGCTGGCGCCATCGCCTCCCGCACCCAACGCGTGCGGATCGGCACCGCCGTACAGGTGCTGCCTCTGGGCAACCCCCTGCGCATCGCGGAAGAGGTAGCCTCCATCGACCACATGAGCCATGGGCGGTTCGATTTCGGCGTCGGCCGGAGCAGCATCCCCAAGTTCTACGACGGCTTCAACATCCCCTACTCGGAGAGTACGGCGCGCTTTACCGAATCGTTCGAGATCGTCATGCGCGCCTTTACCCGGGACACCTTCTCCTTCGAGGGAGACTACTACTCGTACCACGACGTCAGCATCTCGCCGCAGCCGCTGCAAAAGCCCCATCCGCCCATCTACATGGCCGTGCGCACGCCCGAAGGCTTCGCCGCCACCGCCAGGCGAGGTTTCAACGTGGTGTTGTGGTTCATGGGCGACTACTACGAGGATTGTCTGCAGGTCTATCGCGAGGAATGGCCGGCCGCGGGCCATTCCGGCCCGCCGGAGATTCACGTACGCGTGCCCGTCTTCGTGGCCGAGTCGGAAGCGCTGGCGCGGGAGACGCCCAGGGCCAGCGTGGTTCACGACCTCCACCGGGTCATCGCCGAAGCCCAGGCCATGAACGCCGCCAACCGTGTAGCCCAGGCCGAGAAGTTCATGAGCGACTACGACGAGTTCCTGCGCACCCGGGTGATCTTCGGCTCACCCGGGTCGGTCATCGACCGCATCGAGGAATTCCGGGAACGCATGGGGCTGACGGGACTGATCCTGGACATGAACCACGGCGGCCAGATCCCGCACGAGCAGGTGCTCAACTCCATCCGGCTGCTCACCGAGAAGGTGGCGCCGCGGTTCGCTTAGCCTCACTGGGTACCGGGCCTGTCGAAGCGCCCGCTTTCCTCATGTCGGTTCCGAAGGTGTGCCTTGAGCTTTGTCGAAGGGGTCGTTTCGACAGGCCCGACGATCGGCTGTTTTCCGGGTCTTCCAGGTCGATCCGCACGAGACCTGCAGCAGGCTCTGAAGCCGAGGAGAGGACCCTGCGCTTGAACATTTCGTAAATAAAATTATTTTATGAATATGGCAGGGTACCGGGATTTCTACGGGCGTCAGGACGAACTCGGCTGACCGATCTCGTTCGAGGTTGCTGGAACCGACCGCGAGACCATTCCACCTCCATGGAGATCGACTTCATCGCATGGAACGAAGACCATCGTCGGATACGCTTCGGATCCTGCAAGCGCGACTCCCGCAGGCACGATCGAACATCCATCTACGCTTTCCGCGACCATGTGGACCGCTTCTTGTCCACGGGTGCGGGAAGACGATTCCGGGGGTGGAAGCGGGAACTCGCGCTTTTCACCCCCTTGTTTCCCCTGGATCAGCGTTCCCTCCTCATGGACGACGGATGGATCTGCGGGACCTGACCGACTTCCAGCGTATGCTTGGTGATGAAGGAGGTGGCGTGAACGGAGAATGGACGGTCGCGGACCAGATCGCGGGAGAAGACTGATGGCGGATGCGATGCCGGCGTCGAGCGCAGACGGTCCTTTGACAGTCGTCAACGGTAACTGGGGGGCAACGAGCCTTGCGGCGGTCCGCGCGGTCCTCGAATCCGCATACGATGTCCTGACGGATGTGTTCGGAAGAACGCCCGCCGCACCTGTCCGTATAGGCCACTGGTGCCAGGATCCCTGCACGTTCCATGACGAGCGTCCGTACGAGATCCGCCTGAGCGCGCGGGACCGCTATTGGAGCCAGTACATCTACCAATTCTCGCACGAACTCTGCCACGTGATGATCCATTACGACCGCTACAAACGACACAAGCACAATTGGTTCGAGGAGAGCCTGTGTGAGTTGGCTTCTCTCTTCGTCCTGCACCGCCTGGCGGCGGTCTGGGCCGAAGACCCGCCTCCCGACATCCTGGACGCTTCCGGGTTTGCGCCCAACCACCGGACGTATGCCGGGAAGATCGAGGCGAAATACGGCTCGCTTCCCGGCAGCACTCTTCCGGAATGGTTCATCCGGAACATCGGAGTGCTGGAAGCAGATCCATACAAACGGGATCTCAACGGCGTGGTGGCCGTTTCTCTGCTGGGTCGGTTCAGGAACGAGCCTTCGCTGTGGCGCGATTGCGGCTGGCTGAGCCACTGGGACCCGCACCTGGATGCGACTTTTCCCGATTATCTCGATTCCTGGTCCGGTTGCATGCGCGCGAAGGGACTGAAGGACCGGGCGGCAGCCATCGTCAGAGAGTTGTTTCGGCTTGGAGCCGCTGCCTGACTCCGGGCGGGATGGACCTCATCCCTGTCTCAACCCGCTTGGCTATCGTAGGTCTTCGCCTTTGGCGTTGATCCGATTCGCCGTGCCGTCCTCCAACGTCGGCTCCGGGACTTTCCGGATCCGCTTCTCGGTATCAACCACCTTCGCGAAGCGCCGCCGTCCCCCTCGTTGGAGGAGATATCCGTGGATCGTCTCCCCTTGTGGGTGAACTGTACGGCTGACCCGATGGAGTGCGGGCGTTCAACCTTCTCCCCTGTCCCGGCCTTCGGGGAAAGCCGTCCCAACGAATCAGGTTCTTTCCGAAGATGCTCCGGATCATGCGATGCATCCGGCCTTGGAAGAGAGTTGCTTTTCATGGGTTCGGCTCGTACCGGGTGTCGAACAGACTTCCGTACCCGGGGACCTCGGCTTTCACACGTGCGAGACCCAGGCCGGCCCACATCATGGCTTGCATGCTGGTCACGACCGGGGCGCCGAGGTCCTGCTCCAGGCTGTCGATGATGGCGACGCTGGGCATGAGGGCACCGGTGATCCAGATGCCGTCGGCGGCGGGGGTCGCGAGGTAGAGTTCCTTGGCGGCGTGGTAGGGCTCGGCCAAGGGCATGGTGGAGACGCCGTAGCGCCGTGACATGGCGGCCTCGTCGGACGGCCACAGGGAGCGTCTGGCCACCACCTCGACGCCGGCATGGCCGACGTATTCGGCGAGCTGCCGGTCCATGGACTCGTCGAAGGGCGTCAGCATGACCACGCGTTTCATGCCCAGGGTCTGCATGGCGCGGATGCAGGCGCCGATGTCCGTGGCCACGGGAATGGCGGTCTGGCGCGCCACCTCGGCCAGCAGCTTCTCCTCGAAGCCCCACCCCCGTGTCACCACCAGGGGAACTCCCGCCTGGATGATGGAGTCCACCCGCCGGTCCTCAAGCTCGGCCACGGCGACGTCCATGCGGCTCACCGCGTCGTCGTACTGCTGCTGGGTCAACTCGGTGACGTGGAGCGACGTCATCACGATGGTGACGCCGTCCGGCGCCATGAGATAGAACTCGTAGCCGTTGTTCTCGTGGCCCGGGCTGGGGGTCACGAACCCGATGCGGGCACGCCAGCCGTAGGTGGCGCCGAGCGAAGTCTTCAGTGCCATACCGATCTCCCGGAGATCACGCGTCTCCGCTCTTGGTCGCTATCCTGGTCGCCGCTTTCGGCCGCGAGTCCTACAGCGCGTACAACCGCCTGGGATTGGCGTCGAGAATGGCGTCCTTGGCGGACTCGGAGATGTCGGTCCGCTCCCGCAGCATCCGTGCGGCAAAGCGCTCCCGGTCGCCGTGGGGCATGTCCGTCCCCATGACGATCTGCCCCTCTCCCACCTGGCCCATCACCTGCGGCAGCAGGGAATCCTCGATCTCGGCGCTGAAGTAGAGGTTCCCCTTCTCGACGTAGTCCATGGCCGGCAGCGACTGCCTGGGAACACACTCGGGAATGAACTTGAGCAGCAGCTCTCCCTGGTTTTCATACCGGTGCTTCAGCCGGTCGAGCATGAAGGGCACCCACATGCATCCGGCCTCGAGGAACACCACGCGCATCTCGGGAAACCGGTCGAGGATGCCGCCGGCGATCAGGGAGGTGCATGCCATCAGCACCGGCATGTGGAACGCAATGACGCCGGAGGGATAGATGTGCGAATAGAGGTTGTTGACCGACGGGCAGGACCAGCCTACGTGAACACCCAGCGCGAGGTTTTCTCCCTCCACGGCTTCATAGAAGGGCAGCAGCTCGTCGTCGTCCAGTAGACGGTCCCCCGCGGTTCCCAACACCATGACCGACACGGCTCCCAGCCCCGCGGCCTCGTGCACCGAGCGGGCGGCACCGTCCACGTCGTCGAGATTCACCACGGCGGACCACTTGATACGATCGTTTCCGCTCAGTCGATCTCCCAGCCAACGGTTGTAGGAGTCGCACAGCGCGGTGGCCAAGGGGGCGTTGGTGGTAAGCGGGTAGGCGAGAAAGAGCGTGGGATAGACCACCTGTACGGCAATCTGTTCCTCGTCCATGATCTCGAGCCGCTCGGAGACGTTGGTAAGCTCCTGGCTGGCGACGCTGTCCGCCTTGCCCACCGAGTGCTTCGCAGGCTCGCCGTTGATGGTTACGGGCGTGCCGAGGTTGTTGCAGCCCCGGCCTACCCGGCGGGGGAAGAGCTGCTCGTCGATCATCCAGTAGGCCATGCCGTCCACCCCCACCACCCGAGGCCGCTGGCCGCGGAAGTCGGGGTCCAGGTATTTGTCGTCGAAGGTATCCAGGCACTCTTCCACGTGGCCGTCAGCATCTACACAGTTCATTTCCCACCTCCGTTGATTCACGGTAAATTGATACGACCAACATTGAAGACACCCGGTTACATTGTCAAGTCGCCTGCACGGGGCGGTGGGCCGCGGGCGAATGCCAAGGCCCCATTCACCGCCGGAGCCCCACAGACGCCGGCATTCCCCGTGATGGAGCCCTGCCCATGAGCACCTCGGATGTGGAAGTGACCAGACGCCTGGCGGAGTGGGTTTGCGAGTCGGACTTTCAGACCGTTCCCGATCCGGTGCGCGGGGAAGCCGCCCGCACCCTGCTCAACTGGATGGGCTGCGCCGTGGGGGGGTCGCGCCACGAATCCGTGGACGTCACCCTGCGGGCCCTGGGTCCCTTCATGGGGCAGCCGCAGGCCTCGGTGCTGGGCCGTGCCGAGCGGGTCGACGTGCTGCACGCGTCGCTCCTCAACGGCATCAGCTCCCACGTGCTCGATTTCGACGACACCCACCTGCGCACCATCATCCATCCCGCCGGGCCGGTGGCCTCCGCCCTGGTTCCGCTGGCCGAGCACCGGCCCGTCTCCGGCCGTGACTTCCTTCATGCGTTGATTCTCGGGGTCGAGGTGGAGTGTCGTATCGGCAACGCCGTCTACCCGGATCACTACGACGTCGGCTGGCATATCACCGGCACCGCCGGGGTGTTCGGAGCCGCGGCCGCCGCCGGACGCCTGCTCGGGCTGGACGTCCGGCGCATGTGCTGGGCCCTCGCCGCGGCCGCGACCCAGGCCGCCGGGCTGCGGGAGATGTTCGGCACCATGTGCAAGCCCTTCCACATCGGACGGGCGGCACAGAACGGCCTCGCCGCCGCCCTGCTGGCCGCCGAGGGGCTGACCGGATCCGAACGGGCCATCGAGGCCCCACGGGGCTTCGCACGGGTGCTGTCCACGAAACAGGACTACGCAGCCATCTGCGACGGCCTCGGCGACAGCTACGAGATCCTGCTGAACACCTACAAGCCCTACCCCTGCGGCGTCGTCATCCACCCGAGCCTGGACGGCTGCATCCGGATGAAACGGGAACACGGACTCGCCAGTGACGATATCGAGGCCGTGGAGCTGCGGGTCCACCCCCTGGTGCTGGAGCTCACCGGCAACAAGACGCCGCGCACCGGCCTCGAGGGCAAGTTCAGCGTGTACCACGCCGTGGGCGCCGCGCTCGTTCTCGGACAGGTCGGAGTCGCCGAGTTCACCGACGAGGTCGTGCAGGACTCGCGGGTCACGGCGGTGCGGGATCGTGTCTCGGCCGTGGCGGACGACTCCGTGCACGAGGCCGGCGCCGTGGTTACGGTACGGTTGAAGGACGGCCGTTCCGTCGAGGAAATCGTCGAGCAGGCCTCGGGAAGCCTTGAGTCTCCGCTGTCCGGCGAGGCCATGGACGAAAAGGTCCACGCCCTCGCCGACCCGCTGCTGGGGGCGGCGTCGACCCGGGAAATGATTGAAGCCTGCCGCAACGTGGCAGAGCTGGAGGACGCGAGCGTGCTCGCCCGCGCGGCCACGCCGAACTAGTGTCGTGTCGGACCCTGCCAAGACTTCAGCTCGTGGCCCGAACCTCCGCGAACATTGACTACGGCGACTTCAGCGTCACCCTGCGCCCGCTACTGCTCGGTGAGATCCAACAGGATACCCTCGGGATCGGCCATGGCGTATTGGCCGATGGCGCAGCCTTCGAGATCTGCCCGGGTCATGGGACCGAAACGACCCACGTCCAGGTTGGCGGGCGCCGCCTCGGGCGCCGCTTCGCTCAATTCCTCGATGTCCCGCCGCGTCCGCTCGAGGTTCTCGACGCGGAACCCGATGTGGTCGAGCCCCTCGCGCATTCCCCGGTAGAGCGCGTTGTCGCATGGGCGCACCAGAAGCTCCACCTGTCCGTCGGTGACCCGGAAGCTGCCGTCCGGAGACGGCGCCTCTCCAACGTCGAGCTCAAAGACCTTGTGATAGAACTCGGCCACCCGCTCCGGGTGCTTCGAGCGGATGGAGATGTGACCGATTTGCCGCGGCTGCTCCCAGCCGTCTTCCAGATAACCCTCGCGGACCTTGGCCACGCCCTTTTGCGAGATATCGTACTGCGTACCGCAAGGGTCGGTGCCGCGTGAGACCGAGAAGGGCACGTGGGGCAGGCTCTTGGCCACCAACAGTTCCGGATAGTCGTTGCGCATCCGTTCCAGCACCACCGGTATCTCCTCTACCTCGAAACCGAAGTGATCCAGCCCGGACTGGTTCCCCGGATGCTTCTGCAGCATGGCAAAGCCAATGACTCCGTCACTGATGTGACCGCGGTCGGGATTGTAGTTTCCCTTCTCGTCGGTCATCCCGGTGGTGATCTTCTTCATGCCGAAGACCGTCTGATAGAACCGTGCCATCCGGTCCCAGTTCTCCGTATTGAGGGCGATGTGTCGGATCCGTGTCTTCATGCTCAACCTCCGGGACGGACCGCTTCCGTCCTTGTCCAACGTTCTCCAGATTCAATCTTATCACAACCGCACCGGGATTGGCGCGCCCTGTCCCACCCCTCGCGCGTTGTGGTATAAGGCACCAACGCTACACCAGTGAAGGAGCTCGCATGAAGGTTTGTACGTACGACGCGAAGCAGGCAGGCGTGGTGGTGGACGACAAGGTCCATCCCATCGGAGCGGCGATGGTCGCGGCCGGGATTCTGAAGGCCGACTACACCATGGTCCAGGTCATCGAGGCGCTCACGGGGAACCCGGACGCCCAGCCCTGTGTCGAGGAGTGCATCCGGTCCGGCGACTCGGTACCCCTGGACCAGGTAACCCTTCGGGCGCCCGTCGACAACCCCACCTCCCTCTGGGCCGCGGCCGCCAACTACATGGACCACCGAAAGGAGATGGAGACGCGCATGGGGGGCGGCCATCAGGATCTGCCGGACAAGGACGACCACATGTCCCAGGATTTCCTGAAACCGGTGTCGTCCATCATCGGTCCCGGCGGCACCGTGATCATCCCCAAGATCTCGCACGACGTGGACTTCGAGTGCGAGCTGTGCGTGGTCATCGGCAAGACCGCCCGGAAGGTCACCGAAGAGCAGGCGCTGGACTACGTCTTCGGGTACACCATCTGCTGGGACATCAGCCAGCGGGACCCTTGGGGCCGCGGCAAGCAGAACACCCGCAATATCCGCAAGGGGTTCGACACCTTCAGTCCGCAGGGGCCCTGGATCGTCACCAGGGACGAGATACCGGAGCCGCAGGATCTCTCCCTCAGGGCGTGGCACAACGGCGAGCAGGTCATGACCTCCCATACCAGCAACATGATCTGCGGCGTCCGCGACCACATCCGGTTCCTGTCGAGCGTGGTGACCCTCAGACCTGGAGACCTGATCACAACGGGGACGCCGGCCGGGGTCCATACGCTGCTGGACGGCGACAAGCTCAGGGGAGAGATCGAGAAGATCGGCGTAATGGAGTTGAACGTCAAGGCGGAGGCATGAGAAACCCGCCCCGTCCCGAGCGAGGACCCTGAACACGGTAGGAATTCATGAAAGATGGGAACCGACTTCGTCAATGAGATCCTGCGGCTGGCGGCCATCCTGCCGGGCGTTCCCCGGGACCGGGCCAAAAAGCCGGAGGCGGTCCGCAAGGCCCTGAAGCGATAGCGAGGACGACATGCCCGGAGTCATCGACGCAGACACGCACATATCCGAGTCGGAGGGGATGTGGGAGCTCATGGAGCCTTCCATGCATCCTCGCCGACCCGTGATGACCGAGGTGCCGGACGATACGCTGTACGCGGATGTCAACGTCCTGTGGCTGATCGACGGCAACCTCTTTCCCAAGCCGGCCGGCAGAGGCGGCTTCCGGCTGGTCACGCCTTCGCGCTCCAAGGGTCAGGCCCGTCGCCAGGACGTCCTCATCGCCTGCCGGGAGATCACCGACGTGCCTGCACGGCTGGCGGACATGGACGAACTGGGCGTGGAGATCCAGGTCATCTACCCCACGCTGTTCCTGGTGTACCTCACCGACGACCGGGAATTGGAGACCGCGTTGTGCCGCGCCTACAACGACTGGATGGCGGATGTCCGGGCCAAGTCCAAGGGACGGCTCCGCTGGGTGGTGGTACCGCCGCTGCACTCCATGGAAGCCTCCCTGGAAGAGATGCGAAAGGGCAAGGCCAACGGCGCGGTGGGGGTCACCCTGCGCGGCCTGGAGGGTGACCGCAGCATCGCCGAACCCTATTTCTTCCCGCTCTATGAAGAGGCCGAGAAGCTCGACCTGCCCGTCTGCATCCATACCGGGTCCGGCTCCCGCACGCTGCTCAATCTCTTCGACCTGGCCATCAGCTCGGTGTTCGCCAACCAGGTCGTGGTGCCCCTGTTCGCGTTCCGGGACATCGTCGCCAACCACCTGCCGGCGAGGTATCCCGGCCTGCGGTTCGGCTTCATCGAAGCCAAGGCAAGCTGGATCCCCTATCTGCTGCATCTGCTCCGGCGGGAATCCCGCGCCGTGGCCTCCGGCGGCCGCAAGGGCATCCAGCGCCCCAGGTGGAAGCACGAGACCAACGTGGAGATGTTCCGCGACTACCGCATCTACGTAGCCTGCGAGGCGGACGAGGACCTGCCCTACCTGCTCAACTACATCGGCGAAGACAACGTCCTCATCGGCTCCGACTACGGACACACCGACCCCGCCAACGAGCCGCGCATGGTGGACGTGATGCGGCAGCGCAAGGACGTCCCGAGTCGCGTCATCGAAAAGATACTGGTGGACAACCCCAGGAAGTTCTACGGGCTCTGACGAGACTCAAAGATTGTAGAATGCCAACCCGTTCTCACGCAGGATCTTCTGCTTGACGGCCTCCGAAATGTCAGTGCGCTCGCGGAGTTCCTCGATGCCCGTCTCCCGGGCCTCGGCGTGGGGGATGTCGCCCTCGATGAGGATCCGGTCCTCCCCCACGAGATCGATGACCTGGGGCAGGAGCGGCTCCTCCGCCTCGCAGGTCACGTACACCCGGCCCTCCTTGAGATACTCGCCGGGAGGCTTCCTGGAGCGATTGCCGAGCATCGCCACCACCGGATGATAGTGATCCATCCGTCCCACCATGTACGGTATCCATTCGGAACCCGCCTCCAGAAAGGCCACGCGGAGCATCGGGAAACGGTCCAGCACGCCGCCGCCCAGGATGCTGAAGAAACCCATCATCACCGGCAGCGTGAAGCTCAGGATCAAGGACGCGTAGGGATCCTCGCAGGTCTGCGTCAGGCCCGGCGCACTCCATCCGGTATGGATGCACACCGGCAGGTCCACCTCGCAGGCCGCCTCGTAGAAGGGGGCCAGATCGGGGTGGTGCAGCAGGGTCTGGCCCGCGGTGCCCCCGATCATGAGACCCACCGCGCCCAGCTCCCGGGCGCGATGGACCTCCGCCACGCAGGCTTCCCGGTCTCGCATGGGAATCACCGCGGCCCACTTCAGCCGCTCCGGGCGCTCGCCGCAGCGTTGGGAGATCCAGGTGTTGTAGCTGCGCATCAAGGCGGCCTCGAATCGGGGGTCCTCGGTGAGGCGATGAAACAGGATGGAGGAGTAGATCACCTGGATGTCGATACCGAAGGCGTCCAGGTCCTTGATGCGGGCGTTGATGTCGGTCATGCCCTGACTGCCGATGCCGAAGGTCTTGTCCCGGGCGAACTTCATCTCCAGGGGGGTCCCGCTGAAGGTCGTGCCCTTCCCCCACAAGCGGGGATGGATCTGGCCGTCGATGAGCCACCACGCGTCGATGTGAGAGTTGGTGGCGAGCCCCTCGCCCTGCACCACCATCGGCCTTCGGTGCCGGAACTCCTCATCCAGGTAGTCCCACGTTTCCCGCACTTCCATGACGTGGGAATCCGCATCGACAACGTCGATCTTCTTCATTGAATCCCCTTCTCCGAGGCATCCACGATGGGACCCGGACCGCTCACGGGTATTTCGCGTTGGCGGCCTCCGCCTCACGGATCGTATTTCAACAGGAACTATCGAAAAAAAGAGCCACGCTTGTCAACGGGGAGAGCCCGGTTCGGCGATGTTATCCGGCCCGCTGTCGATCTGTTATAGTCATGCGGCGAAACCTCAGGGGAAGTCCCGAAAGGAGCCAACGGCGATGTTGAAACGGCTGTTGGGGATATGTCCGGTGGCGGTTGCCGTGACGGTGCGACGCCTCCGGCCAGTGATGCACCACAGACATCTCGTAGCCGATTGATACGGCCGGCATCGGAAGATCATGAAACTCTACGGCTACTTCAGAAGCTCCGCCTCCTACCGGGTGCGCATCGCGCTGGCGCTCAAGGGCCTCGACTACGAGCTCCAGCCGGTCCACCTGCGCCGCAACGAGCAGCGGGCGCCGGAGTTTCTCGAGCGCAATCCCCAGGGCCTGGTTCCGGCCCTGGAGCACGATGGCGCCATGCTCACCCAGTCGCTGGCCATCATCGAGTATCTGGATGAACGCTACCCTGAGCCGCCTCTTCTGCCCGCGGACCAGGCGGATCGGGCACGGGTCCGGGCGCTGGCGCAGATCGTCGCCTGCGACGTCCACCCGATCAACAACCTCCGGATCCTGCAGTACCTGGAGAAAGACCTCGGCGTGGATGAGGACACCAGAGCGGCGTGGGCCCGGCGCTGGATCGACGGAGGCTTCGCGGCCATGGAAGCCATGCTCCGGGACGATCCGCGCACCGGCGACCATTGCTTCGGAGACCGGCCGACCCTGGCGGATGTCTGCCTCGTACCGCAGGTCTTCAACTCACGGCGCTTCGACGTGGATATGGCCCGCTACCCGACCCTTGCCCGGATCACCGAGAACTGCATGCGGCTGCCCGCGTTCGCCGATCAGGCCCCCGAACGGCAGCCCGACGCCGAATGACCCTGGCGCCCAACCGGGTCGTGGCGGCCGCTGCGTGCGTGGCGGGCCTGGTGCTGGCGGTGGCGCCGACGCCCGCCGGACTGCCCCTTGGCATGTTGCCCACCGCCGGGGTCGTGGTGCTGTGCGTCGGCCTGTGGGCGACGGCGGTCCTGCCCGAGTATCTGACCTCGGTCATCTTTTTCTTCCTGGCCGTGACCATAACCGGGGCCGAGCCCGAGGCGGTCTTCGCCGGATTCTACTCCACCGCGGGCTGGCTTGTATTCGGCGGCATGATCATCGCCGCCTCCGTGCAGAACACCGGTTTGGGAGCGCGCATCGCCACCACCGCGGTGGCCTACTTCGGCAGTTCCTACCAAGGGTTCCTTTGGCGCATCGTCCTCACCGCCGCACTCATGGGCTTCATCATGCCCTCCAACATGGGCCGAGTGCTGGTCATGCTGCCGATCTTTCTGAGCATGGGCGAGCGGCTGGGGTTCGGCCCGGGCACCACCGGCCGTACCGGCGTCACCCTGGCGGTGGCCGCCGGCAGCATCTACCCGAGCTTCGGCATCCTCACCGCGGCGGTGCCCAACGTGGTGCTGCTGGGAGCGGCGGAGAGCATTCACGGCATCGAGATCACCTACGGCGAGTACTTCCTGATGCACTTCCCGGTCATCAGCGTCGTCAATCTCCTGGCGCTGCCTTTTCTGATCAGGCTCCTGTTCCCCGCGGATCTGCAACCGGCCCCCACGCCCGCCCGCACCGCGCCGTGGACCGCGGCGGAACGCAACCTGCTGCTGATCCTGGCGACGGCCCTGGCGCTTTGGGTCACCGACCACTGGCACCGGGTGTCGCCCGCCTGGATCGCAATGGGGGCGGGCATCCTCTGCCTCCTGCCGCGGCTTGGCTGCATCCCGCCGAGCTCCCTTACCGGCAAGGTCAACCTGGGGCCGTGGCTCTTCATTTGCGGCATCGTCGGCATGGGATCAGTGGTGGTGCACAGCGGGCTGGGAGACCTGCTGGCGGGCTGGTTGCTGGACAAGCTTCCCATGCAACCCGGGCGCGACCTGTTCAATCTCGCCTCCATGAGCGCCGTGGGCATGCTCATCAGCATCGTTACCACGGTTCCGGGCGAGCCGGTCATCGCCGCCACGCTGGCCAGGGACATCAGCGCCGTCACCGGCTGGCCCGTGGCCACGGTGCTGCTGACACAGGCCGTCAACTGGTCCATGGCGCCCTTCCCGTACGAGCTGCCGCCCCTGGTGGTAGCCTCGCGCATGGCCGGGATGCGGGCCGGGCAGGCGATTCGGCTGCTCCTGGCCCTGACCGCGCTGGCGTGGGTGGTGACGCTGCCGCTTCAGTTCGTCTGGCTGCGCCATCTGGGATACTTCGCCGGCTGACGGCGGCACGAGCACCCGTGAGAATGGCAAGAGACTGAGGTGGGCTGGGAAACGGGACTCTACGTTTTCGCGGTGGTGCTGTCGGCCGCGAGCCTTCAGGGCATCACCGGGGCCGGGATGATGATCCTCTCGGTGCCGGCGCTGGTGACGGCCCTGCCCGCCACCATGGTGGTTCCGGGCATCGTGCTGCTGTACCTGCCGCTGGGCGGCGCCCAGATCATCCAACTCCGCCGCGACGTCGACGGGCGGCGGCTGGCGATGCTCACCGTGAGCTCCGCCGTGATGGTACCCCTGGGTGCGGTGATCCTGAGGGAGGTCGACACGGCCACGCTGCAACGGGGCATCGGCTGGCTGATGATCGCGCTGGCGCTGTTGCTACAGATGAAACCCGGTCCCCCGTTTCCGCGGGAGTTCGCACCGTGCGTGGGCGCCGGCCTCATCGCCGGTTTCCTGGCCGCCAGCACTTCCGTGTTCGGCCCGCCGCTGGTGCTGCTCGGGCTGAAACAGCGCTGGCACCCGGCCCGTTTCCGCGCCACCCTGATCGCCTATTTCCTGATCATCTCCGCGTTCTCCCTTCCCTTCTACTGGGAAATGGACCTGCTCACCCTCGCCACCTGGCAGTTCGTGCTCTACGGCCTGCCCGGCGTCACTCTGGGCTACTTTACCGGAGCGTGGCTCCGGGCAAGGGTATCGGTCACGGCCTTCCGCTGGCTCGCCACCGGCGTCGTCGTCACCGGGGGCCTGACGGCGGCCCTGTTCCGAGAAGGGACCTTGTGACCTTGTTGACAACTCCACGTGGCATTGATAGAAGCGCAAAATTACTCACGGTCGAGAAACAGACTCAACCATCGGAAGGGAGACCGAAATGCGATATCATTTGCGAACCACTATCCTGGCGTTGCTCGTCGCGGGGCTTGTCGTGAGCCTCACCGCCACGGCTTCGTTGGCGCAGAAGAAGACCCGTGTCAGCATCGGCGTCACCGAGACCATGGAGACGCACAATCCGTATGGCGACAGCGTGGCGCTGCTATACGGAATCTACACCGAGTTGACCGGCCCCCTTTGCAAGTACAACTGGAAAGACGGCAAGTGGGAGCCTCGGCTGGCCAAGAGCTGGACGGTAGAGGATCCCAACAACTGGCTGTTCGAGTTGGACCAGCGCTACAAGTTCAACGACGGCAGCCCGGTGACCGCGGAGGACATCGTACACTCCCTCAAACGCGTCCTCACCGATCCCCAGAGCAAGCAGAAGGCATCCGTGGCCCGTCCCGTAAAAGAAGCCGCGGTGGTGGACAAGTTCAAGGTCCGGATCACCACCAAAAAGCCCACGGCGCCGCTCTTGGACTTCCTCTGTGACGGACTGATCATCACCAGCAAGGCGGCCTTCGACAAGTACGGCGCCAAGGAAGCGGACCGGAAACACATGATGGGCGGCGGCCCTTACGCTCTGGCGGAGCTGGTGCCCGGACAGCGCATGGTCATCGTGAAGCGCCCGGACCATCCGGCCATGGTCAGAAACGCCAAAGCGCCTGACGAGATCGTGTTCCGGGTCATGCGTGAGCCCGAGCAGCGGGTGGCGGCGCTGATGAACAACGAGGTGCAGATCGCGCAGTTCATCCCGCCGCATCTGAACAAGACGGTGGACGGCTCCCCGAAGCACAAGATCGTCCCCACCGACTCCATCGAGATCATGTTCCTGGCCATGCAGCCCAAGCCTCCTTTCGACAAGAAAGAGGTGCGCCAAGCGGTATGTTACGCCATCGATCGGGACAAGATCATCAAGACCCTGCTTCAGGGCCAGGCGCAACGGCTCGACGGTCCTCTGGGTCCCGGTCAGTTGGGATACAACCCGAATCTCAAGACCCGCTACACCTACGACCCCAAGAAGGCGCGTGAGTTGCTGGCCAAGGGCGGCTACCCCGACGGCGTCGCCGTGGAGCTGCAGACGCCCGTTAACCGCTACACCCTGGACAAGCAGGTGACCGAGGCCATGATCCCGATGCTCAGGGCGGCGGGCTTCAAGGCCAAGCTGCTGACGCCGGAGTGGCCCACCCTCTGGGCCAATGTCCAGAAGGGCAAGGTGCCGTTCTTCTACATGGGCCGGGGCGGCGTGCTCGATCCGAGCTCGGCGTTCCACCAGTACTTCAGGAAGGGCGGCTCGCCGCGGATCGGGTTCTCGCACCCGGATATCGACGCGGCTCTTGACGCCGAACAACAGGAGTTCGATCCGGCCAAGCGGAATCAACACCTCACCACCGCCATGGAGTTGATCACGGATATGGCGCCGGCCTGCTTCCAGTGGCGCCACCAGCTCCTGTGGGGCATGGCCAACAACATCGAGTACCAGCCCCCGGCTGACGCCCGGATCTACGGCATGGACATCAGCGTCAAATAGCGGGGCGCCGCATCGTCGCACCAACAGGGGCATGCTTCCGGCTTCGACGGCAGCATGCCCCTGTCATTTTCCATATGCTTTTCAGGAGGCGTTCATGAAACCCCGATTCCGCGGCATTTTCATTCCGACCCTCACCACCTTCGACGACGACGGCGAGGTGGATTTCGACGTCCTCAGCGAAATGCTGGAGTTCCACGTCGCCGCCGGGGTGCAGGGGCTCTTCGTGCTCGGCTCCACCGGCATGGGGCCGGCCATGACAACGGAGCAGCGCGTGGCCACGGCGGAATTCGTCATGGAGCGCGTGCGGGGACGGCTCCCGGTCATCATGCACGCCGGCGCCGCGGACGTGCAGACCACCTGCCGACTCGCCCAACACTCCCGGGAACTGGGGGTGGACGCCGTCGCCGTGGTGCCGCCCTACTACTACACCGACCACACGCCGTGGGAGATCACCGCGCACTACAAGGCCGTCTCCGCCGCAGTTAACGGCACCCCGCTGTTCCTGTACGACAACGTCAAGTATTCCGGCTGGGCTTTCACTCCAGACACGGCCAAGGCCTTGCAGCAGCAGGTTCCTTCCCTCTGCGGCATGAAGGCGAGCTACTACGCCCAGGGACCTCTGCTCGGGTATCTGGAGGCCATGCCCGAGGACTTTGCGGTCATGTCGGGAAACAGCATCGACCTCTTGCCGGCCACGCCCCACGGACTGAAAGGCGCCATCCCGCCCTTGACCAGCGCCATTCCGGAGATCTGTGCGGATTTGTGGAACGCCCTGGAGAGGAAGGACTACGAGCAGGCGATTCCATTGCAGAAGAAGGCGGACGACTTCGGCCGGACCATCGGTCGGCTGGGACGGCGTTTCGGCCGCAGCGCCCATCGCGAGGCCATGCGCGCCCGCGGCTTCAAGATCAAACGCTACCCGCGGTGGCCTTCCGAGGAACTCACCGAGGAAGCGACGCAGAGCGTTGCGGATGCCTTGAAGGCCACCGGCGTTTGACGGCTTGCAGGTCGCCGGTTGGCCGGTACCCTCAGGCTTTTTCTTTGGCGGGGGCCGCCTCCGGCGGCTCGAGATCCCAGCCCTTGCTGGACATATCCATGATGACCCCGTGCGGACCCCGCACCTTCTGCTCGAAGTAGAAGCTGTGATGCGAGCCCACGGCATCGCCGAGCACTTCCGCCCCCGTCCCCGCCAGCCGCGCGTTGGCCTCTTCGAGGTCCTCCACGTGAAACCCCATGTGGTGGAGTCCCTCGTAGCCGGCCCCTCCCACCATGTCCGCGGCCTCGTCGGAAGGATAGTTCAGAAAGGCGAAGTTGATGTGCCCGTCGGAGAGGAACACGCCGCCCCCGCGGGGCGAGTCCGGTACCCGTTTGACGAACTTGAGACCGAACACTTTCTGGTAGAATGCCGCGGTCTTGTCCGGATCCTTGGTCGCGATCGCGATGTGCCTCAGGCGTGCCATTCGTCACCCTTTCCCGCCAAGGCGTGCGCGCGTCGCACGCCGTAACCAATCAGTTGATGGACTCCATCTCCCGCGCGATGCCGCCCAGGAACACCTGCCAGAACTCCAGCGACTGCCGGGAAGCGTCGAGGATTCCCTCCCACTGGACATCCGACCTGGCATGGTCGGCCAGCAGCTTCATAGTCCGGCCCTTGTGGTCGGTATCGGCTTCGCGATGGAGCCTGAAATTGGGGAGCTGTTCCTCCGTCAGGCCGAGATCCCGCATCCAACGCGCCTGAGCGCGGGTTTGATGGGCGCCGCCGGGGATGATCGGATCCAGGTTGACCCGTTCCAGCACCGCCACACCGCCGAGGCCCTCCAGCCAGGACAGGTTGAAGGCGAGCCAGGTCCAGCCGCAAAGCGCCGCCCGGGTGGACGGCAGCGGCCGCGCGTCGTGCACCTCGTCCGCGGTCAGGCCCACCGCCTCGCCATGACGGACCCACAAGGTGTAATGGTCGGAGCCGCAACGGGGATCGAACAGCATCTCCTCGGTCTCGTGCGCCAGGAGCTCCCTCTTGATCTCCATGTGCGGGCATCGCGCGATGATGTAGGCCCACGCCGACCGCCTGCCGCGCACGAACAGTCCGAACTGCTGCGCGATGATCCGGGCCCGGGGGATGGTCAACGGAGCACTGTAAAAACTCTCTGCCTCCGGGGTCGCGAAGGTGTCCCGGGTCATCTGGTTCAACATCTCGTCGTATTTCGCCAGCTCGCTCATGCCCCGCCCCCTTCAGGCATCCGCCGGAATGCGATCCATGGCGTCCGCGATGCCCGCACGATAAATGGTCAGGAGCTCCAGGGACTCCTTGACGGCCTGCAGCGCCTGCTCCTGCAACGAGCCCGTGGCAAGCCTGGACAGATCGGGCAGGAACATGTCGCTGTGCTCCTCGTCCGCCTGGGAATGCACTTCGAAGTTGGGCATGTCCTTCATACGGATACCCATGTCCTCCATCCAGCGCCGGGCCATGCGGGTCGAGTTGCCGCCGCCCTGGTCCGACAGCAGCCGGTCGTCGTTGCACCACTCCGTCACCGTCAGCGCCGCCAAACCCTCCAGCCAGGGTTTCTCGCGGGTAATCCAGGCCCAGCCGTAGAGCGTCGCGCGGGTGGTGGGAATGGGTTCCGCCTGCAGGATGTCGTCCACGCCGAGGCCCACGGACCTGCCCTGCTTGAGGATCAGGCTGATGTGTCCGTGCTCGGAGTACTCGTCCTTGATCACCTCGCCGTACTCGTGCTGGAGAATCTTCTGCTTCACCGACCACTCGGGACAGTTCCCTGAAACATGAGCCCAACAGTCACGGCGGTGCCGTACGAAGTGAGCCAGCTCCCTGATCACGACCTGCGCGCGCAACGGCGTCTGTCTGATGGAATAGTATCGGGTCAGCGTGTCGGAAGCCATGTGGTCCCGGACCATGTCACCGATCGCCTTGCGCCACCCCGTGATGTCCATTCCGGGTCCTCCCTCCGTCACGCTCAGAACCCTATGGCACAGCCGTCCTTGCGCGGATCCGACGCACCCATGAGGACGCCGCTTTCCGGCTCGATGGCGATGGCGTGGGCGCCGCCGAAACTCTCGGGGGTTCCGGAAACCACGCGGTGTCCACGGCGTTCCAGGGCGCTCACCGTCTCACGTGACACGCCCGGCTCCATCGAAACCTCCACGCCGGAGAGGTGGTTGAAGCGCGGCGCGGCCAGGGCGTCCTGCGCCGTCATGTCGAAATCCACCACATTGGCAATGATCTGGCTCTGGACCTGCGCCTGCACGTGGCCGCCCTTGAGCCCCACCACGAGCACCGGCTCTCCCCCCTTGCAAACCATTCCCGGCATAAGCGTGTGGCTGCAACGCTTGTGGGGCCCGAGGCAGTTGGGATGCCCTGCGTCCAGATTGAACATGTGTCCACGGTTCTGGAGAACGATGCCCGTGTCTTCCACCGCCACACCCGAGCCGAACCCCATGAACAGGCTCTGTATGTACGACACCCGGTTGCCGGCGCCGTCGGCCACCGCGATGTATTCGGTATCTCCCGGCATTGGCGCCGCGTCCACGCGGGCGGCCGCCTGCTGTAACGACAGGCCGTCTCTCATGGCATCGATGCGCTGCCGCGACACCAGCTCCTCCCAGCTCACGGTCATGCTCTCGCGGTCCGCGAGATGGCGTTCCCGGTCCGCGAAAGCACGCTTCTTCGCTTCGATGAACAGGTGGAGATAGTCGGCGCCGTTGTGATCGAGAGACCGGAGGTCGTAGCCCTCGAGGATCTTGAGCATCTCCAGTGCCACGAACCCCTGGGTCGCCGGCGGCAGTTCGTAGACGTCATGGCCGCGGTAATCGACGTGGATGGGATCGACCCACTCGGAGGCGTGGGCCTCCATGTCGCGCAGGCTGAAGTGACCGCCGAGCTTCCGCGAGCAACGCACGAGCTTCTCCGCCACCTCCCCGCGGTAGAAGAACGCCGCCCCGCCCTCGGCGATACCGCGCAGGGTCCCGGCAAGGTCCGGCTGCCGGAAAACCTCCCCGGGCCGCGGTGCACGGCCGTTCACCAGGTAGCCGGCCGCAGCCTCCTCATTCTTCTTCAGTTTCGCCTTGAGGCCGCGCCACTCGTCACTGGTGAAACCGCTCACCGGGAAACCCTCCTCGGCATAACCGATGGCCGGCTCGAGGAGCTTCGCGAGGGTGCGCGTGCCATGGGCCTGCAGCAACGTCTCCCAGCCATGCACCGCCCCCGGCACCGTCACGGAATGGATACCCGTTTGCGGCACCTCCTGAAGGCCCTGGTCCCGGAAGAACGCCGCGCTGGCTTCGTAGGACGACCGGCCGCTGGCGTCCAGCGCCTTCACTTCACCGGTGTCGGCCACGTGGACCAGAGCGAAGGCATCGCCGCCGATGCCGATGGACATGGGCTCCAGCACCCCGAGCACGGCGGCGGTGGCGACGGCGGCATCCACGGCATTGCCGCCCTGCGACAACACCTGTACTCCTACCAGCGACGCCAACCGCTGGCTGCAGGCCACCATGCCGTTCTTGCCCATGACCGTGCCCATGATAATACCGTCCGGAATCCGTGCGCCGCAAGAGCCGAAACCGGAGCCGCTACGCCGCCCGATCCTCCGCCACCTCCATCATCGCCGACCCCAACGCCCCCCGGTAGGCCCGGTCGAGGGCCAGACAGTCCCGGGACGCCCGGACCACCACGGCGGCCGTATCCGAGTCGCGCACGTACTTCTCAAACACCGGATCGAACATGTCGGAGTGGCCGATGTCGGCGGTCATGTGGAGTTGGGTGTTGGCGTCGAGTTTCTCTACCGAGCCAACGATCTCCTCGGCCTTCTTCATGGCCATGCGGTGCGTGAAGCCGCCGCCCCTGACGATCTCGTTGTTGTTCTTGCGTTCGGTGGTGTGGTTGATCATCAGGCTCTCGATCCAGGAGCGCGTGGTGCACAGATGAAACCAGGCCCAGAAGGCGGCCCGCGCCCCCGGCAACAGGTTGCCCTCGTCCGTCGCCACCGCCATGTCGTCGTCGGTCAAGTGGGCCGACCCCAGGCGCTCGTCGAAGATCAGCTCGTCCTTTTCGTGTTCCCAGATGGCCCGTTTGACGTCCAGCGGCGCCTTGCCCGAAGCCGCCGCCCAGCAATCGCGCCGGCTTTTTATATAGTGGGGATAATGGAGATCCAGGACAGCCTGGCGGGCCGGCGTGAGACGGACGCCGAAGATACGCCGGTACTCCGCGCTCTCAAAGTGCCGGTTCACCATCTCATCAATGACAGTGCGCGCTTTCGACCACTCACTCACGGGAACCTCCGCTCCGGGACCGCCCGCCGACCCTGAACCGCAATACCCCACTCCAACCTCCGGCCCTCCATCCGCTCATACGGGCCAACCGTGCTCGGACACGTCCACGCGGTTCTCTTCCGGATCGGTGATCCAGCTTTCCGCAATGGCGCCGTACGTGTTGGAGTTGGCGGTGGTCCGTGTGGCCTCCTCGACCGCGGATACGCTGTCTACCACGAAGCCGAAGTGATGGATGCCGTAGGGCAGGTTCGGGCTGCTGATCAGCGCCACGTCGACGAACCCGTCGGAGAGGTAGATGGTGCCGTTGGGTCCCCGCGATTTCTCCTCCAGGCCGAAGTGCTCCTTGTAGTAGTCCGCCACCTTGTCGCGGTCCTGGGTGTTGATGGCGATGTGCCGTATCCTGGGGCGTGCCATGTGCGCTCTCCTCTCCTGGGTCGACGGGGATGATTGCCGGTCAGTTTCCGATGATGTTCCTGAGCTTGCCCTTGACCGCCGGCGACGTGGACAGCACCCGGTCCACCTGGACCGCAACGTCTGCCGCCGGGACATGGTCGATGACCATCCTCGTCTTCCTGGCGAGCGCCAGGAACTCCGGGTCCTCCAGCGTTGCCTCGAAGGCCCGGCGCAAGACGTCGACGCGGTCGACGGGAGCCTTGGGCGGAGCGGCGAACGGGCGGAAGAAGCGGTACTGGGCCATCCACGCGTTGAACGCCTTCATGTCCTCCGGCGACTTGATGAAGTCGGTATACTTGGGAAGCCCCTTCACCTGAGGATCATCGGAATCACCCTGTACGAGAACCGGTATCAGCCGCCCGTCTCCCTTGGCGTTGAGCATGTCCCGGGCGGTGATCTTCATGGACACCCACTGCCAGCAGGCACCGTCGACCTCCCGACGGCTCATGGCCGCGCGAATGCCCGCGGTGCCCTGATAGCCGGGCACCAGCTTCACGTTGGCGCCGATCAACTGTTTCAGTATCCTGGGCTGCTCGCGGGTGCTGCTGCCCGCCGCCCCCATGGTTATCGTCTTCTTTGACTTCACCAGATCCTGAAGGGTCTTGATGCCGCTGAAGCCCATGAACGCGCACACCGGCATGCCCACGCTCGGTGCCCCGATCCACCGGAACTTGCCCGCGTCGAACTTGATGCCCTCCGTACCCATCGCCTGCTCCATCACGAGACCGCTGATGAGCATGGCGAAGGTCAGCCCATCGGGCCTGGCCACATTATACAGGTAGTTGGCGGCGATGAGGCTGCCCGCCCCGGGCATGTTCTGGACGATGACGTTGGGCATCCCGGGCAGGTGCTTCGGCATGTGGCGCGCGATGGCCCGTGCGTACGTGTCGTATCCGCCCCCCGGCGATGTCCCGACGATGAGCCGCAGCGTCTCGCCTTTGTAGTCCGGAGCCGCCTGCACCGTGGCGACCGAACACAACGTGACCGTCAATACGGCACCGAAAACAGCGCTGATGCTCTTCATGAGTTCCTCCCGGGCGTTGTGCGGTCGCCAGCGTTACTCCAACAGAATCCAGACGGTGTTCTGCCATTTACTCCCCTTTCGGCCTCTCGTTCAACCCCTTGCCGGCACTGGCGGGGAATCCCACACTTGTGTAGAATGGGAAGGGTGAACGTGACCTCGGAACGGAACCACGGCACTCAAGGAAGAATCCATGGACAAGATACAGTTCCCCTACCGCTCCAGCAGCCATTTGGCATTCCTGCACGTAGTGGCGGAATCGGGCTCGTGGGAGAGACATGATCTCGACATCGATTACGACACCTACATCAGTTCCGAGGACGCCCACAAGCACGTGGCCGACGGCAGCGTCGAGTTCGTCGGCGGCAATCACGTCTCCACCTATGCGGCGCGCACCCGCGGGGACCAGTGGCTCTACCTGGGCCAGACCGTCAGCCTCCTGGACCACCGGCTCGTGGTAAGGGCGGACTCAGGCATCGACGAGCTGTCCGATCTGAAGGAGAAGGTGGTGGCCACCCGGGGAAACCACCCCAGTCTCAACAACTGGCTCTTCCTCAAGCAGAACGGACTTGACGAAGACCGGGGTGACGTGAAGCTCGAAAGGATTCGCCGCGGCACCACATGGGAGGCCGTGCGGGACGGCACCGCGGATGCGGCGCTGGTCAACCCGCCGGCGGACCTCTTGGCGGGGCGCGCCGGGTTGAAGGTAATCCCTGTGAACCCTCTTCCCATGGTCTGGTTCACCACTCTGTCCAGTGGGCGCAACTTCGTCGACCGCAACCCGGACGTCGTCGAGCGCTTCCTCAAGGGGACCTGCCAGGGAATCGCCTATTTCAAGACACACCGGCAGGAATCCATCAAGATCATTCAGGACCGGTACACGCAGGAAGGCAAACTCGACCTTGAGGCCGCCACGCAACTGTGGGAAAGCATCTCGAAGATCCTGAGCCCGAAGCCCTACGCCTCCTTCGAGGCCATCGGCAACGTCTACGAGCTCGCCAGGCGCAAGGACCCGGCGGCGGCGCGAATCGAGCCCATGTCGCTGTGGGACTATCACTACCTGCGAAAGATCGACGACAGCGGGTTCATCGACGGGCTTTACCAAGCCTGAGGACGCGACGACTTTGGAGAGGCCCACGACAAAAAAGACCCGCCGATTTGTAAACTTGTTTGTGAGACACGGCACTTGGCAGGACGGAAGCCGAATTGCAGGTCGCAGGCGTCTCCGTTATGAACCCATGCACGGGCACCGGAAATTCGAACCCTGATCAAGGAGGTTCTCGATGTGGCGTATCGCACTTGCGCTCGTGATTCTCCTGACCGCTTGCGGTGGAGACGACAAGAAAGTCGGCGACATCCTCCGAGGCGTCGAAATAACCTCACGGGTGGGCAATATAATCCTGCAGTCCGATACCCTGATCGTGAGCGATGTATTCTCCGTCGCGGGCGACAATGAGCCATCGCTTACCCAGTACAACTGCGACGGACAGAGCTGCAAGCGGGAAACTCCGAGCGAACCCTTGATCGAGCCCCTTCTGTCGCTCGGCGATTTTCCGACCGATCCACGCACCGACTATACCGGGATTCGTAAACACCGAGAGGTCGACTTGGCCGAATACAGTGTCACCTCGACCCACGACGGAATTGAGTGGACCTTCGCCCACTACGGCGCCTGGCTCACCCATAGCGCGTTCGAAACCACCATCGGCAGCGCCACCAAGGCCGAGGGGATGGACCTGAGCACAGCCTACAGCGTGTCCTTCGGAAACGATACCGGAACGAATCCCGGGGGCGACGGCGTGTGGGAGGGCGTGATGCTGGGCAACACGAGGCATGGACCCGCCCAGGCGCTTCGGGGCGACGCGACTGTCCGTTTCACCTTCGCCACCAACAAGCTCGTCGTGGATTTCAGCAACATCGTGAACCTGGCGACGGACGCCCCACACCCGAAAATGGAATGGACTGGCATCGATGGGACTGGCATCGGTGTCTCCGACGGGGCATTCACGTTCCAGAAAGACCAGTACAACATTGCCGGCAGGTTCTACGGCGTCGACCATGCCGAGGTCGGAGGGGTGTTTACGCATCCCACGGCTTTAGGTGCGTTCGGGGCCAAGAAGTAGCGGAAACGCTGAAACCCAATGCCATTGAGAGAAACCGTACTCGTCACGGGCGCAAGCGGTTTCATCGCCAAGCACGTCGTTCTTGAACTGCTGAACGCGGGTTATCGCGTGGTTGGCTCGCTGCGGTCGGAGTCGCGCCGGGACGAAGTGCGGGACGCCGTCAGGCCGCATCTCGACCGGGCCGAGGACCTCGACCGGCGTCTGCGCTTCGTCACACTGGATCTCAACAAGGACCACGGCTGGCTCGAAGCCATGTCGGGCGTTGACGTCTTGATGCACACGGCGTCGCCCCTGCCCATGGCGCAGCCGCGGGACGGGAACGAGCTCCTGCGACCCGCCTTGGGGGGACCCTGAGGGCGCTGCAGGCGGCCAACGCGGCGGGAATCGGTCGCGTGGTGCTGACGTCCTCTTCCGCCGCCGTCACCACCGTGGCCGGCAACGTCGGCACGGAAAGATTCGACGAGTCCGACTGGAGCGACCCGTCGTGGTCCGGGATCACTCCCTACGCCAAATCAAAGACCCTGGCGGAGCGGGCGGCATGGGATTTCACGGAGAGTCAAGCGCCGGGTCTGGAACTCACCACGATAAACCCCTGTCTCGTCCTCGGCCGCCCCCTCGACGATCACTACGGCACGTCGCTACGCATTGTGGAACGGTTGCTCAGAGGCAGGGACCCCATGCTGCCGAATGCGGGTATCGCCGTGGTCGACGTCACGGATGTCGCCAGAATGCACGTCCGCGCCATTACTGCGCCGGGCACGGGAGGCAAACGCATCATCGGAGCCGACGAGTTCATGTCGCTCCCCGAGATGGCCCGGATACTCAAGGCCAGCTACCCGCACAGGAATATAACGATGAGGACCGCCCCGGACATCCTGATCCGCCTCATCGGGATGTTCGACCGAAGCATCCGTTCCCTCGTCCCCCTGCTCGGCCGGCGCCAGGAGTTGGACAACGCCCGCGCACGCACGCTGCTGGACATCGACTTCATTCCGGCCGCCGAAAGCGTCCGCGCCTCCGGTCGTTACATCATGGACCGCGGCTTGGCGGGCTAGGAAACTTTCCTTGACCAAGGGTCGTTCATGTTGCTAACGAAGATCGAAGATTCGGATGCTCGCATTGAATTCAACAACTTCCCACACAAACGGGGCGGGTTGCGGTTGAAAGGATAACCGCAGGGAGCAAGGATGGACAGTTTTGAACAAGCCTTCAGCGACACCGAAAGGGCCGCAGCCGAAACGCTGACTTCGGCCGGGGATTTGACAAGGCTGGCCAGACAGTTGCAGAAGGCGTCCAAGGAGGGAAACGTCGCCGCCATGAAGAGAGTGCAGGGCCGACTTGATGCTGCTTCGAGGTCCTTGGGGCAGACGGTGGCTAACGCAGTCCGATCCTGGCCGTTCCAGGAGAACGAGGAGGAAGAATATCTGAGAGACGGATACTCCACCGAATTGTGCCGCGTCGCCGCGGAGCGGGAACTGGACATCCACGAGCGGGACGACCGGTTGATCTCCCACCCCTCCATTGTGCGAATCCTGCCCGGCGAACGGGCGGTCAGAATCGACAAGAAAAAAATCTCCTCAATCAGACCGTCTTACTTGGCTGACGTCCTGCTGAAAAATCAGAAGAAGCCCGGCCGCTACCAGTCGGGCGCTTTCCTTGAGTCCCTCTACAACGTGTACTCGGATATCGTGAGAGAAGAATTCTCGAACCGCCAAGGCTTGGTGAAAACCGGGGGGAGGGTCGTGCCCCTGGACAGGATCTACCGGTTGTTCACATCCCTGCCGGGCAGCGGCCGGGAATATGACCGTACTGATTTCGCCAGGGACCTGTATATTCTGGATACAAAAGGCCCCAAGCACACGAAACAGGGCGCCACCGTCTTCTTCCCGTCATCCACCGGTACGCGGAGTTCGAAGGGCCTGTTCTCTTTCGTCGGACCGGATGGCCGCGACGTCGCGTATTACGGACTCAGGTTTACCGAGGGCGGCTGATGTCGAACACCATCCCTCTACAAGACTGGCTGCAAAACATCGATGACGAGTATCTGTCTGCTTTCATCAGGGAAGGCGGGGCCTCTATCAAGTTTGCCGTAACTCCCGACAAGATGAAACCGGGTTTGTACGAGGCCGTAAACAGCCGTTGTCAGAAGTTGGATTACCTGTTTGCGCGGTTGGACGCGGCGGCGATGCGGGCACACATGCCGCAGGACCTTTTCTTCGGGCTTGCTCGTCAAGTCGATTGGCGGCTCTTGGCCCGCCGTCTAATCCTGCGGCTGGCCGGTGAAAGGGGCTATGCGGTCGACGGTATCGACCCCACGACGTCCGGCAACGTCTTTGCTGCCGTCGCCGACGCCAACGCACTCGAATTACAGTTCATCCTCAATGAAATCAGGCCGGAGATACAGAATCACGTCTTCAAGAGCCCGCAGATGGCCAAGGATTTCCGGGTCGCCATGACCCACCTCTGCCGTAGGGAGGACACTCCTGATGACGGCGAGTACGACGGCCAGCCCGTTCTGGAGTGGCTGACCGGCACCAACACACGAGTCAGCAGTGTGCGCCCCTTTTCCATCTACACCGGCATTAACCGCACCACTGCCCGGTACTGCATCGAATCTGCTCTCCACTGGGTCCGCTTCACGGGCTACACCGGGACCGTGATGCTACTGGATAATTCCCGCGTAACCCTGGCCCGCAATCCCAGAGACGGTCAGCGGTACTACACCCGGGCCATGGCCATGGATCACTACGAGTTGCTGCGCGAGTTCGTCGACGACATCGACCGGTTGTCAGGAACGCTCCTTGTAATCGTAACCAACGCCGAGTTCCTCGACGAAAGCCCCGCGTCCAGAGGCTATGGCATCTACCAGGCCCTGCGTACCAGGGTGATGGACGACGTTCGAGACAGGAACCTGGTCAACCCGGTCGCCTCCCTGGTGCGACTATCCTGAAGGGGGGTCGTTCGCCGTGCTTTCTGAAAACTCGGTCTTATCATGCCGACGCGCCCTTGAAGCCCTCCGCAACGGCGTACCCAACAGGGATGCGGTGAAGATCCTGGGCTGTAATCAGCCTCAGGCGGAAAGCCATTTCGCGGATCTGTTGACCCGGGTCACGGATGCCAACCCGCCTGCCGAGGCATTGGGAATGCTGGTTTCCGGCGATTTCGGAGCGGGCAAGTCTCATCTGCTTACCCATCTGGAACACCAGGCCCTGTCCCGTGGTTTCGTTTGCAGCAAGGTAGCCATCAGCAAGGAAACGCCTCTCTACGACTTGGGCAAGGTATTCAAATCCGCGGTGGAGAACGGGCGGATCCCGGGACACAGCGGGCGGCTGATCGAAGAATTGGGGCAGTCATTCAAGCCGGACTCGCAAGCCTACGCCGCCTTTTTCGAGTGGGCCAACAAAGCGGCCCATAACGGCCTTCTCAGTCAAGTCTTTCCCGCGAGTCTGATCGTCTATGAAAGGTCGAGAGACCTTGGTCTCAACGACGAGATCGAAGCGTTCTGGGCCGGAGACCGGATAAAGGTTTCCCGTGTAAAGGACGGGTTGAGAGAAATCGGCCAATTGCAGAACTATTCTTTTCGCGCGCCCAAGGCGGTGGAATTGCCTCCGCAGCGCCTGCGGTTCGTCACGGAGCTCATCCGGGGCACCGGTTTCAAGGGCTGGGTGATCCTGCTGGACGAGATTGAACTGATCGGCTCCTATTCACTCTTGCAACGGGGCAGGTCCTATGCAGAGTTGGCCCGCTGGATGGGTAAGGCCATCAACGAACCCTATCCAGCACTGGTCACCGTCGGGACCGTGACCGACGACTTCGCATCTGCCGTCATCAGTCCGGACGGCGCGAAGAAGGATCGCGACTACATCGGCCCGAAGTTGGCGGCCAGCAAGCACAAGGACATCGCTGCCCGCGCCGAGACCGGGATACGCCTGCTGGAACGGAAATGCACGCCATTGACCTCACCCACCGAAACCGACGTCCGGGAAACGGTAGAGAGGCTGCGGAAAATCTACAGCACCGCCTACGACTGGAATGCTCCGGCACTGCAGGGAGAGACAGGCGGCGCCGGGTATCAGAACCGGATGCGCTACAAAGTCCGCGCCTCGATCAACGAATGGGATTTGCTGCGGCTCTACCCTGGCTCCAGCCCGGAAATCGTAGGAACGGAATTTCACCCCGGTTATGAAGAGAATGCCGACCTGGAACGGGAATCCGGGGACGATGTCGGGTAACAGGCGGTCATCTCTTGTGCCTGAGGGTATGCTTCATTGCCAATCCCTTTCGACGACCTGAAGGTGGAGAGTACCCAATCCGGCGCGGTGGCTTGGCTGCGATTCGTCGAAGAGAGCCGCGGCAAAGGGATCCGGGCCGCGCTGTTCCAGACTTCGGCCCAAGGTGAGCCGCTGGACTTCTGCTTCAGCCGTATGGACCAGCACGAATCCATCGGACCATGGGGAATCGCCAAGTCAAAGATCCGGTCATCTCTGGCCAGATCATTGTTTGGAGCCGCCACTTCGTCGCCGGCATTGATACTTGCTCTGGCTGAGGAAGTACCGGAGGGTGTGTTCATCGACGAAATCCAGGTTGGGCTACCCCTCTGCCGTATCGGCACGGCCGGAGTCCAGACCCGTGCCGAATCGGCATACGGCAACCTGGTTAACGGGCGCCTCCAATTGCTTTGGGAGGAAGACCCCCCCGGTGCAGAGTTCGCAGCAAGCCGGCTTCTCGGCGAAGTAATGGGCCGGTTCAATTCGGTCGAACCTTTCAACCGGGCCGCCAAAGGCTTGGACGAAGCCTTCAACGATGAGCGGATCCAAGCCATGATGGCGCTTCCCGGACTGGCCACTGTGATCAGTCTCTCTTCACTGCCCAAACCCACGGAAGTTCCAGCCAACCGTTCTTCCGGGAACGATGAAGCCGTCCAAGAGCCCGGGCTGGTCCTACGACCCGGATTGACACTGGCAGAGCGGCTGTGGGCGGTGCTTGCCGCGCCTCCGGAACAGGACCAGGATATCCAACTGAGTTGGCCCGGAGAGTTGATGCCCTTCCAACAAGAAGGTGTTCAGGCTTTGCTGGATAACTGCCGACTGCTACTGGCGGACGACATGGGCTTGGGCAAGACCCTTCAGGCCATCGCCGCATTGCGGATTCTCCGAGCGCGCAAGGTGGTCCAGTCGTGCCTGGTGGCGGCTCCAGCCGGTCTGTTGGACCAGTGGCGGCGTGAAATCGAAAAATGGGCGCCGGAACTCTCGGCCATCATCATCCGGGGCTCGACGGCCGACCGCTCCTGGCAATGGGCAGCGGAGAGAAATGTAACCTTGGTCAGCTACGATACCTTGCGCTCGGATTTCGGCGGCAATTCGCAATCCCCGGTGCGCCGCAAGACTTGGGACGTGGTCGTGGCCGACGAGGCGCAGCGTATCAAGAACCGTAACGATACCAGCGACGCCCTGAAAGGGTTGCAAAGAAGGCGCTCGTGGGCGCTCACCGGAACCCCGATCGAAAATCACGAAGAGGAATTGGCCTCGGTCCTGGAGTTCGTAGACCACGACGGGTCTGCACCCCCCAGACGGTACCAGCCAGGCACTGAGTTGCTGCAGCGACACAGCGAGTTGCAACTACGACGCAAGAAGGGCGACGTCCTGGACGACCTTCCTCCCAAGCAGGTCTCCAAAGTAACCATCGACTTGAACCCAAAGCAGCGAAAAAGATACGACAAGGCCGAGCAGGACGGAATCGTATACCTGAAGTCTCTGGGCGCTGAAGTCGGTGTACGGCATGTACTCGAGCTCATTACTCGCTTGAAGCAGATATGCAACGCGGATCCCGAAACCGGTGAGTCCAGCAAACTGGACGACATCAAGGATCGGCTGAAACAACTGGCGGCCCAAGGCCACAAGGCGCTGATCTTCTCCCAGTACGTAACCGACACGTCCGGCGTGGCTGCCGCGGCCGACTACCTGAAGGATCTCAACCCGCTCACCATCACCGGCGACATGCCCCAGCAGGAACGCGCCGAGATCCTGAAACGCTTCAAGGCTTGCGATGAGCACAAGGTGCTGGTCATGTCGCTGCGCGCCGGCGGCCTGGGCTTGAACCTGCAAGAGGCATCCTATGTCTTCCACCTGGACCGCTGGTGGAACCCCGCCGTGGAACGGCAGGCTGAAGACCGGAGCCACCGCTACGGCCAGACGGTCAAGGTCAACGTCATCAAGTATTCCTGTTCCGGAACCATCGAGGAACGCATCGACGAGATCCTGGAGCGAAAACAACACCTGTTCGATGAACTCATCGACGACGTGTCGCTGGATTTGTCCGTCCGAATGAGCCGCGAAGAACTCTTCGGCCTGTTCGGCCTGGAACGGATGAAGACTTCAGGCAGGGAGCGGGAATAAGCTGATTTCGTGCGCTCGCCGTCGAAATTGCCGGTTTCCTGCTACTACTTCGTCGTCACGATCTCCTTGTACTTCGCAAGAAGCTCAGCGGGAGCCTTGTAGAGGTCGGCGATGGTCTTCTCCACGGACTCCGGAGAGGCCGGAGATATGACGAGCTTCTGGCGCTTGGCCTGTTGCAGGAGAGCCGGGCTGTTGAGGGTGTCCACAAAGGCCTTGCGAAGCGTCGCCACGCGATCGGGCGGAGTGCCGGGGGGCAGGGCGAAAAGACGCAACAGCTTCCAGGTCCCCGTCAGGAAGTCCGCGATACGTTGCTGCTCGGCATCGAGATTCAGATCCTTGAGCGTGGCGATGCCGGGGATGGGCTTGAGCCGTGGCTCCTCCCCCATGGACAGGACCGGACGCACGAGGCCGCTCTCAATGTAACGCCGGTAGTTGCCTTGCATGGTCTGCTGGGACATGACCCGCGCGTCGAGCTCTTTTCGTTCCAGGGCGGCCATGACGTTGGCCGTGCCGCGATAGCCGAAGATCGGCTTGATGGGATAGCCCAGATGGCGCAGGAACAGCGTGGCCGCGGTGGATGCCGAGCCGATGCCGGTGGAGCCGGCGGCCAGAGGCGTCCTGGTGTTCTTGAAATCCTCCAGCGTCTTGATGGGAAGGTCGCTGCGGACCCAAAGCACCTCCGGAAGGCTCCCGATCGCCGGGTCTCCGAGCCAGTTGTACTTCCGCGGATTGAACTTGATGTTGGGGTTGCCGGTCACCGCCTCGACCAGCGAGCCGGCGTTGAACGCAACGATGGTGAGGCCGTTGCCCGGTTGCATGGCATAGACCCGGTTCGCCGCCGCGATGCTGCCCGCTCCCGGCATGTTGACCACGATCACCGAAGGGTTCCCGGGCGTGTGAGCGCTGAGGTGCCGGCCCAGGAGCCGGGAGAACGTATCGAAACCGCCGCCGGGACTGTAGCCCACGATGATGCGGATGGTCCTGCCCTTGTAGAAGGGCGCATCCGCCGCCCAAGTGATACCCGCCAGCATCAGCAGCGCCGTCATAACGATGATCATGGAACGTAACGTCTTCATCGGAATTCCTTCCTCCCGGAGTCGCTGGCCGATGGCCCGATAGTGCGGCCATCGTTACAGAGCGGGCGTCTCACTGTCAACCGGTCGGTTGGGTCGGGATCCGCGCCCCAACGCCATCAGATCCCGGCCTTGGCCTTCATCTTGTCCACCAGCCGCACGGCCACGTCGATGTCCTCCTGCATGGTGCGTCCGCTCACCCCTACGGCGCCCACCACGGCGCCGTCCTTGTCCTTGATCAGCACCCCGCCGCCGATGGACGTCAGGTTCGAGTCGCCGTACGCGGCGATGCCGCGGTCTCCCACCATCTTTTCGATCTCCACCGAGTCCCGGCCGAACCACACCGCGGAGTATGCCTTGTTGTGGGACAGGACGCTGGAACGGTACGGCGCGCCGTTCATGCGCGTGTAGTGCAACGGCTCCCGGTGCGCGTTCAACACCGCAAAGGACACCGGCCGCCCGGTCTCGTTGGCCAGCTCGGCGAGCAACTCGCCGGCTGATTCATGAACGACGTTGTGTGACAAGTCTGCCATGCTCGCGACCTCCCTGCTGCGGTGGTTCGTACTTCGTAGGCAAGGGCCTCTCTTCAGTTTGTTCTCTTATTGACACCCGGCTGCGGAGTCAAGCGAGCGAGGTTCCGTCAAAGGTCCGCTTTCCAAAGGTCACGCCGCCAGCCGAGCATTCCCGCGATGGCGCCGGCACAAACGAAAGCGGCCAGCAACAGCGCGGCCGCCGGCCCCAGCACGGAGGCGACCGCGCCCATCTGTGCTTCCCCGAGTCCCGGCATGCCGACACTCAGCATCCGGGTGAAACTGGACACGCGTCCCCGAAGCGCGTCGGGGGTTACGTACTGGATCACCGCGTTCCGCGGAATGGACTGCATCGCGTCGAAGAACCCGAGCAGCGTCACCATGGCCAGCGACGTGAGGAACCACGGCGACAACGCAAGCCCCGCCAGACACACGGCGTAGGCGAGGATGGCGCCCGCCACCACGAGACCCTTGTACCGGATCTCGCCGCATCCCATGATCGTGCCCGCGCCGAGAAGCGCCCCCACCGCGGGCGCCGCCGAGAAGAAGCCGAAGCCCTGGGCGCCCATTCCCATGCCGGCGGCGATGACCGGCAGAAGGATTCGATAGGCGCCGAAAAAGACCGCCACCACGTCCATGCCCACGAGCACCGCGATGACGGATCTCCGCTTGACGAACGACAGGGCCTCGATGAGACTCTTGACGGCGGACTTTCCGCGGCCGGCGTAGACCGACCGGTAGCTCATGAACGCCGGCACCACGGCGCTCATGAGATGGACACAGCCGTTGAACCCATAGGTCACGCTGGTGCCGGCATAGGCGATCATCAGACCCGCCACCGCGGGGCCGACGAGCTGGGCGAGCTTCCAGGCCGTGGAGGTGAACGCAAAGGCATTGACCAGAAGCTCTCCCGGGACGAGAGCCGGGGTAATGGCGGTACGGGCTGGTGCGCTGATGGCTACGAAGGCAGAGCTCACCATGGAGATGGACAGGATGTGCCACAACCGAACCGCGCCGGCGGCGATCAGCCCGGCCAGGAGCAGCTCGCCAGCGCGCTGGCGAGCTGCATCACCATGATGAACTTCTTGCGGTCGACACGATCGGCGATGAGGCCGCCGCCCACGGAAAACACGATGATGGGAATGCCCTGTGCCAGACCGGTGAGTCCCAGAAACGCCGGTGAATCGGTCAGTTCATACACCAGCCACAGATCGATGATGCGCTGGATCTGGTTGCCCATGGACGCACTGACCACCGCCACGTAGAAGAGCCGGAAGTCGCGGTAGGCAAACGAGCCTCCGGCCCGTTGGAATTTGGCTTTGATTCCCCGGAACATGAATCGGTGGTGGTCCGAAGGATGCTTCTCCCGGCGGAGGGTCTTCCTCAAGGTCGCATTGCTTCTTCGGCCCTGCAAGTGTACAGCCCAGGAGGCTGTCCAAGCATACCATTCCGGGCGGAAAGGAGCGCGACGTGCTGAAGGGGCAACGGGCGGAACTGGGCGGCGGCACTCCGTACCAGAAGTGGATCGCGTCCCAGGGGATCCCGATCCTCAAGGAGTTCTACGTGAAGGACCTGGGAGCCGTGGAGCTCACACCGTGGGAGTGGAAGGGCGGGCTGGGGGCCTACCTCAACCTCATCGGCACCGGTGAGAGCAACGACTCGTACATCTGCGAGATTCCCCCCGGCAAGAGCCTCCATCCCCAGCGCTATCTGTTCGAGGAGATGATCTACGTGGTGAGCGGCCACGGCGCCACCTCGGTGTGGAACGAGGACGGCAAGAAGAGCACCTTCGAGTGGGGCGCCGGCAGCGTGTTCTCCCCTCCCCTCAACACTTGGCGCCAGCATTTCAACGGCAGCGGGTCGGAGCCGGCGCGCTTCTTCGCCGTCACCTCGGCGCCGCTGGTGATCAACCTTTTCCACAACCCGGACTTCGTCTTCGACAACCCGTTTTCCTTCGACGATCGTTTCGGCAGCCCCGAGGACTATTTCTCGGGCAAGGGCGAGCAGTACGACTTTCGCGCCATCAAGGTGTGGGACACCAATTTCATCGCCGACGTGAGGTCCATCGAGCTGTACGTTCGCGAGAATCGGGGCGCGGGCGGGCAGTTCCTGGGCATCGAGCTGTCCGAGAACTCCATGACGGCGCATATCGCCGAGTTCCCGGTGGGCACCTACAAGAAGGCCCACCGCCACGGACCCGGGGCCCACGTGGTGATTCTGGGCGGCAAGGGATTCTCGCTGATGTGGCCCGGGGGCTCCGACATCCAGCAGTTCGACTGGCACGAGCGCAGCGTGATCGTCCCGCCGGAAATGTGGTTCCACCAGCACTTCAACTCTGGCGCAACCCCGGCCCGCTATCTGGCGTTGCGCTGGAACAGCCGCAAGTTCCCCATGAGAGAAAAAGGCTTCGGCACGGACAAGAGCATCAAGGATGGCGGCGACCAGATCGAGTACGAGGACGAGGATCCGACAATCCGGAAGATCTTCGAGCGGGAACTCGCCAAGGAAGGGCTGCAGTCCAGGATGGCGGCGGTCGCGGGCTGACCGGACTTCCGCCACCCATATCGAGGAACATCTCATGTCAAACAGAATGCGTATCTACTATCGGTCGTCCAGCCATGTGCCGCTGTGGAAGGTCATGGAGCACGGCGGCTTTCTGGAGCGCCACGGCCTGGCCATGGACTTCGGCTCCATGGAGGGCATGCGCGGCAAGGCCATGCAGGGGCTGCGGGCCGGAGAGATCGACATCGTCTCGGGCAACCACCACAACCTCTACGTGCGGAGGGCCTTGCACGGGGAGCCCTTTGTCCACCTCGCCCAGCCCAACAACCGGTGGCGTGAGAACTGCCTGGTGGCGGGGGACGGGATCGGTGGAATCGAGGACCTCAAGGGCAAACGGGTGATGATGGACGACTTCGACGGCCACACCGGACTCAACGTGTGGCTCTACCTGAGACTTCACGGACTGGAAGAAGGACGGGACGTGGAGCTGGCAACCGGCGAAAAGGATCCGCGCGCGCGCGTCCGCAGTGTCATGTCCGGACAGTGTGACGCCACGTTCGTGCGCGCGGTGGACCGGTTGCGGGCCCGGGCCATGGGCGCCACGCTCATCGATCTTCCGTCCATGGCCATGATCGAGGGCGTCACCCTCACCACCACCACGTACGTCCAGGGCCACCCCGAGGAAATCCGCTCCCTGATACGCGCCCTGGTGGACGCCATCCACTTCTTCAAGACCCATCGGGACGAGACCCTGAAGATCATCAAGACCCACTGCGGAGACAAGTACCACTCGGACGAAGAGGTCGAGGTATTCTACGAGGACCAGGCCCGTTCCCTGGAGCCCAAGCCCTATCCCACCCTCGACGCCATCCGTAACGTCTTCGCCCTGGCGGTCAAACGCCATCCTGACGTCGAGGGCTTCAACCCCCTGGCCATGTGGGACCTGCATTACCTGAGAGAGATCGACGACAGCGGCTACATCGACGAAGTCTGGGGGACGCCCGTGTAGTCCCGTGCGCTTCGCCTTCACCTTGGCAGCCTTTCTTGAGGGAGGCACAGTGGCGCGGGCACGGGCGGGTCGGAAACCCGCCCCTACAACAGTCGCCAGATCAACGCTTCGGGCCAGTAAACGTGCATGATACGGTCGTAGACTCCGTATTCGAACGCGGCGATGGCGGCCGCCATGCCCAGTGACAACAGCCAGCCAGCCCCGTAAGTCTTCATGTAGAGAAAGACGAACAGCACCAAAGCCACGGGCAGTCCGACCACGAGGACGGCCGCGAGCAGGCCGATCAACCAGGCCCAGATCTCCGCGGCGCCATGCCGGAACGCTCCTGGTTCGCCTTCCTCGAACGGGGGGATCTCGAAAGCCAGCCTCGCCTCCTCGGCCGGCTTCCTGTTGCGGCCGAGATCCAGCATCAACTGCGCCGCCACCATCACCAGCCCGGCGCTGCCCAGCACCAACACGATGATGGAGGCCCGCAAGGGCCAGTCCCAGGCCGCGATCATGGCGGCCAGGATGGCCAGCCCGATGAAGAGCGTGAAGAAGTCGGTGGGCCTGAATCTCATGGCTGCATCCTTCACGAAATCGCGGCGCGCCGGGCCTTGATCACCGGGAACACCCGCGTCCCCAGCACCAGCAGAAACAGGATGACGACGCCGGGACGGAACACCCACTCCATACCGTAGCGCGCCACCGCCAGCCAGAGATAGAGCTCCATCTTGCGGCCCAAAACGAAACCGAGCACCACCGGGGCCCGGGGCCAACCGAAGATCTTCAGCAGGTAGCCCAGCAGCGAAAGCGACAGCAGCGCCACCAGGTCGCCGATGTCGAAGTTGGCGGCGAAGGCGCTCAGGAACGCCAGCGCCACGATGAACGGCACCAGCACGTAAAAAGGCAGGACACAAATGCGCGCGGCGGGCTTCACCAGGACCCAGCACACCGCCGAGGCCAGGATCTGGGAGAACACCAGCGCCCAGATGATGCTGAAGACGAAGCCCAGTTGATCGGTGAGCATCTCGGGCCCGGGCGTCAGGCCCACCGCCACGAAGGCGATGAGCAGCAACGCCATGGAGGTGCTGCCGGGGATGCCGAACGCCAGCGTGGTGATGAGCGCCCCACCTTCTTTCGCGTTGTTGGAGGATTCCGGCGCGATCACCCCGCGCACGTCGCCGCTGCCGAAACTCTCACTGTTCCTTTCGGTTTGCCGGGCGTGGGCATAGGCGAACCAGTCGGCCACGTCGCTCCCCAGACCCGGCAGGACCCCGACCCAAACGCCGATGGCCGAGCAGCGGATCATCAGCCACCAGTGGCGGAAGGCGTCCTTGATACCTTCCAGAAGACCGCTGCCAAGCTTCTGGACCTCGGCCACCCGGCCCTTGCGGCCGGCCAGGGCGATCATCTCCGGTATGGCAAAGATGCTGAGCGAGATGAGGACCACGCTGACGCCGTCCCAGAGATAGGGCAGCCCGACGTCGAACCGGATCACCCCGGACTTGTCGTCCTGGCCGATGGTGGACAACAGAACGCCGAGGATGCCCGCGGTGAGCCCCTTGAGGGGCGCACCCGAGCTGATGGTCCCCAGCATGCTGAGCCCCCAGATGGTGAACATGAACAGCTCGGGAGAGCCGAAGCTGCGGACGATCTCGCGCAGCACCGGCAGGGAGACAAACAGCACGAAGGCGCCGAAGATGCCGCCGAGCATCGACACCATGAAGGCCGCGCTCAGGGCCCGGGCGGCTTCTCCGTTCCGGGCCATGGGATAGCCGTCCAGCACCGTGGCCTGGGCTCCGGACCCGCCGGGCACGGCCACCAGCACGGAGGTGAAGGTGTTGCCGGTGTTGCCGACGGTGGTGACGCCGATGAGAAACGCGATGGCGTTGAAGGGTTCCATGACCATCGCGAAGGGCAGGAGCACCGCGAGCTGCGACGGCCCGCCCACACCCGGCAGGGCGCCGCCCCAGGTTCCCAGGAGGACGCCGAAGAGGAGGAGCAGCATGGGCTAGGGCGCGAGTATGCCCGAAAGGCCCTGCCAAGCAGCGTCAAGCACTAGTTCTGCAGCGGCAGGCCGTGCTTGTCGCGCAGCTTCCGGTTGAAGCTCATGACCTCGTCGGGGATCACCAGCGAGTCCTTGATCAACTGTTTGGTCTCGGGCCCGGTCAGCGGCCGATAGCCCTTGCCGAGGATCTTCCTGGCGTTCTTCTGGAAACCGGGGCCGGCCAGCACTTGGTCGAAGGAAGCCCTCAGTGCCGTCACGACGGCAGCGGGCGTCTCGGCCGGCAGCACGAAGTACTTGTCCACCGAGCTTGGTCCCGACCAGATCCGGTACGCCTTGCGCGCCATCCCCTTGGGCATCTTGTCGCCGAGAAGCTCCTCCAGCGTAGGCACCTCGGGAAAGTCCGCCCTTTTCTCGTGAACCGCCAATGCCACCGCGTCGCCCTTGAGAAAGCGTCGGATGATCCTCGAAGTGCCGGAGCCGAACATGTCCACCTCGCCCCGTTCGTAGGCAAGGTATACGTCACGGGAGCTGGGGTAGCCGTGCACGATCTTGATGTTCCAGCCGCCGTATTCCGCTCCGTAGACCGCCATGGCGTCCGACGGTCGATAGCCCGGTCCGGCGGATCCCACGGCCACCGGCGCCGCGCCGGGATCCTTGAGCCTGGCCAAAGCGCTCTTGCGGACGAACTGCACCGACGGCCCGCGCTCGATGGAGCCGATGTACTCCCAACTCAAAGGGTCATAACGCACGGATGACGCCTTGCGCGCCACCGGGGCGAGACTTCCCCCGCCCGCGAACACGCCGGTGGTCAAACCATCGGGGCGCGTCTTGCGCTGGAAGAAATTGGCGGCCGCGGTCTGTAGCGGCTTGTTGCGGATCACCACCTCGGGCTTGCCGGGCAGGTACTTGCCCCAATGGCGCGCCACGAGCCGCGCCGTGGTGTCCGTCCCCCCACCCGGGCTCGACGCCACCATCACCACGAACGTCCTTCCCGAAAAATCCACGGCCTCGACAGCCGGCGACACGGCCGGAACGACGGCGCACAAAAGCATTCCTGCAACAATGACGGGAACGGTTGGCTTCATGAAAACATCCTTAACTATTCCAGTGTTACAGTTGAAACGGTGCTATATCGAAGAAGCCCGGCAAGTGTCAAGATGCGCCAGGAAACGAGTGGAACGTCATGAGCGGCCGCTCCTCGGCCGCGAACCAAGCGCCCATACAGAGCCTGAGATGGCAGTAAACCACCGTCTCGACCCCTTCGGAGTCTACCGTTATGAAGAGGTGTAGAGTCGTCCCACTTCCTGATCGACCTCGAACCGGTCGAGAGCCTCGCTCAGGTCGGCCAACGGCACGATGTCGCAATCGCTTCGGGACTGACGCGCTGTCCCGCCGTAGACGACGGTCTTGGCAGCGATGTCAGGGATCAGACCGGCAACGCGGTTAAGCGAAGCACAATAGTCGGATGCAACGGTGGCGCCGGCCTTGACCTCGATGGCCCCGATACCCTGACCGGTTTCATGGAAGACATCGCATTCCAACCCCCTCGAATCCCGAAAAAAGAAGAAATTGGATTGTCGGCCTCTGTTGAAGCGGTGCTTGAGTGCCTCCGCAACGACCACGTTCTCGAAGATATATCCACGAAGGGGATGGGTAGTCCCCTGTTTCCTGTGCGGGCACATGCCGGACCTCATCGATGATGGCGCCCTCGGCGAACTGTGAGAGAAAGCCCCGTGGGTCGGATTCGGCGAAGTCACGCTGGTCGGGCGCTTCCAGGTTGGCATACGCCAGATCGGGAAAGGCGGCACGACAGAGCGTCGTCTTGCCGGACTGCCGTGGCCCGGTCACCGTCACAAAAGGGTACTGGCAAAACAGGGCGGTCAAACGGGGCATGATCTCGTGATCGATCATGCCCGGGAGATCATCAAGAATTACACGAATTGCAACTACTACTTGCAGATTGTACGGGGTTTTCCGATCGAAACCTGCGCCTTGATTCTCGGTCAAGGAAGCGCGGACGCCCATAAGTCACTCTAAACGCTCTTGAACGACTTCCGCAACGGTTATAAAGCGAGAGTATGGTCCAGGCTTATGACCCACTCAACTACGATAATCTTGCGCGTAGTGTCGTACACGCACTTCTCGACACAACGGCTACCGGGCTGCCTCCAAACGAAGCCTTTGCAGGTTCAGGAGTTTACGCACTCTACTACAACGGTGCACTTCCGTTCTACACCGCCGTCGCTTCCAAAGACTTGAAGACTCCGATCTATGTCGGCAAAGCCGTGCCGTCAGGTGCAAGGAAAGGCGCCAAAAGCAGGAAAGCTGAAGGGACTACCGAACTGCACCGGCGGTTGAGACAACATGCAGAATCCATCGAACAGACGGACAATCTGGACGTGAGGGAGTTTTGCTGTCGTTTTCTGGTGGTACAGGACGTATGGATCACTCTTGCGGAACGATTCTTGCTGGACCACTTCCAGCCTGTCTGGAATACCGTGGTCGACGGGTTCGGCAATCACAACCCCGGTCGAGGCCGTAGTAGTATGCGTCGTCCCCGCTGGGACATGGTCCATCCGGGGCGCCCATGGGCTCTGGCACTGAAAGCCGAGGAGACCGCTGAAGAAATCATCGCATTGCTACCATCCCGCACGTGACTCAGGGCACCGGAGCTCGACCGCCGTTTCGTACAACCGCGCACTCTGGTTGACCACGCCAACTCGCACCGATGAATTGACGATGCTGTTGCCTGTTCGTTTTTTGCGCACTTCGTGCAAGTCCACGATCTCGAAACCTTCCCTCTCCGCGATCTCCGCAAACAACCTGTCCGTCTGAAACTCGATGCCTTGGAGGATGTTGTTGCCGATGACGACAACGACGGTACCACCCGGGCGCATGACGGGCAGGGTGAGCGCGCAAAACCGCTGACAATCATTGAAATAAGCGGCCGCATAGTTGGCCCACCCCGGCCCTCCGTAGGCACCCTTTTCCGGATGACGCGCCCTGAGATCCTGCAATTGTTCGAGCAAATGAGGCAGATGCGGCTTTAGAGCAATCTCGGGGCCGGACCGCACGGTCTGCCAGAACTGTCCGAAGCTCTGTTGCTCGATACCCTTCAGGTCGGCGGAATCTTCCACCATCCCGAGCCAGAACAGATGCGGACGTGTATTCCTGACGTAGTGGTAGTTATTGAGATATGGGGGTGAGGTAATCAGCACGTCGATGCTGCGGGGTTCGGTCCGGCACGCATGATCGAAATAGGAGAATGGATGAATCGTCGCGCGTGGAATCTGTCCGTGCTGGATCATCCATCCTTGGAAGGCAACGATATCCTCGTGCATTTCCAACAATTTGCGCCGCACCGTACCGAAGACGTCGGCATGATCGATGTTGGGCTTCCCCGCGCCGGCCCGTGTGCCGAGACTCGGCTCGTACGAGTAGTTTGAAAAGCTCACCATGACGGAGCCGAAAGCCACGCGAAACAGGTCTCTGATCCACTCGGTCGTTTCCTCCGAGATGAAGTCGAGGCACGCCAACGCCTGCCGTTCTATGGTCTCGCTGAAGAACGGGACCCGACTGCGAAATCCTTCTGGTTGTGCCGAAGTCGGTATCTCATTCAGCCACGACTCCTCGTCACCATATTCCTCAAAGCGGGTAATCGCTGTTTCCAACGTGGCGGTGTCATAGTCCGCGGCGCGGGACTTCACCTTGCATGCAAGCGCGGCGTACGGATTGATCTCGTATCCGACGGCATCGTCTCCCTGCTTGAGCGCTTCTATCAGCGTCGTGCCGACGCCGGCGAAGGGATCCAGCACGCGCATCCTGCGCCGCTTGCCCCGCACCGCGTCGAGCACGCCGGTCACAAACGAACTGGAAAAGCCGGCGATCCACGGCACCCAGCGGTGCAGGATCCGGTCATGGTTCTCGGAAAAGCCGGTATCCCGAAAACCCGTGGAAGGAAGCAGTTCGAACTGCACGCCCGGTTCAATGGCAGGCTCCGCAACATGCCCGGACCCGTCGGCGGCACGGTTCGCAACCCCTTTTATCACAACTTCACCGCTCTCACCGGCGAGCCAAGCTTCGAGCCCCGCGCGCAAGAAGCGCCACTCTCGGCCGACCTTCTGAGACGGGATCCGCCTCGTCCGAGCCATTTCTCCCAAGGTCCTTTCACTCACGCGAATGAATTTCGCAGCCTCCGCCAGCGTAAGGATCTCGCGAGCGCCGGCCGTTTCCGTTATCTTCATGCATTCTCCGGCTACCGTCCACTAACGGAGGTTAACATAACACGGACTCAAGGAACGCCAAACCATTTCCCGGCGCCCGGTCGAACACAGCTCCGGGCTCCGGTTGCTGCGGCGCAGGCGGCTAGTGTCGTGTCCGGTAAATTCGCAAGATAATTGACTGGTCTTTTTGCCGTCGGCTGCGTTGCTCTTCCTCGCGTGGTATTGGCCACTGCTCGTCATCGCGCCTTGCCGACGACAAAAAATCCTGCGCAACTTATCTTGCGAATTTACCGGACACGACACTAGCCGCTGAACAGCACCCCCTCGGCCCACAGCACCTTGAACACGCCCTCGAAGAGACCCCAGACCAGGAGGAAGGCGATGGCGGTCATGAGCAGGGCGATCCATAGTCTCTCTCTTCCTTCGATGAGGCAGTAGAGGAAGACGAACAGCGGGACGGCTACGGTGATTCCCAGGAGCCACACGGCCAGCGCGGCGCCCACGAACCAGGCGAAGAATGTCACGGTGCGGCGGCGTTCCACCCGGGTGTCGAGTTCCCGGCTGAAGCTTTCGTCCATCTCGACCCCGCCGGCCGAGGCCGGCTCCCGGCCGGTGGTCACCCGAAAGAGTTGCCATAGAGCCAGCACCGCGCCGGGGACGGCGGCAATGTAGACCGGCATGAGCTTGGCGATGAAGGGCCACTCGAAGCCGACACGAATGGCGAGGAGGAAAAACGCCAGGAAACCCAGCACCAGCAGGGTCTCCCAGTTGACGCGGAAACCCGTGACGGCACTGGCGGCTTCTTTTGCCTCGCCGGACGGCGCGGCCCGCTCGCTCCGGCTCCACAGAGTGTAGCCGAGGGTCGCCACCACGGCGCACAGGAGCACCAGCACCGACGGCCGTCCCAGCCAGTCGAGGCCGTAGCGCGCGGTGGAAATGTAAAGGTACTTCTCCATGATGATGCCGAGGATCATGCCCAGGATCAGCGGCGGCCGGGGATAGCCGAAACGCTTCATGAAGTAGCCGACAAAGCCGAAGGACACCACCATGACGAGATCCAGATGGCTCTGGTTGGCGTTCAGCGCACCGATCAGCACGAAGCCCAGAATCGACGGCACGATGATGGAGTAACGCAGTTCCGCGAGCCGGGCCAACTGGTTCGAGAAAACGAGGCCCAGGCTGCCGCCGATGATGCTGGCGGTGCCCAGAACCCAGATGATGCTGTAGACCACGTCGGCGTTGCGCTCCAGCATGAACGGCCCCGGAGCGAACCCCATGGTGGTGAGGGCGAAGAGAAAAAGCGCGGAAACCAGGCTGCCCGGCACGCCCAACGTGAGCGTCGGAATCAGGGTGCCGCCATCTTTGGCGTCATTGGAGGCCTCGGGGGCGATCACTCCGCGTACGTCGCCTCTGCCAAAGGTCTCCTTGGCGCCCTTGCAGGTCTGGGCGGCGTGACCGTAACTCAGCCAGTCCACGACCTGGGCTCCCAGTCCCGGGACGATGCCGACCCAGACGCCGAGGAAGCTGCACCGGACGACGAGCCAGCCGTTGCGGAAGGCGTCCCTGATACCGTCCAGCAGCCGGCCCGCCAGCGGCGCCGGCTCCCGCTCGACGCCTACCCGGCTAAGTGCGAGATCGAGGGCGGACGGCACCCCGAAAAGCGCCAGCGTGGCCACGGTCAGCGGCACGCCCTCCAGCAGGTAGGGTTGATCGAAGACGAAGCGCATGACACCGGACTGGGGCTGGACCCCCACTACCGAGATCACCAACCCCATGGCGCCGGCCATCAGGCCCTTGATGGGGCGCGGTCCGGCCAGGACGGAGACCATGCTGACGCCCCAGAGCGACACCACGAACAGCTCCGGAGACCCCAGGAACAGAATGAGCGCCTGAGCCACCGGGATGGCGGCCGTCAGGGTCAGCGTGCCGACCAGGCTTCCGAGGATGCCGGCCGTGAAGGCCGCCCCGAGCGCCCGACGGGCCTCGCCGTTGCGGCCCATGGGATAGCCGTCCAGCACCGTCGCCTGGGAGCCGGCGCCGCCGGGAATGCCGAACAGCACCGGCAGGTAGGCGCTGCAGGTGCTGCTGACCGCGTCCATGCCGACGAGGAAGGCGATGGCCACCAGCGGGTCCCACCGGGTCACCATGGACAGGAACAGGGCGTACATCAGCGGGGTGCCCAAGCCCTGCGGCGTCACCGCCGTGAAGGTGCCGACGCCGACACCGGCGAGAATCCCGATCAGAACATTCAGCGAGAGGAGATTCTGTAGACCCTGGAGGGCGGCTTCAAGCATGTAGACCCATTGGCCTTCGTCATGCGCGCCGAGATGCACGCATGACGAAGGGGTGCAGGCTGCGGGATGGATTCCTCGATCGAGAGACTCCTGGTCTGCGCGCCGAGATGCACGCATGACGAAGGGGTGCAGGGGCGGGTTTCAAACCCGCCCCTGCCCATGTCCCTGTCTATTTGGGCGCTTGGTGGCCCAGGCGCTTGAACTCGCTCATGATCTCGGGCTTCCAGTCGGTGTAGATCCTCACCGCCTCCCACACCTCGGCGCTGTCAGCCACGCCGGCATAGGGCTTGATGCCGACGAACTTCTCCCAGTCCTTCCCGAACCCGGGGTCCTTGCCCGCCGTCAACAACGCTTTCTCGAAGGCCGCCCGGATGGACTCCGGCGTTCCCGGCGGGAGCGCGACGCTGCCGCCGAGCCGACTCGTCGCGTTCATCTTCCTGACAAGGTTCTTGTGGACCTCCTTGTCCGTGAACGTGATCAGCGCCGGCGTTTCGGCGAACAACGGATCCGGTATGGGCGGGAGATTATCCGGCAAGGTCATGGCCACGTGAGCTACCACCTGCTGCTTCTCGATCCAGTCCGGCCGGTCCCGCTTGAACGAGGCGGAATCGTTCACACGTCCGTCGATCTCGCCCTTTTCCATGGCCAGATACATCTCCGGCGTGGAGTATCCGAGAACCCACCGGACCTTGAGCCCCAGCACCTCGGCCATGAGTCGGCCGTAGAGGTAGCTTCGATGCCCCACGCCTTGGGCGCCCAGTGCGACCTCCCGGCTGCGCAGGTCGTCGATGCTCTTGAAGCCCGACTGCCTGGTGGTGAAGAGCACGTTGCGCTGCTTCCCGATCCTCACCGAGCCGACCCACTTGTATGCCCGTGGTTTGTAGGTGGCGCCGGGGGTCCCGAAATAGGGCGCCTCCATGTCGGACGACACCACCACCCCCACCACGCTGCCGTCAGGTTTCGATCTGGAGAACTTGAGCTGGGCGGGAATGCCCTTCCCGCCCGGAATGTTCTGCACCAGGATCGTTGGCTTTCCCGGAAGGTTGGCGGCCAGGTGTTTTGCGATCGTACGCGCGATCCGGTCCCGGCGGCCGCCCGGACGAGTACCCAAAATCATGGTGATGGTCTTGCCCTTGAAGTCGGCCGCGACGGCCTCGCTCCGGCCGGCAAGGACCGGCAACCCCACGTTGAAGCAAGCGGCGAGCAGCAGTGACGACAGAACGATTCGAAACATTGATACCTCCTCCTGGCTCTTACTCAATATCGAGGGGCCTTCGCGCGGCCACCTCGCTCCGCAGTATCTTTCCCACGGGGCTCTTTGGAATGGACTCGACGAATCGGATGCGGTAGGGGACCTTGTAGTGTGCCAGCTCTTCCCGGAGGCTCCGGCGCAGGGTCTCCGCCAACCCGGCCGTGGGCTCGCATCCCTCCGCCGGCACCACCACGCCCAGCACGCGGTTGCCGATCTCCGGATCGGGCTCCGGCACCACCACGGCCTCGGCCACCGCTGGATGGCGCTGGAGCGCGTTCTCCACCTCCGTGGGCACCAGGAACAGCCCACGTGTCTTGAAGCAGTCATCGCTGCGCCCGGCGATGAAGAAATAACCCTCGCCATCGCGGTACGCGAGGTCGCCAGTGTCGTAAAGCCCGCCTCGACGGGCGGCCTCGGTACGGCCGGGGTCGGCGTAGTATTCGAGAAAAAGTCCCGGGTCCTCGGTGGAGATCACGGCCCGCCCCACCTCGCCGTCCGCTGCGGTACGGCCGTGGTCGTCGACAATGTCGATGCCCACACCCGGGGCCGGCAGTCCCACCGAGCCCGGCTTCACCCGATGCCGGGCGCCCTGCCCCACCACGAGCTGATACTCCGATACGCCGTAGTGCTCGTACATCTCGCAGCCGAAGCGCGCTTTCCACTGGCGATAGGTGGCTTCGCGAAGCGCCTCGCCGGTGGAGTGCGCACACCGGAGCGCGTGGATATCATGGGCGTCCTCGATGCCCTCGGTGGCCAGCATCCGGCGATAGACCGTCGCGACGGAGTGAAGCACCGTCACGCCGAAGGCCGCCACCTGTTCCAGCACGTTCTCGGGCGTGGCGCGGCCGGACAGCACCGCACAGGTGACCCCGTTCCGGAGCGGGAAGAGCAGGTTGTGGCCCAGGGCGCTGATAAAGCTCCATTCCCCCGTGGCCATCACCACGTCTCCCGGCTCAGGCGGAAGCCGGTAGCGGTTCAGATCCCCCAGGGCCACGATCCAACGATGCGCGTGAACGATGCACTTGGGCCGGCCGGTGGTGCCGGAGGTGCACACCATGAACGCCGGCTCGTGGGCCGAGGTGTCCCTTGTCGCCACATCGGCCGGCGATTCGGGAAAGAGGGCGTCGAACGGAACCTCGTCGCGCTGCGCCGCTCCCGCGCATACCAGGGTCCGGAGGTCCATGGGCCGGCGGAGATGACGCAACGCCTGGGCACAGGAGCCCTCGGTGACGGCGAAACGAGGCGCGGTCTGCTCCAGGATGGCCCGGACTTCCCGCAGACCCAGCAGCGAATTGACCACAACGGGCAACGCGCCCAGCTTCACGGCCGCCAGGAAGGCCACGGCGAACTCCGGCGAGTTGGGCATCTGCACGAGCACCGGGTCTCCCGGCGAAACCCCCAGCTCCGTCAGGCTCCGCGCGAGGCCGTGCACCTTGTCGCAAAGTTCCCGGTAGCTGAGCGAGCCGTCGCGCCACAGGACCGCCGTCCGATCACCGCAACCCGCGGCCGCCGGACGCTCCAGCACTTCGTCAACGATATTGAGTCGGGGAGGGATCTCGCGATAGCCCTGCCACGGGATGGAAAGCTCGGACATTGCGGTATTCCTGAAGCAATCGCTTTCCCGCACGAGCGCGGGAGGTCCCGTCCCCGTTAGTCCTTCTTGCCCCCGCCCTTGTCCGGAAACGGCCAGCCCGTGTCGTAGGGATAGGTATAGTGGGGCGGGCGCTTTTCCCTGAACGCCCGCATGCCTTCCTGGCAGTCCTTGGTGCGGGTGATCTCGAGCACGGACTCCAGCTCCTCACGATAGCCCTCGTCCGTGCGGTTCCAGTTCCAGTACATCTTGACCAGCCGCTTGGCGTGGCGCACCGACAGATAAGGGTTGGCCGCAATCCTGCCGGCCAGGGTGAAAGCCTGCCCCATCAACTCTTCGTGCGGCACCACCTCGTCCACCAGCCCGATGCGCAGCGCTTCCCGAGCATCGATGATCTCGCCGGTGAGGATCAGGCGCATGGCCCGCCCGATGCCCACGAGCTTGGGCAGGTTACGCGAACCGCCGCTCTCGGGCACGAACCCCGCGGGCACCGCCACCTCGCCGAAGCGCGCACGGTTCGACGCCAGGCGCATGTCACACAGCGTGGTCATCTCCAGCCCCACTCCTACCGCCGGCCCGTTCACCGCCGCGATGGTGGGCTGCGGCAAATCCTCCAGCTTGCGCATGGCGCTCTGCAGCACCCGGTGTCGGAGATCGTTCAGGAAATACTCCGCCAACTCCTTGTAGGGACCCTCGATACCGCTGGATCCCTCGAACGCGCCCAGCACGGCCCCCTCCGAAGTGAGATCACCGCCGGCGCAGAAGCCGCGACCCTCGCCGGTCAGAATCACCACCTTGAGGACGGAATTGCGAGCGATCTCGTTGCACAGGGCATCGAGCTCCAGCCGCATCAGCGGGTCCACCGCGTTGAGCTGATCCGGACGGCTCAGCGTGACGACGCCGATGCAGGGCTCGCCCGGCCGCGACGGATTGTCGTGCACGGCCCACTTGAGCGTCTTGTAGTCCATGGTCAGTCCTCGTCTTCGCCATAGAAGGACACGTTGGGCAGGATGTCGCTGGTGGGGCGGCGTTGGCGCGCGATCTTCGTACCGGTCTTCCAGTATTCCCCGCGGGTGGCCAGGGCGGCCTCCTGCTCCAGCTCCGGGTTCCAGTCCCCCAGCGAGTAGCCGAACCACGGTGACTCGGGTTCCAGCTCTGGCAACCCCAACTCCTCCCAGAGCGCCCGCCCTCGCTCCATGTACTCCCGGGTGGGAAGGGAGATGGGCGGCAGCTTCTCCTTGAGGGTGGCGTCCCACAGCAGGCACGAGTCGTCGGCGGAGCCGCGCGCGTCATGCCGGGGGGCGTGGCCCACGTCCATGCCGTGCATGATCTGCACGTCCCGGTGCGGCTTGGATCGGTAGCCCATGGCCCAGAACACCGCATCGAGGTTGTCGGGGTCGATGTCCTCGTCCACCGCAATGACGATCTTCGACATGGACGGACGGAAGGCCACCGCGCCCATGAGCGCGCGCCATACCTCCGCGGGACCGGGCTTGCGCATCTGGATCACCGTGAGCTTCTGGGTCGCGGTCAAGGGCTCGTGGAGCATCACCCGCACCACGCTCTTCACCCCGATGCCGTCCCGCAGATGCTCCAGGTAGAGGGGCTCGTAGGCCATCTTCTTGATGACGCTGGACTCCGACGGCGTCACCTGGCTGATGATGGAGCAGAGGACGGCGTCACGGCGGCGGGTAATGCAGGTGACCTCCATGAACGGGTTGTACTCCTTGGGGTTCACGTGCCCGTGGGACTCGCCGAAGGGCGCCTCGGGCTCCAGCCATTCGGTGGAGACGAAGCCTTCGACGATGATCTCCGCGTCCGCGGGCACCCTCAGCGGCACGGTGCGCGCCTGAGCTACCCGGATGGGCGCCTTCACAAGCCCACCCGCCACCGAGAACTCGTCGAGGTCGTAGGCCAGCTTCTGCGCCGCCACGTACGAGATGGCGGGCACGCCGCCGATGCACAGCGCCACGGGCATCTTCTCGCCCCGCTCCCGGTACTTCAGCCAGTGCCGGTAGATCCCCTGTCCCAACTCGATGGACGGGTTGCAGCCGACCCGTGTCCGGGCCTTGATCATGGCCCGGTAGGTGCCGATGTTGTGCACCCCGTTGTCGGGATCGCACGAGACGAAATGAGCCGCGCTCACGTAGGGCGCGTTGTCCCATCCCGGCGTGGATATGGGCACCGGGATACCGTCCATCCCCTTGCCCCGGCTCCTGATCTGCGCTCCCGAGAAGACTACCTCGTGCACCGGCGCGGCCGACGACGGAATCTCCACCGGCGCCACCGGATTCGTCTTCGCCTGGCTCCACAAGGCATTGATGTCCGTGTCCTCGTCGCACCCCAACCCGATGCGATAGATGCGCCGGTTGGCCGCCAGTACGCCGATGGCCACCGGAATGTCGTAGCTTTTCCCCTTGGCGTCCACGGGCTGCTCGAACAGGAACGCCTTGCGGTCCCGTTCCTTGATCCCTCCCCTGAACTGCCAGCGCACCAGCGGGTGCATCTCCCGGTCCTTGTCCACCGGGCGCGCCACCCGGATCAGCAGGCCGGCGTCGTCCAGACGACGGAGATGTTCATGAAGGTCCGGATAGGCCCGTTCCGGTATTGCCTGCACCGCGCTTGCGATCCTCGGGTTCCTCTTTGCCATGATGGGGATCCTCTTCCGTGGGGAGTTCCATGGGCGTCCGACAGCCGGAAACTTTAGCTTACCGGCCCCGGCGAAGTCCAGGGACGTTGGTTTGCGGGCGCCGCCTCCCTTCGGCTACACTCTCCCACCGTACCTCGTGAGGCAACTGGCCCAGTGACGTCACCTTCACTCAACGACAGGATCTCGCGGCTGCTGACCCATGAGTGGCGCGGCGAAAAGCGGATTTCCGGGCTGCATGGCAGTGCCAAGGCCTATGCCGTCTTTCTCGCGGCCCGGCATCTCGACTGTCCGCTGGTCGTCTTGATGCCCACCGTGAAGGAGGCGGAACGCCTTTTCCTCGACCTGTCCTTCTTCCTGGGAGAAGAAGCCGTCGCCAATCCGCTGGAGCGGCGCCTTCATCTGTTCCCGGGGTGGGACATCCTGCCTTTCGAGAGCCTTTCCCCGAATCCGGACCACGTGGCTGCGCGCATGGAAGGCCTCCACCGGCTTGCCCGACAGCCGGCGCCGTTACTGGTGACGACCCCGGCCGCGGTGATGCAGCGCGTGGTCCCACGGGAGAGCTTCCACAGCGCGCACTTCATCGAGGGCCAGGAAGTCGACCGGGAAAAGCTCTTGTGGCAGCTTTCCAGCCTGGGCTTCGCCCGTGCGCCACTGGTGGAGGAACGCGGCGACTTCAGCGTGCGCGGCGGCATCGTGGACCTGTTCCCCCCGGCCTGTGACCGGCCCATGCGGATGGAGTTCGCCGACGACCGCATCGATTCCATCCGCGAGTTCGACCCCCGGACGCAGCGCTCCCGGTCACGGCACGGAGAGATGTTGCTTCTGCCCATGAAGGAGTTCACCACGGGGTCGGGGACCAGCCGTGAGACCCTTGTGCGGATCGAGGAGCGGGCGGACGAGCTGGGCTTCACGCGCAAGGACAGGCGCGCCCTCCTGGAATCCGTGCGCGAAGGCGTGCGTTTTGCCGGGATGGAATTCCTGGTGCCCTACTTCTACGACCACCCGCTGCCGTCGGTCCTCGCCCATCTGCCGCGGCACGGCATCGTCTGGTGGGATCAACCGGCACGGGTGGAGGAGGAGTTGGAGCGGTTCGAGAAGCTGGTGACGCAACGCGCCTCCAAGGCCGCGGAGGACGGCCGCTTCCATCCCCACGCCGAGGCCCTGTACCTGGACCCGGACGGCTGGCGCGAGGCGGCGGCGGCGTTCCGGCGGATCCACGGCGAGAACCTGGACATGCTCGCATCCCCCGACGACGCCTCGTCAACGCTCTCGGTGCGATCCTACGCCAACGCGGACCTGCACGGCGAGCTCACCATCCAGCAAGGATCGGAACGCTCCCTGGCGCCGCTGGTGGAGCATCTGAACCAATGGCGGGACCAGCGGGTGCTCTTCGTGGGCGGACACCCGGGTGACGCGCAACGGCTGCAACAGCTTCTGGCCTACTACGAGGTGGATCTTCCGATATCCGAGCGATCCTTTCACGAGGTCGTCGGCAACCCGGCCAACGGCCCCGAGATCCTGTTGGGCGGGTTGACCCAGGGAGTGCGCATACCCGACGAGGGGCTGATCATCATCACCCTGGAGGAGTTGTGGGGCCGCAGGAAACGCGACCCCTCCGTCCGCAAGCGGGAGACTCCGAGCCACTTCATCACCAGCCTGAGCGAACTGCGGCAGGACGACGTGGTGGTGCACCTCGACCAGGGCATCGGCATCTATCGCGGCCTCAAGTACCTCAAGGTGGCGGGCACCGAGGGCGAGTTCCTGCACCTGGAGTACCAGGGGGGCGACCGCCTCTATCTACCCATCGACCGCATCAACCTGGTGCAGAAATTCATCGGCGCGGACGGCGGCGCCCCGATCCTGGACCGGCTGGGCGGTACCTCCTGGCTCAAGCTCAAGGCCAGGACGCGCAAGGCCATCGTGGCCATGGCCAAGGAGCTGTTGCGGGTCTATGCCACACGGGAGATGCACGAAGGCCACAACTTCCCGGTCCCCGATCAATCGTATCGGGAATTCGAAGCCGCGTTCGAGTACGAGGAGACGCCGGACCAGGAGCAGGCCATCGCCGAGACCTTGAAGGACATGACCGGGAGCAAGCCCATGGACCGGCTCATCTGCGGCGACGTGGGCTACGGCAAGACCGAGGTGGCCATGCGCGCGGCCTTCATGGCGGTGATGGACGGCAAGCAGGTGGCCGTGCTCGCCCCCACCACCATCCTGGCGCAGCAGCACCTGGAGACCTTCCGCAACCGCTTCGGGCCCTATCCGGTGCGGGTGGAGAGCCTCAGCCGCTTCGTCACCGGCAAGACCGTGCAGCAGTCCCTCAAGGACCTCGCCGCCGGGCTCATCGATATCGTCATCGGCACCCACCGTCTGTTGCAGGGCGACGTAGCCTTCAAGAACCTCGGCCTGGTGGTGGTCGACGAGGAACACCGTTTCGGCGTGAGCCACAAGGAGAAGCTCAAGAAGCTCCGCTACACCGTGGACGTCATGAGCCTCACCGCGACGCCCATCCCCAGGACGCTGCACATGTCCCTGGTAGGCATCCGGGACCTGAGCGTCATCGAGACGCCGCCCCCCAACCGGCTCGCCGTCAGGACCTACGTGACGCGCTACGACGAGGGGGTGATCCGCGACGCCATCCTGCGGGAGATCAACCGCGAGGGGCAGGTGTTCTTCCTGCACAACCGGGTGGAGAGCATCCAGCGCGTCGGCCAGAAGATCATGGACCTGGTGCCCGAGGCCAAGGTCGCCGTCGCCCACGGGCAGATGGCGCCGGCCGAGCTCAAGAAGAACATGGGCCTGTTCCAGGAGAACGAGGCCCAGGTGCTGGTGTGCTCCGCCATCATCGAATCCGGCCTGGACTATCCCAACGCCAACACCATCATCATCAACCGCGCGGACCGGTTCGGTCTGGCCCAACTCTATCAACTGCGGGGGCGGGTCGGGCGTTCGTCACGCCGCGCCTATGCCTACCTGCTCCTTCCCGGGAGCGGCACCGTGACCAAGGATGCGGAAAAGCGGCTCCGGGCGCTGCAGGAGCTGGACGAGCTGGGCAGCGGTTTCAAGCTGGCGCTCCACGACCTGGAGATTCGCGGCGCCGGCAACCTCCTGGGCCGCGAGCAATCCGGCCAGATCGCCGCGGTGGGCTTCGAACTCTACACCCAGATGATGGAAGAGACCATTCACGAGCTCAAGGGCGAAGAGCGCCGGGTCAGCGTGGAGCCGGAGATTCGGCTGGGCATACCCGCCTACTTCCCCGACGACTACATACCCAGCGCCAACCAGCGGCTGCTGTTCTACAAGCGGCTTGCCAACCTGGAGAACCCGGAGCAACTGGCGGAGCTCCAGGACGAGATCCGCGATCGTTACGGAAACTACCCGCAGGTGGTGGAAAACCTTTTTCGGGTCATGGAGCTCAGGCGTGTCCTCATCCGCGCATTGGCGACCCAGATCATCTACCAGAGCGGCCGCTTGTCGCTGACCTTCCACGCCACGTCCACCATCAACGTCGACCGGGTGCTGACGCTCGCGAAAGAGGATCCCCGGCGCTTCCAGTTCTCGCCGGGGGGACGCCTGTCGTTTACCCCGGACCATACGGACTGGCCCGCCCTCATCGACGAGGCTTGCGAGTTATTGCAAGTCCTCTGTCAGGAATGTATGGTATCTGTGTGTTCAAATCAATGAATGTGACCATGCGGGTGGGTTTGAAACCCGCCCCCGCAAGGATAGTCGGCTTGTGCGCGGCGGCCTTCCTGGCCCTTCTCGGGACCTTCCCGGGCCCTGCTCCCGGAAGTCCGGTCGAGAAGATCGTCGTGGTCGTCAACGGTTCCCCCCATACCTTTTCGGATCTCCGGAAATTCGCCCGGACCAGGCTGAACCAGGACGTCCAACTCGATGAACTCACGGCGGGACGCGTGCCCAAGCAGTGGATCGAGGATTTCATTACCCACGAGATCATCAGTGCCGAGGTCAGAAACACGGGCATCCGGGTACGCGACGCCGACATCGACGGGCACATCCGGACTCTCCGGGAGCGGAATAACCTGACGCCAACGCAGTTGAGCGCCCTGTTGCAGCGGGACGGGAAGACCATGGAGCAGTACCGCGAAGAGGTCCGTGCCCGAATCGAACAAAACGAGATCATTCAACGCAACGTCAGGAAAAGGGTTCACATTACGATCGAGGACGCACAACGTTACTATGACGCGAACCCGGACTTGTACCGAACCGAGCTCAAGGTGCATCTCCGCCATCTCATGCTGGAGGTCGACGCGGGCGCTTCCCCGGAGCAGCAACAGGCGGTGTTGTCGCGTATCGGGACGCTACGCCGACAGGTCGTGGAGGGAGGGGACTTCGCCGCGTTGGCCGGCGCCCACTCCCAAGGCGCGGGAGCGGGCCAGGGCGGAGACATCGGCTGGGTCAAACCCGAGACTCTGCCCGATTCCCTCGCACGGGTTGCCTCAACCCTGAAGAAGGGAGAGGTCAGCGAGCCGGTTCGTACCAGCCTGGGATATCACCTGGTCAAGGCCGAGGACCGGCAGGGCGGGGAACGATTGAAGTTCGCGGCCGTTTCGGAGCGGGTGCGGGACGAGCTCTACAACAAGACGCTCGAGGAAAGATTCGCCAAGTGGCTCAAGACCGACTTGCGGAAGAAGCACCGCGTGGAAGTCAAGCTGGATGGATATGCCTTCCAGGCGCAGAAGGCCGAGAGGGGTACGGTCGGCAGCCTGATGGCCTCGGCCACGGCGGGCGAAGAGGACAAGGACTTCTGGGACTACATCAATCCGCTGACGTACATCTATGACGAGGAAGTCATCAGGGACGAGTCGGGAGTGGTCGGCGACCGCAAGACCGTCAAGCTGTTCGGGATTCCGGTGTTCACCACCGAAGCCGGCGACGATGACGACGTGCCCCTGGATCAGGCTTTCTGACGCGGCGCGCCCGCACCCCGATCCCCCATCCGTTTCACACTGATCCAACGCTGCCGCCATGTCCAAACCCGTCGTGGCCGTAACCATGGGCGATCCCTCGGGCATCGGACCCGAGGTGGTCGTCAAGGCCGCCCGGGATGCGGCCGTGCGACGGGCCTGCCACGTCTTGATCGTGGGCGACCCGGGGCTGCTGGAGCGCGCCCAGGCGCCCCGATGGCCGACCCGCGAATCCGGTTCGGCGGCCCGTACCGATGCTCCCGTGCTGGTGGAATCCGTTACCCGCCTGAAGCCAGCCGCCAGCCGCCCCGGCCGTTCCACCCGAGCCGGCGGTGAAGCATCCTGCCGTTACATTCTTCGCGCGGTGGAGCTCATCGACGCCGGCGGCGCCGACGCCATGGCCACGGCGCCCATCAGCAAGAAGGCGCTGAACGACGCGGGCCACGCCTGGCCCGGGCACACCGAGCTGCTGGCCGATCTCACCCGTACACGGGAAGTCCGGATGATGCTTTACGGGCCGCGTCTCAAGGTGGTTCTGGTCACGGTGCATCTGCCGCTCACGGAAGTGGCCGCGACGTTGACCCGAAAACGAGTCCGCAACACCATCGAGCTGACGCATCGGTCGCTGCGGGAATGGTTCGGACTGGCGGAGCCGCGGTTGGCGGTGGCGGCCCTGAATCCCCACGGGGGAGAAGACGGCATGTTCGGCCAGGAAGAGCGCAGGGTGATCCGGCCCGCGGTACGCGATTGCTCGGGGCGAGGCATGTGCGTTTCCGGCCCGATTCCCGCGGACAGCCTTTTCCACCGCGCGGCGGCCGGGGAATACGACGCCGTGGTCTGCATGTATCACGACCAGGGACTCGGGCCCTTCAAGCTGCTGCACTTCACGGACGGCGTCAATCTGACCCTCGGCCTTCCGCTCATCAGGACCTCGGTGGACCACGGCACCGCCTACGATATCGCCGGCAAGGGCGTGGCCGACGCCCGCAGCATGAAGCAGGCGATCCTGCTGGCGGCGAAGCTGGCGCGGGCCGGAGAAGCACGGCCGTCGGCCCCACCCCGCCTGGATTCCCGCTTCCGCAGGAATGACGGAAGGGCATGAACATCGTTGTCAAGGGCGCCCGGGTCCACAACCTCAAGAACGTCGACATCGAGATCCCCCGCAACCAGCTCGTGGTGATCACGGGGGTTTCCGGCTCGGGCAAATCCTCGTTGGCCTTCGACACCGTCTACGCAGAGGGGCAACGGCACTACATGCAGTCCCTGTCCACCTACGCGCGCCAGCTTCTCGATCCGCTGGCCAGAGCCGATGTGGATTCCATTCAGGGGCTTTCTCCGGCCATCGCCGTGCCGCAACGCCGCTTCCACGAAAACCCACGGTCCACGGTGGGCACGATGACCGAGGTTCATGACCACCTGCGGCTGCTGTTCGCCCACGTGGGGCGGCCCCACTGCCGGCGCTGTGGCAGCGCCGGCACGGTGCATACGGTGCAGCAGATGGTGGACGACCTGCTGAAACTCGCTTCCGGCACCCGCATTCACGTGCTCGCGCCGCTGCCGTGCCACGAGCCGAGGGAATACCGGCGACAGATCGAGACGGTGATCCGGGCCGGCTTCGTCCGTATCAAGGTGGACGGGAAGATTCTGGAGCTCGCCGACCTGCCCGGCTCGGCGTCGCCGGGGCAGGCCGACCTGGTGGTGGACCGGCTGGTGATACGGGAAGGTGTCGCCAAGCGGCTCGCCGATTCCATCGAGCTGGCCCTGAAACACGGAGACGAGGTGGTGAAGGTCGACGTGAACGATGCGCCCGCTCCGGGGTCTCGCCGCTACACCCGGCGGTCCGCCTGTCTGGAGTGCGGTGAGCCGTTCCCTCAAGCGGTGCCGCAACTCTTTTCCTTCAACAGCCCGCACGGCGCCTGCCCTGCCTGCAACGGACTCGGCACCCGGCCCCGGGGGCGGTCCCGCGGGGGCGCGGCTCCGGCGGACGCTTCACCGCGGCCCTGTCCCAAGTGCGCCGGCACCCGGCTTCGGAGCGAGAGCCTTCAGGTGCGCATCAACGGCATGAACATCGGCCAGGTGTCGGCCTTGCCGCTAAGTGACTTCAGCCGCTTCATCGAAGACGTGGCCCTCGATGAACGCGAGAGCGAAGTCGCCGGCAACCTCCTCGGGGAGATACGGGAGCGAACCGGCGCCCTGCTCGAGCTGGAGCTGGGATACCTCTCCCTTGGCCGGGCCTCCGACAGCCTGTCGGGTGGGGAATGCCAGAGGATCCGGCTTGCCGCCCACATCGGCGCTCGCCTGTCCGGCGTGATCTACGTGCTCGACGAACCCACCGTGGGGCTCCACCCGCGGGACACCGCGCGGCTCCTCGGCATCCTGCGGCAGCTCAAGGACGCGGGCAACACGGTGCTCGTCGTGGAGCACGACCGGGACGTCATCATGGCAGCCGACCACGTCATCGACATGGGCCCGGCCGCCGGCGCCGCCGGCGGGGAGATCCTGGCGGTCGGAAGCGTGGACCATATTCGCCGTAGCCCCGTTTCGAGAACCGGACCCCACCTGGCCGATACCTTCCCGGCGGTCTCACGGACGCGCCGGACCCGGTCCGGCACGCTCTCGGTCAGGAACGTCCGCCTTCACAACCTCAAGAACATCCACGTGGACTTTCCCGTCGGCCTCATGAGCTGCGTGACCGGCGTGTCCGGATCGGGCAAGAGCAGTCTCGTGGTGGATACCGTCCATGCACAATGGCGGCGACAAAGCTCCCCGGCGGACGCAACAAGGACCCGTGGGGGAGCCGCCAGGATCTCCGGGCTCGACGCCTTCAACCGCGTTCTCTACGTGGATCAGGGCTCCATCGGACGCAGCAGCCGCTCCACCCCCGCCACCTACGGCGGACTCTTCGATCCCCTGCGGAACCTCTTCGCGCGCCTGCCCGAGGCCCGGATGCGAGGCTACGGTCCCGGACGCTTCTCCTACAACGCCGCGGGCGGACGGTGCGAGGCCTGCCTCGGGGCCGGAACGGTGGACATCGAGATGCAGTTTCTCCCCGACGTGTCGGTGACCTGCGATGTCTGCAGCGGGCGGCGGTACAATCGGGAAACCCTGGAGATCCGGTACAAGGGGGCCTGCATCGCGGACGTTCTCGATCTCACCGTCACCGAAGCCATGGACTTCCTGGGAAACGTACCGCGGGTGCGGCAGCGGCTGGAGAGCCTGTGGCAGGTGGGATTGGGCTATCTGCGCCTGGGACAACCGGCCACCACTCTGTCCGGAGGGGAGGCCCAGCGCGTCAAGCTGGCCCGGGAGCTGGGGAAGAACTCCGGCGGCAGGGTATTGTACCTTTTCGACGAACCCACCACCGGCCTGCACTTCGAGGAAGTGGGCAGGCTGGTGGAGATCCTGGACCGTCTGGTGGAATCCGGCCATACCGTGATCGCCATCGAGCACAATCCGGATTTCGTGAGATGCGCCGACTACATCGTGGATCTCGGACCCGAGGGCGGCGAGAACGGTGGGTACGTGGTGGCCGCGGGCACCCCCGAGGAAATCATGCAGGCGCCCCGGTCCGCCACCGGGCGATACCTGAAGGGCCTGTGCGCCGCCTCCGGAGGCTCTTTCTTGACATTCACGGGGCTTAGGGCCTAAATAAACAGGCTTGGAGGTATGGTTCCGTGAAACTCCCCGTATACTTCGACAACCATGCGACGACGCCCGTGGACCAACGGGTGGTGGATGCCATGATACCGTTTTTCACCGAACGGTTCGGCAACTCGGCCAGCAAGCACGCGTTCGGCTGGGAAGCCGAGGCGGCGGTGCATCAGGCGCGCAAGGACGTCGGCAGCCTGATCGGCGCCGCGCCGAAGGAGATCATCTTCACCAGCGGGGCGACCGAGTCGGACAACCTGGCCATCAAGGGAGTCGCCGAGCTTTACCGGGACCGAGGCGACCACATCATCACCTGCGCGGCGGAGCACAAGGCGGTTCTCGACTGCTGCAAGTTCCTGAAGAGCCACGGTTATCGTGTCACCTACCTGCCCGTGGACGCCTACGGCACCGTGAACCTGGACAAGCTGCGGGCCGCCATCGACGACAAGACGCTGCTCATCTCCATCATGGCGGCGAACAATGAAGTGGGGACCATCCAGCCGCTGGCGGAGATCGGCCGGATCGCCGGGGAGCGCGGCGTGCTCTTTCACACGGACGCGACACAGGCGGTGGGAAAGATGCCCATTGACGTGGCCGCGTGCGGGATTCACCTGCTCTCGATGACCGCTCACAAGCTTCACGGGCCCAAGGGCATCGGGGCGCTCTACGTGAGCGCGAGAAAACCGCCGGTGCGTCTGAGCCCGACCATCCACGGCGGCGGCCACGAGGGTGGCATGCGGTCGGGTACCCTGAACGTTCCCGGCATCGTGGGGTTCGGCAAAGCCTGCGAGCTCGCGCGGGCCGACATGGCTACGGGGTTGCCCCATGTCACCGGCCTGCGCGACAGGCTCGAAACCGGCCTCTTCGCGCGACTCGACGAGCTCCACCTGAACGGACATCCCACCGAGCGTCTGTGCGGCAACCTGAACGTGGCCTTCGGATACGTGGAGGGCGAGTCGCTGATCATGGGCCTCAACGATGTCGCGGTCTCCTCCGGCTCCACCTGCACGTCCGCGGCGCTGGAGCCATCCCATGTGCTCAAGGCCATGGGCATCCGGGAAGACCTCGCCCACGGCTCCATTCGCTTCGGTCTGGGCCGGTTCAACACCGAGGAAGAGGTGGACTACGTCGTGCACCGGGTGGAGGAGGAAGTCACCCGGTTGCGGGGCCTTTCGCCGCTCTATGGCAAGCGGTCGGCGGGAGCGCGGCCGGTGGAGACAGCCGCTAGCAAATAGCGTGCCGTCGAGGCAGGGTCCGCCCACGGCACATAGGAAATACCATGGCGACAGGGGTTCAAATAACGGAACAGGCAGCCAACCGGATCAAGGAGTTGCTCGATCAGGACGAGAGGGACCTTACCGGTCTGCGCCTCAAGGTCGTGGGCGGCGGCTGTTCCGGGTTGCAGTACAAGATGGATCTCGACAACCCGAAGCCCACGGACCGCATCTTCGAGCTGGAGGGCGCCAAGGTGATCGTGGATCTGAAGAGCCTGCTCTACCTGGGGGGCACCGAGCTCGATTACAGGGAAACCCTCATGGAGGCGGCCTTCGTATTTCAGAACCCCAACGTGAAGCGCAGTTGCGGTTGCGGCGCCTCGTTCGTGGTCTGACACCCGTGTCGCCGGCGAGGCTCGATGACTTGCAGGGGCGGGTTTCAAGGCCGCCCGGGTGACGGGCATCCGTGAAACGCGGCACCGGTACATGATTCGTTGAGTCACACGCCATGTCCGAAGTCATCTATTTCGACAATAACGCAACCACCCGTATCGCGCCGCAGGTCTACGAGGCCATGGCGCCCTACCTCACCGAGCTGTACGGCAACCCCTCGAGCATTCACAGCTTCGGGAGCCGCGTCGGACGAGCGCTGGACAGCGCCCGGACGCAGGTGGCCGGACTTCTGGGCGCGGGAGACGAAGTCGAGGTCCTGTTCACCAGTTGCGGCTCGGAGGCGGACAACACCGCCATTCACGGGATCCTCGAAAGCGTGCCGGAAAAGCGCCACTTCATCACCACGGCGGTGGAGCATCCCGCGGTGCTGGGGCTCGGACAACACCTGGAGAAGAAGGGCTATCGGGTTACCTGGCTGGGGGTGAACGAGGACGGCATGCTGGACCTGGACGAGCTCCGGGATACCCTCTCGGACGACACGGCCATGGTCTCGATCATGTACGCCAACAACGAGACCGGGGTCGTCTTCCCCGTGCACGAGGCCGGCGAGATCGTCAAGGCCCGGGGCATCCCTTTCCACGTGGATGCGGTGCAGGCGCCGGGCAAGATCGAGCTCGATGTGAAGAACGGCCCCATCGACCTCTTGACCATCTCCGCCCACAAGTTCCACGGCCCCAAGGGCGTCGGGGCGCTCTACGTCCGGCGGGGGATCACCCTCCGCCCCTTCATCGTCGGAGGCCATCAGGAGCGCAACCGCCGCGCCGGAACGGAGAACGTCGCCGGCATCGTGGGCATGGGCGAGGCCGCGGAGTTCACCGCCAGGGACGTCGCCGCGGAACGCGAGCACCTGGGCGGGCTGCGTGACCAACTGCAAAGCTCCCTCGTGTCCGCCTGCCCGGGCGCGAGGGTCAACGGGGCAAAGTCGAACCGTTTGCCGAACACGCTCAACGTCGCCTTCGAATACCTGGAAGGCGAGTCGATTCTGGTGCTGCTGGATGAGTTCGGCATCTGCGCTTCCACCGGCTCCGCCTGCACCGCGGGATCGGTGGAGCCGTCCCACGTGCTGCGGGCCATGAAGGTGCCGCCGCAATGGCTGCAAGGGGCGGTCCGGTTCAGTCTCAGTCGCTACAACACCCAGGCGGAAATCGCTTTCGCAGCGGAGAAGGTCCCCGGCATCATCCGGCGCCTGCAGGGGCTGTCCGCGTTGGGCCGAGTGGGGACGAAGGAAAATCTGCCGGGGCACGCATCGTAGAATGAGAAGAGGTGGACCCGACCGGCGCCGCCGCCTGCTGTATCGCGTTCGCTATCGAGCCTGCGAATACCTGTTACGAGCGCTGGTCGCGAGCCTTGGCTGGCTTCCGGCGTCCGCAAGGCCGTGCATCGCCAGGGTCACGGAACAGGTCAGCTACCTGCTGCTGTGGCGCTTCCGGAAGCGGATGCATGACACCCTCGAACGCACCATGGGCAAGGAGTTACCCTCCGATGCGGAGCGTCGCGCCGTCGTGCGGAGCGCGTGGAAAAACTTCAGCCACGCGCTCGTCGAAACCTCCGCCACTCTCTACATGACAAAAGAGGAGCTGTGCTCGCGGATCGAGATCAAGGACGAGGAGCGCCTGCGCGAGGCTCTCGCCCGGAAGAAGGGCGTCATCGCCCTGAGCGCCCACTTCGGCAACTTTGGCATCATCGGCCCCCGACTCGTGGCCCGGGGATACCAGTTCAGCGTTGTCATCAAGCTGCCGCAGGAACCGCGATTTGCCGCGCTTCAGAACGGATACTGCGCCAGGGTCGGCGTCAAGACCATACCGGCCCATCCCAGGCGCGAGTCCGTCGTGCAGGTCATCAAGGCGCTGCGGCGCAACGAGATCGTCCTGATGGTCCAGGACGAGTTCAAGACCACCGGGGTGGAAGTGAGCTTCCTCGGACGCCGCGCACTCGTGCCCAAGGGGCCGATTACGATTGCCCGACGCACGGGGGCCGCGGTGCTCCCGGTCTTCATGGTCCGTGATGCGCGGAACCGGCTGACGCTTCACGTCGAACCCGAAGTGAAGTTCGTCGAGACCGACGACCGGGAGGCGGACCTCCGCACCAATGCCCGCCTGTTCGTTCAGGAAATCGAAAAAATGGTGCGCCGCCATCCGGACCAGTGGAGCTGGATGGGGTTCAGAAGGCACCGGAAAGAGGATGCGTCCCACGCAGCGCCGTAATGGTGGAGGCGGGGGGAATCGAACCCCCGTCCGAAGGCTTTCCGCCAGAAGTGACTACATGCTTAGTCGCCGTTTGAGTCTCGCCGCGAAAGCCCCCGACGACAGGGTCTTGCGCGGCCAGCCGGTTTGGATCTCGACCTCATCCCCTCCGGCAGAGGAATCGGTCCATCCCGCTGAATGACGCCTTGTCCGACCCCGCGGGAGAAAGCCGGCAAGACGCTGGCTGTCTAAGCAGCCAGGGCGTATTCGTTATTGTCTGCAGTTACTTGCAGTCCTGCTTTTTTAACGGGGCAGCAGGACCCCGGCATGCCACTTTGACTTCCCACCCCCGTCGAACCCATATCGCCCCCAATAATAAGTACCCGGCCCGGGCGGTCAACTTCTGCGGCTCTTCATGGAGCGTTCCATCTCCCGCCGGACCATCTTTTCCTTGACCGTGGCGCGCTTGTCGTAGAGCTTCTTGCCGCGGGCCAAACCCAACTCCACCTTGGCGCGTCCGTCCTTGAAGTATAGCTTCAATGGAACCAAGGTCAAGCCCCGCTCCTTGACCTTTCCCGTGAGCCTCGAGATCTCGCGCTTGTGCAACAGCAGCTTCCGCGGCCGGGTGGGCTCGTGATTGAACACGTTGGCGGCCGGATACGGGCTGATGTGGGAGTTGACCAGAAACACCTGGCCCTTGTCGACGCGCGCGTAGCTGTCGGCGAGGTTGGCGCGTCCGTCCCGCAATGACTTCACTTCGCTGCCGAGCAGCACCATGCCAGCCTCGAAGGACTCGTCGATGAAGTACTCCCGACGGGCTCGCCGGTTTACCGTGACGGTTTTCTGATTTGTTTCCTTGGTGGAAGCCATGAGAGGGTCTTCGATTCGTCGGTTCCGCGGCCGGTGCATCCAGCCGCGGGACGGGAGCCGCTTACAGCTCTTTTCCCGCCAGGATCCGGTTGTCGATCAGGCGAGCCTTGCCGACCCAGGCACAGAGGGCCAGCAGGGTCGGACCCTCCACCTCTTCCACGGGCTGCAACTCCTTCGGGTCGCACAGGTCCGCGTACTCGAGGCGGGCCAGGGGTTGGCGGGAAATCTCCTCCACCACGGCTTCACGGATCTTCCGGGCCGCGGTCTCACCGCCGTGGACCAGCGCTTCCGCCTTGCCCAAGGCGCTCTGAAGACACCGGGCCGCCTCACGCTCGGGCGGCTCCAGATAACGGTTGCGAGAGCTCATGGCCAAGCCGTCGGGCTCCCGCACGGTGGGGCAGACAAAGATCTCGACGTCCAGGTTCAGATCCTCCGACATTCGCCGGATGACCTGAACTTGCTGGTAGTCCTTCAGTCCGAACATGGCCGCGTGCGGGCGCACGATATTGAACAGCTTTAACACCACCGTGGCCACACCGCGGAAATGCCCCGTCCGGTGGACGCCGCACAGAGGCTGGCTGATCTGCTCCACGTCCACGTAAGTCTGATACTTCCGCGGGTACATGTCCTCGGCGGTGGGGTTGAAGAGGAGATCCACCCGCTCCTCCATCAGCAACCGGACGTCGCGGTCCGGATCCCGCGGATAACTGCCGAAGTCCTCGGAGGGAGCGAACTGTGTCGGATTGGCGAAGATGGACACCACCAGGCGGTCGCCCTTCGTCCGTCCCTGGCGTACCAGACTCAGGTGGCCTTCATGAAGGAAGCCCATGGTTGGGACCAGGACGATGCGCTTCCCTTCATGACGAGCATGGCCGCTCCATGCCTGCATCTCCCTGATGTCGGAAATGTTGGGTAACGCTGCCATGGGCAAAGCCCCGCCACACCCTCAGTGGAAGGTGTGCTCCTCCGCCGGGAAGGTCGCCGTCCGCACCTCCTCCATGTAGTTCCGGACCGCGCCGCCGATGGTCTCCTTGAGCTTGGCATAGCGCTTCACGAACCTGGGCGTGAAATCATCGAACAGCCCCAGCATGTCGTGAACCACCAGGATCTGTCCGTCGCAGTGCATGCCGGCGCCGATGCCGATGGTCGGGATGGACACACGCTGGGTAATCTCCCGTGCCAGTTGAACCGGAATTCCTTCGAGCACCATCGCGAAGGCCCCCGACTGCTCCACCGCGATGGCGTCGTCGAGGATGGCACGGGCATCGGCCTCCCCGCGACCCTGAATCCGGTAGCCGCCGAACTGATGTACCGACTGGGGGGTCAGGCCCACGTGGCCCATGACCGGCACGCCCATCTTCACCAACGCCTCGATGGCGGCGGCCTGAGTCACGCCTCCTTCCAGCTTGACGGACTCCGCGCCCCCTTCCTGGATCAGCCTGCCGGCGTTGCGCTTGGCTTCGTCCACTCCCAACTGGAACGTCATGAAGGGCATGTCCGACACCACCAGGGCGCGCCGGCGCCCCCGTATCACCGCCCTGGTGTGGTAGATGATGTCATCGACCGTGACCGGCAGCGTGCTGTCGTGTCCCTGCACCACCAAACCCAGCGAGTCGCCTACCAGAAGGAGGTCGATACCGGATTCGTCCAAGATGCGGGCGAAGCAGTAATCATAGGCCGTAAGGCAAACGATCTTCTCGCCTTTTTCCTTCATGCCCCGGACTTCGGGAACCGTCATTTTCCGTCCCATTCGGTAATCCTCCTCGAAGAACCCCACAAAAAAAGCCTCCCGGACCAATCCGGAAGGCCATCCCGCTACCGTGGGAGACGGTAGAAGCCAGAATGTCTCATCCGTCTCGGTCCGGCTCCCCCGGATCCAAGCGGCAGTGCACGTCTTTCCGGGGCTCCACCCGTAGAGTCGGCCGGCTCAGCCTGGCCGCTCGGGAGATATCCGGAAAGATGGTGCGATACTAGCGCGAAGCGCGTGGAATGTCCAGGGTCGTTTCGTATGGTTTCCGCGGCCGTTGCGAGGGCCGTGCGGCCGCACTCACGGCAGCTTGTAGGAACTGTCCGCGATGAGCGCCCGGAGGTCCTGGCGGAACTCGCCGCGCCACTTGTAAAGGATGACGTCGGCAGGACACAGTCCTTGCTGGACCAGGTCACGCAAAGGCTTCAGATGGATGGTCTCGTCCTCGCCACGCCTGTTCAATCCGCGTTGGCGCGCCAGCCCTTCCCAGGCGATGTCAACCATCTCCTTTGCCAGATCACCCAGCGAATAGCGCCGAAATCGTGCGGTCACGCCGTCTCGGTGGGAATCGTGATAGGCGGTCATCCGCTCGTCGAAGGACCACCCCTTGACCAGGTCCCATGCGGCCTGGAGGCAATCGGCGTCGTAGAAGATGCCTTTGATGAGCGCGGGCAAGGCCGGCATCAGCTCGGGCGCCTGGCTGTCGGCGGAGCGGAACTCCATGTAGTGCTTCAGCCGCACCTCCGGAAACAGCGTGGTCAGGTGGAGCTGCCAGTCCGCCATGGTGGCGTAGTGACCCTGGTGGCCCCGTTCCAGAAACTGACGAAACGGAATCCCGGTCATGTCCAGGTAGTTCCCGTCCCGGGAGATGAGGTACATCGGCACGTCGAGAGCGTATTCCACGTAGTGGTGGAAGGTGGCATCGGGGGAAAAGCAGAATTCCAGCAGCCCGCACCGGTCCGTATCCGTGCGCGTCCAGATGTGACCGCGGTAGCTCTTGAAACCGTTGGGCGCCCCGTCCGATATGGGCGAGTTGGCGAAGGCCGCGCCGATGACCGGCGCCAGACCCATGGCGGTTCGCAACTTGGCCATGGCGTCGGCCTCGTCGCCGTAGTCGATGTTGGCCTGCACGGTGGCGGTCTGCTTCATCATCCGTTGACCCAGGGTTCCCACCTTGGCCATGTACGGTCCCATGATGCGATAACGCCGCTTGGGCAGCCACTCGATCTCATCGACGCGGCTGAAAGGCTGGATCCCCAAGCCGAGGAACACCACGTCGAACTTCCCCGCCACGTCGATGAGCTCGCGGATGTGCTGTGAGAACTCGGCGTTGCTGCAGTGAACGTCGTCGCACGGCTCGCCGCTCAGCTCGATCTGACCGCCCGGTTCCAGGGTAATGGCGTGGTTTCCGCGCTTGAGGCCGATCAGGAAGCCTTCTTCCTCTTGCGGCTCCCAACCATAGTCGCTCACCAGACCTTCAAGGATGACCCGTACGCCACGCGGGCCGGCATACGACAACGCCTTGGCCGTGTCGCGCTCGATGCCGACCTTTTCGTACTCGGTGCCCACGCGCCACCGCTCGCGAGGCTTGCCGGCATCGTGAAAGAAGGCTTCCAGCTCGTCTTGTCGCTCGATCACGGACATTGGACACTGCTCATTTCGAACGGAGGCCCTTCGACTTCACGACGCCGGCGCTACGCTACGATTCGCTTACTCGGACAGGCTCCCCGGCGTAACGGGGCGAAGTCGAATGACACACGGTCCGCAGGTTCTTTTTGTAGGGCGGGGTGACCACCGCCTTCTCCGTAATGATGGCCGAGACAAGTGAATGGTCGGTCACGTCGAAAGCCGGATTCAGCGTATTGACTCCATCCGGTGCGATGCGCCTCCCCGCGATGTGGGTTACCTCATCATGGCTTCGCTGCTCGATCGGGATGTCGGCTCCGGACGGACACCCGAGGTCCACCGTGGAGGTGGGACAGGCCACGTAAAAGGGAACGCCGTGCCTCCGGGCCAGCACCGCCACCATGTAGGTCCCGATCTTGTTGGCGACGTCTCCGTTGGCGGCCACGCGGTCGGCTCCGACGACAACGGCATCCACCTGTCTGCTTTGCATCACGTAGCCCATCATGTTGTCGGTGATGAGGGTGACCGGGATCTTCTCCTTGCGCAATTCCCATGCGGTCAGTCGGGCGCCCTGAAGAAAGGGTCGGGTCTCGTCCACGAACACCTCATCGATCGCCGCGCCTGATTCCTTCATCGCCCGTAGCACCCCCAGGGCGGTACCGTAGCCGGCGGTGGCCAAGGCCCCCGCGTTGCAATGTGTCAGAATCCGTCGGGAGTGCTTCAGCAGCCCGGCGCCCAGGCCGCCGAGCATGCGATTCGCGGCGATGTCCTCCTCGTAGATCTCAAGGGCCGCATCCTCGAGCCGCCGCTTCAGCAACTCCAGGCCGGCGTCCCCGTTCTCCTCGTAGGCCGCCCGCATGCGCGCCAGGGCCCAGTGAAGGTTCACCGCGGTGGGCCGGGTGTTTTCCAGAGTGCGAAATACTCGTTCCATGACCGCCCCGACCGACTTCGGATGCCTGATGCGGCGTGCCCCCAGGGCAACCCCCATGGCCGCGGCGACGCCGATGGCGGGGGCGCCGCGAACCACCATGCTGCGAATGGCCTGGGCCACCTGCCGGTAGTTGCGGCAGACCCGGTAGACCTCCTTGCGCGGGAGTCGTCGCTGGTCGATGAGGATCACCTCGCCGGCCCGCCACTCGATGGTTCTCACGGTCATGTCGGTTTATCTTTCGTCCAGGCTCCAATATAGTACCAGAAGAATATAGTACCAGGAGAATAGTATCAGGAGAACCACCGTAAAGGTCGAGGCATGGCGGACCTTACCGAACTACTCGCATACGCTTCAGGCATCTACTTCATCAAGCCGGATCTGGAACTGCACGCGTTGCTGGCAACCTTGGCCGCGATTCACCTGTGCGACGGCATTCTTTGCTTCGTCATCGCCCGTCACGGCGGCCGTCATCAGGCCGGTTGGGCCCTGGCCGGCCTGATCCTCGGGATCTGGGGAGCCCTGCCACTACTCTTGCAGCGGCGCGGCAACGGTGCAGGGGCAGGTTACGGGCCCGCCACCGCCGATGCAGCGCCGGCAGCAACAACGCTGCTGGACTGCTAATCCATCCGCTTGCGCAAGAACGTCGGAATATCGAAGTCGTCCTCGGTCACCTCTTCCTCCTTGAGGTCGTAGGCGACTTCCGGCGCGCTTGGTTCTTTTCCCGCATCGCCGCGCTGCCAACTGGGCTCGCCGAACCCGTCATCCTCCAGCGTACCGAGGTGAACGACCTTCTTGCCCTTGGTATCCTTGAGACCCAGCCCCAGGGGCCCCTGCTTCTGAGCCTGCGCCTGCTGCTGCTCGGCTGGAGCAGGCTCGGGCACCCGGACTCCGTTGTCGCCGAACCCCGTGGCAATGACGGTGATGCGCAGCTCTTCTTCGATGCTCTCGTCGATCACCGCACCGAAAATGATGGTCGCGTCGTCGTGGGCTTCGCCCTGAATCAGGGTGGCCGCCTCGTTGACTTCGAACAGGCTCATATCCGAGCCGCCGGTGACGTTGATCAGGACGCCGCGGGCGCCGTTAATGGACACGTCCTCCAGCAACGGACTGGAGATGGCCTGCTGGGCCGCCTCGAGCGCACGGTTCTCGCCCGTAGCGGAGGCTGCGCCCATGAGCGCGAATCCCATCTCTTTCATGACCGTGCGGACGTCCGCGAAGTCGAGGTTGATGAGCCCGGGGGTTACGATCAGGTCCGCGATTCCCCGGACCGCCTGGGTCACCACGCTGTCGGCCACCTTGAAGGTCTCCAGCAGCGTGGTCGACTTGCCGGCGATGCTGAGAAGCCGTTGGTTCGGGATGACCACGAGGGTATCCACCTTTTCTTTCAGCTCCCGGATCCCTTCTTCCGCCTGTTGCATGCGGCGCTTCCCTTCGAAGATAAAGGGCTTGGTGACCACGCCGACCGTGAGCGCTCCCACTTCCCGCGCCACGCTGGCAATGACCGGCGCGCCTCCGGTGCCGGTACCTCCGCCCATCCCCGCGGTGATGAAGATCATGTCCGCACCCGTGAGGAACTCACGGATACGCTCCTTGTCTTCCATCGCGGCGCGACGGCCCACTTCCGGATTGGCGCCGGCTCCGAGCCCCTTGGTAAGGGAATCCCCGATCTGGACCTTGATGTCGGCTTTGCTCGCGTCCAGCGCCTGGCTGTCCGTGTTGGCCACGATGAAATCCACACCCTTGAGCCCCTCCTCGATCATCGTGTTGATCGCATTGCCGCCGCCGCCGCCGATACCGATGGTCTTGATCCGCGCTCCGGAATCAACCGGTTCCACCATTTCGAACATAGCACTTCCTCCTTTTCACCCGTTGCGTTGTCCTCTTCGATTCATCGGAAGCGAGCAACCGACCCCCCGCCGACCGGCCGCTTCCACTCTTTCCCGCTAGAAGAACTCCTTGAACCACTCCGTCATCCGGCCCCGGACCTTGTCGAACAGATGGTCGTTGTCCCGGATCCGAAACAGTTTCCTGTCCTGTTGTCCGAGGCCGTAGAGAAGAAGCCCGGCACCGGTGGCGTAGACCGGACTGGACACCACGTCCACCAGCCCCGTGACGTTGCCCGGTGCGCCCTGGCGCACCGGCACGTTGAAGATCCTTTCCGCCATCTCGATGATTCCGGGCAGAAGCGTCGAGCCCCCGGTCATCACGATGCCCGACACCAGATGGTCCTCATATCCGGATTTGCCGATCTCCCGCTGCACCAGATGGAAAACCTCCTCCAGGCGAGGCTCGATGATCTCGCACAGAATCTGACGCGACACCGACCGCGGGCTCCGTCCTCCCACGCTGGGCACTTCCAGCATCTCGTTGCGGTTGGCCAGGTCGGTTTCCACGCATCCGTAGCGCTGCTTCAACTGCTCCGCAGCCGCCATCGGGGCATGCAGGCCCGCGGCGATATCGCTGGTGAGGTGGTTGCCGCCGACGCCCAGCACCGCCGTGTGCTTCACCGAGCCGCCGTGGAACAGCGCGATGTCGGTGGTGCCGCCGCCCATGTCCACCAGCGCCACCCCCAGCTCCTTCTCTTCCTGGGTCAGGATGGCGTCGGCGGAGGCCAGCGGCTCCAGCACGAAATCCGCAACGTTGAGCCCCGTCCGATTGCAACACTTGATGATGTTCCGCGCCGCGGCCACCGCCCCCGTGACGATGTGCACGTTGGCCTCGAGCCGGACCCCGGCCATGCCCCGGGGCTCCTGGATGCCGCCCTGGCCGTCGATGGCATATTCTTGCGGCAGCACGTGGAGCACCTCCCGGTCCATCGCGATGGGCACGGCCTTGGCCGCCTCGATGACCCGGTCCACGTCGTCGTCGGTCACTTCCCTGTTCTTGACGGCCCCGACGCCGTGGCTGTTGAACCCACGGATGTGTCCCCCGGCGATGCCGACGAAGACGGTGTTGATCTCGCACCCGGCCATGATCTCGGCCTCCTCCACCGCCTTCCTGATGCCTTCCATGGTGACCTCGACATTGATCACCACGCCCTTCCTCAAGCCGTGGGACGGGTGAATGCCGACGCCCACCACCTCCGGTCCCTGCTCCGTCTGCTCTCCCACCACGGCACAGATCTTGTGGGTTCCGATATCAAGCCCGACAACGACATTGGTCTTCTTAGCCATGAATCTCCCCGACTCGTTCATTGACCCTGTCCATCGAATCACACCCTTCCCCGCGGACGCGCCACCACCTGCCCCCGGAAACTCAGGTCAACGGCCCGGAAACGGGCTCCCTCTCCCTGGAACTGCTTCAGGAACCACCCCAACCGGTTCAGCTTCTCGTCCCAGTCGCCCCAACCCATGTGGAACGGCACCGAGTAGGACACCGGATAGAGGACGATGCCGCCGCCGGGTTGGAAACGGATCTCGGACAGGCCGAGCGCTGTCTGCTCCACCGTTCTTCCGAAGCCCACCGCCTCGGACAACTTCTCCCGCGTGGCCGGCTCCTCCGGCGGCAACTCCGCGGCCCGCAGGCCGGTGATGAACGGAAAGTCCACGGAATCCTCTTCGTCGAGAGCCTTGAAGATCACGCCGTTGTCCGCCACGTAGTACAGCTTGTCCAGGGCAACGATGGCGCCCGGGCTCCATTCCTCGATGGCGATCACCAGACGCGCCGGCAGTTCCCGCCGAATCCGGACCGATCTGACCCAGGGATGCCGCCGCACCCGTTCCTCCATCTCGACGGGATCGATGCGCCAGATTCGGGTGTGCGGTCCCAGCCCGGACATGACCACGATGTCCGTCCCCTTGACCTTCTCGACCCCGAGCACCTTGACTTCCCGGACGGCGAAGTAGGGGTGCGTCAGAACAAAATTCCAGCTCCCATGGGCCACCGTCCGGACAACGCCGGACGCCGTTGCCAACGCCCGCCGCCCCTGACCGTAGAGCTCGAGGGCGTACCCGCCATAAAGCCACCCCAACAGCATCAGGGCACATAGCGTACTGCCGGCCGCCCACCTGCCTACCCGGCGGCCGCCTCCCCTTCCGAACCGGACCCATGGACTACCCATTGCCCGCTTCCCTCGGCAACGAGGCCGCCGGACGGGCCGCGCCATTCTTCAGCGCCGCCCGGTCGAGAATCCGCTCAACCAGGTTCCCGAAGTCGATGCCGACCCCCGCGGCGATTTCGGGCAACAGACTCAGGGGAGTCATCCCCGGAAGCGTGTTGACCTCGAGCGCGTACAGCCGCTGTTCCGGCGAGATACGGAAGTCCACCCGCGGCGCCCCTTCGCAACCCAGCACGGCACAGGCCCGGGCGCCCAGCCGCATGGCCTTGCGATAGAGGGCGCCGGGCAAGGGCGCCGGAAAGACATGGGAAGCCATGCCGGAGGTGTACTTGGTCTTGAAGTCGTAAAAGCCCTTCACCGGCCTGATCTCGGTGACCCCGAGAGCCTCGCCGTTCAGGATTCCCACCGTGATCTCCTTCCCGGGCACGTATTGCTCCACCAGGGCATCCCGGTCCGCTCGACATGCCTCGTGCACGGCCGGGGCCATGTCCCTTTGCCGGCGCACGATGGTGACTCCGATGGAGGACCCTTCGGACCGCGGCTTCACCACTACAGGCAACCGGAGCTTCGTCTTCGTGTTTCCGTCTCCCGCCAACACCTGATACGGCGGAGTGAGAATGCGGTTACGGCTCAGAACCTCCTTGGCCAGCACCTTGTCCATGCACAGCGCCGAGGCGGTCACACCCGAGCCGGTATAGGGGATCCCCATGACCTCCAGCAGTCCCTGGACGCAACCGTCCTCACCGATCTTGCCGTGCAGTGCGTTGAAGACCACGTTGATCCGCCGCTTTCGGAGTTGGGCCGGCAGGTCCGGCCCCACATCGATGAGAGATACCCCCTTGTAGCCCCGTTGCCGCAAGGCGTCGGCGACCTCCCTGCCCGACACCAGCGACACTTCCCTTTCCGCCGACGGACCGCCGTACAGCACGCCCACCCGCCGGTTCCGATGGGTTCCCGATGACGTGCTCATTGCGGCCACTTGCCGGCAAACCGGACCTCGGTTTGCAACGTTACCGAAAACCGGCTCTCCACCTCGCTGCACACCCGCTCGATCAGCCGTCTGACGTCCTGAGCCCGGGCACCGCCGCGATTGACGATGAAGTTCGCGTGCCGCCGGGAGACCTCGGCGTCCCCCACGCGCAGGCCCTTGAGCCCCGACGCCTCGATCAGCCTTCCGGCGTGGTCGCCCGGTGGATTGCGGAACACCGATCCGAAGTTCGGATGGCCAGACGGTTGACTCTCCTTGCGCCGCGCCATGATGGCGCGCATGCGTGCATCCGCCGTCTCGGGCGTCTCCGGCGTCAGCGCCATGCCCACGCGGGTGACGACGGCGCCCTTGGGCAGGCGCGTCTCCCGATAGGAGAACCGCAGTTCCTCGCGTCCGAGAGCCAGCGCCTCGCCGGCCGCGGTCACCGCGTCAACCCTGTGCACCACCCGCTCCATTTCCGATCCATAGGCTCCGGCATTCATCACCAGGGAGCCGCCCACGCTGCCGGGAATCCCTTCGGCGAACTCCAGTCCGCCCCAGCCGCGGCGCACGGCCTCCCGCACCAGCCGGCTCACCGCATGGGCGGCACCCACCTCGGCTCCGGAATCGTGCCAACGCACCCTGCGAAACTCGCCTCGCAACCGCAGCACGGCCCCGCGCACACCCTGATCGCTCACCAGCAGATTGCTGCCGTTGCCCAGCAGCAGGACCGGCACTCCATGACCCTCCATGACCCTCAGGCAGGCGGTCAGACCGCGGACCGTAGTCGCCTCGACAAAATAGTCCGCGGGTCCGCCGACCTTGAAGGATGTGTAGCGGGCCAACGGCTCGCGCATCCTCACCGCCACACCGGCGATGCCGGTCAGCTCCGTGGTCAACCGGTCGGTGGTCATTGCCTTCGTTCCCGCAAGGACTCAAGCAGTGACTCCCCAACCTGGCAGATATCCCCGGCCCCGAGGGTGAGCACCATGTCTCCGTCCGCAAGGCGCGGCAGCAACCCGCCGGCCACGTCCTCCTTGGCGGCAACGAACTCCACGTCCATGTGACCCCGGCGCCTGATGGCACGGTACAATTCCTCACCGCTGGTTCCGGGTACGGGGTCCTCTCCGGCGGCGTAGATGTCCGTGACGATCAACCGATGGGCCCGGTCGAACGCCGAGACGAAGTCCTCGAAGAGGTCCTTCGTGCGGCTGTAACGGTGTGGCTGAAACACCACCGTCAGGGGCCGCCCCCAACCCTCCGTGATGGCCTGCAGGGTGGTCTCGATCTCCGTGGGATGGTGTCCGTAGTCATCCATGACCAGCACCCCGGCCGCCTCTCCCTTGATCTCCGACCGGCGATGGACGCCGGCGAAAGCTCCCAGCGCCGACGCCGCGGCGGCGAAGTCGATACCCAGTTCCGCGGCCACGGCAATGGCCGCCAGGGCGTTGGCCACGCTGTGCCGTCCCGGCATGGGCAACGTTACCGGCCCCAGCGCCTGACCGCGGTGCACGACAGAGAACGTCGACTCCATCTGCCGGGTCCGAACGCACCTGGCGCTGAAGTCCGCGTCCCCCGAAAGGCCATAGGTAACCACCCGCTTTCGCACCCGGGGCATCAAACCACGGACCGTCGGATGGTCGAGGCAGAGCACCGCGACTCCATAGAAGGGCACCTTGTTGATGAACTTCAGGAACGCGTCCGCCAGCCCTTCCGTGGCGCCATAGTACTCGATGTGCTCACGGTCGATGTTGGTCACCACCGCCACCGCCGGCGACAGCAGCAGAAACGTCCCGTCGCTCTCGTCGGCCTCGGCCACCAGAATATCGCCCCGGCCCATCTGCGCGTTGCCGGCCAGGGATCTCACCCGGCCGCCGATGACCAGGGTCGGGTCCATATCCACCGCGGTCAGGACGTGGCCGATCATCGACGTGGTGGTAGTCTTTCCATGGCTTCCCGCCACCGCGATGCCGTGCTTCATGCGCATGAGCTCCGCGAGCATCTCGGCCCGCGGAATCACCGGGATCCGTCGCTCCCTGGCCGCCGTCACCTCCGGGTTGGAGAACTTCACCGCGGTGGAGATCACCACCACGGAGAGGGCCTCGGCGAGGTTGGCGGCATCGTGGCCGATGTGGACCTCCGCCCCGAGGGACCGCAACCGGCGCGTGGCGTCGTTCTCCTGAAGATCGGAGCCGCTTGTTTCGTAGCCCAGATTCAGCAAAATCTCCGCGATGCCGCTCATGCCGACGCCGCCGATGCCGACGAAGTGCACGCGGTGGCGTCTTTCGAAAGTCCCTGGGACCATCATGACCACCCGTGGACGAGGGCATGGCACTCGTCCACGATTCGTTCGGCCGCATCTTCCCGGGCCAGCCCCGCGGCGGCGCGACCCATGGCGTTTCGCAGCGCCGCGTCTCCATGGAGCGCGCGGATGGTCTCGGCCAGGCCCGGAGGCGTCAACTCCTGCTCCACGATCACCTCGGCGCCGCCGGCTCCCTTGAGCGCCAGCGCGTTGAGCCGTTGATGATCGTGGGCCGCGTACGGATACGGGATCAGCACCGAGGGCTTGCCGAAGACGGTCAGTTCCGACAGAGTCGAGGCCCCGGCCCGGCAGATCACCAGATCGGCCGTCGCGTACGCGCTGTCCATCCGGTCGATGAAGGGCAGCACCTCCGCCTCGCACGGGAGCGACTCGTAACCCTTTCTCACCATCTCCTCGTCCGCGCGCCCGGTCTGATGCGTGACCCGGAACCCGGCCGCGGCATCCCCCAGGTGCGCCAACGCGCCAGGGACCGTCTCGTTGATCCGGTGCGCGCCCGCGCTGCCGCCGAAGACAAGCAGATGGAAACGGCCGTCCCGGTCCAGCTCGGGGAGCCTGCCCCAACGCACCGGCGTGCCGGTCAGCACGACCTTGGCCGGGGGGAAATAGTCGACGCTCTCCCGGAAGCTCGTGAAGATCCGGTCCACCAGCCGTCCCAGAATGCGGTTGGTGAGTCCGGGGCGCAGGTTCTGTTCCAGGACGGCGCAGCGGATGCGCCGTGAGACCCCGGCCAGCAGCAGCGGAGCCGAGGCGTAGCCCCCGAGCCCGATGATGCATTGAGGATCGAAACGGCGGATGATCGCGCGCGAGCGCCACAGGCTCACGGGTATTCCGTAGAGGCCCTCCAGCAGTCCCTTGAGACCTCGTCCCTTGAGGCCGCGAATGGGCAACAGCTCCAGCGGAAACCCGGTGTCCGGGATGACCCGGCTCTCGATGCCCCACCGGCTGCCCACGAAAAGAATGCGGACATCTCCGTTCCGCCGGCAAAATTCCCGCGCCACCGCGAGGCCGGGAAAGAGATGTCCGCCGGTGCCGCCGCCGGCCACGATCAGTCGCATGGCCGGGCCCTCCGCCAGGAAACGCCCAGGAGCATCCCCGCGACCGTCAAGTGAACCACCAGGGCCGAGCCGCCGTAGCTGACGAACGGCAGCACCAGCCCCTTGGTGGGCACCAGGCCCATGACCACGCTCATGTGGACCAGCGCCTGAAGCCCCAGGAGCATGGTGAGGCCGAACACCATCAACCGGGTAAAGGAGTCTCCGCTTTCCAGGGCCAGCCGCATGCCGCGAAACAACAGGATGCCGAAGAGCCCCACAACCAGCAGCGCGCCCCACAAGCCCAGCTCCTCGCCAATCACGGAGTAGATGAAGTCCGTGTGCGCTTCCGGCAGGTAGAGGAGCTTCTGCCGGCTCTGTCCCAAACCCCGGCCCCACAACTGGCCGGAGCCGAAGGCGATGTAGGATTGGATGATCTGAAAACCGCTGTTGGCGGAATCGCTCCAGGGGTCCAGAAAGGCCAACAGCCGCCTCACCCGGTAGTCGGCGGACATGATGAGGAGGACTCCCGCCGGAAGCGCCGCCAGCGCTACGCAGGCCAGATGCTTCACTTGGCTCCCGGCGACGAACAGCATGGCCATGGTGATGACGGCGAGGATGAACGCCGAGCCGAAATCCGGCTCCGCGAGCAAGAGCGCCACGAAAACCCCGGCCACCAGCAACGGGGGCAGAATCCCGGACAGGAAGCCGTCCAGCCGGTCGGCTCTCCTGGAAAGGCTGTAAGCCAGGTACAGCACGAAGGTGACCTTGGCCGGTTCCGAGGGCTGGAACACGAAGGGAGGCACGCCCAGCCAACGATGGGCGCCGCCACGGACCACCCCGACGTCCGGCACCAGCACCAACACCAGAGCGATCACCGTGACGATGAGCAGCGGTCCGGCCAGGCGCCGATAGGCCGACGGCGGCACCAACAAGGCCAGGGAGAGGCCCAGCACGCCGAGGCCCGCGGCCGTCAACTGCCTGCGGAAGAGATAGGTGCCGTCGCCGAAACGTTCCAGGGAAAAGAGGTAGCTGGTGTTCAGCACCATGGTGACGCCGATGGAGAGCAGCGCCATCAGGCTCACGAGCATCCACCGGTCCACGTTGCGAATCCCACTCACAGGGCTTGCACCAGTTCCTTGAACACGCGGCCGCGTTCGGCGTAGTTCTCGAACATGTCGAAACTCGAGCACGCCGGCGATAACAGCACCACGTCTCCGATATGGGCGGCGGCCCGCGCCTCGCGAACCGCCTCGGGCAGATCCGCCACCACCAAGGTGGCGGTCAACGCTCCCAAGGCGTCTTTCATGACCCCCGCGGCCTCACCCAACAGGATCAGCTTGCGCACCCGCTCCCGGACCAGCGGTTCCAGACCCCGGTAGCTGCCGCCCTTGTGGACCCCGCCGGCGATCAGCACGATGGGGCGGTCGAAGCTGGCCAGGGACTTCTGAACGGCGCCGACGTTGGTGCCCTTGGAGTCATTGAAGTACCGCGCCCCGTCGAGATCCCGGATGAACTCCAGCCGGTGCTCGATGCCCCGGAACCGCTTGGCGGCCGTCCGGATGTGGCGTCCCTCGACGCCTGCCGCCTTGGCGCCGCATACCGCCGCCATGACGTTCTCGACGTTGTGGACCCCGCGCAGCCCGAGGTCCCGCAGCGGAAATCGCTCTTCGGCCCCACGGCCGCGCCAGACGATGGCGTCCGCGGTGGCGAACGCCCCCTCATCTACCTCCGACCAGCCGAAGGAGACCGCCCGGGGGCCCAGTCCATGGCGCAAGCTCCATACCCACGGGTCGTCGCGGTTCAGCACCGCGACGTCGTCCGGGTGCTGGGCGGCGAAAATCCTGGCCTTGGCCGCGCCATAGCTCGCCAGCCCGTCGTAGCGGTCGAGATGGTCCTCGCTGAGATTGAGACACAGGGCCACGCGGGGCCGGAAATCCCGGACCCATTCGAGCTGGAAGCTGCTCACTTCCACGACGCCCCAGTCCCAGGTTCCGTCCACGTACTCGATCAGCGGTTTGCCGATGTTGCCGCCGGCGAAGACGCGCAGCCCGGCGGCTTCGAGGATGCCGGCTACAAGCCGTGTGGTGGTGGTCTTTCCGTTGGTGCCGGTGATGGCCACCATGGGGATGCGGCTGAACCGCGCCGCCAACTCGATCTCGCTCAACACCTCGATGCCGCGACGGGCGGCTTCCACCAGCAGCGTATTCTCCCGTGGCACTCCGGGGCTGGGAACCACCGCATCCACGCCGTCGAGCCAGGCCGTCTCCTCCGGCCCGAGATGGCAGGGGGCGGACAACCGCGTCAGAGCCGTCCTGGCCGGTCCCATTCCGTCATCCTCGCGCGCGTCGGCGCCCACGACCCGCGCTCCCCGATGCGCGAGAAACCGGGCGACCGCCAGGCCGGTGCGGGCTAGTCCCAACACCAGGATCTTTTTGCCCTCGATTTCCATCACCGGTTTTCCACTCGTCGCCGGCTCCACGTTGCGTGCCTTTGCCGCTCCCCTCGGACTCACTTCAGGATTCCCTAGCGCAGTTTCAGCGTGCTCAACGCGAACAGCGCGCAAATAATCGAAACGATCCAGAACCGCACGATGATCTGCGGTTCCGCCCATCCCTTGAGCTCGTAGTGATGGTGGATCGGCGCCATGCGAAAGACCCGTTTGCCGCGCAGCTTGAAGGAGGCGACCTGCACGATCACCGACACGGCCTCCACCACGAAAACGCCCCCCACCACCACCAGCAGGATCTCGTTCTTGCTGATGACCGCGACGCTCCCCAGGGCCGCCCCCAGTCCCAGGCTGCCGACGTCGCCCATGAACATCTGCGCGGGATAGGTGTTGAACCAGAGAAAACCCAGGCCCGCCGCCGCCACCGCCGCGCAGAACACCGACATCTCCCCGACCCGGGACACATAGGGGATCTGCAGGTACTCGGCGAACTTCACGTGGCCCGCGAGATACGCGATGAGGGCGTAGGCGGCCGCCGCGTTCATCACCGGGCCGATGGCGAGCCCATCCAGACCGTCGGTGAGGTTCACCGCGTTGGAGGCGCCCACCACCACGACCATCGCAAAGGGGACGTACCAGATGCCGAAGTCCGGCCGAACGTTCTTGAAGAAAGGAATAGCTACCGTGCTGCTGAAATCGGGTTGCAGCAACAGCACCACCGCCGCAGCCGCGGCCACGGCCATCTGCGGGAGGAGCTTGCTCCACATGCCCAGTCCGCGGCTGCTCTCGCGGCGAACCTTGAGAAAGTCATCGACGAAGCCGATGGCGGCGAATCCCAGGGTCACCCCCAGAGCCACCAGCACGTAAACGTTGGTGACGTCCCCCACCAGCACGGTGGACAGCACCAGGGACAGGACGATCAGGATTCCCCCCATGGTGGGCGTGCCCGCCTTGGCGGCATGACGGCCCGGACCGTCTTCTCGAATGGGCTGACCGATTTGCCACTGCTTGAGCGCGCGGATGAGGTACGGACCGATGACAAACGACAGCAGCAACGACACGAGCGCCGCCAAGGCCGCGCGGAACGTGATGTAGCGGAACACGTTGAAGACCGGAAAGGTCGAATGCAGCGGAAAAAGCAGAAGATAAAGCACGCCGTTACGCCCCCTCGTTCTTCATGGCCGCGAGCACCTTTTCCATGGCTGAGCCCCGCGAACCCTTGATGAGCAACCAGTCGCCCTTCCGAAGCTCGGCTCGCAACTCCGACGCCAGCTTCCGGTGGGTCCGGGACACCCGTACGGCGGTCCGATCCATGCCGGCCCCCAGTGCCCCCTGCCGGATGTCACGGGCAAAGCGGCCCAACAGATAGAGGGCGTCCACGCCGCTCCCGGCCGCGGTTTCCCCGAGCTTGCGGTGGCAGTCGGCCTCGTCCGTGCCCATTTCCAGCATGTCGCCAAGCACCGCCACTCGCCGGCCGCGCCCCGGAAGCGTCTTCAGCGTCGCCAGCGCCGCTTCCATGGAAGCCGGATTGGCGTTGTAGGCGTCGTTGATGATGCCGATGCCGTCCAAGTGCTCCAACTGCATGCGCATGGCCACCGGCCGCACCGCCTCGAGACCCGCGCGAATGGCCGCCACGTCCGCTCCGAACGCGTGCGCCATGGCCGCCGCCCCTACCGCGTTCCGGACGTTGTGCACGCCGCACAGGCGCAACCGTACCGGCTCCCGCACCCGGCCCACCCGGAGGTTGAACCGCCACCGGCCCCCGGACAGCATCTCCGGATCCTCGCCGCGCACGAAACCGCCGGTGCCGTAGGTGACCACCCGGCCCCGGAAGGCCCGGCTCTGGCGCACGACCCGGCCGTCGTCCAGATTGACCACCGCGGTGCCTGTCGGATCGAGTCCCCGGAAGATCGCCCCCTTCTCCCGGGCCACGCCGGCGAGGGTGCCCAGTCCGGAGAGGTGCGCCGGGGCCACCGAGGTGATGAGGGCCAGGTCCGGATTCGCGATGGCCGTGAGCCGGCGGATCTCTCCCGGCCGATTGGTGCCCAGTTCCACCACCGCCGCGCGCTCCCTTCCCCGAAGCCGCAACAGCGTCAACGGCAGACCCACCAGGTTGTTGTAGTTGCCCTCGGTCTTGAGCACCTTGCCGCGTAACGGACGATCTTCCATGCGCGCGCGTTGAAGAATGGCGAAAAGCATCTCCCTGGTCGTCGTCTTTCCGTTCGAGCCGGTGATCGCCAGAACCCGCGGCGCGAGCTTCTGACGATGGAAGTGGGCAACGTCGCCCAAGGCCTTGAGGGTGTCGCGCACGCGAATCACCGACACCTGCTTCGGACCGGCGATGCTTCGCTGCACAAGCAGGCACCCACCTCCGCGGCGCACCACTTCAGGCACGAATACGTGTCCATCCCGCATTTCCCCGCGGAGCGCCACGAACACGCCGTCCTTTTCCACCAGCCGCGAATCCGTGCTGATGAGGCCAAACCGGCTCACCGCCCCGCGCTGAACGATGGTTCCCCTGGCGGCTCGCGCCAGCTCTTCGATGGTCCAATCCATGGGCGCGTTGCACGAGTGGCCCGTGTCAGCCACCGACGCCGTGCACCTCTTCCCGCAACACCTGCCGGTCGTCGAACTGAAGCCGCCGGTCCCCGACGATCTGGTAGTCCTCATGGCCCTTGCCCGCCACCAGCAAGACGTCGCCCGGAACCGCCATGGACAGTCCGAGGCGAATGGCGGAACGCCGGTCCGGCTCCACCCGGTATCCGGTCTCCGGCCCGGCGGCGTCCCCTTCCTCCAGCCGTCTCATGCCGCGGCTGCGAACGCCTTCCTCGATGTCGCGAATGATCGCCAAGGGATCCTCGCCGCGTGGGTTGTCGGATGTAAGCACGACGCAGTCGCTTTCCGACGCCGCGATCTCCCCCATGACGGGGCGTTTGCCGGGATCCCGGTCGCCGCCGCAACCGAACACCGTGATCAACCTCGCCTTGGTCAACCCGCGCAGAGCGCGGATGACCTTGTCCAGGGCATCCGGCGTATGCGCGTAGTCCACCACCAGGGTAATCCCCAGACCGTTGGGAATTCGTTCCAACCGCCCCGGCACCCGGTCGAGCCGGGACAGGCCGGCCGCAATGGCGTCCGGACCGAGTTCCAGGGCCCAGGCCGTTCCCGCGGCCGCGAGGATGTTCTCGAGGTTGAGCTCGCCCATGAGCGCCGATTCGAACTCGATCCGCTGCGGCCCGCACGCCAGGGTCCCCCTCAACCCGTCGACGTCACTCTCAAAATCCACCGGATGGACGTCCCATCGAGGCGATCTTCCGTAGGTGAGCGTCACCAGTTCGGCGTCCTCCGCCAAACGGATCAAATCGGGACCCCGTGGGTCGTCGGCGTTGATGACGGCGAACGGTCGCTCCTTCGCACTGGCGGGCAGACATTCCGTGAACAGCCGCGCCTTGCTGAGAAAGTACGTCTCCATGTCGCGGTGATAGTCCAGGTGATCCCGCGAAAGGTTGGTGAACACCGCGCCGTCGAAATCGAGCCCCTCCACCCGGTGCAGGTCCAGGGAGTGCGAGGAGACTTCCATGGCGACGAACCTCACGGCCGCGCGCACCATGTCGGAAAGGAGTTCCTCGATGTCGATGGACTCGGGCGTGGTCAGCGGGGAAGGCCGCTGCCACCCGCTGTAGCGCTGACTGATGGTGCCGACGACGCCGCAGGGGTCCCCGCCGATCGAGAAGATGGCGTCGAGAAGATACGTGACCGTGGTCTTGCCGTTGGTGCCGGTAACACCCACCAACACGAGCCCGCGGCTCGGACGCCCAAAGAACACCGCGGCCGCGTGAGCCATGGCCCGCCGTGTATCCGACACCCGGACACAAGCGGCTCCCGCCGGCGCCGGAACGGATCGTTCCACCACCACCGCCGCCGCGCCCCGCTTCACCGCCTCGTCGACGTAGTCGTGACCGTCCGCGAGCCCTCCCGCGAAGGCGAAGAACACGTACCCATCCCGGACTCGGCGGGAATCACACGCGAGACCCTGGACGGTGACGTCTGCGAGTCTCCTTTGGTCCCGGATGTCGGGCATGTGCAACAGCTCCCGCAGCAGCATCAACCTCAATCCTTCAACGTCAACAACAGGTGGCCGCTGGCGTTATCGATCCGCTGCTCCACCACATAGCCGTGACCCCGGAGGACCACGGAAAACTTGAGCCGCCTGGCCTTGTCCACGGCCTCCCGCATGCTCAGGTCGATGAGGTCCGGCTCGCCGCCCTTGCGGGTCGACTTGCGGCGCCGCAGGGTCTTCCGGGACACCCGGATGACGCCGCGATCCCGTCCCGGTGGAATCTCCGGCAGAAAGCGCGGGTTCGGAGTCACTCCGAGAGAGTGAAGCGCTGGAGCCGCGATCCGGCGGAACAGGGGGGCCGCGACCACGCCGCCGTACACGTTGACCGTGGGCTCGTCCACCAAGGTCAGCAGCACGAAACGCGGCTCGTCCGCAGGCACGAAACCGACGAACGAGGCGATCCGCCTGGTCTTGGAGTAGCCCCCCTTTTCCGGCTTTTGGGAGGTGCCGGTCTTGCCTGCCGCTTCGAACCCCGTCAGGGCGGCCCCCGTGCCGGTGCCACCCTTCGCCACCACGCCCTTCAGGATACCGGCCACGGCCCGGGCCGTGGCCCTGGAGACCACGCGCCGCACCACCTCCGGCCTGTGCCGGAACAGGACCTTGCCGTCTTTGTCCACCACGCGGTCCACGAAATGCGGCCGCATGAGCAGACCGCCGTTGGCGACGGCGGAGAAGGCCATGACCATCTGCAGGGGGGTTACGGCGATGCCTTGTCCGAAGGAGGCGGTGGCGAGGTCGATCGCACGCCACCGGGAAGGCGGCCGCACCGTACCGACCACCTCGCCGGGAAGATCGATACCGGTCTTCTCGCCGAAGCCGAACCGCCGTATGTAACGGTGATACCGCTCCTTTCCGAGCTTGTCGGCAACCTTGGTCACCCCGATGTTGCTGGAAAGGTGAAGCACCTTGGCGAAGGACAGCCAACCGTACTCCTTGAAATCGTGAATGGTACGGCCGCCGTATCGATGGCGGCCGTATTCACAGAAGATCAGGTCCTCCCGTCCCACGACGCCGTCCTCCAGCGCGGCCGCGGCCAGGACCGCCTTGAAGACGGAGCCGGGTTCGTAGATGTCGGTAACGGCGCGAATGCGCCACCGGTCCCGGTCCTGGCGGCGAAACTGGTTGGGGTTGAAAAACGGGTAGCTGGCCAACGCCAGGATCCCACCGGTGAACGGATCCGCCATCACCACCGTGCCGGCCTTGGCGCGAAACCGTTTCACGGTGACCTCCAGGTGCTTTTCGGCGAGATGCTGCAACGTCGTGTCGAGGGTCAGACGCACGTCTGCCCCGGGCCGGATCTTGAGGTCGTCCAGACCCGTGACCAACACACGGCGACCCAACGCGTCCCGCTCCGCCACTACGGAGTAAGCCTTGCCGCGGATGTACCCGTCGTAGCTCCGCTCGACTCCTTCCAGTCCTTGAGCGTCCGTTCCCACCAGACCCAACGCCTGCCCGGCAAGATGACCCTGCGGGTAGTAACGTTTCGGCTCGTCGGATAACCCGATCCCTTGGACCTTCAGTGCCCGAACCCGTTGGACGTCACGCGGCGTCACCTGGCGCTTGAGCCATACGAAGGGCTTGTCGGACGTGACCTTGCGGCGCACGTCCCGGGGCTTCATGTTGAGCGCCCGCGCCACCGCCGGCACGATCTTCTCGGCCGATTTCAGCCGTCGGGGCCTGACGTACACGGACCGGGACTCGACGCTGATGGCCAACGAGTCTCCGTTGCGGCTGAGGATGTTGCCGCGCTTGGGCACGAAGATCCTCTCCTGGAGATGCTGCTTCTCGCCCAGTCGCGCCAACCTCTCGCCGTCGACGGCCTGGAGATGGATGGCCCGCAACGCCACCGCCAGCAGCAGCACCAGCAGCAGACCGCCGGTCAGCCGCAGCCGCGACCGCAGTCTTTCGGAAGGGTCTCGTGCCTCTTTCTTCGTCACGGAAGCACCACCACCTGTCCGGTTTCGGGATCCCGCAGTCCGAGCCGCCGTCGCGCCATGGTCTCGAGGCGCTCGGGCGCGGTCAGACTCGCCAACTCCAGTTTCAACTCACGATTCGTCTGTTCCAACCGCCGTTCCAGCTTGGCGGCGGTGGAGAGTACGTAACCCAGTTGCACGACCCGCAGGCGTTGCCCCACGAGCAACAGGGCCAACGCCACCAGGAGGCAACTCAGCGCGACCGGTAATAGCATGCCTCGGCGCCGTGCCGCGGGCCCGGCATCGGCCACCTGCTGTTGGTCGAGAACGCCTGCGCCCATGTTCGGTTCTTGTCGGGAAGCCAACGTGCTCCTGCCTCACGGGCCGCGCCGCGGCCCGAACGGATCCTTCGATGACGGGCTCACGGGGCCGTTTCGACACGGGCGGGTTTGAAACATGGGCGCCACGTCATCGACACGTGGTTCCTCGCGCCTCACGGGGCCGTTTCGACACGGGCGGGTTTGAAACCCGCCCGTGCAACGTCATGTCCCACCCTCGCGCTATACTCTTTCGACGGCTCTCAGCCGGGCCGAGCGCGCCCGGGGGTTGGCCTGGATCTCCTCGATGCCGGGAACCCGCGGTTTGCGGGTGAGGGCCGTTGCCTTGCGGGCCCAACCGCAAACACACGCGGGCAGACGCGGCGGACAGATACAATCGAGGCCCCACCTGCGAAACGCGCGCTTGACCAGCCGATCCTCCAGCGAGTGAAACGAAATAATCACGAGGCGCCCCTTGGCGCACAGCAGTTCATGGGCCGACTCGAGAAACCTCTCGAGATTCTCCAGTTCACGGTTCACCGCGATGCGCACCGCCTGAAACGTCCGGGTAGCCGGATGAGTCGAGGGCGTGCGGCGCTTCCGGGGTCGGCGCGTCGAGCTTCCCATCGCCCGGGCCACCGTCTCCGCCAGTTGCCGCGTCGAATCGATGGCTCCCTGGCGACGCCGGGCGTCAATGGCCCGTGCGATCCGCCGCGCCCGCGGCTCGTCGCCGAAATCCCGGATGATCTTCTCCAGTTCCCCGACCGGCAGGCTGTTCACCAGTTCGTGGGCGTCCACCGTGTGGCGGCGGTCCATGCGCATGTCCAGTCTGGCGTCGCTGAGGAAGCCGAAGCCGCGTTCCGGTGTGTCGAGCTGGTGGGAGGACAGGCCCAGATCCAACAAAATGCCGTCCACACCGGGCCACCCCGCCTCGTCCAGGACTTCCCGCGCCCGGGTGAATCCCGTATGGCGCAGCATCACCCGTTCCCCGAAGCGGGCCAACGCCCGTCCGGCGGCGCCGATGGCCCCGTCATCACAATCCAGGCCCACCAGCGCCCCGTCCGGGCACGACTGACGCAATATTTCCCGCGCGTGTCCGCCTCCCCCCACGGTTCCATCCAGATACCTTCGCGCCGGCTTGGGCGCGAGAATCTCGAGAACCTCGCGAAGCATCACGGGCTGGTGTGCGTAGTCCATGTGACCGGCCGTTCAATGACAGGTAGCGGCGCCTTCCCAGTCGTCGTCGAAACTCTCGATGGCGTCGTCCAGGGAAGAGTAGAACTCGAAGATCCCGTCCATGCCCACGACCCGGAAGATATCCTTCAGATAGGGGTTCATGCCCGAGAGCTTCAGGTCGCCGTTCATTTCACGCAGCAGCCTCAGACGGTCCAGCAGCACCCCGATGCTCAAGTAGTTGATGTGATCGACCGCCTTGAGATTCAGAACAACCTTCAGACGTTCCTTCTCGATCAGGCCTCCGATCATCTCCTTGATCCGCACCATTTCCCGGAGGTCGATGTCACCGTTGACGTCGATAACGGCAATATCCTGTATGGCTTTCCTGTCGAGTCCGATCATGGATCGCTCCCTTCTTCCGGTGACTGTCTCCAGACTCACAAGCCCAAGTCCGTGAAGGAGTCCGGATCTTCCATGAGTTGCTCTTCAGCCTCTGTGAACACCTTGTCCCAAGCGTCCTTGTCCCAGATGCGAAACTTTTCGCCGGCGGACACCAGCATCACGTCACGCTTGAGTTCAGCGTACTTGCGCAGCGTAGGCGGGATGAGGATACGTCCGTGGGGGTCCACGGCGCATTCCGTCGCCCCACCCAGGTAGTATGTCTGGAACCGCACCATGCGGGCGTCAAACTTCGGTTTCCCGTGAACGGCTTCCTCCAGGGCAAGCCACTCGCCCAACGGATAGACGTCCAGGCATCGCTTGGAGCCGACTACGAAATTTGTGATAATGAGGCGTTCGTCACCTTTGCCCAGGAGGACCTCGCGATACTTGGCCGGAATGCTCAGGCGCCCTTTTGTATCGACCGTATGCTCGTATCTGCCGCGAAACATGCCTGACACCGTATGGGATTTGATCCCACTTCATCCCACCTCACGGGGAATATAGTCAAACCCCTTCTCACCTGTCAACACAAAAACGTCCCGTTTCCAGACGTGTCGAATAACCCGTGGCAACGGGCTTTTCAACTACATCTGGTTGCGTCCGGACACCTGGGTGCAGACAGGCCACAAGATGTAGGTATGTGGGCGGTGGCATGTTGGACGGGCCACGGCAACGCGGTCATCCATTTTTCCGAGATGGACCGCCTGCCCGGCGTCATTCGTGGCCGGGGCGGGTTCTGACGGAGTGGCGGGGACAGCGGATCGTTAAGCCGGATTCTGTCGCGCTTCCCAACAGGAAGCGGGACGGTCATTCATCTTGCCCCGCGATTGCTCGCGGGGTCCAGCGACCTTACCCGAGGGTTTCAGGCGGACGACCCGACCCTCCTATTTGGTCTTGCTCCGGGTGGGGTTTACCATGCGCCCGCCATCACTGACGGACCGGTGAGCTCTTGCCTCGCCTTTTCAACCTTGCTCGACGGCCCGGTTCGACCGGAATCCGTCGGGCGGTATGTTTTCTGTGGCACTTTCCCTCGATCGCTCGAGGCCGCCGTTAGCGGCCACCCTGTCCTGTGGAGTCCGGACTTTCCTCCTCCGCGTCACTGCGGAAGCGACCGTCTGATCCACTGTCCCCGAGACTCAGTTTCCCGATTATACGGTGAAGTTGCAACCCCCGCGGAGGTCGGCAGCCTGAAACGTGCAGACGCCTACGGCTGCCTCTCCTGCTCCGGGACCGGCGGGTTGTAGAAGAGAATGCGTTGACAGCTCGGACAAAGGTTCACGCGCTCGTTGCGCAGCACGTCGTTCCATAATTGCGGCGGGATATTCATGTAACAGGCCTGGCATATGGCCGACGACACCGCCACCACCGCCGTGCCGTCACGCCGGTCGAACAGCAGCTCGTACTTCCCCATGAGAGCGTCGCTGAGGCGGGACGCCGTCGCATCGCGCGACTCCCGCGTCTGGTCGATCTTCTGGTCGATCTCGGCGATCTGCTCCTGCAAGGGCCCCTTCTTCTCATTCCAGTCGTTCCGGAGAGCGGTCAACTCGTCCTCTTTCTGCTTGAGGATTCCCTCCTGGGCCTCCAGGTCGGTCATGACCTCGATCAACTCCTCCTCCACGATGACGTTGGACTCCTTGATCACTCCGATCTCTCGTTGAAGCGCCTGCAATTCCTTGATGCTCTTGATCTGGCTCATACGCATGCGCTTGTCGGTAGCCTTTCGGCTGGCGTCATTTATCGTCTGCTCCTTGGCCTTCCGGACTCCGTCCTTGTCCTCCCAGGCCTCCTTCAGTGTCTTGACTTCGGCCGCCAAACGGGCAATTTCGCCCTCGGACCTCTCGATTTCGTTGAGTCGTTCCGTCCGGGCGGTCTTGTGCTCCTTCACTTCCAGATCGATGCCCTGAAGCACCGCCAAGGTTTTCAACTGTTCGCGCAACAGGTTACCCTCCCGTTGCCGGACACAGGATAAAAAAAGAACCGCACCAGCGGGTGCAGTTCTTTCCATTCCGGTCTCGGCTGTCTGATCGTGTCCGATAGTTCCCCAGATGCATACTTGAATGGTATTCTAGCGATATTCCGTGTCATTGTCAAAGGCTGGCCGGGTGGGCGGGACGGACCTGTGGGCCGGTCACAGACCGAGCTTGCCGGGGTTCATGATACCGTTGGGATCCAGACAGCGCTTCACCGAGCGCATCAGCTCCAGGTTGTCACCGTGCTCGCGGCTCATGAGCGGAGCCAGCTTGACTCCCACGCCGTGGCAGTACTCCACCGATCCGCCAAAACGGTGGACGGTCCGCAACAGGGCGGAGACCGCGTCGCCCAGTTCCGCCCGCGCCTGTTCGCCTCCCTCCTTGGAGAGCCGCAGAGAGAAGAGCTCGGGGCCGGTCCAGAGTCCGCTCTCCCGGAAACGGACGTTGCGGGCCGCAGCCATGGCCAGCGCCTCTCGCCTGAAGGCCAGCACCTGCGATGCGGGCAAGGCCACGTGCACCCAATCCTGATGCACCCCGGTGTCGCTTCGTTTCCGGCGCTCGCGGCGGTTGGCGGCAAACCGTCGGGCGGCCGCGTGACGTTCCCGCCAGAACCGTTCGGCCTGGTCCCGGGCCAGCCGGCCACCGCCCCGGTCCCCGCACGCCGCCAGGGCCACCCCTTCCTCCGCGGCCACGACCTCGGCCTTTCCCTCGAACCCGAGATAGAGGATCGACGATCCTTCCGGATCCTCCGTCTCATCGCCATAGTCGAGCAGGATCGGCCGCAGGCCGGCAGCGGAGAACGCCAGCACGGCCTCGAAACCCAAGGCGAAGGAGTCGAACCGGACGGCATGGAGCGACCGCGCCTCCGGAACCGGGAAAACCCGGAGGGTCACCTCCGTGAGAATCCCGAAGCAGCCCTCGCCGCCGATGAACAGGTGGTTGAGGTCGATTCCAGTGGAGCTCTTGACGACCCCCCGAGTGCGGCACACCCGGCCCTCCGGCAGCACCACCTCGACCCCCAGCACCTGACTCCCTACGGAGCCGTACTTTCCGCCGCGGTACCCGAGACTGTTGGTGGAGACGGCCCCGCCCACCGTAGCCACCGGCAGCGTCCAGGGGTCGTGACCCGGCATGAGGCCGGACTGTTGCAACTCCGACTCGAGAGCCTCCAGCACCATGCCGGCCTGGACCCGGGCCGTGAACGCTGCCGTGTCGATCTCCAGCACGGCGTTCATCCGCCGGAGATCCACGACGATGCCGGGGGTCAGGGAAACTGCTGCCCCCATGAGCCCGGAGCCGCCGCCATAGGGTACCAGCGGCACCCGGGCCTCGTTGGCCACATCGACGATAGCCTGGACCTCGGTGGTGGAGACACACAACGGATGAACGGGAACGATCGGGCGCCCGGGATGGATGCGGCTTTGCCCCAACGCATCCCATGCATGCAGGTCCAACTCATCCAGGTCCGTGAGGACGGAGTCCGCGCCCAGCAACGCGGTGAGCCGGCCGACCGCGCCGGCGTGTGTCTTGACCGATTCGGGCGCCGTTTGTTGCACCGGGAGCCTGTCCGAGTAAAGCAGGAATCTAGTGCATGTTCTGGCCGCCGTCCACCACCAAGGTCTGGCCAGTCATGAAATCGGCCAGCGGGGAGGCCATGAACAGCACCCCGCCGACGAGATCCTGGGGCACCTGGACCCGTTTGATGGCGCGCTGGCCGATATTGCTCTGACGCATCTTGAGGATCTCCTCGGTGGGATTCACCTCCGACAGCGTCGATCCCGGGCACAGGATGTTGACCTGGATGTTGTCGTCGCCGACTTCCCGCGCCAGGGTGCGGCTGAAACCCATGACCCCGGCCTTGGAAGCCACGTAGTGGATGCGTCCGGGAGGGCCGGAAAGCGCCGTGCCCGAAGCGACGTTGATGATCTTGCCGGACTTCTGCTCGCGCATCTGCGGCAGCACCGCGCGGCAGCAGAGAAACACGCCCTTGAGGTTCACGGCCATGAGCCTGTCCCACTCCTCCAGGCTGATCTCCTCGATGCGGCCCCGGCTCATGGGAACGGTGGCGAAGATCGACGCGTTGTTCACGAGCACATCCACCCGGCCGAAGCGCTCGATGGTCTTGGCGACCATCCGGTTCGCGGACGCTTCATCGGACACGTCTACGTGCACCGACATGGAACCGGCCTCGCTCAGCTTCCCCAGATCCCGCGCCACCTCCTCCGCGGCGTCTCCATCGATGTCCGCCACTATCACACGGGAACCGGACCTGGTAAAACCCTCACAGTACGCCTTGCCGATGCCGTGCCCGCCGCCCGTGACGATCACCACCCTGCCCTGCAACCCTTCGATCATGAGTGCTCCTCTCCGGCCTCGCCGGTTGCCCGCATGATCGCGGGTGTTCGGGACGGCCCTCAAACGATGATGGCACTGCTCTATCGGGAAACCGAGGCGGCTGTCAAGCGAAGCCGGCGGGGTCGAGACCCACCCCCGCAAGGCCCTCGCATGGCCTTCCTGAGTCGCATTTGAACCCACTATCAAATCATGTTAACGCAACTCCGATGGCGCGATATCGAGTAGCAGTGGACACCGGAGGAACCTTTTCCGACTTCGTTTTCTTTAATGAGGACAGTGGCGAGATTGGCATCACCAAGGTGCCCTCGACCCCCGGGGAGCCGTTCCAGGCGGTGCTCAACGGGGTCCGGGAGCTGCTCGATCAGGGAGTGCCGGCCGGGGACGTCAGCTTCTTCTCCCACGGCACCACCGTGGGCACCAACGCCCTGCTGGAGGAGAAGGGGGCGGTCACCGGCCTGCTGGTGACCAAGGGTTTCCGCGGCATCTACGAGGTCATGGAGCAGAGCCGGGGCTATGGGCCGGTGACCTATGACCTCTTCTTCGAGAAACCCCGCCTGCTGGCGTCCCCTTACACGACCGAAGAGGTCCGCGAGCGGGTGGATTTCCAGGGCCGGGCGCTGACGCCGGTGGACCTCGAACAGGCCGCTGAGGCGATCCGCCGCCTCAAGGCCAGGGGCGTGGAATCCGTAGCCGTCTGCTTCCTGTTTTCCTTCCTGAACCTCGAACACGAGTTGGCGGTCAAGAAGCTCATGGCCGAGGAGTTCCCGGAGGCCAGCCTGTCGCTCTCGTGCGAGGTGCTGCCGCAGATCCGCGAATTCTATCGCATGAGCACGACGGTCATCAACGCCTACATCGCGCCCGTGATGAGCACCTACCTGAACCGGCTGGAGACCCGCCTGAGGGAGATGGGGATCACCACGCCCCAACTCTATATCATGCAGTCCAACGGCGGCGTGTCGACGTTCAGGACCTCGGCCCGGATACCGGTGGCCACGGTGCTTTCCGGGCCCGCGGGGGGCGTGATCTCGTCGCTGGGCGCCAGCGGCAAGGTCGGCATCGACAACATAATCACCTTCGACATGGGCGGGACCAGTTGCGACGTGGCCCTGATCCACCAGGGCCGCCCGGTGGTCACCACCCAGGGCCGCATCAGCCAGCGGCCCATCAGCCTGCCCATGCTCGACATCCACACCGTGAGCGCGGGCGGCGGCACCATCGCGCGCATCGACTCGGTGGGGGCGCTCCAGGTGGGACCCGACAGCGCCGGCGCCGACCCGGGCCCCATCTGCTATGACCGGGGCGGCGAGAACGCCACCGTCACCGACGCCAATGTCATCCTGGGGGTGCTGGATCCCGACCACTTTCTCGGCGGGCGGCTCACCCTCGACAAGGCCAGAGCGGAGTCCCTGGTGAAGGAGCGCATCGCCAGGCCGCTGGGGCTGAGCCTTCACGAAGCCGCGGACGGAATCCTCAAGATCATCAACGTCAAGATGGAAGAAGCCATCAAGGCGGTGTCGTCCCAGCGGGGCTACGACATCCGGGAATTCACTCTGGTGGCCTTCGGCGGCGCCGGTCCCATGCACGCCGGCCGGCTGGCGCTGGACCTCGGCGTCCCCACGCTGCTGGTGCCGCTCACGCCGGGGGTGAACTCGGCGCTGGGCCTGCTGATGTCGGACGTGAAGCACGACCACGTGCGCTCCAAGCTGGCGCCGATGCAGGAGCTCGAGCCCGACGACATCAATTCCCTCTTCGACCAGCTCATGGCGCAGGCGAGGGAAGAGCTCTCCGGAGAAGGCTTCCCGGAGGAGGACATCGCGCTGACGCCCTACCTCGACCTGCGCTACGCCGGACAGGGCTACGAGCTCACGGTGTCGTGCCCGACCCCTCCGCTCAAGCCCGAGGACATGGAGCTGGTGCAGCAGCGCTTCCACGAGGCCCACGAGCAGGCCCATGGCCACAAGGCCGAGTCCGAGCCCGTGGAGATGGTGAGCGTGCGGCTCGTGTCCGAGGGGCGGGTGCCGCAGACGCGCCTGTCGCCGTTTACGGCCACCGGGAGAAGCGTGGCCGATGCCCGCACCGGAGAGCGGCGGATCTTCTTCGGCCGCGACCTGGGCTTCCAGGACACTCCCATCTACGACCGGGACCGCTTCGAGCCGGGACACAAGTTGGCCGGCCCCGCGGTGGTGGAGCAAATGGACACCACCACGGTCATTCATCCGGAACAGCAGGCGCGGGTGGACGACTACAAGAACCTGATCATCACGGCGAAAGGATAGCGACCATGGCCGGAACCGAGCACCGAGCGCGGGTGCACGCTTCCGGTCGTCGGCAAGGCGAGGCAACCGTAGGGGCGGGGTTCAAACCCGCCCGTGTTGCGTCCAACTCAGGACACTCGGGACGGCGTCCGTAACGCAGGCAGGCAGCCTGCCGGAAGAAAACCATGGCAACCCCGGAATCCAGCGTCGCAAACCCGGCCTCCGTGGATCCCATCACCCTCCAGGTGATCCAGGCGCGGCTGGCCGGCATCGTGCAGGAGATGCAGAACTCGCTCTTCCGCACCGGCTTCTCCACCATCATCCGCGAGTCCCAGGACGCCAGTTGCGCCATCCTTACCTGCAACGGCGAGGTGGCGGCGCAGCACGTGGTGCTGCCGCTTCACATGGGAGCGTTCCCGGCTTGCGCCCGGGGGGTGCTGCGGAACTATCCGCCGGAGGAGATCCACGAGGGCGACGCCTTCATCACCAATCACCCCTACCTCGGCGGAAGCCCCCACGCCCCGGACATGTGTGTGATGACGCCGATCTTCTTCGACGGCGCGTGGGTGGGCTTCTCGGCCACCATGGCCCACAAGAGCGACATCGGCGGTCCGGTGCCCGGGAGCTGCTGGAGCCAGGCCCGGGAGGTATACCAGGAGGGGCTCCAGGTGCCGCCGGTGAAGTACATCGACCGCTTCAAGACCGGCAAGGACATCGAGGAGATCATCGGCGCCAACAGCCGTACGCCCGAGCTGGTGGTGGGCGACATCCGCGGGCAGGTAGGCGCGGCCCGCCTGGGCGAGCGGCGCTTCGCCGAGATGATGGCCAAGTACGGCCGCGACGTCGTGCTCGCTTCCTACGACCGGCTGTTCCAGCTCACCGAGGAACGGGTCCGCAACGAGATCACCGGCTGGCCCGACAAGAGCGCGGAGGGAGAGCGTTTCCTCGACAGCGACGGCATCGACCTCGACAAGCCGGTGCGCATCCGGGTGCGCATCGACAAGAAGGGCGCCCGGCTCCTGTTCGACTTCACCGGCAGTGCGGACCAGACCCGAGGTCCGGCCAACATCCGGCCCTCGGTGGTGCGGGCCGCGTGCTCCTATTGCCTCACCGCGCTCACCGACCCCGCGCTGCCCACCAATCACGGGCTGGCCCGGGTGGTGGAGGTTCACTGCCCCGAGGGAAGCGTGCTCAACCCCCATTTCCCGGCGCCGGTGAACACCTACAACCCCACGGTCCACGCCTTGGTGGAGGCCCTGTTCGAGGCCCTGAGCCAACTCACCCCGGTCAAGAAGATCGCCGACGGCTGCGCCAGCCGCTCCATCATCATCGGCGGAAGGAACGACAAGACCGGCCGGAGCTACGTGCAGTACGAGATCTTCGGCGGCGGCTCCGGCGCCCGCACCGGCAAGGACGGGGTCTCCGGCACCAACGTGAACCAGTCCAATGCCCGCATCGCGCCCATCGAGATCATCGAGTCGGAGTTCTCCACCCGCCTCCGCCGCTTCGAGCTGGTGCAGGATTCGGGCGGCGCCGGCAGGTTCCGCGGCGGTCTGGGCTTCGTCCGGGAGTACGAGTTCCTGAATCCGGAGACGCGCTTCTCGCTCCGCTCCACCAAGCACGTGGTGGCGCCCAAGGGCGTGGAAGGCGGCGGCAACGGCCGCACCGGCAAGGGAATCCTCAACCCGGAATCCCGGGAGGCGCGGGAGATTCCCTCCCGGTGCTCAGACATCGCCGTGCGCGCCGCCGACGTGTTCCGGCTGGAAACTCCCGGAGGAGGCGGCCTCGGAGAGCCCCTGGAACGCGACGCCGAAGCCGTTGTGAGAGACGTGAAGAACGGTTACGTATCGCCGGAATACGCCCTGGAAGTCTACGGCGTGACCGTGCAGGAGACCGGCGGCACCGTAGTGCTGGACGAGGCGCGGACCGCCGCGGTGCGGAACGAGCGCGGGCAGGCGGCCCAAAGTTCCTGATTCCTGCACGGCCGCCATGACTACGAAGACAGACAGCCGGCCCTCTCCATCAGTGGAACGAGATGACACCACGCCCCCAAACCCTGCACCCCACCCCAGGACTGCCGACCCCATCACCGTCCAGGTCATCCGCGCCGCACTGGACGGCATCGTGCAGGAGATGCAGACCTCGCTGTTCCGCACGGGTTTCTCCACCATCATAAGGGAATCCCACGACGCCAGTTGCGCCATCCTCAATACCAGGGCCGAGGTCATCGCCCAGCACGTGGTGCTGCCGCTCCACATGGGGGCTTTCCCCGCCTGCACCGAGGGCCTGCTGGAACGGTTTCCACCCGATGAGCTGCGGGAGGGCGACGCCTACATCGTCAACCATCCCTACCGCGGCGGCAGTCCCCACGCTCCGGACATGGGCGTGCTGACCCCCGTATTCTACCAGGGCGAGTGGGTGGGTTTCTGCGCCAGCATGGCCCACAAGAGCGACATCGGCGGCACCGTGCCGGGCAGCGGCTCGGGCACGGCCCGGGAAATCTTTCAGGAAGGCCTGCACCTGCCGGCGGTAAAGTTCATGGACGCGGGCCGGCCCGTGCCCGAGCTGGCATGGTTCATCCATGCCAACAGCCGCACGCCGGAAGTGGTGGTGGGCGACATCCGCGGCCAGGTGGGCGCCAACCGGCTGGGGGAGAGGCGGCTGGCCGAGCTGCTGGACAAGTACGGCAAGGACACGGTGGTGGCCTCCACCGGGGAGCTGGCGGGACACGCCGAGCGCCGGCTGCGGCAGGTCATCGCCTCGTGGCCCGACGGCCGCTACCAGGGGGAAGCCTGCGTCGACAACGACGGCATCGACCTCGACAAGCCGGTGCGCATCCGCGTCACCGTGGAGAAGACCGGCGACCGCATCCTGTTCGACTTCTCCGAATGCAGCCCCCAGACCACCGGACCGGCCAACATCCGTCCTCCGCTGGTGCGGGCCTGCTGCTACTACTGTCTCATCGCTCTCATCGATCCGTTCCTGCCCATCAACCAGGGACTGGCCCGGGTGGTGGAAACCCGCTTTCGCCAAGGCACCGTGGTCTGCCCCGACTACCCCGCCGCGGTAAACGCCTACATGCCCACCGCACTGGTGGTGGCCGAGGCCGTGCTCCAGGCCATGAGCCCCCTCGTCCCCGACAAGACCATCGCCGAGGGCTCGGGCAGCGGCGCCATCGCCCTCGGCGGCCGCGCCCGGGACGGCAAGCGCAGCTACGTCCAGTACGAGATCTTCGCCGGCGGCGTCGGCGGAAGAAACGGCAAGGACGGCGCCTCCGCCACCTCCTTCCACCTGAGCAACGGCAAGATAGCCCCCGTGGAGATCATCGAGTCCGAATTCCCCACCCGAGTGGAGCGCTTCGAGCTCCTGCGCGACTCCGGCGGCACCGGCCGCCACCGCGGCGGCCTCGGCTTCGTCCGCGAGTACCGCATCCTCCAGGACGAAGTCCGATTCTCCATGCGCACCGACAAGCACGCCCTCGCCCCCCAGGGCATCGACGGCGGCCACCCCGGCGGCACCGGCGGCTGCGTCATCAACCCCGGCGAAGAGGACGAGCGCAGAATGCCCTCCCGTTTCGGCGACCAGCGGCTGAACATCGGCGTCGTGCTGCGGGTGGAGCGGCCTGGGGGCGGCGGCGCGGGAGCCGCCTTCGAGCGCAGTCCCGAGGCGGTGCTGGATGATGTGCGGCAGGGGTACGTTTCGGTGGAGAGGGCGCGGAGCGACTACGGGGTCGTGGTGCGCCTCGAAGGGGTGGAGGTCATCTTGGATCCGGATGCGACTCACAATTTGCGTATTGTGGTTGATGAACCGAAATCATAGGATGTTGACGCGACTTGGAGGAGGAACGGTGGAAAGCGAAAACGAGATGCTCAAGTGGATCACTGAGCGGCTGGCCGTGTCCGGCGGGAAGCCGATCGTTCGGGACATGCGAATTTCGGTAGAGTTCATCCTGGGCCTCTTGGCCCAAGGCGTGTCACACGAAGAGATCCTGGAAGACTATCCCGGCCTGGAGCCGGGGGACATTCGCGCTTGCAATGCCTACGCACACGCCGTTATCGCCGGAGACACCCTGGCTGCCGTATCGGTCAAAAACTGTTGAAATTCCTGGTGGACCGATGCGCCGGAACCGGTCGGCGGAATGTCTACCCAACAGCGGTTACGACGTGGTCGAGGCCCGACAAATCGGTCCGGATCCCGGTGACCAAGCGCTGTTGAAGCGGGCGGAAGCTGAAGATCGGATTCTCGTCACCATCGACACCGACTTCGGAACACCCGTTCACCTGCATGGTGTCCCACACGCCGGGCTCGTTCGACTTCCGGATGTTCCGACGAAGCAGCGCATAGCCCTGACCGCGGAGTTGATTGAACGGCATGGATGGGCATTGGAAAGTCGGGCCATCGTCACTATTCGAGACGCAAACTGCGCATTTCGCGCGTTGTTTCCCCAACGGAGCCGTCCGACCCATAATCCCTCGCAGCGATTGGCTAGTATTGGTCCTGCACGGCAGCCGTGTCCCTCCCGCATGGAAACCGGGTTGTTGAATCCGGCTCGAGGCCGTAAACTGTCTTGCAGCCTATGGTTGACAATGAAGAGAAAGAACTACACGGGTATGTGGAAAGATGGCGAGTAGCTTCCGCCAAAATCGAGGGACTGCGACGCAAACACCTCCGCAACGTCACAGTGGCTGAGCATATCGAGGCCATGAACAGCGCGTTCGAGGCCACGCTGTCGCTTCCGGTGAGAACCACATCCGGGCTGGTGGAACAACAGGCGATTTTCGCCAAAATACGAAATGCGCGATCTGTTCCTCCTAGCGAGTGAAGTCCCATCGGTCTGTCCCGGAAGCCATTGCATTCCTTTCAGAGTCTTGCCTTTTAGACTTCCGGCGAGATAAAATTCTTCCACCATGGAGGAAACATATACGGCAGAAGAGCTAACTAGGGGCTCATGGTCGGCGAACGAAGCATCGTGCGTTACCGATGTTCCCTTGAAGCAGGTGCATCGTATCATTGACGCAGGTTTGCTGGGTGACGCGACTGAGAGCCGGAACGGTGCACGCGTTGTCCTCGGTGCAGGATTGATCGGACTGAAACTCGCCCATCAATTGGGGACAGTCCTGACCCCTGAAGGACGGCGCCGACTGATCCAGCGCCTCCTCGACGAGCCAGCAGCCGAGGCCGTGCACGACGAACCCCTTTCGGTTGACGTGCGGGTGATGGCGGACGCTGTGCGTCACCGCATCGCCCTGTTGGCAGAGGCGAAGCAAATGGTCGAGACCGATGACGGCGTGCTAGGCGGTACGCCGTGTTTCAAGGGGACGCGCATCCCGGTCCACGATATCGCCGCCATGCTCGTGAACGGTGACTCCGTTGCAACACTCCAGGCCGCATATCCGAGATTGACCGAAGCGCAAATCAGCGCTGCTCCAATCTACTCCCATGCCTATCCGCGCCGTGGACGACGGCGCAACGCTCCCCCGTCGCGAAGGACACACGTACTCTCGTCATTTGTGGTCCATTTTGACGATCTCCCGCCCGCTGCGTGAAGTTCCTGATCGACGAATGCCTGAGTCCAGAACTCGCCACGGACGCTCGCAGGCGGGGTTTCCTTGAATCAATGCACGTGACATGGCTCGGTCTGGGATCGAGGGGAGACTGGATTATCGTTCGGCACGCGGTGGACGATGGATATGTGCTCGTCACAAACAACGTGACAGACTTCAAACGCCTCGTTGGACGTGAGGCCATACACGCCGGACTCATCTGCCTGAACGTCGCGCATGAGGTCATGAGCCTCTCGGCACAGAAACGGTTGTTCGCTCTTGCCCTCGACCGCTTAGGGCAGGACGAACCCATCAACGAAGTTCTTGAAACCACGCTGACGCGTGACCGGACAATCCGGGCCACTCGGTGTGCGCTTGTCCTCCTATTGACGACGAAACAGCGTAACTGCCAGGACTGTGCCGACGGTTCGGCCGGTAAACGACACCCCAGGACCAGTCCTACTGCCTCAGTTTGGATTGTGGCAACTTGGACAGTAACGCGAGGCGTCATTGAGCACGATCATAACAACACCCATCACATCTTCGCGGCTCATGCTCCTGAAAGCTCGACCTCCGTTTTCCAAAGGTTGGTAGCCTGGGCATAGACCATCTGATCCGCATCGGGATCCTCGGCATAAACATCGTAACCACGGCAACCCCGACAGGGAACGACTGCGCCCACTTCCTTGGCAATTTCTTCCACTGCTAATTTCGTGTCGCTATTCATTGGTTTAGTTTCAGCGCGCTGATCGGCCACCATTGACCTTGAGTAACTGGATGATAGCCAGGAACGGCTTGACGCTACGCTCCGTTCTGTCCATACCGACTCGCGTCATATCGAGGGCTGTAAGTCCTGAGTGCGTTTCAGCGTTAACCCTGGCATCGGCATTCAACAAGACTTCAACAACGCCTCAATGCTCGCCACTTGGGCGGCTACATATCTATCCGCCTCGTTATGCCTATAGCCTGAAGCCAAGCCTCTATCGTCAAAGAATAATGGAACGCCTCCAAATGGAGGGGTGTCGCTGCTGACTGATCCCTCGCGTTGACCTCCGCACCTGCTCTGAGCAAACCTTCGATGGCCCGTACCTCAAGATGCTTAGCGGCGGTATGAAGCGGCGTCCGTGCTGTCCCATCCCTCACATTGACGTTGGTGCCGTCTTTCAGCAACTCATACAAAGCTTCCATGTCGCCACTGGATATTGCGTGATGAATCGACAACTCCGACGGCGTAGCGGCACCTGTCGAACTCCACAGGCACAACAGAATCTGGAGAAAAACAACGTTTTCAGTATCTTGTGCCGCACACGATCCACAAGGCAAGGCATCTCTCATCCTTTCCTACCGCCACCCCACTTTTTCGCACATAACCAGCCTGAAGGCGTTTGTCAACCCATCACCGCCGGCTCGCCGCCTCGAACAGATGCAACTGGGGCGTCTTGCCGTTGTCGTCGGTCAGCACGGGGTAGTTGGCGGTGAAGCAGGCGTCGCAGAAGCCGGTGTCGTCGCCTTTGAAGAAGGCGTAGAGGCCTTCACGGCTGAGGTAGGCGAGGGAGTCGGCGCCGATGAAGTCGCGGATGCCGTCGAGGGTCTTGACGGAGGCGATGAGCTCCTTGTGGGTGGGGGTGTCGATGCCGTAGTAGCAGGGGCTGATGGTGGGGGGAGAGCTGATGCGCACGTGGACTTCGGTGGCTCCCGCCTCGTGCAGCATGCGGATGATTTTCTGGCTGGTGGTGCCGCGGACGATGGAGTCGTCCACCACCACCACGCGCTTGCCCTGGAGCACCTCGCGCATGGCGTTGAGCTTGATCTTGACGCCGAAGTTCCGGATGTGCTGCTGCGGCTCGATGAAGGTGCGGCCGACGTAGTGGTTGCGGATCAACGCGAGGTCCAGCGGGATGCCGGACTGCTCGGCGTAGCCGATGGCGGCGGGCACGCCGGAGTCGGGAACCGGGGTCACCAAGTCGGCGTCCACATGGCTTTCCCGGGCAAGCTGGCGGCCCAACTCCTTGCGGTACTGGTAGACGCTGTGGCCGAAGACGTTGCTGTCGGGCCGGGAAAAGTAGATGGACTCGAAAATGCACCGGGCTGGAGACGCGGCCGGAAAAGGCTTTAGGGACTCCATGCCCCCGTGGCTGAACACCAGCACCTCGCCGGGCTCCACCTCGCGCACGTACTCGGCTTCGATGAGGTCGAGCACGCACGTTTCGGACGCCACCACGTAGGAGTTGGCACTGTCGGATCGGGGGAACCGGCCCAGGATCAGCGGCCGGAAACCCACGGGGTCGCGGGCGGCGATCATGGTGTCCGCGGTGAGGAAAACCAGCGAGTAGGAGCCTTTGACTCGATGGAGCGCGTCGATGACCCGGTCCGTCAGGGTCTTCTCTCGCGAGGTGGCGATGAGGTGGATGATGACCTCGGTGTCGGAGGTGGACTGGAAGATGGAACCGGCCGTCTCGAGCTGCTGGCGGAGATGGTTGGCGTTGATCAGGTTGCCGTTGTGGGACACGGCGATGGGCCCGTTGGCGTATTCGACCACGAACGGCTGGGCGTTCTTGAGGTCGGTCTGCCCGCTGGTGGAATAGCGATTGTGGCCAATGGCCGAGGCGCCCTGCAGGTTCTTGATGACGTCCTCTTTGAAGATGTCCGCCACCAGGCCCATCTGGCGGTGCGAGATGAGGACCTCCCCGTCGGAGGACACGATGCCTGACGCCTCCTGGCCGCGGTGCTGCAGCGCATAGAGCCCCAGGTACACCATGTTGGCGGCTTCGGGATGGCCCTGGACCCCGACCACCGCGCATTCTTCATGGAATTTATCGAACATCGCGTCTTTGTTACGGAACGCTTCGTTCACCTGACACACCGCTCCAACGCCGTCGACCAGAGATTCCGCAGCCTCTCCACCCGCGCCCGCACCCAGTCGCCGATAACGAGCTGCCTGCCTCCCACCCGGCCGATGATCGCTGCGGGGACGCTTTCCTTCGACGCCAGGTCCTCGAACCGGCCGTAGTCCTTCTCCTTCAAGGATATCACGATTCGGGAGTGCGACTCGCCGAACAGGAGCGCGTCCGGGCGGCCTTCCGGTTCCAGCTCGATCACCGCTCCGATGCACGGGTCGCCGAAGCACGCCTCGGCCAGGGCCACGGCGAGGCCTCCCTCGGAAACGTCATGGGCCGAGGACAAGAGACCCGTCTCCACGGCGGCGCGACAGGTCCTCTGGACTCCCCGCTCCAGCGCGAGATCCACTACCGGCGGCCTCCCCGCGGCCCGGCCGTGGACCACCTTGAGGTACTCGCTGCCGCCGATCTCATCCCGGTTCGAGCCCAACAGCACCACCAGGTCGCCCTCTTCCCTGAACCAGGGCGTGGCGATGCGCTCGACGTTCTCCAACAGGCCCACCATGGCCACTGTGGGCGTAGGATGGATGGACACTCCTTCGGTCTCGTTGTAGAAGCTGACGTTGCCGCTCACCACCGGGATCTCCAGCGCCAGACACGCCTCGCGCATGCCGAGGATCGCCTGAGAGAACTGCCACATCACCTCTTCCCGTTCCGGATTGCCGAAGTTCAGACAGTCCGTGAGCCCCAGCGGCGCCGCGCCGACACAGGAGAGGTTCCGGGCCGCCTCGGCCACTGCCGCCATCCCGCCGGTATGGGGGTCCAGGCGGCAGTAACGGCCGTTGCAGTCCACGGTCAACGCCAGACCCTTGGCGGTGCCCTTGATCCGGACCACGGCGGCGTCGGCGCCGGGGGCCACCACCGTGTTGCTGCGCACGTAGTGGTCGTATTGCCGGTAGACCCATTCCCTCGACGCGATATTGGGGGACTCCAGGAGTTGCTCCAGCACCCGGTTCATGTTCCCGGGTTGCGGCAGAGCGGCGACGTCCAGACGCTGCACGTCGTCCTGACGGGGTGGCCGCACCGCGGGCCGATCATGGGCGGGCGCGGCATCGGTCAGTGCGGCCACCGGAATGGCGGCCACCGGACGGCCCTCCGACAGCACCCGGAACACCGGCTCGTCGATGACCCTTCCCACCACCACGGCGTCGAGGGCCCACCGCTGGAAGGTGGCCTGTACCTGGGCCACCGACTCCGGACGAGCCACCAGCAGCATGCGCTCCTGGGATTCGGAGAGCAGGATCTCGTAGGGGGTCATACCCTGCTCCCGCAGCGGAACCCGGGCCAACTCCAGCTCCACGCCCGAGCCGCCGCGGCCGGCCATCTCCACCGCCGAGCTCGTGAGGCCAGCCGCCCCCATGTCCTGAATGCCCACGATGGCATCGGTCTTCATGAGCTCGAGGCAGGCTTCGAGAAGGAGCTTCCCGGTGAACGGGTCGCCCACCTGCACCGTGGGGCGACGCTGTTCGGACTCCCCGGAGAAGGGCTCCGACGCCATGGTGGCGCCGTGAACGCCGTCACGTCCGGTCCTGGAGCCCACGTACATCACCGGGTTGCCGCTGCCCCGGGCTTTGCCGGTGAAGATCCGGTCCCGCTCCACCAGTCCGAGCGTGAAGGCGTTCACCAGAATGTTGGCGTCGTAGCACTCGTCGAAGGTGATCTCTCCGCCCACGGTGGGCACGCCGATGCAGTTGCCGTACCCGCCGATGCCCCCCACCACCCCGTTGACCAGGTACGGGGTCCTGGGGTGCCGGACGCTGCCGAACCGGAGCGAATTCAGGCTGGCAATGGGGCGCGCACCCATGGTGAAAATGTCCCGCAGGATGCCGCCCACGCCGGTGGCAGCGCCCTGGTACGGTTCGATGAAGGAAGGGTGATTGTGGCTCTCGATCTTGAACACCACCGCCAGGCCGTCGCCGATGTCCATGACGCCGGCATTCTCGCCCGGGCCGTGGATCACCCGGACACCCTCGGTGGGGAGCCGTTTCAGGTGTTTCCGGGAGCTCTTGTAGCTGCAGTGCTCGGACCACATGACGGAAAAGACGCCCAACTCCGTCCGGTTGGGAACCCGGCCCAGCAGCCGCCGGACCTCGGCGTACTCCTGGTCGGTCAAGCCGTGGGCCCGGACCACCTCGGGGGTTAACGGGCCGGCGTCCGGGTTCGTTCCACCGGTGGCATGGTCGCCGTTCACGCGCCGCTCCCGCGCCGGATCCAGGCGACCATGGACGAGAAGATCTTGAGGCCGCTCACGTCTCCGAGCACGGCCTCGGTGGCGTCCTCGGGATGCGGCATCAGACCGAACACGTTGCGCTCGAGGTTGCAGACCCCGGCGATGCCGCCCACCGAGCCGTTGGGATTGGCCTCGTCACGGATCCGGCCCTCCGTATCCGCGTAGCGCAGCAGCACCTGTCCGTTGTCGTCGAGTTCCTTGAGTGTTGCGGCGTCGGCGTAGTAGCGCCCTTCGCCGTGCTTCACCGGCATTTCCAGCAACTCGCCGGGTCGCGCCAGACGGGTGAACGGGGAGCGGTTGTCCTCGACCCGTAGAAACACCCGCCGGCACACGAACCGCAGGGAAGCGTTGCGGGTCAACGTCCCGGGCAGCAACCCGGATTCGCACAGGATCTGAAAACCGTTGCAGATACCGAGCACCAGCCCGCCCGACTCGGCGAACTCGACGATGCCCTGCATGACCGGCGCGAACCGGGCTACGGCCCCGGCTCGCAGGTAGTCTCCGTAGGAGAAGCCGCCGGGCAGGACCACGCCGTCGCAGCCGCCGGGGAACGGGTCCTTGTGCCACAGGGTGCGAACGTCCTGTCCGAGCACGTTGCGCAGGCAGTGGACGACGTCGTCGTCATCGCAGGAGCCGGGAAAGATTGCCACCCCCCAACGCATGCCGCTATTCCGCGATTTCCGCGATCTCGAAGCGATAGTCTTCGATGACGGGGTTGGCCAGGAGCTTCCGGCACATGTGGCGGGCCTGCTGCTCCGCGTCCTCCGCCGCGGGCACGTCCAGGTGAAGCTCCAGGTACTTGCCCACGCGCACTTCCTGCACCGCGCCGAACCCGAGGCTGTGCAGCGAGTTCCGGACGGCTTTGCCCTGTGGATCCAGTACGCCCTCCTTCAGGGTTACGAAGATTTTGACGAGCATGGTTCGGTGTTCCGTCCACGGGCCCCACCCCCTGGATTCCCGCTCGCGCAGGAATGACGGTTATGGGGTCGGGTACCGGACCGTACTACCTTACGCGCCGGTCACCCGGCGGCAGACCTCCCGGTAGGCCTCCTCCACGCCGCCCAGGTCCCGGCGGAACCGGTCCTTGTCCATCTTCTCGAGGGAACCCTTCTGCCAGAACCGGCAGGTGTCGGGACAGATCTCGTCGGCCAGGACGACCTGACCGTCGCGCTTCCCGAACTCGAGCTTGAAGTCCACCAGGATCAGATCCCGCTCGTCGAAGAACGCCGTCATCACTTCGTTGGTGCGAAAGGAAAGACGCTTGACCTCCTCCAACTCGTCGGCGCCGGCGTAGCCCAGGGCGAGGATGTGGTAGTCGTTGATGATCGGATCGTCGAGCTCGTCGCACTTGTAGCAGAATTCGAGGATCGGCATGCTCAACGCCCGGCCCTCCTCCAGACCCAGCCGCTTGGCCATGCTGCCGGCCACAATGTTCCGGATGATGACCTCGATGGGAAGCATGTCCAGATGATGGACCAGCATCTCCCTGTCGTTGATGCGCTCCAGGAAATGCGTCGGCACGCCGTTGGCTTCCAGGTGCTTGAACAGCACTTCGGAGATGGCGTTGTTGACGATCCCCTTGGAGGTGACGGTGCCGAGCTTCTTCTTGTTGAAGGCGCTGGCATCGTCCTTGAAATACTGGATCATCCTGGCGGGATCGTCGGTGGCGTAGAGTTTCTTCGCCTTGCCCTCGTACATGAATTCACGCTTTTCCATGGCTCTCCTCGTGTGCGCGTCCTCGGCGCGCATTGACATCGTTTCCGCGAAGCCGCCGGTACAGGCTCCCAGGAGCCTGACCGAGTAAAGCAGGAATCTACTGCAAGGCAGGGAAATGGATCCGTTCGCGGTTGGATTTTCGTCAGATATTCCCGATATTCTCCTCGAATCCGCCCACAAATGGCCTCCCTTTCCCCGCCTCTCGCTACCATTCGCTTACTCGCACAGGCTCCTGGCCGAACACCCGGTCAAAGATCGTGTCCACGTGCTTGAGGCAATCCTTGAGATCCCAGATTTCGTCGATCTCGCCTACGGTCAGGTATTCCATCACCGTGGGGTCATCGAGCAACTGCTGCTTGAGGTCCTTCCCTTCCTTCGCCGCCACGAGACCGTGCCGTTGGACGATCTTGTAGGCTTCATCCCGGGACAGGCCCTTGTCGACCAGACGGAGAAGGACGCCCTGCGAGAACACCGCGCCGCCGCTCAATGCGAGGTTGCGCTCCATGTTCTCGGGATAGACGCAAAGGTTCCGGATCACGTGGGTCACCCGGTGCAGCATGAAGTCCACCAGGATTGTGGCGTCCGGACCGATGACCCGTTCCACCGACGAATGGCTGATATCCCGCTCGTGCCAGAGAGCGACGTTCTCCAGGGCCGAGACCGAGTACGAGCGCACCAGCCGGGCCAACCCGCACACGTTCTCCGACAGGATCGGATTGCGTTTGTGGGGCATGGCCGATGAACCCATCTGGTTGTCGGTGAACGGCTCCTCGGCTTCGAGCACCTCGGTGCGCTGAAGGTGACGGATCTCCACCGCGAACTTCTCGATGGAGCTGGCCAGCACCGCCAGAACACCGAAGAAGTAGGCATGGCGGTCACGCTGGATGATCTGGTTCGACACCGGGTCGGGGGTGATTCCCGCGGCCCTGCAGACGTAGGCCTCGACTTCCGGAGGCACCTGCGCGAAGGTGCCCACGGCGCCGGAGATGATCCCGCAACGGATCTCCTCGGCGGCGCCCTCCAGACGCGCCAGGTTCCGCCGCATCTCCTCGTGCCACAGGGCCAGCTTCAGGCCGAACGTGATGGGCTCGGCGTGGATCCCGTGGGTGCGGCCCATCATCGGCGTGTCCTTGTAGCGAGACGCCTGCTGCCGCAGCACCGACAGGAGCGCGCGCACGCCGTCCAGCAGGAGCGCGCCGGCATCTTTGAGCTGTAGCGAAAACCCCGTGTCCATGACGTCCGACGAAGTCATGCCGACGTGTACGAAACGGGCGTCATCACCGATGGACTCGGCCAGGCAGCGCAGAAACGCGATGACCTCGTGATGGACCTCCCGCTCGATCTCGCGGATTCGGGACACGTCGATCCGGCCATTCCGCCGGATGCGCGCGGGGGCGTCTTGCGGCACCCTGCCCATGCCCGCCAATGCCTCCGTGGCCAGAATCTCGATCTCCAGCCACTTGCCGAAGCGGTTCTCCTCGGACCATATCTGCGCCATCTCGGCGCGAGTGTAGCGCTCGATCATCTCGCTTCCGGAGGGTTACGCCACGGGATACGCGCGCACCCGACGCTGCGTCAAGACGTCGTCGATTCGTCGTCCGGGGTTTGTGTCCCCTCGGCGCCGGTGTGGCCGAAGCCGCCCGCGTCGCGCACCGACGCCGGAAGCTCGTCCACTTCTTCCCAACTCACCCGGGAGACGCGCTGAACCACCATTTGGGCTATTCGATCCCCGTGACGAATGGTCACCGGTTCCGCGCCCAGGTTGATGATAGCCAGTTGAACCTCCCCCCGGTAGTCCGCGTCGATGGTGCCGGGGCCGTTCACCAGGGTTACGCCGTGCTTCAGGGCAAGGCCGCTCCGTGGACGGATCTGGGCTTCGAAACCCGCGGGCAGCGCCAAGGCGAATCCGGCGGGTACGAGCGCCCGCTCCAGCGGCGCCAGCACCACTGCATGCTCCACCGCGGCGGCCAGATCCAGTCCCGCCGAGCCCTCGGTCATGTAGCGGGGCAGTGGAACGGCGGACTTGCCGTGCCGCATCCGCTTGATCCGGACCTTGACTTCGGCCATGAACATCGAGGGCCGTTTCCTCGCCCGAGTGGTTCTCCTCTGCGGGTGCGGACACGGGCGGGTTTGACACCAGCCCGTGCAATGCTTCGAATCCGCCGGCCAATCCGGCAAGCTGCCGGGAGCCCGTCCGCGCGATCAGGAATCGATTGCGCGCCCGGCGACCGTCTCGGGCGCGCCTCCGCCGAACCGCAGCCCCTCGACGCTGTGTCCGTCGAGGTCGCCGAGCACGGTTGCGGTCATGGTTTCAGCCAAAAACAATTCGCGAGCCAACGCCGTGAGGGCGTCGAGAGAGACGTCGCGGACGCCTTGGGCGATTTCGTCCAGCGACACCTGCCTGCCGTGGTGCATCTCGCTTCGGGTCATGTGGCTCATCCAGGAGTCGGCGGACTCCAGCCCCAGCAAGGTATTCCCGATGAGTTGATTCCGGGCTCGCGCAAGCTCATCCTCGGTCACCTTGCCCTCGGCTACCTTGAACATTTCCTCGACCGCGAGATCGATGACCTCCCGGGTCCATTCCGCCTTGGTGCCGACATAGACGCCAAGGTAGCCCACGTCCCGGTACGAAGACAGAAAAGAATACACCGAATAGGCCTTGCCCCGCCGCTCGCGTATCTCCTGGAACAGACGCGAGCTCATGCCGCCGCCCAGGAGCGTATTGAGAACATGGGCCACATAGTGCCGGCGGTCGCCGTGGGGCAACCCGGGCACGCCCAGGCAGACGTGCACCTGTCCCAGCTTTCTCGGGTGGAGATGCAGGCCGCGGCCAACCTCCGGGGGCACGCAGGCATCCTCCAGGGTCCGGGAAGGGACAGCGCTGAAATCTCCGGCCACCGCGTCTACGAGCTCGGCGTGGGAAAGGTTGCCCGCTCCGGCGATGATCACCCGGCCCGGCAGGTAGCGATCAGCCACGAACCGGACCAGATCGTCCCGGGTGAACCCGCTTACGTCTTCCGCTTCCCCGCAAATCGGCCGGCCCAGCGCGTGGTCGCCAAAGTAGTCGAGGCTGAACAGTTCGTGGACGAAGTCCTCGGGGTTTTCGTCCGCCGAGGCGATCTCCTGGAGTATCACGGTGCGCTCGCGCTCGATCTCGTCCGGGTCGAACACCGAGTTGAGAAAGATGTCCCGCAGGACGTCGGTGGCCAGCAGCAGGTGCTCGTCTACGACCTTGGCATAGTAACAGGTGGATTCCTTGCCGGTGAAGGCGTTGATGACGCCGCCGACGGAATCCATCTCCTCGGCGATCTTTTGGGGGCTACGCCTCTCCGTCCCCTTGAAGAGCAGGTGCTCGACGAAGTGCGACAGTCCGCCCTGCCGGCGCTCCTCGTGACGGGAGCCGTTCTCCACCCAGATACCGAGACTGACCGCCCGGGTACCGGAGCGCTGCTCCGTCAGAATCCTGATGCCGTTGTCCAGCAGGGTTTTTTCAAACATTGCAGGGAGAAAGTTGTAGCGTCCCGGACGTAACCCCGGACACGGGCGGGTTTGAAACCCGCCCCCACATGACCCGACCAGGTCGCGATTCGGGCATGGGCAGGCGCGAAACCCGCCCCCACCCCTGTCAGGATGCCTGCTCTTCCTTGAGGGCCTCTTTGCGGCTGAGCCTGATCTTTCCCTGTCGGTCGACGTCCAGGACCTTTACCATCAACTCGTCGCCCTCGTTGAGCACGTCCCTCACATGACGGACGTGGTCGTCGGCGATCTGCGAGATATGGACCAGGCCGTCGGTGCCGGGCAGGATCTCGACGAACGCGCCGAAATCCATCACGCGCCTCACGGTTCCCTTGTAGAGCCTGCCGATCTCCACCTCCGCGGTGATCCCCTTGATCATGTCGATGGCCTTGCGGCTTCCCGCTTCGTCGACGGACGCCAACGTCACCGTGCCGTCGTCCTGCACGTCGATCTTCGTGCCGGTGGCCTCGACGATTCCCCGAATGACCTTGCCTCCCGGTCCGATGATGTCGCGGATCTTTTCCGGCCGGACCTTCAGGGTGGTTATCCGCGGCGCATGGCGGGAGACCTCCTTGCGCGTCTCCGCCAGCGTGCCGTCCATGATGTCGAGGATGTGCAGCCGCCCCTCCCGGGCCTGGTAGAGGGCTTCCCGCATGACTTCGCGGGTGACTCCGTTGATCTTGATATCCATCTGCAGCGCGGTGATCCCTTCGCGCGTGCCGGCCACCTTGAAGTCCATGTCGCCCAGGTGATCCTCGTCGCCGAGAATATCCGTGAGCACCCGCACCTCGTCGCCGTCCTTGATCAGGCCCATGGCGATGCCGGCCACCGGCGCCTTGATGGGGACCCCGGCGTCCATGAGCGCCAGGGAGCCGCCGCAAACGCTGGCCATCGAGGTGGAGCCGTTGGATGACAGAATCTCCGAAACCAGGCGGAGCGTATAAGGGAACTCGTCCGCGTCGGGCAGGACCGGCACCAGCGCCCGCTCGGCCAGGGCCCCGTGGCCGATCTCCCGCCGGCCCGGGCTGCGCAGAAACTTGACCTCGCCGGTGCTGTAAGGAGGGAAGTTGTAATGAAGCATGAACTTCTTGAACTGCTCACCGGTAAGCGCGTCGATCCGCTGAACGTCGGCGGCCGTACCGAGGGTTGCCACCACCAGCCCCTGTGTTTCACCCCGCGTGAAGAGTCCCGACCCGTGGGTGCGTGGCAACAGGCCGACCTCGCAGGTGATGGGGCGCACGTCCTTGAGGCCGCGTCCGTCGATGCGCTTGCGCTGCTGCAGCACGAGGTCCCGGAGTTGGAACTTCTCGAGGGCCCTGAACGTGCCCTTGACCTCCTTTTCCCGCCCGGGAAATTCCTCGGAGCCCACGGACATGACCTCGTCGCCCACCTCGTCGATGCGGGCGTTCCGTTGCTTCTTGTCGGCGATGCAAACCGCCTCCTTGAGCTGCTCTCCGGCGAGATCCCGGACACGGGCGGTCAGCGACTCGTCCTTTACTTCCGGAGGCGGTACCCGCTTGGCCTTGCCAAGCTGATCCTTGAGCTTCTCCTGCAGGTCGATGAGCGGTTGGATCGCCTGGTGTCCCTGGAACAGCGCGTCCAGCACACCCTCCTCGGGCACCATGTCGGCACCGCCTTCAACCATGACGATGCCGTCCCGGGTCCCCGAAAGATAGATGTTGACATCGCTTCGAGAGATCTCTGTCTGGAGCGGATTCATGACCCACTCCCCGTCGATGCGGCCCACCCGGACACCGGCCAGCGGCCCCCCGAACGGGATGTCGGATATTTCCAGTGCCAGCGAAGCAGCGAACATGGCCACAATGTCGGTATCGTTCTCCCCATCCGCGGAGAGCACGGTGACGATGATCTGGGTCTCGGCCTTGAGCCCGCCCGCGAAGAGCGGACGAACCGATCGATCGATCAGGCGGCACGTGAGGATTTCCTTTTCCGAAGGACGTCCCTCACGCTTGAAGAACCCGCCGGGAATACGTCCGGCGGCAAAGGTCTTTTCCTGGTAGTCGACGGTCAGCGGGAAGAAGTCGATGTCTTCCCGAACATCCCTGGAAGCCACGGCGGTGGCGAGAACGACCGTCTCGCCGAAACGAACCAGCGCGGCGCCGTCGGCCTGCTGCGCGACCTTGCCCAAGTCGATGCATAGAGAACGGCCGCAATAATCCAACTCGATCCTTGTGTGCATATATGTACCCTCGAGGGTAGTGGAGGCTGAAGAGAAGAACGCGGGAAGGGACACCAGTGGCTGGGGTATCTATCGGCGTATACCCAGCCGCTGGATCAAATTCTGATACCTCTGGACGTCCCTTTTCTTGAGATAATCCAGAAGACGCCGCCTTTTTCCGACGAGCTTGAGCAGGCCCATCCGCGTGTGATGGTCCTTTTTGTGAGTTCTCAGATGCTCCGTCAGGTAAACGATGCGGTGGCTGTGAATGGCAACCTGCACCTCAGGCGAACCGGTGTCCGAGTCGTGAAGTCCGAATTTCCTGATCGTCTCGCTGGTCTGCTCCCGAGCTGATTCCATCTGTACCCTTTTCTTTCTCCCTTTTTCCAGTATTTCACATGGTTTGTAGCATACGGGTCCCGCGCGTGTAAAGCTCACCGGGGGCGGTTGAAAACCCGCAGGATCCGCCATGCCTCCGCGGCCTTCTCCCACCTTATCAGCGCCACCAGATCACCGTCCGGACCCACCACCCGGCGGGTCGTGTCGGCGGCCGCGGGCTCGTCGAGCGCCAGCAGGGAATTCTGCAGGCCCCGTCTGAGCCGGTCCACCGCATCGGCGCCGAGAGCCGCACAACTCAGGTGGCTCAGGGCATCGTTCAACGACACCAGCGGAACCGTATCGACGTCCTCAAGCCCTCCGAGATCATCCAGGGCCACGGCGGCCGCGATCCGAAACGGACCGGACGCTACGCGGCGAAGACGGCTGAGGTAGGCCCCGCAACCCAACGACCGGCCAATATCCACCGCCAGAGTCCTTACATAGGTCCCCTTGGAACAGGTCAGCTCGAACTCCAACCTGGCGGGGCCCACCTGCTCCAGCCGGTTGATCTCGACCCGGACGGGGCGGGCCTCCCGCCCCACCTCCATCCCCTTGCGCGCCAACTCGTAGAGCCGGGAGCCGTCCTTCCTGAGCGCCGAGTACATCGGCGGCACCTGTTGGAGACAACCACTGAATTCGCGACGCAGGGACTCGATCTCCCGCCGGCCCAGAAGCGGCGGGTGGCGCTGGAACAGCAACTTGCCGGTGCGGTCCTGGGTGTCGGTCTCCGCCCCCAGCGTCATCACCCCGGTATAGCCCTTGTCCGCGTCGAGGAAATACTGCGCGATCTTGGTCCCCTCGTTGACCGCCAGCGGCAAAAGACCGGAAGCGAACGGGTCCAGGGTGCCGAGGTGGCCGACCTTCCGCGCGCCGGTGAGCCGTTTCGCGGTGGCCACGACCCGCGCCGAGGACGGACCTTCCGGCTTGTCCACCAGCAGGATGCCGCTCTTGTCGAGATGCATAGCGTCCTGCCTCACTTCTTCGGTCCGACCGCCTTGAGGAGGTCTTCGATGCGCCGAGCCTGGTCGGAGGCCTGGTCGTAGACGAACTCGATGGCCGGGACGAAACGAAGCTTGAGCTCGCCAGCGATCCGGCCACGGATGAAACCCGTGGCTCCGCGCAGGCCCAGGAGGGCTTCCTCCTTTTGCGATTCGCCGTCCCGCACCGTGAAGTAGATCCTGGCGTGCTTGAGATCGGGTCGGACCTCCACCGCCGTCAGCGTCACCGCGCGAATCCGTGAGTCATCCAGCGTGCTCGCCAGCAGCCGGGAAACGAACTCGATCAACAAGTCGCCGACCCGCTGCGAGCGAGCGTTGCCTGTTCTCTGACGATTCTTCAAACAATCTCCGTCCGTCCCGCGCCCGGACGCCTGACCGCACTCCTGGTGCGTCATCGGACACGGACGGGTTGTAAACCCGCCCGTGCACCTGTCGTCCCACACATCCGCGGGGTGTGCCGCGGTGCCTATTCATGCAGGATCCGGATGTCCGACTTGCCGAGTTCCGCCAGACCCAACCGGTCCACGAACTCGACCACCTGCCACAGCGTGGCCTCGACGATTCGGGCGTTGCTGCCCACGACCCCGAACCCGAGCAACGCCCGCTGCCACAGGTCCTGGTCACCGCACTCCGTTACCGAGATATTGAACCGATTGGAAACCCGGGACCGGATCTTCAGCAGGACCGACCGTTTCCCCTTGAGAGAGTGATTCTCCGGCAGGACCAACGCGATCTTGAGAACGCCGACTACCATGTCTGTCCTGAGCGCCCTTCGACTTCGCTCGGGGCGAACGGGGTTTCATGACAGTTGCTGCCATTGGCATTGTGGGACCCTGAACATGCTCGGGGCGAACGGTTGGGACCCCCATTCTCCCCGTCGGCCCTGAGCGTAGCGAGGCGCAGCCGAGCGAAGTCGAAGGGAGGGAGGGCTACCGGTCCGCCGAGAGCTGCATTGCGGCCCCGCCGTCCGCGCGCGGGTGTCTCCGGGCGATGGGAACCTTTTCGAAGCCTTCGATGACGTCGCCTACCTTGACGTCCTGATACCCGTCGAGGGCAATGCCGCACTCGTAGCCTGTGCCGACCTCGCGCACGTCGTCCTTGAACCGCTTCAGGCTCGCCAGCCGGCCCTCGTGCACCACTGCCTGATCCCGCAACAGGCGTACCCTGCTCGAACGCAGAATCTTGCCGTCGGTGACGGAACAGCCCGCGATGGTACCGACACCGCGAATGTTGAAGACTTCCCGAACCTGGATTCGGGCGTGGAACTCTTCGCGAAACACCGGCTCCAGGAGCCCTTCCATGGCCGACCGGATGTCGTCGATGACTTCATAGATGATGGTGTAAAGCCGCAGGTCCACATCGTGCTGCGTCGCCAGGCTCGTGGCCTTGGGCTCGGGACGGACGTTGAAACCGATAACGATGGCGTTGGAGGCGCTGGCCAGCAACACGTCGCTCTCCGTGATGCCTCCCACCAAGCCGTGGATGACCCTGAGCTTGACGTCGTCCGTGGACAGATGGGTGACAGCGTCCTTGAGAGCCTCCACCGAGCCGTGGACGTCGCCCTTCACGACCACCCGCAACTCCTTGACCTCGTTGGCCTTTCTCTGGTCGTAGAACTCTTCCAGCGACACCTTGCTGGTCTTGGCCAGCTCGGCCTCCCGTTGCTTATTCTCACGGTGTTCGGCGATCTGCTTTGCCTTGCCCTCATCGGTGAGCGCGGAGAACGCCTCGCCGGCTTGCGGTACTCCCTGAAGCCCCAGGATTTCCACCGGTATGGATGGCGTCGCCATGTCCACCTTGCGGCCCTGATCGTCGATCATGGCCCGTACCCGGCCGTGGTGCGACCCGGCAAAGATGGGATCCCCCACCTTCAGCGTCCCCTCCTGAACCAGCACGGTGGAAACCGGACCGCGGCCGCGCTCCAGCTTGGCCTCCACCACGGCGCCCCGGGCCAGCTTGTCCGGGTTGGCCTTGAGCTCCAGCAGGTCCGCCTGTAGCAGCAGCATCTCCAGCAGGTTGGGCAATCCTTCACGGGTCACGGCGGAAACCGGCACGAAAATCGTGTCCCCGCCCCACGCCTCGGGCACCAGGCCATGGTCGGCCAGACCGCGCTGGACCCGTTCCGGATCCGCGTCGGGGCGGTCGATCTTGTTCACGGCCACGATGATCGGCACGGCCGCTTCGCGGGCGTGATCCACCGCCTCGATGGTCTGCGGCATGACGCCGTCATCCGCGGCCACGACCAGGACCACGATGTCCGTAACCTTCGCGCCCCGTGCCCGCATGGCCGTGAAGGCTTCATGTCCGGGTGTGTCGAGGAAGGTCACCCCCCTGCCGGCCAGCCGGACATGGTAGGCGCCGATATGCTGGGTAATGCCGCCGGCCTCCGCGTCGGTCACATTCGTGCTGCGGATGGCGTCGAGCAACGACGTCTTGCCATGGTCCACGTGTCCCATGATGGTCACGACCGGGGGTCTCTGCTCCAGTGCTTCCTCCGGATCCACGACCTCATGCTGATCCTGGAGCGCGATATCGACGTCGAAGGCCGTGTTCTCCACCTGGTAATCGAACTCGTTGGCCACCAGCGTTGCTGTGTCGTAGTCGAGCACCTGGTTGATGGTGGCCATCATGCCAAGGCCCATGAGCTTCTTTATGACCTCGCCCGCCTTGACGCCCATGGAGCGGCCCATGTCGCCCACGGTGACGACATCGACCATGCGAACGATCCGCTTGCTGGCCTTCGGCACCGTGATCTCGGTCTTCTTCTGCTCCTTGCCGGGCAAGGCGCGCTTCTTCCTGAGCACACGGCCCCGCGGCGACCGAAATTCGCGTTCCTTGAGCTCGATGACTTCCTGTTTCCGGATGACCCGTTTCTTGCCCTTGGTCCCCTTGCCGGCCTTGTCCTGTCCCTCCGCTGCCGCCGGCTGCAGGCCGCCATCGCGCGCCGTCCGTTCTCCGGCGCCGCCCGGAGTCGCAGTCTTGGCGGGCGCAGGGGTCGCCTTCCGGTGCAAGTCGATACGGCCGAGGATTCGGGGACCGGCAGGTCGTACCTCGCCGGTTGTCTCCTGCGCGGGAGTGGTGGCGCCGTTTGCATCGCTCGCGGCCGACCCGGACGCTGCCGGCGACACCGGCTCGGACCCTCCCGCCGGAACCTCGGGCGCCGGTTCCTCGCTTCGCGGTTCTTCCGCCTGCCCCTGAACTTCGGCAGGGGCCGCCTCCTCCGATTCGGCAGCCGACGCCGTTGCTTCCGCCGACGCGATCACCTCCGCTGCCGATCCCGGCGGCGATTCGACCTGCTCGACCGCCGCCGTCCCGGCGGTGAGCTCCTGGACGGAAGGCTCCTCGGGAAGCGTAGCTTCCTGAGGAGCGAGTTCCTCGATCGGCGGTTCCGGCTCCTCCGGCACCACCGGGTGAATCGGCTTGCGAGTGACCAATTCGACCGTGCTCTTGCGCCGCCGGATGACGTTGGCGCGGACACGGCGCTCCACCACCTTCTCGTGCGCCTGCACCTCGCCCATGTCCTCGTCTTCGGCGGTGATCATGCGATCGACCACAACCCGTTCTTCACCGACCGTGACCTTTGGCTTCCCGGTGGCTGCAATCGCCGCCTTGACCGCCTCGATCTCCGATTCCTCGAGGGAGCTCTGAGGCTTCTTGCCGCGGACCCTGATCTTTTCGAGTTGGGCGATGAGATCCTTGGGCTCGATCTCCAGATGCCTGGCCAGTTGATGCACTCTCACTTTGCTCATTTCCCACTCCATTGAGCGCGAAGCCTTCCCAACAGATCCTCTCGATCCTTGCGAGACAGATCGCGATGAAACGCCCGATACATCTTCTTGCGTTTCAGGAAAGCGCGCCAACAATCCTCGCTGATATGCAGATAGCCTCCTCGTCCCCTGAATTCTTCCGGTTGCAGGCCTTCCTCCGTAATCGCGATCCGCCGCAAGGCGGTCTTTTCGTCACGTTGACCGCAACCCAGACAGGTCCGTACCGGCGAACGAGCGCTCTTAGGCACCTTGCCGAGGGCTCGTCCCCACATCATCTTCATCCGCCCCCGCAGCCGGCTCTTCCGCGGGCTCGCCGGCCGCCTCCACCGCTCCGTCTACCGCAGGCTCCGCCTCGGACCCTGCCGCCTCCACCGCCCGCGCAGCCTCCTCGGCCTCCCGGGCCGCCCGCGCACGCTCTTCCTCCACGTGCTTCGTGCACGCCTCCAGGATGGCCAAGGCCTTCTCGGGCTCGATGCCGGTGATCTCGTTGATGGTGGCCGCCTCGGCATCCGCCAGGTCCTCGGCCGATTTGAACCCCGACTGGTAGAGAAGCTCCGCCATCACCTCGCTCACCCCGGGAATCGCGGACAGCGACTGCCTCGCCTGCCGGCTCTCCTCATCCGCATCCGACTCGCTACGGGCATCGATGCCCCAACCGGTGAGTCGGGAGGCCAGTCGAACATTCTGACCCTTGCGCCCAATGGCCAGAGAGAGCTGCTCATCGGGCACGATGACCTCCATGCTGTGGGCTTCCTCGTCCAGCAGGATCTTGGTGACCCTGGCGGGAGCCAGCGCACGGCAGACATATTCGGCCTGCTCCGAGATCCAGTGGACGATGTCGATCTTCTCTCCCCGCAACTCCTGCACCACCGACTGAACCCGGGTTCCCTTCATGCCCACACAGGCGCCTACCGGATCCACGTCCAGATCGTTGGAGGTCACGGCGATCTTGGCCCGGCCGCCCGGCTCGCGGGCGGCTCCCTTGACCTCGACGATCCCTTCATAGATCTCGGGGACCTCCTGCTCGAACAGCTTGATCAGCATGCCCGGGTGGGTCCGCGACAACACGATCTGAGGGCCGCGGCTGGTCATCTCGACGCTGACGATGTACGCCCGGATCCGGTCACCCTGGCGATACCGTTCCCGCGGCACCTGCTCCTTCTCCGGCAGGATCGCATTGGTCCTCCCCAAGTTCACGATGAGGTTGTTCTTCTCGAAGCGTTGCACGATGCCGTGAACCAGCTCGCCCTGGCGATCCTTGAACTCATTGAAAATGATCTCGCGCTCGACATCCCGCACCCGCTGTACAATGTTCTGCTTCGCCGCCTGCGCCGCGATCCGGCCGAACACCGCGGAGTCGATCTTCATGAGCAGCTCATCGCCCAGCTCCACGTCCGGGTCCAGCGTTTCGCGGGCACCCTCGATATCGATCTCGGTTTCGGGGTCCGCGACGTCATCCACCACCACCTTGGGCTCGAACAGCTCGATCTCCCCGATATCGGGATTGTACTGCGCCTCGAAATTCCGCTCCGCGCCGAACGTCTTCTTGGCCGCCGACACCATGGCGGACTCGATGGCCTCGACCAGGATCTCCTTGTCGATCCCCTTTTCCTTGGTCACCTGTTCGATGACTCGATTAAGATCCTGCTGCATCTTTTTCCCCCAACCCCGGCATCAGGGTGAAGTCCACTCGTACTCGACATTGGCCTTGACGATAAGGCCGAAAGGGATAAACACTCCCCGCCCGTCCTGCAGCACCACGACACCGTCTCCGGCGGCGCCGTGAAGCGGTCCCAGAAACTTTTTCCGGCCGCCGATCATCTCACCGGTATGGACCCGGACCCTTTGTCCGACGCACCTGGCGAAATGCTCCGGTTTCGTGAGCGGACGGTTGATACCGGGAGAAGAGACCTCCAGGGTATAGGAACCCGCCACGATGTCGTAGACATCCAGGATGTCGCTGAGCTCCCGGCTGACCCGGCCCAGCTCCTCGACCCCCGGGGCCTCGGTTTCGTCCTGCTTCTCGACCTTGTCCAGGTAGACGCGCAGAACGCGGCCCGATCTCCCCTCGTGCCGGAGCTCGATATCCACCACCTCCAAACCCTCGTCCGTAGCCAACGGGTCCACGATCTCCCAGAGGCGGTCCACTGTCTCCCTTGCCGCCATACGCACCTCAAATAAAAAAGCGGGCAAGCTGCCCACCGATGCCTATCCTTTTACACACTGAGGCGACCGAATGCAAGTTAGGACTCTCGTTGGGGCTCTCCGTCGGCCAATATCGCGGTGCGGGCAGGGGTGAGTTTGAAACCTGCCCCTGCACCAGTTATCATTCGATGCCTGAAACCATCCATGTCGAACCCGCAGCCCATGGCAATCGCACCGCACTCAGGAGACGTTCCGGCGGCGGTCTCCTGGCAGGACGTTCTCACCAGCCTGGAGGATGCCGTCATGGTGGTGGATTGCACGCGCGGGGTGTCTTTCGTCAATCAGGCGGCCGAGACGCTCACCGGGCTCTCCGCCCGCAAACTTCTGACGCGGGCTTCCGGCGACCTGTTTCGCGCCAACCGATGGCTGCTGGACATGATCGACAACAGCCTCGGGCCGAACGAGAGCACCAGCCGCTCGGAAAACAAGTTCTCCATGCCGCGCGGAAAGAGCGTGCCCGTGAGTGCGCTGGTCTCGCCGCTTCGGGACCACGACGGTCGGGTCGCCGGCAGCGTGCTGCTCTTGCGCGACCGCACCCTGAGACAGGCCATGGAAGATGACCTCAGGCGTTCGGACCGGCTGGCTCTCCTGGGCAAGCTGGCGGCCGCCCTGGCCCATGAGATCAAGAACCCCCTGGGGGGAATCAAGGGAGCGGCCCAGCTTATTCGCGCCGAGGGGACCCACGACCCATCGCTGCTGGAAAACACCGACATCATGATCCGGGAGGTGGATCGGGTCAATCAACTGCTGGACCAGCTTCTGGACTTGGCGCGTCCGACGGGGCTCCAGGTGGAGCCGCTGAACGTCCACGAGCTGCTGGAGCACGTCCTGGGGCTGGAAGTCCATACGGCGGCCGCCGCACAGGTGCGCATCCAGCGCTTCTTCGACCCCAGCCTGCCCATGATCATGGGGGACCGGAGCCGGCTGATCCAGGTCTTTCTCAACCTGGCGGAGAACGCGCTACAGGCCAGGCCTGACTGCGTGACCGTCACCACCCGCATCGAAACGGACTTCTCGTTGCGCACCGGGCATTCCGGCACCACCAAGTTCGTCAGCGTGGACTTCCGCGACGACGGCACGGGCATAGACGAGGATGACCTGCCGGACATTTTCTCGCCTTTCTTTACCCGGAAGAGCCGCGGGACCGGTCTGGGGCTGGCCATCTGCAATCGCACCATCAAGGAGCACGGGGGCCGTCTGGGAGTGGAAAGCCAACTGGGCGAAGGATCGGTGTTCAAGGTCGCGCTGCCCGCCCGACGGGATTAGCCATGGAACAGGGCCGTATCCTACTGGTGGAAGACGACGAGTCCCTGAGCCGCGTACTCTGGAAGGCTCTGGAGCGGCAGGGATACTGGGTGGCCGGCGCCGCAAGGGGAACGGAGGCGCGGCAGTTCCTGGAAGAGTCCACCTTCGACGCCGTCGTGCTCGACATTCAGCTACCGGATATCGAGGGACTGGTGCTTCTCGATTGGGCCAGGGAATCCTTCCTTCAGACGCCGTTCATCGTCATGACCGCGCAGAACACCATGCGCAACGCCATCGACGCCATGAAGGCCGGGGCTTTCGACTATCTCACCAAGCCCTTCGACCTCGACGTGTTGATGGTGTTGGTGGAACGGGCGCTGGACCGGCACCGGCTTACCCGGGAGCTCGGCGACCTCAAGAATGAGGTCAAGAAGAAGTACGAGCCCGGCGTCAACATGATCGGCACCAGCGTCGCCATGCAGCAGGTCTTCAAGACCATCGGACAGGTTGCCGGCACCGACACCACCATCCTGATCCATGGTGAGAGCGGAACCGGCAAGGAGTTGGTGGCAAAGACGATTCACTACAACTCCGCCCGTTGGGAGAAACCCTTCGTGCCGCTGAACTGCGCGGCGATTCCGAGAGACCTGCTGGAATCCGAGCTGTTCGGCCACGAAAAGGGGGCGTTTACCGGGGCCCTGGAACGGCACCTGGGGACCTTCGAGCAGGCCCAGGGGGGCACCCTGTTTCTGGATGAGATCGGCGAGCTTCCGCTGGAGCTGCAGACCAAGCTGCTGCGCGTGCTGCAGGACGGGTCCTATCGGCGGGTGGGCGGAAAGGACCCGCTCCAGTCGGACGCCCGGCTTCTGGCCGCCACCAACCAGGACCTGGAGAAGGCGGTGCACGAAAGCCGTTTCCGGGACGACCTCTACTTCCGCCTCAACGTCATACCGCTGGAGATCCCGCCCCTGAGGGACCGGCGTTCCGATCTCCCCGTGCTGATCGAGTTCTTCATCGCCAAGGTCAACAGTGACATGGGGACGCAGGTGTCGGGAGTCTCGCCGGACGCGTTGAAGGAGCTCCAGCAATATGACTGGCCCGGCAACGTGCGGGAGCTTGAAAACGTGCTCATCCGTGCCGCGGTGCTGTCCCCGGGACCGGTCCTGTCGGCAAGGGACTTCGCTCTGTCGAGCCCGCCGGAACCGGCGTCGAACGATTACGACAGCCTGTCGCTGGAGGAGGTCATCCGGGGCAAGCTGGAAGACTACTTCCGACGCACTCGTGGAGTCCGGGTGGAGAACCTGTATTCCGTCGTCATGGAACGAGTGGAGCGGCCCCTCATCGAGCTGACCCTGGAGGCGACCCGGGGAAACCAGGTCCGCGCCGCTCAACTGCTCGGCATCAACCGCAACACGTTGCGGAAGAAGACCACGGACCTCCACATCACCGTGAAGCGGGAACCGTGAGCTGTCTGCCGTCGCGACTGTATGCCATCGCGGATCCGGACCGGACCGGGGGCCGTCCGCTGGCTTCCGTGATCGACGCCATGCTGGCGGGCGGCGTTACGGTACTCCAGTTGAGAGTGAAGGAACGGCCGGCGGACGAGTTCCTGCGGCTGGCCCTGACCGCTCGCGAACGCACCTCCCGCCAGGGTTGCCTCTTCATCGTCAACGACCGGGTGGACATCGCCCTGGCCGCCCGTGCCGACGGCGTGCATCTGGGACAAGACGACCTGCCGCTCGAAGCGGTACGGCCCCTCATGGGGAAAAGGCTCATCGGCATCTCCACCCACAGCCGGGAACAGGCGGAAGCCGCGGAGCAGGGCGGAGCCGACTACATCGGTTTCGGCCCCATGTTCCCCACCCGCACCAAGGAGACGGGCTACGCGTCCCGAGGCCCATCCATGCTCGAGTCCGTGCGGCGCCGGGTATGCATTCCCATCGTTGCCATCGGCGGCATCACCGCCGAAAATGTCGCGCAGACGTGGAGCAGCGGCGCGGACGCGGCCGCCATTGTCAGCTACCTGACCCGGGGTGACGACGTCACCGCGCGCGTGAAGGAGATTCTCCAACTGGAACCCTCCGACACCCGGCGAGGAAATTCCTAATATTCCTCGGCGTCGGAGAAGCCCTCATCGTCCCGCCCGGTATAGTCCTCGAAACGGGTGTATTCCTTCAGGAAGGTCAGCCGGACATTGTCCACCGGACCATTGCGCTGCTTGGCGATGATGATCTCGGCCACACCCGTATGCTTCTTCGGGTCCTTTTCGTAGGCATCCTCGCGGTAAACGAACATGATCACGTCGGCGTCCTGCTCGATGGCGCCGGACTCCCGCAGGTCCGCCATCAAGGGACGCTTGTCGCCCCGTTCCTCCACCCGCCGGTTGAGCTGCGAGAGGGCGACGACGGGAACATTCAGTTCCTTGGCGAGGGCCTTGAGAGAGCGCGATATCTCCGAGATCTCTTGCTCACGGTTGGGCGAGTCGCGGGGGCCGCGCATGAGCTGCAGGTAGTCGACGACCACCAGACCGATCTTGCGGGTCCGGTCGCGCAGGAGCCGCCGGGTCTTGGCGCGCACCTCCAGCACCGTCACCGCGGGCGTATCGTCGATGTAGACCGGCGCCTCGGCCAGCCGCCCGGCCGCCCCCACCAGCGCGGGGAACTCGTTCTCCCGGAGATAACCGGTCCGGAGCCGGGAGTGGTCCACGCGCGCCTCCGCGCAGAGCATCCGGAGGACGAGCTGCTCCATCGCCATCTCGAGGGAGAAGACGGCCACGCCGATGCCGTGGAGCCCGGCGTTTACCGCGATGTTGAGCGCGAACGCGGTCTTCCCCATGCCCGGCCGGCCGGCGATGATGAGAAGGTCCGAGGGTTGGAAACCCGCGGTCAGCCGGTCGACGTCGCGATAGCCCGTGGCCACGCCGGTGACCATCTCCTTACGCTGGTAGAGTTCGTCGACCTTCTTGATGGTGTCCGTCATCACATCGCCGACCCGAACGAACGACGAGTTGATGCGCTTTTCCGAAATGTCGAAGATGGCGCGCTCGGCGTCGTCCAGGAACGTGTCCACGTCACCCCGTTCTTCCATCCCGCGAGTGGCGATATCGGTCGATGTCCGGATCAGGTGACGGAGAATGGCCTTCTCCCTCACGATGCGCGCGTAGTAGGCGATATTGGCGGCGGTGGGCACCTGGCTCGCAAGCTCCGCGAGGTAGGCGGAGCCGCCCACGGTTTCCAACTCCCCCTTGGCCTTCAGATGGTCGCTCAGAGTGATGAGGTCCACCGGCTCGTTGCGGTCCCAGAGCTCCACCATGGCGCGATAGATCTTGCGGTGCGACTCGCGGTAGAGGTCGTCCGGGTTGACGTGCTCGATGGCCGTGTTGATGGCGTCGTTATCCAGCAGCACGCCGCCGAGAATCGAGGCTTCCGCGTCCAGGTTCTGGGGAGGGAGCCGGTGAAGGTTTTCCGTTACGTCAGCCATGGGTCACCCGTCGCCGGGTTCCCGGCCGGACCCCTTGGGCGCGGTCCCGTGCCCAGCGGTCACCACCGTGTGGATCCCGCCTCGAACATTGAAGTCGCCGATGACCCTTATGAACTTCGGTGAGCAGGCGGCCACCAAGTCGTCCAGGATCCGGTTGACCACGTCCTCGTGAAAGGCGCGCTCTTCCCGGAACGACCAGAGGTAAAGCTTCAACGACAGGAGCTCGACGCAACGCGGACCCGGAACGTAACGGACCCGGATGGTGGCGAAGTCCGGTTGTCCGGTCTTGGGGCAGACGCAGGTGAACTCCGGACAGTCCATGGACACCTCGTAGTCCCGGTCCTGCCGTGGATTGGGGATGGTCTCGATCTGCTTGCTGGGCTGCGTCGGCACTTTAGTGTCCTGTCATCCGGTCTGTCGGGGGACCCGGTCCTTCAAACGCCGCGGCGGAAAACTTGACTTGATACCGTCCGGACGCCAGACTGACGCCGCATGAAGCTCGACATCCACGTTCCTTCCATCAACGGCGTCGTCAGGGTCGAGATCCGATCGGTCGAAGACGGCGCCTCGTGGTCGGCCTATCCCGTCCTCATCGGCGGCGCCGCGCTCGACGATGCCTGTCTTGTGCTGGCGCGGTCGGGTCTCCCGCTTCGTTTCGGCGGCGAATCCGCCGAGGCCGCCGAAACCCGGGCCAAGGAATACGTCCAGGCCCACTACCGGGTCGCGCGCATGATCTGGTGAAAACGCGCCGTCGGTACGTTCCGGTGCGCGGGTTACGGCAACCGCAAGGTGTACTCGAGCACCTCGCTGAGCCGGCGGATCCTGGTGGCCCGATCCAGCCGCTCCTCACGGGGCGCGAGAAAGTAACGGTCGAGGCTGCTCCGGAGATTCCACTCCAGCACCTCGATGCATTGATCCGTGACGTCCCGTTCCAGCCGCCGGCGTTGCTCCCGGCGAACCTTGCCGATTTCTACGACCCGCGCCATGACACGGGACACTTGGTGTAGTGTTTCAAAAATACGCTCACGAAACGCAAACACTAGAAACACGCGGGCGGCCTGTCAAGTCGCAGGCTGCTGCTGCGTGACGCAGTGTATCCCCCCCAGACCCGGAATCAACGCACGCGCGTCGATGCCCGCTACCCGCCGGCCGGGAAACAGCGGCGCAAGGGTATCGAGGGCGGCCTGATCCCTGGATCCGCCGTAGAGCGGAACGAGCACCACGCCGTTGGCGATATAGAAGTTGGCGTAGCTCGCGGGGAGCCTGTCATCGCCCGCCATCACCGGATCGGGCTGCGGCAGCGGCACGACGCGGAGCCGGCGACCGTGCGGATCCGTGGCGGACGTCAGACAGCGGTAGTTCTCTTGCAGCGCCCGGTGGTTCTCGTCCCTGGGGTCCGGCTCCACCACACACACGACGGTGTCGGTGTCCACGAAGCGCGCGAGGTTGTCGATGTGGCCGTCGGTGTCGTCGCCCACCAGGCCGGCCGGCAGCCAGAGGATGTGCCGGAGCCCCAGAGCGGAGATCAGCAACTCCTCGATGTCCGCCCGTGCGCGCACCGGGTTCCGGTTGAGATTGAGCAGGCACTCCTCGGTCACCAGACAGATACCGGCGCCGTTGACGTCGATGGAGCCCCCCTCCAGCACGATTCCCGGCGCGAACGCAGGCAGGCCGAGGGACTCGTTGATCTGCATCGGCACGCCGTCGTCCGCTACGTAGTCCGGGTATTTCAGCCCCCAGGCGTTGAACCGCCAGTTGACAAACGCCAAGGCACCGGAGGAGGCCGCACGGGTGATGAAGGTCGGCCCGTAGTCCCGGATCCACACGTCGACGGTGGGGATGCGGTGGAACATGACACGGCGCGTGTCGACTCCACCACGCCCGAGCCGGGCCGCTACCTTGGTCTCGGAGGACGCGTCGTTGACCAGCAGATGGACTGGCTCGCCGGCGACCAGCGTGAGGATCATCGCGACCCAGGTCTGCCGCACTCGATCGAGGTCATCCGGCCAGGTATCGACGTTGTGCGGCCACGCGAGCCACGTGGCCGCATGGGGCTCCCATTCCGCGGGCATACGATAACCCGCTCCCCGCGGGTCCGTCAACCGGGCGTCCTGGCCCACGAATCAATCCAGCAACTGTCTGGTGAGGCCGCCGTAGGCGTCGATGCGCCGGTCCCTCAGAAACGGCCAGTTGTGACGGGCTTCCGTGATGGCCCCGAGATCGCAGTCCACCAGCAGGGTCTCGGGCTTGTTCCTGCCGGCCCGGGCCAGCACCCGGCCGGAGGGATCGGCGGCAAAGGAGTTGCCCCAGAAGGTGACCTTCTCCTCTCGGCCCACCCGGTTGACGGCCGCCACGTAGACCCCGTTGGTCACCGCGTGAGACCGCTGCACCAACTCCCAGGCCTCGATCTGGGCTTGGCGCGCGGACCGGGCCTCACCAGCGCCCCAACCGATGGCGGTGGGGCAGAAGATGATCTCGGCGCCTCCGAGGGTCGCCAGACGCGCCGCTTCCGGAAACCACTGGTCCCAGCACACCAGGACACCCACATGAGCATGGCGGGTCCGGAACGTGCGAAACCCCAGGTCGCCGGGGGCAAAGTAAAACTTCTCGTAGAAGCCCGGATCATCCGGGATATGCATTTTGCGGTACTTGCCCAGGATCCCTCCGTCCGCGTCGATGACCACCGCGGTATTGTGATAGACACCGGGGGCACGCGCCTCGAACACCGAGGCCACGATCACCACCTCAAGCTCCCGGGCCAGAGGGCGGAAACGCTCGGTGGTGGGCCCGGGAATGGGCTCCGCAAGGGAAAAGGCGGCCGTGTCCTCGGCCTGGGGGAAATACCGGGAGCGGAACAGTTCCTGGACGCAGACGATGCGGGCGCCGTCCTCGGCGGCGACGCGGATACGCCGTACGGTGGCGGCGAGGTTGCGATCCGGCTCCAGGCCCGCCCTGGCCTGGATCAGACCCAGGGTCACGCGGTGGTTGGTCATGGCGGATTCACTACCGGCCTTTGGGGCGGGGCTCGGGGGTTCTCGATCCGTGGCGGCCGTTTACACGGAATGGATTCCGCTGCCGGCGGGTACGGCAGCGCGCGTGCCGGCTTCCGGACCCCTATGCCGCCTGCCGGCGGTCCATGGGTACGTAGTTGCGCACATCCGAACCGAGGTAGAGCTGGCGTGGGCGGGCGAGCTTCTGCTCGGGGTCCACCAGCATCTCCACCCACTGGGCGAGCCAGCCGGATGTCCTGGCAATGGCGAACAGCACGGGAAACATGCTTACGGGCAATCCCATGGACTGGTAGATGAGCCCGGAGTAGAAGTCGACGTTGGGATAGAGCTTGCGGTCGATGAAGTACTCGTCCTCCAGGGCGATGCGTTCGAGATCCAGGGCGATGTCCAGCAACGGGTTGCGCCCGGTGACCTCGAACACCTCGTCCGCCACCCGCTTGATCACCTTCGCCCGGGGGTCGTAGTTCTTGTAGACCCGGTGCCCGAAGCCCATGAGGCGCCCTTCGCCGGCTTTCACCCGCTTGATGAAGCCCGGAACCTTGTCCTTGGAGCCGATCTCCCTCAGCATGCGCAGCACCATCTCGTTGGCGCCGCCGTGCAGCGGGCCATAGAGCGCGGCGGCCGCACCGGCCAGCGCCGAGTACGGATCGGTCTGGGAACTGCCCACGCTGCGCATGGCGTTGGTGCTGCAGTTCTGCTCGTGGTCCGCGTGCAGGATGAAAAGCACGTCCAATGCCTTCTCCAGCACCGGGTTCGGCGAGTACTTGATCTCGGTCATCTTGAACAGCATGTTGAGGAAGTTGCCGGTGTAGCTGAGGTCGTTGTCCGGGTAGGCGTAGGGAAGTCCCATGCTGTGGCGGTAGACGAAGGCCGCCAGGGTGGGAATCTTGCCCATCAGGCGAAAGATCTGCGCGCGCCGGGATTCCGGGTCGAACATCTTCTTGGCGTCGGGATAGAAGGTTGACAGCGCCGCGATGGAGCTCACCAGCATACCCATGGGATGGGCGTCATACTTGAAACCGTCGATGAACTTCTTGATGTTCTCGTGGAGCAGCGTGTGGTGAACGACGTTCCAGGTCCAGTCTTCCAGCTCCGGGGCCGTGGGCAGCTCGCCGTGGAAGATCAAATAGGTGGTCTCCAGGTAGGTGCTTTCCTCCGCCAGTTGCTCGATGGGGTAGCCACGGTAGCGCAGAATGCCCACGTCGCCGTCGATGAAGGTGATGCGGCTGTGGCATGATGCCGTGTTCAGAAAGCCCGGGTCATAGCTCATGAGGCCGAAATCGCCCTCCGACGTCTTGATCTGCCGAAGGTGAAAAGCATTGATGGCGCCATTCTCGATGGGGATCTCGTAAGAGCTCCCCGTACGGTTGTCCGTAACGGTCAAAGTGTCTGCCGTCATACCTGATTCCTCTCCCTGCGCGTTTTGGAAGTAGCACTCTTAGAACATCCCCGATGAGGGGTCAACCCATGGTCGGCGGCCGTTCCGCTTGACATTTCGGGCGGAATTCGATCTCGAAAACGGCCGTCGAACGGGTTTTCGGCCCCGGATTCACGCCCCGGTGAGCCGCATGCCGCCGTCCACGGGCAGGATGGCGGCGGTCACGTGGGAGGCCGCGTCCGACGCCGAACAAAGGGCCGCCCGGACCACGTCCTCCATCTCACCAAACCGCCTCACGTCCGCGGCCTTGAACATGGCGCCGCCGCCCCCGGCGCGAATAAGCCCGAGGGTCTCGTCGCCCTTGCCGGCTGTGGTGGAGGTCCCCGCCACCGCGCAGCCCTCCCGTGCGAAGCACACCGCGATAGCGCGTCCCAGGCCCGAGCCGAATCCCGTCACCAGGGCCACCTTGCCTTCGAGTTGCCGCATCGGTCATTCCCCCGCGTCCCCACGGAACGTGCAGGGGCGGGTTTCAAACCCGCCCCTGTCTCGCTACCCGTCCCGCGTCCGGGAAAGGCACCGGCCCTTCAGTCCGCCGCGTATTCCCGTACCGCGTCGGCGTTCAGGACCATCCCGTGTCCGGGAGTTTCCGGCAGCGTCACCCAGCCGTCCTCGGGCTCGGGCGGGTCCTTGTAGATGGCCTTGGCCATGTGCCAATCGTTGACATGGAACTCGGTGCGCCAGCCGTTGGGCACGGCCGCGTGCAGGTTCATGTCGTAGTAGGCGCCGTTGCCGATGGGCAGGTCGAAGGCCTGCGCCACCGCCGCCGCCTTCATGCCCATGGTGAAGCCGCCCACGGAACCCACCTGGATATTGATGAAGTCCACGGCCTCGGCCCGCGCGAGCCCCGCCAGCCCGTAGAAGTCCTCCCATTGCCCGGCCGCGATGGGGATGGACGTGTGACGCCGCAAGGCCGCCAACCGGGCCGGGTCGTTGCGCAGGATCGGCTCCTCGAACCACATGAGGTTGTAAGGCTCCAGACGCTTGCACCAGCGGAGCGCCGCATCGTAGCGCAGCAGGCAGGCGGCGTCCACCATGAGCTCCACGTCGTCGCCCACGGCTTCCCGGACGGCCCGGATCCGGCGCTCGTCCTCCACCGGATCGTCCTCGCGGTGAGCGCCGCTGGCGCCGCGCATATCGATCTCGCCGTGGATGTTGACCCGTCCGACCATCAGCTTGAGGCGCTTGTGGCCGCGGTCCACCCAATGCCGCGCCGCTTCCACCAAGGCCCCGCGGCCGTAGCTCCTGACGCCGAAGGTGAAGTAGCAAGGGACGGCCTTCTGCGCCCCTCCCAGCAAACGCCACACCGGCAGGCCATGGAGCTTGCCCTTGATGTCCCACAGCGCCACGTCGATGGCGCTTACCGCGGCGTTCCACACCCCGGGCTCGGCCCGCGGGTTGAAGCGCCAGCGCATCTCGTGCATGAGGCGCTCGTTCTCCAGAGGGTCCCGGCCCAGCAGAAAGGGCGCGAGGTCGGCCTCGATGAACCGCAGGATGGCCGTCGCCGGACCGTGCCCCAACTCGGCAACGCCGGTGATGCCCTCGTCGGTCTCCACCCACAACAGGTCCACGGAGCCGTTGAGCCGCCGCTCATGGAACGGCAGATCCAGGGGAATGTTCGAGAGCCTACGGGTCTTGATGGCGCTGATCTTCATGTTGCCGGGTCTCCGTCAATCCAGTGGTCACCAGGGCGGTGTCCGTGTCGAATACCTGGTGGCGCAGGAACACGTCCGCATCACGAGCCAGAAAAAAAACCAGCCGGACTTCCCGGATGGAGGCGTCGGAACGGAGGGCATCCTCGATGACCCGTGACGACACTGCGGCCGCCTCATCCATGGGATAGCCGTAGATACCGGTGGAGATGGCCGGAAAGGCCACCGTGGCCAGCCCTTCGTCAGCGGCGATTCTCAAGGAGTTGCGGTAGCACCGGGCCAGCTTCTCCGCCTTGTCCGGGCCGCCGCTGCCGTACACCGGACCCACGGTGTGGACCACGTGGCACGCGGACATCCTTCCCGCCGTGGTCAACACCGCGCCGCCGGTGGGAAGGCCGTCCGGGTAGCGCGTAATCCGGAGGTTCCTGCACTCCTCCAGGATGGCCGGACCGCCGGCCCGGTGGATCGCCCCATCCACGCCGCCGCCACCCAGGAGCGTGCCGTTGGCAGCGTTCACCACCACGTCCACCGCCTCCTGCGTGATGTCCCCCACCTTGATGACCACGCGGCCGCCGAAAAAGCTCAGAAAGGCGGTCGAAACGCTCATGGGTCCGTTCCCCCTACCCCCACACCCGCCGCGCCGTCTCCGCCACCCGTTCGAGCTTCCGCTTCTGGTCGTCCGGGGTCACGAGATTGCCCACCACGTCCGAGGAAAAGCCGCACTGGGGGCTGATGGCCAACTGTTCCAGCGGCAGGAAGCGGGACGCGTCGTCGATGCGCCGTCTCAAGTCGTCCACGCTCTCCAGCTCCGGCACCTTGGTGCTGACGAGTCCCAGCACCACCACCGTTCCCTTGGGGACGAACCGTAGCGGCTCGAACCCGCCGGCCCGTTCCGTGTCGTACTCGAGCAGCAGCCGGCGGTGCTTGAGACCGGCGAACAACCGTTCCGCCACCGCGTCGTAGGAGCCCTCCCGATGCCACATGCTGCGCTGGTTGCCCCGGCAGAGATGAATGCCCGACACGGCGTCGCCGAAGGCTTCCAGGAGCCGGTTGTCCGCGGCGATGGACCGATCCAGGTTGGCGTCCGGGTCTTCGCCCCGCTGCCGCATGGCCTCCAAGGACGGCTCGTCAACGTAGGCCGTGTAGCCGGGTGCGTCGATCTGGATGTAGCGGCAGCCGGCCTCCACCAGGCTCGCCACCATGGTCTGCTCGATGGTTACGACGTCGGCAAGAAAATCCTCGACGGTGGGATAGATGTCGCGCGAGTTCTCGTAGTCGAACCGCTGGCTGATGCGGTCCGGGCCCACCAGCGCGACCTTGGCCGGTGTGCCGGTCACGGTGCCGAGAAAGCGGTATTCCTCAAGCGGCAGGTTCCGCGCCAGACGCAGGCGCTCAACCGCCGGCAGCCGGTGCCAGACAGGGACCTCAGGGGCCACGTCACGCTGAACGTCCCAGCGTTGTAACGCCTTTCCACCCCGGGATTGACGTTCCAGGATCTCGATGCGGGCCGCTCCCGAGCGAAACCCTTCCACGCAGGCGCCGAAGCTGTCCTGGAAGTTGATCCTGCGGAACTCTCCGTCGCTAACCACCCCCAGTCCCAGGCTCTCTTGCAGGGCCACTGCGGCGCGGATCTCCTCGTCCTCCACCTCCCGCAATCCGCCGGCATCCACATCGCCGGCCTCGAAACGGCGGCGCGCCTGCTTGAGCCGGTCCGGCCGCAGCAGGCTCCCCACCACGTCGGTTCTCATGGTTGCCAAATCGCTCATCGCGATCCTTTCTCGACGGACCCTATTCGGCGTTCGCCGCGTCGTAAATCGCGCGCACGCTCTCGAGGGTGTCCGCCTGTTCCGCGCGCTTGTCGGGACGGTAACGCTTCACGCGGGCGAATCGCAGGGCCAGACCCGCGGGATACTGCGGGCTCGCCTGAAGGTCGTTGAAGGCCACCTCCACCACCTCCGGCCGCACGTACACGGTGTGCCGGTCCCGGGCGGTCTCCAGCCGCTGCAACCACTCCGTCTGCTCCATGAGCATCGCGTCTGTCAAGCCCTTGAAAGTCTTGCCCAGCATGACGAACGAGCCGTCGGCCGGATCCCGGACGCCCAGGTGAAGGTTGCTCAGCCAGCCACGGCGACGGCCGTGGCCCCACTCGGCCGCGAGGACGACCGGATCCAGGGTGTGCACGCGCTTGACCTTGAGCCAGTTGCGGCTGCGCTCGCCGGCCTCGTAGACGCCGTCCAGAGTCTTGGCCATGACCCCCTCGTGGCCCGCGGCGACGGCGGCCGCGAAGAAGTCCCGGGCCGCGGCCCCGTCCCTGAGCCCACCGGTGAACACCGCCACCTCCGACCCTACCTTGTGGACCTGGACACGCGCCCTGGCCATCTTGTACTCCAGGGCCGCGGCCCCGAGCTGGCGAAATGCTTCGGCGATGTCGTCGCAGGGTTGCGCCAGGGCCGGGAGGATGGGCCGTCCCTGTGTGAGTTGCAGGCCGTCCAGACCAGCTTCGCCATGACTGAGGGCCACGGCGGCCACGTGCCCCAGGGACCCGGTGACAAAGTAGGCCCTGCGCACCGCGCGGGACGCCAGCCCCGATGCCTTGGCCGCGGCCTCCATCATGACCCCCTCCAGGGCGCCGTGGCGCATCTCTCCGGGCACGAGGCGCCGGAGAAAGTCCCGTTCGGCGTCCGACGCTCGCCCCATTAGTGCGGCGAAGAGCTCGCCCCGTCGCCGGCTCGAGCCCGGGCCCGTGGTCTGCCGCATGGTCTCGAAGCAGGCATCGGTCTCGGCCAGGGTCAGGGCGGGACTGCCGGAGGCATTCGGCCAAGTGTCCGGTCTTGGCCAGCCGGCTCGCGTTCCGGGTCACCTGTCGGGATATCTCCGCAAGGTCATGCAGTTTCGTAAAGGCTCCGAGCCTTGTAATTCTCCATTATTGGATTATAATAGGTCTGTAAATAGAGGAAGCCATGACAGCCACCTCCGCATATCCCGAGACGCGCCACGAAGTCGTCCAAGTGGTGGATTTATCCAATCGCACCGAGCGTGAACGGCTCAACTCGGACGCCGTGCGCGCCTTCTTCAATATCATGTCCTGCTGGAAAATCCGCGACGACGATGCCCGTCGGCTGCTCAGCAGTATCTCCAACGGCGCCTTCTCTCACCCCCATCCCCTCGGAAGCCGTTTCAACGGCCCGGACCGCGGTGCATGGTACGCCGCGTTCGACTTGTCAACATCACAAGCCGAGGTCGCCTAGCACAAATGGATCGAGCTCGTCGAGATTGACTGGACCGAGGAGAGCGTCACCTACGACGACTATCTCGCGGATTTCGGCGGAGCGTTTCACGACGTCCGGGGAAATCCGACCTTCGAAAGCTGTCTGGACCCGCACAGCTACATCGAGCCTCAGTTGCTCGCCGAGGCCCTTCTCCGACAGGGGTCACCCGGCACCATCTATCCCATCGTGCGCCGCCAAGGCGGCATCTGCCTCGCGTGCTTCCGGCCCGCCCTGGTAGCCAACGTCCGCAAGAGCGCGCGCTACCGGTCCACGTGGACCGGGTCGCCGACACCTGCGATCAATCCCGAGGAAACCTACATGTGATGTTGCCAAACCACTTACCCTTGGATAGTGTCTCAGTTTGAGGCTTCGTCGATCAAGCCGAGGATCCAATTCATGTTGTGTTTCATGTCGGTGAGTCCCGCTTCCATGGCCGGGATCACACGCAGAGTTCGGTACATTGCACCCCGAACGCATCGAACGGAGGTCCCCGTGTCGGGCCTTCCGCCGAATACAAGAGCCTTCAGAAGACGGTAACGAGAACGGAAAGGCGTCACTAAACTGTGCAATGTTACTGCCGGCATGCTCGCGCTTATCGGCGCATTGACGCTAACAGGCTGTGCGAGCCAACCGAATAAAATTTCGGCGCTGGATGTGTCTCCTTTGCTATACAAAGACTATGATTGCGACCAGCTTGTCGCTGAATCCCACCGGATCGGCCGGCGAGTTCACATGCTTCATGCCCAATTGAAATCGACGGCGGATGCCGACGCGGCGCAGATGGGCATCGGCTTGGTCCTCTTCTGGCCGACGCTACTCTTTCTCGAGGGCGGCGACGGTCCCGAGGCGCAGGAATATGCCCGATTAAAGGGTGAAAGGGATGCGATTGAGGCTGTCTCCATACGAAAGAAATGCGGCATCGAGTTCAAGCCCTTGATCTCCAAGGAAGAGCCGAAAGGCTCGTAGATATAGATTGGTTGTCGTGATCAGGGCCGGTCGCGACCATAGCGCCACAGCGATATGCCGGAGCCGGCATATCGCATCCAAGTCGGCAAGCAGGTTGCTTGCCAGCAGCGTATGAAGGTTGAGAATCGTGTAACGATTGAAGCCGATTTTCTCTGCCGAGCCGACCAGAAAACTCAATCGCGGACATGACCCGGAATCCCTCTCCTCGTCATCCCGAACTTGATCCGGGATGACGGATTCAGCGGGCTTGAGTGCCCGTTCACGCTCCGATGACGATCAGGCCATCGGACGAGCTATTCTATTGACTACAGGGGCGGGTTTGAAACCCGCCCTGTAGTCAAGTCGTCGCCCTTGCCGACGACGAGAATCCCTACGCATATTCTGCCGCCCAACCCTCCTCGCATTGGGTCAACTAGTAAACTGAGACACTACCCATCCTTGACGCACCGCGAACAAATTTGAGATGGAAAAACAGTCCGCAGGCAAAGGAGGATCGGGAATGGTCATACGTGAACTCGATGACGGTTCAACCTACGTGAGCACCCAGGAAGAGCACGCCGAGTTGTCGGCCCAGTTCGCGGCCCATTGGGGCAACGACCGGTTCGCGCAACTCCGGCCCTACGACACCATGGTCTTCGCCACCACGTACCACGACAGCGGCTACCGGGAGTGGGAAGGGTTGCCGCGCATGAACGTGGAGAAAGGCCGGCCTTTCGGACACCGCGAAAGAATCCCCGGGTTCGAGGCAACGGAACTCCAGGCCTACCGGCGAAACGTGGAGTGGCTCCGCAGACACGACCTCTACGCCGGCGTCCTCGTTTCCATGCATCGCACCGGCTTGTGGCGCGGCCGCTACGATGTCCTGACCAGTCCCAAGCCAGGGGTCCGAGACCTTAGTGCCGGGGTCAAAGCCGCGCTCGGCGAACTCGAGTACCAGCAGCAACAGGACAAGGCCGCTCTCGCCGCCGGAAGCCCCGGGTTCGAAGAGGAGTTGTGGATCAACTACCGGATGCTTCAGCTCTTCGACCTGCTGTCGCTCTACTTCTGTTGCGACGGCTACGGCGAGGAGGGCTTCAAGGAAGAGCGCTTGGCTCCCATCCCCGCCGACTACACGCCCGACGGCGGCATCGAGCTGCGTATCACGCCGAACGCCGACGGCTCCGTGAAGATCGCTCCCTACCCCTTCGATGTCTCGCCGCTCCAGGTCTCGGTACGCGTCCGGCGGATGCAGCCCGGGCGGTACGCGTCGGAAGCGGACTGCCGGGAGGTCTACTACAAGACGCCGGCCACGCTACTGCGCTTCGATATCACCGATTAGGAACGGGCCGCTGGTGGCGACTTCATGACTCATGACCTGAAGGTCGCAGGTTCAAGTACAGCCACCATCCTCGCCCCTTTCCGGGAAGACCTCGGCAAAGCGTCCGCTTCGAGCGGGCGGTCATTCGCCCATCGCGATGCCTTCGCGACGTGGGTCCGCGGCACCGATCAGTTTCCCATCCTTGATCAGGATCGCGTGCAAGCCGCTGTTCAGGTTGCGGACGTTCACCCGGTGCCCTTTTGTCTCCAACGCTTCGGCCAAGGACGCCGCCCTGGTGCCTTGCTCCAGATCCAGCGTCTTGCCGTTGCGGTGTGTGAAGTTTCCGGTCTCCAGAGCGTCTTGTGGATCCATGTCCCAGTCGAGGATCGCGATCAGCGACTTGGCGACATAGTTGATGATACGGCTGCCGCCGGGCGAACCGATCAGGAGATAGGGCGCCCCGTCCTTGAAGACGATGGTCGGCGCCATCGAGCTGCGCGGCCGCTTGCCGCCTTCGACCCGATTGGCGATGGGAAGGCCGTCCTTCTCGGGCCGACGGCTGAAATCGGTCAGTTCATTGTTGAGCAGAAAGCCGCGCACCATCACCCGGCTGCCGAATCCCGATTCGATGGTCGTGGTCATCGATAGCGCATTGCCATTGGCGTCGCGGATGACAAGATGGCTGGTGCCGGCGCGGTCCCGGTCAGCGCCGGGCGCCCGCTCCATCGCCTTCTTCGCCGGCGGGTGACCTGCCGCCGCTTTCCCCGTCGCGTTACTCCTGTCGATCAGCCTCGCTCGGTCTTTCAGGTAGATGGGATCGACGAGTCCCGCAGACGGCACGTCGACGAAGTCGGAATCCGCCATGTAGCGTGCACGGTCGGCATAAGCGAGCTTTGCCGCCTCCGCGTAGATGTGGACGAGCTCGGCATTCCAGCCGGTCGCCTTAAGGTCGTAATGCCTCAGCATGCCAAGGATCTGCCCCACGGCAAGTCCGCCCGAGGTCGGCGGCCCCATGCCGCAGACCTGGTAGGCGCGATAGGGGACACAGACCGCCGGGCGCAGCTTCGCCTGGTACGCCGCAAGGTCCTGCAGCGTGATATTGTTCGCAACAAACGATGTGCTTTCGACCGCTTCGACGATATCCCGGGCAACAGCCCCGGTGTAGAACGCGTCGGCCCCGTCTACCGCAATTTTGCGCAAGGTCGCCGCGAAGTCAGGATTCTTCAGCAGTTGACCGGCCGGTAACGGTGCGCCGTTGTCGCTGAAGAAATAGGCCCGCGGTGCGGGAAATTGATCGAGCCCCCGTTTTTTTGCGCGTGTGATCGATCGGGCGAGACGAGGCGAAACCTCGAACCCGTTCTCCGCCAGCGCGGTGGCTGGTTCGAACAGATCCGGCCAGGGCGTCTTGCCGAACCGCCGGTGCATCGCTTCAAGCAGACGCAAGGTGCCGGGTACGCCGACCGACTGGCCTCCGACCAGCGCTTTGGAGAAAGTCATCGGGCTGCCGTCGGACTCCAGGAACCGTTCCGGCGTGGCGCGAGCCGGCGCGGTCTCGCGCCCGTCGATCGTGTGCAGCTTCCTGGTCGCCGCGTCCCAATAAAGGAGAAAGGCGCCGCCGCCGATGCCCGAGGCTTGCGGCTCCACCAGATTCAGGACGAGCTGCACCGCGACAGCGGCGTCCGCCGCTGTCCCGCCGCGCTTCAACACATCGTAGCCAGCACGGACCGCGTGCGGGTTCGCCGCCGCGACCATAAAACGGTCCCCGGTAACGGACCGCCTGTCCAGCCAGCCCGTACCGGATTCCGGTGGCGGCTCCTGCGCGTGCGCGAAAGAAACGGCGACGGCCAGGAGCAGAACGCAGACGGCAATCAGCAGGTTTGCGGTCGGCCCGTAGCGCGACCGCTCCCCGGTCACACCGCGCGATGCGCGCACCCGCCCCGGATCGCTGAAGTACGCCTCGACTACCGCCGTCCATTTCGTACTTGTTCCCATCATCGCCCCCTTTCGCTGAACTAGTGTAGCCGCTCCGCCTTCACGGTTTCCCTCCTTCGCGGCTCGGGAAAGACATCCGGCGTACACAGCACGTCCACGAGCACAGGCTGCGTCCGACCCAGCCGGATGGCTTCGGCGAAGGCGTCTTCAAGCTCACCGGGATCCGCGACCCGTAGCCCGGCGGCGCCGAAAATCCGGGCATACTCGTCGAAGGGCGGATTGCCGATTGCGTCGCCGATGTAGCGCTCCTCGTAGTAGAACTTCTGGTAGGCACGCTCGGAGCCGTAGTTGAAATTGTTGAGGATGATGCATGTGGTGGGGATGCCTTCGCGCACTGCGGTCTCCAGCTCGGCGCCATTGTAGAGAAAGGAGCCGTCGCCGCTGATGGTGATGATCGGGCGCTTGGGCGCGGCGAGCTTCGCTCCGAGACCGACGGGGTAGCCGACGCCGATGGCCGCAAGTCCCTGGGGCGCCAGCAGGCTTCGGGGCTGCTCGAAGGTCTGGTACTCGTAAACGTAGCCGGGGCCGACGCCGGCATCGAGGGTGATGACGGCATCCCGAGGCAGGACCTTGCGCAGGGCGGCGTGGGCGCGCCGCGGGTCCACCGGGCGGCCGTCGTAGCGGGCTGCCTGGTTCCGGTGCCTTTCCTGCGCGGCCCGCACCCTGGCGGCCTTTCTCAGCCAGCCCGGCCGGCCGACTCCTTTCCGCTTCACCGACCGCAGCAGCGCCTTGAGCGCCAACCGGGCGTCCGCCTGGATACCGACATCCGCCGGGTAGACCCGGCCGATGTTGTTCCGGTCACGGGCAATGTGGATCAGCTTCGTGCCGGGCGCAAAGAAGTCCGGACGCCAGAACGTGGTCAAGTGGCCGAGGCTGGTGCCCACCGCCAGCACCAGGTCGGCCTCCTTGAAGAAGGCCTGCGCCTCGGGCAGCGCGCCCCTGCCGATGGCGCCGAGGTAAAGGGGGTACGACTGCGGCGCCACATCGTCCCTCCCGGTGGAGGACACGACCGGCGCATCGAGGCGCTTCGACAACGCGACGACCTCGTCGCCGGCGTCGGACCAGAGCACCCCACCGCCGGCCAGCAGCACGGGGCGGCGCGCCTTCTCGAGGAGACGGACGGCTGCCGCCACAGCCTCGGCCTCGGGGGCGGGTGCAGCCGCCTGTCCACGAATCAGGCGGCCCATGTCCGGCAACTCCACGCTCTCGTTCAGCACGTCCCGAGGGAGATCCAGGTGCACCGGTCCGGGGACGCCCGTCATGGTGCGCTGGTAGGCTTCCCAGGTCAGGGCCGCCGCCAGCTCGGGTTTGCGCACCTGCACCGACCATTTGACGACGGGCCGGAACATGGCCTGCTGGTCGATCTCCTGGCTTGAATCCCGGAACATGTCCTTCATCATCGGCGCGCCGGTAATGACCAGCACCGGGCTCTGGGCGTGGAAGGCGTTGGCCACCCCGGTCAACAGGTTGGTGGCGCCGGGGCCGTTGGTGGCGATGCACACCCCGGGCCTGCCGGCGATCCTGCCATAGCCGTCCGCCATGAGGGCGGCGGCCTGCTCGTGGCGTGTGGAAAGAAACCGGATGTCCTCCCGGCCGTATATGCCATCGAGAATCTCGAGCATGCACGAACCCACGACGCCGATCACCTTGCGGACGCCGAGTTGCGCCAGCACTTCGGCGACTGCATGTCCCGCGGTCATTTGCATGAGATTTTCCTCCGGGATGTCGGGAGCGCGAGGCGCTGCGCACGATGCTATCGTGAACCGTAGAGGAGGAGGGCCGCCAACACAAGAGTCGGCCGCGTACGACCGCCCCACCCCCCTGGAGTCCCGCTTTCGCGGAAGCTCAGGGGTTGAGTACCACTTTCGTGCCAATGACGGGTTCCGGATGTCCCTTGGGCCGGTGTCGCGGTTTGCCGGCGGCAAACCGTTGAAATGCCTTGGAACCAGCCCGGTTCGTCTGGTAAGATCCGTGCTGTCGTAAACCGGAGTCCGTTCCGGTTTCCTGCAAGCCTCCCCGAAGAGAGGAGCGAACACATGGAGCCCAGCGGCATCACATTCACGGAGCGCCGACAACAACCCGTCAAACAGTGGCCGTTCCCGGACAAGAAGGTAGGCGCGACGACCAAGGCGAAACGCCATCCGCAGACACGGCGCTTCATGTTCATGCGGGAGGACCACGACCGGCGCAACCTGCACGACGGTCCGGTCAATCCCGACCGTCTGGAGACCCGGGACTGGGCCGGGGTGACCCGCACCATGAAGAAGGCGGCTCTGGACATGGGAGCGGAGATCGTCGGCGTGGCGCCCATCGACGAGTTCGACTACGTACGCGGAACCAAACCGCCGGAAGGACACAAGGTGGCCATCTCCTTCGCCATCCACATGGACTTCGAGGAGATGAAACGGCTGGGACCGCTGGCGCAGATGGAGGTGCACAAGGTCTACTACCTGCTGTCGGACGTGTCGGTCCGTCTGGCCCAGTACATCCGCTCCCACGGTTACCGCGCGGTGGGCTACCCCAACGAGGGCGACATTCTCTTCATTCCGGTGGCCTGGAAGGCCGGCCTCGGCGAGCTGGGGCGCCACGGCTCGCTCATCACCAAGAAGTTCGGCCCGAGCGTGCGGCTCGGCGCGGTGACCACCGAGATGCCGCTTGTTCCCGAGGCGCAACCGGCCAACTACGGCTTCGACGACTTTTGCCTGCGCTGCAACGCGTGCACGAACTTGTGCCCCGGCGACGCCATCGTGCCCAGGAAGCAGGAGATTTTCGGCACCCTGCGCTGGCACGTGGACACGCCGCAGTGCCGGCCCTTCTTCGAGCAGTACGAGGGCTGCAAGATCTGCCTGACGGTCTGCCCCATCAACGCCCGAACCCACGTGGCGCCCATGTACAAGAACCTCATGAAGGGGCTGATGCGGCGCAAGATCCCCATCCGGCAGCTCATCGACGAGTGGCGGACGGAAGGCTTCCGCGAGGCCGAGGAGTTCGGCGAGGGCTGGGCGCCGGAATTTGAGGAAGACGGATCCGACGAGGCCAAGTGACAGCGTTCGCGGAACCCGGCGACGCCAAGGGAGATTTCATGTTTTTTGAACTGCGCCAGTACAGGACCCGGCCCGGCAAGCGCGATGCCTGGGTCAAGACCATGGAAGAGAAGATCATCCCGTTCCACGCGTCCAACGGCGTCGTCGTTTCCGGCAGCTTCACCGGTCGCGACGATGACGACGCCTACGTTTGGCTGCGCCGCTTCGACAGCCAGGAACAAAAGGAAGCCTTCGCCAGGACCATCGCGGAGAGCGACTACTGGAAGAACGAGGTGGTCCCCGACATCCAGGCGATGCTGGACCGGGAGGCCATGGTGGTCACGGCGCTCGAAGCGACCGCGCTATCAGTCATAAGCTGAGAGCCGCCTCTGTAGTCACTTCGACCCGCCCAGGAGCTCGCAAAGCCCGCGGATGCTCTCCGGGCGCTCCAGGCCGCCGATGAGCTCGGCGACTTGCCGGCTCCGCTCCGATTCCAGCGCCCTGGCGGCGCAGGCATCGAACTTTTCCCGCAACTCCGCCGGAGTCATGGGCTTCCGGGGCCTGCCCCGGGAGTGGTCCATGCGGCGGTGCAGTTGTCCGCCGTCCACGAGGTTGACGGTCACCTCGGCGGGACGCCCGCCGTCAGCCTCTTCCACGAGACCGGCATCCAGCTCCATCACGACCCTTTCGGCAACCCGTCGAATCTGCGGCTCCGCCGCGGCCTCGTCCGTGAACGTATCCAGCACCAGCGCTCCGTCCACCAGCGCCCTGGCGAGGATGTAGGGCATGCTGAACTTGGCCTCGATGCCGTTGGCGGGCGGCACGTTCCTGATCAGGTCGAAGACGTGGGGCGTCACGCCCACCCGCATGGAATCCAGTTGATCGGCCCGAAGGCCCTCCTGCCGTAGCTCCAGCACGGCGTCCACGGCCGTGTGGGTCAAGCCGCCGCAGGGATACGGCTTGATGCTGATGCCGATATCGGTGAGGTCGAAGCTGTGGCCGATGCTCTCGAAGGGGGTGACGTCACAGTCGATCCCGCGTGCGAAACAGTCGAACAACCCCTTCCCATCCTCCAGCGCCGCCGGACTGGATGTAAACCCCCGCGCGGCCAGGCGCGCCGCCAGAATGCCGTTCTGAGCCGCCAGGCCGGAATGCAACGGCTTGGTCATGGTGGCGAAGTTCCATACCGTTCCCGACGCCATGGATACGGCAATGCCGAGGGCGTTGCGCACACCCGCGACGTCCAGTCCCGCGAGGCTGGCGCAGCAGGCCGCCGCCCCAACCGCACCGAGGCTGGACGTGGCGTGCCAGTGAGCCGTGGAGGAGAGCTGCGGGATGGAGCGGGCCAGCCGTGCCACCACCTCGAAGCCCGCGACGTAGGCCGCGAGGGCGTTGCGGCCACTCGCTCCCAAAGCCTCCCCCATGGTCAAGACCGCGGGAATCAGGCCGGCCGTGGGCTGACCCATAAGGAAACTGTGATCGAAGTCCAGGGCGTGGGCCGACGTGCCGTTGCACAACGCGGCCAGAGTGGCCGAGGTCCTGAATCCCTGACCGATGACCGTGGCCTCGCCGACCCTGGATTCCTGCTGCGCCAGCGCTCCGCAGATCCGCGCGCTGTCCTCGTCCGAGCCCGCCAGCGCGACCCCGACACAGTCCAGGAACGCCACCTTGGCCGCCTCCACGACCTCCGGCGGCAACTTGTCGAAATCGTTGCCGGCGACGAACTCCGAAACCTTGTCTGCAAGCCCGTCCATGGTGTGTTCCCTGGTAGTGTCCGTCACAGCCAACCGAGAAACCGGAACAGCCCCGGACGGTCGGTGAACTCGTCGACGGGAAGACGCTCCAGATACAGAATTCCCTTGGCCGTCACGGGCGGAACCTGCGACCGCACCGTATAGGAGCCGCCGGTCGGGGCCAAGTGAAAGCCGTCGTTGGAGAGGTCCACAAGCCCTTCCCCGGACAGCCTCGCCAGGATCGTGCGCTCCGGTTCATCGAAACGCATCTCGATGTCTCCGGCCCTGAACGCGCGCACCAGTCCGGCCAGCAATGCTACCGTCTTCGGATCTTTATGGAGGTCCGGATCTCTTATCCTTCGTCGGGAACCGGACGTTGAGCCGGTCGTTATGCCCGACGAGGTCGTTTGCCTACCGGACCGGTGGCCTTCAACCGCTTCTCCATTTGCTGCGCCGGCCGCCATCACATTTCATCTTGAGTACGAACGCGTTCCACGGATCACCGCCTTGCGGACACAACCAGAAACCGAGCGAAGTGATGAGGTAGGCGACGACAACCGATGATAACCGGACGCACGTACTGCCTTGAAACGCGTCCAGTTGCAATGCGTAAGAAACAAATAGCCCCCGAGAGCGAGGGGCAGCAGCCAACCTGGAGCCACGATGGTTACTCGGTGGAGGAGCTACATCGCACACGCAATGCGTGCCGTGAGTCTAGTCCGGGGTATTTTCCGAAGACTTCCGTTCACGCTGCTTGATAGCGAGCATGCTAGTAGCGAATTCCGCCATTCTTATGGACGGCATCCCGCCCGCGTGCACTCCGCAGTAGTTCTTCGGCCTTGACCTAACGCTCGCCTCGTGAGGTGTAGTGGACTTCCGGGCGGTCCAGCTTCTTTTTTCCCATGGTCGGAATCCTCCATAGGTCACCTACTACACCGATCCACTCGCCTTATCAATCCTCTTCAATGCGACAGCATTCCGGATCCAGGTTCCGGCTACGCGTTCTGCCCCGGCTCCTGGTTGCCCCGGCTCGTGGTGTGGGCCAGGACCGTGGTGGCGGCGGCGATCATGGAGGTCAGGTCGCTCAGGTTCGCGGGGACGATGAGCGTGTTGCCTTCCTTGGCGAGGCTGCCGAAGCGCTCAAGGTAGTTCTCCGCCACCCGGAGTTGCATGGCCTTGTCGCCACCCTCCGAGTCGAGGGCTTCCGCGACCTTTTTGAGCCCTCCGGCGGTGGCGTCGGCCACCGCCAGGATGGCCGCGGCCTCGCCTTCGGCCTCGTTGATCTGCCGCTGCTTGGCCGCTTCCGAAGCCTTGATGACCTGCTGCTTATCGCCTTCGGCCTCGTTGATCTTGGCGTCCCGTTCGCCCTCCGACGACAGCACGGTGGCGCGCTTCTCCCGCTCCGCGCGCATCTGCTTCTCCATGGCCGACAGCACGTCCGACGGCGGGTTGATGTTCTTGATCTCGTAGCGGAGCACCTTCACGCCCCAGGGGTCGGACGCCTTGTCGAGCTCCTCGACCACGCTCTGGTTGATATGCCCCCGCTCCTCGAAGGTCTTGTCCAGCTCGATCTTGCCGATCTCGCTACGCAGCGTGGTCTGGGCGAGCTGGGAGATGGCGAAGATGTAGTTGCCGATGCCGTAGGACGCTCTTTCCGGGTCCACGACCTGGAGGTAGAGAACGCCATCCACCCCCACCTGGACGTTGTCCGAGGTGATGCAGACCTGCTCCTCGATATCCAGGGCGTGCTCCTTGAGGCTGTGCCGGTAGGCGACACGCTCCATGAACGGCACAAGGATGTTGAATCCCGGCTTGAGCGTGCGCGCGTACTTGCCGAGGTTCTCGATGACGTAAGCGTTCTGCTGCGGCACCACCACCGCCGTCTTGAGCAGCACCACCAGCGCCACAATGGCGATGACGCCCGCCGTGATCAAGAAACCTGCGTTCGCGTCCATTTATTTTTCCTCCTCGCATTCGTTCGCGCCTTCGTCCGCCAACCCCTCGATGGACAGATTCAGGCTATCTCTTCCGACCACCCGCGCACGGGCGCCTGCCACGATCGGCGTCGGGCCCACGTTGACCGCGGTCCATTGCGTGCCTTGCAGATTGACCCGGGTCTCCCCGCCGAGAGGAACGTCTTCACCGATCGATACGACCCGGCCGGCCACCGTGTATTCGAAACCCGGCAGCCCGCCGCGAATCCGGTCGTAGAGCTTCCTCCGAAACCACACCATGGACACGACCGCGAGGACCGCAAACGCCAACAATTGACCCTCTACCGGCAGATCCACTCCCGCCAGTCCGATGATCCCCACGCAGACCGCGGCGGCCCCGACGAAGATGAGATAGAACGCGGCGTCGACGGCCGTCAGCTCCACGCCCATCAGGATGATTCCAATGCTCAACCAGCCCCACCAAGGCATGTCCCTGCTCCTGCGCGTTGAGCCATTTCGGCTTCCTCACCACTTGCCTTCCTGACCCACGATGACGGTCCCTGCCGGTATTGGATTACCCGACCGATACGAGTATGCTTGTATACAGGGACCGGATCAATCCCGCCAGGGAGGCGCTGCCGTGACGTCACCGGATCAATTCATCGACGAGTTGTGGAAATATGCAAACCAGGTGCCAATGGTGGAACATCCCTGGTTCAAGGGCATCGTCGACCACCAGTGGACCCGCGAACAGATCATCCTGGGTGAGGTGCAGCACTATCTTCGGGTGCGCACCAACCCCATCTACTTCGGGTACATCACGGTCAATGCCGTGTCCAACCGGGAACAAGGGCTGATGGACGTGGTGCTGGAGAACTTCATGGAAGAGCTGTCCGGGGACCGCACCCACGTGGACATCATGTACCAGTTCCTGGAAGGGGCCGGCATCTCGCGCGCGGACGCCGACAACGCCGAGCCCACTCCGGGCACCTTGGCAGCCATCGAGATGATCATCGGCTGCTGCCAGCGACGGTCCGCGCTCGAAGGCGTGGCCATGCTCGCCTTCGTCGAGAGCCAGCACGGCGGACCCGACGGCGCGGCCGCCCGGGTCTACAGGGAGCTCGTGGGGCACTACGGTTTCTCGGAACGACAGGTGGAAACGTATCGAATCCATGCGGATCAGGACGTGGGGCACGGCTCCCGGCAGATCGATACCATCCGCCAGGCCGCCACCGATCCGCAAACCCGGGAAAAGCTTCGGCGCGCCGTCAAGCTCGGGATCACCGCCTTCACGCTGGAATGGGACGGCCACGTCCAGGCCATGACCGGCCGGCGGGAGTTCTGGCCGGGCGTCCGGCCGCTCGGACCTGTGCCAGCCTTTGTCGTAGAATAGATCAGATCATGGGGGAGAGAGGGATGAACCGGATCGAAAGTTGGGCCGCTGTGGCGGCCATCGTCGGCGCGCTGTTGGCCGTGAATTGGCAGACACAAGGACGTTTGAACAGCTTGAGCAAAGACACACAAGGACGCTTGAACAGCTTGAGCAGAGACATTAGTGATGTCAAAGCCGAAGTAGCCGGCATCAAGGGCGAGATGAAAGGTATTAATGCCCAAATCGCGCAAATCGCGCAAACAAACCAAGTTGCGTTGGCAGCAGCAGTCGGCCTGAAAGACTCGCAAGGGGAAACATTTCTGGCGCGGGGTGAAACTCTGCGGGAAATGCTGCAGGAAATGCTGAAAGAACTGAAATCGAAGGAACTGAAGAGCGGGTAGCGCCTGCCTCGCAGGAGATTTCTGCTTGCTCGGGCAGCCCTTTACATCGGCCAATCGTCCGGCAGCGACGCGCGCAGCTTCAAGTACTCGGGGTCCTCGCCACAGGTCTCACGGACGCGTTTCAGCGTCGCGACGAGATCGTCGAGTTCCATGCCGAGCGTGTTGGAGACCATACCCGCGGTCTCTTCGAAGCCGAGGCCTCAATTCCCGTATCAGCCACGCATGCGTTTGAGGATATACGCGTCCCGATCGTTCATGCTTTCCTCTCCAGCCTCTGAAGCTGAATCGCGCTTTTCAGCGTTTGCCCCGGCGCAAGCCGTCAGACTTCCGATACTCCGTCAGAGTCTCGACACTTGCATCCTTACCACTCAGGCTCGAAAAAACCCACCCGTTGAGCCGTCACGAGCTCGGTCTCGGCCGCGGGCGTCCCTTCGGCCGTGAAGCATACCTTCATGCGAGCCAGTATTCGCCAACGGACCTTCTGCCATTCGACCGTAGTGATCAGGAACGCATTCTCGACTACGTCGCCGTGCCGTCCGTTGCAAGCTATCACGGCCTCCATGTTCAGGCTGTCGGACGGCGCGACCCGGACGTCCGCGAACTCCATGAGCCCGCTACGGAACTGCCCGTGCGGGAACCGCGCATCCAGGAACCGCATCCCGGAAGAAGTCAGGTTCGCGACGCGCCAAACGATGCGCCAACCCTGGTCGCTCCTGGCGCATGATGTCTGTGCTACCCCGACCCGCGGCTCCCCCGCTTCCTGCACCTGCTTGTGGTCCACACCGCTCACGAACCGTCACCGTGGCCGCAGATGGAAATCGAAGACTGTTGCCCTCACCGCCTTTGGCTTTCCCGGCCGCCGGGCCGGTACTCGGCCGCGGCGATGCGGCCGGGAAACTCGACATCCTCGTTGCGGCAGGCGTCGATGATGAGCTTCGAGCCCCAGTCCTTGCCCGGATGCACCGGGTCGAGGCGGCTGCCCTTGACGCGGTCGATGATGGAGACGTCGGTGGCGGCGTCCACCCGTGTGGCCACGGCCCACAACACCTCTTCCTCGTCGTACACGTCGATGTCCGCGTCCACCATCACCACGTGCTTGATGAGCTCCGAGCCGGTGAACGCGGCCATGGCCGCCAGCCTGGCCTCGCCCTCGCAACGCTTGTCGATGCTGATGTAGCAGTGGAACCGGCCCGCGCCGCTCAAGGGCAGACACACGGACCGTACCGTGGGCACCACCGCCTGGACCTTGCGGTAGATGCTGCCTTCCTTGGGGACGGCGCCCAGAAGGCGATGGTCGCGGTGACCCGCCAGGATGTCCATGCAGTAGGCGCCCCGGCGATGGGTGATGGCGGTGACCTCCACCACCGGCGATTCTCCAGCCGCGCCGTACAAGCCCGTGAAGTCTCCGAAGGGCCCTTCCATTTCCCGCTGGTGCGGCAGCACCCGGCCCTCGATCACCATCTCGGCGTCCGCGGGCACCAGCAACTCGTGACCGAAGGTCTCGGACGGCACCAGCCGCAGCGGCTCGCCCATGAGCCCTCCGATGCTCTCGTACTCGTCCTCGGCCATGCCGTTGAGGATGCAGTTGCCGAGGTAGTAGGCCGGGTGGTGTCCGACCACGCAGGCCACCGGCAACGCTTCGTTGCGTTCTTCGGCGCGAACGAAGTAGTCCCAGAGATGCCGGCGCTCGAAGAACATCACGAGGTGATCGGAGTCGCGCACGTAGCAGCGGTGGAAGGAGGAGTTGTAGACGCCGGTGTCGGGGTCCCTGGCGCACCAGGCCATGGTCAGGTAGGGACCGAGGTCGGCGACGTGATGCGTCAGCACCGGCAGGAAGTAGAGGTTGGGGTCCATCCTGACCTGCTTCACCGGAGCGTCGGCAGCGCCGACAATGACGGGCGTTTCCCGCCGGGCTTCACGCGCCTGGAACTCGATCATCAGCTCCCGGCCGGCGTTTTCGGGCGGAAGGCCCAGGGCCATCGCGCACGCGGCGCGGGACGCGAACACGTTCATCAGCAGCGGGAACTCCGACGGCTCGCCGCTCAGGTTGTCGACGTTGGAGAAGATCACCAGCGGCTCCCGTTTCCGCTTCTCCAGGTCGGCGATCATGGCGCATACTTCCAGATGGATGTCGTGCTTGTCCGTGACCTCCAGCACGCGCTCCGGGGCGAGGCGCTTGACGGACTCGACGTAGGTTCTCAGATCCATGGCCGGAGTTTACGATCGGGGGCTGTGCCCGTCAATCCTGAGCCCGTGGAGACGGAGCTCCGTCGGCACTCCGTTGCAATCCCCTGATGAAAGGAACAAGCTTTGAGCTTGCCTCCGCGACTCCCACGGGTTACCGCGGCGGCCTCCGGCGCCATGAGCACGACCCCCCACAAGCAGGAGTCCGGGTTGCGCCTGACCGTGCCGCAGGCGCTCCACGGCAAACGGCTGGACACGGCCCTGGCGGTTCTGTTGCCGGACTACTCGCGTTCAAGGCTCCAGCGCTTCGTCCGGGAGGGACACGTCCGGGTCGACGGCGGCGTGCCGGAGTGCTCGAACAAGGTCCCGGCAGGTGCATCCGTCGAGCTGGACCTGCCGGAGACCCCCGAGGTTTCCTGGGAGGCGCAGCCGATACCCCTCGATATCATCCACGAGGACGCTGTGCTGCTGGTGATCAACAAGCCTCCGGGAATGGTGGTCCATCCAGGGGCAGGCAATCACCAGGGCACCCTTCTCAACGCCGTCATGCACCACGCGCCCGGGACCGAGGCCGTCCCCAGGGCCGGCATCGTCCACCGGCTGGACAAGGACACCTCGGGCCTCCTGGTGGTGGCCAAGAGTGATCGCGTGCGCCTGCGCCTGGTGCGGGAGCTCCAGGCACGGCGTATCAAGCGGGAATACCTGGCTCTGGTACAGGGCGGCGTCCGTGCCGACGGTTCCATCGCGGCGCCCATCGCACGCCACCCCGTCCACCGAACCCGCATGTCGGTGCAACCACGGGGCAAGGAGGCCACGAGCCACTACAGCGTGAAGTCGGCGTACCGGAGCCACACCCTGCTGCAAGTCCGGCTGGAATCCGGACGCACACACCAGATCCGGGTGCACATGGCGCACATCGGACACCCGGTGGTCGGCGATCCGGTGTACGGAAGGCGTAGCGGCGCGGCCGTGGGCAAGGATCACGGGACCGGGCTCACGGAGTTGTTGCGGGGCTTCCGGCGGCAAGCCCTGCACGCGGAACGGCTCGGACTCCGCCACCCGGAAACCGGCGAATCGCTGGAATGGACCGCCCCCATACCGGACGACATGCGGGCACTCCTGGAAGCCCTGGAACAGGATTCCCGATCCTGATGGAAGGGCGGCTCCCGGGGGCTTGCGCAAGTAGACCGGATTACGTGTTTCATAGTAGATTCGTCTCAATTCGCACACGCTGTCATGCAGCTCACAGAGGCAAAGGAGCCCACGTCATGAACCAGTCGGTCAGTGCATACAATTACGAAACCTTCAGCCGATCCGAGAGCGCGGCCAAATCCGGTGAGTTCGCCGGGCGCCTGCGCGCGGGAGAGGAGGCCCCCGATTTCAGCCTGCGGACCCTCGAAGGAGAAACGGTCCGGCTTTCCGGGTTCAAGGGCAGCAAGCACGTACTGCTGGAGTTCGGCAGCATCACCTGACCGCCCTTCGTGGGCGAGGTCTCGCCCCTGAACGAAATGTACCGGAACTACCGCGACAAGGGTTTCGAGTTCCTCACCATCTACGTGCGCGAGCCCCATCCCGGGGAGCGCTACGGCCCGCACGAGGACTTCGAGCAGAAGCTGGAATACGCCCGCCACTGCCGGGAGCAGGACGGCATCGAGAACCCTCTGCTGGTGGATGATCTGGAGGGTACCGTCCATCAGATCTACGGCGTCCTCCCCAACATGGTCTACATCATCAGCAAGGAAGGCCGCATCGTCTACAAGGCCATGTGGACCGACCACGACGAGATCCGGGTGGTGCTCGACAACCTCGTCATGGCCGATGAACTGCGCGCTCAAGGCGTGCGCCTGAAGCCATCCCTGACCGAAAAGATCAACTTCATCCCCGCCCGGTACGCCGGCGGCGTCCGCGAGAAGGTCTTCGACCGCGCCGGCCCGAAGGCGTGGAGGGACTATCGGGGCACGTTCGGAGAATAACGGAACAGGTCCTGCCGTGACCGAGAAGATTCGCACCTATTGCGCCATGAGCAGATCCCGGCGGCGAATAAAGAATCGTGCGGCTGAGCGCCGGAGATCCTCGCCGGCCCAGGAAACGCCGTTGATCCGGATCAGACGCCAAGTCAATCAGGCCAAGTGCTCGATTGCGACACCGCCCCAGCGTTCGTTCAGATATTCGGCAACCAGTCGGCGGTGGCAGCGGTGCGGCTGGTCCTCGCTGCACAGCAGACAGCCTTCGTTCAGGACTTCCCTGGGAATCGTCTCCTCGATCCGCCGCTCGCGCACCAAGTCCAGAAAACGGGCTTCGTAAACGTTCCAGTCGATCCGCCGCTTCCGGTAGTCGCTCAACATTTCCCTGGTGGGCGCGAGATTCGGCAGGTGGACGTACTCGATACCGCAAATCTCGGCGAGGAACCAGGCGAGATCGTCCTTCTTTGCGAAACCGGCGAGTTGCGATCCATTGTTGCGCCTCACATCGACAACCCGCCTGGCGCCCGATTGACGCAGTAATTGGAAAAACCGACGAGCGGGTTTCCTGGTGAAGCCGATGGTCCACAGTTTCATCGGATGGGCCGCCCCGGCTCCGACGCAGGACTCTCGCGGACAAAGGAGACGCGCCCGGCCTGACGCGCCATCGCCTGCGCGACCACCTCCTCGCGCGATTGAAACAGATCGCCGTTCGGGCTCAGGTCGAACTTCGCCATCAATCGGTCCATGGCCCTGGCGTGCGGCTCGAGGTCGCCCTCGGCGAGGATATGCGCGACGGCGACACCTTCATCGTCGAGCGCCGGCGCAACGAGAAGCGTCCGGTGACAGTCCAGCGGCTCCTTCTCCGCGCACATGAGCGCGATGCGACGTGTCACGGCTCTGCCGACGACCCGTACGATGCCGTCTCGAAAACCGCTTGTTTGCGCGACGCGCTCGTAGCGGATTCGGCCGCCCTCGTAACAGGCAGGATCGTCCGGGCGCCCGCCAAGCTCGCGCCCGAGGTACGCATAGTGAATGTCACGGGCCTTGAGCGCGACGGTGAGCACGTCACGGTTGAAGTGGGGGCTGAAGCGGCTGTAGGGCGCGGAGCGCACGTCGGCCACGGACGTAACCCGGTGTTTCACCAACAACGCCAGAAAGTCTTCCATGGAGTGACTGGAGTGACCGATGGTAAGGATGGGGTTGTGGGTCATCTCCGCCGCGCTCGCGTAGTTACCGCCGATCGCATTCGATGACGGCGGCGACCAGTTTGTAGCAGGCGCCCTCGTACGTTTCTCCGAGACTGATGGTCAAGTAGCAGTTGCCGAACGCCTCGCCGGGCCTGAACACGGTGAGTTCGAGTCGTTCGACCCGGATCAGCCGCAACGAGCTCGAAACCGGCATCATCGAATCCAGCGGGATCTTGTCGTTCAACCCGTGGTAGGTGCAGTATCCGTTGACCCAGAGCGGTGCGACGGGATCCACGAACGCGGAAAGATCGAACCACGAACAGGTTCCTTCCTTTTGCCAGTAGAGCTCTGGGTCGAGCAACCAATTCTCCGTTTGCCAGTTCTTTGGGCGCGGCTCAAGAACCGGGATGTTGACGATGTCGAGCACCCGGGGGTCGCTGCCGTCTTCGTACTGGCGCTCGTACTCGGACACTTCCTTGCCTTCGCGCGCGCTCACGGGTCGAACCCAGTCCCCCGCTCCCCACTCCATTCGCGGCCAGCGATACACCGGCCCGAGAGCTTCCGGGAGTTGACAAGGCAGACGATTTGCTTGCTGTCCGTCAAGACCGACCCCTACGCCGCGGTCCACATCACCAGCCGCAACTCACTGTCGTCGATCGGGCTGTACTCCGGCAGCCGTCCCGACAACCCTCGGCATTCTCGACGAATGATCGGCACCTCGTCACCGCGCCTGTCCATCAGTCGTGTGCGCCCGACGCCGGAAGGCGCTTTGCAGCGCGCCAGGAGGGATACGATGAGCTCGTTCCGGTTCGACTGCCGCAGGTGCAGGCTGTCCGGGGTCAGTGTGTTGGCCAGCGCGCCGGGAACGTAGAGCTCAAGGCGATCGCCGAACAGATGCAGACGCACTCGAGCGCCGGCCATCGAATAGTCGCGGTGAGCCACCGCATTCACGATTGCCTCGAATACGGCCCGCTCGCTGAACTGGGGACGATCCGACCTCACCGTGTTCTTGGTCGCCCGCACCCGCGTGTTCCGTCGGACGAAGTGCAGCGCTTCCTCAACCTGCTGGTCGAGCGGCCCGCCAATGTCGCGCGCGTCCGTCTGGTAGTCGGCGTCGGTCCGCTCGCCAGCGTAGCTGACGGCCTGTATGTACGCGTGAGGAAGCCATCGTTGCGGTTCCGGCGTGCAGAGGAGTACGCCGGCGAGCGTGAGTCGCGCGTTCCCGTCCGCGTCGTCCATGACAATGCGGAGCTTGCGCAACGTGTCCTCGGATGCGTCCGGGGAATCTCCACACAGGGAAGTTGGAGACTCATCGACAACGTCTCCGTACAGGAAGCGTCGCGTCAACGAGTAGTGCAGGTCGGACGGCCCGGTGGCGGGCACGACGGACTCGTCGAAACGGATGAGCCGGCTCTGACTGCGCTCCTGAAACAGCCGCGCAAGGACGTCCGGAGCCATCTCGCGCCTGGAGCTGGCGATCCTGCGGAAGCACCCACCCGGGCTCCTGTGCACGAACAAGCTGCGTCCGACATCGACGCGCAGCACCGGTACGAGCCGGCCGCCAGGGACCCTCCAACTCCAGCTTCAGGATATCGGCATCAAGGGCAGGCTTTACCGAGTCGTTGCAAATTTCGCGGACCCGGCTTTCGACGGCGTCGATGCCGTCGAGCGGAATGCCCTGAACCCGGTGAGTCTTGTCGTCCACCCCGAGGATCAACGTTCCACCCCGGCTGTTGGCCAAGGCGGCCAACTCATCCGCGGTTGCATTCCGGTCGGGGTCTTTGACGCGACCGCCGGACAGGAGAACTCCCTTGAACTCCAGCGTCGAGTCCTCGCCGAGCCGGACGCGGCGCCTCATGTCCGCGTCAGTCACCGCGCTCTCCGCTGGAGGCTGTAGAATGATCGACATCCTCCAACTCGATGGACACCCTTCTCCCGCGCAGGGTCATCATCCGCGGGCCGTCCTCGGCGAGATCGTTCATCAGTTCGTTGAAACGCGCATTGGCTTCCTTGACTTGCCAACTCTGCAAGGCGGAATCCTCCTGACCATTCCGGCCGGTACCATATCCCATCTCGCAGGAAATTTCGCCATGGGTCGGGGATCGGGACGCCTGAACGAAACCCCGATGGACCGCACCGTCAGAAAGGCAGGCTGTGCTTCCTGGCGCTGTTGCACTCCCTGCAACTGGGAACGACGTTGTCCCTGGTGCTTTTGCCGCCGCGGATGATGGGGACCAGATGATCCATGGTCAGCTCTCGGGGGGAGAACCGACGGCCGCAATGAGCGCACAGTCGTCTGCTCTTCCGGTTTTTCCACCACTGGCTGTTGCGCAGCTCCCGCGCTTTCAAGCGCTCCCGGCGAATCTCCTCCTCGGTAACCGGAACGATGAAAGGGTCCGGATCCACCTTACAGCACCTTGTTTTTCAGAGACCTGAAATAGACCGCGAATCCCACGGCGACGCAGAGATAGAGCACGCTGCGAGCCAGCGCCCCCACTTCGCCCGCACCCAGGTAGTTCATCAGCTCCCACCCGCTGAAGAAGATGAAGAAGACGATGGACGTCCCGATAAGGATCTTGTGGGCGGTCATCAGCTTCATGGCTCAAGCATCCCATCGACGCGCGGCACGTCCCCTTCTTGGTACTGCGCCGGGATCTCCGGCGCAACTCCAGCAGTCCCGGACGCCCTCACGTCTGGCCTTTTCCAGGGGGCGCCGGAGTCTTTGGGGTGCCGTCGGGGTCGAGGTAGTCCTGCCAGACGTGGACGGCCTCGAAGCCCAGCGCCTCGGCCGCCTTGGCAACGTCGAGGCCGCCCCAACATCCTGAATAGCCGTCCTTGATCCTGGTGCCGGGACTGTACTTCCGGACCAGCTCGTCGGTGGGCTCGAGGTACCGGCTGGTAGCAGCGGCGATGTTGAAGACCTCGTGTCCGGACAACGACGCTTCCAGCGCCAGCCGGCACGCGACCGCGGCGTCCCGCGCGTCCACGTAGCTCCAGAACGCGCCCATCCTGAGCCCAGGGTCGGCCCATCGTTTCGGCAGCGTGCGGTAGGTGGGGTCGAAGTTCACGCCGCTGAAACGGAGGCTGACCACGGTGAGGCCACTGTACCGCGTGAAGGAGTCGGCCAGTTGCTCGCCGAACACCTTCGACAGGGCGTAGGGGTCTTGGGGCCGGCACGGATAGTCCTCGTCCAGGGGCAGGTAATCGGGGGTCCAGTTCCGCTGAGCGTAAAGGAATCCGTAGGCCGCAATGCTCGAGGCGCAGACCACACGCCGGACGTCCAGGTCCACGGCGGCCTTGAGCACATTGTACGTGGCGGTGACGTTGTTGCTGAAGGTCTCGCAGTCCGGCGTCAGGTTGGGGGCCTGATAGGCGCCCAGATGCAGCACCGCGTCGGCACCCTTGAAGGCCTCGTAAAGATCACCCGAACGACGCAGGTCGCAGAGCCAGGAATCGCAGAACTGCCTTGGCGGCGGCACGATGTCCAGGCTCAGCACCTCGTAATCGTGCTCGAGAAGATGGCTGATGACGTTCCGTCCGAGACGGCCGCTGCCGCCGGTGACCACTACCCTGGACATGTCGGTCACGGGCGGGTTTGAAACCCGCCCATACGTATCGTCGCCACGCCTTGCCGACAACAAAAGATCGTACGCATCCCGCTACTCATGGCGCAGGCTCCTGGGCCTCACGCCCACGAATGAATCCAGTTTCACCAAGCCCTCCGCGTCCTCCGCCAACCGCAACGCCTTGGGTTCCCTTCCCGCGGCCACCGCGTCGATGGCGTCCCGGATCATCCGGCGCAGCATGATGATGCCCCGGTCCGAGGTCCCCAGCCTCTCTTCCCGCTCGCCCAGCAGCCGTTGGGTCCCCTGGGTGACGATGTCCTCCTGCCGGATGTTGCCGCGAAAAGGCATGAGCGGCCGCTTGTCGTGGGGGTTGACCTCCCCTTTGGGGTCCTCCCGCTTCCTCATCCGCGCCAGCCGGTCGAAGATGTCCGGATCCGGGCCGGTGTAGTAGTCCACGGTGAACAGCATGAAGTGCTCGTCGTCGTTGGGGGTGAGAAACATGAAGTGCTCGTAGTTGGAGCCCACCTGTTCCAACACTTGCGGCTCCACCCGCGCGTGCACGAACTCCGTATCGCCCACCTGGAGGATGCTGGGCAGCCCCAGGCTCATCTCGTCGACGAACTCGGTGCCTTCCCCGTCCGGGCTTGGACATGACGATCTTCATGCCGTAGGAGGTCTCCACCGGCTTGTAGGACGGCGGGCTCTTGGTGCTGAAGAAGTCCCCGCCCCAGGTCTGCTCGCCGTAGGCGCTCCGGCTGTGGAGAATCCACACGTGGCAGGGATCGGCGCTGTTCTCGTAGAAGTTGAACCAGTTGTAGTCGAAGTGGCGGGTGCCCTCCACCAGCCGCTGGCCGCCGTGGTCCACCAGCGGGGAGTAGTTGGGCAGGGGCGGCGGATCGTCGGGGTCGGGGCCCATGTAGGCGAAGAGCAATCCTCCGAGCGTCCTCACCGGATAGGCCGGATGCCTCACCTTGGTGCAGAAGGCGCTCTCCCGGGGCTCGGACGGCTGCTCCAGACAGTTGCCCGCGACGTCGTAGAGCCATCCGTGGTAGGGGCAACGAATGCCGCGCTCCTCGACGTCGCCGTATTCCAGGGACGAGCCGCGGTGGGAGCAGCTTTGGCCGATGAGCCCCACCCGGCCCTGGAGGTCGCGGAAGAGCACGAGGTCCTCGCCCAGCACGCGCACCGCCTGGGGGAAGTCGTGCAGCTCGGCCTCGGTGCCCACCGCCAGCCAGTAACGCCGCAGCCATTCTCCCCCCGGAGTGCCGCGGCCTACCCGCGGGATGTCCTTGTTGGTGCTTCTGAAGGTGTCCACGCCATAACCTCGGACAGGCGCCTGGACCTCAATCCAGGAAGCCGCCCCGGCTCAGCTCCCGGTGCACCGAGTCCCTCGCCTCCGGCGGCAGCGGCTTCGTCTTCCACTTGGGAAACCGCTGGATGTCGAACCCGCGCATGCGATGCATCTCGGCCACCACGGCCCGGCCGTGGCGCTTGATCTGTCCGATGACGACGGCCGTGACGTCGTTGACCCGCCGCTGAAGCTGCACCGCCTGCTGATAGTCCTCCCGCTCCAGCGCGCGCCAGAGCTCGACGCACAGCTCGGGAATGCAGCTCGTGGGCGGGTTGATCATACCCGCCACCCCGAAGGGCACCAGCCCGAAGATGTCCGCGTTGCCGGTGAATACCGACACGTCCGGCGGGAACAGTCGCACGTAGTCCAGCATGGCGCCAGCGCCGTAGGCCACCTTGATGCCGCGGATGGCGGGGATCTCTTCCTTCATGCGCTGCGCGAAGGGCGGCGCGATGGAAATGCCCGAATACCTGGGGTTCTCGTAGATGAAGATGGGCAGCGGCACGGCGTCCGCCACCGCCCGAAAATGGGCCATGATCTCGTACTCCGAATGGTCGGAGTAGTAGTACGGCGGGATGACGCCGATGCCGGCGACGCCGCGGTCCGCGGCATGCCGGGCCAGCTCGACGGTGCTCTCCGCATCCGCGGTCCCCACGTGCACGATGAGGGGGGCGCGCCCGGCGTTCTGGTCGACGGCGACCTCCGCAGTGCGCTTGCGCTCCGCCATGGACATGGCCGGCCCCTGACCCGAGGATCCCAGCATGAACAGGCCATGGACCCCGGCCCCGACGTAGAAGTCCACGAGCTTCCGCAGCATCGGCTCGTCCACCGAGCCGTCGTGCTCGAACGGCGTAATCACCGGAATGACGATGCCCTTGAGCATGGTCGCAACCCTCCGCTTGCGTCGTATCACTTAACCGCTGGGGATTGGCGCCGTCAAGCCGGAGGCCGGTTGGGAACCCGGCGACGAGCCTACGCCCCGGTTCGACCGGCGTCGTTGAACTTGTAGAACGGCTCCACCGGATGCTCTTCGTGCGATTCGAGGAAGTCCCTCACCCGTGGGAGAAGGCGCGCTTCGAGGCCGCCGGCCTTCCTCCGCGGCGCCGGCGTGATTTTCCGCCGGACCTCCTTGAGGAACGCCTTCTCGTCGAGGCGGACGTGCTTGCCGCCGCGATAGAGAATCTCCCCATCCACTATCACGGTGTCCACGGCCCCTGTTCCGCCCCGGTATACCAGGGCATCCACAGGCGTTTGATGCTTTGCGAGGTATGGCTCCACGATGGACCGCGAGTCCAGCAGCACCAGGTCCGCACGTCTGCCCGGCTCCAGAGTGCCGCAACTCGCGCCCCAGCCCAGGATTTCCGCCCCGCCCGCGGTGGCGGCCCGGAAGATATCCGCCAGCGGCATCAGGCCCGGGCCCGCACCCGGAACACGCTGGAGGTTGGCGGCCAGGCGTATCTCCTGCAGCATGTCCGGCCGGTCGTTCAGCGGACTGCTGTCGAGACCCATGCCCAAGTGCACGCCCGCGGCATGGAAGTGCATCAGCGGGGCGATGCCGCTCCGCAGGCGCAGGTTGGAGCTCGGGTTGTGCACCACCGCGGCACCCTTGGACGCCGTGGTTGCGATATCCCTGCGGTTGAGCCACACGCCGTGGGCCAAGCTCACGTCGGGCGCCAGAAAGTCCAGCTCCGCCAGCCACTGCACCGCGCTCTTGCCGTATTCACGCAGAAAATACGACCTCTGATAACGGGTCTCCAGCACGTGGATCTGAATCCCCAGGCCGCGCTCGGTGGACTCCCGGCGAATGGCGCGCAGCAGTTCCTCCGTACACCACTGGGGTCCGGCCGGGGTCAGGAACAGCCGAGCTCGGCCGCTGTCCCTGCTCATTTCGTCGCCGAGCCTGCGGGCTACCCGGAAATAGTCGTCCGGGACCGCGGTCCGGGACGTGCCGTAGCGCTCGGCCGTCTGTTCCCGCAGGGACGGCGGCAGCGACGCCAGGAACTCGTCGTCGCCGTAGACGATATGGTTGCGGTCACGAATGTCGAGCCCGAAGGACACACGCATGCCCGAGTCGCGGTAGGCCCGCAGCCGTTCCTCGGCGTCGGCCTCGTACGTATCGGGCGACCGGCTGGAGTTGTAGTGCAGGCACGTGGTGATGCCCGACTCGATCATGGTCTTGCAGGCATGGAGGACGTCGAGGTAGGGGTCCAGACCGGCCCGAGCGTCGCCCGCGAACCTCGAGAGCTCGAAACAGTCGTCCATGCCCCCGAGCTGAAAGTCCGTCAGCCCCTTGCCGTGCTGGTGCGCGTTAACGAAGCCCGGAACCACCCAGTACCGCGAGGACCCCACCACGGTGGCGGTGGGATACGACGACTTGAGGTCCCGGTACCGGCCTACCTCGACAACGTCGCGGCCCGACACCGCCACGGCACCGTCGTGGATCACCCCATGGGACCCGTACCGGGGCTGCATGGTGACCACGAACTTGCCTCGTACCAAATAGTCCATTTCAGCCCTTCATGACCACAGACCCCTGGCGCCGTAGGCGTCAGGGGTCGATGCAACGGCGTTAAAGGCCGAGGAACCGCAGACAGTTCCCGGAGGCCGCCCAGTCCCGCTCCTCGGCGGTGAGCCGCAGGTCGTCGAACTCGTCCTCCGGCGACTGATCCCGGAACATGAACGGGTAGTCCGAGCCGATGACCACCTGTCTCGCGCCCACGGTGTCGATGAGATAGCGCACCGTGCGGTTGTCGAAGAAGACGTCGTCGTAGAAAAACATGCGGGCGTATTCGGAGGGCTTCCGGGGCATGAGCGCGTGGAAGTCGGGGTTCTTGTGCCAAGCGTTCTCCAGGCGCGGGAGGAGCTGGGTGAAGGTGCCGCCGCCGTGGCTGAAGCACAGCCTCAGCCGGGGACAAGCCTCCATGAGCCCGCCGGTGACCATGCCGGCGATGCCCAGCGCGCCTTCGAGCGGGAACGCCACGATGTTCTCGATGAACGGCGGCCCCACCACCCGGTCCATGAAGGTGGCATGCTGGGCATGTACGAAGACGGACACGTCCAACTCCTCGGCAGCCTTGAAGAACGGCAGGAATTCGGGCTCTCCCAGGCTCCTGCCATTGACGTTGCTGAGCAACTCGACGCCGTGGAGGCCAAGGGACTTGACCCGCTCCAACTCCGCGGCGGCGAGCTCCACATCCTGGAGCGGCACCGAGCCCAAGGCGTAGAAACGTTCCGGTGCCTGGTCCACCATGCGCATCAGGACCTCGTTCAGATAACGCGCCAAGTCGAGTCCGTCCCGAGGCTCCAGCCGATAGGCCAGCAGCTCCGGCATGGGCGACAATACCTGGCGGTCCACCGCGTAGTCCGCCGCGGCCATCTCCCGCAGGCGCCGCGGCACCGACCAGCACCGGTCCAGCACCGTGCGGAAGTTCCGGCCAGCGATCATGACGTTGGCCGTCTCCGGCCCGGTGTGGTCCATGGACGGCCAGCGGTTGCCCGCAGCGCGGCTCCCCACCGGCGGAAAGTGTTCGGGGACGACGTGGGTGTGAACGTCGATGACCATTAGAGAAGCTCCTTGCGGGGCACGACACCGGTCACGGGGTATCCGCGGGGGCCGGCGCGATGATGAACAGGCTCAGGAACCCGGAGATCACCAGAGTCACGGCGAAGAAGGCGAAGGAGACCGTGTAGTTGCCCATCCAGTCGAAGAAAAAGCCGAAGAACGGCGGCCCCAGGGCGGCGAACCCGTGGATCAAAAACAGCCCGAGGCCCCGAATCTTGCCCATGGACATACGCCCGAAGAACCGCGCCCACATCACGTCGGGCAGCACCATGTTGCCACCGAGCCCGACCCCGTAAAAGAAGAAGCCGACGTACACCAGGACGATGGAACCGGAGGTGATGGCCAGGGTCAGACCGGCGGCCTGGATCAGGAACTTGGCCAGGGTCGTCCAGCGAACGTCCATACGCTCCGCAATCAGGCCCCAGACCAGCGGCGAGCCTAGCTGGGTCAAGGCGATGATGCTCATGATGCCGGCGGCGCCCAGGTCGGTATAGCCGAGGTCGGTGATGTAAGGGAACACGTGGAGATTGACGCCGGTGACGCCGACCGAAGACACGCCGAACACGGTCACGATCAGCCAGAAGGCCCGGGTCCGCAGCCCCGCCCTACGGCTCCAGATGCGGGTCTCGCTGGCGGCGCTCGGCTGTGAACGTTGGGGTTTGCCCTCCGTCACCGCCATGGAATCCGACCCGTCCGGATGGAGGCCCATGTCCTCGGGCGAGCGCCGAATGTAGATCAGCGCCGGCGCCACCAGTAGCAACAGCGTCAGTACGCCGAAAAGACCCCAGGTATGGCGCCAGCCCAGCCAGATCAGGAGCGGCGCCACGACGAACGGCATGACGACCTTGCCGAAACCGATGCCCATGCTGGAGAAGGCGATGGCGCGGCCGCGCTTCCGGACGAACCAGCGGGCGATCATGACGTTGATCACCATGTAACCCAGCAGGCCGTCGCCCACCGTCACCAGGGTCCAGCGCACCGCCACGAATTGCCGGAAGACGTCGACCTGGCTCAGGACGAGATAGCCCACCGCCGCCACCACCGCGCCCACGGTGACGAGCCAACGGCTGCCGTGCCGGTCCACCAGCGGCCCCACGACAGGGGCCATGGACGCCCCGATGATCCCCTCGCCCGAGCGCAACAGCGAGAAGACACCACGGGACACCCCCAGATCCCTGGTCATGGGTTTGAGAAAAATGCTCAGGGTGCTGGCAAGGGAGAACGAGGAGGCGACGTTGGCGATGAATCCGACGGCGACGATGTACCAGCCGTAGTAGATCCGGCTCGACGTCTGAACGCGATGCGCTGAACCCGGCGTGCCCACCTGTCACGGGTAGCAGGGTTTGCAGGTGATGAAAAGCACGCCTCGCCGGGCATCGGGGGCAAATGGACCCGCCCGCGGGTCTTGGTGTAGATTGGCGGGAACATGGCGACGACACCTCGCATCGTCATTCCGGCGAAAGCCGGAATCCAGGGTGGGGGGCAGGCGGAAAGGAGAAATCATGCGTGTATTGATTACCGGGGCCGGCCTGATCGGCTCCCACGTGGCCGCGGAGCTGAGCTCGCGGGGAGACGAGGTCACGTTCTTCGACGTGGCGGCGAAACCGGAATACATCCGCCACGTCACGGGCAAGGACCTGACGCTGATCCGGGGCGACATCTGCGATCTGGCGGCGCTAGTGGACGCCGTTCTGACGGTGCGGCCCGAGTGCGTCATCCATCTGGCGGCGTCCGTCGGCGAGAACAACATCCCCAACCTCTACGCCGGCTTCCAGGTCAACCTCGTAGCCACCCTCAAGGTGGCGGAAGCGGTTCGGCTCGCTGGCGTGCGCCGGCTGGTGCACGCCAGCACCCAGGCCGTGTATCAAGGGGAGGATCCCGGAGAGCTGCTGCGGGAAGACTCGCCCCTGGACGGCCGCGGCCGAGTGTACAACGCCTCGAAGCTGGCGTGCGAGCACGTGCTCGGAACCTTTGCCGCCCGGCAGGCCTTCGAGCTCGTGCTTTTGCGCTTCGCGGGGGTATACGGGTACCGGGCGGTGGCAGGGGGTCCGGGCGTGGCGGTGCAGCAGGCCGTCTGGGCGGCCATGGCCGGCGAGGAGGCGGTGCTCAACGCCTACGAGACCGTGGACTTCGTCTACGTCAAGGATCTCGCCGACGGCATCGCCCGGGCGATGCACACCGCCCCGCTGTCCCATGACGTCTACAACCTGGGCAGCGGCGCCCTTACTACCGTGGAGGACGTCGAGACGGCGCTCCGCGCGATCTTCCCGGACATCCGCCTGAGCCGGGGCACGCTCACGCCGGCGCGGCCGCGCATGGACATCACCCGGGCCCGGAACGAGTTGGGCTACGCGCCGGAGTACAGGCTCGAAGCGGGCCTGCGGGACTACATCGCCGAGCTGAACCGCGAGTGAGACGCCACACCAGGAGCCTGACCGAGTAAGCGAATGGTAGCGAGAGGCAGAGAAATGGAGACCATTTGCGGGCGGATTCGAGGAGAATATCGAGAACATTTGACGAAAATCCAACCGCATGTGGACCCATTTCCCTGCCTCGCAGTAGATTCCTGCTTTACTCGGACAGGCTTCTAGGACGCGACTCTCCGCGAGGCCGCGGCCTCCGTCAGGGTCGTGGTGGGAGAGACGTACTCCAGGTCCGTCAATACCTCGATAAGAGCGGGACCGGGGGCAGCCAGGGCCTGCTCCAGGGCCGGCAGGATTTCGTCGTCCCGGCGAACCTTGATCCCCAAGGCACCGTAGCCCTTCGCCAAGGCCGCAAAGTCGGGGTTGACCAGGTCCGTGCCGTAGTTTCTGCCCGGATACCGGGCCTCCTGATCCACGCGGATGGTGCCGTAGGAGCCGTTGGCATACACCATCACGATGATCTTCACCCCGTACTGCCGTGCGGTAGCGATCTCCTGACCGGTCATGAGGAAGCCGCCGTCGCCCACGTGAGCGATGACGGTCCGTTCCGGATGGGCCAGCCTGGCCGCGACCGCGGCGGGCACCCCGGTGCCCATGCTACCCAGGCTGGGGACGATGTAGGAATCCGCGTGGTCGAATTCGATGTAGCGCTGGACCCAGCCCCCAAAGCTGCCCGCGTCTCCCGTGTGGATGGCGTCCGGCGGGACCGTCGCCTTGAGATCCGCCATGATCCGTTCCATGGATACGGCGCCGGTGGGGCGTCCCGGCGGCATGGCGTAGCGCCGTTGCCGGGCGTGATAGTCGGCGATCCAGGCGGCCCGGGCCTCGTTGGGGCCCGGGCCGTCGCACGCCAGCGCCGCGCCCAGGGCCTGTCTCGGGTCCGTCACCAGGGCCAGGTCCGGGCGAAAGTTCTGCCCGATGTTGGCGGCGTCGCCGTCGATCTGAATGGTCCCCAGTCCCGCATGGGGCAGCGTGTAGCCGCCGGAAACCTGCTGGTTGACCCGGCAACCGACGATCAACAGGAGATCGGCGTCGTCGCGCACGATCTGCCGCGCGTGATTGTTGCGGCTACCGAGATTCCCCACGTAGTGGGGGTGAGTGTTGGGGAACACGTCCTGGCGCTTGAAGGCGCTCAGCACCGGTAGTTGAAACCTCTCGGCGAAGGCCACGAGCTCTTGGCGGGCACGCGCGTACTGAGCGCCGGAACCCGCCAGCAGCACCGGCCTCTCGGCCCGGTTGACCCGGTCCACCATGTCCCGGATCAGCACCGGGTCCGGGCTCGGACGGACCGCGGGATAGGGCTCCACCATGGTGATGTCCGCCTCTTCCTCGAGCATGTCCCTGGGAAGGGAGATCACCACCGGGCCGGGGCGGCCCGACCGCGCCACGTGGAACGCCCGGGCCGTGATGCGCGGCACCTCCCGCGGATCGTTTATCTCGATGACCCATTTGGCGATGCTGCCGAAGAAATGCGTGTAGTCGATCTCCTGCCCGGCCTCCCGGCCCCGGTGCGCCCGCGCCACCTGACCGATGAGCAGGATCAACGGCGTCGAGTCGTATTTGGCAAGATGCACTCCGATACTCGCGTTGGTGGCGCCGGGGCCGCGTGTGACCATGCACACCCCCGGCGTCCGGGTGGTCTTGCCGTAGGCCTCGGCCATGAGGCAGGCACTACCCTCGTGCCGGTTGGTGACGAGGGTGATCTCCGGGATATCCCTCAGCCCGTCGAGAAGAGCGAGATAGCTCTCACCCGGCACCGAGAACGCGTGACGGACTCCCTCGTTGCGTAGCGACCACGCCACCGCGTGGCCGCCCGGCATCCTGCGAACTTGTTGATTCCCGCTCAACGGCCTACCCCCCGACACGGCGCATTACGTCCCCAGCGCCTTCATTCGGCGTCAGCACGCGTTGAATCCCCTACCCCATTTGCCGTCAGGGGGCAAGGGAGTGGGTGGTTTAATGCCGGTGGTTCGAGGTGCTAAAATGGCGAGCCACGGCGTGTTGCGGGCGGACCGGTCCTGGGAGTCCGTCCGATCAAGCTGCTGTAGGAAGGTAGCCAGTGTCCAATGGACGGAATCGCCGTTGATCCGAGGGTTCACTTTGGGAAACCATGTGTGGCTGGCACCCGCGTTACAGTGCAGGAAGTCCTGGAACTGGTCGGCGAAGACGTTCCCTTCCGTCGGATCATTCGTGACTACCATCCCGATTTGACAGTCGAGGATGTCCATGCGTGCATTCGATACGCCATCGCCTTGGTCGGGGCGGAAGACATCCGCCTGCGCGCGACATCGGCCTGAAGCCGCGGCTCCAACCAAAGGAGGACACATGCCGGATGGAATTCAACAGCTCAACGAGGACATCATCGCGGCCGCCAGGATTCTGAGCCGGGAGGGACTGGTGCAGGGGTTCGGGCACGTGAGCGCACGGATACCGGATTCCGACCTGTTCGTGATCACGCCGCGGGTCAGCCTAGAGTTGGTGGAGGCGAACCAGCTCGTGGTGTTGAACCTGCAGGGTCAGGTGCTGGAAGCGCCGGTGGCGCCGCCGTTCGAGACGGCGCTCCACACGGCCATCTTCAATGCCCGGCCGGAAGTGAACGCCATCACGCGGATCCACGCGAGGACCGCCAACATCTTCTCGGTGACGGATACGCCCCTTGATGCGGTGCACAACCACGGCAGCTTCTTCAGCGGCGGGGTTCCGGTCTACCGGACCATCGACCTCATCTCTACGCGCGAACTCGGGGAGGGGGCGGCCGTGGTGCTGGCCAACGCAGCCGCGGTGCTGTTGCAGGGCAACGGACAAGTAACGGTGGGCAGGACCATTCCGGAGGCGGTGATGATGGCCATCTACCTCGAAGAAGCGGCGCAGGTGCTCTATGGCGCCATGCAGGTGGGCACGCCGCATATCCTTCCCGGAGAAGCCGCTGGCTCGCGGCAGAAGGAGGCGCTGCCGCCCCCGGACATGGAACGCGCCTGGAATTTCTTCAAGAGCCGGGTAGAAATGTAGTCACGCCCTATCCCATCGAAAGCCGCGCCCGCCCGCGGCCACGACAAGTTTCGGATGATCACCATCGGCGAATCGACCCCACCCCGAGCCCGCGCTGGTGCATGGGCTGGCGCGCAAAGCGTGCTCCCTGTGGGAGAGCCTGTTGGATGAAGCCGGGTTGGCCAGGATCGAGTCCGGGATCATGCAGATCGCCCAAATGGACTTCATCGGCCAGGCGGTGGATCGGACCATTCAGGAAAACGAAGACCCGTAGGTTGACGCCGGACGGATCGTTAGTCATTGAAGAAGCTGGACAAGGCTCCTGAGAATCCAAGGCTCCTGAGAATCTGTAGTCTACCATGTAAGGATTGTTGTTCGGTCTATGGAGGCTACCATGGTTTCCGGCCACGTAAGAGACGTCGTCCGGGACGAGCGGCAACTCGTCGGCGTGGACCTTGTAAACGGATTTGGGCCGATTCCCATTGCCTCCAATGACAGGTCAATAATCGCATCACGTACCACGATCATTTCGTGCCAGTGACACATCCGATGGACGTGACCTTGTATCGGATTCCCGAAAAAACGCCATGCCGGCATGGCGTTTCGATGAACATCTGATGGAGCCACGCGACGTGGCTGCCCCGGATCAGCCGGCGAACTCGACGTCGAGCCTGGTGGTCTCCCCGGCCTTGACCTCCACTTCCCTGGTCTGCACGCCGAGCTTCTCGTGCCAGACCTCTAACTTGTACTTGCCCGCAGGCACGTCGGCCAGACTGAAGGCGCCGTCCTCGCCGGTGACGCTGTAGTAGGGATTCCCGGCCACGAAGATCCAGCCGGCCATCCAGCCGTGGACGTCGCACTTGACTTCCATGATCTCCGGCTTGTCGAACTTGACCTTGAGCTTTTTCTTGAACTTGGGCTGCGCACGGTTCATGGGCTTGTTGACCTTGCTGTAGGTGTGGATGTTGTGAAGCACCTTGTCCGGATTGAGGATCGTGACCTCTGCGCCTGCCGGAACCGCCAGCACGTGGGGCTGATACTGGCAACCGTTCTGGTCGAGGGTCACCCCTTTCATCTCCAGTTTCTTGCCGCCCTTGACATCGGAAATGTACACCACCACGTTGGCCAGCTTGCCGTCCTTGACCACCAAGGACTCGTCGAACTTGGGGGACTTGTCGCACCGGCGCTTGTCTTTGGTGACCTTGAGCTTTTTCGGCGTGGGGGCAGTCCCCTTGAATAGCACGGCGCCGGAGATGCCTCCGCCGCCGACGGCGCCCGCGCCCTGATAGGCGCCCAGTGTGAGCGCAACGGTTGCAAAAAGCGCCAGCATGGCGACCGAAAGAAACCTGCGGTTCATGTGTAGTTCTCCTCTTGTGAAATTGTCTCTTATTCCAGTTTAGCCCTGTTTGCTGGCTTGCTCAACACCTGTCTGGCCGGATTCCGTAGCCTGTCCGCCTTCGGCCCTGGTAGTGGCAGGTTTCAGACCGAGTGTCATGAGGTAATCGGTCAGCGCCTCGATCTGCTTCTTTTCATCGCCACCGAGGATGTCCTCGGGACCGCCCGGGTAGAACGACGGCATCTTGGTTCCCGGCTGGAGCGTCTGGGGATCGAGAATCCACCTCTCGATCCAGTCCGGATTGAGCCGCCGGTTTGCCAGGTTGAGGTCCGGAGCCCAGTCCTCCACCGGCCCGTCGGGCTTTTTGTCGCCCTGCTGGTGGCAGTTGCCGCACTCGAAGTAGTCATCCGAGAACAGCTTTCGGCCGGCTTCCAGATAGCCCGCGGGGACCTGCGCCTTGTCGAAATGGACGTACGGGATCTCGACCTCGGAAAGGCCCGCGAAATAGTTCACGAAGACATCCGACTGGGGACCGTCGAAGCCGAAGGTGGGCATGCGGACCTTGAGCCAGGGCCGAATGGGGTTCTCCGGGTTCTGCAGGAAGCCGAACAGCCAGTTGGCCTGAACCTTCTCGCCCTCGCCGTTGAGCACCGGCGGCGCCAGGGTCGGGTTCTTCTCGTAGTACTTGCGAACGTATCCGCCATCGCCATTGATGACGTGACAGCCGACGCAATTGTATTCCTGGACCATGCGGCGGCCGGTGGAGATCCGTCGGGCCCGCTTTGAGTGATCAGCTTTGAATGCCTCCGGCACTTTACGCTCCACGAAACCGCGGAGCAGCACCATCAATGCCTCGATATCCTCCTTGGGGAGATCGAAGTGAGGCATGAGCTGCTCCACCCGCTCGGTAGCGTACACCCGCGGATTGTGGACCTTGTTGAAGGTCCAGTCGCTCCAGGTATGCCGAACATCGGTCTCGTTGCCGAAGAACAACTCCTCTAGAGGCTTGGAGCCGAAAGTCGTCAACTCGACGCCGATCCGGGATTCCTTCTCCATCCCGGGGATGTCGTGACAACCGGCGCAACCGTACTTCCGCACCAGCTTCTCGCCCCTGGCGATGTTGGCGGGCTGATCGAGGCGGGCCACCAACTCGGCGTCGGCCTCGGGCTTCGTGCCCAGCGTCATCAGGTAGGTGGTCAGCGCCAGCGCCTCGTCTTCCGATAGCCGCAGGCTCGGCATCCGGGTGCCCGGATTGTAGCTCTTGGGATTCCGCAGCCAGTTGTAGGTCCAACGGGGGTTCACCTTGGCGGCGATGTCCTTCAGATTCGGCACCAAGTCCTTGCCTGCAATGCGGGTGGTGAACTCACCCTCGGCCAGTCCGTGACACCCCAGGCACCCCACCGAGCGGGCCAATTCCCGACCCTTCTTCACCATGGCCGCGTCGCCGGGCCGGTAGCCTTGGGGCTCGGGATGCTCCGTGAGCCACTCCTCGGCCTCCTTCTTCGATGCGGACCACAGGTAGGATGCCGCCGCCAATGCCTCATCTTCCTTGAAATAGAAGTGCGGCATGCGGGTATGGGGCCGGAACGCGCGCGGGTTCAGGACCCACTGGACCATCCACGCGGGATCCACCTTGGCACGGACCTTTCTAAGACTTGGTCCGACCTTGGGGATATCGTCGTAGCCTTGAACGAGGTGGCAACCCGTACAACCGACCTGTTCGAAAATCCGTTGACCGCGTCCTGCCACCTCGGCGCCCTCGAGACCCTGGACGTTGAGGTGACAGGTAATACAGTTGGCCTGTACGTCCGAGCCCTCGTGCAGCGGATGCTCCCAGAACTTCACGTTGCCGTGGGCCTGGGCCAGACTGTTGACGGCCTCTCCCTGTCCGTCATGGCAGGTGGTACAGCCGTAGATCCTGGGCGGGTGCGCCGAGTCCCCCAGGAAGACCCTGCGCTTGGGATGGGTCTTGAGTGGATGCGGTAAATCGTCGAAACCTTCGCGGTTGATGGCGATGTGACAGGTCTGGCAGCGGTCCACCCGGTCCACCTGTTGGTCGAAGTTGTTACGATCGAAGTCCTTGAGCACCACCTGCTCGATCCTGGGAACCTTGTAGAGTGTGAACTGCGGAAAACCTGCCGGGCCGACGGTGACCGTGGCATTGTCCATCTGCCGCTGCGCACTCCGTATCTCACCCTCCATCTCGTAGATCTGCTCCTCGATGGCCTTGACACCGCTTTGGATCTCCTTGATCTCCGCCTTGACGTCCACGCGCTTCTTGCGCGCGGCCTCCAGGGCGGGCTCCAGCGAGTGCTGGACCTCTTCCAGCTCCGCGATGTGCTTCTTGTAGGCGCTCGCGTCCCGGCCCTGCTGGACCGCGTGGTCGAACTCGTACCATGCCTCCTCGAGCTCGCTCTTGACGAACTTGACCTCCTGATCCGCGTCGAAGTACTCGACCTCGACCTGCTGCTGAAGCTCCCTGAGCTCGGCCAGCCTGGCGCCCTTCTCGCCGCTCGCCAGACTCTGCAATTCCGCGGAGCGCTTCTTGACCAGATCGGAGTACTTCGGGTCCGCGTCCAGGCGCTGCTGCTCCTTGGCCAATGCAGCCGCGGCGCGTTCGTAATCCGTCTGGAAGAACTCCGCCTGGTGGATCTTCCACACCCGTCTCGTGATGTTGTCGTCGAACACCGCCCACAGGGACACCACGACAAGCAGGATGGAGCCTACGAAAAAGACCGTCCCGTACGATTTCTTCTCTTCGTTGGGATCTACGCCGCGAACCGCCATTCATTCTCCCTTACAGCACGCAGAGAATCTACCTTCACATGGTGTCTCAAGCCGCCTTGCTCTCCAACAGACGCCCCAGCGAGAACACCGCCACGCCAATGAGGGTCAGAATGATCTCCTCGGCCATGGCAATGCCCTGAAAGATCCCCACGAACACCGCGTAACCCACATCCGCAATACCCAGGGCCTGAAGAAGCTTTGCTACATAGAACATCAGATATTGAGCCAGGGTGTGACCATGATGTACTTGATGTTGAACACCAACCGCAGAAACATCTTGACCGGAAGCCCCATCATGGTCACGAACAGAAACGCCGTTATCGCGAACCGGACGGCGCCCCACCGGACCATGAACTCCTTGCCCTTGATCCAGATGACCCACTTGTAGAACAGCCACAGCGAAACAATGAAGTAGAGCAGCACCAGAGACAGCCCGAAGGCCGCCATGACCCAGTAATCCCGCAACCCCACCAGGTACGGCAGGTCGACGTTGGTGAGGGCCACCACCTTGTGAGGATCCCATCGCTGCCACGGCCAGAACAGGTTCCAACCGGGGCCCCGGAAGAACGTCCCGATGATGATGGTGACCACCCACAGAATGTGGAAGCCCAGGATGAAGGTCATGATCTCCCACTTGCGGTCCTTGAAGGTGTAATAGCCGTTGCCCTTGGTATTGATGTCGATGAAGGGGATCACCATCAGGCCGATGATGATGAACGTCGGCAGCACCACCCCCGCGTACCAGGGGTCGAAGTACACCAGCATCTCCTGCAGGCCGAGAAAATACCACGGCGCCTTGGAGGGGTTGGGGGTGCGAGCCGGGTTGGCGGGCTCCTCCAGCGGCGCGTCCACCAACAGCGACCACAGCGTCATGGCCACGATCACGAACAGCGTCACCAGGAACTCGCCGCGAACCAGATGCGGCCAGGTATGAATCTTGTCGTCGACGATGATCGCCCGGCTTTTTTCCTCGGCCTGAGCCATACGATGGCTACCTTTCCCTTGAACGATGAACCCGTGTCGTCGAGTTGATAACCATCGCTATCTATAGCGGAGGACCTGAAAAACCATCCCTGCGGATGCGCCAGAAGTGCACGGCCATGAGCAGACTGGCCACCAGCGGAATGAAGATGCAGTGGAGGATGTAGAACCGCAGCAGCGTATGCGGACCGATCTCGCCACCGCCGAACAGGAACGCCCGGGCGTCGTACACCGGATTGGCCCCGACAAACTCCGCGAAGGGTCCTTCGTGCCCCAGCAGGGGCGTGGCCCGTGCCATGTTGGAGCCCACCGTGACGGCCCAGATGGCGAGCTGGTCCCAAGGCAGCAGGTAGCCCGTAAAGCTCAGCAGCAAGGTCAGCACCAGCAGCAGCACGCCCACGATCCAGTTGAATTCCCGCGGCGGCTTGTAGGAGCCGGTGAGAAAAACCCGGAACATGTGCAGCCACACGAAGATCACCATGGCGTGGGCCGCCCACCGGTGCATGTTGCGCATCAGCATGCCGAAGGGCATGTCGAACTCCAGGTACTTCATGTCCGCGTAGGCGTATTGCGGCACCGGGCGGTAGTAGAACATGAGGTAGATGCCGGTCACCACCGTGAGCAGAAACATGAGGAAGGTGAGGCCCCCCATGCACCAGGTGAAGCGCATTCGGACGGCATGCCTGCGGACCTTCGCCGGATGCAGATGCATCCACACGTTGCCCGTGACCATCAACACGCGGTTTCGCGGCGTGTCCTCGTAGCCGTGCCGGAAGATCGACTTCCAGACGTGACTCTCGACGATGTCCTTCTTGATCTGTTCCAGGTTGATCATGGTCCGTCTCAAACCTTGAGAATACTGTTCGGATGCTGCTCATCGGGCTCCGCGCCCGGCCCCATCCGGAACTCCTTGGCCTTGTCCACGATGAGCTGGCCGTCCTCCGCCAGAGCGATCTCGAACCGGTCCAGAGGTCGTGGAGCCGGCCCCTCGAAGTTCAGCCCCGACTTGAAGAAACCGCTGCCGTGGCAGGGACACTTGAACTTGCTCTCGGCGGCGAGCCAGCGCGGCGTGCAACCCAGATGCGTGCACTTGGCGAAGACCGCGTAAAATCCCGCCTCCTCGCGCACGATCCACACGCGGAAGTCCTTCTTGAACTTCTCGCTCACCTCGCCGACGGTGTAGTCGGATGGAAAGCCGGCCTTGAACGTGGAAGGCGGCTTGAAGAGCACCCGCGGAAACGCGGACCGCATGAAGCCGAAGAGGGATACCAGGGAGAACACGCCGAAACCGGCCCAGCCGAGCCGGCCGAAAAAGTCCCGACGACTCCAGATACCTCTCTTGATTTCTCGTTTCTCGTTCGTAGCCATCGCGCCCCTACTTCTTGATCCAGCTCAGGACGGCCCCCCACACGATGAAGAACACGCCTCCGACCATCAACGCCAGACCGACAGGTCCGAACACAAAGGAAAGGCCTGCCCCCAACACGAAAAAAAGCACGCCGGCGCCCAAGGGGTTCATCGGCGCCGGAGCGGACCCGCTCGCCGGCTGCTGTGGTTCCTCGCCTTGGATCAACTCCTCACGCACCAGCGAGAAGGCGAGCTCCTTCACATCCTCCCGTTTGTCGGGCTCAAGGGAACGGATCAACCGGCCGATACGCTCGGCCAGCCGTTCGACTTCCGCTTCCGTAGACTCATGGTCCGATTTTGGAGAATCTGAAGCCACTGAGAATAGAAAATCTGATTAATATAAGAGATTCCGGATGTCAACCTGCCAGCCTGAAACCGACCAGATTCCGGCACGCCAAGTGCCCTGTTCCGGTACACTAAGCACACTGTCCCAGCACGTCCCGCATGCCGTAAAGGCCGTTTTCCTTGTCCGCGACCCACTGGGCCGCCCGGATGGCGCCGCGGCCGAAGGCGTCCCGGCTGTGGGCGCGGTGGACCAGCTCGATCCGCTCGCCGATGCCGCCGAACATCACCGTGTGCTCGCCCGCGATATCCCCGGCGCGCACGGAAAGGAGGCCGATGTCGGTTTTCTTCCGCTCGGAAAACCCGCTGCGGCCGGCCACCCCGACCCGCTCCAGCTTGCGCCCCAGCGCCTCCCCCGCGGCCCGGGCCAGAGCCAGCGCGGTGCCGCTCGGCGCGTCCTTCTTGAACCGGTGGTGCGCCTCCACGATCTCCACGTCGTAGGCGTCGCCGAGGCTGCGAGCTACCTGACCCACCAGGTCCAGCAGCAGATTCACTCCGAGGCTCATGTTGGGCGCGAGGACGGTGGGAGTTCTGGCCGAAAGCCTGCGGATCTGCCCGAGCTGCCTCGCATTGAACCCCGTGGTGCCGATGACGATGGGGGTGGCGCTCCTGGCCGCGGCCTTCATGTGGGCGATGGAAGCCTCGGGCGTCGTGAAGTCCACGATCACCCGCCCTCCGGCCCTGGCTGCCTCGATGCGGCCGGCGATCTCGACGCCCAGATGGCCCGCGCCCGCCACCTCCCCGGCATCCTGTCCCAACCGCGGGCTGTCAGACCGGTCCAAGGCCCCCACGAGGGCGACCCCCGGGGTATCCTGGATCAGGCGGACGAGCACGCCCCCCATTCGTCCACCCACGCCGCAAACGATCAAGCCCAGGGCGTTCATGCCTGGATCAACCCGTAGTCGACCATGGCGGCGTTCAGCCCCTTGAGGTTCGACTCGGCCATGGGAGTCAGCGGCAGCCGAAGCTCGGCGCGGCACTTCCCCATGAGTGCCAGGGCGGTCTTCACGGGGATGGGATTGGTCTCGCTGAAGAGACACCGGATCAGCGGCAACAGCTCGAACTGGATCCGGCGGCCGGTGGCCCAATCTTCCCGCAGACACGCTTCCGTGAGGTCGGCCATGGCCCGGGGGGCGACATTGCCCGTGGTGGTGATGACCCCCTTGCCGCCGATGGTCATGAGCGAGTAAACGAGCGAGTCCTCGCCGGAATAGACCGCGAGGGCGTCGCCGCACAGGCGGATGACGTCCAGGGCCTGGTCCACCGATCCGGTGGCTTCCTTCACGCCGGCGATGTTGTCGATCTCCGCCAGGCGCGCCAAGGTTTCCGGCTCCATCCTGGATGCGGTCCGACCCGGAATGTTGTAGACGATGAGCGGGATCCCCACGTGCTCGGCCACTGCGCGATAATGCCGGTAGATCCCCTCCTGGGTGGGCTTGTTGTAGTAGGGAGAAATCAGCAGCGCGCCGTCGGCGCCCGCCTCTTCCGCCGCCCGGGTGAGATGCATGGCCTCGCGGGTGGAGTTGGAGCCGGTCCCGGCGATGACCGGAACCCGCCGCCGCGCCGTGCGCACCACCGCCTCGATGACCGCGTGGTGCTCGGCGTGGTCCAGGGTGGCCGATTCTCCGGTGGAGCCGCACGGGACCACGCCGTGGGTCCCCTGCTCGATCTGGAGCTCCACCAGCGCCTCCAGCGAAGCATAATCCACCCCACCGTCCTGAAACGGTGTGACAAGAGCGGTCATTGATCCGGCAAACATTTCGTCATCCCCCCAACCCGGCATGGCCGGAACCAGAAACGGCGTCCTTCGACTTCGCTGGCGCTACGCTTCCAGGCAACTGCACAATTTTGGGCAGTTGCTGCCATTGGCCTTGGGCCGTGAGGCCCTTGACATGCTCAGACGAACGGTTGTGAAAGCCCTCTCTCCCTTCGTCCCGAGCGTAGCGCCAGCGAAGTCGAAGGGCCTGTCCCGAGGACACTACACCAGGATGCTGCCATGGAACACTTCCCGCGCCGGCCCGGTCATGTAGACCCGGTCGTCGTCGGCCCAATGGATTTCCAGATCTCCGCCGATGAGGTGCGTCGTGATCTTCTTTTCGGTCTTCCCGGTCAGGGCGCCGGCCACGCCCACCGCGCTGGCGCCGGTGCCGCAGGCCCAGGTCTCGCCGGCGCCGCGTTCCCATACCCGCATACGCACCTCGTCGCGCCCCAACACCTGGACGAACTCGGTGTTGACCCGGTTGGGAAAGAAGCCGTGGTGCTCGAAGCGAGGCCCCAGGCGGGGCAGATCCAGCGCGTCCACATCGTCGACGTAGAGCACGCAATGGGGATTGCCCATGGACACGCAGGTGACCGTGTACTCACTCCCATCGACATCGAGCGGGTGGTTGACAATGCGGCCGGCGGCGGCCACCGGGATGTCCCGCCCGTCCAGCACGGGCCGACCCATGTCCACCTCCACCTGGTCATCCTTGAGCCGCGGCCGGATGACGCCGGCCAGGGTGTCCACCTCGATCTCCCGCTTCCCGGTCAAGCCGTGCTCGTAGACGTACTTGGCGAAGCAACGGATGCCGTTGCCGCACATCTCCACCTCGCTGCCGTCGGCGTTGAAGATCTCCATCCTGAAGTCCGCCGAATCCGACGGCTTGATGGTAAGTAGCTGGTCCGCGCCCACGCCGAACCGGCGGTGGCACAGGTCCTTGGCGATCCCGGCCAGACCCGCGGGCTGCCGCTCCATGCAGTCCAGCACCACGAAATCGTTGCCGCAGCCGTGCATCTTGGTAAACGTGATCTCCGTCACGGGCTCCTCCGCGCCCTCATCATGTCCGGTTTGCAACCCATCCGTCCGGCAGGAACCCTTACAAATCCGCCGGGATCTTCTCGCCGGCCAGGAGGCTCTCCAGCGTCTCCCGTTCCCGGACAACGGCGAACTCCTTGCCGTCCACCAGCACCTCGGCCGGCCTGGGCCTCGTATTGTAGTTGGACGCCATGGTGAAACCGTAGGCGCCGGCGCTCATCACCGCCATGAGATCCCCCGGAACCGGCGTCTCGATGGGGCGGTCCCGGGCGAAGAAGTCACCGCTCTCGCAGATGGGGCCGACGACGTCAGCGGTCATGGACTCGGCCTCGCGCCGGGCCACCGGGCGGAGGCCTTGAAAAGCCCCGTAGAGAGAGGGCCGGATGAGGTCGTTCATGGCGCCGTCCACCACCACGAAGTTCTTGGCCTCGGTGCGCTTGAGATAGAGCACCCGGGTGACCAGGATCCCGGCGTTGCCCACCATCCACCGGCCCGGCTCCAGCACCAGGGTCACGTCCAGGCCGCGAACCCCCTCCATGAGGGCCTTGGCGTAGTCCCCCGGGTCCGGCGGCTCCTCGTCGTCGTAGCGGATGCCGAGGCCGCCGCCCAGGTCCACGTAGCGGATGGCGGCTCCCTGGCGCTGGAGCACCTCGATAAAGGCCCGGACGCGCTCGGCGGCGTCCGCGAAGGGCGACGCCGAGGTGAGTTGGGAACCGATATGGCAGTCCACCCCCACCACCTCCACATGGGGCAGGGAGATGGCGCGGCGGTAGGCCTCGGACGCGGGGGCGACGCCGATGCCGAACTTGCTCTGCTTCATGCCGGTGGAGATGTACGGATGCGTCCGAGGGTCCACGTCGGGATTGATGCGAAAGCTCACCGGCGCCACCACGCCCATGCTCCCGGCCACCTCGTTCAGCGCCTCCATCTCCTGCTCCGATTCGACGTTGAACATGAGAATGCCGGAGCGGAGCGCGTACTCCATCTCGTCCCGCGTCTTGCCCACGCCCGAGAAGACCACCTTCCCCGGGTCTGCCCCGGCCCTGAGCACCCGGAAGAGCTCGCCGCCGGAAACGATGTCGAACCCCGAGCCTTCGTTCACGAAGGCGCGCAACACCCCGAGGTTGGAGTTGGCCTTGACCGAGAAGCAGACCAGATGCCGGCTCGCGGCAAAGGCCTGGTCGAAACCCTGGTAGGCGTCACGCAACCGGGCAAGGCTGTACACGTACACCGGCGTCCCCACTGCGTCGACGATGTCCCTCACGGGTACGTCCTCGCAATACATCGCGTCATTCCAGTGCGTGAAACGATCCTTCACGGTTGCCATTCTACGCTCACCTCGTTCGACGGCCCGCTGGCGGAGCCATCCGACAAACGGGTCAGGACCCGATACCGGTAAACCGTGCCGGCGCGGAGATCCCGATCCGTAAACCCGTATTTCGATTCCTTGAAGAACCGGCCCTCGTTCTCCACGCTGAGAACCGCCCTCTCCCGGTAGGCGGCGCGACATTCCGGGCAATCCGGGCGCGTGCCCTTGCGGAACACCACGAACGCCGCCAGGTTGGTGAGCGCCCGACCATCGAGAGCGACTCGCGGCCGCGACCATCCGAGGCGGATGCCGCGGTCCTCGACCCGGGCCGTCAGGTCGGCTATGTTCGCGGGAACCGCCATCTCCGGCGCCCGGGGCGCACCCTTCCTGCCGCAGCCGGCGGCCAGTAGCGCCGGCAGCAGGAGCAGGCACAGGACGCGCGCGCGCCGGCCACCCATCAGACCCCCAGCTTCTTCAGCCGGCGGCGGACGTTGACGGACGCGGTGCCGCCCGGCGCGCGCCGGCGCTCGATTCCGGCCCGCAGCGTCAGGATCTTGTAGACATCCGGGTCGATGGCCGGACAATACCCTTGCAATTCATCGAGGGACAGATCCTGCAGCTTGCAATTCTTGTCGATGCAGTGACGCACCACCCGGCCCACCACGTCGTGGGCGGCGCGGAAGCTGAGACCCCGGCCCACGAGATAGTCCGCCAAGTCGGTGGCGTTCATGAAGCCGTCCTCCGCCGCGGCGAGCATTCTCTCGCCTCGCACCTCCAGGCCGTTCAGCAGCTCGCGCGCCATCAGCAGGCACGCCGCCACCGTGTCCACGGTGTCGAACAGAGGCTCCTTGTCCTCCTGGAGATCCCGGTTGTAGGCCAGCGGCAGCCCCTTCATGATGGTCAGGAGGGCGTTGAGGTGGCCGTACACCCGGCCGGTCTTGCCGCGGATGAGCTCGGCCACGTCGGGGTTCTTCTTCTGCGGCATCATCGAGCTGCCGGTGCAGTAGGCGTCGGGCAGCTCGACGAAACCGAACTCCTCGCTGGACCACAGGATGAGTTCGTCCGCCATGCGGCTCAGGTGGACGAAGAGAATGGCCGAGGCCGACAGGAACTCCAGCACGAAATCCCGGTCGCTGACGGCGTCGATGCTGTTCTCCGAGAGGCGCGGGAAGCCCAGGAGCTTGGCGACGTAGGCCCGGTCGATGGGAAAGCTGGTGCCGGCCAGCGCGCCGGAGCCCAGGGGCATGACGTCGGTCTGCTCCCGGCAGTGGCGGTAGCGGCTCTTGTCCCGCTCGAGCATCTCCACGTAGGCCAGCAGATGGTGCGCGAACAGCACGGGCTGGGCCCGCTGAAGGTGGGTGTAGCCCGGCATCAGCACGCCCTCGTTCCTCCGGGCCGCGCCCGCCAGCGCCTGCTGCAGGGCCTCCAGGGCCTCCAGAATGCCGTCGAGAGCCTCCCTCAGGTAGAGCCGCATGTCCAGGCTCACCTGGTCGTTCCGGCTCCGGGCCGTATGCAGCTTCTCGCCGACGCTGCCGATTTTCTCGGTCAGCCGCCGCTCGACGTTCATGTGGATGTCTTCATCGGCGACGCGAAAGGGGAAATCTCCGCTCTCGATCTCCTTCCGGACCGCCCGCAGTCCGGCGACGATCTTCCGGGCATCCCCCGCGGGGATGATGCGCTGCTTGCCGAGCATGCGGGCGTGCGCCATGCTGCCGGCGATGTCGTGCCGGTAAAGACGCCGGTCCACGTCCACGGACGCAGTAAAGGCCACCACCGAATCCGCGGTGAAGCCGGCGAACCGGCCTCCCCATAACTGCTTTTTCTTCGCCATGTCGGTTACGCGCCCGCGACCCGTCCCTCCATTTTAAGCCGTAGCGCGTTCAGCTTGATGAACCCGTCCGCGTCCGTCTGATTGTAGCTCTCGTCCTTCTCGAAGGTGGCAGTGACCGGATCGTACAGCGACACCGGCGAGCGCCTGCCGGCCACCGATACCGAGCCCTTGTAGAGCTTCAGCCGCACCGTTCCGGTGACCCGGGCCTGGGTCGCGTCCAGCGTCTGCTGCAGGATCCGCCGCTCCGGCGCGAACCAGTAGCCATTGTAGATCATCTGGGCGTAGCGCGGGATCAGCGAATCCCGGAGTTGCATCACCTCGCGGTCCAGCGTGAGGTGCTCGACGGCCCTGCGGGCCGCGTGCAGGACGGTTCCTCCCGGGGTCTCGTAGATGCCCCGGGACTTCATGCCGGCGTAGCGATTCTCCACCATGTCCACCCGGCCGATGCCGTGGCGCGCGCCGAGGGCATTCAACGCCGCCAGCATCTCCGCCGGCCCCAGGCGCCGCCCGTCCAGCGCCACGGGATCGCCGGCGGCGAACTCGATCTCGACGTACTGAGGCTCGTCCGGAGCGTCCTCCGGCGCCGCGGTCCACAGGAACATGTCCGCCGGCGGCTCCTGCCACGGGTCCTCCAGCACGCCGCCCTCGTAGCTGATGTGGAACAGATTGCGGTCCATGCTGTAGGGTTTGGCCTTGGTGACGGGCACGGGAATGTCGTGGCGCCGGGCGTAGTCGATCAGCGCGGTGCGCGAGTTGAGGTCCCACACCCGCCACGGCGCGATGACCTGGATATCGGGCTTGAGAGCGTAGTAGGTCAGCTCGAACCGGACCTGGTCGTTGCCCTTGCCGGTGGCGCCGTGGGACACGGCCTCGGCGTCCTCCGCCAACGCCACCTCGAGCTGCCGCCGGGCGATGAGCGGCCGGGCGATGGAGGTGCCCAGCAGGTAGGAACCTTCGTACACCGCGTTGCCCCGGAGCATGGGGAACACGTAGTCCCGGACGAACACTTCCTTGAGATCGTCCACCACCACCTTGCCGGCGCCGGTGGCCAGCGCCTTGCGCCGGACCTCCTCCAGGTCATCTTCCTGGCCCACGTCGGCGCAATAGGCGATGACCTCGCAGTCATAACTCTCCTTCACCCAGCGCAGACACACGGACGTATCGAGACCGCCCGAGTAGGCGAGAACGACCTTGTTCGGTTTCATGACTCTCTCTCCGTTGACTATGGGATTTCCTTACGCTCCCGCGCCGAGGCACCACACCATGAGCGCCTTCTGGGCGTGAAGGCGGTTCTCGGCCTGGTCGAACACCACCGAATGGCGGCTTTCGATGACCTCGTCGGTGATCTCCTCGCCGCGGTGTGCCGGCAGACAGTGCATCACCACCACGTCCTCGTTGGCCCGGGCCACCAGCTCCCGGTTGATCTGAAAGGCGGCGAAGGCGTCTTGCCGGTCGCCGGCTTCCGCTTCCTGCCCCATGCTCGCCCACACGTCGGTGTAGATGGCATCGGCGCCGGTCGCCGCCTCGGCCGGATCGTGGGTAATCGTCACGTCCGCGCCTGCGGCCACCACCGAGTCGTGGATCTCCTTGTCGGGCTCGAAACCCTCGGGACAGGCCAGGGTGAACCGGAACGGCAGTTTCTCCGCCGCCAGCAGCCAGGAGTGCGCCACGTTGTTGCCGTCCCCCACGAACACCACCTTGAGCCCTTCGACCCGCCCCTTGCACTCCTGCAACGTGAGGAGGTCGGACAGCACCTGGCAGGGATGGTAGAGGTCGGACAGCGCGTTGATCACCGGCACCGACCCGAAACGGGCCATCTCCGCCACGATGTCCTGGGCGAAGGTCCGCACCGCGATGATGTCCACCAGGCGGCACAGCACCCGCGCGCAGTCCGCGGGCGTCTCCCGCTCGCCCAGGTGCACCTCGTCCGGTCCCAGGAACAGCGTGCTGCCTCCCAGCTCGGTCATGCCGATGTCGAAGGTGGCCCGGGTCCTGAGGCTGGGCTTCTGGAACACCAGCGCCAGCTTCTTTCCGGCCAGCAGCGGCCGCCGGCGCCCTTCCCCGCGTTCCTGCTTCAGGACCGCGGCCAGGGAGAGGACCTCGTGCAGTTCCGCCTGCGTGAGGTCTCGCAACGCCAGTACGTCCCGTTTCTTCATGACCGTTACACCCGCACGAGCACCCGCTCCAGAATCCCCAGCGCCTCGTCCACCTCCCCCTGTCCGATCGTCAGCGGCGGCGCCATGCGAAGCACGTTGGCGCCCGCCAGCACCACCAGCAGGCCTTCCCGCATGCACTCCTGGACCAGGGGTCCGCACTCGCGGTCCATTTCCATGCCCAGGAGCAGCCCCTTGCCGCGCACCTCGCGGATGAAGCCGAACCGCTGCGCCAGCGCCTCGAGCCCCTGCCGCAAGGTATTCCCGATGGCCTCGCAGTGCTCCACCAACCCGGCTTCCAGGATGGTCTCCACCACCGCCAACCCGGCCCGGCACACCACCGGATTGCCGCCGAAGGTGGATGCGTGGGATCCCGGCGGAAAGCTCCTGGCCACGTCTTCCCGCGCCAGCATGGCGCCCAGGGGAAGCCCGCCGCCCAGGGCCTTGGCCAAGGTCATGACGTCGGGCTCGACGCCGAAGTGCTCGTAGGCGAAGAGCCGGCCGGTGCGCCCCATGCCCACCTGGACCTCGTCGAACATCAGCAGCAGCCCCTGGTCGTCGCAGAGCTGGCGGAGCCCGCGGATGTAGGACACGTCCGGCACCACCACCCCGCCCTCACCCTGGATGGGCTCCACCAGGATCGCCGCGGTCCGCTCGTCCACCGCGTCCACCGCGGCATCCAGGTCGTTGAACGGAATGTAGCGAAACCCCTGCGGCAGCGGATCATAGCCGAGCCGGATCTTCTCCTGGCCGGTGGCCGTCAGGGTCGCCAGGGTGCGCCCGTGGAACGAGTTGAACGCAGTGATGACCTCGCTCCGTCCTCGGACCTGCCCCGAGCCGTAGCGCCGCGCCAGCTTGATGGCGGCCTCGTTGGCCTCGGCGCCGCTGTTGCAGAAGAACACCCGGTCGGCGAAGGAATGTTCGCAAAGCGCTTTCGCCAGCCGGGCCTGGGGCTCGATGTGATAGAGGTTGGAGACGTGGATCAGGGTCCGCACCTGCTCCGACACCGCCTTGGCTACGGCCGGGTGACAGTGGCCGAGGCTGTTGACGGCGATGCCGGCGACGAAGTCCAGATACTCCTTGCCGTCCGCGTCCCACACCCGCGCCCCTTCCCCTCTCACCAGCACGAGGGGAAAGCGGGAGTAGGTGTTCATCACGTGCGCTTCGGTCAACCGTTGAATTTCCTGGTTCGACATGGTGCGTCCATCGGGGCGCGGACGGGTTTGAGACCCGCCCCTACGTGTCTCGAATCACCTCGGTCCCGACGCCCCGGTTGGTGAAGATCTCCAGCAGGACGGCGTGCCGGTCCCGGCCGTCGATGATATGGGTCTTGACCACTCCCCCGTTCAGGGCGTCCACGCAGCATTCGACCTTGGGGATCATGCCTGAAGAGATCACGTCCCGCTCGATGAGGTCCGATGATTGGGAGATGGTGAGGGTGCTGATCAATGCGCCCCCGCGGTCCCGGACCCCTTCGACGTCCGTGAGGAGGATGAGCTTTTCCGCCCCGAGCGCGACGGCCACTCGCCCCGCCACCAGGTCGGCGTTGATGTTGTAGGTCTCGCCTCTCTCGCCCACGCCCACGGGCGCGATGACCGGGATGAAGCGGTTGCCGTCCAGGGAGCGGATCACCGTGGGGTCCACCCGGATGATCTCCCCCACCATGCCGATGTCGATGATCTCGGTGCTTTCCCCGTCGCCCGTCGCCGTCACGTTCATCTTCCGCGCCAGGATGAGCTCGCCGTCCTTGCCGCTGAGGCCCACGGCAGCGCAGCCGTGCTGGTTGATGAGCGCAACGATCTCCTTGTTGACCTTGCCCACCAGCACCATCTCGATGATGTCGACGGTCTCCGAATCGGTGACCCGCATGCCGCGCACGTAGCGGCTCTCGATCCCCATCTTCCCCAGCGTCTCGTTGATCTGGGGTCCGCCGCCGTGCACCACCACGACGTTGATGCCCACGTACTTGAGCAGCACGATGTCCTGGGCGAAATTTTGCTTGAGATCCTCGTCCACCATGGCCGCGCCGCCGTACTTGACCACAAACGTCTTGCCGTAGAAACGCTTGATGAACGGCAGTGCTTCCAGCAGTACTTCCGCCTTGCCTATGAAATCTTCCACCTTACGCCGTCACCCCTTTTCCGAAAACGGCCGGCCGGCAGCGGGCGAACGGGCACGGGCGGGTTTGAAACCCGCGCCCGCACATCGTCGTCGCGCCTTGCCGACAACAAGAAATCCTGCGCATCTTAGCGCACGTATTTCCGGGACGCGACACTGGCATGCGACTACAGGATGTACCGGGACAGATCGTGGTCTTTCAGAATGGCATCCAGACGCTCACTGACGTATCCGGCGTCGATGCGGACTTCCCGGCCCGGCATCTCCGGCGCGGTGAAGGAAACCTCGTCCAGGAGTTTCTCGAGGATCGTATGCAGCCGGCGGGCGCCGATATTCTCCATTTTCTCGTTGGCCTCGGCGCTGATGCGGGCGATCTCCTCAACCGCATCATCCTGAAAGAACAGGCGGACCTTCTCCGTCTCCAGCAACGCCACGTACTGCCGGATCAGGGCGTTCCTGGGCTCGGTGAGGATCCGCACGAAGTCGTTCTTGTCCAGGGATCCGAGCTCGACGCGAATGGGGAACCGGCCCTGAAACTCCGGGATCAGATCCGACGGCTTGGAGTTGTGAAACGCGCCGGACGCGATAAAGAGGACGTGGTCGGTCCTCACCAGCCCGTATTTCGAGCTCACGGTCGAGCCCTCGACGATGGGCAGGAGATCGCGCTGAACCCCTTCCCGGGAAACGTCCGGGCCGTGGACCGATTCCCGCCCGGCGATCTTGTCGATCTCGTCGATGAACACGATCCCCGATTGTTCCACCCGCCTCGTGGCCTCGCCTACCACCGTGTCCATGTCCACCAGCCCGGCCGCTTCCTCCTGGGTCAGCAGCTTCAGGGCCTCGGGAATCTTCACGGTCTTTCTCCTGGACTGCTTGGGGAGCAGGTTGGAGAACATCTCCTTGATGTTCGACTCCATCTCCTCCATTCCCTGCGGGGTGAGCACCTCGATCATCGGCGTCATGCTCTGGGTCAGCTCGACGTCCACCGACCGATCGTCGAGCTTTCCAGCCCGAAGCATCTTCCGGAGCTTTTCCCGTGTGTCCGGCGACGGCCGGTCCACCTTCCTGTCACCGTTTTCCGGCGCCTGCGGCTCCGGCAACAACAGGTCCAGCACCCGCTCTTCCGCCAGGTCCCTCGCCTTGACCTGGACCTTTTCCTGCTCCTCCTCCCGGACCATCTTGACGGACAGGTCCATGAGGTCCCGGATGATGGATTCCACGTCCCTGCCGACGTATCCCACCTCGGTGAACTTCGACGCCTCCACCTTGATGAACGGCGCCTGCGCCAGCTTGGCCAGCCTCCGGGAGATCTCTGTCTTCCCTACCCCGGTGGGGCCGATCATGATGATGTTCTTGGGGGCGATCTCGTCGCGCAGCTCCTCGGGCACCAGTTGACGCCGCCATCGGTTCCGCACCGCGACCGCCACCGCCCGCTTGGCGTCACGCTGGCCCACGATGTAACGGTCCAGCTCCGAGACGATCTCGCGGGGCGTCATGACGGGCGTGAGCGACTGTCCGCTCGACACCCGAACGCTCATCTGTCGGCTTTCATTCTTCATGGGGTCCGTCTTTGGAAACCGTCAGCCCGCGGCCGCCGGGCACACCGTGTCCCCCGGCTCTCGACGCGGGCCGGGCTCAGGGCAACTCCTCGATGGTCAGATTTTCGTTCGTGTAGACACAGATCGCCGCGGCCACCTTCATGGACTCCTCGGCGATGGCACGGGCATCGAGCGGACTATGATGAACCAGCGCACGCGCGGCCGCAAGCGCATAGTTCCCACCCGAGCCGATGGCGATGACGCCGTCGTCGGGCTCCACCACGTCGCCGTTGCCCGATACCACCAGGGAATCCTCGGCATCGGCGACGATCATCAGCGCTTCCAGCCGCCGGAGCACCCGGTCGGTCCGCCACTCCTTGGCCAACTCCACGGCCGCGCGCTTGAACACCCCGCCGTGCTGCTCCAGCTTGCCTTCGAATTTCTCGAACAGCGTGAACGCGTCCGCGGTGGCGCCGGCGAACCCGGCGATCACCCGGTCGCCGTAGAGCTTCCGAACCTTGCGCGCCGTGTGCTTCAGGGCCGTGTCGCCGAGGGTCACCTGACCGTCGCCCGCGACCACGATTCTGCCGCCGTGGCGTACCGCAAGGATGGTGGTACCGTGAAACATCGTTCAGACTCTAACATGAAACAGCGCACTTGGCAGGCCCTCACCTGCTTCAAGGCGGCCGGGGGCAGGCCCGCCTGGCCGGTCAGGCCCTGGGATGGGCACGGTCGTAGACGGCGGTGAGCTGGTCGAGATTGACGTGGGTGTAACGCTGGGTCGTGGACAGGCTCACGTGACCCAGCAGTTCCTGGATCGAGCGCAGATCGGCGCCCGCGTTCAGCAGGTGCGTGGCGAAGGTGTGGCGCAGGCCGTGGGGGCCCATGCGTACGGGAATGCCGGCCAGACGCAGGTATTTCTCAACGATCCGGGCAACGCTGCGGGTGGTGATCCGGGTCCCGAAGCGGTTCAGGAAAACCGGCTCCTCGCCCCGGGCCACGCGCCCCCACCGGCCCCGCTGGTGGTCCGCGTAGTCCCGCAAGGCCGCCAGCGCCACTTCCCCGACGGGGACGATGCGCTCCCTGGATCCCTTGCCGAAGACCCGGAGCACACCCAGGGAGAAGTCCACGTCGCGCCAGTCCAGGCCCACCAGCTCGCTGACCCGGACACCGGACGAATAGAGCACCTCCATCACCGCCCGGTCGCGGGCCGGGAGAATACCCTCTTCCGGCAGACAGCCCAGGACCCGGAACGCCTCATCGACCGAGAGAAACTTCACCAGCGGGACTTCCTGCTTCGGGCTGGAGAAACCCGTCAGCGGGTCCCGGTCGATGACGCCCTCGCGCAGAAGATAGCGAAAAAACCCTTTCAGGGCGGCGAGCTTCCGCCCGATGGTGCTCTTCTTGCGACCTTCGTGAAGGGTCTTGAGGTAGCCCCGGATCCATTGCGTGTTGACGGCTTGCAGCGCGGACGTTCCGGGGCCGTCCAGGTCGAGCCCGTTCTCTTCCAGATACCGGCGCAACCCCTCCACGTCGGTCAGGTAACCCTTGACCGAGTGGGGGGAGAACCGCGCCTGGTGCCGCAGGTAGTCACCGAACCCCTCGATTTGTCGTGCGAATTCGCTCATGAGATCCATAGCGTGCGGCCTGCCTGAAGTCGGCAGGGGCAGGGTTGGGACCCGCCCCTGCATCTGCCTCCGTCACCTGCAGGCAACAAATCCGGCAACGGCGGGTCGGACCCCCTACAGCGCCGGGGCGTAGAGGTTGTCCGGCAAGCCCCTGATGTAGTCGACCGTCTCCTCCAGCGACACGACGTCCGCGTACTTCATGTTCATGTCGAAGAGGTTGATCTTGTGGGACGACTGACCGCGGTCGAAGGTGCACTCCTCCACCACGCTGACGCTGTAGTTGTACGAGAATGCGTCGATGACCGAGGCCCTGACGCAGCCGCTGGTGGTGGTCCCGGCCACCACCAGGGAGTCGGCGTGGACCTCGTTGAGCATGCTCGTGAGCGGGGTGCCGAAGAAGGCGCTGGGCTTCTGCTTGCGCACCACCACCTCGCCCTTCCGGGGAGCGATCTCCTCGACGATCTCGTTGCCCTTCTTGGCCAGATCGGTGAAGTCCTCGGCGCCGCGCGAGTTCTTGCCGTGCCAGCGGCCGAAGGCGACGGACTCCCCCTCGCCGTGGCCGGTGGTGAAGAAGATCGGCAGGTGCTTCTTCCTGGCTTCGTCCAGCAGCGTAACGATGTGGTCCACGCCGACCCACCCCTCCTCGCCGCAACTGTTGCGGAAACGCTTGACGGATTCGGTGATGGGCTCCCGTCGGTCGCCGACGAAGTTGTAGTTCACGTCGATGACCAGCACCGCCGGGCGTTGGCCGAACCCGGCCTTCGCGCCGTAGCCGGACAGCGCGAACACTTCCTTGTCACGATCGGTCAGAATATCGTCCCATGCATTGGCCATAACTGACTCCTTTAAGACAACAATGATGGTCAACGAATCAAGCCACCGTCTATTCGTCAACACGCCGAACTGACACATTTCCAGTGCTCGGGTCGTATGTCATTGCGACGACGCCACCCAACTCGGGATCACCAACCGCACTGCGCGTGAACACTGGTAGATTCGATCCCTTGTATCGCGCAGACCAAGTGACCAATCCGTCGATCTCCAAAATCCTGGCCTCGACCCCAAGCTGATTGCAGAATGTGCCATTGCTTTGTGGACCAGGTCGGGCCATTCCCGAATCCTGGGCCGAAGGTCTTTCCCAACGCCATCGAAAGTACAAGTAAACCCCTGATAATACGCAGTCCGAGGGATCTGAGGCTTTGCGGTATGGCGTGGAAACCAATACCTTGCTTCTGCCTCGGCGGTCGCGGCGTCCAATGAGCTGTAGCATACCGGGAAAGAACCGTCTGAAAAACGTGTCCCACTCCGCAACCTCCGCTTTGGCTGGGAGGGCCCATCGAGCAACTCATCGAATTGCGCACTATATCCACTGTCAGGCAACAACTCCCGCAGCTCATCTCCGCTTCGCGGGTCGAGCCCCGACTCGGACATCGGGTCTTCACTCATCGAGAGTTTTGCAAAGCGAAATATTTGACGGCGCCGCCTTTGGCCCGGAAGTTTCCCCAGCACAATTACCTTCCTGCCACCGATTGCACATATTCCTTTGTCAACAACAGATCTTCCAGTTTCCTGGCCACGAGCCTTGCGTACAAACTCAGCGCGAACGTCGGGCCAGACAGGGCGAATAGATTCAGGGGCGCGACTGCTCCCCGGCCGCCTTCGCCACCGCCGCCATGGTGACACCCCAGGCCGCTTCCCCCGTTTTTCGGCTGGCCGTCAACGAAGCCACCGCCATCGCCGCCGCCGTTTCCACCAGCCGCCTGGCAGGTCTTTGTCGGATCGTGATCATCGCTGCTTTGCCGCCACCACCGCCACGGCCACCACTAGAGCCGGAAAGATTTAGTCCTCCCATACAAAACGCACCACCACCGGCAGCGCCCTTGACGACAACCAGACCAAGGACAGTGGGCCACTCGAAGGTGTCGGATTCGACAAACCGGATTATTCCTGATTTTCGCATACCGGTAATCAACACTGAAGAAACGTGTGGACGCAGAGCCCGGGACTGGCACAGCGGATTTAATCATACCGACCGATGGACCGCCGCGCAATCAGAAGTAAATCCAGGGCACTGGACCTGAAGTGAAGATTCGGAATATACGGTCCGAGTCATGGGTGAACTGCAAAAGGGTCCGGACGCCGCCGAACACGCCTTCACTCCATCCGTCACCCTCTTGTCGTGTTGTACGAGGAGGTTCCCGTGCAGGACGAGTTCCTTGACTTGAGAGGCATTGGATTCCATATTGACACGTCGTGTTGACCGATCAACTCCATCGCCCGTTGCATGATCTGCGGGTCTCCGTGACGGACAGGTGCAACTTCCGTTGCACCTACTGCATGCCTTTCGACCACTACGACTGGATCGACAAGCGGGAGATTCTGTCCTTCGAGGAGATCTGCCGGGTGGTGCGGCTCGCGGCGCCCCTGGGAGTGCGGAAGATCCGCCTGACGGGAGGAGAGCCGCTGCTGAGGCGTGACCTGCCGGATCTGGTGCGCCAGCTCTCGGGCATTCCCGGCATCGACGACATCGCGCTGACCACCAACGGCTCGCGGCTGAGCGAGCTGGCCGGGACGTTGCGGTCCGCCGGACTGAAGCGCATCAACGTGAGTATCGACAGTCTCGACCCGGAGCGTTTCACACGCATCACCAAGCGCGGCGACCTCGACAATGTGTTGAAGGGACTGTTCGCGGCCCGGGAAGCCGGATTGAACCCGATCAAGATCAACGCCGTCATCGAACGCGGCGTCAACGAGGATGACATCCTCCCTCTTGTGGAGTTCGGCCGGGACCACGGCTTCGTGATGCGTTTCATCGAATACATGGACGTGGGCACGGCCAACGCCTGGCGGCTCGAGCGGACCGTGCCGAAGCAGGAGATCCTGGAACGGATCGCCGCGCGCTTTCCGCTGGATGCCTTGGGTCGGGGCGACGGCCATGCCCCGGCCGTGGACTACGCCTTCCGCGACGGCAAGGGCACGGTAGGCATCGTCGCGTCCGTGACCGAGCCGTTCTGCGGGACTTGCAGCCGCGGACGCCTGACCGCCGACGGCCGCTTGGTCACCTGCCTCTTTTCCCGTACCGGGCACGACCTCAAGGCGCGGCTGCGGAGCAACGCCGGCGACGATGAGATCCGCCGGTGGATGGAGGCCATCTGGACCGGCCGAACCGACCGTTTCTCGGCCGATCGGCTGAACGCCATTCAATCGCCGGACGGCTACGATCCCGAAGAACACCACAAGATCGAGATGATTACGCTGGGGGGATGACGCGCCGGCGCCGTTATCCGGCGCGCGTGGTTCCGCACGGTTGGCCTGCCCCTTCGAGGCCTCTTCACGAGGACGTTTTCATGCTGCTCATCAACAACGAAACCGTAGAGGAAATCCTCGACATGAAAGGGTGCATCGACGCCCTGGAGACCGGCTACCGCGACCTGCTGGCGCAGCGGGCCGTCTACCGGCCACGCATCGACCTCTACGTGCCGCAGGAAGAGCCCGAACGGATGTACCGTTGGGGGACCATGGAGGGCGCCTCCCGCTCCTTCGGCGTGTTCGCCATCCGCATGAAGTCCGACATGCTGGAGTGGCCGGAGGGGCGGACGGTGGAGAAATACTGCATGGAGCCCGGCACCTACTGCGGCCTGGTGCTGGTATTCTCGGCACGAAACGCCGAGCCCCTGGCGATTATCAACGACGGCATCATCCAGCACATGCGGGTGGGCGCCTGCGCCGGCCTGGCGGCCCGGTACCTGGCCCGGGACGACGCCTCGGTGGTGGGCATGCTCGGCTCCGGCGGCATGGCGGAAACCTATCTGCGGGCCTTCGCCGAGGTCCGTAAGCTCCGGGAGGTCAAGATCTACAGTCCCACCCCCACCAACCGCGAGGCCTACGCGCGGAAGATGAGCGAACTGCTGGGGGTGCCGGTGACCGCGAGGGAAACCGTGGAGGAGGTGGTGCGGGGTTCGGACATGGTGGCCACCTGCACCGACTCGGTTCGGGTGGTGGTGGAGAACTCCGGCTGGGTGGAGGACGGCGCCTTCATCACCTGCGTACGCAGCAACGAATGGGAACCCGGAATACTCGACCGCTGCGACGTGACCGTGAAGCTCGGCCGCGGCACCATCGGCACTCTGGATGAGGGTATGCGGCGCATCGCCGGATACGCCTCCTACGTGGCCGGCACCGACGATGAAACGACGCGCATCGTCAACCCGGGAGTGGATCTGTTCTCCGGCCGGCACCCTTTGCTCACGGATCTCATGGGCGGCACGGCCCAGGGCCGGAGCAAGGATTCGGACGTGACGTTCTTTCTGAACGACGGCACCCAGGGACTGCAGTTCGCCTCCGTGGCCGGGTACGTGGTGCGGAAGGCTCAGGAGGTCGGCGCCGGTCGGGAGCTCCCGCGGGAGTGGTTCACCCAGAACATACGGGATTAGCGTCCCGAAAGGGACGGCGTTTCAGGGAGAGATGACGGATGCTCAAGGTTATTCCGGTTGAAGAAGCGGTGGGCACGCGACTGGCCCACGACATCACGGAGATCATACCCGGCGGGCACAAGGGTCCACGGTTCAGGCGCGGGCATCTCATCGCCGAGGAGGACGTGCCGCGACTGCTGGACGTGGGCAAGGCCCACCTCTACATCATGGAATTGGCGCCGGACGAGATCCACGAGGAAGACGCTGCCAAACGGCTGGCCCAGGCCGCCGCGGGAGCCGGCCTGACACTCACCGACCCGAGCGAGGGCCGGGTCAACCTGGTGGCGGAAAAGGACGGCATGCTGGAAGTGGACCAGGAGTTGCTGTTCCGCTTCAACGAGATGGGAGACCTCATCCTCGCCACCTTCCGCTCCGGGGAGTTCGTCCGGGAAGGCACGGTGGTGGGCGGCACCCGCACCATCCCGGTAGTGGTGAAGGAAGAGCTGGTGGCGCGGGCGGAAGCCCTGTGCGAGGAAAGGCCCATCGTTTCGGTGGCGGCCGTGCCCGCCAGGAGGGTCTTCCTGCTGGTCACCGGCAGCGAGGTCTTCACCGGCCGGATCAAGGACGGCTTCGAGCCGGCGGTGCGGCAAAAGGTGGAGGGCATGGGCTCCACCCTGGAGCCGGCCACCCTGGCCCCGGACGATCCCGACGTCATCGCCGGTCACATCAAGGATTTCGCGGACAAGGGCGCGGAGGTCATCCTGGTGAGCGGCGGCATGTCCGTGGACCCGGACGACCTGACCCCCGAAGGCATCCGCCGCAGCGGCGCGGACGTCATCTCACACGGCTTCCCGGTGCTCCCCGGCTCCATGTTCCTGATGAGCTATCTTGGGGACATACCGGTCCTCGGCCTTTCCGGTTGCGTTCTTCACGACCCGGTCACCGCCTTCGACTTCATGCTGCCCAAGCTCCTGGCGGGGAACCGGGTCACTCGGGACGATATCCTGCAGATGGGCCACGGCGGGCTGCAGAAGAAGCACGCCCACTGAGTTGAGATCTTCCTTGGATCCGTCTCTGGACGAAGTTCATCCCGCAACTCTTCCCGCATGCTCTCAAGGAGGGCAGTAGTGTCACCGCTGTTCGTTTGTGCAAGAGAATTCGCTAATTGGACGGCGAGGCGGATTTGCTTTGAACTTCCTAGCAATTGCACGTCCGCGAGCGCGCTTTCCAGGGGTATCCTCTTTTTGCTCTCCGTTTCCGGATTCCGGCTTGAAGCCGCTTCAAGGGTTCGGAATGCTTCAAGCAGGTCTTCCTTGTCACATGGCCACGGGGATCTGCGTCACTACGACCCGGCCGTCGCTTTGCAGCCGGATGGCGTTGACGGTGCCAGCGTAGCTCGGGGAGCCGGAGTAGTAGGCCGGCACTTGTTCATCGCCCACGCGCACAGCCCGGTTCCAGTGGCCCAACGCCACGTAGTCGGCGCCGCTGGTGGTGAGGTTTTCCTGGCGGATCAGCCACGAACCGAGCAGCACGCCGGACCCGGGCTCGGCCTCCACGTAGTGGCCGTGGGCCACGGCCAACTGCCAGCGGGTGCGCCGCTCCGGAGGCTCGGGTAGCGGCATCATGTCCAGATAGTCCACGTGGGGCCTGCCCCAGACCTCCAGGTCCAGCTCGGGAAAGTCGCTCCGCTCCGCGGTGAGCCCCAGCACGTGCACGTTGCCGGGGTTGATGAACTCGGACCGGCGATAGACCGAATCCGGGGTCAGCGGATCATGGTTGCCGGGCAGAATGACGATGGGAAGGCCGCAGTCCGCCATGACTTCCGAGACCTCCTCGAGAATCCTGGCGCCCTGGCGGTTGTGATCGAAGGTATCCCCCGCAAGGATGACGAGGTCCGCCTGCTGCGAGCGAGCCATGAAAAGGACCTGCTGGAGAACCGGCACATTGCCGGAATCATCGTCGGTCAGGATGCTGTCGGCGCCCAGATGCAGATCGGACGTGTGGACAATCAGGACTTCGTGCCGTGCACTCATGTTTCCGGTACCCGCGGGTCGGGCTACTTCATGAGCTCGGCGTTGATCTGGTCGAGATGACTCTGCGACGGCTGCACCGCGTCCTGATTCAGGTAGGCCAGCGGCGTGTCGCAAAGGTTGAGATCCTCGATGAACTGTGCCCGGTCTTCGTCCAGATAGATCAGACCGGTCAGAAACTTGCGCTCGGCGACCGCGGCATGGAGCGCGGTCACGGCCTGCATCCGGTTGGTGGGATCGTAGTTGTGGCCGAGCTTGTGAAGCGTGATGCGGGAACCGTCGTGCATGGTCACTTCCTGATCGGTTCCCTCCTCGTAGTCCACCTCGATGTTCTCGTACGGCGGGATGAAGTCGATATCGTGGAGCGGGTCGAGGTGCTCCCGGATGTACTTGAGGCTCTTGGTGGAGCCGTGATGGTCGTTGAAAGTGACACAGGGGCTCAGCACGTCGAGGATGGCGGTCCCCTTGTGGGCGACGGCTCCCTGGATCAGCGGCGCGAGCTGTTTCCGGTCGCCGGAAAAGCTCCGGCAGACGTAGGTGGCGCCCAGGGTGATGGCCAGCTCGCACAGGTCGATGGCGGGCATGTCGTTGATCTTTCCGCCCTTCATCACGGTGCCCTCGTCCGCGGTAGCGGAGAACTGCCCCTTGGTCAGTCCGTACACGCCGTTGTTCTCGATGACATAGGTGATGTTCACGTTGCGGCGCATCATGTGGCAGAAGTTTCCGAGCCCGATGGCCGAGGTGTCGCCGTCGCCGGAAATTCCCAGCGGGATCATCTGATGGTTGGCGACGTTGGCTCCCGTGGCCACCGACGACATCCGGCCGTGCACCGCGTTGATCCCGAACGCCTGATTCATGAAGTAGTTGGGCGTCTTGGAGGAGCAGCCGATGCCGCTCAGCTTGATGACGTTGCGCGGGTCCACGCTGCTGGCGAAGAACGCGCGCATGATGGACGCCGAGATCGCGTCATGGCCGCAGCCGCGGCACATGGTAGACTCGGCCCCCTTGTAGTCCCTTTCCGTTAGATCGACGCGATTTGTTTTTGCCATGACTCGTCTACCCTCGTCTCGATTTCCTCGGTGGGCTCTTCCCGATGTTCCTGTATCTGGCACACTATCTCACCGGCGGTGGCGGGGAGCCCGTCGTATATGAGAATGCTGACGATCTTCGTGGCGAACTCGGGATACTCCTCCTTGAAGATCGCCGCCATCTGCCCGTCGCGGTTCTGCTCCATAAGATAGACCACTTCATGCGACGCGATGAAGTCCCTGACCTCGGCGGCCAGGGGCAACGCTCTGAGCAGCAGGTGATTGGTCTCCACGCCCGCGGCCCTCAGACGGTCCCTGGCCTCCCGTACCGCCTCGTAGCTCGACCCGAAGCAGATGACGCCGGTGTTGACGTCCGCCCGGGACTCCACCCACGGTTTGGGGACGAAATCACGGGCGGTCTCATGCTTGCGCCGCAGCCGGTCCAGCGTCTCCTTGTAATCCTTCTCGTCCTCCGAGTAGCGGGCCTGGTCGTCATGGCCCGAGCCGCGCGCGAAGTAGGCGGCCTTGGGGTGACGATTGCCGGGAATGGTCCGTTGCGGCACCCCGTCGCCGTCCACGTCCCGGTAACGGCCGAACTCCCCCTGCTGGTCGAGGTCTTCGGGGCTGAGGAGCTTGCCCCGGTCGAAAGGCTCCTGCACCAACTCCAGCGGATCGGAACCCCAGAGATTCATGCCCAGGTCGAGATCCATCATGACGAACACGGGGGTCTGGAACCGTTCGGCCAGATCGAAGCTCTTGCGTCCCATATCGAAGCAGGACTTCATGTCGTGCGGGATCAGGATGATATGGCGCGTGTCGCCGTGGGAGGCGACGTGCATCAGTTGAATGTCGGCCTGCTGGGTCCGTGTGGGAAGCCCGGTGGAAGGACCGCCGCGCTGGATGATGAAGTAGACGCCGGGTATCTCGGCGAAATACTGAAGTCCGATGGTCTCGTTCATGAGGGACAGACCGGGACCGGAAGTGGATGTCATCGACCTGGCACCCATCCAGCCGGCGCCGGCGACCATGTTGGTCGCGGCGATCTCATCCTCGGCCTGAATCACCGCATAGGTGCACTTGCCGTCCTTGTCCTTGCGCAACCGCGGAAGATACCGTTCCAGCGCCTCGGCCAGGGAGCTCGACGGCGTGATGGGATACCAGGCGCAGAACGTGACCCCGCCGTAGATAGCGCCCAGGGCGCAGGCCGTGTTGCCTTCGGTGACGATCTTTCCTTTGTTTCCGCCCGGGATCTTCTCCAGCACGGCAATGGATTGGCTCAGACCATTGTCCCGCATGTGGTTGTAGCCGAGCTCGATACAGAGCAGGTTGGACTCGATGACCGCGGGCTTGTTGCCGAAGGTGTCGCTCAGCACCTCGCGGATCGTGTCCATGTCGATGCCAAACAGACAGGCCAGGGCGCCCACGTAAATCATGTTGCGCTGCTTCGCTCTCAACGGGCCGGCTTCCACGTGTTTCTGGACGAGACCGTTGGCCGGGACGCCGAGATACTGCACGCCGTCGCGCTTCAGGTGGTCCGGCAACGGCTTGGAGTCGTCGTAAAGGATCAGTCCGCCGTCACGGACCCGGTAGATATCCTTGTCCGCGGTCTCGTCGTTGAACATCACCATCACGTCGATGACGTCCTTCCGCCCGAGGTATCCGTCGGCGTTCGCCCTGACCTGGTACCACGTGGGAAGGCCCTGGATGTTGGAGGGGAACATGTTCTTGGAGGAGCAAGGGATGCCCATCTTGAAGATGGACTTGAACAGGACGTTGTTGGAAGAAGCGCTTCCCGAACCGTTCGCAGTAGCGACGCTAATGCTGAGATCGTTGACCGACGGCATCTTGTACTCCTGGTTGTTACAGGGGGCAGATTCGATGGGTGCTTATTGTACCAACAGAACGTAACCGGAACAAGGACTTAACGGTTTTTTGACCGCGAAAGCCGCCCGATTGTCCCCGGTTACCGTGCGGGTCTACCCCGGCGTGTAGTTCTCATCGGATTCCCAGAACTCCTCGATTTCCTTCCAGGCCCTGCGCACCACGTCATCGATATCGAGCGCCTTGGCGTATTGAAGCACGTCGCCCACGGAAACGATGCCCGCCACCTCGCCGCCGGCGCCGGCCACGGGCATGTATCGGAAACCGTTGTCGCGCATCTTCGCCAGCACTTCCTGGACCGGCGACGATCCGGTCATGACCAGCGGGTCGGGGGTCATGACCTCGGCCACGGGGACCTGTCCCATGTCCCGGTCCTCCAGAGCGACCCTTTTCAGGACGTCCCGCTCGGTGAATATGCCGCCTATCCGTCCTTTCAGCGCGACCATGACGCAGCCCGCGTTCTCTCGCACCAGCTTGTCGATGACCCTGGTCACCGGGGTCGCGGCATCCACCGTCGGGACGGAGCCGGATACGACTTCCCGCACCGTCCGCGAGTCGCGCAGGTCCGCGCCCAGATCCACTACCAGGTTGAGGATCCGCCGCATGGAAACCAGGCCGACCATGCACCGGTCGTCGTCGTAGACCAGCAGATGCCGGTATCGGCCCTTGTACATCCGTCCCAGCACCTCCACGATGGGCATCCGCTGTGGAACCCCCTGAATCGGGGTCGTCATAACCCGGCGCACGGGGGTCTTGTGCACGTCGAGCGCCCGGTTCATAACCCGCTTCAGCACATCCTGCTCGGTGAAGATACCGACCGGCGCGTCGTTTTCGGTGATGACGACGCGCCCTACCCGGCGATCCACCATGAGTCGGGTCACCTCCCGGATGGTGCTCGACGGCTCGGTGGTGATCACCGCGCTCGTCATGATCTCGCTTACCTTGTTCGTCAACATGGGGAACCTCCACGACGTCGGCGACGACGCATGTAATCGTCCGGCAGGGTGGCCCGAAGCATTGCCTCGGGCTGCAAACCATACTAGCTTGTCCCCAAGCATAACCACAGCACCCGTCTTACGCAATTTCCAATGGAATCGTTCATCGCCTGGTTGTTCCTGGCCTTCCTGATCACGGAACTCGCCGTCGAGTCTCTGCTCAATGAAGCCAACCTGAGGCATCTCGGGCGGCAGTGGCGAGAGGGCCGGTTGCCGGCGCTGTTCGCCGCCAACCTCAGCCGCGACACTCACGAGAAATCGCTACGTTACGCCGTGGCCCGGGGACGCTTTGCGCGCTGGTCGGCCATCTACGGCGCCGGGCTGACGCTGCTGGTGCTGTTCGGCGGCGTCCTTCCGTGGGTGGACTCGCTCGCCCGCGGCGCGGGATCCTTCCTGCCCCTGCCCGAGGCCGCCGGCATCGTGTTCTGTCTCGCCTTCGGCGGGGTCTTCGCCCTCATGTCGCTGCCCCTGAAGATCTACGCGACCTTCGTGCTGGAGGAGCGCTTCGGCTTCAACAAGACGGACGCGCGCACCTTCGTCATGGACCGGATCAAGGGGACGGTCCTGGCCGTGCTGCTCGGAGCGCCTTTTCTCTACGGCGTGCTGTGGCTCATGAAGGCCACCGGCGCCGGTTGGTGGGTATATGTATTCGGCTTCATCTTCACGTTCCAGGGCCTGATGATGGTGATCCATCCCACCTTGATCGCTCCACTGTTCAACCGGTTTTCGCCGGTCACCGACGACTCGTTGCGGGACGCCATCGCGGAGTTGGCGCACCGGGTCGGGCTCAGGACCAGCGGCATCTACACCATGGACGGCTCGAAGCGATCCGGGCATTCCAACGCCTACTTCACCGGATTGGGAAAGGCCAGGCGGATCGTCCTGTTCGACACGCTGTTGCAGCAGTTGGACCACAAGCAGATCCTGTCGGTACTGGCTCACGAGTTGGGACACTACAAGCTGCGGCACGTTCTCAGGAATCTCGGCCTGAGCGCCTTCTTCCTGCTCGCCGGACTGTGGGTGCTCAGCGTGCTGCTGGACCACCCGCCCCTGTTCCGGGCCTTCGGGCTGGAGGAACCCGCCCACTACACGGCGCTGGTCATCTTTTCATTGATCTCGGGGCCGTTTACATTTTGGCTGGCACCCTTTATGAACCATGTCTCACGCCGACACGAGTACGAGGCCGACGGGTTCGCGACGCGGCTGCTGGAGGACGGAAAGCCGCTGGAAGAAGCCTTGGTGACCTTGACCGTCAACAACCTGAGCAATCCGACGCCCCATCCGTGGTACTCTGCCTATCACGACTCCCATCCCACAACGGTGGAACGGGTCCAGGCCATCCGCGCCGCCGGGGCCGGACCGGCCGGGGACGCGGCAGTGGCGGGCGGCGCCACCGGATGAAGCTCTCACGAGGAACCCCATGACGCTCATACTGGACAATGACGACGTGCGTAAGGCCATCGACCTGGACGAATGCCTGGAAGCCATGGCGACGGCCTACCGGGACCTTCCGGAAGGCCGGTCGGTGAATCGTCCCACGACCCACATCTACACGCACCATTCCATGGCCGAGGCCTCCTACAGCTTCAAGTCCGTAGAGGGGGCGGTGGAGCGTTTCGGCACCCTGGCCCTGCGGGTGACCTCGGACGTGGTCCGGGAGGAGACCTACAACGGCTCGGTCCGGCTGGAGAAGCTCCCGCTGGCGGGACGGGGGCTGTTCCTCGGGCTGGTTCAGCTATACAGCCTGGAGAACGGCGAGCTCCTGGGTATCATGCCCGACGGGGTCATCCAGCAGACCCGCGTGGCGATCACCAGCGCGCTGGGCGCCCAGGCGCTGTGCCGGCCGGAGGCCGCCAGGCTGGGCCTCATCGGCACGGGCGGGCAGGCGCGCGCCCACTTCCGCCTCCTGACCCACGTTCTCCCCATCACGACGGTCAAGGTCTACAGTCCCCGTCCCGAGCACCGGGAGGTCTTCGCCGAACAGATGGGCCGGGCCGACGGCGTCGAGGTCGAACCCACCGGCAGCGTGGCCGCGGCCATTGCCGGATGCGACATCATCTGCACCGCCACCAGCACCTCGGCTCCCATCATCTCGGGAGACATGCTGGAGCCCGGCGTGCACTACAACGCCATCCGCGAGTTCGAGCACGACGAGACCGTGTTCGCCAAGGCGGACGTCACCGGCATCCATACGGCGATGGGCGGCATAAAGCACCACCTGCCACCCGGCGTGGACGACCTCCCGGGAATCCGGCAGGAAGCCCCCCGGGACTGGAGCGTCTACCCGGAGATCTCCGATTTCCTGTCGGGCCGGACGCCGGGCCGCGTCAATTCCGACCAGATCACCTTCTTCCTCAACAATATCGGCACCGGAGTGCAGTTCGCCGCCATGGGCCACTGCATCCTCAAAGCCGCCGAGAAGATGGGCCTGGGCAAGGAAGTGGCGAGCGACTGGTTCCTGCAGGACATCAAGCCTTGATCCGGACGTGACCTGGAAAGACACGGATCTGAACCGGAAGCCGAGCATGCGGAAGCCCTTCTCCCTCTACGTGCACATTCCGTACTGCGTCAGCAAGTGCCCCTACTGCGACTTCAACTCGCACGTGACGGCCCGCATACCCGAGGAGGAGTACACTCAGGCGTTGTTGCGGGAGTTGCGCCGCCATTCCGAGTCGGAGGCCTGGGCCGATCGCTCGGTGAAGACGATCTTCTTCGGCGGCGGCACCCCCTCGACCTTTCAGGGAACCGGCATCGGCGCCATCCTCGACCAAGCCGCCGATCTGTTCCACTTCGATGAGCCAATGGAAATCACCCTGGAGGCGAACCCCGGCACGGTGGATGCCAGCCGCTTCCGGGACTATCGCCATTGCGGCGTGAACCGCATCAGCATCGGCGCGCAGACCTTCGATGCAGAGTTGCTGCGGTTTCTCGGCCGCGTCCACGGCGCGGAGGAAACGCACCAGGCCCTGCGAAGCATCCGGAGGGCAGGGTTCGACAACTTCAGCCTCGATCTGATTTACGGGATTCCCGGGCAGACCGTGGACGGCATGAGCCGGGACCTCTCACAGGCGCTGGAGTGCGAGCCCCCGCACCTGTCCACCTACAACCTCACCATCGAGGAAGGCACGCCCTTCCACGCCCGCTACCGCCAAGGACTGCTGAAGCCCCTGGACGAGGAGGTGGAGATCCAGATGGCCGAGCGTATCCAGCTAACGCTGGCGCAGGCCGGGCTGGAACGATACGAGATCTCCAACTACGCCCGCCCAGGCTTCGAGTCGCGGCATAACGTCAACTACTGGGAGGGCGGAGACTACCTGGGCATCGGCGCCGGCGCCCACAGCCATCACCGTTCGCCGGAGGACCCGTCGGGGGAGCGCTGGTGGAACGAGCGCTCGCCGACCGGGTACATGCGTCGTGCGAGCGAGGACGGCGACGCCGTCACCGAGCGGGAGCACCCGGAACGACGACAAGCCATGGGGGAGCATCTGTTTATCGGACTGCGGATGATCAGCGGCGTTTCGGTGCCGGCGTTTCAGCGGCGTTTCGAGACCAGGCCCAAGAACGCTTTCCCTGAAATCGCCGACTGGCTCTCGGAGGGCCTGCTGGTCGAAACGAACCAACGCCTGCACTTTGCGCCACGGGGGCTTCTGCTGGCCAATGAACTCTTCGTTCGGCTGGTGTAACCATCCACATAGTCCCTTCGACCACATGCGGTCGGTAGTCGGCACGCTTCTCCTCCAGCGATTTCGTTTCGACTTCCCGATACAGCCGACGATCGTCGAACGGGCGGTAGACAAAGCGGACGGATTGCTCCATAGAGATGACTGTTTTATATTCTGTCGTTCACTACAAAAGGCGGGCAAGCTTGCAAGAACGGGAGGAACACTCGATGCATGTTCGATCAATGGGCGTCCGGTTCGGACTGCTGACGACGCTGACACTCGCGACCTTCGCACCCTCCCCCTCCAGCGCGCGGGACGATGTCGCAATAGGCGGCAAGTTGGTCAAGGTGCGGGAATACGAAATCTGTCGGAAAAGAGATCAAAGGAAGCCACCTGACTGTTTGGACATCGTAGCTGGCGGACAGCAGATCCAGGTTACGAGTTCCTGCCCGGGTTTAGCAAATCTCCACGCGCTCATCGTGACACACACAGGCGGAGAAAAAACGGAGCGCCTGAGAAGTATCGTGTCAACACTTGCGACGGGCGAGTCCATTACGCTGAAACTCACCGATGTCATACCCGCCGACGTGCTCCGCAACGTGAAGGGTGTGAGGTGGAATACGCGATTCGGGAAAGTGTTTCGCTGTCGTGGGGAACCGCATTATCGCAAGACCAAGGATTGATCCTGGCAGTGAACGAGATCATTGACACGTGACGGGCCATGGATAGTCGAGGCGGAGGGTGAAGGACGGCTTGCCGGGGACGCGTAGCCACGAACCTGGCCGAGGCCGTTCCCCTGACCGGATCCTGGATGGCGTATTTTCTTCGGAGCGGCCCCGAAATCGGGAGCGGCACTCCCGACCCGCTTCTACATTTTCCACATCGGCGTGCGGCCGACGGTCACCTTCGCGGCCGACGGCGCGGTGCGGGCAGGGGCGGGTTTGAAACCCGCCCCTGCGGTGCCCACGGCCGAGTGGAACGGCTGTGAGACGAAGAACTGTTTCCCGGCGGCGGCAATGGCGTTGCGCCATTCCGCGACCTCCTCGGGGGTCAACCGCGCGGCCATGCGTTCCTGTTGCTGTTGCAGCCGCTCCCCGGACCCGTAGGTGGCCCACTGCGGCAACATCACCACGTCCTTGAGTCCAGCCCGTTCCATGCGCTCATATAGGCTCGCATCCGCGCAGCCGCCCTGCACCACGTCGCCGTAGCCGGTCTGCGCCTTGTGCTTGAGGTCGGGCCGAAGCGGCAGATTGACCCACCAGGGCATGTCCAGGGAACGGACGATCACCGCGACCTTGCCGCCGGGCCGGGTGACCCGCGCGCACTGCGCCAGCATCGCTTCCGCGTCCCCCTCTTCCATGACCGTAAACGCCATTGTGGTGTCGAACCCGCCGTCGGCGAACGGCAACTCCTCGCCGTTGCCGCTTTGCCACTCGATGACGTCGCCCAAGCCTTCGCTTGCGGCCAGCCGGCCGGCCTCGCGAAGCAGGTAGGGGTTGATGTCCGCCCCCACGATGGGATTGCGCTTCTCCGTGTACCGGGCGAGCCAGCGCGCCACCGTGCCAGCGCCGCAGCCCACCTCCAGCACACGCTGGCCGGGCTCGAGCCCCACCTCCTCCACCACGTTCCGGACCACCCTGAGGTAGCCGGGGCCACGGGTCTCCAGGAACGCCACCATGCCCAGATAGGGACCGCCCAGGGTAATGGTCGTGTAACGCTCGCTCAGGACCGGCAGCAACGGCTCCCATTGCGAGGCCGCAAGTCCCAGCGGAAACAGCAGCAACGGCGGCCCCGAGCCCCGTATCGTGTACGAAATGCCGGCCTCCTCGCCCTCTCCCTCCGGGAGCTGCGCGGACGCAAGCGGACTCTCCTTTTCCCGAAGCGAGAGAAACTCCAGCATGGCCGACCGGACCTCGCCGGGGCGTTCCGCCATGACGTCGGCCCACATGGGGCTGAAATAATCGCGCAGCATCGTCACCGTGGCGCCCGGAAGGTCGTCGACCGCCCGCGTCAGATCCGCCACGGCGTTGCCCCCGTCGCCCGACACGATCAGCAGCCGGCCGGCATGGGGCCGGAGCACCTCGGTCTTCATGCCCCGGGGGCAGATGAGCGTCAGGGACCCCACTACCGACGAATGCCGCTCCAGCAGCCCACCCCAGTCGCCGGGCAGATAGGCGGCCACGTGGGCCTCTTCGATGCCGAGGCGTCGAATCAACTGAACGATGCGGTCCTCGACCGGATGAGCTTCTTGTGGAACCATCGCGTTCCTCCCGTACGTCGTGAATGGTCTCGTTAGTGGATTTCCCATCCGGTAGCAAGTCCATGAAATGACCCCCAACCCCTGGATTCCCGCTTTCGCGGAGATGACGCCTCCGGGGCGTCATCCCCGATTGGCTCACCCATGACGGGGGCGCGCCCGGATGCCGTTTCAGCACCCATGACGATTCGGGCATCAAGGGTCGCCTTGACCCGTTTCCGCATTCACGCCACTATGAACAGTCAACAACGGCTTGTTTCATTCAGGAGACCCCATGAGCGAGATCCGATTCATCGACACGACCCTGCGGGACGGCAACCAGAGCCTTTGGGCGCTCAACATGAAGACGGCGGCCATGGTGGAGATCGCCGGGCAGATGGACCAGGCGGGCTTCGAGTCCATGGAGTTCTTCGTCACCAACATGTTCAAGAAGTACGTGCGGGAGCACAAGGAAAACCCGTGGGAGTGGCTGCGGGAGGGCGCCAAGCGGCTGCGCAAGACCGAGCTGCGGCTTCACGGCGGCCTGAAGGGAGGGCTCGAGAAGAAACCCTCGTCCATCCTGCAGCTCATCATCCGGAAGGTGGTGGACAACGGCATCACGCTGACACGCACATCCAATTCCTGGAACGACTACAAGGCATTCGGCGAGGAAGTGGAGGGGTTGCGCAAGCTGGGCATGGATTGCGTCGTCAACCTGATCTACTCGGTGTCGCCGAGGCACACCGACGAGTACTATGCGCGGAAGGCCCGGGAAGCCGCCGCGCTGAAGCCCTACCGCATCTGCTTCAAGGACGTGGGCGGCCTGCTCACCCCCGAACGCACCCGGGCACTGGTGCCCATCGTGCTGGAGAACATCGGCGATACGCCGGTGGAGTTCCATGCCCACTGCAACAACGGCCTGGCGCCGGTGAACTATCTGGAGGCCATCAAGCTCGGCATGACCACCATCCACACCAGCGTGCCGCCCCTGGCCAACGCCTCGGCCCAGCCGTCCGTCTTCAACATGGTGCGGAACATCCGCGCCATGGGCTACACGCCGCTGGTGGACGAAGAGGTCCTCAGGCCGGTGGAGAACCACTTCACGTTCGTGGCCAGGCGGGACGGGCTGCCCATCGGCAAGCCCGTGGAGTACGACCATTCGCAGTACCTGCACCAGGTTCCCGGCGGCATGATCTCCAACTTCGTGCACCAGCTCCGGCTCGTGGGCATGGAAGACAAGCTGCCGGCGGCGCTGGAGGAGGCCGCCCGGGTGCGCGCCGAGTGGGGCTACCCCATCATGGTGACGCCTCTGTCACAGTTCGTGGGGACCCAGGCAGCCTTCAACGTCATCCTCGGCGAGCGTTACAAGGAGGTGGCCGACCAGTCCATCCAGTATGCCTTGGGGATCTGGGGCCGGGAGGGCGCGGAGCTCATGGATCCGGAGGTCAAGGACAGGATCCTCGGCCGGCCCCGGGCCAAGGCGTGGACCGAATGGGAGCAGCCGGAGCCGTCCCTGGCGGAGCTCCGGTCGCAGGTCGGCGGACCCTCGGTGTCCGACGAGGAGTTGGTACTGCGGGTCTACGCCGGCGTGGACGAGGTCCGGACGATGATGGAGGCCGGGCGGCCGCGGGAATACCTGAGCGCGCAACGGCCGCTGGTGCGGCTCATCAACGAGATGACCAAACAGAAGGAATACACCCGGGTATACATCCGCAAGCCGGGATTCTCCCTCACCCTGGGGCGGAACGCCAACGGAGACGCGGCGGAAGGGGCCGCCTGAGGAGACCATGAGCGACGTCACATTCGTGGACACCACGCTGCGCGACGGCAACCAGAGCCTTTGGGCCTTCAACATGAAGACCGCGGCGATGCTGGAGGCCATCGAGCGCATGGACGAGGCGGGCTTCGAGTCCATGGAGTTCTTCAGCGCCACCATGTTCAAGAAGTACGTGCGCGAGCACAAGGAGAACCCGTGGCACTGGCTGCGAGAGGGCGCCCGGCGCGCGCACAAGACCCCGCTCAGGCTTCACGGCGGGACCAAGGGCGGGCTGGAGAAGAAGCCCACGGCGGTGGCGCGTCTGGTGGTCCAACACGTGGTGGCGAGCGGCATCCGGCTGACCCGCACCTCCAACCCCTGGAACGACTATTCCGTGTTCAAGGAGGACGTGGAGGAGCTTCGCAAGCTGGGCATGGACTGCGTGGTCAACCTGATCTACTCGGTGTCTCCGCGGCACACCGACGAGTACTACGCGCGGAAGGCCCGGGAAGCCGCCGCGCTGAAGCCCTACCGCATCTGCTTCAAGGACGTGGGCGGCCTGCTCACCCCCGAGCGCACCCGGGCGCTGGCGCCCATGGTGCTGGACAACGTCGGCGATACACCGGTGGAATTCCACGCCCACTGCAACAACGGGTTGGCGCCGCTCAACTATCTGGAAGCCATCAAGCTCGGCATGACCACCATCCACACCAGTGTGCCGCCCCTGGCCAACGGCTCGGCCCAGCCGTCCATCTTCAACATGCTCAAGAACGTGCGCGCCATGGGCCACACGGCGGAGGTGGACGAGGAAATGCTGAAGCCGGTCCAGGAACACTTCACCTTCGTCGCCAAACGCGACAACTTGCCGGCGGGGGCGCCCGCGGCCTACGACCAGTCCGTCTACAACCACCAGGTGCCCGGCGGCATGATCGCCAACTTCCGCCATCAACTGGGGCTCGTGGGCATGCTGGACAAGCTCCCGGCGACGCTGGAGGAGGTCGCCCGGGTGCGCGCCGAGTGGGGTTATCCCATCATGGTAACGCCGCTGTCCCAGTTCGTGGGCACGCAGGCCGCCATCAACATCATCCTTGGAGAACGCTACAAGCAGGTCACCGACCAGTCCATCCAGTACGCCCATGGCATCTGGGGCCGGGAAGGCGGCGAGTTCATGGACCCCGACGTCAAGGACCGTATCCTCGGGCGGCCCCGGGCCAAGGATTGGGAAGGCTGGGTGCAGCCGGACCCGTCGCTGCCGGAGGTTCGGGCGCAACTCGGCAACCCCTCCATGTCCGACGAGGAGCTGGTGTTGCGGGTCTTTGCGGGGGATGAGGCGGTAAAGGCGCTGGAAACCGCCGGCCAACCGCGGGAGTACCTGAGCGCGAGCCAGCCGCTGGTGCGGCTCATCAACGAGCTCACCAGGCAGAAGGAGTACACCCAGGTTTACATCCGCAAGCCTGGGTTCTCACTGGCGTTGCGGAAGGCCCCCGAGGCCGGCGGTCCTTCCTGAACCGGTCCACGACGCGCCCACCCCTTCCCTGCGGGAGAGGGTGGCGGAAGGCCGGGTGAGGGCGTCACGCCAGCCTTCTGCGAGTCGGGCCAAGCGCGGCCGCCTCACGCCCGATCCCGGTCGGCGATCTCCAGGGCGGCAAACGCGTACATCCGCGCGGCGGCCAGCAGGTCGTCCACCTTCTGCATCTCGCCGGTGGCCGGCTTGGCGTCGGCGGCCTCCGGCGCCGGGCCGCACTTGACGGCGGGGATGCCCACCTCGGCGAATACCGTGAGGTCGGCGTAGGTGCTGGTGAAGGCGCTGCGGATGGGCTCCACCTTGCGGCCCCGGACGTACTCGTGGGCTTCCTCCATGGCCGCCACCAGCGGCTCGGCGCCCTTGGACTCGTACCCGTTGACCGACAGGAACAGCGAGGATTTGGCATCGATGTCCGTGTCCGCGATTACCGCCTTGACCTCCCGCAGCACGTCGATGGCGCGCTGCTCCGGCGTCATGAATGCCTCGACGTAGAGGTTGCAGATGGCCGGGGAGAAGTTGGGCTTGAAGGGAGCGCCGCCGAAGATGGAGCCGACGTTGACCTTGGGAACCATGGTGCCGGCTCCGAACTCGTAGCGATGCTCCTGCTCGTACCGCCGCGCCCATTCCTCCAGGACCGGGACGATGGAGGCCATGCGCACCACCGCGTTCTTGCTGTCCTTCGCCCGTGCCCGGGATCACTCCCACCACGTTGGCGCGGCCGGGCTCGGTGTGCTGGAGAAAGGTCTCGATGCCCTGCTTCTGCAGCCAGTCGTGGATGAAGCGCGCCACCTCCTCCTCGCTCCCGGTGGGCGTGGGAAAATCGACGACGTCCATGGCCAACTTGGCCAGCTCCTCCCGGTCTATATGGGAAAAGACCTTTTCCAAGGTCGCCTGGTCGGTTTGCATGGTTGGAGACCCCCCTTGAATTGCAGCCCGGAGGAATTGCAGCCCGGAGGCTAGCCAACGCGGGGGGCGAAAGCAAGTGAACGGGCCAAGGCTTCGGGGTGGGACTACGCACTCCGGGGACTGCCGTACTCCAGAAACGAAACCATTTCATCGCCGGATGCCGGCGGTTTCCCTCGGGCCGTCGTCCCAGCCAATTTGACACGCCGGGACGCCATCGGCTATTTTTACGGTTTCACTCTGGAGCCATCCGTTTCTTTCCGACAAGCGCCGGGAGCCCCGATATCCGGGCTTGTGCCGCACGGGGTTGCGGGAACTCACCGCGACTTCATCGAGAAATCGTTTCGAACAACAGGAGACTGGTAATGGGGTACGCAGACCTACATGAGCATCTGAGGCAACTCGAAGAGGCGGGACACCTGCGCCGCATCAATCAAACCATCAACAAGGACACCGAGTTGCATCCGCTGGTGCGCTGGCAGTACCGGGGCGGGATTCCCGACGAGGAACGCAAGGCATGGTACTTCTCCAACGTCACGGACTCCCGCGGCCGCCGTTTCGATTTTCCCGTGGTGGTCGGCGCGCTGGCCGGCAGCAAGGCCATCTACTTCCTGGGCATGGGCTGCAACAGCGCCGAGGAAATGGACAAGAAATGGAAGCACGCCCTCTCCAATCCCATCACCCCGGTGGTGATGGACAACCCGGCGTGCCATGAACAGGTGATGACCGGCGAGACGCTGGAGAACGAAGGCCTGGACAGGTTTCCGGTACCCATCTCGACTCCCGGCTTCGACAACGGCCCCTACACCACCTGTTCCCACTGGATCACGAAGGACCCGGAGACCGGCATCGGCAACATCGGCAACTACCGCGGCCAGATCAAGTCCCGCAACCGGGTCGGCGTGTTTCCCTCCGGACTGGGCCAGGACATCTACCTCCACTGGAAGAACGCCCAGAAGCGCGGCGAGCCGCTCCAGGCGGCGCTGGTCATCGGCGCCCCGCCGGTGGTCTCCTACGTATCGGTGCAGAAGGTCGACTACGGCGTGGACGAGATGGCCATCGCCGGCGGTTTCGTGGGCGAGCCCATCCGCATGGCCCAGTGCAAGACCGTGGACCTGCAGGTGCCGGCGGAATCCGAGATCGTCATCGAGGGGCGCCTCAACACCGAGTTCGTGGAGCCCGAGGGGCCGTTCGGCGAGTCCCACGGGTACATGCATCCGCGGCAGTTGAACCCGTTCATGGACGTAACCGCCATCACCCACCGCAAAGACGCCGTCTACGTCTCATGGCTCAGCCAGCTCACCCCGAGCGAATCGTCGGTCATCCGCAAGATCGGCTACGACCGGCTCATGCTGGTGCACCTGAGAGACCACTGCCGCATCACCAGCGTCATCCGGGTGGAGATGCATGAGCCCCTGACCAACACCTACAAGCTCGTCATCGTGCAGATGAAGCGCCCCAAGGAAGCCGAGGTGTGGCGCGCGCTCCACGCCGCGTCGTCTTTCCACCCCGGCGTCGGAAAAATCGTCATCGCCGTGGACGAGGACATCGATCCGGCGGACGAGGCTGCGGTGTTCTGGGCCATGTGCTATCGCATGAAGCCGCACAAGGACGTGCAGATCATCGGCGGCATGGAGAAGGGTCACGCTCCGCCCTTCCTCTACAAGGACGACCACAAAGGCACGGACGTGGTGTCGTATCACCTGCCCGCGGACGAGTCGGGCATGCTCTGCAACGCGATCCAGAAGGAGCCCTTCCCGCCGGTATCGCTGCCCAAGCGGGAATACATGGAACACGCCCGGGAGCTATGGGAGGAGTTCATGCTGCCGCCCCTCAAACCCAAGATGCCTTGGTACGGCTACTCCCTGGGCCAGTGGGACGACGAGCTCGACGAGGAAGCCAGGCTCGCGGTGGAGGGACGCTACTTCGAGACCGGCGAGAAGCTCAAGTCCCGGCGCGTCAAGGCCAGCGAAGTCGAGGAGGACTAGGAGGCAGTCCGAGTAAGCGAATCGTAGCGAGGGGCAAGGAAATGGAGACCATTCGGGATGAAGACCTTGACGGCATGTTGAACGGACTGGAACGAGCCGCGGCGTCGGCCGGCCGCACCATGAAGGGCACCGTGCTGCCCGAAACGGTGTACGAATCGTTGAAGCTGGCCGGCGCCATCGTGGGCAGAGCCACTCGACGGATGGCGGCGGCTCCGATGGAGGTCGAATGGTCTGTCTGCGCGCAGCTCGTGGTCAAAGGGACCGCGCGCGTGCCGCGCGTATTGAAGGACCTGCCGGATGTGGCCAGATCGCTTGGCAGCAGGAGGGGCGGGGTAGCCGCGGATAGACTGTTCGAATCCATACCCACCAGCGTGAAGCTGAGCGAGAAGACCATCCGGGAGTTTCTCAAACGCCACGACGTGAGTCACATCACTTCGGTCGGCAATGACCCGACGAAAGCGGGCGACCCCGGCAATGTCATCTTCGAGAAGGCTTCGATCAACCGCGCACGCGGTTCGAGGAACACGACGCCGGGCGAACTGAAAGCGGCCCGCTTCGACAACCTGAAGACCGGCCTCGTCCATGGCGTCCGGAACTTTGCCGGCGCTACCGCCAGAGGCGCGCTGTCGGGCGCATTGATGGAGTTGCCCATCACCTGTGCCGAGAACGTTCTTCACGTCCGGAAGGGTCGGAAGTCGTGGAAGGCCGGCGCCACGGACGCGGCGAAAGACGTGGGCAGAAGCGCTTTGTGGGGCGGCGCCGCGGCCGCCTCTCTCACGGGTTTGAGTTTGCTGGGAGTGACCTTGGGGCCGGTGGCCGTGCCGCTGGCGATCACCGGCGGGGCTGCGTTCCTCTGGTCGGCAAAGCAACGGATCTGGCAGGCATTGGACGAAGACATGCAACGAAAGCTGATCGAGTCCAGGTCCGTGCTGTTCCTGGCGTCGGTGGTTCGGTGCGAGGATGGACGCGACTGCGTCTCCGCGTTGAAGATGTTGCCCGAATGAACGAGGAGACATGGAGATCAAGACCCTTGCGCTGCTGCATCCCGGCAATATGGGCGCCACCGTCGGCGCCGCGGTAAACGGCGCCCGAGCGCTGTGGGTTTCCGACGGAAGGAGCGAAGGAAGCCGTCGGAGGGCTCGGGAGGCAGGCCTGGTCGAGGTGGCGACGCTGGCCGAGGCCGTCCGCGAGAGCGACGCGGTTCTTTCCGTATGCCCGCCCCACGCTGCCGAGGAAGTCGCGCAAGACGTGGCCGATCTGGGCTTTGCCGGGATCTACATCGACGCCAATGCCGTATCCCGGGCCACCGCGCAACGCGTGGGAGCTGCTGTCGGCAGGTCCGAAGCCCGCTTCGTCGACGGCGGCATCATCGGCCCGCCGGTGCGGAAACCGGGAACCACGCGCCTCTATCTTTCGGGGGCCGGCGCCGAGGAGGTCGCGCAGTTGTTCTCCGGCAGCCTGCTCGATGCCAAGGTCATCGGGGGTGGGCCGGGGGCCGCATCCGCTCTGAAGATGACCTACGCCGCCTGGACCAAGGGCAGCGACGCGCTCATCCTCGCCATCCGCGCGCTGGCGGCCACGGAAGGCGTAGAGGAGGCGCTGCTCCGGGAATGGGCGGGATCCCGACCCGACCTCGTCCGCAAGAGTGAACGCGCCGCCTCGGTAGCGGCGCCCAAAGGTTGGCGTTACGTGGGCGAGATGGAGGAGATCGCCGTCAGTTTCGGGGCCGCGGGACTCCCCACGGGATTCCACGACGCCGCCGCCGACCTTTACCGCCGCTTGGCCCCGTTCAAGGACCACCGCGACCCGGGACCCGGTGTCGAGGAAGTGCTCGACGTCCTCGCCAAGAGAAGACCGTAGCGGTCAGGCCCCTAGATCGGCACATCGCGGCGATTCTCTGGCAACCCGAGTAGCGGGCGGTCCGGCGATTCCGGCCGTGGCCCGCGCGTCTGACGTTCGCGGGCCGGCCTTGAACGGGGTATGATGACCGCCATGTCCACGCCAAAGGGGGCTGCCCTCGTTACCGGCGGAGCCCGGCGCATCGGCGCCGCCATGGCCCTTGCACTGGCGCAGCGTGGTTATGACATCGCGCTCCACTATCTTGCCTCCGCGGAGTCGGCCGAACGTACCGCGGCAGAGATCGAGGAACTGGGCCGGCGGTGCCGGCTGTTCCGTTGCGACCTCGGCGGTCACCAGGAGATGACCGCCCTGATCCCCAGCGTGCGGAAACACTTCTCCCACCTGAACGTCCTCATCAACAACGCCTCCGTTTTCGAACGCGGCACCCTCGCGGGAACCGGCCGCGAACTGTTCGAGCGCCATTTCAACGTCAACTTCAAGGCGCCTTTCTTTCTGACCCAGGCGTTTGCCGAAGGCTGTGCCCAAGGCCAGATCATCAACATCCTCGACACCCGTGTCAGCCGGTCGGACCCGCACCACGCCGCCTACACGCTGTCGAAAAAGGCGCTTCTCGATCTCACCCGGATGGCGGCCCGCGAACTGGGACCGGCCATCCGGGTCAACGGCGTGTCCCCGGGCATGATCCTGCCGCCACCGGGCGGTGTGGTGGACGAGCTCGAACGGCGCAGCGCCGGCCTGCCCTTGAAACGTACGGGCAACACGGCTAACTTGGTCGCCGCGGTGCTGTTCCTGCTGGACAATCCCTTCGTCACGGGCGAATGCATCTACGTTGACGGCGGGGAGCACCTGTAGTCTCACACCAAGGCGCCATGATCCAACGAAATCCGGTCAAGATCACCATCGGGAACCTGCGGCTCCGGACCATCATCGGCGTTAACGACTGGGAGCGGGACACGAAGCAGGACGTGGTCGTCAACGTCGAGCTGGAGTTGGCGCCCGGCACGGTCTTCACCCGCGACACCCTCGACGAAACCGTGGACTACAAACGGCTCAACAAACGGATCATCGCTGAAGTGGAGCGGTCGTCGTTCTTTCTCATCGAGAAGCTTTGCGACCACCTGCTGATGATGGTCATGGAAGACGTCCGGATCCAACGCGCACGGGTCCGGGTGGCCAAGCCCACCGCGCTCCGCTACACCGATTCCGTTTCCGTGGAATGCTCGGCGGAAAGGACAAGTGGCCTGTAACGACATGAACCAGGCCGTCATCGGCGTCGGGTCCAACATCGAGCCCGAGATCAATCTGCCCAAGGCGCGGGAGCGGATCGCCGAACGGCACGTGATCGTAGCCGAATCGCCCCTGGTGGAGACGAGCCCCGTCGGCTACCTCCGCCAACCGGATTTCACCAACGGCGCCCTGTTGCTGGAGACCCGGGTCGACCGCCGGCGTTTGAAGGCAGACCTCAAGGCCATCGAGGTCCTGCTCGGACGTCAACCCGGAGAGAACCGATACGGCCCCCGGACCATCGATCTCGACATCGTCGTGTGGAACGGCGAGGTCATGGATCAGGATCTCTACACCCGGGACTATCTGCGCGAGACCGTGCTGGCGGTCTTGCCGGACTTGAAGCTGTGATGCGGACAGCCCGGAACGCGCGGCGGATCCGCCCGGCCTGTGCGCTGGCGATGTTGCTGGCCCTGGCCGGCGGCGGCCTTGCCGGGGAGATCCAGGTCAAGGCAGTGCCGGTGGAGTTGAACCCGCAAAGGCCGGGCGTGAAGACGGTCGGAAGGCTCGTGTTTCTCAGCGGTTTTGAGCTATCGTCGAGTCATTGGAGCTTCGGCGGACTTTCCGGCCTGGACGTCAGCCCGGACGGCAAGCGGCTCCGCGCCATATCGGACCGCGGCAACTGGATCACCGCGGAGTTGACGCACGACGCTGACGGCCGTCTCATCGCCGCCGATTCCTGGCGCTACGCCCCCCTTCTGACTCCGACGGGCCACGGGGTCAACCACTTGCAGGGAGACGCCGAAGGCCTGGTGCGAAACCCCGATGGTTCCTTCCTCGTCTCGTTCGAGCAACACCACCGGATCTGGAGATATCCAAGTAACCTCAACGCTCATCCCGCGCCGGTAGCGACACCTCGCGACTTGACCAATGCACCCCACAACGGAGGCCTCGAAGGGATCACGGTCCTGCCCGACGGCACCGTCCTGGGGGTTACCGAGAGGCACGCCAACGACGAGGGCGGGCTCAAGGGTTGGCTCATGAAGAACGGCGCAGCCCAAGGGATCTCCTACGTTCCAAGGGAGGGATTCAGTCCCACGGACCTCGCAGCCCTGCCCGACGGCGACGTGCTGCTGCTCGAACGGAAATTCAACATGATCGCCATGCTCGCCCGGGTCACTCGGCTTTCGAGAGCCAGCCTGGTGGCCGGGGCGAGGGTCCACGGCGAGACCGTCGCCCATCTGGAGCATCCGCTGACGGTGGACAACTTCGAGGGACTCGCGGTCAGGCAGGATCGCGCGGGACGGACATTCCTCTACGTGTTGTCCGACGACAACTTCCTGCCGTTCCAGAGGACGCTGTTGCTCCAGTTCCGGATGATTGATGATACGTGAGTCCGGAGATCCGGTGTGGTGTCTCACGACGACACCAGGATTTTGTCCTGAATTCATCTGCGGGGGAAACCATGAGCCTTCAACTGCTTGAACAGAAACCGATCGAGAACCTGAGCCTGGATGAGCTCCATACGCTGTTCGGCTACCGGGTCAGACCGGAGGCCATCGAGCACGTCATGGGAGCCGCCGAGAGCGAGTCCACGCGGAAGCGGAACCGCACCGCGTTGGACCGGCTGCTCTTCCGTCAGCGGATCTTTCACGACGTCACCGACCCGGACACCTCCATCGAGCTGTTCGGCCGCCGGCTGCCGTCTCCGGCGCTGATCGGCCCGGTGGGTAGCTTCCGGCTGCTGCGGAAGAACGGCGAGCACGAGGTGGCGGAAGGCGGCAGCCTGTTCGGGACCATGGTCTTCATCAGCGGCGCTACACAGTCCACGGTGGACCAGTGGGCGGAAGGGATTTCCTCGCCCCTGGTATACATGGCGTACCTCAGCAAGGGACGCGACAAGGTGCTGAGCGCGATACGCCGCGCGGACGAGATCGGGTACGCCGCGGTGGGCCTCACCATGGACACGCTGCAGCCCACGAAGCTGAGGGATCGGGTCCCCCTGTCCTCGGACGGCAAGCCCCGCACCGTGCACCTTTCGTCGCCGAATGACGTGACCTGGCTCAAGCATGAAGTGTCCGTCCCCGTAGTGGTGAAGGGAATCATGAATCCCGACGACGCGCGCATCGCCATCGATGCCGGGGCGGACTGCCTGGTGGTGTCCAATCACGGCGGCCGCATTCTCGACTTCAATCGCGCCGCGGTCGAGGTGCTGCCGGAGATCGTGGATGCCGCCGGCAACCGGGTTCCGGTGCTCCTCGACAGCGGCGCACGCAGGGGCGGCGACATCGCCAAGGCGCTGGCTCTGGGCGCCAGGGCCGTTCTGCTCGGACGGCCCATCTGCTGGGGTCTCGGCGCCGCCGGACCCGAGGGCGTGGCCCGGGTGCTGTCGATCTTCACGGACGAACTGCAACGAGTCATGATCATGACCGGTACTCCCGCCATAGAGGACATCACGCCGGCGCTTCTCAGCCTGGACCCGAACAACGTCTGGTTCAGAGGGATGTAGGGGCCGCAGCCGGCCATTGGGGGACAGAACACCGAGGAGGTCCACATGAGCGCGGAAGAACGTTTGAAGGGGTTGAATCTGAGCCTGCCGCCGCTGCCCCGGCCCATGGCAAACTACGTCAGTGCCGTGAGAACAGGCTCGTTGCTGTACCTGGCCGGACACGGCCCCCTGGGCGACGACGGGAAACCCGTCTCCCGCGGCAAGCTGGGCCGCGACCTGACCGTGGAAGAGGGCTACCGGGCCGCGCGCCAGACGGCGCTGAACGTCCTGGCCACCCTGAGGGCGGAGATCGGAAGCCTCGACCGCGTTCGCTGCATCGTCAAGGTGCTGGGCATGGTGAACGCCGATCCGGATTTCCAGAAAACCCCGCAGGTCATCAACGGCTTTTCGGACCTGATGGTGGAAGTGTTCGGCGAGAGCATCGGCAAGCATGCCCGCTCCGCGGTGGGCATGGCGACGCTGCCCAACGGAATTCCGGTGGAGATCGAGTCCATCTTCGAAGTTGAATGACCTCCGAGGCGAAGGCGCGGCGGTCCTCTCCGGCCGGCGTACTTCCAGTATCGTGTCCCAGAAATGGGTGCGCTAACCTGCTGGTCTTTCCTGCCGTCGGCTGCGTTGCTCCTCCTCGCGTGGCATTGGGCCACTGCTCGTCGTCGCGCCTTGCCGACAACAAGAAATCCTGCGCATCTTGGCGCGCCCATTTCTGGGACACGATACTGGCCAGGTTCGACGGAATGGTCGAACCCGTTCGACTCTTTGGGCGCGCGGAGGCCCCGCAACGCACCAAAAAGACTACATTCCTGCAGCGACGAGCGCTGGCACGGAACATGCTTTCTCTAGGGTTTACCCATTTCCACAAGGAGGTAGCTCAATGCTCTGCAAACCATCTCGTTCGACCATCGTCAAGGCGTTGGGCGGCTGCGCCCTGCTGCTCGCCGCGTTCGCCCTTTTTTCCGGCTTCAGCCAACGCCCGCTCGACGCATCGACCAAGACGGCCGGTGCGGGCCAGCAGCCGGTCAACGGCATCGTCAACCTGGTCAAGGTCGTAAGCCCGGCAGTGGTCAACATCACCACCAAGGGCGAGACCCGGCCGGCGACATGGTCCCAGCGGTTCGGCCATCCCCTGCCCGATGCGTGGCGTAAATTCTTCGAAGATGCTCCCTTCTCCATGCCCAACCCCTTCGGAACCCCCGGTACGCCCCCCGTGCCCCGCAGGTCCCAGGCATTCGGATCCGGCGTGATCATCGATCCCAAAGGTCTGATCCTGACGAACCACCACGTGGTGGCAGGCCGCAAGAACGCCGCCATTACCGTGACCCTTTCCGACGAGAACGAGTTCAAGGGAACGATCATCGGCATGGACGAAAAGACCGACATCGCCCTGATCCAGATCAATGCCGGCTATCCGCTTCCCACGGTCCCCTTGGGGGATTCCGACAAACTGGAGATCGGTGAAGGGGTGCTGGCCATCGGCAATCCGTTCGGTCTCGACCGTACGGTTACGTCCGGAATCGTCAGCGCCAAGGGACGCCGTATCGGCGCCGGGCCGTACGACAACTTCATCCAGACGGACGCATCCATCAACCCGGGCAATTCCGGCGGCCCCCTCGTCAACCATCGGGGCGAGGTGGTGGGAGTGAACACCGCCATATACAGCCGGGGCGGTGGCAACGTCGGCATCGGCTTCGCCATCCCCATCAACATTGTCAAGGAACTGCTGCCACAGCTCCGGAATGACGGCCGGGTCACGCGCGGCTGGCTGGGGGTGGCCTTTCAGAAGATGACGCCACTGCTGGCAGAATCTCTGGGGGTTGGCGAATCGCGAGGGGCGCTGATCGCTGAAGTCTTGCCCAACACCCCTGCACGGCAGGGAGGGCTCAAGGCCGGGGACGTCATCGTCGAGTTCGACCAGAACCCGATAGAGGAATCCGGCGACCTCCCGATGATCGTGGCTCGGACCCCGGTGGGGAAAGATGTAGGCGTGAAGGTATTGCGCGACGGGGACGAACGGACGCTGACCGTGAGGATCGGCCGGCTCGATGAGGAGGAGGCCGTGGCGGCAGCGGAACAGGACTCCGACCTGGGGCTCACCGTACGGGAGATCACCCCGGATAACACCAAAAAGCTCTCCATGAAGCGCGAGGAAGGGATTGTCGTCACGGCCGTGAAGCCGGGAAGCCCGGCGGACGAGGCCGGGCTACGCCAGGGGGACGTGATCCTGGAAGTCAACCGAACCCCGGTTACGACGCTGGCCGCCTACAACCGGGCGTTGCAGGAAGTCGAGAAGGGCCGGAATACGCTGCTCCTGGTTCAGCGGGGCGAGATGACGCGGTTCTTCGTCGCGAAGACTTAGCCGCGGACGGCAGATCCGAAAGTCCCGTCCAGACCTGCCGACACTTCCCGGGAAGAGGCGATGGGGCGGCGTACCGCCCCATCGCCTCTTCCTCCTTCGGGCGCCGCCCGGCAGCCGCCGGACGGCCGGTTTCGATTCTTGCCAAGTCGGAGGTCGTTTGTATAATGTTTGCATAGCTTGATGCCAAGCTCCGACTTCTCATCGCGAGCGGTTTGAAACAGCCACGAATTGCCATGAAACGAGCGTCACTGGTTCCCTACTTCCTCGCCTCCGTCCTGCTGCTTCTGGGCCTCTTCTCGCTCTACGTCTTCTACGAGAGCCGGTGGCTGGAAGAGGAGCTCGTGCGCCAAGTGGAGGTCAAGGCGCTGGCCCTGACCAGGACCATGGAAACCAGCGCCAAGAAGTCCATCAAGGGGAACGCGCTGATCGAGGGGCTGGTCCGGCAGCGCCTGCTGGACAACGCGCGGCTCATCGACCGGCTGCTGACCGCCAACCCCCCCGAGCGGTTGGTGCAACGCATCAGCGCCATCAACGATCTCCACAAGGTCGAGCTCATGGACCGTCAGGGGCGCCCATGGGTCTCGCACACCGGAGCCGAGCCACCCCGGATGGGCGACCTCCTGGCCGAATTGCGAGAACGGTGGTCCGGCCGCAAGGCCGCGGTCCACATCTGGGGCAAGCTCTGGTCCCGGTTTCCCGGACAAGTGCCGGCGCTTCCCCAGCACAAGTTCTGGGAAGACAGCGTCTTCGGCGTAGCCCTGGAAGCCCGAAGCTTTCCCGGGTACATCGCCGTCCACGCCGACGCCTCCTATATGCTCAAGTTGCAGCGCGAGATCGGCGTTCAGCGGCAGATCCAGGATCTGGGGCGACAGGATGAAATTCACCACCTCGCGCTGCTGGACAACGACTTCACCGTGCTGGCCCACACCGACTCCGAACTCACCGGGATCCGGATGGTGGACGACCTGACCGCCCGGGCCCGGTCCACCCAACGCTCGGCGCACCGCATCGTGGAGACGGACGGCGGAAGCCGGCGGTACGAGTTGGTGAAGCCCATCACGCTGGATGATGATCCCATGGGTTTCCTGCGGATCGGCCTTTCCATGGATTCCGTGGACGCGGCGTGGCGGCAGAGCCTCTGGTCCATGGTGGGTCTCGGGTGCGGCATTCTGGCGCTGGGCATGCTCGGGTTCGCTGCGATCCTGTACAACCAACGGTTCCACATGCAGGAAATCAAGGCCCTGGAGGCGGAGGTCGATCGCCGCGAACACCTCTCGATGATGGGAAATCTCGCGGCCACCGTCGCCCATGAAGTCCGCAATCCGCTCAACGCCATCTCCATGGGATTGCAGCGTCTGAAGGCGGAGTTCCAGCCGACCGAGGACGAGGGCGAGTACAGTCGCTTCATCGGGTTGATGCGCGGAGAGGTCCACCGCTTGAATGCCATCGTGGAGGAGTTCCTGACCCTGTCGCGGCCGTTGAGCATGAAGCCCGACCTGGTCAAGATCGACCAGTTGCTGAACGAGCTGACAACCTTGACCGAGAGCGACGCAACGGCATCCGGAGTGGCGATCAACGTGGTCAACCACGGGCCTCGGCCGGTGGTGAAAGCCGACCCCGACTACCTGAAGCAGGTGTTGCTGAATCTCATTCTGAACGGTCTCCAGGCCATGCCGGACGGAGGCACGCTGACCATCGAGACCGCGTCCCGGGACGGCGGGATGCGGCTCTCGGTGAGCGACACGGGGGTGGGGATCGAACCGGAGAACCTGACGCGGATTTTCGAGCCCTATTTCACCACCAAGGCGGACGGCTCCGGACTGGGCCTGGCGATAGCGCGCAGGATCGTCGAAGGCCACGGTGGAACCCTTGACGTGACCAGCAGGGCAGGCAGCGGCAGTCGATTCGAGATCGCGCTTCCTTTGGACCACGCCATCGCGTAGATCAAGCGTTGTGGTGGAACAAGCATATCGAGAAGATCCCGGCGTACGGCCGCCGAGCCGTCGAGCAGCGGCACGCGGCGACCGCTTCCACGTCATGGTGGTGGACGACGAGCGTACCCAGCTCGAGTTCGTCGGCGGTTTTCTGCGCAAGGCCGGCTTCGAGGTCGCGCTGATGGAGAGCGCCGCCCGGGCGCTGGAGCGGTTTCGCAAGCAACCCTTCGACCTGGTGCTGACCGACCAGCGCATGCCGGACATGTCCGGCCTCGATCTGCTGAAGCAGTACCGCGCGGTGGATCCCGAGGTGGCCGTCATTATCATGACCGCTTACGGGAGCATCGAGACCGCGGTATCCGCGATGAAGGAGGGGGCCACCGACTACCTCACCAAACCGCTCAATCTGGAGGAACTCCTGCTGCGCATCGAACGAGTCAAGCGCAGCCACCAACTGGTCCGGGAGAACACCGAGCTCCGGGAAGCGCTGCAGGAACGCCATCGTATCGAGGGCATCATCGGCGAGAGCGGTCAGATGCAGGAGGTGCTGGATCTGGTGCGGCGGGTGGCTCCCAGCGACGCCACCGTTCTGTTGCGCGGCGAGAGCGGCACCGGCAAGGAACTGATCGCCAAGGCCATCCACTACGCCAGCACCCGCCGGAACGGCCCCCTGGTCAAGGTGAACTGCGCCGCGTTGCCGGAGACGCTATTGGAATCGGAGCTCTTCGGACACGAGAAGGGAGCCTTCACGGGCGCCTTCGCCACGCGCAAGGGGCGGTTCGAGGTCGCCGACAAGGGCACGCTGTTCCTTGACGAAATCGGCGATCTGCCCACCCACCTGCAGGCCAAGCTGCTGCGCGTGCTGCAGGAAAAGGAATTCGAGCGGGTGGGCTCGAACCGCGCCATCACCAGCGACGTGCGCATCATTACGGCAACCCACGGGGACCTCGAGCAGCTCATGCGGGACGGAAGCTTTCGCGAGGACCTCTATTATCGTCTCAATGTAGTCACCATCATTCTGCCTCCCCTGCGAGAGCGCCGGCAGGATCTGTCCGCGCTCATCGATCACTTCCTGCGCAAGTTCGCCGAGAAGAACGGCAAGGCCATTCAAGGATTCTCCCACGAGGCCCGCGACATGCTGTTGCGCTACGACTATCCCGGCAACGTTCGCGAGTTGGAGAACCTCGTGGAGCGTGCCATCGTGCTCACCCGGGACGACGTCATCCAACCGGGTGAATTGCCGCTCACGATCAAGGAAACGCGCGCCCGCACGGACGACCAGACCAATCTCTCGGCAGTGGTGGAAGGGATGGAGCGGCGCATTATCGTCGACGCCCTCGGCGCCGCCGGCGGCGTGCAGACGAAGGCGGCCGACAGCCTCGGTATCAGCGAACGGGCACTCCGGTACAAGCTCCGAAAGTACGGCCTCCGGGACGACAAGTGATCCCGCCCATCGCCCGTAACTTGGTGCTTGACAAGGAATAATTTCGGTGATAGGGTACGCCGTTGCTGAGTTTTTCCAAGGACCGCTGCTCAGTCTTGATGGGGTCCGCAGAGACTATCCAACGCACAACTACACTATCGTGCCTGTTCCGCAACTCTTCCGGTAGTGCTCCAAGAGAGTCAACGGTTTTGCGAGGATTGCGGATTTCTTCAGCTATCGGATTGTTGCATTGCCGGGTGGTTCAAGGGAGCTTCACCCTTTGGACGACGGCGTGATGAATCATTGTGAAAGCCGAAATGATGGAGAGAGCCTTGAACATCGAAGACACCGAGGAGGCGATGGACGACTCAATTGACGAGCTTGACGATATCCCCATAGGTGAAGTCGAGGAAGAAGAGCAGCCCGCATCCTTCTCGGAGGAGTCCCCCGCGAGTCAGGTTCCGGTGGACAGCGACCGGGTGGACGAGAAAACCGACCCGGTGTCGCTCTATCTTCGGGACATCGGTTCGACCCCGCTGCTGACGAGGGAACGTGAGGTCCAACTCGGCATGCAGATGGAGCAGGGGCAGGAAGAGTACATCGCCAGCGTCATCGCCTCGCCTTTTGCCGTTCGGAAGGTGCTCGACCTTGCCGAGGAGATCAAGAGCAACGAGACGCCGTTGGATCGCGTGCTGATGGCCGGCGATGACAGGGAGGCGTTCGACGAGACCGCCGAACGGCGCCGGTTTCTCAAGGGGGTCACGGTAGTACGCGGGCTGCTCAAGGATCAGCAGCGCATACAGGGGGAGCTCGCCCGCAAAAGGACATCCCAGAAACGCCGGGTCACGCTGGAAGCCGATCTGGGCAAGAAGCAGGCGCGTATCATCGAAGCGGTGAAGGCACTGCACCTCTCGAAGGACTGGATCGACGATGTCGGGGAAAACCTCAAGGAGTCGCACCGCGCCCTCGCCAGGTTGCAGGCACAGGCCCGCAGCCACACGCGCGGCAATGCGGCCAGGCAGATAGCCGCCGAGATAGAGGCCATCGAGGAAGCCCGTGAATCTTCCGCCGCCGACATCGCGGGTCAGGTGGCGGCCATAACCGCGGCGGAGTACAAGGCTTCGTCGGCAAAGAAGATCCTGATCGAGGCGAACCTGCGCCTGGTGGTGAGTCTGGCCAAGAAGTACGGCAATCGCGGCCTGCAGTTCCTCGACCTGATTCAGGAAGGGAACGTTGGCCTCATGCGTGCGGCGGAAAAGTTCGACTATCGGCTGGGCTACCGGTTCTCGACCTACGCGGGCTGGTGGATTCGACAGAGCATCACCCGTGGCATCATCGACTCGGCGCCGACCATACGCATCCCGGTCCATATGATCGAGACCCGCAACAAGCTCATCCGGGCACACCGCTCACTCCATCGCAAGCTCGGGAGAGACCCGCAACCGGATGAAGTTGCCATCGAGATGGGGCTGACCACGGACGAGATCCGCAGGCTGATGCGCATCGTGAAGGAGCCGGTTTCTCTGGAAACTCCCATGGGTGACGACGAGGAGAGCCGGCTTGGCGACTTCGTCGAGGACAAGCAAATCCCCAAGCCCCTGGAGCAGACCATTCACGCCAACCTGCGTGACAAGGTCAAGCGCGTTCTGGCCACGCTGCCGCCGCGGGAAGAAGCCGTGTTGCGGTTCCGCTTCGGCATCGGGGAGGTGCGGGACTACACCCTGGAGGAGTTGGGCGAACGGTTCTCGCTCACGAGAGAACGCATTCGCCAGATCGAGCAGCGGGCACTGAGGAAGCTCCGGTCCGCGGTGACGGGGCTGAACCTTCAAGACTAGCAGCCTCTACCTCGAGCCCGTGAATGTTCCCGGCTTTGAGCCGAGGACGCACAGCAAAATGCCCCACGGCACTTTCCCATGGCTGCCTCCGCCTGATTACCTCCCACGCTCATCCCACACCGGCGTGTCTTCGACCTCGGGCCTCATCCGGTAGCCTACGCGTCCAACCACGCGCCAACCACTCCTCCTTACCCGCGTACCCCGAACGCCACCCTACCCCCTCGCTCATCCGCCGGGATAGTTTCACAGCAAATCCAGTGTCGAGTCCGGTAAATGCGCAAGACAAGATGCGCAGGATTTCTTGTTGTCGGCAAGGCGCGATGACGAGCAGTGGCCAATACCACGCGAGGAAGAGCAACGCCACCGACGACAAAAAAGACCAGTCAATTATCTTGCGCATTTACGGGACACGACACTAGTACGTCACCCCGAACAACTCTCGTCTTGAGCTTGCCGGGATAAAGTGGTTAGCTTCCCCGGGGTACCCGGATTGCAGGCAATCCGGCAGACTCCGAAACAACCCGTTCTCATTGCCGCTGTCGCTCATGGCAACTCCCGAACAAGGCTACTTCGACCCGGCGGTGCTGGCGAGGCTCTCGAACCTGCATTTGAAGGCGCGTTGGGTGGTGGAGGGCGTCATGGCCGGGCTCCACCGGAGCCGAGCCAAGGGCTTCAGCGTCGAGTTCGAGCAGCATCGCGAGTACGCCCCCGGCGACGAAATCCGTCGCATTGACTGGAAGGCCCTGGGAAAGCTCGACCGCTATTTCATCAAGGAATACGAGGACGAGAGCAACCTCAAGACCCACCTGCTGCTGGACGTCAGCGGCTCCATGGACTACGCATCGGGCGACGTCACCAAGTTCCACTACGGCTGCATTCTGGTGGCTTCGCTGGCCTACCTCATTCTCAGGCAGCAGGACGCCGCGGGCCTGACCACCTTCTCGGACCGCATCGACTCGCAGTTGCCGCCCAAGGCGACCCGCGGCTACATGGTGGAACTGCTTCAGCGTCTGGAATCCGAGACCACCCGCGGCGATACGGACGTGGGCAAGATCCTGCGGGAGGTGGCCGGCGGCATCCGGCGCCGGGGCCTGGTGGTGCTGGTGTCGGACCTGCTGGACGACGTCGAGTCGGTGCTTCAGGGTTTGCGCCTGTTCCGCTACAAGGGCAACGACGTGCTGGTCTTCCACCTGATGGACGAGGCGGAGTTGACCCTCCCCTTCTCCGGCAATACGCGGTTCGAGGACCTCGAAGACCCCGGGCTCCGGGTCACGGCCGATCCCAAGGCCATACAGGCCGAGTATCGACGGGTCGTAACCAACCACATCGATACCCTGAGGTCGGGCTGCCATGAATATGCCATCGACTATCAACTGGTCTCCACGGTCACGCCGCTCGACCAGGCTCTGGTCAGCTACCTGAGCTGGAGGAAGTAACCCTGGGATTCCTCTACCCGCTGTACCTCGCAGCTCTGGTCACCGCGGTGATACCGCTGGCGATCCACCTGCTGAACCGGCGGCAGCAGAAACGCCTGCGCTTCCCCGCGGTGCGGTTCGTGCTCATCTCGCAACGGCGCGTGGCACGCACCTACAACCTGCGAAACTGGCTTCTTCTGGCGGTCCGGACCTTGGCGATCATCTTCCTGGCGTTACTCATGGCGCACCCGCTGTGGGAGACCGGGGTGGGGCTCTCGGCCCGGGGAGCGCCGTTGTCCGCCGCCATCATCGTGGACAATTCCCTGAGCATGCAGGTGCGCGACGACGGTACGCCGTTCAAGGAGGCCAGACAGGCCGCGGGCCTTATCCTCGAGGCCTTGAAGGACGGCGACCGGGCGGCCCTCATCGCCACCAATCCGGCCGGGCGCGGGAAGCCAGGTCTCAAGGATCCCCGGGAGGCCGCCCTCAGGGATCTGGAGCCCCTGGCGATCAGTGCCGGCTCCGCCGACCTCACCGGCGCCCTCCGCACCGGCTACGGGCTGCTGCGGCACGCTGGCGGACAGAAGGCGATATGGGTGGTCACCGACCTGGGATTACCGGGTTGGGACCGCCTTTCGCTGCCGGCCGTGGGCGAGTACGATCCCACCGTCCCGGTCAAGATCGTTACCGTGGGCTCGCCCGAAACCTCGCCCAGCGCCACCATCCAGGCCATCGAGCCCCGCACCGCCCATTTCGCTCCGGGCCTGGACATCGAGATCGCGGCGAAGCTGGTGAACTTCACGGCCGGCGTCATCCCGGATGTAGCCGCCCGGCTCACCCTCGATGACAAGGTCCGGGATGAAAAACAAGTGACCCTGCCGGCCGATTCGGAGCTGACGGTCAACTTCCGGTTCAAGCCGGATCGGCCGGGGAGTCATGCCGGTTACGTTTCGCTCCACGGCGACGGATTCGCCGGCAACCGCCGGCACCACTTCACCATCCACACCCGGGACCGGTTGAACGTGCTGCTGGTAGACGGGGACCCCCAAAGGGCGCTGGTGGCCAGCGAGACGTTCTTCCTGAGCCGGGCGCTGAACCCCACCGGCGACGCCGCGAACTCCGTGCTGCTGCCGCAGGTAATCCTGCCCGACGCCGTGGGGCAGGTGAACCCGGACGGCTATCAGGCCATGGTGCTGGCCAACGTGGCCACCCTGCCGCCGGCCTTCGTCGCCAGGCTGGCCACGTTCGTCGAGAGAGGCGGCGGCCTGCTGCTGTCCCTGGGCGACCGAGTCATCGTGGAAGACTACAACCGGACACTGTGGCGCAACGCCTCCCCCCTGCTTCCCGGCCCGCTTGGGGGGCCGCGGCGGATACCCCTGGACCAAAACGTCGCCGTGGACGACGTGGATCTCACGCATCCCGCCCTGGAGCCCTTCGGTGACCGGCGCCTGCTGGACTCGTTGCGGTCGGCCCGGATATCGTCCTATTTCGAGGTGGCGCCGACCGGTGTACGTACCTTGATGCGGCTGAGCAACGACGCTCCGCTGCTGGTGGAGAAAAAGCTCGGCAAGGGCCGCATTCTCCTGCTCACCTCCACCGCCGACAGCGCCTGGAACAACCTGCCGCTGAAGACCGGCTACGTGCCGCTGATTCAATCCCTGGTGACCCACGTCGCCGGCGGCGACACCGGCTCCATGGACGCGGGCATCACGGCGGGGACGGCGAAACGGTGGTCCACCGCCGCGGCCCACGCGGGCAAGCGAATCAGGGTGGTGGACCCGAACCTGGCGGAGAGAGAGGTCACACTGGCACCCGTCGACGGGAAGGCTTCCGGCAGCTTCGATGGCAATCACTTTGCGGGGGTCTACCGGGTGGTATCCCCCGGCGGCGACCTGGAACTGCCCGCCATGTATGCGGTGAACCCTCCGCCCGCGGAATCGCGCCTGGAGCGCATGACCGCGGACGAGCTGCAACGGAAGTTCGGGCCCGTGAGCCATGAAGTCCTGTCCGCCGGCGCGCTGGCCGGCGGCGGGACGCGGACCGATCTCGCGCTGGCCCTGGTGGTCGTGTTGATCCTGACGCTGCTTTTCGAGAGCTGGCTGGGGCAACGGAACTATGAATAGACGCAGGTTCCTGCAAGGCCTCGTGGGAACGGCGGCCACCGCCGCCTGGGGATTGCCCGCGGTGCTGCCGGCGGCGGAACCCGTGCAACGGATCCAGTTCGTCTTCGCCCAGGTGCGCTACCGCGGCGGCGACTGGGACCCGCGGCCCCGGGCTGCTACCCCGTTGATGGAAGAGATCATGCGCCGCACCAGCGTGACCCCGGCCCTGGAACGCCGGGTCATCCGCCTGACGGACCCCGAACTGTTCTCGTTCCCGTTCCTCTACCTGGCGGGCAAGTACGATTTTCAGCCGTTTTCCGATGACGAGATCCTGAGCTTGAGACGGTTTCTGTCGTTCGGCGGTTTCCTGCTCGCCGACAACACCTTGGGACGACTGGGATACGGCTTCGACCGGCGCTTCCGCGACGAAATGAACCGGGTGTTCCCCGGACGGGAACTCCGCAAGGTTCCCCTGACCCACGCGGCGCTCCGGAGCTACTACCTGCTCCGCCGGGTGGGCGGCCGCGTGGCCACCAGTTCGTACCTTGAGGGCGTCCAGCTTGGAGAGACGACGCCGGTGGTGTATTGCCATAACGACTTGGGCGGCGCCTGGGAACGGGACGGGCTGGGGCGCTGGAGCCACCCGTGCATTCCAAACGGAGAAGAGCAGCGACGCGACGCGTTCCATCTCGGCGTGAACCTGATCCTCTATGCCATGACCGGCAACTACAAACAGGACCTGATCCACGTGCCGTTCATCCGCCGGCGGCTCACACAGTGAGAGGTTGGAGAGAATAGTCAATGTCGCGAGAGAAACGACGAGTTTGAAGTGACCGGTATATCGGACATCGTTCTGGGCGGTGGCGTTCCCGGGTGGGTGGCGGCAGTGCTGGCGCTGGCCGCGGCGGGTTTCCTGGTTTACCAGTTCCGGTTCCTGCACCGAACCCTGGGGCTCGGCAAGGCCTCGCTGCTGACGCCGCTGCGGGGGCTGGTCTACGCCCTGCTGCTGCTGTTTCTCCTGGGTCCGACGCGTACGGTGGAGGAAAACACGGCGTTGCGGCGACCGTTGGTGGTGTTGTTGGACACGTCCGAGAGCATGGGCCTTTCCTCCGGCCGCGGCAACGGCAGCCGGCTCGATGTCGCCAGAGAGGTGCTCACGGCCCCCGGACTGACCCGGGGACTGGCGACAAAGTATGACATCAGGCTCTACGCGTTCGACCGGGAAACGACTCGCCGCGACTTCGACGGCCTCGCGGATGCGGCCCCGGCGGGCGACGCCAGCCGGCTGTTCGACGCTCTGAGGAAGGTAAGCGAAAGCGAGCCGGACGCAGCCGGGATCGTCGTCGTGTCCGACGGCATCGTCAACCCCGCCGATGCCCTCGAGAAGTTCTCGGGCCAATCCAGGCCGGTCTTCGCCGTCGGGGTGGGACAGGCGGAGGGCTTCAAGGACCTCCGCATCGCCGGTCTGCGCGCCCCGGAGATGGCCTTTCGCGGCCGCGCCATCACCATCGATTTCACCATCCAGGCCTACGGCATGGCCGGCGTCGAGGTTCCGCTCTACTTCAACCTGGGCCGGAACCTCATCTCCACGCACCCCATCACCATCGACCGGGACGCCTACGAGAACCGCGTGACCCTCAACTACACGCCGCGGGAGCTGGGCGCCCACGGCTTCACCCTGACGCTGCCCGAGCAGGGCGGCGAGAGCATTGCCGGCAACAACCGGAAGGCGTTCCGGATGGAGGTGCGCCGGGACAAGATCCGCGTGTTGACCCTGTCGGGGTCGCCCTCATGGAACTACCGGTTCCTGAGGTTCGCCCTGAAGCAGGATCCATTTCTGGAGCTGGTCTCGTTCGTCTTCCTCCGCACTCCCAGCGACGTGGTGGACGTACGCGAGAACGAGCTGAGCCTGATTCCCTTTCCCATCGACGAGATCTTCGTCGAGGAACTCAAGAACTTCGACGTGCTGGTCCTCGACGACTTCTCGCACCGCACCTACTTCAACCCGGTCTACTTCGAGAACATGCGGGACTTCGTGCGGAACGGCGGCGGCATCGCAATGCTCGGCGGCTCCCGGGCCTTCGACCGGGGCGGGTACCATGAAACCGCGTTGAACCCGGTGTTGCCGGTGAAGCTCGACGGGCGCGGGGACTTCCAGACCGGCGTGGCCGCGCGCGCCGGCCTGACGCCGGCGGGCAAGGCCCACCCTTTGACGCGGGTGTTCGCCGACCCCGTTGCCAACGAGGAGGCCTGGCGCGCGTTGCCGCCCCTGACCACCATCAACGGGGTGGCGCAGGCCAACGGCGAGGTGCTGCTTTCGGCACAGGTCGGCGGACGGCAGGCGCCCTTGCTGACGGTGGGCAGGTACCACCAGGGACGATCGCTGGCATTTGCCAGCGACGACCTCTGGCGCTGGAACTTCGACGCGGTGGGGCGCAATCAGAATCCCCAGATCCATCTGAAACTCATCCGCAACGGAGTGCGCTGGTTGGCCCAGGAGCCCGCCTTCGAGCAGGTGCGGATCCTGGCGGTGGGAGGCTCACGGCGGCCCGGAGAAAAGATCGATTTCCGCATCCGGGTTTTGCAGGACGACCACGCCCCGGCCAGGGACCCGGCCCTCCGGGTGGTGGTTACCGGGCCCGAGGGTGAGCGATCACCGCTGGAGGCCGCGGCCACCGAACAGCCCGGCGAGTACCGGTCCGAGTTCACGCCGCGTCTCGAAGGATACCACCGCATCGACGTTCAGGCGGCGGCCGGCAAACCCCTGGGCAACGCGGCCGCCAACTTCCTCGTGGCGCTACCGTCGGAGGAGAACGATGACGGGCGGCCGAGACCGGAGCTACTGGAAGCCGTGGCCGCGCGCAGCCGGGGCATATTCGCCACCGCCGGTTCCCTGACGGACGCCCACTGGTCGCAGTTTGAACGGAGGATGGAGCAAGTCGCGCCATCGAACATCGTGGCGAGAAGCCGCGTGGCGCTCTGGAACGAGCCGCTTCTGTTTACCCTCGTCGTTCTCCTGCTGGCGGCGGAATGGTGGTTGCGGCGAACCTGGGGACTCGTATGAACGAAGCAATCGGGACACGGGTGATCCGGCCATGACGACACACGTCTTTTCAGGCAATCCGCTGGACCGGGGCGACGTGCAGCGCCGGGATGAGGATTGGCTCAGCCGGGCGGCCCGGGACCCCGGTTCCCGCTTCCTGCCGTTGTGGCAACTCGACATCCTGTTGCGAAACGGTTCCCAGGCCGAGCTCGGATGGGTGAAACCCGCGGACATCGAAAGGCTCGGCCTCGACGGCCCGCCGGTCTTTCTCGGCCTCGTGGACGGCGCCGCTCACTTCGCGGTGGACGTCTCCGCGCTGTCCGAACCGCTCCGGGAACTGAACCTGGAAGTCCCCTGGAGCTTCGTCGAAGCCCGGGCCGCGGCCGGGCAGCTGACGCCCCGGGACGTGGGCATCCTGGCCCAGGGCAAGGCCCAGGTAGACTGGCACCGCCGGCACCGTTTCTGCGGCCTGTGCGGCGGCCCCACCCGGCAGGGACGCGGCGGTCAGGTGCGCAAGTGCACCGCCTGCAACACCGAGCACTTCCCCCGCACCGACCCCGTGGCCATCATGGTCATTACCGACGGCGAGCGCTGCCTGCTGGGCCAGTCCCGCGGACGTCTCGCCCGCTCCGGACGCTACTCCGCCCTGGCGGGCTTCATCGACCAGGCCGAGTGCATCGAGGAAGCCGTACTACGAGAAGTGAAGGAAGAGGCCGGGATCACGGTGGGCGAGGTGCGTTATCACTCCTCCCAACCCTGGCCCTTCCCATCCTCTCTCATGATCGGCTGCCACGGCAAGGCCCTGACCACGGAGATCGCCAAGGACGACGAGGAGATGACCGACGTGCAGTGGTTCTCGCGGGAAGAGGTGCTGTCTTCCCTGGCCGGCGAGAACCCCAACTTGCGCCTCCCCGACCCCGTAGCCATCGCCCACCACCTGATCAGGGCCTGGGCCGAGGGACGGGTGGTGTTTTAGGGAGATGATTCGATGTCCAAACCACGCATAGCGGTGTTCTCGGGCCCGCGCGCCACCATCGCCAACACACCGGCACTCGTCACGAGCAACAAGGGGCGGACAGCCGACGAACGGCAACTGGACGGACGGTTTGATCATCTCGTTCCGCAGCGCCTGCACGAGCCGGTGCGGGTGCGTATCGAGAAGTTCAGCGCACACCCGCTGGAATCCGACGCCGCCGAGGTCTACCACGAGGACGGGGAGCCGTACTACGAGGCGGTGTTGCGCCCCGAGGACGGCGCGTACCTGCTGCCCTACATGGCGCGCCGCGCCGACGGCTCGGAGGACGGCACACCCTTCGAGGATACCGACCTGCGCGATGCCGGCATCGGCTACGGCGGGAGACAATCGTTCTTTCCCGATGCGTCCAGGCTGTTCGAGGAGATCGACCGCGGGTTGAGCGGGCGCGGCCACGACGGCGCGGCGAGCGAGCTGGACCGGCTCGCGGAGTTCGATTTCGTGCGAGTGCTCCCTCCGGCGGGCTACCTGAAGCAGGGTGAGGCGGCAGGACGCGACTTCTTCCCGTACAGCCCCCGGCCCCTCGGCAAGTTCCCGCCCAATACGGCCATGGCCCGCGCGGTCAACGTCGTCCAGCAGACCATCGACTCGGGGCGCTACGACGGATTCATCTGGCTGGAAGGCAGCCCGCACCTGGAGGAGACGCTCTACTGGTTGAGCCTCGTATCGGACACCGCGCTACCCTTCGTGGGCATATCGTCGCAGCGTGCGCATGGGACCCTCTCCAACGACGGCGACCGCAACATCGTTGACGCGGCGCGCTATATCGCGTCGGGCCTTGGGGCGGGCCTGGGCGCGGTCGGGATCGTGGACGAGCAGATCTTCGCGGCGCGCGCGTTCAAGAAGGGCGACGCCCGTCCCGGCGGCTACCGCGCCACGGGCGGACACGGCGGCGTGCTCGGCAGCGCGGGCGATGAGGTGCGCGTGTGGTTCCGTCCCGCGTACCGGACCACCGGCACGTCCGCGCTTGCGGTGGGAAGCCTGCCCGCCGAGGTCGGCTTCCAGGAATACGGCGACAGCCCCGGGGCGGTGAACATCCGCATCAAGGACGACGACGGCTCGCTACGCGGCGATGCCATTGCGCCGGTGCACGTCGTGAAGTACGGCCACTACATGGCGGAGGAAGACACGGCGGACCCGGAGGTGGAAGTGGACATCATGGCGCGCATCGAACGCGGTCTTGCACAGGAAAAATCCGCGGAGCCGGGCGCGCCCCGGTTCCACGGATTCGTGCTGGAAGCGGCAGCCGGCACCGGCTCGGCACTCCCGAGCCAGATGGCGGCTCTCGCCACGGCCGTCGGCAACGGCATGCCGGTGGTGCGGGTGAGCCGCGGCGATCCGGAGGGCGCCCTGCCATCCAATTCTGACGACCTGACCATCGAAGGAAGCAACCTGGACGCGACGAAAGCGCGCGTGCTGCTGCGCGCGGCCATGCTGCGCCTGGGACGTTTACCCAAGGCGCGCGACCCCCGCAACCCGATGGCGCGGGAGCGTGAGGCGTCGCTCGCGGCGATTGCGCGCTACCAGGAGATATTCGACACGCACTAAGGGGGCACCTCCAGGGATTCCCGTCGGCCTTGTCCGTGAGCTTCCCGCCCTCTATAGTCGGCGTGCAGGAGGTGACCCATGACCAGCGCACTCCGCTTCAGCGGTGCCATTCCGGCCAATCTGCTGCCCTTCAACGAAGATCTGTCGTTCGACGAGGTGAACTACCGGAAGCATCTCTCATGGCTCGCTTCCGTGGACGGCGTCGGCGCCATCGTCTGCAACGGCCATGCCGGTGAAGTGTCGTCTCTGGATCGGGAGGAGCGGCACCGGGCGCTGGCCCTGGCCGCGGACGAGGTCGGCGACCGCGTGGAGCTCATCTCCGGCATCTACACCGACAACACCCTGGAAGCCGCGAAGCTTGCCAGGGACGCCAAGGACGCGGGTGCGGCCGGCCTCCTGATCTTTCCGCCGACGCCGTTCATGTGGGGCGCCCGGCTCCGGCCGGAGATGGTCGTTACCCATTTCGAGACCGTGGCCGAGGCCACCGACCTGCCGCTGATCGTGTTCGAATACCCTCCGGCAAGCGGCATCGGCTACGCTCCCGAGACTCTGGCGCGGCTGGCGGAGATCGAGCACGTGGTGGGGGTCAAGGACTGGAGCAACGACATGGTGGCCCTGGAAGCCAACCTGCGGGCGCTGCGTGGCACCGGCCGGCCCGTGGCCATGCTGAGCAGCTATACCATGTCCCTGTTCGCGAGCTACGTGCTGGGGGCCGACGGCTCCATCTCGGGAATGGGGAGTGTCACCGCCGATCTGCACGCCGAGCTTTTCCGGGCGGTCCGGGCAGGAGATCTCGAAGCCGGGCGTCGGCTCAACGACCGGCTCGCTCCGCTGGTGGGGGTGTTCTATGCGCCGCCCTTCGTGGACATGCACAACCGCATGAAGGAAGCGTCGGCGCTCCTGGGACGCATCGACAAGGCCGTCGTGCGCCCGCCCTTGAAGCGCATCAGCGATGACGAACGCGAGCGCATCCGGCTCGCGCTGCTGCGGTCGGGGCTGCTGCTGCCGTAACGTAACCGGAATCCGTCATTCCGGCAAAAAGTCGGCCCCGTACCGGGTACGGGGCCGGAATCCAGGAGTGACGCGGAGCGGTTCCCGCAGCCCTGCCCCGGCCGCCTACGACCAGCTATCCTCGTACACCCAGCGATCGAGGTTGTCGAAGTACTGGCGCCGGAGCATGAGGCTCATCTCCACGGCGCGCACGACGCGATCCTGGATCTCGGTGTCGGTGGCGTACTTGACAAGCAGCTCGAAGGGGTAGTTGCCGTGCTCCTCCTCGTCATCGTGGATCTTCTGGTACGGCCCGGTGACCCACTCGGGCACGGTGCCGGCCTGGAGGCTCTTGCCGATGAGGTAGTCGGCCACGCCCTCACCGGCGAAGGGAAACGCGGCGATGCGCTCACAAGTACTCGTCAGCGCCTCGAATCCGTTGAACATCGCCATCTGGGCGGGTACCGGCTTGTAGTCGTAGGGCACCGCCCCCTTGCTCTTCAATGCCTCCGAGAGATATTCCGCGTGGACGAACTCCTCGTGGATCGCTTCCGCCAGTATGGCCTTGACCTCCAGCTCCGGGGTGGTCTTGAGCCAGGCACCGAAGACCTCGGCAGCACGCACTTCGTTGAAGAGCCGGCTCTGCATCACCTTGATGCGCATCTCGTCGGTAGTGAGCGGAATGTAGCTGTAGGCAGGCAGGCTGTCGTCCAGACCCTTGCAAAATTGGGCCACCCGCTCCTGCACCTTCCTCGCGAATTCTTGACTGTCCATGGAGATTCTCCCGGTCCGGTATGTCTCAGCGCGAATTCAATGCCGGAATTGATACCAACCTCGATGGAGACCGTCAACCAAACCCTCATCGGAGGGGCGTCAAGAACGAGAACTGCAGCGTTTTTCGGGTCGATCCTATCTCTTCAGGCCAAGAAACTGCTTGTATTGGTCCACGATTTCCGGAGGAGCCTCGGACATAAGCCCCATGATCCGGGAGACTTCCTTTCCCGAGCGTGGGACGACCCTGATGCCCTGACGCTTGGCTTCGCTGATGAATTCGGGGCTGGCCAGCGCGTTGAGGAAAGCCTCTTGCAAGACGCTAAATCGGTCCGGCGGCGTCCCCGGAGGAACCGCGTACAGGCGGAGAATACTCCAACTCTGGATCAGGAAATCGGCAAGCTTACGCTGGTCGGAACTGAGGTCCAAATCCTTTAACGTCGCCACTCTCAAGCCTGGAATCCAACGATTGATGGAGAGCCGGGACTTCTCCGAACTGAGGGAAGGGAAACTCTCGGTCTGGAGACTTCAAGGGTGGTCGCTGCAACACTATCTGCATAATCTTGTCTTGTTGAAGGGCTCTGCCCTCTACATGGTCAAGAACGCTCATGACGATCACCTTTACAACCACTTCGCATTCCAGTTCGAGGAAGAACGGACTCATCCCGATCTGGCCAAGCGCTTCGGCCTCGCGCTGGGGCTCGGCGAAGAAGATTTCGCCGGCGCCACACCGGTCTTTGGCTACCTGATACACACGAGCAGGATGATCCACGGCATGCTGTTGGGCTCACCGGCGGAAAACCGCGTGGGCGCCTTGGTCGACGAGAGCATGGTCCGCCGCTATTCGGAGGAGTTCAACAACCATGCGCGGAAGCACTACGGCCCTGGAGACGAAGCCTGTGAGTTCTTTACGGTTCACATGGTCGCGGATGAGGAACACACCGGCCCGGCCTCGGAGGTAGTCGCCCGTCTGGCCAAGACCCCCCGGGAACAGCAGTTGGTGCGTGAAGCCGCGCAGCATGCCGTGCGCCTGAAACTGGGCAAATTCGACAGTATTTACGAGAGCTATGCGTAGTGCTTTGTCACATACACGTAGTGCCCTGTCGCATACAAATGGATAGCCACTAATTCCAATCCGCCGCGTTGAAATGGGGACCGATGAAGATATATAACTTCGACCTTCTCGCCTATCCGCACGTGCCCACGGACATCCCGGGCACACCCCTGCCAAGCAACTTGTTCGATCCGGCCGCAGGCAGTCGCAACTACGAGGAACACTTCTACGAGATGGAACACCCGACGCATCGTTGATGCACTTCCTGCCAGCGCCCGCCATCGCATGATCTGGCGGAAACGTCTGTAACGCCAGCGACTGACGGCGCGATATTGGAGCCGAGGCGATCAATCTGGCCGATAGCAAGACCGGTCCCCCCGCGGTGTCGCTCGACAACGCCTCTCGGGCGCACATTGGCACGCTTCCCGGTGCGCGCGACCCCGATGCGCTCCTGTTCCCGAGCTATGCGCAAGGCAAGGGTTACTATCCCTTGCACACCCGCTGGCGCGCCGTCTGCGCGGATGCGAAGCTCTGCAGGCTGCGCCTGCATGATCTTCGGCACACGGCGACCAGCCAAGCCGTCATGTCGGGCGAAAACCTGCCGCTCGTCGGGAAGCTGCTGGGGGCATCGTCGGCATCGGACCACGGCGGGCTACGCCCATCTTGCCGACGAGCACCCCATCGAGGCCGCCGAGCGGGTCGGAAAGATCATTGCCCAAGCAATGACAACGGCTCTTGATCCCAGGATAGTTGATCGACAAGCTGGAGTTCGGTAACACGATGTGACAACCTAGGGTAGGAGGCGGTACTGGAGAATATCCAGCGACGATTAGCGGAGACGAAGGGAGCTTGAACGTGGTCGATGTAAATCTGACGGTGTCAGCTATTGAAAAGCTCGTGGACTATACCGCCAGCGGCGTTGGTGCGATTGCCGGGCCGATGTTAGCCCCGTGGAAAGCAAGGCAAGCTGCAAAGGCAAAACGCATAGAGGCAACCGCGGAAGCCGACAGATTACGGCTTATAGCCGAAGCACAGGCCGGAGCGCGGCATATCCTTCCTTAACGGCCGGCCGCGTCGTCCCATCTCCAAAACGGTGCGATACGAATCACTTCGATAAGGTGAGTCATCCAGCAACTCCGTGTTCGGATGCATCACGATGGCATCGAAACGGGCCATGATCTCACGCCGTCGGGCAAAACGCGTATTGACGGACTCATACAGGACTGGCCAAGGCAAAACGATCGGGAGCAGTTCCAGCCATTCCCGCTTCCCATAGGCCGATACATGATGCGTGTCTCTCGGGTCATACAAAGCGAAGAAGAAACCCGAGTCAGGCAGCAGCGTACCCCTCATTCGGTGTCGCCTGCATCTTCTTCATCATCGCCATTGTCACCGAAACCCTCCCACGGCGCACTCTTCCGACGCCCGAACAGGTAGCCACCTTTGCCGTCATGAACGACATATATACGGGACCGCTTGTCCAACGAAATCGCGTCCCGAATGTCCTCTCTCAATGCCTCTTTCAGATCGCCTTCATGTGCGTACTTCAAGAAGGCCACAGTGGAGCCACATTCCTTCGCACCTTGACTATCCAGCCATGAATACATCCCCTCGTAGTCTCCGTTCACGCCCAGATCGTAGCTGAGCCAAATCACGCTCTTCATCGTCGTCCCCGGTCCTGATCGAAATCCTGCCCCCAAGTTTATGCCTTTTGCCTGCAGGTTCAACCGCCGTCCGGACGAAAGGGCGCGCCGCTCCACTCCCTCCCTCCAAAAAGGGTACATCTGGCTCTGGGTTGGAGCCAACGGTGACGGCGTTCACGACGTGTCCAGGCTTCTCTGCGAATCCGAGGTGGAAGTGCCGAGGGGGCTGTCACTCCCCCGACATCCGCGCCCTCACCACGGCCACGAAAATCCGCGACTGCGGCCTGAGCTGGACCGTGGAGACCAGGGAGAAGCCGGTTTCCGCGAGCAGCCATTTCCAGTCGTCCGCGGTGTACTTGTTGTGGATGGGGAAGAGGCGAAGCCAACGATTGCGGCTCTGGTCCAGCGTTTCGTCCCGGTCGAGCGCCCGGGTCCGGATATACTCCGCCAAGGGCATCCGGACCCAGTCGTCCAGCAGAAACAGGCCGCCGGGGCGGAGCACCCGCCTTACCTCCGTGAGCACCGCGAACGGGTCCTCCAAGAGATGGAGCAGCGAGGTCATGGACACCAGGTCCATGCCGCCGGCGTCCAGCGGCAGCGGGTCCTTTTCGATATCCTGCACCGCCAGGGTGGGCGCCGCGCCCCGGTAGCGCAACTGCCGGGCGTGCTCGATCATGGCCGGCGTAACGTCGAACCCGTACAGCCGGGCGCCGTGGTGGCGTTCGGAGAGGTCGCGTAGATACTGCCCCGGGCCGCAGCCCAGGTCCACGATGCCGGGCTCGGCCGGAAGATGCCGTCCGACGTTGGCCTTGAAGACGGACCAGTATTCGTCGTTGAAGCGCTTGGGATAGCGCGCCGCCATACGCTCGACGAACTCCTGATCGGAGACGCCGCCGATCTCCTGATGCGTCGCCATGGTTGTTCGAACTGATGAGACGTCGCCAGCGCGAACCGCCGTCAGATGTCGGCGTTGCCCCCGGGTGGAGGCACGTCGGCGCGTGAAGGCTTCAGGAGTCGAGGGTCGACTCGACGAACAGTTCCTCCACCGTCATGGGCTTGTCCATCAGCGCCTGGTCGCGGGAGTAGCCCATGAAGCGTTCCAGATTGGCGCGGTTGCGCTTGAGCCCGTAGGGCCAGTAGTCCTCGCCGAGGAGATCCTTCTCCTCCTCGTACAGATGCCGGGTCCAGGCCAGGCTGGACCAGTTGGGGTCCGCGTAGTACTCACGGCAGGCGACCTTGGCCTTCTCGAAGGCGTCCATGACGCTCTGCACGGCAAAGGGGAACTTCTCCAGCACCTCGTTCTTGAAGGCCACCACGTGCATGATGGGATAGAAGCCGTTCTTGCGGAAGTATTTGAGCTCCTCGCCCCGGGCGTCACGGAACAGCCGCCGGATCTTCTCGGAGCCGTCCACCACCTCGTCCGGAGGATGGGGCATCATCAGGGCGTCGATGTCGCCCTTCTCCAGCATGGCGCCGATGCGCTCGCCCTGCTGAAGGTAGCGGATGCTTACCCCTTCCGCCGCGATGGGCAGTGCCTCGGGCCGGTCGATGACCCAGTTGATCTCGCGCCACGGCACGTCGTATTCCGATTGCAGGTCGCCCTTGGCGAGCACCGAAAGGGTGGTCTGGAAAGTGCTGAGCCCCACTTTCCTGCCGATGAGGTCCCTCGGCGACTCGATGCCGGCGTCAACGTTGACCCACATCTGCGACAGGCTGAACAGCCGGCGCGGAAACACCGGAATGGCCTTGATGGGCATGCCGCGGCTCTGGGAGATGAGGTAGGACGACAACGAGAGCTCGGCGATGTCGAATTCGCCTTCCCGGAGCATGCGCTCGTGGCGCCGGTCACCGTGCCTGAGGGGGTGTGACTGGCCTACCTCCAGCACCTCCAGGTCCAATCCCTCCGCGGTCACGCTTCCGTCGAACAACGGCACGTGCCTGTCATAGTGAGACAGGGCGATGGTCAATCCAGGATCCGGCATGATGTCGTTCTCCTCCTTCCGTCCGCGGGTTGCGCCACGGGACGGTTCGAGACTATACACCAAGCGTCTCCACAGAGCCAAACATGACCGGCGTCGATCACCGTCCAACGGAGGGAAGGACATGGCCAGAATACGCTACATCGCCGCCATGAGCCGCGACCCGGATGCGCTGGCTGGCTTCTACACCAACTACCTTGAGATGAAGGAGCTGGGGCGCTCGGTCGAGGGAGACATCTCCCTCACAGACGGGCTCTACAACCTCACCCTGTTCCGCAAGCGCCAGGCGCTCGGTGAATTCCACACGCGGCGCGGTCTGCACCACATCGGTGTGCAGGTGGATGATCTCGGCGAGGCGCGGGCGCGCTATCAGAAATTCAACCCCAGAGGCGTGGCGGTGACCGAGCCAAAGGACGTGCACCACGGCGCCATCCGCATCTTCGACCCCGAATGCAACCCCGTGACGCTCTCGGAGGGAAGCTTCGGGGTGGAAGGGGAACGCGGGTTCCCGCGGGTTGCCCACGTCGCCTTCAATGCCCTGGACCCGGAAATGATGCTCAATTTCTACGTCCAGGTGCTGGGCCTTCGGGAGGTGGAGAGCAGCTACGTCCGGCGGCGGGAGGGCAAGCTCAACCGTTTTGCCGGCGACGGCTCCACCAATCTCGCCATCCATCCGTTCTTCAGCTCCACCGAAGGCCACGAGCGCCGCTTCGGCGTCAACCACATGGGGTTTCTGGTCAGCGACCTGGCAAAGACGCTGGACGAGCTCGGGAGCGTCGTGGCGGTCAAGGCCCGACCTGCCAACCGCCCCTACGCGGAGTTCCGCTTCCGGGACCCCGAGGACAATGCGCTCGACCTGTCCCAGACCAAGGGCTGGGAGGTGGACGTCGACAAGTGGGAACGGGCCGCCCGAGGGCCGGCGCCGGAAGGACCGATACGCTGAACGGCAAGGTTGAGACTCATTTTCGAGAAGGGAGAACGGCATGGCCATACAAGTCATGGATCTGATCGAAAAAGCGCACAAGGACAAGAAGCGCGAAGTCGTCATGAACACCAAACGGTTCCACAGTTGGGTGCACGTCTATCCGGAGCCCGGCGACAGGGACGACATGCACTGCCACAACGCCGACCAGAGCTTCTACGTCATCGAAGGCGAATGCACCATGCACTTTCCCGACGGCGGCAAGGCGGTCATGAAGCCGGGCATGGCGGCGCTCATTCACGGCGGCGACTTCTACCAGCTCGAGAACACTGGCGCCGGCCCCATGATCCTCATGGGCAACCGCTCAGGGCCGTCCGAGGACATCAAGCACATCAACTACGAGCTCCGGAAAGACATCAAGGATCTGCCTCCGGAAGACCGGATTCGCATCGGCAAGGGCGGACCGGTCTACGTGAGCCAATCCGGACAGGACGGATGACATGGAGCTTCGAAGCCGTCGCCATGCCCCTTGACTATCTGCCCATCCTCGCGGAACGCGCGGCGCCCGAACCGCCGCGCAAGCTCCGGCGCTCGCCGAAGGTCGCGTGGCAGCCGCTGGCCCGGCCGCTGAACGAGATGCGCGTGAGCCTCGTCACCAGCGCAGCCATCCGCCAATCGAGCCAGCGCCCTTTCCCCACCCTGGGGGACGCCGGCCACCGTCGTATCACCGCCGATCCGGACGGCGCCGAGCTGTGCATTGATCATCGCTCCCCGGTAGGCACCGACGCGCGCAGGGACCCGGAAGTGGTCCTTCCCAGGCGGGCGCTCACGCGCCTGGCTCAAAAGGGTGCCATCGCCAGGGTCGCCTCCGGCCACTTCTCCATCTACGGTGGCATTACCGACCACCGGGGCGTCACCGATCAGCTCGCGCCCACCCTGGCGCGGAAACTCGCGGCCATGCGGGTGGACCTGGCCGTGATGGTCCCCTATTGACCCTACTGCCACGAGACCGTGAGTCTCGTTGCCAACGTGGTCGAGAGTCTGGGCGTGCCGACGCTGTTGATCGGCACGGTGCGCGACGTGGTGGAGCGGGTCAAGCCCCCCAGGGCCGTGTTCATCGACAACCCCGTGGGCCGCACCTTCGGTCGGCCCCGGGCGAGCCGCCGACACGAGTCCCTGCTGGCCGACGCCCTGGCCCGCGCCCACGCCTTCAAGCGCAAGGGACAGATCATCGACCTGCCGGGCAACTGGACCGACCGTTCCGGCGCCCCTTGGCGGGATATGGTCCGGCGGGAGATCTTGCGGCTGAAACGGCGGAGTGTTTGATCGGGTCGTGGCGGATCGTTCGCCGGCCACGGGGACAGGCCCCGGAGCCTGTCCGGGGCAGTCTGCCATCCCTTGAACTGCCCGTCCGGGAACGCTATTCAACACCTTGATCCGTTGGCGTTCTCGGCTCACCGCCCGTTTCGGATCATTGCTGCGGTCCGCTCCCGGTTCGAGCCGGTGCGGCTACCATCCAGGCAGGAGGAATCCCATGGCCATCAACGGTACCAAAGTTATCGACCTCGACAGCCATCTGGTGGGGGACGTGGGCAACTGGAAACACTGCATCGAGGACGAGTGGAGGGACTACCTGCCCCATTCGCTTCCGACGAAACCCGACGAAAGACGGAAGACGCTGGTCGGCGCCCAAGTGATGGTGGGCTCGGAGGTCACGCGGCAGAGCGGCGAGAAGCCCAACTGGCACAACCCGGATGATCTGCTGGCCAAGGGCCGGGTGCGGAACCTCGACAAGGACGGCATCGACGTCGCGGTGCTGTCTCCCAACTCACCGGCACTGGACCTGGTGTGGTTCCCGGACGATCCCGAGCTGGCGGCGGCCTACTGCCGCGCCCAGAACAACACCATGCAGCAGTACGCCGGCGAGTTTCCGGAGCGCCTGCAATGGGCCGGCGTGATCCCGCTGCAGGACCGGGACCTGGCGGTCAAGGAGTTGCTCCGCATGGCGGACATGGGAAACCGGGGCCTCAACATGAAGGCGGTGCCGGTGGCGGGCCGCCAGTGGTGGGACCCCTACTACGACCCCATCTACGCCGAACTCGAGAACCAGCACCTGCCGATCATCATCCACGACACCAAGCACGAGTCCATGGGCCAGGAACGGTTCGCCGACAACTTCTTCTTCTCCCACATGGTGGGGCGCATCTTCGAGTCCATGGTGTGCATGATGTCGTTCATCTGCGGCGGCGTGCTGGAGCGGTTCCCCAAGCTGAACCTGGTGTGCCTGGAGACCGGCGCCTCCCAGATGCCGTGGTGGCTGGGGCGCATGGATGAGCACCACGAGAAGCTGCCTCACCTGGTGCCCTGGCTCAAGATGAAGCCGAGCGAATACTTCGCGCGGCAGGTGTACGTCGGCTGCGAGCCGTTCGAGGACGAGCACTTCGAGCTGGCGGTGGAGATTCTGGGCGACGACAACCTGGTGCTGGCCACCGACACGCCGCACTGGGACTCGTCACCACCGGGCGAGGTGACCCGGCCCATCCTCGAGAGCGACAAGTTGTCCGAAGAGAACAAACGCAAGATCCTGGGCGAGAACGCAGCCGCGATACTGGACTAGCCGCCTTCGACTTCGCTTCGCTACGCTCAGGACGAACGGTGCTGTGAAAGACCCTGTCTCCGTTCGTCCTGAGCATGTCAAGGGCCTCACGGCCCAAGGCCAACGGCAGTAACTGTCCAAAAATTGTGCAGTTACTTGGAAACGTAGCGTCAGCGAAGTCGAAGGATGGAAATATGAAACGAAAGAACCGGAGGTGAACGTTGTCCTATAAAACAGTCGGAAAGCCCCTGCCCCGCATCGAAGGAACGGACAAGGTAACTGGCGCCACCCGCTACGCCGCGGATCTGCCGATCCCCGAATCCCTGTACGCCAAGGTCCTTCGCAGCCCCTTGGCCCATGGGCGTATTCGTAGCGTGGACACCGCCGAAGCCCAGGCACTGCCAGGCGTTCACGCTGTTCTCACCGGCGCCGACCTGCCCGAGGTGTACGTCGGACTGCGGATGAAGGACATGCCGGTGTTGGCCAGGGACAAGGTCCGGTTCGTGGGCGATCCGGTGGCCGCGGTGGCCGCGGATACACCCGAGATCGCCGACGACGCGATCCGACTCATCAAGGTGGACTACGAAGAACTGCCCGGGGTCTACGACCCGTTGGAGGCGGTGAAGACCGGCACCGAGGCGCTGCACGACGCGCCGCGGGACTACAAGAACGCCCCGCCGCTGGCGGAGGGCGTGGACCCGGACCGGCCCAACGTCCAGTCCCACAGCGTGTGGCGGAACGGCGACGTTGCAGATGGTTTCAAGAACGCCGACCGGGTGTTCGAGAGCACCTTCGCCACTCAACTGGCGCACCACGGTTACCTGGAGCCACACGCCTGCACCGTGGCCGTGGACGCTTCCGGCAACGTGGAGGTATGGGCCTCCAACAAGGGGCCGTTCGCGCTCAAGAACCGGCTTGCCCAGGACCTCGGCCTGGAGCCCGAGAAGGTCAACGTCCACATCCTCTCGGTGGGCGGCGACTTCGGCGGCAAGGCTTCCATGATCGACACCCCGGTGTGCTACTTCCTGGCCAAGGAGACGGGCCGGCCGGTGCGACTGGTCCTCACCTACACCGAGGAGATCGCCACCGCCGCCCACCGCCATCCGGCCATGGTCACCCTGCGCACCGGAGTGAAAAACGACGGCACCCTCACGGCCATCGAAGGCAAAGTCACGTTCGCGGGCGGCGCCTATGCAGCATGGAAGGCGAACCCCGAGATCACGGTGATGGGCGCAAAGCGGCTGGCCAGTTACTACCGGGTGCCAGCCATCCGCATCGAGACCGTGTGCGCCTACACCAATCAGGTCCCGTGCACACAGACCCGCACCCCCGGCAGCCCGCAGATCGTCTTTGCGGTGGAGTCCCAGATGGGGCACATGGCCAGGGAGATGGGCATCGACCCCGCGGACTTCCGGCTGCGCAACCTGCTGGACCCCGGCGACACCTCGCCGCTGGGGGCCAAGTGGGACGACATCCTCGCCAAGGAGACCCTGGAGAAGGCCGTGGAGGCATCGGGGTGGCGCACGAGCTCGCCCGGACCCAACCACGGCCGCGGCATCGCCCTCTACGAGCGCGGCGCCGGCGGCGGCAATGCCAACGCCGGCATCGATCTGGATGAAGACGGCACCGTAACGGTTCTCGTCGGAGTACCGGACGTGGGACCCGGAATCCACACCGCCATCACGCAGATCGTCAGCGAGACCCTAGGCGTCGGGACAGAGAGCGTGCGCATCCGGGTCGAGGACACCGACAACTCGCCCTGGGATCCGGGCACCGGCGGCAGCAAGTCCACCAACACCACCGGCCACGCGGCGCACAAGGCGGCCCGCGAGGTCCATGAGAAGCTCGTGGAGTGCGCCGCCCGGAAGCTCGGCTGCCAGTCCGAACAGGTAGGCCGCGTGGACGGCCGGTTCGCCGCCCCCGAAGGCGGCGAGTTGTCGTTTGCGGAGGTGGCGCAAGCCGCCATTGCCGAGGCCGGCGGCTCGTTCCACCACGATACGGTCTTCGCGCCCGAGGGCCAGCCGCCCATCACGTCGTTCGCGGCCCAGATCGCCGAGGTGGAGGTGGATCCGGAAACGGGTCAGGTGCGGGTCATCCGGATGACCACCGCCCACGACTCGGGCAGGATCCTGAACCACCTGACCTACCAGGGCCAGATCGACGGCGGCGTGGTCAACGGCGTGGGCTTCGCGCTGATGGAAGACAACCCCATGTCCGACGGCAAGATCACCACCCTGAACCTCGGCGACTTCAAGCTGCCCTGCGCCAAGGACATCCCCCTGCTCGACACCGTGTTCGTCGAGCAGGGCGCCGGCCCCGTCCCCTTCCAGGGCAAGGCCATCGGTGAACTCCCCAACGTGCCCACCGCCGCCGCCATCGCCAACGCCGTAGCCGACGCGGTGGGCGTGCGCGTCTACGAGCTGCCGCTCACTGCGGAGAAGGTATACGCGGCGTTGCACGGATCGTAGAGAGCGCCGCCGGAATCCCACGCCGGCCGGGCTCGGGATCCGCTCCGCGCTGCAGTCCCTGCCTCCTTGACCCGTAGGCAGGATTGGCGAAACGTAATCCGACACCACACGGAGACGCGTGTCGGTTTGCGTTCGGCCAATCCTGCCCATACGGAGTGATGCCTCTTTTCCCAATAATGGGATATCTCGGCTTGAGATTTGTTGATATTGAATACCCCAAGGCCCGGAGGTGTCCGCATGAGGAAGACCAGCGTTGACATCGATGACAATCTGATCGAACAGGTGCCCGCGTGCTCGGAACGTCGTCCATCAAAGAGACCATCGTGAGGGGATCACGTCAAATTTGCCAGGATCACCTCGTCGGCGGCGGAGAGGTCCACGGCCTTGCGAAACGGCTGGGGCCAGTCGATGCCGGTGGGCCAGTAGACTTCAAGGGTGTTGTCGTCGGGGTCGAGGAAGTAGATGCCGACGGCGTTGCCGTGGCTGGTGACGCGGGTGATGCGAACGCCGCGCTCCTGAAAGTGGCAGTGAAACTCCTTGAGCTCGGCGAGGCTGTTGCAGCGGAAGGATATCTGCTGCACCACGGTGCCGTCCTTGCGGCCGGGGCGGAGCAGAATCTCGTGGTGCTCGTCGGCGCGGTCCCTGGCGGTCATGAAGACGCTGCCGCCTTCGCTTTCGTCGCTGATGGTGAGCCCCAGAATGTCGCGAAAGAACGCCTTGGAGCGTTCGATATCGTGGACGTGGAGGCCCACGTGACCCAATGAAGACACCTTCGGCATGACGGGATTCCTCCTCCTGTCGCCTCACCCTCTCGCCGTTCTCCTCAACCGTTGTAGAAACGCTCGGCGTTGGCGTAGAGGACCTTGTGCTTGTGCGTGTCCGCGAGGTCCTCCCGGGCATTGAGCCCGTCGATGTCGCCGTAGAACTCGCCCTTGTGGCGCTCGTGAGGATAGTCGGAAGCGAAGAAGATGCGGTCCTCGCCCACGAGCTGCAGCGCGGTGGGCAGGGTCTTCTCCTCCACCTCGCAACTGAAGTAGATGTTCCCGGAGCGTACGTACTCGCTGGGGCGTTTGGTCAACACCGGGCACCAGCGCTTGCCGCGCCGCTCGTAGTTCTCGTCCATGCGGTCCATCATGTAGGGTGCCCAGCCGGCGCCCGCCTCCAGGAAGGCGAAGCGGAGGTCGGGGAAGCGCTCGAAAACGCCCTCCGCCATCATGTCGGTGAACTGGATGAGCTGCGACACCGGGTGCTCCAGCGTGATGGTCTTGAAGAGGTTGTCGGAGTTGTCGATGCCGATGCGTTGGCTCACCGCGCCGTGGATGGCCAGGCAGCACCCGAGCCGCTGGGCCTCTTCGTAGAGCGGGTCATAGTCGCGGTGGCCATAGTGCTTGCCGGAGGCCGTCACCGACGGCAGCATCGCCCCCGGCATGCCCAGCTCCGTCACCGCGGCGCGCAGTTCCGTCACCGCCTCGGGCAGGTTCTGGACCGGGATCAACGCCACCGCCCGCAGGCGCTCGCTGGCCTGCATGAACCTGGAATGGATCCAGCGATTGTAGGCCCGTGCGATGACCGCGGCATAGTCCCGGTCCTGGATCATGCCGCAGGTCAGGCCCACCGACGGATACAGATAGGAAGTCTCGATGCCGCAACGGTCGAGAAAGCCCAACCATTGCTCGGCATCCGGATCGTCGTCCTCGGTCAAGCGCGAGAAGCCGCGAACGAAGCCGTCCACGCTGGGGAACAAGGAATAGACGGTCCAGGGAAGGCGATTGTACGGCGGCTCCAGGAACTCCTTGATCTCCCCGGGATGCTCCATCACGTGGCCATCGGCATCGATGGCGCGGTATTTCGTCACCTTCCGTTCCCTCCTTCCGCAGTCGTTGCGGGTTCAGCGTTTCCGCTCATCCCCATCCTATTACCCCGCCCGAACCTTGACAAGGACCGGCTCATATGGCCATGTAGGGGCGGGTTTTCGGACCCCACCCTGGTCGTACAGACTGCTGATTTTCCACAGTTATCCAAAGGAGGATTTCTTTCATGGTACGGTACGCATCCAAGCTCACGTACGGCAACGAGATCTCGGATTGGCAGGAGCGGCTGAACACCGACCGCATGCGCCGGGAGCGGGCCGAGCGCGCCAGGCGGATCATGCGCGAGCACGGCATCCCGGCGCTGCTGGAAGCCAACTCGGCGAACATCCGCTACCTCACCGGCCTCAAGGGCTTCAACTACCCCATGTGCCGTTACACGCTGTTCTTCGCCGACCACGACCCCATCATGTACGAGCACAGCGGCCACTTCCACCAGATGCCGGACCAGGCGCCGTGGATTACGGAATGGCGGCCGGCGCGGGCCTGGCTGACCGCGGCCTGCGGCATCGAGGCGGCCAGGGACGAGGCCCGACAGTTCGCCGCGGACATTCACGAAGAGCTCAAGAGCCGGGACCTGCTGAACGAGAGGATCGGCTTCAGCGCCTTCGACGGCATCGCCCGGGAGGCCCTCACCAACGCCGGGGTCAAGAACCTGGTGGACTTCAGCCTGGTGATGAAGGAGATCCGCAAGATCAAGACTCACGACGAGATCGAGTGCCTCAAGACCGCGGCGGCCATCGTGGAAGGCGTCTGGTACCGCATCTGGGAGAGCGCCAAGCCCGGCGTCCGGGATACCGACCTCTCGGGCGTGGCCACCAAGGCCGGCTACGATATGGGCGCGGAGTCGGCTCCACCCGGAGGCTGGCGTTCCGGACCCACCACCTTCGACCGCGGCTTCCATCAATCCAGCCGGCTCCTGCAGACCGGCGACCTGTTGTACGGCTCGCTCTGCGGCCTCACCTACCAGGGTTACGCCACCTGCACCTACCGGACCTTCATCGTCGGCAGGAAACCCAACGCCAAGGAACAGGACTGGTACAAGCGGGTACGGGACAGCATCGACGGCGTCATCGACGCCATCAAGCCGGGCGCCACCACGGCCGATGCCGCCAAGCATTTTCCGCCGGCGACGAGCTGGGGCTACGAGGAGGAGTGCGAGGTGCTGGCCAGCGAGATCGCCCACGGCATCGGCCTCACCCAGGGAAGCACCAACTACGACATCCCCATCATCAACCGCCAGTGGTCGCTCAAGTACCCGCAGATGTTCGAGGAAGGCATGACCATCGCCATCGAGAGCCGCGAGGGCGAGACCCGCGTGGGCGGCGTGCGGCTGGAGAACATGGTGGTGGTGACCAGGGACGGCGCCGAGATCATGGACCACTTCCCACGGGAGGAGATTTTGGTGGCGCCGCGCTGAGCCCTTCGGCTTCGCCTCGCTACGCTTCCCAGTACTGCCAAAAAATTGGGCAGTACTGGGAAGCGTAGCAGAGCGCAAGCGAAATCGAAGGATGCCGCGTCAATCGACCAGAGGAGGACGGACCGATGCGTGATTCACTCCGCTTCTACATTGCGTTCAATGGAGGGCTCACCGTCTACGAGAGCCGCGGAAACGGGTTGGAGCCGTGCGGCGAGTTCTTCCAGGGGCGGACCCTGGAGCACCTGACGGGCTCCAGGGCGAAGCCCGAGCGGCTGTTCGCCGCGGTAGCCTTCGACGGCGGCTACCGCACCGACGACGCCGGCAAGAGATGGGAAAAGGTCATCGAGGGCAACGTCCGCTGCTTCTCGGTGGACCCGCACGAAGACCGCGTGGTCTACGCCGGATTCGGCCCGGTGGAACTGAAGCGGAGCGAGGACGGCGGAGACACTTGGGAGACCCTGGAGAGCCTCCAGCGGATGCCGCAGGAGGTCCGGGGCCAGTGGTGCGTTCCGGAGAGCTACCGGGGCGTACAGTTCCCTCACGTCCGCAACGTCTTCATCCATCCGGATGACACGAACCTGCTGATCGTCCCGCTGGAGCACGGCGGGATCGTGCGCAGCGAGGACCGCGGCGACACATGGGAAGACGCCAGCGCCGGCATCGACTATCTCGACATGCACGACCTGGGCAACTACCCCGGCAGCAAGGACCGCTACTACGTGTCATCAGCGCGGGGATTCTTCCGGAGCGACGACCGCGGACGCCAGTGGCGCCGGGTCGAGGACGGAATGCCCTGGGGCTATACCGAGATGCACAGCTACAGCCACGAGTGGTTCTTCCTGCCGGGCGATCCGCCGAGGATGATGGTGTGCGGCGGCCGGGGCTCGCCCGGGGTCTGGCGCAAGGAGAGCACCCACCCCCACGGCGTAATCCTCCTGAGCGACGACGAAGGAAGCAACTGGCGCACCGCCTCCAACGGCCTGGCCGAGCCGATGCCGTACATGCCATGGGTGCTGCTGCGGCATCCCCACGACCCGGACGCGGTCTTCGCCGGCATGGGCGACGGCGCTCGCGGCTTCGGCTTCGATCCCAGGCAGCACGGCGCCGGTGCGATCTACGTCACCCGTGACCGCGGCGACTCCTGGGAGCCGGTGCTGCCGGAACTGCCGTCGATCCTGACGGCATGGGTGGCGCCGGAGTAACCAGCCGATCACGGCCCCATTGGACCCGGAACGAACCGCTGAAATCGGTCTGTTCCGGGATTCCCCGCACTCGCCGGAATCACACGCACCCTGTATCCCGGACTTGATCCGGGATACAGGCGCGACGCGGCGCGGGTCAAGGCCACCCTGTCGGCCCAGACGCAGATTGCCAGGCATTTGTATGGTACGGACACCGACATGAAGAAAATCGAGTTCAGCCTGGTTTCCTCGAAATACGAACGCATCGCAGCCCTTCTCGACGGCACCGTTCCGGTAGAGGGAGCCGAACTCGTTTGGACCAACTCCAACCCGTCGGAGACGTTCTGGCGCCAGCTCAGGTTCGGCGAGTTCCACGTCGCCGAGATGTCCATGTCCTCCCTGCTCATCGCCAAGGCCAGGGGCCATGACATGGTGGCCGTTCCCGTGTTCCCGTCCCGGCGCTTCATGCACGCGGCGCTGTACGTACACAGGGACTCCGGCATCGAGGACGCCGGGGATCTGGCCGGTAAACGCATCGGCGGCGGCGAATACCAGCAGACCGCCGCGCTGTGGGCCCGGGGCACTCTGGAGCACGACTTCGGCGTGTCTCAGTATGGCGTCGACTGGTACATGGAACGCACCGATGGTGCATCGAGCGAGACCCGACCGGCTCGCCTTCTCTGGACGATTTCTGTTTCGTAACAATCCTGTAGGCCGGATCCGGCCTCTGGCCTAGATCCCCCGCGCGGGCCGCGTCGTCTGTCCAAAGCCGCCGTTCCGTTCCCTTGGAGCGGGCGGCGCCCGAGGGAACAGACAACGGAGACGCGGCCATGCCCATCCACACGACCATCAACGAGCGCGCGCTGCGCCGCACCTTCAGGGAACACAAACCCGGTACGCGCGGCCTCGCCGTCTACGACATCAACCTGCCCCGGTTCGGCTTCACCGTCGCGAAGGACGGAACGAAGACCTTTTTTGTCAAAGCCTTGCGTCCAGTTGGCGCGCCCAAGACGATCCTCGGCACGGCGGACGAGATGACCGCCGCCGAGGCGAGAGAGAAGGCTCTCGCGGCGATCGCAGCCACGAAGGCCGAGCGCCAGGCCGGCCCGCTGTTCGCCGATTTCGTGCAGGAGTTCATTCGCCGCCAGGGGCGGCGCTGGAAGTCGTCCACGCGCGAAGGCAACCGCCATCTGATCGATCGCCATCTCATCCCCTTCTTTGGCAATATGCGCGTCCCGGAGGTCGACCGCGCCGATGTGCGGCGGTGGTTCGACTCCATGAGCGGGACGCCGGGCAACGCCAACAGGACCCTGCCGGTGCTCTCCGTCATGATGCGGCAGGCCGATCTGTGGGACCTTCGTCCCCAGGGCTCGAACCCCTGCCGCAACATGCGCCGCTACAAGACAACCCCGCGCGAGCGGTTCCTCTCGCTGGACGAGCTGAAGCGCCTCGGCTTCGTGCTCGACCACGCGGACGACCGGCAGGCCGCCGCCGCGATCCGGCTGCTGCTGTTCACCGGGGCGCGGTCCTCGGAGATCACCGGGCTCCGGTGGGACTGGATACGCGGCGCCCGCGCCGTCCTGCCGGACTCGAAGACCGGGCCGAAGGCAGTCCAGCTTCCGCCGCCCGCACGGGCCGTCCTGAACGGCCTGCCGCGCGAGGGGCGGTTCCTCTTACCGAACAGGACGGGCGCCGGCCCCATGAAGGACCTTGGTCTGCGCTGGCAGAAGCTGCGCGGTCTCGCCGGGCTCGACGATGTGCGCATCCACGACTGCCGGCACACCTTCGCCTCCCACGCCGCGATGAGCGGCCTCGACCTCTACACGGTCGGCCGCTTGCTCGGCCACGCCGATGTCGTCTCCACCGAGCGCTACGCCCATCTCGCCGACGAACACGTTCGCGAGGCGGCGGGGCGCATCTCAGGCATCGTCCACGGCGCCATGACCGGAAGCGGGAAGGAGGACGGGCGATGAGCGGCAGCAGGCACCGTTTCCGGCTCACCGTGAAGGCCATCGCCGCCGCGAAACCGGCGGCGAAGGAATACGCGCTGTGGGACAACCTTCTGGCGCATTTCGGGGTGCGGGCGCAGCCCTCCGGCGTCCGGTCCTACATCCTCCAGACCCGCGTCAACGGGCGCATGCGCAAGATCACGCTGGGACGCTTCCCGGAGCTCTCGCTCGACGCGGCGCGCCGGGAAGGCGCCGCCGTGCTCGCCCGCCTGTGGGGCGGCGAGGACGTGACGCCGCCGCGAAAGAACAAGGCGCCGCTGTTCCGCGACTTCGCCGCCCGCTACCGCGCGCGGCGGGAACACCGGTGGAAACCGTCCTCGCTCAGGACCTTCGACATCTACCTGCGCAATCGTCTGATACCGTACTTCGGGCGGCTCCGGCTCGACGCCATCGACCATGCGCGGGTCTCGGCATGGTTCGACGCCGCGAGCGCAAACAGGCCCGGCGCGGCCATCCGCGCCTTCGAGATCCTACGCGCCATGCTCGCCTCCGCCCGGCAGTGGGCGACCTGGACGAGCACGTCCCCGATGCCTGCGCCAATATCGTCAGCAACCCGCGCAGGCCCGTCGCCCGATACCTCGACCGCGCGGAGCTCGAACGCCTCGGTGCGGTGCTGGACCGGCACCGGGAAAAACACCCGTGGCCGGTGGCGGCCATCCGGCTGCTAGCGCTTACCGGCGCGCGGCTGTCCGAAATTCTCAACCTCAAGTGGGACGAGGTTGGAGATCTGAGCGAGGGCGGCGCGAGTGCACGGCTCGGCGATTCCAAGACCGGGCCGCGTACCATCTGGCTCGGCCCGGAAGCGGCACGGCTGCTCAAGGCGCTGCCACGGACCGAAGGCACGGCGCGAGTGTTCCCCGAGGACCTCACCTCCGCGCGGCTCAACACGTTCTGGGCCGGTATCCGGGAAGAGGCGGGGCTGTCTGGCCTGCGCATCCACGACTGCCGCCACACTTGGGCCTCGCAGGGCATCATGAACGGCGTCGGGCTGACCACTGTCGGGCGGCTGCTCGGACACCGCCAGCGCGAGACCACCGCGGTCTACGCCCATCTCGACGACGGCGCGCTCAGAAACGTCGCCTCGCAGGCCGCGGCCGTCATCGCCCGTGCCATGGGTTACAGGGCCGAGCCGCCGCCGCTGCCGGACCAGGCGGAACAGTTGGACATATTGGCCGCCGTGCCTGAGTCTTCAAGCTCCAGGGGACGGACCACGCCGGAACAGGAGAGAGATCCCCTTTGGGTCAGACTCAGGGAAACCGAGCGGACGGATGGCGCCGAGTCGGAAGGCGACGCCGGGTCGCCTCCCGGACCCGACTTGGACTGGTTGTGACCCTACTCTCATTGCCCGTTGCTCGAACGGCAAACCGGGCGACATGGAACCATCCGCGCCCCATGACCCGACATCGTATTGATTGGCTCAATTCGTGAATCGTAGGCATCGTGATGGGATCTTTGCGGATTGCCTTGGAGATCAGAGAGATGGATCACGAGCGGTTTCGGGACTGGTTCTCGCGTGTCGATGAGCTGACGGCGGCGCGGCGCAAGGATGTGGCGGCGGTGCTGTCGGACCCGCCGGAGGGCGCGGCCTCGCCGGTGGCGATCGAGCCGGGCATGGATGACGAGCGGCGCTGTCCGCATTGCGGCGCCGGCGGGGCGGTGTCGCGGGGCAAAGCGCGCGGTCTTCGCCGCTTCCGGTGCAAGGACTGCGGGAAGACCTTCGGTGCGCTGACCGGCACAGCACTGTCGGGTCTGCACCATAAGGAGCGCTGGCTTGCCTTTGGCGCCTCGCTTGCCGAAGGCGAGACGATCGAAGAGGCGCGCAGAGCGCTGCGGGATAGCGCCGAGCACGGCGCATCGCTGGCGACACCGCTTTCTGGCGGCGGTGCGCCAGGCGCCGGATCGGCTTGCCGGGATCGTCGAGGCTGACGAGATCTTCCTTCTGGAGAGCCGCAAGGGCGCGCGGAAGCTGGAGCGCAAGCCGCGCCGGCGCGACGGCAAGGCCCGCAAACGCTGCCTCTCGCGCGAGCAGGTGCCGATCCTGGTCGCCGCCGACCGTGCGGGCGAGACCCTCAGCCATACCCTGCCCGCGCTGAACGTAAAGAGCGTGAAGCAGGCGCTGGAGCCGGTCGTCGCGCCGGATGCGCTGCTCGTCTCCGACGCCAACCGCTGCTATCCGCCCGTTGCGGCGGCGCTCGACATCCCTCACGAGAGCATCAGCGCTTCTGCTGGCGAGCGGGTCCGGGGCGCGCTGCACATCCAGACGGTCAACAGCCGCCACAGCCAGATCAAGGGCTTTTCGCGCAGGCGGCGCGGCATCGCCACCAAGTACCTGGACAGCTATCTGAGGTGGTTCCATCTCATCGAACTCGGCGCTCAGCCATCGCCGCGACGGCCTCGGCCTCGTCGATACCTGCGTGCCTCCGATCGTCGCGTGAATACTGGCCAAGCGCTGATTTCAGATTCCGCGCGATGCCGATGTAGTCCACGATCAATCCGGCCGGCTGGTTGCAAACGGCGGAGCAAAACTGGACCACGGTAGCGGCGGGATGTCCCCGTCGCGGCGGAGCAAGACTCTGCCAGTGTGTCGGCCCTTTCCAGTCACGGGGAGGGCGGGAGGATTCACACCGTGGAGATGTATTGCAAGGTTCGTCTGGCGTGCCGGGACGGGATGAGCGAGCGCGCGGCGGCGCGCCATTTTGGTGTCTCACGCGAGAGCGTGAGGAAGATGATCGAGTTCTCCGTTCCGCCGGGGTACCGGCGCACGGCCCCGGTGCGCCGTGCGAAGCTCGATGGATTCACCGGACTCATCGACGAGTGGCTGCGCAGGGACCGCGACGACGACCATCGCAAGCAGAAGCACACGGCGAAGCGCATTTTCAAGCGTCTTCGCGACGAGCACGGCTTCACCGGCGGATACACGATCGTGAAGGACTACGTTCGCGAGCATCATCGCCGACGCCGGGAGATATACGTGCCGCTGGTTCATCCGCCGGGGCATGGGCAGGCTGATTTCGGCGAAGCGTGGGCGTTCATCGGCGGGGTCAAGCGCAAGGTCCATTTCTTCGCCTTCGACCTGCCGCAAAGCGACGCGTCGTACGTTCGGGCGTACCCTGCGGCGGCGGCCGAGGCATGGGTCGACGGACACGTGCGCGCGTTCTCGTTCTTCGGTTCGGTCCCGTTGTCGATGCTCTACGACAACGACCGATGTCTTGTGTCGCGGATCGAGCGCGACGGGACGCGCCGCCGCACGCAGCTGTTCAGCGGATTTCCCTGGCACTACCTCATCCGGGACCGGTACGGGCGTCCAGGCAAGGGCAACGACAAGGGGGCGGTGGAGGGTCTGGTGGGCTGGTCGCGGCGCAACTTCATGGTTCCGTTGCCGCGCTTTGCAAGCTTCGAGGCGTTCAACGAGTATCTGGAACAGCGCTGCCGCGAGCGCCAGGGCGATGTTCTTCGCGGGCATCCCGAGAGCATCGGGGAGCGTCTCAAACGCGACCTCGAGGCGATGGCCGCGCTGCCCGCGGCGCCGTTCGATGCCTGTCATCAAGCCCCGGGTCAGGTGAGCTCGCAGTCGCTGGTGCGCTTCCAGACCAACGACTATTCCGTCCCGGTCGCCTACGGACATCGCCAAGTCTGGGTGCGCGGCTACGTCGAGCAGGTCTTGATCGGATGCGGGGCGGAGATCATCGCCCGCCACCGCCGGTCCTACGAGGGCGAAGAGACCGTCTTTGACCCGCTGCACCACCTGCCGCTCATCGAGCGCAAGATCGGAGCGCTGGACCAGGCGGCGCCGCTCGCCGGGTGGGAGCTGTCCGATGCGTTCGCGACGCTTCGCCGGTTGATGGAGGCGCGCTCGGGGCGTGCCGGACGCCGGGAGTACGTGCAGGTCCTCCGGCTTGTGGAGACGTTCGGCCTGGACGACGTGCATGCGGCGATCAAGCACGCCCTACGCCTGGGCGCCATTGGCTTCGATGCGGTCAAGCACCTGGTGCTGTGCCGGGTCGAGAAGCGTCCGCCGCGGCTCGACCTCGACATGTATCCGTACCTTCCCAAGGCCAACGTCGCCAAGACCCGTGCGGCGAGCTACCTGTGCCCGATGTCCGGAGATACGTGATGAGCGAGCCGCCCCGGATCCTGCTCGAACATCGGCTCAAGACGCTCAAGCTCCCGACCTTCCTTCGCGAGTACGAGAAGGTGGCGCGCCAGTCGGCGCACGAGGGCCTGGACCACACCCAGTTCCTCTCGCGTCTGGTCGAGCTCGAGCTCATCGACCGTAAGCGCCGACTCGTCGAGCGGCGCATCAAGGCGGCGAAGTTCCCCACCGTGAAGAGCCTGGACAGCTTCGAGTTCAAGGCCATCCCGTCGCTCAACAAGGCCCGGGTCCTCGAGCTCGCTCGGTGCGAGTGGATCGAGCGTCGCGAGAACGTGATCGCTCTGGGGCCAAGCGGGACGGGAAAGAGTCACGTGGCTCAGGGGCTCGGATTGGCCGCATGCCAGCGAGAAATGTCCGTACGCTTCGTCACCGCCGCGGCGCTCGTACACGAGCTCATGGAGGCGCGCGATGAACGACGCCTGATGCGGCTGCAAAAGCAACTCGCCAACCACAAGCTGCTCATCATCGACGAGCTGGGCTTCGTCCCGCTATCGAAGACCGGAGCCGAGCTGCTGTTCGAGCTTGTCTCGCAGCGTTACGAGCGCGCGGCGGTCCTCATCACTTCCAACCTTCCCTTCGACGAATGGACCGAGACGTTCGGCTCGGAGCCCCCTGACCGGGGCGCTGCTCGACCGTCTCACCCATCATGTCCATATCCTGGAAATGAACGGCGAGAGCTTCCGCCTCAACCACAGCCGCGCGCGCAAAACCGCCCCCACGGGCTGACCGTCGCGCGGTCCTGAGCCGGAAACTCCGGTCGGGCTACGCCCTCCCTGCGTTTCCAGCACCCGCCGCCCCAAGCACAATCCCGACCTCCTCGGACCACCTCACCCCCACGGCCGCGGTGGCAGTATTTTGCTCCGCCCTCTGGTCTGGTTTCTCGCCGCCCTGTTGGCAACAAATAGAACTGCCCGGTTTTGTAGCACAAGGGGTGTCCGGTTGTTTTCTTGAATGATTTGTCGTTGGTCCTTCCGTAATGGGGCGGTTGATGTCAAGCACCGATCTTCTCGATCTTCCGACCCATCACGGTCGTTCGAACATGAAGCACCTTTGCCTGCGGCACAGCCTCTTGCAGGCAGGTTCATCAGAGATGTTTGCCGTGGCGGCTAACTGACTCGTGGGTGCGGCACAGAGAAAGCGGCGGCCCCCCCGGATGTGCACGTCGCCAGGCTCTCGCTTCCGTCCGTGGTCAGCGCAGAGCGGCTGCCAACTTCATGCCCGGTCCAAGACGATTCCCGAGTGCCAATCTGTGGGGCGTGCTCGAACGCCAAAGAGGCGATTCGGCAAACAAGGCCCTAACACGTGCATCATCGGGAACCGCGTCCCGGCGAGGGAATACCGGTGGATCGCCACCTTCAGGCGCGGCTCTTTCCTCCTCTCGCTGCTGATTGCCGGTGGGATGCAGCCGCGCCTATGCCGTCTGGAGCGCCATCGCCTCCTCGCGCGTAAAGCGGAACTCGTTGCTGTCCCGCCACATCCGGTGAAGTACCACGCCGATGCGTCGGGCCAAGGCAACGGTCGCACGCTTTTTGCCACGGAGCTTAGCCAGACGTAGCGCCCAGGCCTTCAGCCAATTCGGTCCGGCGGTGCGGTTCAGCATCGCCGTGGCGGCCTGATAGAGCGCTGCACGCAGACCTGCGTCGCCGCACTTCGTGATGCCGCCGACAATATCTCGCTCGCCGGATTGATCTCGCCCCGGCGTCAGCCCCACCCAGGGGCCGACATCCTTCGATCTTCGGAACCGCTCGGGATCGTCGATCGCGGACATGAAGGTCAGGGCCACGACCGGGCCGACGCCGGGTATGGTCATCAGCAGCCGGCATACCGGATCCTCCCTGGCCAGATCGCGGACCAGCTTCTCCAGCCCGGCCAGCTCGCGGCGCAGAGCCAACCGCGCGCGCAGGATGGGCTCGGCGGCGGCTTCCAGCATCGCGTTGCCTGCGACCAACTCCCGGACGCGGGCCTCCCAGCGGCCCTTCGAGACCTAGCCGAGCTTCAGGCCGAAGTTGCGGAGCACGCCGCGCAGCGAGAGTTCCATATCGGTGAGTGCATCCTTTACGGACCTGCGCGAGGTCAGCAGCGCGCGCATCTCCTGTGATGACACCGACTTGCAGTGCACCGGCCTGAACCAGCCCATCTGCAAAAGCCGGGCGATGCCCTCGGCATCCCGTCGATCCGTCTTGATCGGCATCGCCTTCAGCGCGGCCTTCACCTGCCGGGTCTCCATCAGCACGGCCTCGAGGCCGGCGTCGGTCAGCCCCTTGTGCAACCAGTGGGACAGGGGACCAGCCTCGAGACCGATCGCGGCGATCTCGTGCTCCAGCTTGCCCATGAACGAAACCAGAGCCTCAGGCGTGCTGGCGACCTGGGCCTCGGTCACGATCTTGCCCTTCTCGTCGAGAACGCAGACCGCCGTGCTTGCTAGCGATACATCCAGCCCGATATAGACATTCATGTCGTTGCCCTTTCCTCTCGAGGGATTGGGGCGCGCCGTGCGGCAAGACCCCGTGAGCACGCTAAGCGTGCAAGGGCAACGACACCCGATTCGCCACCATCGCGACAGGCTCCAAAGGTGCCGACTAATGCCGTGCCCCATTACAGCATCTGTGGGATTGTGGGCGAGAGGCGCGAGAGTGTGGGCAGGCGGTGGGCAACGCGGCAGCGTTGTCCAGGGGCTGTCCACACGGCCCGCAGGGCTCGCGCCGGTCCGAAGGACTCGTCCACAATCCCACAGGACTCTCACCGCGCCGCAGCGCTGCGCGCGTGGTGCCCGTGCTCCGCGGCGGGGGCGTTGGCTACCAGGGAACCATCGCACTCATACTCGGCGAGCTTGCGCGGTCCGTGTAACACCGCCAGGCGCCCGTCGGGGTAGCGATGCACCGGTACCCGCGCCTTGATGAAGTGGCAGCGATGGGCCTGAGCCGGAATCTGCAAACGCTTGCGCTCGAAGCTCACGCAGTTGTCCCGCCCGACGGTTCGCTGGTGGTGCTCGCACAGGATGTCGGCGAGCCCAGGACCGATGAAGGGCACGAACGCCGTGCCGGGTTCGGCCGCGGGCACCGCGAACTCCTCGTTGAACGCCGCGCGGTAGTGCTCGGCCAGATAGCGGTTCGCCTCAGCCATCGTGGTGATGTCGTGAGCGGCGAGCTCTTTGGGGAGGCGTTCCTGGTGAGTGGCGAACATGCGCTCGCACCGCCCTCGGGCCTCGGGTGAGTAGGCGGGAATCATCTCCACGCCGAGCTGGCGCATCGCGCGCCCGAACTGCGTCGGATTGTCTCGGTCGACCTTGCCCCCGGCCTCGGGCGTGTGCCAGTAGTGCGAGCCGCGGTCGGTGTACAGGCTCGAGGGCAGCCCCCGGCGCTCGATGACCTCGGCCATGCCCTGGAAACTCGATGCGGTGTCTTCCTCCTCGACGAAGAACATCGAGTCGTGCTTCGACGTCGCATCGTCGAGGGTGATGATGAGGTCCCAATGCTGGCCGGGCACCCACTGGTGAGTCGAACCGTCTTGATGCAGCATCATCCCCTCGAGCCGCGCGCGCTCGCGTCGGCGCCGGTGCTTGCCCCGCCCCGGCGCCTTCGCCACCAGCCCCGCACGCTGCAACGTGTTCTTCACCCAGGTGTAGCTGCGTGTGCCCGCGTGCTGGCGCCGGTAGAAGCTGTAGAAGTGCTGGACGTTCCATCCGTCGTAACGCTCCCGGTACAGCGCCTCGGTGCGCACCACCTCATCGACCGGGGCGCGTCGGGCCGAGACTTGGCTCAGGCGCTTGTCCACCAACCCGTCCAGCCCCTCGTCCTCATAGCGGTCCACGTAGCGCCGGAACGTACGTTCACACACCCCCAGCAACCGCGCCGCCTCCTCCTGCGTCAGCCGTCGTTCCTGCCATCCGCCCTAGGCTTCCTTGAATCTCATCCGCCGGATCTCCTGTAGCACTTGTGTCCTGGTCATGGGGCACCTCCTCGGTGCCCATCAAACCGGACAACTCATGTGCTACTACACCGGACACACTATTTGCTCCTGACACTGGTTTCTCGCCGCCCTTGACAGACCCGCCGCAGCACGCCATGATTTTCTGCGTGGATGAGAAGTCGCAAGTTCAGGCCTTGGATCTCACCCAGCCCCTGCTGCCGCTGCGGCCCGGCCAGGTCGAGCGGCGCACCCATGACTACAAGCGCAACGGCACGACCTCGCTGTTCGCAGCCGGAGAGGTCATCGGCAAATGCTTCCGCCGCCATCGAAGCCTGGAGTTCCGCAAGTTCCTGGATCACGTCGAGGCCAACGTGCCGCCCGACCTCGAGATCTACATCGTCATGGACAACTACTCGACCCACAAGACGAAGAAGATCCGCGACTGGTTCGCCAAGCGTCCGCGCTGGCATGTTCATTGTGTTACTGCCAAAAACAGAAGCCCAAAGAGATGAAACGGGAGATGTCACAACCAGTCTTCACGATTTCTCCTATCCGCGGCTCGGGCAACCCGATTACCGACGAAGAACTGCTCGATGACTTGAAGCAGGTAGCACGAGACGAAAACACGGAAACGATCACACAGCAGCTGTACGGTAATAGAGGAAAATTTGACTGCACCACCGTATCACGCCGATTCGGTTCGTGGAAAGAAGCGCTTCTTCGCGCCGGACTTTCTCCTGGTGACAACAGACGTCCTCAACTTAGAATATCTAAGGAGGAACTACTTTGTGATTTACGACGTATAGCGAAACTAAATAATTCTAATACAGTAACACAGAGAACGTATAATGATAATGGAAGGCATGCATACAACACACTTATCAGAACGTTTGGTTCATGGAACAGTGCTCTTAGGAACGCTGGCCTTGATATTTCGAATAGAGTGATGGTTTCCGACGAGGAATTGTTTGAAAATATTCTTTTACTATGGCAAAAGACAGGGCGACAGCCCAGACGACGAGAGTTGTCACGTCCGCCCTCCACGATTTCCCCAGGGCCATATAAGCGGCGATTCGGCACTTGGACTAAAGCACTCGAAGCTTTCGTTTGCTATGTCAATGGAAGTGGCGCTGAACCATCTTCCAGCGATGGCACGAGACCCCCTCTACCCCCTCGCCGTCCAGGGCGAAATCCCAACCTTAGGCTTCGCTACCAGGTGTTAGAGCGTGATCGCTTTACTTGTCGTTCCTGTGGCAGAAGTCCAGCACTTCGTCCTGGCCTTGAGCTACAAGTTGACCATATTATTCCGTGGAGCAGGGGTGGCGGAACCGTGGAACGGAATCTGCAGACTCTTTGCTCGGACTGTAACTTAGGCAAATCCAATCAGCATCCGGGGTAACGAGGCGCTGCACGATGATTGGGGCTATCAGGGCCATATCGCCTCTGCAATGAAGTCTCCGACCATCTCCGCCCCCTCGACTATCCCGCATGTTGCATGAAGATCGCGATTTGTTTTCTGGCGCGTTGTTTCGCTTTCTTCGGAGCGTTTTCGAGAGGTCGGTCGGCGGTTGATGGCCCGGAGGGTCGGTGTGGAGCGGGGGAGAGGGACATTTCAGTGTTTTTCAAGCCGCGCGGGCGGTGCGAAGCGCAACGCGCCGCTCCGGGACCGGATTGGAAGTCGTTGTCGTGGAGGCGCTCGCGCGGAGCGACGCTATCCGGCGGTCAGCCGATGCACCAGGAGCCGGAACACGGCCTGGTCGGGGCAGGCGCTGGACAGCCGCACCGCCACGGTGCGGGTATTTCGGGTGACCACGGCGCCGATCTTGAGCAGCCGAAGGCGAAGGGTGTGGCATTGCGCGCGGGCAAGCTCGGTGCCGCGAAGCGCCGTGCGGCGCAACGTCTCGAGCAGGGTATAGGCAAGGGCGGCGAGCAGCACCCGATACTGGTTGGTCCACCACTTCGAACTCGACGTGCGGTCGGCAAACAGAGCCAGTTGCTGCTCCTTGATCCTGTTTTCCATGTCGCCGCGCGCGCAGTACACCCGCTCATAGAGCTCGTTCGCCTCCCCCTCGAGGTTGGTCACGATGAAGCGCGGGTTTCGCCCCTTGGGACCGTGCTCGATGCGGGCGATGACCCGCCGGGTGCGCCGCCAGCTCCCCGCCGCGTACGCGAACTCGTGGAACAACCGATTCTTCGCTCCGGTCGCCTCGAACCCGTCCCGGGCGACCTCGCACGCCACCTGAACCTCGCGTTCGAGAACCGCATTTCGGGCCAACCCCACGATGTATTGAACGTCGTTGCGATCGCACCAATCGAGGATCCGGTGTCGGCAGAACCCGGGGTCGAGGCGTTTCCTCGCAGGGCTCGGCCCGCTGCTCGAATCGGCATAGCGTCGAGGAACTCGCCAGCGACTCGTCGCACTCACACGCGGTCTGAACCACCGGATCGTCGCGAAGGGCGTCGTGGTCGTTCAGATCTTCGTATCCCAGCGCCACCGCATGCACGCGCTGATGCACCATCGTCACCACCTCGTGACGAACCTTCCCGCGCTGGCGCTGATCACCGAGCGCACGCGCCACGCGTGCGGTCAAACCCATCTGCCGCTCCAACTCCCGCAATACCAATGCGCCGCCATTGGAAGAAATCGACCCGCCGGAGAAATTCACCCGCACTCGGCGCTTGCGGCAGTTTGAAAACGAGAACGTTTCATGGTTACATTCTGCCACCGTCTGGCTCCCGGTTAGATCCAGTCCAAGCAACTGAATTATAACCGATTACGGGGTCAGACGGTTCTTTTTCGCGGGATTTCCGGGCTAGCAGTCGGCCGGTGACGACGGCGCGCCCGGCGGAACGGCGCGTGGCGGCGATGTCCGCGTATGCGCGCGCGGCGTCGCTGTCGAACGACGGTACCCGGTTCTCGAATGCGTCACGCAGCATCGCTTCAATATCCGAGACCAGCGTTTTCCGGCGCCGGCCCGCCGGAAGAATGGCGGCACCGTAACGTAACTCCGCCTCGCCGACCGCCGAGGAGAACAGGGCTTCTAGGGGACGGCCGGCGGCTCAATCGAACGCCGGTGGCTCGCGCGGCGGCAGATCCAGGTACACCCCGTTGTCCGGGCAGAAATGCAAACGGATGATGCTTGCGAGATTCCGCGAACCCGGCTTGCGCCCGACGGCATCGCGCAGAATCAGCCGCATCTCCCCCTCCCCGGATCAGTGATGTTCGGCTGCGCGTACGCGCAGCCGGGTCTTCACGTCGTCGTCAAGGTTGCGGATCGTGATGCTCGCCATGGCTATGCCTCCCGTTCGTCCAGAACCTAATTCATGCGATGATTGCGATGCAATCAAGGTGCCGCGAGCGCACGACCGGCCCGCAACGCCGGTCGGGATCATGTTTCGGTCGTCCGTATCTGTATAGCCGTCAGCACCGCCACCGTTTATCTGCGACCACGCAGCGCTGTGTACCACGGAGAGGGTGAGTCGGACCGTGAACGGGGCGGCGGTCTGCACTCGGGAGAGAGACGAGGCATTGATGCACTCTCTAATCGACCATACGCGCATCGCGGATTCCCAAGTCCGATGAAGGAGCATACGATCAATATTGTCTTGGCGATAAATCTGGTAACGGTCATCGTGACCCGTGTCCAGGTCATGCCCGCGTTTCCCGGATATTGGCTCCGGTTGAATGCGCATCCCGACTTCTCTGATAGTCCCTTGACTTCACCAGAAACTCGCAAAGAGAGAACGCTGCGTTCACCGCCAGTTTGGCGTGGTGCTCAGCAGGGTTGTAGCGCCGGGCGTGCCGATCGCTCGCCTTGTTCGATATCTCGTAGAGGCCGGAAACCAGTTTCTGAAAACCGTCCAGGATCGGCTTCAGCGGAGCAGCAATTCCTTCACCATCCGGTTTCAGGTTGAGCGGTTCGCGGACGAGCCTGTACAGCGCCCGGATGTCGCCCTCGTTTTCGTTAAACGCGACTCCTGATTCCCGCAGGATAAGCTTTAACAAATGCTCGGTGAGGGTGTAACTGCTGGCGATTGCGCCCGAGAAATCTCCCGTCTCGATTCTCTTGTTGGCCTTGGAAATTTGTTCGTTGACCGCGTTGTGGTTAATGGCAGAAAGTCCCTCCGGGACGATCATGGCAGGTAAGAGCGGTTCTATTTCGAAATACGGATCCGCCTCCACATACTTGTCGCCCTCCATCCAGCCCCACCGGTATTCGATCACGAGGCGATACCCGTCCTGGGCCAAGAGGAGATTGAACGCATGCGCCTGTTCCTCGGGATTAAATCCGTCTTCGTCGAAAAAATAGAATGCCGCCGAAATAATCTGTTTAATCGTCTCCGTTCCGTTGAACTTCCTCAGTTTCTCCTGCACATAATACCCTAGCGCCGGGAACTCTTGGCCGTACAGGTCACGCTCGCCGAAGTCACGGAAGAACTCGATGAGCTGCGGACCGGAGCGATACGGGCTCTTATTCGTATTGCCCGTGATGATCTCAGTTAGCCGTTCGATGGTTTTAGCGGATATCTTCACGCCCGCACCTGCATATCATGGTGACGTTCTCGGCTCGTCCGGAAACCAAATTCCTGATTACGTACGAACCTCATGTTCCAGGCTCCACACCGGCGCCGAAACCGGATTCGGACCACTGACCTGACCTCGTGCAGCCCATTGGGACCGATTCGGCGGTTGTTGCACGCTCCCCACGGCGCAATCCACGCGGTCGATCGAGCAAGATGAGCTTCGTGCGTAATCAGGACCAAATTTACTCACCGATTGCGATGCAATCCAGGCCCGCCGCTCACCGTCCGTATTCTATAACACCAAAAGTGTGGTCTTTGTCATTCCAGCCTCGCTGTTTCCCCGGTCCTTGTATCGCGCTGCCGCCGGTCTGACGAGAGCGCCGGCCGCGATCATGCGCCCCCTCAGCGTATCCGTATAGCCGTAAGCACGACCGCCGTTTCCCTGCGTCCATGGAGCGCCGCACGCCACGAAGAGGGCGAGTCGGACCGTGAACGGGGCGGCGCTCCGGAGGGATCCGCTCCCGCCGTCCTCGTTCACCTGTCGAAGGAGCACAGCGCCATGCAGACGGCACTCGCACCGCGCGGCGACGCGCGCACGTTTCTCACCCACTTCGTCGGCGGCGATCTCGAAGACGACCGCTACGTCGTCGAGACCTTTCGCTCGCTCGCCAACGGCGAGATCGTCCCCGTCCAGGCCGGCGGGACGAAGCCGAAGGGCCGGCGCAGGGCGCGCGGCACGATCCTGCCGCGGAAGGCGGTCGAGACCATGGGGCCCGCCCGCGACGAGATCATCATCGCGACGGGGGTCAAGCTGCGCAACTGCGGGGTGCAGCTGTGGGGCTGGCGCAGCCTGGGGATATTCGCCGACCGCCGCCAGAAAGGCTGACAGCGCGCTTGTGCGGATGTCCTGCCGCCGGGCGGGCGTGCGCCGCGTCCCATCCCCCTCTCACGACCTGGAGCCGACCATGGCCTACCGTGACCACGCACAGGGCCGCGCCGCCGACCGCGCCCGGTTCAGAAAGCGCACCGCCGAACGCAAGGCGGCCGGATTGTGTCCACGATGCGGCGAGCGCCGGCCCGAGGACGGGTTTGCCTTGTGCGGCGCGTGCGCCGAGAAACGCCGGGCATCGGAGCGCGGCCGCGCGACGCCCGGCGGCGGGCCGCGGGTGCCAAGCGCCGCCGCAACCCGGCCAGCGAGCGCGCGCGTGACCGGCGGCGGATCGCCGACAGGATCGCGCGCGGGCTCTGCACGGAATGCGGCACGGAGACTGCGGCGCCGGCCCGCCGCCTGTGCGCCGGTTGCGGCGAAAGGCGCCGCGTCGCCGACCGCGCCCGGTATGTCGAAGCGAAAGCCCGAGGCGAGCTCTATGGCGGGAGGGACCCCGGCGCCAAACGAAAGGCCGCCCGCACCGCGAGTGCGAAGCGCCGACGGGCCCGCGTCGAGGCCGTGACATGCACCCGATGCGGCCGCCGGCCTCCCGTCGAGGGCGGCACGGTCTGCGACCGGTGCCGTGAAGCGCGCCGCGCGGCCGAACGCGGGCGGTATCGCCGGCTCCGCGAGCGCGGCTTGTGCGTGACGTGCGGCGAGCCCGCTTTCGACGGTCAGTCCCGGTGCGGGGTCTGCGCGACCGTGAAGGGCGAGCGGCGCGACAGCGCCGGGAGGAACGACGCGGCCCGCCGGCGATATGCCGAGCGCCGCGCCCGCAATGCCTGCACGGACTGCGGGCAACCCGCGTACGGCGCATGCCGCTGCCCCGAGTGCGCGAAGCGGTCGTATGAGCGGTCCGCGCACTTCCGCGGCATTCCGGTATGGGAGCCCACCTTCGCGGTGATCGAGCTCGACACCGGGACGGTGCACGGCCCGTTCGACTCCGAGGCCGAAGCCGCCGCCAGCCTGGTGTTCGCGAGGCTCTCGCTCCACGAGGTCGAGATCGTCAGCGAGGCCCCGATCACCGCGACGGTGACGGGCTGGTCCTGAGCGGTTCCCTCGGCGGCGCTCGCGACATGCTGGAGGTGGAGAACGGCGAATGCCGGGCAAGCGCCCGGCGGACGGGAGGGAGCGGGTCTTTTCCGCACCGGGCGCGGCACCGTCCCAGGAGGCCCGGAATGTTCGACCTGTACCACGACTACGACCCCGTTACCCCGGCCGGCGGCCTGCTGTTCGCCGAAGTCGGCATCGACCTCGACGCCGTGCGGCAGACGCTCGCCGACGACCTGGCCCGGCGCTGTCCCGACCGCGAGGTTCCAGAGAGCCGAAGTTGGAGGAAAGCGGAAGAAGGATGAACGGACAAGGGGCCGGAGAGAGAGGTTCCGGTCCCGCCGTTCTCGAACCCATCGTCAGAATCCGGAACGCAAGGAGATCGCCATGAGCTTCGGATTGAACCGCGCGGAAGTCATCGGCCGCATCGGCGCCGACGTCACGGTCAACCATCTCGTCTCGGGGGGCCGCGTGGCCAACCTCAGCATCGCGACCGACGAGTCGTACATCGACAGGAACGGCGAGCGCATCGACCGCACCAAGTGGCACCGCGTCGTCACGTTCCAGCCCGGCCTCGTCGACATGCTGGTCAAGAACGCGAGGAAGGGCCGGCTGGTCTACGTCGCGGGCAAGATACAGACGCGGCGCTGGCGCAAGGACGGCGAGGACGCCGACCACTTCTCCACCGAAATCCTGCTGGTGCCCGGCTCGCGCATCCAGTTCCTCGATCGCGCGAGCGCGGCGAACGGCGACATCGCCGCCCGGACGCCGGCGGAGCCGGTGAACGGTGCCGCGGCGCCGGCCGGAGAGGGGGAAGCGGACCCGCTTCCGTTCTGACGGACGGCCGTCCTTCCACGCCTCGGGGGCGCGCCCCGTGCCGGGACAGGAAGTCGCGCGCCACCGCCTCACCTCGACAGTGTGGAGACTGCCATGACCGAAATCGCCTTCCGGCGCGTTGCCGACGAAGAGACCCGCATCCTCGCCGATGGCGAGGTGGGCGGCGACCTGTACCGCCACCCCGACATCCTCAACGCGGGCGATATCTCCTGCGTCATCCACCTCATCGAAGACCCGCGCGGACCGGCCCGCGTTCACGACCGCTCGCGTTTGTGCGAGGTCGCGCGGACCAGGGTTGCCTCGCATCCCTATTGGTAACCGGCGACGCCCCGTTGGCCGGCAGCCGCCCGGCCTTCGCTCATTCCCGACGCCGTGCGGGCCGAACCGCCGAAAGGGCGCGGTGCAGGTGGAGAGAATACGCTCTCCGCTGTGCCGGTACATTGTGCCACGCTTGCCCAGTCCGCCAACCCGCTTCGCGGGTCCTCCACTGCGCTGCGCTCCGTTGCGGCCGGGACTCGGAATGAAACGGAGCTCGCGCGCCTGGTCCCGCCGCGGCGGGAGCCGCCTTCCGCATCCTCGCCGAGGGCGCCGCCCCCGACGGCCTCCAGCTCGCCGACGAGCGTGAGAGCCTGCTCTGGGGCGTCGTCAACGCCTTCGACGCCCAGGTCCGCAGATTCGACCGCTCCGTCGATCGGCTCATCCCGCAGATGCGCGACCTCGAACGCGCCCAGGACGGCACCGAAATCAACGCCCATGAACTGGAGCGCATCACCGAGCGCACGCGGAACCTCGGCGACCGCCGCGACGCCTTCGAGCGGATGCGCGATGCGGTGGCCGAGCAGTACCGCACCGCCACCGGCGAGGTCTGGCGCCCCAGGCGCGGCAGCCACACCAGCCAGACCGGAAAGCTGACCTCCGCCGCCATCGACGCCCGCGACTTCCGCCGCGCACGCAAGGACCGCGAGACCCGCGCCCACCTGCCGGGCGGCACCCTGGTCGCCGTCACCGGCGGCAGGCACGCCGCCGACGCGAACGCGGTGTTCGCCCGGCTCGACCGCGTCCGCGCCAAGTACCCGGACATGGTGCTGGTCCACGGCGGCGGCCCCGGCGTCGAGCAGCTCGCCGCGCAGTGGGCCGAACAGAACGGCGTGCACCAGATGGTGTGCAAGCCCGACTGGCAGCGCCACGGACGGGCCGCCCCGTTCCGCCGCAACGACGAGTTGCTCGGCCTCATGCCGAAGGGCGTCGGCGCCTTCCCGGGCTCGGGCATCACCGACAACCTCGTCGAGAAGGCCACCTAGCTCGGTATCCCCGTTCAGAAAATCGCGGCTTGAGTCCCGCGCACGACGGGCCGTGCCGGCGAACGCCGGTGCGGCCCGTCCATTCCCGCCGTCACCGTCCGGTGCGGCGGCGCAGGCAGTGCCGCATCGGATTCCGCGCACCGCCCGCCGCACTTCGCCCGCCGCTCGCGTCGGCGCTCCGCGCCGCCCTCGCCGTCGTGGTCTCCGCCTCGCTCGCCCCCGCACTTCGTCCATCGCCGGTGACGGCTTCGCCAATCACCGGCATCCGCACTGCCGTCCGCGGTCGTGCCGACAGCAGTGTCGGCATCCGTGCGCGCGCTGCCGTCGCCGCGTCCGGCAGCGTGCTGCGCACGACTGCCCGCGGCTCCGCCCGCATCGCCGATGTCCGCGGCCGCATCGGTCCGCAGCACCGCGCGGCTGACGCCGCGGTAACGGGTTACCCAACCACGCCCGCGCTCGCGGTAACGAGTGAAAGGAGAGCCATCGCCATGAACTGCATCGCATTCACCGTCCGCCCGTGCGCTGCGGGAACATGTGCGCGGCGACCCTTTGCCCGGCGGAACATGTGCGGTCGCGCGTATGCGCTGAAGGAACGCTCCCGGCCGCGGTGCGCCATGTGTGATGAACGCCGCAGCCGACTTGCATCAGGACACGCGTTTTGTTACCTCTGCCCCCTGGACGACAACGCGGAACGCGCTCAGGTGTCGCGGCCCGGTCGTCTCGCTCAATCGCCGCGGCGGCTCCAAACCCTTGCGGCGCCGGCGCTTCAAGCCGGTTACGGTGTGCAGGTCGGCTTCGACCATCCGGACCCCCGTCGGGGTCTTGGTTCTCACACCACACGTAGCGAGGCGCTGAGCCACGGCGGCGCCACCGGCTTCACGCCGCCGGAAGGGATACGATTTCACCGCATCCCGGAGGACAAGAGCCTGATCTCCATGCTGGTCAACCGGGAGCTTGACGCAGCCATGCTCCTGAGCACCTTCCACGCCGAACGCAACGTCATCGACCGGTCGACCCGGGACCACAGGGAAGGCGACGCCGACGCGGTGACGCCGCTGTTCCCGGACCTGCCGACCGAAGGCCGGCGCTACGTGCAGGCTCACGGGTTCGTCCCCGTCAACCACTGTTACGTGATCCGCGGCGACGTCCACGAGAAGCACCCATGGCTCGCCTTCAACCTGTTCGCGGCCTTCACCAGGGCCAAGGAGCACTGGCTCCGCCAACTGCCAACGGCTATCCCGTCGGACCTCTTCTTCGGTTCCGACTACCTGGAGCAGACCCGCTCCATCGTCGGCCAAGACCCCTTCCCCTACGGCATCCGGGATAACGCCGCCATGCTCCGGACCCTCATCGACTACTCCTTCGAGCAAAAGCTCACGCCGCGCAAGCTCGCGCTGGAAGAGGTCTTCGCCCCCGGCACGCTGGACCTCTGAGGCGGCGACGGGGCGTCAGGATCAATCATCCCATGGAAACGGCGATTTTCGGCAATACGGGCCAGAAGCTGTCACGCATCGGGCTGGGCTGCTTCTCCATGTCGGGCGCGTATGGCGCGGCGGACGACGCGGAATCCATCGCCACCATTCACCGCGCCATCGATTTCGGGGTCACGCTGCTGGATACGTCCGCCAGCTATGGCCAGGGGCACAACCACCGGCTCATCGGCGTGGCGCTGAAGGGCGGGAAGCGCCGGAAGGTCTTCATCCATTCCAAGACCGGCACCATCCGCGCCAACGATGGGGCGTCGGTGGCGCAGGGCAGCGGCACGCCGGACCGTCTGCGCGAGATCTGTGAGACCAGCCTGAAGAACCTCCGCATCGAGACGCTGGACGCGCTCTGCATGTCGCGGGTTGATCCCACCGTACCCATCGAGGAATCGGTGGGCGCCATGGCCAGGCTCGTGGAGGAGGGCAAGACCCGGTTCATCGGCCTCTCGGAAGCCGCGCCAGGGACCCTGCGCCGGGCGATGAAAGTCCATCCGCTGGTATCGCTGCAGTTCGAATTCTCGCTCTGGACCCGCGACGTCGAAGGCGGACACCTGCGGACGTGCGACGAGTTGAACCTCGGGCTGATGGCCTATGCGCCGCTCGGCTACGGGTTCCTGGCCGGTACGGTCGGCGGGCGCGAAGGGCTGTCGGAAGGCGACACGCGGCACAAGTTCCCGCGCTTCTCGGACGAAAACGCCACCGCCAACCGCAAGCGCGTGGCGGCGATCAGAAAGGTCGCCGATGCACACGACGCGACGCCCGCGCAGATCGCCATCGCCTGGGTACTCGCGCGGGGCGACAACGTGTTTCCCATTCCAGGCTGCAAGCGGCGCACCCACCTGGAGGAAAACCTCGAGGCCACCGAGGTCGCGCTCACGGCGGAGGACCTCGCCGCCCTGGATGCCGCGTTCCCACCGGGTGCGGCGGCGGGCGACCGCTATCCCCCCGACGGCATGGCCCGGGTCAATCGGTAAACGCCGGCATGACTTCCCGCGCGAAGAGGCGCATGGACTTCTTCACGTCCTCGTGCGGGAGGCCGCCGAAGTTGAAGTTGTGGGTCACGGTGTCGAAGTGGTAGTGACGCCGGGCGTTGTTGATGATCTCGATGCACTGCTCCGGGTTGCCGTAGAGGTTGCGCCCGGTTTCCAGCATCCCTTCCCAGTCATACACGTAACCCGGAGGCAGCGGCCCCTTGCGCTGGATCCGCGAGATCTCCTCGTAGCGTGAAATCGCCTTTTGTCCGATCTCCCGGGCCGTCGCGGCATCTTCATTGACGTAGGTACGCAGATGGTACTGGCAGTGGTAGCGGGCCGGATCCCGGCCGGAAGCCGCGAGGCCCTCGCGCCATGCCTCCACCCCCGCTCTCACCTTGTCCGGCGGATGGGGATGCCCCACGGTCATGATGTGGCAGCCCTTGCGGCCGGCCCACCCCAGCCCCTCGGGGGAGGTCCCGGCCACCCAGATGGGCGGCAGCGGTTGCTGCACCGGACGCGGGTAAAGCGTGATTTCCTCGAAGCGCCAGAACTCTCCGGCGTGGCTGAAGCGTTCCCGGGTCCACGCCTTGACGATGATGTCGTGGGCCTCCTGGTAGCGCGCCCGGCCCTCGGTCTGCGGGATCTCGTGGACGCGGTAGTCCAGCGCCGTGTTGCCCAGCCCGATGCCGAACTCCAGCCGGCCGCCGGAGACGGCGTCGACCATGGCGTAGTCCTCGGCCACCTGAAGCGGATGGCGCACGCTCAGGATGGCGATACAGGGGCCCAGGCGGATACGCGACGTCCGGGCCGCGGCCGCGGCGAGCATCACCGCCGGGTTGGCGATGAGGCCGCCGTAGCCCAGGAAGTGGTGCTCGTTGAACATGAAGCACTCGAACCCCAACTCCTCGGCCAACTCGATCTGTTCCAGCATCTGCCGGTAACAGACCTCGTAGGGAGGGTCGAGGTCCGGGTAGTAGGTGGAGAGGATGTTGACGTAGAATCTCATCGGCCCGGCTGCTCTTCCAACCCGGCAAGGACGCACTTGCCGGAATCTGCAATTGCCCGCCTACGCCCGAAACTCCGGCATGACTTCCTTGGCCAGCGCCTCCACCGTCTCCTCGTAGACGCTCCGGGCGGGCGTCAGCATAACGCGTTCGATCCCCGCGTCCGCCAGCTCCTCCAGCCGCGCGATGCACTCTTTCGGAGTGCCTGCAATAGCGAACCGCCGCACGAGATAGTCGGTCAACAGTGCGGGATCCGACCGCTCCTCCATGGGCCTGGACTGATCGAACGCGGCCATGAACGCCTTGACGCTTTCCAGCTCTTCCTCGGGAACGGTCTCCAACGTAGCCTGGAAGTTGTGGTGGACTCGATTGGCGATACGGCGGCGCACGAGCCGGCGCGCCTCGTCGCCGTCTTCCCTGATGCACACCATGCCGGCGGCCAGGGCGGTGATCTCGTCCGGCGAGCGCCCGGCCTCGGCCGCGCCCTCGGAGATGCGCGCCAGCGCCCAACCCACGGCCCGGGGCTCCACTCCGCTCGCGAGAAAGACGCCGTCGGCCACCCGCCCGGCCAGCCGCAGGCCCCGGGGACCTTCCACGGACAGGTAAACCGGCGCCGGGACCAGCCGGTAGGTGACGCGGACGCGGCCCGTGGGCGTGACCATCTCGCCGCCCTGAAGCAGCGTTCGGATGGTGCGGACGCCATCCTCGAAGTCCTTCATGCGGGTGGCCTTCCGGCCCAGGGCATAGACCGGACCGTCGCCGGTGCCGAGGCCGAGGATCGCCCTGCCGTCGGAGATCTCGTTCAAGGTGGCCGCCGAGCCCACCAACACCGTAGGGTCCTGATACACCATGTTGGTCACGCCCGTGCCGAGCTTCAGACGGGTCGTAGCCCCGGCACAGGTGGCCAGCACCTGGAAGGGGTCCAGGGTGCTGAGCTGGCTGCAACCGAGGAAGACGCCCTCGAAGCCGAGCTGCTCCGCGCGGACAACGCGTTCCCGAATCCGCGCTGTCTCCTTTACGCCGCCGTTGGGACTGTGAACACTGAACTGGATTTGCATGAGAGACCGACCTCCGATGCTTGAAGTTTCAACCGGACTTTGAAAAGCTCCCTCGGGCTCCGTCGCCGTACCGGCAGGGCCTTCGCGCCATCTTCGCCGGTTTTGAGCGCCGGCTACGGAGACCCTATATCACGGAGGAAACAACCTTGGGAAATCTGTCACTGACCCTGGCCACCGGGCCGTATGACCGCGTCGAAGCCATCGCCAGGGGCGTGATCCAACCGGAAGGCATCGACGTCACCTGCCTGCAGATCCAGTCACCGCCGGAGATCTTCTCCCGTATGGTCAAGACCCGGGCGTTCGATCTGTGCGAGATGTCTCTGTCCACCTACCTGACCCGGCGTTCGCGAGGGACGTTTCCGTTCATCGCGCTGCCGGTGTTCCCGTCGCGTCTTTTTCGCCATGCGTATATCTACGTGAATCGCGACCAGGGCATTGCCGAGCCCAGCGATCTCAACGGCAAGCGCGTGGGGGTTCAGGAGTACGGACAGACCGCGGCGGTGTGGATCCGCGGCATCCTGCAACACCGGCACGGCGTGGACCTGTCCAGCATTCGTTGGGTGGAGGGTGGCGTCAACACCCCGCGCCCGCCCGACGACGAGATGGACCTGCGGCCCGCGGGCGGCCCGGAGGTGGAGCCGGCGCCGCCCGGCAAGCCCATCAACGACCTGTTGGTGGAAGGCGACGTCGCCGCCTATCTCGGCGCCCGGCAACCCGACGCCTTGGGCAGCCATCCGGCCGTCGGCAGGCTGTTCCCCGACTACCGGCGTACCGAACGGGACTACTTCCGGGAGACCCGCGTCTTTCCGATCATGCACACCATCGTGATGCGGGAGGAACTGCACATCAAGCATCCGTGGATCGCCGAGAGCATGTTCAAGGCTTTTCAGGCGGCCAAGGCATGGGCGCTGGAGCACATGCGCTTCACCGGCGCCATGGCGTACATGATCCCGTGGCTCAACGCGGAGATGGACGAAATCCGTGAGATGTTCGAAGGAGACCCCTACCCCTATGGCGTGGAAGCCAACCGCGGAACCCTGGACACGTTCATGCAGTATCTGGTGGAGCAGGCGTTCGTGGCGGAACCCAGGCCGCCGCTGGAGAGCCTGTTCACTCCCATCGTCGGGTGGGCGGAGTAGCGGCGTGCCTGGCACGACTCAGGTTGACACCGTTACGGCCGAGGGCGTACAAGGATTCCACATACGGATCCTCGGGCCGTTAGGCAGGCCCGAAATTTGTCTTCCGAAGGAGTCGTATCATGAGCCACACGCTGGAGCGGTTCGCCGCTGACTGTCACCGTATCCTCAAGGCGGAGCCCGGCCCGGAAGGGCGACGGAAAGTCGTTTCGCTGGTCGAGGAGATATGCCGGGACGAGGAGTTCATCGCCAGGCACATTGAAGAGGACCAACCCGAACGCAAGGTGATCTACGAGGATGCCGAGTTGGGTTTCTGCATCCTGGCCCACCACAACAAGGGCTCCAAGGGCAGCAACCCCCATGACCACGGTCCGGCCTGGGCCATCTACGGCCAGGCGACGGGCGAGACCGAGATGACCGACTGGGAAAAGGTCGAACCCGCGGGCGAGGACAAGAAAGGCAAGGCCCGCAAACTGCGCACCTACAAGCTCAAGCCGGGCATGGCGCACCTCTACAACGAAGGAGATCTCCACTCGCCCTGGCGCGCCGATACCACCAAGCTGATCCGCATCGAGGGCAGGAACATGGCAAAGGTGAAGCGCTACCCCTACGAGGCGATCTGATCGTGCACGGGCCGGGCCGCGGCGCACGGCGCCGGCCATCAAGAAACCGCCTTCAGCGGCGGCGGACAGTCGGCGCCACTGAAAACAAGGATAAAGTTCTTTCCGGGGAAAGCGTTCCCCGGCAGCACAATCGGAGGTACACGATGCGTATGAAGCCTTGTTTGAGAGTCTCTCTGCTCGCCCTCTTGCTGGCCGTCCTGTGGACCATCACCCCCGCCGCACCGGCCGATGCCAAGCCGGTGGTGGTCCGCGCGATCGCGGCCTGGCCGCTGAGTTGCAACTGCGACCTCATGTACAAGAAGTACATCGACGAGGTGAACAAGCGGGGCAAGGGTGTGGTGCAGATCCGCCTTCTGGGCGGGCCCGAGGTGGCCCCAGCGTTCGAGCAGCTTCAGGCTCTGCGCACCGGCATCGCGGACATGACCCACTCCGCGGGTGCCTACTACGTGGGCGAGACTATTGAAGCCGCGGCCATGTATCTCATCGCCCCGACCAACCTGAAACGTTACCTGGAGGCCCTGCGCAACAGCGGCGCCCTGGAGATCATCAACGAGGCCTACGCCAAGAAATCGAGCGTGCGCTTCGTCGGCATCACGGTCGGCGGAACCGGTTTCCGCTTCCTGATGGCCAAGCCCATCACCAGCCTCGACGGTCTCAAGGGCAAGCGGATCCGCGCATCCGGCGCCCAGGACGCGAAAGCCATCCAGTTTCTCGGAGGCTCTCCCCAGACCATCCCGGCCAACGAGCTCTACACGGCGTTGCAGCGCGGTGTCGTGGACGGAGCCTACCGGGCGCCTGACGATGCCTGGAGCTTCGGTGAAAGGGACGTCTACAAGGCCATGATCTCCACGCCCATCCAGCTTTCGCCCGGCGGCGTCTATGTCGCCACGCGGGCCTGGGACAAGTGGCCGGATGCCGTGAAGAACGTGCTCACGGAGACGTCTCTGGCGATGGAGGCAGATGTCCTCAACTACTACCATCAGTCCGATCAGAACTCGATCAAGAAGCTGCAGGCCAACGGCATGAAGATCATCGAGGTCGACGACGCCGCCAAGAAGCGCCTCACCGACGCCCGTAACGCCTACTGGGCCGACCTGCTCAAGCAATCGCCCGACTTCGGAGCGCGGCTCCAGAAGGCGTTGGCGCCCTACAACTGATCCGGGCCGTCCGGACGTGAAGCGCGGCTGCCGGTCTGTGCGATGCGGCCAGCCGGCAGCCGCCGCCTACGACTCACCCGATGATGAAAACGCTGAGCCTCGCCTTCGGAAAGGCGAACCACGTGCTGAGCCATGTCTCCGCCGCATTCGTCGTGGTGATGGTCGTGTCCATTCTCTATGACGTCTTCGCTCGCCTGCTCTTCCACGCCCCCACCATCTGGGTCATCGACATGAACGAATACCTGCTGGTCTATCTTACCTTCGTTCCTGCGGCGTGGATCCTCATGAACGACCACCACGTGAAGGTCGAGCTTGTGACCGTGCGGCTCAAGCCGGCGCCGCAACGCCAACTGCGGGTGGCGACCGATATCCTGGGCCTCGTTTACTGCGTCGTCCTGACGTGGCAGGCATGGGCGGTGGCGTGGCATGCGTTCGAGAACGGGTACCGCTTCTCCACCGCGCTCAACTTCCCGAAGTTCCCGGTGCTGGTCATCATCCCCATCGGGGCTGCATGGCTGGGCCTCGCCTTCGTGTTCAGGATCCTTGCCGGGTCGCGCGCGCACACGGCGATGACGTCCGGGGAAGGAGGCCTCTGATTCTCCTCGATTGGTGGATCGTTCTGATCGTCATGTTCGGCGCCCTCATCCTGCTGATGGCGTCGGGCATCCCCATCGCGTTCGCGTTCGGCGTGCTGAACCTCGTGTTCCTCTACATGCTGGTAGGTTCGGGAGCGCTCCAGGCCGTTGCCTTGAGCAGCTTCACCAGCATCGGGACCTTCTCGTTCATCGCACTGCCCCTGTTCATCCTCATGGGCGAACTGGTGCTCCACTCGGGCCTCGCCGCCCTCGCCATCACCTCCATCGGCAAGTGGCTGGGCGCGGTTCCCGGCCGCCTCGCGGTGCTGGCGGTGCTGGCGGGAACCGCCTTCGGCGCAGGCAGCGGCTCCAGCATGGCCAGCTCGGCCACCCTGGGCACGATCCTCATCCCCGAGATGCGGAAGCAGGGCTACGACACCGGATTGGCAGTCGGCACGCTGGCCACCTCCGGAGGCCTCGCCGTGCTGATCCCACCCAGCGCGTTGATGGTCATCTTTGGCGGCATCAGTCAGCTCTCGGTGGGCGACCTGTTGATCGGCGGAATCCTGCCGGGGATCCTGCTGGCAACACTCCTCTTCGGCTACATCGTCGTCGCCTGCACCGTCCGACCGCAACTGGCCCCGGCCGTGGAGATCGAGAAGGTTTCCTGGGGCGAGCGCCTGACCGCACTCAAGTATTTCCTGCCGCTGGTGGTGCTGGTGCTGGTGGTGCTGGGATCGATCTTCTTCGGTATCGCGACCCCCAGCGAGTCCGCGGCCATGGGCGTGGCCGGCGCCTTCTTCTTGGGTCTGGCCTACCGGCGCCTGTCCTGGGAGATCCTTCGAAAAGCGCTGATGGGCACCGTGGAGGTCTCCGGCTTCGCCCTCCTTATCGTCACCAGCGCCACCGCCTTCAGCCAGATCCTCGCTCACTCCGGCGCGGCCATGGGCCTCTCGACGTTCGCCACCGAGATGGCCGTGTCGCCTTGGATCATCATTGCCAGCATGCAGATCGTCATCCTCATCATGGGAGCGTTCATGGAGCCCATCTCCATAATGCTCATAACGGTGCCGATCTTCTTTCCCGTGATCCGCTCCCTGGGCCTCGACCCCCTGTGGTTCGCCATCGTCACCATGGTCAACATCGAGCTCTCCCTCATCACCCCGCCCTTCGGCATGAACCTGTTCGTCCTCAAGGGCGTATCGCCGCCCGATGTCACCCTGGGCGCCATCTATCGCGGCGTCATCCCCTTCGTGCTCATCAACATCATCGCCCTCGCCTTGGTGATGCTGTTCCCGCCCATTGCCATCTGGCTGCCGGGACTGATGGGCTAGTGTCGTGTCTTATATGGACTGGACCGTACGCTTCCACCCTCATCCTGCCCGTGAACGCTACGTCCGCGGATTGAACTTCGGCAGCACATCCTCGGCCATCATCGCCATGGAGTCCAGAGTGCTCTGCTGGTCCAGGCCGGCGAAATTCATGGAGAAGATGATGTAGTTGGCGCCCGTGTCGGCGATCTCCTCGATCTGCTCGATGCAACGCTCGGGGCCGCCCACCATCAGCATGCGCTCCCGGTCGAGCTCGTCGTAGCCGCGGGGGCGCACGGCTTTGCGCAACTCGTAGTAGCGGCTCATGGCGGGCCGGGCGCGGCGACGGGCGGCGGCATCCGACTCGGCCACATGGGTATGGATGGTTTGGCCCACGTCCAACGCGCCAGGGTCGTGGCTGCAGCGGCTCAACGTTTCCTTATAGAAGTCCACCTTGCGCTTCACCTCGGCCATGTCCTTGCAGCTTGCGAAGGGAATGCCCAGGATTGGATAGCCCCGCTCGCCGGCCACCTGGTAAGAGCCTTGGCTCAGGGCGGCGAAGTACACGGGCGGGACCGGCCGCTGCACCGGCAGCACGTTCAGGGACACGTCATCGATGTGGTGAAACGCGCCGTGGTAGGACACCCGTCCCTCCCGCCATGCCATCTCGACGACCTCCAGACTCTCCACCAGCCGGTCCCGGTTGTCCTCCTTGACGCCGAAGCCGACCAGTTCCAGAGGGGTGCCACGCCCCACCCCGAAGTCGAGCCTGCCGCTGCTGAGCACGTCGACCATGGCGTACTCCTCGGCAGTGAGCACGGGGTCGCGGTACGGCAGCAGCGCCACGGCGACGCCCAAACGGATGGAGTCGGTGCATGCGGCGGCGGCGGACATGAGCACGGTGGGCGACGGGATGACGCCGTGGAAGTCGAAGTGGTGCTCGCCGAACCAGAAGCACTCGTAGCCCAGGGATTCGCCCCAGCGAGCCTGCTCCAGCATCCTCTCGTAGTAGCCCTTGAGGTCAAGCTGAAGCTCCGGGTCGTCGTCCCCGATCATGAACAGGCCGAATTTCACGATACCCCCCCTTCGTTTCGAAATTCGAGAGTCTACCACAAGAATGGATTGCGGCGCGCGGCAAGCAGCGGCGCCGAGGGTGCTGGCCGGTGGACCCCTTCCCTGTCTCATGGTAGATTTTCCAGTGGCGAACATGGACCTCACCCGCAGGAACATACTTGCTTTCGCTGGCGCGGCGCTTGCGGCGTCCGCAGCCGCGTTCTTCCCCATCCGCCTTGTCCGGGCATCCACCGACACCTCGCGGGCCATCGCGGCTTTCACCAAGGGAGCGGTGCCGGTCGAGGGCGGTGTCCGTATCGAAGCGCCGGAGATCGCCGACAACGGCGGTTCCGTGCCCATCCGGGTCTCCGCCGAGAACGCCCGGCGCATCGCCGTGTTCACGGACGGCAATCCCTATCCCGGCGTCGCCGGCTTTACCTTCGGAAAGGGGGTGACGCCCACGGTCTCAACCCGTATCCGGCTGGCCCGGAGTCAGAAGCTGATCGCCGTAGCGGAGATGGCCGACGGCACGTATCGCGCGACCTCCCGCCCGATCATCGTAACGGTGGGAGGCTGCGGCTAGGCGCTTGGGGAGATGGCATGCAGAAACCCAGGCCGCGTGTGAAACTGCCAAAGTCGGTGGTGACGGGTGTCCCCTTCACCGTCAGGACGCGGATCACCCATCCAATGGACACCGGGCTCCGCCTCGGCCGTGACGGGAAGCGAATTCCCCGCCGGATCATCAACCGGTTCGTGGCCCGCTACAACGACGAGGTGGCGATTTCCGTGGATCTGGAGCCGGCGATGTCCGCCAATCCCTACATCCAGTTCGAGATGGCCGTGCAGGAATCAGGCGATATGGAGTTCGAATGGCTGGATGACGACGGCTCGGTATACCGCCTCAGCAGGCGCATCAAGGTCCGGTCGTGACCTTCCCGAATCCCGACGCCGAATGACGAGCATCACGAAACCCGCGGGCTTCGCGATGCTCGCGCCGGCTCTTCTCACGGTTCTCGTCGCCACCGGAGCCCGCGGTGCGGACGCGCAACGCGGCAACGCGCTCTACCAGGAATGCAAGCGCTGCCATCAGGCCGGCAGCGGCGCAAAACACCGAATCGGTCCGCACCTCAACGACCTATTCGGCCGTCGCGCCGGCTCACTCAGGGACTTCCTCTACTCCTCCGCAATGAAGAAGGCCGGCGCCGGCGGGTTGATCTGGACCGAGGCGACCCTGGACACGTTCCTGGCGAACCCTCGTGCGATGGTGCCGCACTCGCGCATGAGCTATGCCGGCATGGCCGCGGGCGGCGACCGGGCGGATCTGCTGGCGTGGCTGCGCGCCCTTTCCGGCTCCACATCCAGCCTTCCGGCGACGGAACCGACCATGACCGCGGCCGAATACGACCTGGACCCGCGGCTCCTCGCTGTCTCCGGAGACCCCGAATACGGCGCCTATCTCGGGAGCGAATGCATCACCTGCCACAGGGCCGACGGGGCCGACGAAGGCGTACCCTCCATCATCGGTTGGCCCATCGATGACTTCGTGATAACCTTACAAGCCTACAAACGCGGCAAGCGGCGGCATCAGGCCATGCAGACCATCGCCAAACGTCTGTCGGACGAGGAGATCGCCTCACTCGCCGCGTATTTCGGCAAACCGCTCACCGATCCGTAAATGGGGGAGCCACCATGAAACAGAAGAGCGAAAACCGCGGAATGACACGGCGCCGCTTCCTGGTATCGACGGTTGCGGCATCGACGGCGATGTGGGCGCCTCCCCTCCTCGGGCAGAGCCGCCCGCGGGTGGTGGTGATCGGCGGCGGCGCCGGCGGCGCGACGGCCGCACGCTACATCGCGAAGGATTCCAAAGGCGCTATCGTTGTGACCTTGGTGGAACCCACTCGGCACTATTACTCGTGCTTCTTCTCGAACCTCTACCTTGGCGGCTTCCGTGAGTTCGCGTCCCTCGGGCACGGCTACGGAACCCTTGCGGCAGCCTACGGGATCAACGTGGTCCACGACTGGGCCGTCTCCATCGACCGCGACCGCCGAACGGTAGGGCTCGCGGGCGGCGGCAGCCTTGCCTTCGACCGGCTGGTGCTGTCGCCCGGGATCGATTTCCGTCCGGACTCGGTGCGCGGCTGGGACCTGTCGCAGCAGAACCGAATGCCGCACGCCTACAAGGCGGGCTCGCAAACGCAGCTCCTCAAGGCGCAGGTCGCGGCCATGCGGAAGGGCGGAGTCTATTGCATGGTGGCGCCGCCGAACCCGTTCCGCTGCCCGCCGGGACCGTACGAACGAATCTCGATGGTCGCCCACACGCTGAAGCAGGCCAATCCGACGGCGAAGATCCTGATCGTCGACCCGAAGGCGAAGTTTTCCAAGCAAGGGCTCTTCGAGGACGGCTGGCAGCGCCACTACCCGGGCATGATCGAGCGGGTCGGCCCGGACTTCGGCGGTGACCGTGTCGAAGTGCGCCCCGCCTCGATGGAGGTGGTGATCGACGGCGAGATGACCAAGGTGGACGTCTGCAACGTCATTCCGGCGCAACGGGCAGGGCGCATCGCCGCGGTTGCCGGGCTCACGAACAAGACCGGCTGGGTCCCGGTGGTGCCGCACACCATGCAAAGTCGGGCGGATGCCAACATCCACGTGCTCGGCGACGCGTCGCAGCAGGGGGACATGCCGAAGTCCGGGTTTTCCGCCAACAGCCAGGCCAAGGTGTGCGCCATGGCGGTGCGCGGGGCGCTGACCGGCTCGAAGGTGTTTCCATCGCGCTTCTCGAACACCTGCTGGTCGCTCATCGAAACCGATGACGGGGTCAAGGTCGGCGCCTCCTACAAGGCCACCGACGAGAAGATCGCCAAGACGGACGGCTTCATCTCGAAGACCGGAGAGAGCGCAGAGTTGCGCAAGGCGACCTACAAGGAATCGCTCGGCTGGTACGCGAGCTTTTCCAAGGACATCTTCGGCTGATCGTCGCGTGGCGGGGACCGGTAGCCGGCGCGATCAGGCACCAGCGTGGGTCCCTGTCCGCGTCGGCCCTTCAGCGAGAAGCCTTCCCACGATCCTTGCCGACACTGCCATGGCCGTGAGCGCCAGGATCGCCGCAATGCTCGCGGTCGACACGCCGGACAATCCGGCCCCCACCGTACACCCGCCCGCCAGGACACCCCCCGTTCCCATCAATGCGGCGCCCGCAAGGTACCGGCCGGTCTGCCGCGGCCCTTCCAGGCTGCTCCAGCGGAACTCTCCCGCACAAATCGCGGCGGCAACGCTGCCGGCGACCACGCCCGCGGCAAGACCGGTCCCGAACCCCGCGGGGATGGCCGTGGCCGCCATGGTCCAGAACAGGGTGTCGGCCATGGGCCCGGTAAATCCCAGAGACTGCAGCGGCACGGGGTCGAAGTCGTCCTGAAGGACGAAACCGGTCCCGACCCATGCCAGCGTCACGAGGAGCCCGATCAGGGCAGCCATCACCAAGTGGCGCCGGGACGCGCCGGAACGCAATGCCAGCAACGCGGCGGCCAGCGCCAGGCACCAGGCCCACACGGCCCCGCCGGGCAGCGCGGTCAGCGCGACCACGCCTCCCGTATCGACGGTCATCCCGCCGAGCACCGAGCGCAACGGCGCCAGCACTCCTTTCATCGTCGCGTGGGCGACAATCGCGAAGACCACCAGGACGACCACCGCCCGCAGGTTGCCGGCGCCGGCCAGGACCGTGAGGCGAGAGACGCAGCCGCCGCTGAGCACCATCCCGGCGCCAAACAGCGCGCCGCCCGCCAGGACCGAAACGACGGGGAGGTCCGGCGCGAGAAACCGGTGCGAGTCGAAGGAGACCACTCCCGCGGCCACCACTCCCTGGGTCCCGGCAATCGCCAGCGCCAAGGCCATGGCCCAGACGCCGAGCGCCGGAAGGCATTCGCCCCAGTCTCCGACCAGACTGCGACGGAGGCAGAAACCGGCACGCTGCGCCAGCACGCCGTAGGCGGCGCCCAACACAAGGCCCAGCACGACGGACGCCTGGAGCGGAGTGACGTGCTGGAATCCGAGCGTCTCGAACATGGGGACGATACCCTCCTCTTTCGTTTCAGGTTTCGAGGGTCTACCATGGACAATGTATCACAATGCACGGCAAGCCGTATCCGGCACGGTCCCCGTCGTCCGGTCCCGGCCCGTGGTGAAGGGAGACGAACGATGAGCGAGAACGTGGTTTCGACCCGGACCCGGGAACGATGTGTCACCTCTTATGCGGCGCGCACACAGTACAAGCCCGGGGCGGTCCATCCCGGCCACATCAGGGTCAAGGACGCCATCGACATCCACTGTCACGCCCACGCGGGCCAGCAGGACGCGCTGGACCTGGTCAAGATGGCGTCCCGGGCGGAGATGAAGGGGCTCCTGTTCAAGTCCATCGTCGGAAACGCCGGAAAGGCAGTGCGCGAGCTGCAGCAGCAGCTCGACGACTGGGCTGGAAAGGAAGGCGTTGAGCCAGTGGCCTGCTTCGCCGGCTTCGTGTGCGGCAGGGGGGATGACCCGGTGTCCGCTATCCTCGCCGAACGGGCCATCGACGACGGAGTCGTCGCCCTGTGGCTGCCGGTGTTCAACCATGTCAACACGATGCACATCGTGGGGAGCCGACGGGAGCTCATCGAGCACGACGTGGCCGCCCAGGGCTGGACCGGCCCCATGTCGTGGGAAAAGGCCATGGAGCACGGACACTACAACCTGGACGAGTCCGGTGAGCTGAAGCCCGAGGTACGGGACGTCATCCGCCTGTGCGTCGACCGGGACGCGGCGCTGTTCTTCGGCCATCCTACCCACAAGGAGATCTTCAAGATCGCCGAGGAGGCGGACAAGGTCGGCCTTCGGCGATTGGTCATCGACCATCCCTACAGCCCCTTTCTCGACGTGTCGGTGGAACAGATGAAGGAGCTTGCCCCGCTGGGCGTGCTGTTCAACTTCACCTTCGACGAGCTGTCGCCGCTGCTCGGCGTCGATCCCCAGATCATGTACAACACCATCCGCGAGGTGGGGGTGGAGCATTTCACGCTGTCCAGCGACGCCGGCGAGCCGCTGTTCCCCGACTCCGTGGAAGCCATGCGCCTCATCCGAGGCTACATGGAAGCCTTCGGCCTCACCCGGGACGAGCTCTACACCGTCTGCACCCGCAACCCCGCAAGGGTCGTAGGCATGGACGTGGCATAGGAACCCCGCCCCTCCCGCATTGAACCGCGTGCGGCGCCATCGTCATCCGGGAGGCCGCACGATCCTGTCCGTGACAATCGTGTGTCCTCCACGCACTGAACGCTAAAGTTCAGGGCCAACCGAACGATTAGTATCTGTGTAGGGCGTCGCTCCTCAACACGAACGCGACGCCCCGAAGAGTCCGGCGCGTGCCCCGGGGCAAGGGCCGCACGCGCCGGGACCTACGGTCTTGAATCGCTTCGGGAGGCTGCATGAGCACTACACTTTCATCCACATCACCCCTGATCGGCATCGGTTTCCGGCTTCCCATCGCCAAGTGGACGCTGGCCAACCTGCACCGGTTCGACGTGCTCGAGATCACGGTGGACCACTACCTGAAGGGAGGCGAATACGCGCGCAAGGCGATCCGCAACCTGGTGGACAGGATCCCGCTGGTGCTGCACGGGGTGGGGTTGTCCATCGGCACGGACGCGCCCCTTGACGAAACGTACCTGGACGGCGTGGCCGAGGCCGTCCGGGATCTCAAGGTCCCGTCCTACAGCGAGCACCTGGCATGGACCAAGGTGCCCGGCATCGACATCGCCAACCTGTTGCCGTTGCCTCGGACCCGCGCCGCGGCGGACATGCTGATCCCCAAGATCGAGCAGGTCCAGGCCCGTCTGCAGGTGCCCTTCTCCATCGAGAACATCTCCTATGTCTTCGATTTCCCGGAGCCCGAGATGAGTCACGCAGAGTTTTTCGACCTGCTGTTCCGGGAGACCGGGGTGGGCATGCTGCTGGACGTGGAGAACCTTTTCGTCAACTCCAGGAACCACGGCATCGACCCGCGTGCGTTTCTGGAACACCTGCCCGAAGGCGTGGTGACCGGGGTTCACGCTGCCGGGGGGCCGTTGATTCGCCGGCCCTATCTCGACGTGCCGTTCCATGCCGACAACCACAGCCACCCGGTGCCGGAGCAGGCATTGGAGCTGCTGGAACTCGCCCTGGACCGGCAGCGGCCGGGGACGGTGATCCTGGAGCGCGACAACGACTTCGAGCAGGGCGGCGAGCTTCTGGCGGACGTGGAGCGTCTCCGCCGACAAACCCGGAAAGCCGCCATGGAAGAGAGGTCCTCAAGCGATGCATAGACTCATTGACACACAGACCCGCCTGCTGCGTCATTTGACCAGCCATGCACTCATCTTCGGCACCGGAGATCCCGGATCCTCCAGGCTTGAACCGGACCTTCAGGGCATGGACATCCGGCGGCTTCGGCTGGAAGCGGAGTTCTCCTACAACAAGCGAATGAAGCGAATCCGCCAGACGTTCGAACGCACCGCCACCCTGATGGGTCACAGGTTCACGGGCCTCACACGCGACTTCGCATCCGCATGTCCGCCCAGGACCTACGAACGGTATCCGGACGCCAAAGGCTTCTTTGAACATTTTCTGAAACGTAGCGCCCAGGAACCTCCGACGCCGGCATGGGCCGTCGACGTCGCAGGTATCGAGCTGGCACTGGCGGGAGCGCGGACCCTTCGTCCCACGGCCATGGAGAGCGAGGCACTGACGGGGCGCCCGCAACCGTCGGTTGACTTGTGGTACCGCACCCACCCTTGCGCCGTTCCGGTGCGTTGCGGCTACGATGTGCGGCCCTTGTTCGAGCCCGGCCGGTCCGGCGACCCGGTGACGCAACGGCCGGTATGTCTCGTCGTCCTGGCCTCACGCGGGCGGCGCCAGCCCATGGTGCTGGAACTCGCGCCGGAGGCCCTCGCACTGCTGGAAGGCTCCATGGAATGGTCGCCGCTGGCGTCGGAGGAGGCCGGACCCGACGACAACACCCGCGTCGCTCTGATCAAGCGCCTTGCGACTCAGGGCCTCGTCCTGGTGAGCGGGAACGATCTCCCGGACGAGAGCCATGGCTGAGGGCAACGGGCGGGCGGGCGACCCCGCCGAACGGGAAGGCAATCCCGGTACCCCAAAGCAACAGGCAGTAGCCGCCGGAGATCCTTCCGCATCGGCCGCGGCCTGCCTCTTGTTCCTTTGCGCCGGAGAGGGTCTCCGAACGAGCCGGGGCGCGGTCCTGCGCGATCTCGCCAAGGAAACACCGCTCGACATGAACGCCGCGGTACGGTGCGGCGCGCGCGCCGGAATCGCTCTCGAGGTCAAGACTCTGAGCCCGGAAGACTGGCGCCACCTGTCCGCACCGGTCCTGGTCCGGCGTCGGGACGGCCGGTTCGTACTGGTGGCCGGCGCGGACGACGACAACGTCTACCTGATGGAGCACCGCTCCGGCAACGCCCGTGCCGTGCGCCGCGCGGGCTTCGTGGAGGACTGCGGCAGCGTGGCCGCCGTCCCCGCAAGGACGGCCGATGCCACGGACCAAGCCTTCACGGTGCGGGCCATCGCCGGGCAACTCCTGAACAACAAAGCCCTTTTCGGACCGTTGGTGGCGGCGTCCTTCTTCGTCAACCTCCTGGGCTACATCTACCCCTTCGCCTTCCTCATCATCATCGACAAGGTCATTTCCAACCGAGGCGCCGCCACCCTCGACGTGATCATCCTGAGTCTGCTGTTCTTTCTGGCCTTCGAGGCCATCCTTCGCGGCGCCCGCCACAGAGCCCTGCGCCACGCGGTGCGAGACATGGACCGCACGCTGCTATCGAGGCTCATCCGCCACTCGCTGGAGCTTCCCGCCTCCTTCTATCTGCGGAACACGGCGGTAGAGACCCTTTCCCGCATCGAAGAGCTCCAGCACCTGCGCCGGTTCCTCACCAACGCCGTGGTGTTCGTGTTCGTGGACATGTTCTTCGTGCTGGTGTTCCTGGGGCTGATGCTGAACTTCAGCTTCACCCTGTCCATGGTCATTCTGGCCTGCCTGCCCCTCTACATCGCTCCGGCCTTCATGGTGATGCCGACCTTCCGGCAATGGAGCCGGCGCACCAAGGGCAGCCGGCGGGAGAGCAACGAAGCGGTGCTCGACACCTTCAACGCCATCGAGACCGTGAAGGGCATGCATGAGGAGCAGGCCCAGGAAGCCTTTCTCGCCCAACGGGTGGACGAAGCGGTGTCATCCGACGAGGATACCCAGAACCTGCGGGAATCCATGACCCAGTACAATCAGTTCGTGAACCGGTTCGGCACCGCGGGCCTGCTGTGGTTCGGGGCCTCCATGGTGCTGGACGGGCAACTCACCCTGGGACAGCTCGTGGCGGTCAATCTGGTAAACATGCGTTTTTCCCAGCCCATGATGCGCCTGTGCCTGTTCACCTACGACTTTTCCCGGCTGCGTGGCCTGGTGAAGGAGCTGGGAACCGTCCTCAACGAAGCCACGGAACGCCAGAGCGGACATCTCGTCCGGCTTCCCTCCTTCCAGGGCGCCATCGGTTTCGAGGACGTGCGTTTCCGCTATCCGGACGGAAACCGGAACGCGCTGGACGGCGTCACGTTCGAGATCAAGCCCGGCGAAACCGTGGGTATCGTGGGTCCGTCGGGTTCGGGGAAGAGCACCGTCGGCCGCCTGATCCAGAGACTCTACCTCGCCACCGAAGGGCGTGTCCTCCTGGACGGCGCGGACGCCGTAGTCGTGGACCCCGGCTGGGTCCGCGGCCACATCGGCACGGTCGAGCAGGACTATCCCATCTTTCGGCGCAGCATTGCCGACAACATTGCCTTGGGACCGGGTGAGCACCAGATGGCCCGGGTAACGGCGGCGGCCAAGGCGGCGTGCGCCCACGAGTTCATCACCCGGACGCCCAAGGGCTATGCCACCCGCGTCGGCGCCCGCGGCACACTTCTCTCGGGAGGCGAGCGACAGCGCATTGCCCTGGCCCGGGCTCTGTTGCATTGGAGAAGCCTGCTGATCCTGGACGAAGCCACAGCCTCGCTGGACAAGCAGGACGAAGCTCGAATCCAGCAGAACATCCGTGCGCTGGCCGAAGGGCGGACCGTCATCGTCATCGCTCACCGGTTGTCCGCGCTGCGCTACGTGGACCGCGTCATCTGTCTGGAGGGCGGGAGAATCGTCGAGCAAGGTACGCCCGCGGAGTTGGCCCTGGGCGACGGATACTTCGCGGACATGGTGAGCAGGGATGCCGAGATGGTGCGCGACCTCGCGGGCGAGCATCCGCCGGGGTCCATGGAACAGGGGAGAATGGAAGTGCGCAATGGATAAGTCGGGACGCAAGGGCGTCATCCCTCTGACGGGACGGTGCTCGGGGTTGATGACCTGCTGCGCCGTGCTGCCGGCACTCTACGCGCCGTTGGTGGCGCCGGACGGCCTCTTGCGGCTCTCGCGTCCTTGACGGTCATGGACCTCGGCATCAAGGGCAAGAGCGCGCTGGTGTTCGGAGGATCCCGGGGCATCGGCCGGGCCGTGGCGGGAACGCTGGCGGCCGAGGGCGCCAACGTGGCGGTGTGCGCCCGCAAGGAATGGGCAGCGCGAAAGGTCGCGGCCGAGGCCGCTGAGGGGGGGCGCGTCAAGGCCGCGGGCTATCCGCTGAACGCCTGGGACGAGCCGTCGGCTGTCACCTTGATGGAGCGCGTCATTGCCGATTTCGGCGCCATCGACATATTGTTCGGCATCGCCCGGCGAACACTGTCGGCGGACCAGCCCGCCGTGTCCTGGAAATCCCTCCTCGACAACGGTTTCCTGCGCTTCAAGGCCGCCACGGAGGCGCTCCTGCCCGGTATGCAGCGGCGCCAATGGGGCCGCGTGCTCTGGATGGTACCCTGGCCGGTCCCGGGGACCGTCGCCGAAAGACACTTCCATTCGGTCGCCAGCACCGCGCTGCCGGCGTGGCTTCAGTCCGTCGCGGCGGAGGTAGCCAGGGAAAACGTGACCCTGAACGTGTTGAAACCCGCGCCGGTGTGGAAGACCGCCGGTGACCGTGACCCGGCACCCGCCGGCGAAATCACGGTTTCGGAAGTGGCCGCGGTGGCGACCTTCCTTCTCAGCGACCCCGCACGCGGACTGTACGGAAGGACCATCGAGGTCGGTGCCGCCGTCTCGCTCCAACGCCGCCCGAAAGACACCCAGTCGTAACGAGCCACGGTATCAGTAGCCCTGCTCCAGGATCCAGTTGGCGATCTCCAGCCGCCTGGCGAACCAGACGTCGGGGAAGCCCTTGGCGTACTTGATGAACTCGTCCACGATCCTGGTCCGGTACGGCACCCCGGAAACGAACGGATGGAGGTTGAACGCGAAGAATTTCGGCGCCCCCTGTTCCCCCTCCCAATAGAGATAGTCGAACTGGTCCTTCATGATCTGGAGCAGGTCCCTGGGCGTGCGTCCGCCGCCGTAGGTGGAGTAGTCGTTGCAGCCCGGCACATTGTACGGCACGACGGCGACCTTCCGGCCTCCGGCCTCGACGGTATAGGGAACGTCCGAGTTGAGGGGGTCGGCCCACCATACGAAATCCGCCTCCGCCACCAGATCCAGGGTGTTGTCCGTGGAGGCATGACCGGGCGACAGATAGCCCGTGGGAGGCGCCCCAAGCACTTTCCTGAAAGCGGCAACCGTGTCTTGAATCGACTTCCGTTCTTCCTCTCGAGTATACATGAACGCATACTCGTGCTCGTAGCACTCCGAGGAGAACTCGTGCCCCTGGGCCTGGAATTCCTTCACCTCATCGGGGAACTGCTCGACCTTCTTCCCGTTCATCAGGAAGGTGACCTTGAGGTTGTGCCGCGCGAACATGTCCATGATGCGCCAGATACCCACCCGGTCGCCGTACTCGCGCTCGGTGACGGCGGCCATGTTCTGCTTGAAGACGGCATTCTCCGGCGGCAGCGGGTGACTGACGCGCTGGAGCGAGCCCCGGGTGGCGTAGTTGTCCGGCCACACCTCCCAGGGAATGATGAAAGTGACGCATATCTTGGCGTTGTCCGGCCACTGGATGGGGCGCGGTCTGGGCATGGTGAAATCTCCTCTCGTGCAATGTCGCTGTGATCGAATGAGCCTGCAGAAAATGACGCAGCCCGAAATATAGCCAGCGCGGTTTCGTTGGGCAAGCAGGTCGTGACCGGCAAGGTGCCAACAGGATCTGTTGATTTTCGTGGCGACAGCGGTCAAAGTGACCGCCAGGAGAAGTACCATGGCAAACGGAGTCGAGGAGCACGTGATCCGAGGACGGCGTCCGTCATGGGGAGCGGGATGAAGATCAGCGCGGGTTTGGCAGCCTTCCTGTTAACCGGTACGCTCGCCGGCAACCCGGCGCACGCTTCCGCCGTTCAACCGACCACAACCGACCAGGCAGCCTACCGGAAGTTCGTCAAGGAGTTTCGCACGGTTGCACGCCGGCACGGTATCCCGGAATCGCTCTACGACCGTGCCTTTCACGGACTGACCCCCGACCCGGAAGTCATCGAGAGAAACAACCGCCAGCCCGAGTTCGTGCTGACGCCGTCCCGCTACATGGCGCTCGTGGTCACCGACACGCGCGTCAGAGAGGGACGCCGCATGCTTTCCGAATATGCGGCCGACCTGGACGTAGTCGAACGCCGGTACGGGGTGGACCGCCATGTGCTGGTGGCCATCTGGGGCATGGAAACGCTGTACGGAACGCTGCGCGGCAAACGCAACGTGATTCGCTCGCTCTCGACCCTGGGCTACAAGGGCCGCCGCGCCAGGTTCGGCCGCACCCAACTGCTGGCAGCCCTTGAAATCCTCAAGGCGGGCGACGTCACCCTCGACCGGATGACCGGTTCCTGGGCCGGCGCCATGGGCCACACCCAGTTCATACCTACGAGCTATGCCGCCTATGCGGTGGATTTCACCGGCGACGGCCGCCGCGACATCTGGGACGGCCCGCAGGACGCGCTGGCTTCCACGGCCAACTATCTGCTCCAGAACAAGTGGGTTCCCGGAAAACCCTGGGGTCACGAGGTCGTCCTCGCCGAAGGCTTCGACGCCGGTCTGGCCGGCCGCAGGAACGAGAGGACCATCCGTCAATGGCAGCGGCTGGGCCTTCGGCGCGCCGCCGGCCAATCCCTGCCGTACCCCGGGGATCGCGCCCATCTCTACCTTCCCGCGGGACCGGAGGGGCCGGTCTTCCTGCTGCGCCGGAACTTCCGGTCGATCATGCGTTACAACCCCGCACACAAGTACGCCCTGGCCGTAGGACATCTGGCCGACCGGTTGCGCGGGGATGGAAGAACACTGGCCTGGCCCGACGGGACCGGCCCCATCGACGAACCCCAACGGACGGAGATCCAGCGCCTCCTGGCCGCCAGGGGATACGACATCGGCGAGGTGGACGGCATCATCGGTCCCAAGACCCGGGCCGCGATCCGGGACTACCAGCAAAAAAGGCAGCGTCGCGTGGACGGCTTCCCGCGGGCGGACCTTCTGGAATTGTTGCGGAGGGATGCCTCCACCAAGCCCTAGTGTCGTGTCCCATCCAGCAAGGCGGACGCCGGCACGACGGATCACTGACTCGGACGGAGAACCGCATATGCCGATTGCAAAGCTGGACGGACTGGATATCTACCACGAGCGGCAGGGAGCCGGAGAGCCCGTTCTGCTCGTGCCCGCGTCATGGTGGCCGTCGGACCCCTGGAAACTCCAGGTGGTGCCCGCTTTGAGTCGGGGCTGGGAGACCGTCATCATGGACTGCCGCGGCACCGGCCGTAGCAGCCAACCCGAGGACGGCTACACCGTCAGCCGGTTGGCGGAAGATTGCGCTGCGCTGTTGGCGCATCTCGGCATCTCGCGCTGCCACGTGGTGGGGTTCGCCATCGGAGGCCAGATCCTCCAGGCATTGGCCATCCAGCGGCCCGACATCGTGGCCACGCTCACCATGGCCGCCACCGGTCCAGGCTCCAGGACCCTCGGCGGCGGACCGCGGGACCTGTCTCCCGACGCGCACAAAGAGATCCGGGAAATGGGCTTCGAGGGCTATATCCGCTCCCACGTTGACAACGACGGCATGGCGTTCAACCCGTCGTTCTACCACGCCAACCGTCAAGTCGCCGCGGCTCTGTCGGACGCGTTGTGGTCGGGACAATCGACAGTCGAGATGTTTCGCCGCCACGAGCGCGCCCGCCTCACCTGGGACAGCCTGGCCATGGCCCCGGAGGTCAAGGCGCCGACTCTCGTGCTGTGCGGCGAGGACGACAAGGTCGAGCGGCGCGGCAGCACGCCGGTGGACACCGCGCGAAAACTGGGGCAGGCCATACCCGGCGCCGAGCTGGCGCTCATACCCGGGGTCCGGCACATGACGTTCTGGGACGGCACCGGCGCCGTGACGGCGCTGCAGGATTTCCTGGCGCGCCATCCGATCCGATAACGCCACGCTCGTTCCGGAGACCCTTATGCTCGATGTCAAGGATCTGCGCAAAGTCTTCAGAGTCGGCGGCAACGAGGTAGAGGCTCTCGGCAGCGTCACACAGGGTGTCGCCGAAGGTGAGTTCTTCGTGCTCCTGGGCCCGAGCGGCTCCGGGAAGACGACGTTGCTGCGCTGTGTGGCCGGTCTGGAAATGCCGGATGCCGGAGAGATCGAGATCGACGGCGCCACCGTCTTTTCCAGCCACCGGGGAATCTGCGCACCGCCCGAGGACCGGAAGATCGGCATGGTGTTCCAGTCCTATGCCATCTGGCCCCATATGACCGTTTTCCAGAACGTGGCATTGCCGCTGACGCGCGGCCGGAAGAAGATCGCCAAAACCCTGGTGCGGGAACGGGTCCACGAGTCCCTGAAGCTGGTGCAACTGGAAGACTACGCCGACCGCCCGTCGCCGCTGCTGAGCGGCGGCCAGCAGCAGCGCGTGGCATTGGCGCGGGCGCTGGCGGTAAATCCGAAGCTGTTGCTCATGGACGAGCCCCTCAGCAACCTGGACGCGCGGCTGAGGGAGGAGATGCGGGTACAGATCCGCGAGCTGGCCAAACGTCTCAGGATCACCGTGCTGTACGTGACCCACGATCAGGTCGAGGCGATGGTCGTGGCAGACCGCATAGCGGTCATGAGCATGGGCGCCATCGTCTCCGTAGGCGCGCCCGAAGAACTCTACGAGGGACCCGCGAATCGGGTGGTGGCCGAATTTTTCGGTTCCATCAACTGGCTGGATGCGGAAACGACCGCCGGAGGGACCATCCGGACGACGCTGGGCAGCCTGAAGACCCTGCGGGCCGATCAGCCGGGCCTCACCGGGACCCTCGGCATCCGGCCCGAGGATCTGGAGGTAAGCCCCGTGCCTACCGGCGGCGAGAACGAGTTCGAAGGGGAGCTGGTATCCCGTACGTTCCTCGGCGATCAGTTCATCGGACGAGACCGAGACCATGGGCAAGGCACAAAACTACGGCCTCCAACCCGGCGACCGCGTGGTCCCTGAAACCGACGGCGGTGGCGGGTGGGGCCACCGGAGGAGCGCGCCGTCGAATTGATCCAACGCGATCTCGACCCTCGATACATACGCCCGACGCCGCGATGCGCGACTACGGCGTCCGTATCGAGGGTCGCCGGGGTGGCACTAGGCTAGGAGCCTGTCGGAGTAACGCGTAGGTCGGATTAGCTAGCGAAGCGTAATCCGACACGCTTTACTATGTCCTTGGGCGCTGACGTCAGCTTCTCGACCGACGACTGATCAATCGCCGAGCAGATCGATGAATGGCTCTCGGCCGATTCCGACATCCTTGTGAATCTTGGACATCAGGCCAATCCCAATCGTCTCATTGCCATGGACAGGCACGACGGTGGTTCGTCCATCCGGGTGCTGCATGATCACATGGCTTCCTCGTTGGAGGATAACATTGAAGCCGACTTTCCTGAGAGATCGGACCACATGATCACCGGTGACCCGCGGCATTCTGCTCATACGGCGATTCGTTGAATGCCGACGAGTTCGAGCGGGCTTGGAGAATCCTCGCCGTTGACCTCAAGCCAGAGACCAATAGCCTCCTGCATCCGCTCAAGCAACTCGTCGATAGATCTCCCATGGCTATGGCAACCCGGAAGGATGGGAGCACTACCTACGTAGTAACCATCCTCGTCCTTCTCGATGACGATCGTGTATTCGGTGCTCACTTGGTTCTCCCTTGGCCGAATGATCTTGCGGCAACATGTAACGGCTCGTCATCCCTAGACTCGTCACAGATTCCTATACACGATGCACGCTGCTTTCACTTCCCGAACCTGCCATACGGGAACCCCTAAGGCGATTAGGCGTAATGTCGAACTCCCGGTCATGCATTCCAGACTGTACTGGTTTAGCGACAGTTATCTCCGAATCCTGTGGGAGATATGAAGCCATTGAGTCCCTTGGTTCCTCAGCATCAGCCTGGACGCCCGTCTCCTCAAGAACGGCTTGGATTCCCGAAAGGAGCACAAGGCGGGGGTTCCAAGACGTCGGACCGGGAACAGATGCAAGTAACACTATGCAAGCTGCCGCTGCAGATCTTGGATAGTCAATGTTGAAACCACCCCACCCGCTTCGGATTGAACGAACTACCCTCTCCGCGGCATTGCGTGACAACTCGACGTAGAGCTTTTCCGCGATGTCTTGAACATACGACTCCATCCTTGAGACCCACAAACAGGTTTCGTTCCGAACTGCTCCTCGACTAGCCTGGCCCACTCCTTCCGTCGTTCATCCAAGAACCGGTCGGACCTCTCCCGATAGCCTTTGATGATTGCGTTGGAGAGGTCGATAGTTGTTTCAGGCCGTAATATCAACCATTTTGACGGTGGAATCTAGGGGTCTCCAGGCTGCGAGACGACGTTGCACGAAGAGTCACCCGTCCGCCCACACGTCGTGGGCGACCTCGACGATGCGGGCGAGCTTGGCTTCCTGGTCGGCTTCGGTGAGGGGGTTGCCCTTGAAGGAGCTGGCGAAGCCGCACTGGGGGGCGAGGGCGAGGCGTTCCAGGGGGGCGTGACGGGCTGCCTCGTCGATGCGGCGCTTGAGGTGGTCGGCGGATTCGAGGGTCGGGCCCTTGGTGGAGACGAGGCCGAGGGCGACGACCTTGCCGGCGGGCAGAAAGCGCAACGGCTCGAAGGTGCCGGCTCGCGGCGTGTCGTATTCCAGGAAGTAGCCCTGGACGTTGATCTCGTTGAATAGCACCTCGGCCACGGGGTCGTAGCCTCCGGCGGCGGCCCAAAGCCCCTCCCGGTTGCCGCGGCACTGATGCATGGTGACGGTGACGTCGTCGGACAGGCCTTCCAGGGTCTGGTTGATGCGCCGCGCATACTCCGCAAGCACGGCCTGGGGGCCGGAGCCCCAGGAGCGGAACACGTCGTCGTAGGTGGGGTCGCACAGGAACGGGATGGCCACGTCGTCGAGCTGGATGTAACGTGCCCCGGCGGCCACCAGGGCGGCCAGCTCCTGGCGATAGGCGGCCACCAGATCCTCCCAGAACACATCGACATCGTCGTAGACGGGACCCAGCACCCCCGGGTCGCCGCCTGCAAAGCAGTAGACCACCGGCGGCGCCGGGATGGTGACCTTGGCCACCGAGCCGGTGTTGGCGTTGAGAAACTCGAAGGCGCGGACCACCGCGCTGGGATGCCAGCGGACCTTGCCGTTGACCCAGACGACGGTGAAATCCTGCCGTCGGTTTTCCTCGTTGCGCCAACTGAAGGGTGATGCCGCGCCTTGACGAGTGGCGGAGAAGCCGTCCCAAGTCATCATCAGCTCACTGAACCAGCTACGGCGACGGAATTCTCCGTCGGTGGCGGAGCGCAGGCCGACGCGTTCCTGCAGCGCGATGACGTCGCGGACGAAGCCGTCTTCGATGCGCGCCAGCTCCTCGTTTCCGTGTGGGCCGAGATTGCTCTCGGCCGTGTCGGGCCCCAGGAGGCGCACCCTGGCCTCCTTGAGCCCCGCCGGGCGCAGGAGGCTGCCCACGTGGTCGGCACGGAACGGCGGTGTGGCTCTCGTCGGCATATCGGGAATCTCGAGGGCTACGAGCCTAAAACGTCGGTGGGACGATCTCCGGTAGGGGGGACCTGCCGGTCGCCCCTACGTGTCTCGTTCGAACAGTCCGGTGCCTCCACCTTCTCCCCGCGTTCCAGTCTCCTAGGGAACCTCTGAAAAATCTCCCTCGCGTCCTGTTTGAAGCGTTTTCGACTTCTGAAAATCAATGAATTACCGCCGGTTCTAGGATCCTGGTGAGGGTTTTTCAGATGTTCCCTAGCGGACGTCCAACCCGTGGCGGCGGCTGAGCTTGTAGAACAGGGTGGCCAGAAGAACGGTGCCGACACTGATGCCCAGGGCGAAGGCTGACAGACTCCCCACATGGCCGTTGTCCCAAAGCTCCCAGATAACCACGGAGATCACCTCGGAACCCGGGCTGTAGAGCAGCAGGGCGACGGACAGCTCCCGGATGGTGATCAGGAAGATGTAGATCCACCCGGCGAACAGGGCAGGCATCATCAGCGGGATCATGATCTTCCGCGCCACGTTGCCCCAACTCGCGCCGCTGGCGGTGGCGCTCTCCTCCAGTTCCTTGTGGATGCCGATGAGGCCGGCGTGGCTGAAGCGCATGGCGTATGGCAGATAGCGAGCCGAGAAGGCAATGACCAGGATCCAGATGGTGCCGTACACGGGAATCGGAACCGTGAGGTAGGTCTGCAGGACCGCTACCCCCATGACGATGCCCGGGAACACCAGCGGCACCATGGTCAACCGGTCCAGGTACCAGCGCAGCTTGATGTTGGTGCGCGTCACCAGCCAAGCGGTGACGAACGCCACGCCTACGCAAGCGGTGGCGGACACCATGCTGATGGTGACGTTGTTCGTGACGGAGCGCAGGATCTTGTCGTCGCTGAACGCCTCCACGTAGTTGTTGAGCGTGAACAGGGAGAGGGCCTCCCACGATGGCACGATCAGGTAGGGCATGAAGCTCGACCAGATGAGCGCGGTGAGCGGCAGAAGCTGGAGCGCCGGCAGGCCCAGCAGCGCCAACCCACCCAGCCAGCGCCACCGTCCCAGGTCCTTGCGCCGAGGCTGAAACCCCTTGCCGGTGATGGTGGTGAACCGGTGCGCGTGCTGGGTGACGCGATAGTAGGGAATCAGACACAACCCGACCAGAACGATGAGAAGCACGGAGTAGGCGCTGGCGAAGCCGTACTCGGGCACGAACCCCTCGATCAACTGAAGGTAGATCTGGGTCGTCATGACCTCGATGCCCGCGGGAAGACCCACCAGCGCGGGGATCTCGAAGGCCTCCATGCTGCGTATGAAGGTGAGGATCAGCACCGAGAGGAGGCTGGGCATGGCCATGGGCAGGGTCACCTTCCAGAACACCTGCCAGTCGTTGCTACCGGCTACCACCGCGGCTTCCTCCAGGGACGGATCCATGGACCGGAACGGCGTCGCCATGAGCAGGAACACGATGGGGGTCCACAGAAACCCTTCCACCAGTATCATGCCGCTCATGGAGAAGAGGTTGAAGATGGGCACGATCCCGGTGACGGATTTCACGGCCATGTTGATGAAACCCGCCTCCGGCCCCAGCAGCAGGATCCAGCCGATGACCTTGACCAGCCCCGGGACGGCGAACGACACGAAAGCCGCCACGTAGGCAACCGCGCGGAACGGCGCGTTGCTGCGCTCCGCCAGCCAGGCCATGGCGGTGCCGAAGACCAGCGCCCAAGCGGCGCTGCCCACGGAAAACACGACGGAGTTCCAAACCAGGGTCTCGAACTCCGACAGGCCCTCGAAAATCTCGACGAAATTCTGAAGCGTCAGGCCGACGATGTCCGAGTCTTCGGAAGGAACGAAACTCGAATAGATGATGAAAACCAGCGGCGGGATGACGAGGTACAGGAGCACGGCCGCGCAGGGTATGAACAACCACAGCGGGTAGTCACGGCCCTGCCTGCTGGGACGGAAGACGTCAAGGAATGCCAAGGCCCCGCCCTTGGGCGAACCGGACTCCTTCAGTGCTGCTCCGTCTCTGCTCAACTGTAGCAACTCCTGTTGGCGGCTCGTCCCGGGCGCACCGGTCGTCGACAACCACCGGAACCCCGAGGGAGGGCTCGCGTCCTGCCCTCGAGTTCCGCGGTCGCCCGGATGGACCGCAACGGAAGGTCGGGCATGAAGTCCGTCACTTGCGGGCGATTGAACGCAACAGCTTGTTCAGTTTCTTCGAGACCTTGTTGTACTCCCTCGAGCTCAGTCCCCGTTCGGGGTACACCCGTTTGAACGGATAATCCAACCACGCCATGCCGTAGTGGAACTTCTGCAGGAGCTTCTGTCCATCGGTCAGCACGAAATTGGTGAGCAGCAGCCCGGCATGGGGATGCGGCGAATTGGTGAACACCGCGGAGCCACCGGCGTTGGTCGGAACTTCATCCAAGGCGTTCCATCCCAGCGGCGCTCCCTCGTTGATCTTCACCAGCGCGTGATTGCGGAACACCGAGGGGGACATCACGAACTCGCCCGAGATGATCAGGTCCCGAGTGGCCGTGCCGGAGATCTTTACGAGCTTTATTTCCTGCTTCTTGAGCTTCTCGATGTATTCCATGCCCTTGACCGCGATCATGCGTCCCAGCATCCGGTCGCCGGTGCTTTGAACGCTCATGACGATCTTGCCCTTGAGAGCCGGGTTCAGGAGGTCGTCGAAGCTCTTGGGTGCCTTGTCCTTGGGCAGCTTGTTGGTGTTGTACCCAAGGCCGATGAAGGACTCGCGGTCGGTGACCCACCACACCCCGCCACTCTTGGCCTTGGTCTGGTGCTCATCCGGCCATCTCTTGTGCTCCGGGCTGGTGTAGGGCGTGATGATCTTCCTCTCACGGAACAACTGCAGGACGCCCGGGGTGCTCTCGATCCCGTCCACAAGGTGTTTCTTGGCCTTGTGCTCGGCGAGGACCTTGGCCGAAATATCCTTGCTCCCGGCCCGATAGACCTCGATCTTCACGTCCGGATATTTCTTGGCAAATTCCGACTGTATGGTCCTGTAGGACTTGCCGCTGAGCGACGTGTACCAGACCACCTTGCCTTCCTTCTTGGCCCCCTCATGCAACATCTTCTCGTAGCCCGCCGCGGGTCCGCTGTAGTTGGCCAGTTTCTTGAGGGTATCGCTCTGGCCCCACGCCACGGACACGGTCAGGAACAGTAACGCGACGGTAAGGTATAGTGCCTTCATAAGGATGTCCTCCTCTCGGGTTTGCCTCCTGCGGAAGCTTGGTGCATGCGCACGGATGGGCACCCTGCCCGCTCGTACATGCAACGCTCCTTCTAGGGCACGAGCCACCGGCTTGTCAAATGGAAAGCATTGCGCGAAGATGGGCACCGTTCCGGCCATGGGCCGGGTCGTTCCTCACTTCGACGCAAGGGGTTCCGTCTCCCGCGAAAGGATGAGCAGATGCGCAAGGCGTGCCGCACAGCGGTGCCGTTCACTCTCCTCTTCCTGCTGCTCTGCCACGGCCACCTACTCGGCGCCTGCAAGCAGGAAAGCTTTGCCAGCCGTCTGCTCCGGCCGGCGTACGCCGCGACTGCCGACGCCACGACTGCCGACGCCACCCTGCACTACTTCGGCCACAGCTTCTTCCAGCTCGTCACCAGCCGCGGCACGCGGGCCGTCATGGATCCCCTGGCGCCGGGATGGTACCCGGTCCCCGACGTCTCCGCCCACCTCGTCACCATCGGCAGAGAACATCAGAACCACAACTGGGTCGCCATAGTGCACGGCCGGCCCATAATCCTTCGGGGTCTCGGAGAAACGCGGGACGGGTACGAGTGGAACCAGGTGAGAACCACGGTCAAGGACGTCCTGGTGTACAGCGTACCCATCTACGTAAGCCGTCCCGACGGCGACCTCTTCAAGGGGGCGGCGTTCGTCTTCGATCTCGGCCGGCTGTGCGTTGCGCATCTGGGCGACCTGGCCCACGAGCTCACGGCCAAGCAACTGAAGCAGTTCGGCAAGGTCGACGTCGCGCTGGTGCCCATCGGCGGCCGCACCACCATGGGCCCCTATACCGCCCGGGAGGTGGTGCGGCAGATCAAGCCGAAAATGGCCATCCCCATGCACTACCGTGACGATCTCGAACGGGTGCGGATCTTCACCGAAGGGTTCCCCACGAGGACCGTCCCGGACGGCTCCCTGGCCATCAGCAGGGCGGCGCTGCCCCGGAAGACGGAAATCGTGGTGCTGGGCTACCGCGGGGGGCCTTTCTGAAACACGTTCGGGCGCGCTCCGGGTGCGAGGCTCTGCCCCGGCCCCTCCCTCATAGGCGTTTTTTTGGGGTTGACTGGCAAAAGCATCCATCCTATTTTACGCGAATTCGTCGGCCGTCAGGTTGACACCAAGCCGGCGTCCATCAACTCAGCGAGGAGGTAATTCATGAGAAGTCCGAGACCCAAGGTGTTGCTGGCGGCGGTCGCGGTGGCGGCCATGGCGTGGGCCTCCGGCCCGCAGCGGGCGACCGCGGCGGAGATGCCGAAGAGCCTGGAGATCGGCGGCGCCAGCATCGGCGGCGCCTTCTACGTGGTAGCAGGCGGCGTGGCCAAGTTGCTGGAACAGAACTTCAAGATTCCGGTCACCGCGGCGGTCACCGAAGGCTCGCGCGAGAACATCCGTCTCATCGACCGCAAACAGATCTTCATGGGCGTCGTCGCCGCGAACAACTCCTATCCCGCATACCACGGGATCCTGAAGTTCGACAAAAAGCATCCCGTGGCACTGGCGATGGGCCTTTTCCCCAATGCCTTCGCGTTCATGACTCTGCCCGACAGCCCGGTGCGCTCGTTCAAGGACCTCAAGGGCAAACGCGTGGGCGTGGGCACCGGCAAGACATGGGACGCGTTCATGGAGCCCATGTTCAACGCCCACGGCATGGACTACAAGGACATCAAGCGCGTCTATGCGGGATTGAGTGACCTGTACACGCAGCTCGGCGACCGCATCATCGTGGCGGCACCGGGCATCGTTTCGGGCCTGAGCCCGATTCCCGGAGCCTTGCGTCTGGCGGCCGAGAAAGGCGCGGACTACTTCGGGCCGGAGCCCGGCGCCATCGACAAGTTCCTGAAGGCACTCCCGTACACCTCTCGGATCACCATTCCGAAGGGCACTCCAACCTTCGACAAGGACATCGAAACCGTGGACATCGGCGGTCCGCACCTCGTTGTCCGTGCCGACGCCAACGAGGAACTCGTCTACAAGGCCGTCAAGCTGATCCACCAAAACCTGGACAATCTGGCGGGCGAGGTTCGCTACTTCAAATACGGCCAGAAAAATTCCGCGGTTCTCACCAACAAGATCGGCGTGCCGTATCATCCCGGAGCCGTGCGCTACTGGAAGGAGGCCGGGCTCTGGAAACCCTAGGCCGGACCCTCATCCGGTTGCTGGCAATCGGACTGTCGGCGTACGCCGTCTGGAACGCCTTCAGTCCGTTGCCGCCGCTTCAGGAACGAAGCCTGTTCCTGCTGGTGCTGTTCGCCCTGGTGTTCCTCACCCAGGCGGTGGAGCGCGAGCGGCCCGCCCAGGTGGCGGTGGATCTTTTCTGGCTGGCCCTCAGTCTGGCGACCTTCGGGTACGTGTTCATCGAGCACGAGGAGATCGCCTTCAAGTCGGGAATCGTCACCCCGACGGACATGGTGCTGGGGATCGTGTGCGTGATCGTCGTGCTCGAGGCCACCCGCCGCATCGTGGGCTGGGCGCTGGTGGTGACGGCGCTGGTGTTCATGCTTTACGTCTTCTACGGCCAGCACCTGCCGCGGTGGGTGGGGGGACACGGCGGTTTCGATCTGGACCGCGTGATCACCACCATCTATCTCTCGGGTAACGGCGTTTTCGGCGTCGCCACCTATATCACCTTCAAGTTCGTTTTCCTGTTCGTCATGTTCGGCAAGCTGCTGGAGGCCACCGGGGCGCTGTCCTTCATCATGGAGTTCACCCGCTCCCTGGTGGGGAAATACCGCGGCGGCCCGGCGATGATGGCCGTGGTGTCCAGCGGCATGATGGGCTCGGTCAGCGGCAGCGCCGTGGCCAACGTCATGGTCACGGGCTCCATCACCATCCCCCTCATGAAACGCGTCGGCTTCCAGCCGCACGTGGCCGGGGCGGTGGAGGCGGCGGCATCCACCGGAGGACAGTTCATGCCGCCGGTCATGGGCGCGGCGGCCTTCCTCATGATGCAGTTCCTGGCCGTCGACTATCTCCAGATCGTCAAGGCGGCCTTCATTCCGGCCGTGCTTTATTTCATCGGCGTCCTGGCGGGCGTCTACTTCTACGCGCTGCGCTCCGGGCTTACCGGCTTGCCCCAGTCCGAGCTGCCCAGCTTTCGGGCCGTGATACGCGAGCCACAGGGACTGACCTTCATCGCAGGAATCGGCCTCCTTATCGTGTTGTTGCTGTTACGGTGGTCGCCGGTCCAGGCCGTGTTGCGGGCCATGGCCGTCATCGCGGTGCTGGGCGTGGGCATCGCGGCGATCTCCATGTTTTTCCAGGACCGGGGCCGCTTCGCCGCGGCGGCACCGGCCGGGGCCCTGGCCGCTCTCAAGAAGGGCATCCAGGTGTTCGAGGGCACCGGCAGGGATTTCGTGACGCTGGGCACCGCGGTGGCATGCGTCGGCATCATCATGGGAACCATCCTGATGACCGGGCTCGCCACCCGCTTCGCGAGTCTCGTCATCGGCATCGCGGGTGGCAATTTCACGGTCATCCTGCTGCTGACCATGTTCGCCTCCATGATCCTGGGCATGGGATTGCCCACCAGCATCGCCTACATCATCCTCGCGCTGATGGTGGCGCCGGTATTGGTGAAGGTCGGAGTGCTCCCCATCGCCGCCCATCTGTTCATCTTCTTCTCCGGCATGCTGTCCATGGTCACGCCGCCCGTGGCCCTGGCGGCGTACGCGGGCGCCACCGTGGCGGGCAGCGACTTCTGGCGCACCAGCCTGTTCGCGGGGCTCATATCGCTGCCCGTGTACATCCTTCCCTACGCGTTCGTCTACGGCAACGCGCTGCTCATGCGGGGCAATCCCATGGACGTCGTCCTGACCACAGCCACGGCGGCCGCGGGGGTGATCCTCACCGCCTACGCGCTGGTGGGCGACCTCAAGGACCGTGCCGAGGCGCTCGAGCGGACGGTGGTGTTCGCGGCCGCGATCATGCTCATTGCCCCAGGTACGTTCAGCGACCTCATCGGCATGGTCCTGGCCGTTGCCGGACTGGCCCGTCCGCTGGCACGCCGGATCTCCATCGCCACGGGCTGATCCAGGACCCGGTCGGAGTGGGCGAATCGTGACGATGGGTACAGGCGCCACCGAGCGGTACGGCCGCCCGGCGCCGTCCACCCCGCCATGAACTGCTTGCTGGATCAACGTCGGCCGCGACCGCCAGACCGCCCGCGACGTTCTCCCCGCCTTCCGCCCGGGAACCGGTATTCGTCCAATCAAGTGAGGTAATTTCACGCGAGCGAGGTAACGGATTGAGGATGACGGAGGCTCTACCGTGTCCCCTCACCCTGGAAGATTCGGAGAGGGATGTGGTGCGGCGGGTCCGGGACGGCGATTCCGACGCCTACCGGCTCCTGGTGGAGCGCCATCAGGCGCGCATCCACCGGCTTGTCGGCAGACTTCTCGGCCCGGATCATGGGGACGTGGATGACGTGGTCCAGGAGGTGTTCGTCAAGGCGTTCTTCTCCCTCGGCAAATTCCGGGGAAACGCGATGTTCGGCACCTGGATCACGCGCATCGCCATCAACCGCGCCCGGGACGAGCTCAAGAAACAATCGGGCAGGGTGTCCCTGGACGCGGAGCCCGGAGAAGAGGCGGTCCGGGGCCTTCACCGCCTTCTATCGACCGAGGACTCGCCCGTTGACGAGAAGGACGAAGCGTCCGAGAGCGCCGTCAGCGGCCTGGTGGCCCGGACCGTGGCCGGCCTGCCCGAGCGATTCCGAGTCGTGATTACCCTGAAGGACATGGAGGGTCACTCCTATCAGGAAGTCGGCCAGATCCTGAACTGTTCCGTAGGCACGGTCAAATCGCGCCACGCCCGGGCGCGCGAACGTCTGCGGAAGATGCTCGCCCCTCATGTTTCGGAGCTCATCCGGAGGTGAAGCGTGACCTGTGATGATTTCAGACAATGGCTGGAGACGGCCGGCGCGAAGCGGACGGAGGAGATCCTCGACTCGTACCGGGCTCACTCCGGTTCGTGCGCGACCTGCCGGGCAATCCTCGAGGAGGAGCAACTCTGGCGGCGCTTTTTCTCGGCCGCGCCGGAGCCGGCCCCCGAACGGTCCGCATGGCCCGGGGTCATCGCCAGGATCCGTGAGGCCGAGGACCGGCGCGCGTCACTGAGCGATGCGCTGCTGCTGTTCAGCCGCCGGCTCGCTCCCGCGTTCGCGCTGGTGGTGCTGCTTGTGGGCGGCATCGGCCTGTGGCGCGACATGCTGCTGGAAACACGGGAGCAGACCCCCGTAACCGTCGCCATGCTGGAGAGCGCGTCGGGACTGGAAGCGTCGCCGGCGGATGAGCCCGACGCCGTTCTGATGGCATGGGCAGGAGCTCCGAATCCATGAAACGGAAAGCCTTGACCGCAGTGACGGGTGTGTTCCTGCTGGGACTGGTGGGCGGAGCCCTTCTGGGGCAGATCTACCCCGTGCGGCACTTGTGGGGCGGGCTGTCGCACCACTTCACCGACGGCGCGGAGCACCGGCGTGGGGCGAGGCATGGTTCAAGCAGGCGGTACATCCGCGTGCTGCAACGGGAGCTGGACCTGTCCGAGCGGCAGATGGCCGAGATCGGCCCGCTGCTGAGCCAGACCCGCCGGGACCTGTACCAGGCGCGAATCCAATCACTCAAAGAGGCCGACCGGATCATCCTGGAGTTTCACGGCAAGATCATGCCGGCCCTGGACGAGGCGCAGGCGCGCAAGCTGGAGGAACTCACCGGCGATTTCCGGGAACGGCGGAGGAAGAGGCGCGAGCGCATGATGTCGCGGCTCGAGTCGCTACGCGACGACCGTTAACCGGCCACGGGATCCGGGACGCAAGGAACCACGGGGCGTCTAATCCTTGACACAGCGATCCGGATCGAGCCACTCACGAAACAAGAAAGGGAGAGCACAAATGAGGAATCGCAAGCGTACGGCATTGATCATGGTACCCATGTTCCTGGTAGGCATTACCACCGGCGGCGTCGCCTGGAGCCAGCAGGGCGAAGGGCGGCGCGGCGAAGGTGCGCGCATCGCCCGCGGCGAGGGCAACGAGGAACGAGGGGGACGGCACTGGCGCGGAAACCGCGGCCGGGAAGGACTGGTCAAGCACATGACCAGGAAGCTGGAGCTGACCGACGAGCAGGCCAAGAAAATCAAGGGCGTCATGACGGAGGCGCGAAAGAAGCGGATCGGTCTGCGCGCCGACGCTCGCGTCGCCGGCATCGAGCTCCGGGAGATGGTTTCGCAGGAGACCGTGGACAAGGCCAGGGTCGGCGCCAAGGCCGACGAGATCGCCAAGATACGGGGAGACCTGCTGCGGGCGCGGATCGACGCCGCGCTGGCGGTACGGGAGGTCCTGACGCCCGAGCAGACGGCGAAAGCCGACGGCATGCTGAAACGCCTGCTGGGAGACCGCAAGGGCCACGGCCGCCGGTAGAGGTCGCTTCCGTCAACCATGGAAGAGGGCAGCCTTCCCGGCTGCCCTCTTTTTTGCCTTCCTCGTCGGCCTTTCCTTTCGCCCACCATACCCTGCTTCCAGACATCCCGCACCAAGTTGTCAAAATGTTGACAACTTGTCTAAAGTGAGGCGTATTGCACTTGTGTCTGACGACTTCGACACCTGATGAACACCCCGTCACCCCCACCCGCCCAGGCCACGCCGGCGTTCGCCGCTCTCCGGAACCGGGATTTCGCGTGGTTCTTCGTCGGCAACATGTTGTCGATGATGGCCGACAACATCGAGCACGTGATCAGCTACTGGGTCCTATACGACCTGTTTCGGTCCGAGACCCTGCAGGGCTTCGCGGTCGTCAGCCACTGGCTGCCGTTCCTGGTGTTGTCGTGGTACTTCGGCGCGCTGGCGGACCGCTTCGACTGCCGCCGGGTGATGCAATGGTCCCAGGCGCTTTTCATGTCGGTCAGCCTCGCTTGGGCCGTTCTCTTGTTCACGGGTCGCCTCGAGATGTGGCACTCGGTCATCCTGTTGATCCTGCACGGCCTGGCCGGAGCCGTTTGGAACCCGGCGCGCCAGCTCATGATCTACGAAGTCGTGGGACCGGAGATACTCCAGAGTGGCATCCGGTTGCTCGCCACGGGACGGCAGTTGGGGATCCTGTTCGGCCCCGCGGTAGGGGGCGGCATCATGTTGTTGCTGAGACCCACCCTGGCGCTGTGCGTCAACGCTCTCATCTACGTGCCGCTGGTGATATGGTGCCAGTTGGTGTCCTACACCGGACACGGTTCCGGGCGACAGGGCAGGAGGGGTAGTTGGGCCGAGGCGCTTTCGGCGCTGTGGGGCGCCTCCCACAACCGGATCCTGCTGGCCATGATCCTGCTTCCGGGATTCTACGCCTTCTTCGTCGGGAACGCGTTTCAGGCCCAGATGCCCGGGTTCGCGCTGGCGCTGGACACCGATGAGATGGGCTTCGGCTACGCCGCCCTGCTCACTGCCAACGGCGCGGGCGCGGCGACCGGCGGGTTGCTGCTGGAAACGTTCGGGTTCCTCAGGGCGCGCGCATCCACGGCGATGGTACTGGCGATGCTGTGGTGTGTGGCGATGGTGGCCTTTGCCGCCACCTCCGGGTACTTGCTGGCGCTGGTGTTCCTGTTCTTCGCGGGCGTGCTGAACCTCGCGTTCCTGTCCATGGCGCAGACGCTGGTGCAGCTAGAGGCTCCCGTGAATCTACGGGGCCGCCTCATCGGACTCTACAACATGTCCGCCCAGGGTCTGCGCAGCTTCAGCGGCGTCACGGTCGGGTTTTTCGGAGCCGTAGTCGGGATCCATTGGTCCCTGGGGCTGAGCACGGTGGTGGTGCTGGTCATCGCCATGGTCCTGTTCCTCGTTACGGCAAGGGCGGTGAAAACGCCGGAGGCCGCCGCGGGATAGCCAGCCGCCGTACCCTTTCCACGGGCGGGCGGCCACCACAGGAGGTTTGCACCCATGTCCAAACGAGTGAGCATAGAGCTGCCGGGCGTACCCCATAACGCGCCCATTCCCATGGGAGCGAAGATCGGCAACGTGGTCTATTCCTCCGGCATATCGGGACGGGACGCCGAGACCGGGGAACTGCCCGCCGACCCGGACAGGCAGGCCGAGGTGCTGTTCGAGAACCTCCGCAAGTTCATGGAGCTCGCCGGGGGCAGCCCCGACGACATCGTGCGGATGACGGTCTACCTGAAAGAGGAAGAGTACCGCGACTCCATCAACAAGGCGTGGCTCAGGATGTTCCCCGACGAGCACGACCGGCCGGCCCGCCATGCCATCAAGTCCCCCGTCCGCGGCAACGTGCTGTTCCAGATCGAGGTGGTGGCGGTGCTGTAACGTCCGCCAGCGCCGTGTCCGGTCATTCCATACGGCAGGCTATGGGAAGGGTTCGCGGCGGCAAGACGTGATGACCGGCGGGACGGGTTTCAGATCCGCCCCCGCGGCTCACCGCGCCGCCGCGGTCTTGCGTTGCGAGGCGGCGAACCAGAGGGTCGCGCCGCAGGCAACCACCAGCAACGGAATGCTGCCAAGGTTCACCCACTGCCAGCCCAGGAAGTGCACCAGGGCGCCGGAGGACAGCGACACCAATGCCACGAAGGTGTAGTTGATGAAGCTCATGGCCCCTTGGGTCTTGTTGCGCTCCGCCGGCGTGTAGGACGTGGTCAGGAGCGACGTGCCCCCGGTAAAGGCGAAATTCCAGCCCACGCCGAGGAACAGCATGGCGAACCAGAACTCGATCACGCCCGTGCCGGCCAGCGCGACCACGACGCAGACGACCTGGAGCAGGACCCCCGTGAGGATGATGCGGACTTCCCCAAAGCGCTTGATCAGGGAGCCCGTGACGAAGCCGGGCGCGAACATGCCGATGCTGTGCCACTGGATCACCAGCGCGGTGGCCGTGAAGGAGTGACCGGCCTGGGTCATGGCGATGGGCGTGGCGGTCATCAACAGGTTCATGGCCCCCTGCCCCATGGTGGCCGCCAGCGTGGCCGCGATGAATATCGGCTGCGTCATGATGGCGACCAGAGGACGCTGTTGCGCGGAGCGTTCGCTCGGCGTCAGATCGGGAATGTCCAGGAAAAGCAGGACCAGGACGGTCAGCACCGTGAGCGCGATCAGGAAGAGGTACGAACCGTAGAACTCGTCCGACGGGACCAGGAACTGGCCCGCCATGGCCAGCGACGTGCCGACGACGGCGGCCACCACTCCCCCGGTCAGCACCAGCGAGATGGCCTTGCTCCTGAACTCCGGGGGAGCGGTGTCGGCGGCGGCGAAGCGATAGTATTGCCCGAACGCGGCGAAGAAGCCGTAGGTGAAGGTCCCGAGGCACAGCAGCCAGAAGTCGGCGCGGACAATGCCGACGATGACGATACCGCCCCCGATGGCGCCGAAGCAGGCGCCGATCATGAACCCCATGCGGCGGCCGGTGCGGCGCATGAGCATGGAAGCCGGCATGGTGGCAAGGGCCGTGCCGACGATCACCAGCGCCGCCGGCAGGGTCGCCAGGCCCTTGTTCTCGACGATGCCGTAGGCGATGAGCGGGGCCGTGGCGATGAGCAACGTCCGGGTGGCTCCGAACAGCATTTGGCAGGTGGCCAGGATGAAGACGTTCGTTCGGTTGCGTTGCACGGTGGCCATGGGGACCCTACCCTACAGCAATTCGTACGGCTGCGCCATGACCGATCCGGCGGACCTTGTCCCTGGCGCATCCGCACAACCGGACCTCTTGTCGTAGAGACGGGTTTCAAACCCGCCCATGCCCCGCGGCGCACCCTCCCGCTCCGCAAATGAAGTAGTGTGCGGACAGGCAACGCCGTGCCGCCAACGACCGCACACCTCACTGATGCCGCTGTTCCTGTTCTCGCAGACGGTGTCCAGGATCGCGGCGGCGCCGCTGTTTGTGGTGTGGCTCGGGTTTGGCCTCGCGCCGAAGGTGCTCGTGGCCTTTCTGGTCTCGTTCTTTTCCGTGTTCATCTCCACGACGGCGGGGCTCAGGTCGGTCGAGACCGGGATGCTCGAACTGATCCACTCCATTTCTCCGAGCACCCTGCAGGTGTTCCGCAAGGTGCGGACCCCTACGGCCCTGCCTCACTTCTTCGCTGGCGCCAAGGTGGCCGTTCCCTTTGTCACCGTGGGAGCCATCGCGGGTGAATGGATGGCATCGGACAGCGGGCTCGGGTACCACCTCCTCCTCATGCAGGGAGAGCTGGACACGGTCGGGCTCTTCGCCACGCTGTTGTCCTTGTCGTTCGTCAGCATCGTCCTCTACGTGGTGGTTCTGCGGCTGGAACGCCTGACCATACCCTGGCACGTGTCCGTCCGGCAGGATACGGGCCTCAACATGACGTGGTGAAGCATGGCCGTTGGAAGGCGAACGGAGGCCGCCAGGACGGCCGACAAGGCGCGGGCCGGTTGGGGACGGTTCCTGACAGCCGGGAGCGTCCATCCCGCGGTGGCCATCGCTCTGCTGCTGACGATGTGGCAACTGACCGTGGTGGTGCCGGACCTGCGGACCATCTTCCCGCCCTCGCCGGTCACGGCCTTCAGCATCGAGACGAGGCATATCCAAAGGGTTGGCGTCTGCTTGTCGGCGTTGGTGCTCCTGCTGCCGCTGCTGGCGTCCAGCGCATGGGCACAGGATCTCCGGAAGATCACTTTCCGCTATAGCTGGATCCTGTACGATCACGCTCCCGCCTATTACTACGCCAAGGACCTCGGGCTGTGGGAGAAGGAGGGGCTCGACGTGACCATACTCACGGGCAAGGGGTCCGGCACCAGCGTCAAGCTCATGGGGGCCAACCAGGACCACTTCGGCACCGCGGATTACGGCACCATGCTGAAGGGCGTCGTACGCCCCCTTGACGGGAGCGGCCTTCCCGTTAAGGGGGTCTTTGGCGAGTTGCAGATCCACCCGATGTCGGTGGCGGTCCCCGCCAGGCACGGCGTCAAGAAGCCGGCGGACCTTGCCGGGAAGTCCGTCGCGTCACCGCGGGCGGAGGTGACCAGGTCATGCCGCCGGCGTTCCTGAACCCCAACGGCCCGAAAGAGAAGGTCGAGGTGGTGCAACTCTCCTCCGGAGGCGCCAAGCGGGAGGCGCTGCTGCAGGGCAGAAGGGTAAGCCCCTGGGCCGGACGGCCAAGGCTGACCGGGAAGGCGCACAGGATATCCTGTTCAAGTACGGCGGCCTGAAGAAGAAGATCGACGTCAGCCGCTACTACACCAACGGCTTCATCTCGCAGCAGGAAAGATGCGGGCTGGCCGAAACCACCATCCTGGCCGAAGATGTTTCGATGGTATTCAGCACCCGTGACGGTAACGTCCATTCCCTGGACAAGGTGAGCTTCGCGGCCGGGGAGGGAGAGTTCTTCTCCATCCTTGGCCCCAGCGGCTGCGGCAAGAGCACGCTTCTGCGCATCATCGGCGGGCTCTTGCGTCCCACCGACGGACGGTCCGGATTCCCGCTTTCGCGGGAATGACGGGTTGCGGGCGTCTTGACTTGATTCGTACCCGTTTCGACGATGACGGTTATCAGTCGAAGACCGTGGCGGAGTACGGCTCCACGTCGATGAAGGCCTCGATGACGCTGGGGCCGCCCAGGTTCAGACCCCACTGGACAGCGGCTTCCAGCTCTTCCAGATTTCCGGCGCTCCGGCACGGGACGCTGAAGTAGTGCGGGGGTGAGTCCGCCCGGGTGCCGAGCTCGACGCCCGAGAGCGGGAATTCCTTGCGCTCCTGCTTCACCTTCATGAGCCCCAGCCAGCCGTCGTTGAGGACGATGATGGGGACCGCCAGGTTGCGCCGCCGGGCCACGGCCAGCTCTCCCACGGTCATCTGGAAGCCGCCGTCCCCCACCACCCCCGCCACCACGCGGTCGGGATGGACCATCTTGGCGGCATAGGCGGCGGGCATCCCGAAACCCATGGACGACCAGCCATTGGTGGCCAGCAGCGTGTGCGGCAGGTCCGTGCGCCACTGGGTGGCGATCTGGTGGGTGTGGGCGCCCACGTCGTAGGCCAGGATGCCGTCCGGGGGCAGTGCCGCGCGCAAGACGTCGAGCACGTGATGCGCCGCGAACCGGCTTCCTTCGGGACGGAGTTCCCGCTCCAACCCGTTTCGGTGGGCTTCCCACTCTTCCGGAGTCCAGTCGTTGGCCGCCGGTGCAAGGGCCCCCCACCGCCGCAGGGCAGGGTCGAGGTCACTGCCGCGGTTGAACAGATAACGCACGCGCGGATCCGGCTCCGCTTCGGTGGTGCTCAAATGGTACACCGGAGTGTCCCCCACCCATTCCTCGTAGTTGATCTCGATGGGGTCGTAACCGACGGCAACGATCAGATCGGCCCGGTCGAGGATCCGCTGCACGTTGGTGCGGCGGGCCCGGCCGATAACCCCGAGCCAGTTGGGATGGCTCTCCGGCAGGCAGCCCTTGGCGTGCAGAGTCGAGACGAACGGCAGGCGGTGCTGCTCAATGAAGCGCAGCAGCGAGTCGGCGCCGGCGCTGCGGGTGAAGGTCAGTCCGGTGATCACCAGCGGCCGCCGGCTTCGGGACAGCGCCGCCGCGAGGGCCTCCCGGGCGTCGGGCGCCACGTCCGCCAACGCCGTTGCGCCCTCGCCAGCCAACGCCGGCGCCTCGCCCACCGACGCCGCCACGCCTACGTCCTCGGGCAGATCGAGATGCACGGGACCCGGCGGCTCCGCCGTGGCCACGGCCAGGGCTTCCGCCATCCTGTCCGCCACGTCGTCCGCACCCAGGGCGAAGGTAGCCTTGGTGAGGGGCTGGAAGAGCGTGTTGTGGTCGATGCGCATCTGAATCCTGCGCCGGAGCCAGGGGCTGGGCACGTTGCAGGTGATGGCCAGCACCGGGGCGCAGTCCAGCCAGGCACAGCCCACGCCGGTGGCAAGGTTGGTGGCCCCCGGTCCCAGGGTGGCGGCGCAGGCGCCGGGCACGCCGGTGAGTTGGCCCACCGTGGTGGCCATGAAGCCCGCGGAGGTCTCGCTGGCCGTCAACACGAACTCGACGGGGCTCCGGCCCAAGGCCTCGATCAGGGGCAGCACCGGGCCGCTCGGGATGCCGAAGACCCAGCGGACTCCGGCCTGCTCCAGCATGCGGACAATGGTCTCGACGTTCGTCATGGCGTTACCGCGTCCAGTCCTTTTTTTCTCTCGGCAGGCCGTCAGGTGCCGATCCGAACGGGATCCAGCGCATCCTGAAGGGAGCGGATCATGGACAGGACGGTGAGGCGCCCGGTCCGCGGGTTCTCCGTGGGTACGTTCTCGATGTGCATGGTCAGACGGCCGAACTCGCCCTCGGCCTCCACGTCGTGACAGTTCCGATCAAGCCCGGGCACCGCCAGAATCCGGATGCGCGTACGGTCCGGCCCCAGGCCCGCCAGACTCACCGCGGCGGAGACGTTGACGTTGGCCGGAAAAGCCCGGCAGGCTTCCCGCGCCGTGCCCGAGAAGACTTCCCTGGGCTCGGTCAAACCGGCCAAGGATATGTCGTTCTGCACGAGATAGGGAGCGCCCTCGAGACCGTGGGGCGGCTTTCGGGTAGTGATGGTCACGTGGGCGACCTCGCCGGCGCACGCCGATTTGATGCCGTCGAGCGCCGCGATGGCGCCGGAAGGCAACAGCAGCCGGCAACCGGTCTGCCGTGCCCGCTCGATGATCTCGGGATGATCCAGCAACGCGCCCACGCTGATGACCATGAGATCCTTGCCGGCGTCGAACACCTGCCGCGCGAGCGCTGGCACCACCGCCCCTCCGGCCGCCTCCACCACGATGTCGGATCCGGCGATGAGCTCGTCAAGGGCCAGCAACGGCACCGGCGCACTCAGGGTGTCGAGGAAATCCCTGCACGAGCGCTCCGTACGACTGGTGATGCATACCCTCGCAGCCAGCGCCCCCGAACCGGCGGCCTTCAACAAGCCTTTGCCTATGGCGCCACAGCCAACGATACCGATGGTCTTCATGAGAGGACTCCCTGATGGGTGACGTGCCGACCAACCGACTGCCTGCCCTATACCGCCCCGAGGGCGAGGTTTCAACACGGCACCGCTGCCGCATCCTCTTTCCCCACGACAAAATCCTCACGGGCGGGCTTGAAACACGCGCCCACACAATCGGCCCGGCGTGCTGCGGCCCCAGAACCGGTACGTCACCCGTGTTGCCAAGTTGTCAAAAAACATTACAAAGTCCGCCGCTGGTATGTTACAGGACTCCTGTGCCTATCGTGATTCGAGAGCACCGCCAGGGACACGCAGACAACCATTGTGCTCCGAAATATCTTGCCAACACGCCAACAAGGAGGACAGCATTATGAAACGTCTCGGCTTTTCAATCATTGCATTGGCCATCTTCGGCCTCGTGGCGGCAGCGGCCAACACCGCCCTTGCCGCCGGCAAGCTGACCCTGTATTGCAGCCCGCAGATCGAGTGGTGCCAGCTCATGGTCAAGGAGTTCGAGAAAGCGACCGGCATCAAGGTCGCCATGACGCGGAAAAGCTCCGGCGAAACCTTCGCTCAGATCAAGGCGGAAAGCCGTAATCCCAAGGGCGACGTCTGGTGGGGCGGCACCGGCGACCCGCACTTGCAGGCGGCCGAAGAAGGCCTGACGCAGGAGTACAAATCGCCGCGATTGGCGGACCTGCAGGATTGGGCACGGCGTCAGGCCGAGCAGTCCGGCCACCGCACGGTCGGGATCTACGCCGGTGCTCTCGGCATCGGCTACAACAGCGAGCTGTTGGCGAAGCACAAGCTGCCGGCGCCGAAATGCTGGAAGGACCTGACCAAGCCCGTCTACAAGGGTCACATCCAGATGGCCAACCCCAACTCCTCCGGCACCGCCTACACCACACTCGCCACCATCGTCCAGGTCTTTGGCGAGGACGGCGGCTTCGAGTTCATGAAGGGCCTCCACAAGAACATCAACCAATACACCAAGTCGGGCTCGGCGCCGATCAAGGCGGCGGCCCGGGGAGAGACCACGATAGGCATCGTCTTCCAGCACGACATGGTGACCCAGGCGGTCAAGGGCTTCCCCATCAAGATCGTCTCGCCCTGCGAGGGTACGGGTTATGAGATCGGCTCGGTGAGCATCATCAAGGGCGGCCGCAATCCGGAAAGCGCCAGGAAGTGGGTGGATTTCGCGCTCGATCCGAAGGTTCAGACAATGGCGGCGCAGGCCAGGGCTTATCAGGTGCCGTCGAATGCCAGCGCCACGCCGCCGCCACAGGCGCCGGACCTGAGCCAGATCAAGCTGATCAACTACGACTTCAAGAAATACGGCTCGTCGGCCGAACGGCGGCGGCTCTTGAAGAAGTGGGACGACGAGGTCTCCACGCTGCCGCGCTGAGGCATCCGAACCATCGGCGTGATGAATCGGCCCGCCGCGCTTTGGCTTGCCATGGGATGGGGCGGATTGGCGCTCCTCCCCTGGTATGGCGTGGAGGACGGGTTCTGGTCCTTCGCCTGGCTGTCCGACTACCCGGCCGGGGCCGATGCCGCCCCGGGTCTGCTGCAAATCTTCCTGATCGGCCGTTGGTGGCTGGCACCCTTGGTGCTGGCGCTGGCGGCCCCGCTGGCAGTGCTTTGGCGCCGGCGCACCGATCCGCTCTTTGCCACGGTCCTGCTCGCAGCGGGCAGTTTCGGCATGGTCTGCCTTCTGGCCCAAGGCTTCCTGATCAGCCTCGGCGGCTGGGAATATGCTTCTCTGGAGAGATTCTTCGGCCCCTTGGGCGATCGCCAGTTCGGCATGGGCTACGGCGCTCTGCTGGTATCGGCCTCCTTCCTCTTTCTGTTCGCGCAGGGAATCGCCGCGCGCGGGGCGATCAACGGCGACGGATTCGTGGTTGGCTCCATCGCCCTGGTGATCGCCCTCGTTGCCGCGTTCATCTTCTTCCCCGTCGTCCGCATCCTGGCCAGCGCCTTCCAGGACAACGACTACAACTTCGTGCCTTTCCTCTTCGTCGAGAAGCTGTTCAGCCGCGACATCTGGGGCCTGGGCTGCGTGACCGCCAACGTCAACTGCGGCGTCGCCTGGAATTCCCTGTTGATGGCCATTCTGGTGGGCGCCAGCACGACGCTATTGGGCCTGACCTTCGCCCTGCTGGCGACCCGGACCGGCTTCCGGGCCAAGAAATTGCTGCGCACCCTGACCGTCCTGCCGATCATCACCCCGCCCTTCGTCATCGGCCTCGCCATTATCCTGCTGTTCGGCGCATCGGGCACGGTGACCCTGGCCATCGAAGCGATCACCGGTGTGACGCCGGGGCGATACATTTACGGCCTGCCCGGGATTTGGCTGGCGCAGACCCTGGCCTTTACACCGATCGCCTTCCTGGTCCTGATCGGTGTGGTCGAGGGCGTCAGTCCCTCGATGGAAGAGGCTGCACAAACCCTGCGCGCCGACAACTGGCGCACCTTCACCACCGTCTCCTTGCCGCTCATGCGCCCGGGCCTGGCCAATGCTTTCCTGGTGGGTTTCATCGAAAGCCTGGCCGATTTCGGCAATCCACTGGTCCTGGGCGGCAACTTCGACGTCTTGTCAACGTCCATCTTCTTCGCCATCGTCGGGGCCCAGAACGACCAGGGCCGGGCCGCGGTTCTGGCCATCCTTCTCCTGGCCTTTACCCTGTCCGCGTTCTGGGCCCAGCATCGTTGGCTGGGACACAAGTCCTACGCCACGGTCACCGGCAAGGGCGATGCCGGCCTGCACGTCCCCCTGCCCAGGCGCGTGACCTGGCTCGTTTACGGTTCAGCCCTCCCTTGGACCGGTCTGACCGCGGTCATCTATTGCATGGTCTTGTTCGGCGGTTTCGTTGAGCTCTGGGGCCGGGACCACAGCCTCACCTTGCGCCACTACATTGACGCCTTTTCCGTCACTACCGGGGCCGGTGGATGGGTCTGGTCGGGTGCTGCCTGGAATTCCTTCTGGACGACCATCTCGATCTCCGCCATTTCCGCCCCTCTGACCGCGGCGGTGGGTCTGCTGACCGCCTATCTGCTGATCCGGCAGAAATTTGCCGGTCAGCACGCATTCGAGTTCGGCACTCTGTTGAGTTTCGCGATACCTGGCACCGTCATCGGGGTTGGCTACATCCTCGCTTTCAACGTGCCGCCGGTGGAGCTCACCGGCACCGGTGTGATACTCGTCATCTGCTTCATCTTCCGAAACATGCCGGTGGGGGTCCGCGCCGGCATCGCCGCCATGACCCAGATCGACAAGAGCCTGGACGAGGCATCCTTGACCCTGGGCGCCAACTCCTTCGCCACCGTCCGCAAGGTCGTCCTGCCTCTGCTGCGCCCGGCCGTGGTGGCCGCCCTGGTCTTCAGCTTTGTCCGCGCGATGACGGCCATCAGCGCGGTCATCTTCCTGGTCAGCGCCAACTACGATATGGCGACGTCCTATATCATCGGCCGGGTGGAAAACGGTGACTACGGACTTGCCATCGCCTATAGTTCGGTTTTGATCGTCGTCATGGTGGTGGTGATCCTGCTGATCCAGTTCATTGTCGGTGAACGGCGCATCGGCCGCCGGGCGGAATCCATGAGCGTGGCCGCCCTCGGCACGGGAGGAGCGGGCGCATGACCATCCAGGGACAAGCGGTTGCGGTTCGATTCGACAAGGTCAGCAAACACTACGGACCGGTCATCGCCGTGAACCAGGTCTCCTTCGAGGTTCAATCCGGCGACCTGGTGACATTGCTTGGGCCGAGCGGCTGCGGCAAGACGACGACCCTCCGCCTCATTGCCGGTCTGGAAATGCCCACCTCGGGTAGCGTATTTATTGGCGGCAACGACGTTTCCCGCCTGCCTGCCAGCGCACGGGACGTCTCCATGGTGTTTCAATCCTATGCCCTGTTTCCGCATATGACCGTGTTCGAGAACGTATCTTACGGCCTCTCGGTCAGCGGTATCGCCAAGGCGGAGATGCGGGATCGGGCCGAAGAAGGCTTGAAGCTGGTGGGTCTCTCCGGCTACGGCGAGCGCCTGCCGAGCGAGCTTTCCGGCGGCCAGCAGCAGCGGGTCGCCGTGGCCCGGGCCCTCGTCCTCGAACCGACGGTGCTGTTGTTCGACGAGCCGCTCTCCAATCTCGACGCCAAGCTGCGCCGACGGGTTCGCGAGGAAATCAGGGAGTTGCAGCAAACCCTCGGCCTGACGACGGTCTACGTCACCCACGACCAGGAGGAAGCGCTGGCGGTATCGGACCGGATCATCGTGATGCGCAATGCGGAGGTCGCGCAGGAAGGCGCGCCGAGCGAGCTTTACGAAGGCCCCCGGGATCGCTTTGTCGCCGACTTCATCGGCGATGCCAACGTCGTCGACGCCGAACTGATCAGCCACGACGGCAATCACGCAACCATCCGCGTCGGCGATCGGGTCGAGCTCCTTCTGCCGCACCGGGATCTGCCCGCCGGTCCCGTCAAGCTCGCCGTCCGCCCGGAAGCGGTGATCCTGAAAGCAAGTGAACAGGAAGTCGGACTCACCGGAACCGTACTCAAGAGCACCTACGTCGGCAGTCACATCGAATACACTCTCGACACCGATCTGGGTGAAATCTTCGTCGCCGACCACCAGTACGATGCGTTGATTTCAGCGGGGTCCCGTGTCCGGATCGCGTTTCGCGATCGCGGCGTTACGTTGTTGGAGAAGCAGACTTAGGAGCCTGTATCGGGCGGCAGCACCGTGCGGGCGCAGGCGGGTCTGAAACCCGCCCGCACCCCGTCATTATCCTGCGGCGCAGGCTCCTTGGACCTGGAACCCGTGGGCCGCGAATTGGAGTTCATCGATATGGATGATCAAGCGTTGGCCGATCGCTTCCGGGCGGCGAAGGAGATTGCGCACGAAGCGGGCCGCGCGGCGCTGGCCTATTTCCGCGATCCGGACGTGCTGAAGGTTGCCTCAAAGGGTCCGCAAGACTTCGTCAGCCAGGCCGATGGCGCCGTCGAGACGCTTATCCGGAACCGCATCTACGGACTCTTTCCGGACGACGGGTTTCTCGGCGAAGAGGGCGATACCGCCATCGGTGAAGACGACGTGGGCAGCATCTGGGTCGTCGATCCCATCGATGGAACGACGAATTTCATCAACCAGGTGCCGGTCTGGTGCGTTTCGATCGCCTATGTACGACGAGGTCGAATCGAAGTGGGCGTCATCTACGACCCGAACGTGGACGAGCTTTTCGCCGCGCGCCGCGGCCGGGGCGCCTTCTGCGGCGAGACGCGGATTGCGTCCAGCGGGGCGGACAGCCTGACCCAGGGCACCGTCGGCATCGGCCATTCGACCAGAACCTCGGCCGCGCCGGCGGTGGATGGCATCCGCCGACTCTTGGATGCGGGAGGGATGTACCAACGCAACGGTTCGGGCGCCTTGATGTTGGCCTATGTTGGCGCCGGCCGGTTGCTCGGTTACTTCGAGGCGCATATCAACGCCTGGGATTGCCTGGCCGGGATATTGTTGGTCAGAGAAGCGGGCGGCTGGACAAATGACTTTCTCGCCAATGGCGGCCTGCTGCATGGCAACCCCATCATTGCCGCGGCGCCAGGGGTCGCGGACGCCTTGCGTGCCGTCGCCGCCTTTGACCCGGATGAAGGACCGCGCGGCGATTGATCGGGATTGGGGAGACCGGAGGCAAGACGGCGCCAGGAGTCTGTCCGAGCAGAGCAAGAATCTACCGGAGGCAGGGAAATGGGTCCATTTTCCCTGCCTCCGGTAGATTCTTGCTCTGCTCGGACAGACTCCTAGAACTCCATCCGGTACAGCATCCAGTACACGGCAACGCCGGTCACCGACACGTAGAGCCACAAAGGCAGGGTCCAGCGCGCGATGGCGCGGTGCTTGTCGAACCGCCGGCCCAACGCCCGCACGACGGTGACGAGGACCAGGGGCACGATGGCCGTAGCGAGAACCGTGTGGGACACCAGCACCGCGAAGTAGACCAGCCGGATCCAGCCCTGACCCTCGAAACGGACCGACCCCACACCGAAATGGTAGACGAGATAGGAGATCAGGAACAGCCCGGAGCTGCCCAGCGCGGCCAGCATGCACCGTCTGTGAGCCGCGACGTCGCGCTGCCGGATGAAGTAGTAACCGATCAGAAGCAGGACCGCGCTGACCGTGTTGAGCAGCGCGTTCAGATGAGGGAGTGACGCGATGGAAATCAATGGAAGAGTCGGCGATCGCCGGGAGGGTGCCGTTCCACCGTATGACAATGCCGCACACCGGGGCACGGACGGGTTTGAGACCCGCCCGTGCAGTCGTCGCGCCTTGCCGGCGACAGGGATTCCATCGCTGCTCCGCGCACGGCCTCGAGTTCCGGCATCCCGATCAAACGAGCTCCGGAATGAGCATGAGGATCAGGAAGACACACAGGATGGCCGGGATCACGGCGATCCACCAGATCACGACCTTCTCGAACTTGAGGTGCATGAAGTAGATGGCTACCAGCGAAGCCTTCACCACCGCCAGGATCACCAGCCCGGCTGCGATCATGAGCTTGGGTAACGGCAGGTAGATGATCCCCACCTCCACCACCGTGAGGGCGAAAAGCCAACCGAATATGGCCAGATAGTTGGGGTCTTCGTGGGTGTCCTTATGCACTGCTGTCTCTGACATGGTTGGTGCTCCCGTATCCTACAAGAGGTAGACGAAGGTAAAGATCAAAATCCACACGAGGTCGACGAAGTGCCAGTAGAGACCGGCAATCTCCACCACCGAGGCGTTGTCCTGGTTGATGCGGCCCGTCAGACCGCCCACCAGGATAACCGCGAGGTATACGACGCCGCCGAACACGTGCATCCCGTGAAAACCGGTCATGATGTAGAACGTGTCGCCAAATACCGGTGAGCCGAATTTGTTCGCCGAGATCGTCACGCCTTCATGGATGAGATGGGTCCATTCGTAGACCTGACACCCGAGGAAAGCGGCCCCGCCGAGGATCGTGAGCAACAGGAACTTGGCAAACTCCTTCTGGTTGCCGCGCTTGATGCCCGCCAAGCCCAGCACCATGGTCACGCTGCTGCAGATCAGCAGAAACGTCATGAACGCGGTCAGGTTGATGCCGAGCACCTCCGACGGCACGGGCCAGTCGACCGCGGCCATGCGCATGATCCCGAAGGTCACGATGAGGGTCCCGAAGGTCATCGCGTCGCCGCAGAGAAAGATCCACATCCCCAGCTTGCCCCAGCTTTCCGGGGTGAGGGGCGACTCCGCGGGCTCCCGATGTAACGTCGCTGCGTCGCTCATCTAACATTCTCCTTTTTTAACGATATGAAGCCGCGCACGCCCGTCGTCGCGCGCCCGCTGGAAACGCGTGTAACGATAGACGATCCACCCCACGCAACAGGCCAGGGTAGCGTAAGGCATGGCCATCAGAAACACGACGGTCCAGTTGAAGGCATCCACCATTCGCTCGCTCTCCGCCGCCAGCGCTTGTTGGGGCCATGGTCCGGCACTCGTTGCCGCCGCGCCCATCGTCGCCATGGCCCAGGTCATGAACCGCTTGTCGGTTGAACCTTCTCCCATGCGCCACCCCTGGCGTTCCGTCAGTAGAGGTACACGAGGCCGTAGAGGACCGGCCACAGCGCCACCACGAACGTCCAGTACATGGTACACGTTTCGACACCCACCGTATGACCCGACGCGTAACGCCCCTGCCGCGCCAGGAGCCACACCACCCCCACCCACACCAGCGCTCCGAGGACGTGAAGCCCGTGCAATCCGATGAGGGCGTAAAACGTGGAGCCGTACAGGCCGCTCCGCATGGTCAAGCCGAACCCGATCAGCCGCACCCACTCGTAGCCCTGGATACAGAGAAAGAGCGCCCCCAGGACCCCTGTGGCGAGCAGCCAGCCCGACAGCCGAACCCGGTCTCTCAGCCGGGCCGCCAGCGACGCCCGTTGCATGGCGAGACCGCTGCCGAGCAGCACCAGTGTGTTGAAACCCGTGATCCAGACCGGCAACCGCGGTTGCGACGGAGGCGGCCAGACCTCGCTGCTCAGACGCAACACCAGGAACGCGCCGATGAGTCCGGCGAAAAACATCACCTCCGCGCCGATGAACATCATCAGCCCCAGTCTCGCGTTGCTGATCACCGGTTCCGGCCGCGAAGGCGGCGGGGGGCCTCCGCCAAAGGTGGACACGGGCGGCGGCGTCGCCGCGTCGCCGCCGCCCAGCATCCTTGCCGTTGCGTCCCTTGCCATCCGTGCCTTCCGTCAGTAGAGCACCAGGAAAACGATCGTCGCCACGATATAGCTGATCGCCAGGGCGCCGATCACCAACCCCAGGCGGCTGTTACGTCTCCGACTCCGGCTGTCTACGATTGATTCCATAACGGGCCCCGGCGGGTTCGATGGTGCCTGCCTACGGTCGAGTCCATGTCAAACAGGTATCCTGTCCAGGGCCATGGCGACGAGCAGTAGCGGCAGATAGAACAGCGAGGCGAAGAGCAACTGCCGCGCGCTGCTCACCGACCTCAAGGCCGCGAGCCTCACCGCGTAAACCAGAAATCCGACTCCCAGAAGAATGGCCGCGAAATAGTAGATCTCACCGGCGAAACCCGTGAGCGTCGGCATCAGGCTCACCACGAGCAACGCCAGGCAGTGGCTTACCGCTTGCCGTCCGGTGCTTCTCCCCTCCTCGTCCACCACGGGCAGGAAACGGATGCCCGCGCACAGGAAATCGTCGCGATAGAGCCTGGCGATGGCCAGGTTGTGGGGGATCTGCCAGAGGAAGAGTATCCCGAACAGGATCCCCGCTTCGAGGCCGAGGGTCCCCTGCGCCGCGGTCCAGCCGACCACCGGCGGAATCGCCCCAGGAACCGCGCCGATGAGGCTGCACAGGGACGACTTCTGCTTGAACGGCGTGTACAGGAACAGATAGGTAACCGAGATGATCGCGGTCAGAAGCGCACTCAGGACGTTCACGGCCACCAGCAGCAGGACCAGGCCGGACGCCACCAGGATGCTTCCGAACAGAACGCACTCCACTGGCTGGACCCGCCCCTCGGGGATCGGGCGGTGCCGGGTGCGCTTCATGGCCGCGTCGATGTCGCGTTCCAGGGATTGATTGAGCGCCAGAGTCCCCCCCGCCGCAAGGGCCGTACCGAGCACGGTGTGCAACAGCACGAGGTAGTCCGGGAAGGACTCCGAGCCCATGTAGAAACCCACCAGGGTGGTCATCAGGACCATCAGCACGAGTCTTGGCTTGGTGAGCTCCAGGTAGTCGAGCAGCCTCCGGCCGTGGGTCGATTCGACCGCGTATGTCTCGGTTCGCAGCGTCACGCCGCAGCCCTCCGGGAGACCACCCCGTCCACCACCGGGAGACGACCAGGGCCGAGGACACGGAAGGCCCAAAGCGTGATCACCACGCTCAACGCCAACATGATTGCACCGGTCACCACGTGACCGGTGGTCACGGCGACGATGACGCCCGGCTGCCAAGCAGCTCCGAACGACAGGAAACGGGCCGCGTAAGAGCCGGCACCCAGCGCGAGCTGCGACACCAGGAGCAATCCGAGGCAGAGGGAAAGAGTCCGGAACACGGGCGCCTCGTCACCGAGTTGGAGCGCCCTCACCACCAGCAGACCGGTCTGGACGGCCACCACCAACGCCATCAGGACATGCAGGACCACGGCCGTACCGGTGTGGCGGATGACCGCTCCCAGCAGGCTCTGTGCGTAGATCAGCAACGTGGTGGCGAGGCAGAACCACTGAAACATCGTCGAGCCGCCCGCCAGCGGCTTTGGTGTCCTGTCGCCTTCCGCCCAGCGCCGGGAGGTGAACAGCGCCATCGCTACCATGAGGCCGAAGAATGCCTGGGCAAGCGCCGCATGGATGATGGCGAAATCCTGTTCCAGCCACACCACCCGAAGCCCCCCGACGACGCCCTGAACCGTCACCAGCAGCAACGCCGCGGTACCCAGCCAGCGGACCCACGCCCGGGGCTCTTTCAGCCAGAGCCACACCGCCAGCACCAGTGTCAGGAACCCGACGCCGGACGCCACCAAGCGGTGGCCGTGCTCGTAGAACACGCCGTCCACCATCCCCGCCCAAGGGAACAGGAACATGTTGTGGCCGAAGGTGGTGGGCCAATCCGGCACCGCCAGACCCACGCCCTTGCTCGTGACCAAGGCGCCCACGAACAGCAGAAACAGCGTGGTCCCGGCGGTGGTCAGCGCCAACCGATGGAGCCAAGCGTTGGCCATCCCAGTGTCCCGCCTCAGTGTCCGGTCGCTGCGGTCGCGCCCAGTGCCTGATCCTGGGGCAGCCAGTCTTCCCGGACTTCTGGTGAGCTGTACTCATACGGGCCGCGGTAAACCTGCGGGATGGCCGCGAAGTTGCCGTGGGGCGGCGGCGAGGGCGCCGACCACTCCAGCGTGTTGGCCTCCCAGGGATTCTCGGATGCCTTCTCGCCGACGAAGAGGCTCCCGATGAAGTTGACGATGAAGGGTATCTGAGCAACCGCGAGGCAAAACGCGCTGATGGTGATGAACACGTTCATGTCCCCGAACTGTTCCAGGTACTCGTACTGCATGGGGTTGTAGATCCGGCGCAGGTGCCCGCCCACGCCCAGGAAATGCATGGGGAAGAAGGTGAGATTGAAGAACACGTAGGTGCCGATGAAGTGCACGATGCCCCACGTCTTGCTCATCATGCGCCCGAACATCTTCGGGAACCAGAAGTAGATGGCGGCGAACATGGCGAAGATGATCCCGGCCACCACGTAATGGAAGTGCGCCACGATGAAGTAGGTGTCGTGGATGAAGATATCCACCGGGGTGGATGCCATGAAGATGCCGCTGAGGCCGCCGATGACGAAGTTGGAGACGAAACCGATGGCGAACAGCAGCGGCACCGTGAAGCGTATGGAACCGCCCCACAGCGTACCCAGCCAGTTGAACGTCTTGATGGCCGAGGGAACCGCGATCACCATGGTCGTGAGCATGAATGCCGTTCCCAGCAGCGGGTTCATGCCGCTGAGGAACATGTGATGGCCCCAGACAATCCAGGAGAGAAACGCGATGGCGATCATGGAGTAGGCCATGGCCCGGTACCCGAAGATCGGCTTGCGCGAGAACACCGACAGGATGTCCGAGGTTACTCCCATGGCGGGAAGCACCAGAATGTAGACTTCCGGATGGCCGAAGAACCAGAACAGGTGCTGCCACAGCAGCGGCATGCCGCCCGCGGGAAGAAAGAAGTTGGTGTCGAAGACACGGTCGAAGAAGAGCATGCCCAAGGCCGCGGTCAAGACCGGCAACGCCAGCAGAAGCAGGATCGCCGTGATGAAAAGAGACCAGATGGAGAGCGGCATGCGGAAGTAGGTCATGCCCGGCGCTCTCATGTTGATGATGGTGGTGATGTAGTTGATGGAGCCCATCAGCGAGGAGAAGGCCAGCACGAACAGGCTGAGGACCCATAGGTTGATGCCCCAATTGACCCCGGTGTACACGGCATCGGCGGCAAGCGGGGTATAGGACGTCCATCCCCCGGCGGCGGCGCCGCCGATGACGAAGAAGCTCGCCAGCATGATTACGCCGGACACGGCCCCCACCCAGAAGGACAGCATGTTGAGCAACGGGAACGCCATGTCCCTGGCGCCGACCATGATGGGGATCAGGAAGTTGCCGAAACCGCCCACCATGACGGGCATCACCACGAAGAAGATCATGATGGTGGCGTGCATGGTGAACAGCATGTTGTAGGTCTGCGGCGGGATGATCCCTTCGTACATGGTCGGCTCGGGCACCCATCCCAGCCCGGGCACCTCGGTCTCCGGCCACGCGAGCTGCCAGCGGATCAGCATGGCGAGAGTACCGCCGATGATCAGCATGAACAGCCCCAGAAAGAGAAACTGCCGACCGATCATCTTGTGATCGGTCGAGAAGACGTAGTGTGACCAGAAGCCCGCCGGTTCATGGGCTCCGTGATCGGCGTGTGCCGCTGCTTCACTCATCCTTGATGTTCCTCCTCCGCCTTCAGGGACGTGCTCCGACTGGGGAGATGCGTCCACGGTTGGGCGGGATCAACTCTGGTTCCGGTTTTCCTTGAGGAATTTCTCGTAGTCTTCCGGCGTGTGGACGAACACCCATCCGAGCATGCCCGAGTGACCGAAGCCGCACAGCTCCGCGCAGGGGAGCTCGTACTGGCCGGGTTTGGTGACCTCGAACCATACCAGGATGTTGCGCCCGGGGACGGCGTCCTGCTTCACCCGGAAACTGGGCACGAAGAAGCTGTGGATGACGTCCGACGCCGTTAGCTGGACGTGCACGACCTTGTCCACCGGGACGTGCACCTCGTTTTCGATCTTGATGTCGTCCTTGGTATCCAGCTTCCCGTCGGGGCCGGGATGGAGCACCTCCCAGTTGAACTGCTTGCCCACCACCCTCACCTCGTACTCGGCGGGCGGAGCGTAGATCTTGATCTCGCCCCAGGTGGAGATGCTCATGAAGGAGAGCATGATGAGGATCAGGGCGGGAACCACCGTCCAGGTGACCTCGAGGGCGGTGTTGCCATGAGTGTAGACGGCTTTACGCCCCTCCTTCTGGCGATACATGATCAGGAACGCCACCATCAATACCGTGACGATGATCAGGGCGGCACCGGTGATGTAGTAGATGAGATAGAACAGGTAGTCGATCTGACCACCGTAGGTGGACACATTCTCAGGCAACCAGCGCATCATGGCAAGTTCGACGCCCTCCTCGTGGAATACGCTCTTTGCTAACACAAGTGCCTTGGCGTATCAAGGCCGTAGGGGCCGGTTTCAAACCCGTCCGCGTTTCGGGCGCCGCTCCCGGACCGGCAAGGAGCCGGGGACGAAAAGGCTTGCAAGATTCATCGAGTAGCGGCTGCCGGCGCGGTTGGATATAACCGCCGCGAGGCAAGGTGGACGGGAAGGAAATACCTTTGCAGCTCTTCATTCCATGGGTGCACATCTTCTCCTTCAGCGTCTGGCTGGGCGCCAACCTGCTCGTCCTGGGCATGTTGTGGCCGGCGAGCCGCGGACTGCTGCCCGGGCCACGCCTCGATTTCATGCGCCGGGCTGCCAGCGGCTTGAACGCGGTCGTCGCGGTGGCGGCTCCCGTGGCCGTTCTTTCGGGCCTTGCCGGGGTTTTCCCGCAGGGAACGGCGGCCCAACTCGTGCCGGGCTCGGGCGCTTTCCTCATCCTGGCGGCGAAAACCGGCCTGACCGCCGTGATGGCGCTGAACCACGGGCTTCAGGCATTCCGGTACGACGTCTCCCTGGAAAACCCACTCGACGGCCGCAACCCCTGGCTGCGTTTGCTGGTGGCCAACGCGGCCTTGGGGATCATCGTGCTGCTCCTGGGCCTCGGCCTGCGCCGGGTGGCTTTCTGATACGAACCGGAAAGGCGGTTACCATGAAGCAACTGATCGAACACGCGCTGGTCGTCACCATGAACGAACACGACGACGTGATCGAGGACGGATCCCTGGTCATTGACGGCAATCGCCTGGACTACGTGGGACCGGCTTCCGGCTGTCCGCGGGACGCTTGGGACCGGGTCATTGACGGAAGCCGCTCCATCGCGATTCCAGGACTCGTCAACGCCCACAACCATTCGCCCGCCAACATCTTTCGCGGCTTGATGCCCACGCGTCCGTTGGAGATATGGCGCGCGTACTGGCGTGCCGCCCTCCGCGCCTGCAGCGATGAGATGTTCCATGTCAGCGCCCTTCTGGGCGCCATGGAGATGCTCAAGACCGGTTGCACCACCAACCTCGACCATTTCTTCGGCAACCGGAACAGCCGCTACACCGGCGCCGGCCAGGCGATTCGGGCCATGCGGGACCTGGGCCTGCGACATGTGGTGGCCCTTACCGTCACCGACCGGCCCTACGAAGCCACCATCCCCATGGAGACGCCCAAGGGAGAGACCGGCGACGAGGTAAGCCGGATGACCCAGGCCGAGACCAGGGACACCCAGGGCTGGCTCGACGAGATCGAGGCATTCATGGGCGAGTTGCACGACCCGGATCGGTTGACGACGTGCTGCCCCGGACCCTCCGCGGTACAGCGTTGCACCGATGAGTTGCTTCAGGGCGCGGCCGCCATCTCCGAACGCTGGGGCGTCCCGCTGCACATTCATCTCGCCGAGACCAAGTCCCAGGGACTGATGGGTCCGAAGCTCTACGGCACCTCCCTGCTGAAGCACCTGGACGACCTGGGGGTGGTGAAGCCCAACCTGTCCACGGCCCACAACGTGTGGATCGAGCCGGAAGACGTGGAGATCATCGTGGAACGGGGTGCGACGCCGGTGCACAACCCCGCCAGCAACCTCCGCCTGGGCAGCGGCCTAGCGCCTATACCGGATTTCCTGGCGGCCGGCGGCCGGGTGGGGCTGGGAGCCGACGGCGCCTGCTCCAACGACTCCCAGAACATGTTCGACGCCATGCGGCTGGCCGCGTTGATCCACAACACCCGCGACCACGACTACAGCCGCTGGATCACGGCCCGGCAGGCCCTGTCCATGACCACCCGATGGGGCGCCCGGGCGTTCGGCCTCGACTGCGGCGTGCTGGAGCCGGGCCGTCTCGCCGACGTCGTGCTGTTAAAGCGCGACACGCCCGCGTTCACGCCGCTGAATGATGTCATCACCCAGCTCGTCTTCTGCGAGAATGGCAGCTCCGTGGACACCGTGCTGGTGAACGGAGAGGTGGTGGTGGCCGGCGGCCGGCTCACTCAAATGGACGAGGCCGCGGTAACGGCCGAGGTGAACAGGCTCTACGAGCCGTTGCGTCCCGCGGTCGAAAAGGAGATGCGGGACGCAGCAGTCATGGAGCCGTCGCTCTCCGAGATGTACTTCCGGGTGTTCGGGTGATGGGTACGGGTTGAGATCGGCGAGGGTGGCGGCCCGGAAATCCGTTGACGGTGGCGGCCGTGGCACCGATCAACGCCGGGATTCGTGCGACGCAAAACGGCCGAACCCGTCTTCCGGTTTCCGGGCCGCCGCCCTCGCCGATCTCAGCCCCTGGGTCACTCGTCCTCGTACTGCTCCTTCAGCTTGGCCACCACCGTCGGATCGGCCAAGGTGGTGGTATCGCCCATCGCCTTGCCGTCGGCGATGTCCCGCAGCAGCCGGCGCATGATCTTGCCGCTCCGGGTCTTGGGCAGCTCGGCGGCGTAGTACAGCTCGTCGGGCCGGGCAATGGCGCCGATCTTCCTGGCCACGTGGGCGCGCAGTTCCTCCACCAGCTCCGGTGTATTCTCAACCCCGGCTATGAGCGACACGAACGCGCAGATGCCCTGCCCCTTCACCTCATGCTGCTTGCCGATGACCGCCGCCTCCGCCACCGCCTGATGGTCCACCAATGCGCTTTCGACCTCCATCGTGCTGAGCCGGTGCCCGGAGACGTTCATGACGTCATCCACGCGGCCCAGGAGCCAGAAGTAGCCGTCCTTGTCGCGCTTGGCGCCGTCCCCGGCGAAATACATGCCCGGGAAGCGGCTCCAGTAGGTTTCCACGTACCGGTCCGGATCGTTGAACACGGTGCGCAGCATGGCCGGCCACGGTCGCTTCAGGACCAGGTAACCGCCACCGCCCAGCGGCACTGACTTCCCCTGCTCGTCCACCACGTCCGCTTCGATGCCGGGGAACGGCTTGGTGGCCGAGGCCGGTTTCAGAGTGGTCACGCCCGGAAACGGCGTGATCAGCGGGTGTCCCGTTTCCGTTTGCCACCAAGTGTCCATGATCGGGCATTTCTCGTGCCCGATGTGCTCGTGGTACCACATCCACGCCTCGGGATTGATGGGCTCCCCTACGGAGCCCAGGAGTCTCAGGCTGCTCAGGTCGTGGGCGGCCGGAAACCCGGTTCCCCAGCGCATGAAGGTCCGGATTGCGGTGGGCGCGGTGTGGAAGATGGTCACTCCATATTTCTCCACCATACGCCACAAGCGATCCTTGTCCGGCCAGTCGGGCGAGCCCTCGTACATCACCTGCGTCACGCCGTTGGCCATGGGTCCGTAGACAATATGCGTATGGCCGGTAACCCAGCCGATGTCGGCGGCGCACCAGAAGACGTCGTCCTCCTTCATGTCGAAGACCCATTTGTTGGCGAGGTGGACGCCCAGCAGGTAGCCGGCGGTGGTGTGGACGATGCCCTTGGGCTTGCCGGTGGTGCCGCTGGTGTAGAGGCTGAAGAGCATGTCCTCGCTGTCCATGTGCTCGGGCTCGCACCAAAGCGGTGCATCGACCATCAGCTCGTGCCACCAGTGATCCCTGCCTTCCCTCATGGCGACGCCGGACTCGCTCCCGACCCGCTGCACCACCACCACGTTCTCGATGGAAGGTGAGCCCGCAACGGCCTCGTCCGCGTTCTTCTTCAGGGGGATGACGGCGCCGCGCCGGTAACCTCCATCGCCGGTGACCAGTACCTTGGCCGAGGCGTCGTTGATGCGATCACGCAAGGACTCGGAGCTGAAACCTCCGAACACGACGCTATGCACGGCTCCGATGCGGTTGCACGCATGCATGGCGATCAACAGCTCCGGCACCATGCCCAAGTAGAGGGCCACGCGATCTCCCTTCTTGACCCCCAGCTTCTTGAGCACGTTGGCGAACTTGTTCACCTCGCGCCAGACGTCGCGGTAGGTCAGCACCCGTTCGTCTCCGGGTTCCCCCTCCCAGATGATGGCGGCCTTGTTTTTGCGGGCCGTCTTGACGTGCCGATCCAGGCAGTTGTAGGAGACGTTGAGCTTTCCTCCGATGAACCACTTGGCCCAGGGGCAGTCCCACTCGAGCACCTTGTCCCAGGTCCTGAACCAGTCCAGCTCCCGTGCATGCTCGGCCCAGAACCCCTCCGGGTCCTTGTCGGCCCGTTCGAACACCGCGGGGTCGTTCAGGTTTCCGGATTGCTTGAATTCGTCCGGCGGCGGAAAAGTCCTTCCCTCTTCCAACAAGACTTCGATTGCGTCGTCAGCCATGATCCCTCCTTAACGAACGCCGCCAGCATACGCCAATGTCGAACCCGGAACGCTACGGCCGGGGCGGATTTCGGTCTTTGGCGGTCAACGGAT